>JBPBQV010000026.1:0-32416 GCA_050955045.1 Janthinobacterium lividum | reverse complement strand
GGAAATGATTTTGTTTGGCGGATTGGAAAACTTTGAAAGTAAACTTAATTGGCTCACAGAAATTTTATATAAAGGATTGAAATAATTTTTTTTGACTTGTTTTCGTCAAAAGTTTAAAAAGTGTTTAATGATTATGATTAGTACAATGAAATACAAGTTTTTTTTAGCTGTTGGATGCTTGTTTGGTGCATCGGCAATTTCCAGCTGTGGAAATAAAACTCAATTTAAAACAACTCCTGATACAATACGGGTAAATACTGTTCAGTTAAGTTCCTCCAATCAAGGTACTGCTGATCGTATCCAATACAATGGTACCATAGAGGCAAATAAAACTATTGACCTGAGTTTCCAGGTTGCTGGTACAATTACCACTCTGCCGGTACAAACTGGCCAGTTTGTTCATAAAGGCCAGTTAATTGCTGCTGTAGATGAAACAACATATCGCAATCAGTATAATGCCCAGCTCGCGCAAGCAAAATTAGCGGAGGAAAATTATAACCGCATTCTCGAAGTATATAAAAAAGGAAGCATTGCCGAAATCAAAATGCTCGAAGCCCGCTCTAACTTTGAACAGGCAACCTCAGCTGCTAAAGCTACTTACCAGAACATTGTTCACACCAAGTTATTTGCTCCGCAGAATGGTTATATCGGCGATAAAAGAGCTGAGGCCGGAGCAACAGCCGGTCCTGGCATGCCTGTATTGCAACTGCTCGATATTCGTTCGGTACAGGTAATGGTGGCACTTCCGGAAAATGAGATTAACCAGCATAAATCTGGAGATCAGGCTGTAGTAATTGTTGATGCTTTGGGTAACCAGACTATGACTGGTCGCATTTCAGAAATTGGCGTTCTTGCCGAGCAAAACAGTGCAAGCTATAATGTAAAAGTAAACCTGAACAATCCGGATAAACAGCTTAAACCTGGTATGCTTTGTAAAGTAACGTTCAAAGCTAATAACCGTGTTTCTTCTTCTGATACCAGCATGAAACAGCAAATTATTGTGCCTGCACAAGCTGTACAGGTAGATGAGCAAGGCAAAAGCTTTGTTTACATCCTTAATGAAGATGGCAAAAAAGCTTTGATAAAAGAAGTACAAACCGGTGCCATCTATAATAGCGGTATTGCTGTAAAAGGAGGCCTCTCTGGTACTGAACGCTTAATTACTTCCGGCTATCAGAAATTAACTAATAATACTCCGGTTCTTATCAATCAATAATAAGTCAATCCATGAAAAACAAAGGACAATTGATTGAGTGGGCAATGCGCCACCACGTGATCCCGCTTGCCATAGCCACTGTATTAGTTATAGTTGGTGTAATGGCCTTATTTAAAATGCCCAGGAATGAGTTTCCTGACTTTACGATCCGTCAGGGCGTTATTGTTGGGCTTTATCCGGGCGCATCATCAGAACAGGTAGAAGAGCAGCTTACTAAAAAAGTAGAAGAATATCTTTTTAGTAACAATGAAGTAAATAAAACCAAAACCTACTCTTATTCCCGCGACGGGATGATGTATGTTTTTGTAGAAGTATCTGATCACGTAAACGGTGCTGATACCAAAGCTTTTTGGAACAAAATCAAAAATGGAATGCTTCTTTTACAGGGACAATTACCTAAAGAAGTAAAAGGTTTTTATGTAAACAGTGATTTTGGAAGTACTTCTGCGCTACTGATGGCTGTAGAATCGCCCACGCGTAATTATAAAGAACTTCAGAAAAACGTTGAAGATATTGAGGCAGAATTACGCCATGTAAAAGATGTAGCCAAAATAACGCACAGTGGAAATTTAAATGAGCAGATAGGTATTTATGTAGATAACAACAAACTGCTGCAATATGGTATTACGGCAGGTTCTATCATGCAGGTATTGCAAAACGAAGGAGCTATCAGTGCAGCCGGAACAGAAGATGGGAAAGTAATAGACCGACAAATTCACCTCACCAGCTTTTATAAAACGGAAGCTGATCTTTCAGCACAAGTAATTCGCAGGGATGATAATGGCAACATGGTGCGTTTGAGAGATGTTGCTACGCTTAATAGAGAATACGAAGAACCTGATGCCTACGTAACTTCCAACGGTACCAAAAGCATCATTATTTCTTTAGAAATGGTAAGCGGTAAGAACGTAGTTACGTTTGGAAAAGAGCTGGAAGAGCATCTGGACAAAGTTAAAGAACATTTGCCATCTGATATAAAACTGGTTAAACTGGCTAACCAGCCGGAAGTGGTGGACGAATCCATCAGTCACTTTATGAAAGAGTTTGGCTTTGCTCTGGTTGGGGTAATCGTAATCGCCTTACTGTTATTACCATTTCGGGTGGCCTCTGTTGCTGCAGCTACGATACCAATTACCATTGCGGCTACATTGGCTATTATGTATATGGCAGGAATAGAGTTGGATACAGTTACACTTGCTGCACTTATTGTGGTGCTGGGAATAGTAGTCGATGATCCAATTGTGGTAATTGATAACCATGTCGAAAAACTGGATCATGGCTTGTCTGTTTGGGAAGCGGCCAAAAGCAGCGCTGTAGAACTTTTTCCTTCTGTATTCACGGCTACACTCGCTATTTCTGCAACCTTTTTTCCGCTGATGTTTTTCATGACTGGTACGGCCAAAGATTTTATCAGTGTATTTCCGGTTACCATCATTATTGCTTTAAGTCTTTCTCTGCTAATTTCAATGGTACTGGTTCCATTTTTCAATACCTTATTTATTAAAAAGGGATTACAAAAAGACGAGGAGAAGAAAAACGGTAAAAAGTCTCTTTTAGATCGCTTACAAGCTTTTTTTGACAAGCACATTAACCAGGCGATGGAGCATTACAAGCTCACCGTTTTATTTGGCGTACTTGCTGTTGTTATCGGTATTGGAATCATGGGTATCCTTCCGCAGCAGCTATTTCCTAAAGTGGAGCGGAACCAATTTGCGATCGAAGTTTATCTGCCAAGCGGTTATAATCTTTCCCAAACCGACAGTGTAGTAAAAAAAATGGAACAAATTATGGCAAAAGATAGCCGTATTGTTAACTATACCAGTTTTATTGGTAGCAGCTCGCCGCGTTTCCATACCGTATATGCGCCTAACTTGCCAGCTAAAAATTATGCACAGATTCTGATTAACACTACTTCAGAAAAAACAACTGAAGAAATTATAGGAGAATACCAGCAGAAATACAGCAACATCTTTCCTTCTGCTTATGTACGCATGAAACAGTTGAACATGGTAACGGCACCTGCACCAATTGAAGTGAGGATAGCTGGTGATGACATTAATGCCTTGAAAAAAGTGGGTGACCAAGTGATTGCAGCAGGTAAAAAGCATCCTGAGATCATTTGGACCAGAACTGATTATGACCAAATGCAGGAAGGGATCAAATTAAATATTAAAAACCAGGAAGCTTCCCGACTGGGGTTAAGTAATAGTGATATTACCAATACCATAGCTATGAATATGGAAGGTTTGACCGCTACCCAGATTTGGGAAGGTACTTATCCACTAAATGTACAAATAAAAACCACCAAGGCTTCCAGAAGCAGTTCGTCTGATTTGTTGGCACTGAATATCCCTTCTCAGCAAACAAAAGCGGTTGTGCCTTTACGCCAGGTAGCAGATATTGAGCCGGAATGGCACAACGGACAAATAGTACGCCGTAACAGTGTTCGCACTTTAACCGTTCGGATGGATGTGAAACAAAATGGCGTAGCAAACAAAATATTATCAGAAATTCAGCCAGCTATCGAAAAAATCAAATTGCCGCAAGGTGTAGAGATTAGTTATGGCGGAGAGTTGGAATTGCAGAATGAAAACATAGGCCCAATGGGCGTATCATTGCTGATGAGTGTTATCCTGATCTTTTTGATTCTGATCTGGCACTTTCAGCATATAAAACATGCTTTGCTTAGTATTACCACTATGCCACTAAGTATATTGGGAGCATCTTTTGGATTGTTGGTTACAGGTTATCCTTTTGGTTTTACTTCTTTTTTGGGCTTACTTGCCTTATGTGGTATTGTTGTACGAAATGGAATTATCCTAATCGATCATGCGGAAGAACTGCGTTCTCACGAAGGTAAAACAGTAAAAGAAGCAGCTATTTTATCCGCAGAGCGAAGAATGCGACCTATCTTCCTAACCTCATCCGCAGCGGCAGTAGGCGTTATTCCTATGATCATCAGCAGATCTTCGTTATGGGGTCCTTTAGGTACCGTAATTGCTTTTGGCTTAATGGTATCTATGCTGCTTACCTTGTTTGTGTTACCTACACTTTACTGGCTGTTTTTCCGGAAGGAAGATAATCAACAAGCCAAAACACAGGAAAACGATACGGCAATTGCTTAATTAAATTTCAATCATGAGATCATTATTCGTCATTATATTAAATCTGCTGTGCCTTGCTTCTTTTGCACAGCAGCATATTATTACGCTGGAACAAAGCAAACAATCCGCTCTTGCTTACAGTAATGCCATCAAGAACGGAGAATTGAAGATAAATTCTTCTCAAGCTGATGTTGCCGCAGCTAAATCAGATTATTTGCCCTCAGTTAGTGCTACAGGAGTTGGTATTTATGGATTTAAGGATTTTATTGGAGCCTATCCTCCCTTGCTGGAAAAAGGTATCAATAATTTTTATCTGCTTGGTGCTACCGGTACAGAAGCAATTTACGCCGGCGGTAAAATCAGAACGGGAAATAAGCTGGCAACATTACAGCTACAGGTAAGCCAGATATTGGCAAGGCAATCTGTTGATTCTGTTTTGCTTGCAACTGAACAGAAATATTGGAATATTGTAAACCTGCAGGAACAAAACAAAACTCTTACTGCAAACGAAGTATTTTTAAACAGTATATTAAAGCAGCAGCAAGATATGCTGGCATCTGGCTTGATTGCACGAAACGACATGCTTAAAGTTAAAGTACAGCGTAGCCAATTGCTGCTTAACGAAAGCAAACTTGCAAATGGACGAAGGCTTGCAGTATTGGATTTCTGTCTTTACACCGGTCTTCCTTACGATTCATTGCTGGTGATGAAAGATACTTTAAATACACAGCAACCACTAACTTTGCCCGAACTAAGCCCAGATACTTCCCTTACAAACAACAACAATTATCAGTTGCTTAACAGAAATGTAGAAGGCGAAAGGTTACAGAGCACGCTTACAAAAGGCGATTATTTGCCCAGCTTAGCAGTTGGAATGAGTGCCTCACAAACAGGCGTAATCAATCGCGGCATAAGTAGCTCTTTTATACCTGCGGCGCTTGCTACTTTAAAAATACCTATCTCTGATGGTTTATGGGGAAGAGGACATCAGAAATTAAAGCAGCGCAGGATCAGTGAAAATATTGCTCAAAATAATTTGAAGGACGGGCAAAATCAATTAAAAGTTGGTGTAATGAAAAATTGGTATGATCTGAAAGACGGACTTACCGAGATTTCATTTGCTAAAGAAAACTTGTTGCTGGCTACCGAAAATTTAAAGGTAAACCAAGATAATTATAAAGCTGGCCTGGCTTCCATTAGCGATTTACTAGATGCGCAAGCTGTTTACCAGCAAGCCCTAAGTGATCTTACAAATGCTTATGCTAATTATCAGTTTAAAAAAGCGGGTTACTATTATATTACCGGGAAAATAAAAGATAAGTAATTAAAGGTTTTAAAATAGTACATACTTCCTGTTCTAATGCTTCTTTTATCAGCAAAAAATCAATAGGTTTTTTATCTGATAAAAGAAGCATTAGTTTTGTTTAAATAAATCCTGATAGCTTCCTGAATCTCACAATAATCAATAAAAACAGTTCTATAGTTATCATTACTAATTTTTGGCGAAAAAGGCGGAAACGAAATCGTTCAAGGTTTTAAAGATGCCAGTGGCGAAGCAAATGTTGTTGAAATATATCTATCCGCTAGCATTTCCGTACAAAATATAGTTACTAAAGCAGTTAATTTATGGTAAATTCAATCTTCAAATTATGTTCTTATGGATTATAAACCATTACAAGAGGCAGCAGAGCAGTACATAAATAATTATTTTCAAACCAATACTGATGCACGTTTTGTTTATCATAATTATACGCACACCCAGGAAGTTGTTAAAGCAGCGCAGCAAATTGCCAATCATTATCAGTTAACTGATCAGGATTTTTTTATTGTTACCATCGCAGCGCTCTTTCATGATACGGGTTATTTTCAGGATCCTTTAAATCATGAAGCTAAAGGAGCTGGCATTGCAGATGAATATCTTGAAAAACAGGGCGTAAGTACAGAAGTAAGGAATGCTGTAACGGCTGCAATACTAAGCACAAAGATGCCGCAAAAGCCAACTAATCTATTGGAAAGTATTTTGTGTGATGCAGATCTTTTTCATCTTGGAACAGAAGATTTCAGAAAAAAAGGAAAATTGATGCACCAGGAAATTGAATTGATCTCCCATAAAGATATCAGTAAAAATGAATGGCGAAAAAAGGATATTGAATTTTTAGAAAACCATTATTACCACACAGATTATTGCAACTTATTGCTGAATGATCAAAAACAGAAAAACCTGGAGAAAGTAAAAAGCAAACTAAAAGATACTGCTAGTGAAGCTGAAATTGGTAATGTTAAAAACAGTCATTCGAACAAAAAATCAGTTTTAAAAAAAGACAATAAACCTGATAAAGGAGTTGAAACCATGTTCAGAATTACGTCTGCAAATAACCAGCGGTTAAGTGATATGGCAGATCACAAGGCACAAATTTTAATTACCGTAAACTCCATTATTTTATCGGCCATCGTAAGTTTGGTTTTGAGAAGATTAGATGATAACGGTTTTCTCATCATTCCCACGTTTCTTTTATTACTGGTAAGCTTATGCTGCGTGGTTATTTCTATTTTATCAACCCGGCCATCTATTCCGGATGGCGTTTTTACCGATGAAGATGTCCGGAAAAAGAAGGTAAACTTGTTATTTTTCGGCAATTTCTATAAAATGTCATTAGAGAAATATTCCAGCGGAATGAACAGTGTGATGAACGATACGGAGTTTTTATATGGCACATTGATTACCGATGTTTATTCGCAAGGCGTGGTTTTAGGAAGAAAATATAAACTGATCAGGCTTGCTTATAATGTTTTTATGTATGGCCTTGTCGCCGCAATCCTGGCCTATGTTATAACCCTTTTTGCTTACGGTAAAATCTGATTTTATGGCAGAAATAAGTACCTCTCCATATTTTTTTGACCGTGATTTAAGCTGGCTTTTTTTTAATGAAAGAATTTTACAGGAAGCAGCAAAAGACACCGTTCCTTTACTGGAACGAATTAAATTTCTATCCATATTTTCTTCAAACCTGGATGAGTTTTACCGCGTACGAATGCCTGTGTTATTGGCTCTTAAAAAAATAGGCGATAAAAACAGTATCGATATTAAGGTTGAAACTGCTGAAGATTTACTCAACACTGCAAATCATCTAATTTTAAAGCAGCAGCAGCTTTTTGGCCAAATTTTACTGACATCAATCATTCCGTCACTTAGTCAAAATAATATTCATTTAGTTTATAATGAAATTGTTCCGGAGGAAATTACAAAGCAGGTTAAGCAATATTTTTTGAGTCAGGTTCTGGCGTTTTTACAGCCAGTTTATATCGATGAAAAAACAGACTTTTTCCCGGCAAATAATCAATTATACTTTCTCATCACTTTAAAGGAAGGTGCTGTTGAAAAGACAGTAATTCTGAATATTCCTTCAGATCAGCTGTCCAGGTTTTTTAAAGTAAACTTAGCAAATCAGGTTTTTATTGTTTTTCTGGATGATATTATCCGCCAGCATTTAAACCTTGTTTTTAAAGATGCTGAAATTACAGGCTGTTACAGTTTTAAAATAACACGCAATGCTGAAATTGATTTAAAAGATGAATATGAAGGCGACGTGGCAGAACAAATTGAAGCGCAGTTAGTAAAACGCGATCATGGTTTGGCAACACGTTTTCTTCATCAGCCAGGTATTCCTGCGCCTGCGCTAAACCTGATTCAAAACGTATTTAATTTAAAAAGTGCAAGTTTGGTAGCAGGCGGCCGCTATCATAATTTAAAAGATTTATCTGCATTTCCAGTTCAGCAGGCAAATCTTTCTTATCAAACTTGGCCGCCCGTTAACCATAGAGATTTGATTGATAGTTCTTTAGCAGCAGCTATTAACAAACAGGATATCATTATTCACACGCCTTATCAATCGTATAACAGTGTTCTTAGATTTTTTAACGAAGCTGCAATTGATGCCGATGTGCAGGAAATATATGTTACACTTTACCGCGTTGCCAGTAATTCTAAAATTGTAAATGCTTTAATCAGCGCAGCAAAAAACGGCAAAAAAGTTTTTGTGCTGGTTGAGTTAAAGGCTCGGTTTGATGAGGAAAACAATATCAGATGGGCAAAAAAAATGAAAGAAGCCGGCGTTAAGGTGATGTATAGTGTAACAGCCTTAAAAGTTCATGCTAAAATGGCTTTGGTTAAAAGAAAATCTGGCGACCGAATCCATTATACAGGTTTACTGGCAACCGGAAATTTTAACGAAACTACAGCAGCTTTTTATACCGATCATATTTTAATGACTGCCAATAAAGGTTTGCTTCGCGAGATGGAATTGCTGTTCATTTTTCTATCGAAAAGAGTAAAACCATCTTCGCCCAACTTGATTAAATTTGAGCATTTGCTGGTAGCGCAGTTTAATTTGCAGCAACGTTTTCTTGCTTTGATAGAACGCGAAATTGTAAATGCAAAACAAGGCAATGCTGCTTTTATCACTATAAAAATGAATAATCTGGAAGAAAAAGTTTTGATTTCCAAATTATATGAAGCATCACAAGCTGGCGTACAAATTACGTTGATTGTTAGAAGCATTTGCTGTTTAATTCCTGGCGTAAAAGGAATGAGTGAAAATATTAAAGTGTTGCGGATTATTGATCGTTACCTGGAACATGGACGCATATTTGTTTTTCATAATCAAGGCGAAAAAGAAGTTTATTTAGGTTCTGCAGATTGGATGAACCGAAATATTTACCGGCGGATAGAAGTTTGTTTCCCGATTTATGATGAAAGTATCAAAACTGAAATCCTGAACATTTTAAATATTCAAATAAATGATACAGTTCAGGCAGTAAGTTTGGATGAAAATTTAACCAATGTGCAATTGAATACAAATGATTCTGGCATTCAGTCTCAATACGAAATTTACAAATTATTAAATCAGAATTAAGTGTTTGATCCAATTTTGTAAGTCTTGTTTTGATGCTTCTTTTATCGCATAAAAATCAAGATTGCTGTAATTTTAGGCTGAATGTAAACACCGAAATTATAGTGGTAAAAGAAGCATTAGTTTTTTTAAGGCCCAATTATAATATTAAAACATGATCAATAGGAATCATCATATTTACAAAATTATCATCGGTATTTTCATTGCAGGAACTACTTTGTCCGGTATTTCCTGTGTCGAACAAAAAGAAAACACCACTCTGCCTGGTTATAATTTAAATGCTCCGGTAAAATACAATATGGCGCAAAGCCTTTTTGAAATTTCGGGCATTGCTTTTAATAACGGAAACGCTAAACAGGTTTTTGCTATTCAGGATGAAGATGGCGATCTGTTTCAGTTTGGCTTAAAAGATAAAAATGT
Source organism: Janthinobacterium lividum (assembly GCA_050955045.1). Classification (GTDB taxonomy): domain Bacteria; phylum Bacteroidota; class Bacteroidia; order Sphingobacteriales; family Sphingobacteriaceae; genus Mucilaginibacter_A. The sequence continues at coordinate 22,766 of JBPBQV010000026.1, read as the reverse complement.
AAAATCTACAAAGTTTGCCGGAAAAGGTGATTATGAAGATCTTGCCATTTGCAACGGGCAGGTAATTATACTAAGAAGCGACGGTCAGCTCTATACTTTTCCGTTAAATGAAACGAGTAAAGCAGAAGTTGAAAACGTTTTGAAACAGAAAGATCTTTTGCCGAAAGGAGAATACGAAGGTTTATATGCCGACGAAAAAACATCGCAAATATTTATCTTGAGTAAAAACAGCAAGACTGACCAGGAAAATAAACAAACAGGTGTTTTTATTTTCAATTTATCACCGCAAGGAACATTGGCAGCGCAAAGCAGTGTAAATATTTCTCACCGGGAAATTGAGCAAATGGCAGGTGAAAAAATAACGAAATTTCATCCTTCTGCTTTAGCTAAAAATACGGCAACAAACGAATGGTTTATCCTGTCATCCGTAAACAAGTTGCTGGTTGTTGCAGATGCTAACTGGAAAATTAAAGCTGCTTATCACCTGAATTCCAATATTTTTAATCAACCCGAAGGAATTGCATTTGATCGCGAACACAACTTATACATATCTAACGAAGGCGGAGATTTGGCAGCAGGAAATATCCTTTTTTTTAAATACAAGCATCCGTAATCTTTAACCTGCAAATGCTTCTTTTAGCAATAAATTTTCCTTAATCATGTTAAAAAAAATTCTGTTAGTTGCGTTTTTGTTTGGTGTGAATTTAGTTGTACTTGCGCAAGACGGCGTTAAATATCGTGTTATTTTAATTGGTGATGCCGGAGAAATGAATCCGGGACAGCGGGATGCTTTAAAAAATGCTGCCAAACACGTAATTCCTCAAAAAACTACAGTTATTTATTTAGGTGATAATGTTTATCCGTTGGGAATGGGCCTGCCGGGAAGCAAGGAAGAGGAAGAAGGAAAAGAGATACTGCAATCGCAATTTTTGCCCATGAGAAAAATGGGTGCAGCCGTTTATTTTGTTCCCGGTAACCATGATTGGGATAAATCCGGACCGCAGGGATTATTAAAAATCAAAGCTGAGGATGAATATTTAAAATCACAAAACGATTCTCTGGTAAAATTGGTACCGTCAAATGGTTGTCCTGATCCGGTTGCCATACAATTAAACGATCAATTAACCATTATTGCTTACGACAGTGAGTGGTGGCTATTTCCGTTTAACAAACAAAACTCCGCAGCTGACTGTGATTGTAACACAAAAGACGACATAATTGCCAGAATGCAGGATCTGATGGATCAAAACAGGGGCAAAGTAATTCTATTGGCATCGCATCACCCTTTTCAAAGTTATGGGCCGCACGGTGGCTATTTTACTTTAAAAAATCATCTGTTTCCCTTAACCTCAATTAGTAGCAGCTTATACATTCCATTGCCTGTTATTGGTTCTATCTATCCTTTTTTGCGTAGCACTTTTCTTAATCCTGAAGACCTGAAGCATCCGGATTATAAAAACATGATCCAATCGGTTAACAGTGTTTTCGGCGATTATCCTAACGTAACCTATGTAGCCGGCCACGAGCATGGTTTGCAACTCATAAAAGGAAAGCAGTTACAGGTGGTTAGTGGTGCCGGTTCTAAAGTATCATCTAACAAAAAAGGAAAGAACGCTCTTTTTAATGAACGTAAACAAGGTTATGTAATTGCTGATCAGTTGCTAAACAACGATATGCGCTATGAATATTACATTTATACCGATACAGGAGTACTAAAGGTTTTTAGCTACATCAAACCGTTTGTAAAAATACCGCCATCAAAAGAGCCTAAAATCAAGCCAATTACTGCGGATAGCGCTATTGTTCGAATTAAACCTGGTTTTGATAGCGTAAGCAAAATCCATCGTTATCTTTTTGGCGAAAACTACCGTAAAGAATACGCTGCATCAACCAAAGTTCCGGTTATACGGATTTCTGAGATTGCGGGCGGTTTAAAAGCAACCAAGCGTGGCGGTGGCAATCAATCGCTTTCTTTACGATTGGAAGATAAAGATGGCAAAGAGTGGGTTTTAAGAAGTGTTTTAAAATATCCGGAAGTGCTTTTACCGGCTCAGCTGAGAGAAACTTTCGCTAAGGATATTATAGACGATAACATGTCTGCCCAGCACCCGTTTTCGGCACTGGTAGTTCCTGATCTGGCCGATGCAACAGGTGTACCACATAGTCATCCTATTATCGGACTGGTTTCTCCGGATGCAAATTTGGGCAAATTTTCTCCTGCTTTTGCCAATACAGTTTGCCTGTTAGAAGAAAGGGAACCTTTGGGTAATTCTGATAATACGGCCAAAATGTACAGAAAGCTTACCGCTGATAATGACAATACTTATGACGGGACATTAATGCTTCGGGCAAAAGCACTGGATGTTTTAATAGGTGATTGGGACCGGCACGATGACCAAGTGAGATGGAAACCTGAAAAAACGGAAGATGGCATAAAGTATAAACCAGTACCGCGCGACCGCGACCAGGTGTTTTTTCGTTCGGATGGTTTTCTCCAAAGATATACTCAAAGCTCATCGCTGTTGCCAATGATGCAGGGCTACGAAAGAAATGTAAAAAACATCGACTGGTTTTTATGGGAAGGACGCGAAATTGGAAGCAGGTATACTGCCAAAATTGATGAAGCACAATGGAATAAAATCGTACAGGATTTCTGCGCAGATTTGAACGATGAAGTATTTGAAAAGGCATTAAAGAAGTTGCCAGAACCGGATTATTCCATGCGCCACGACCAGTTTCTGGCGCAATTAAAGGAAAGAAGGCGCACGTTACCCAAAATGATGAACGATTATTATCATTTTTTTAACCGGATTGTTGATATTGAAGCAAGTGATAAAAATGAACTTATACAGGTTTCGGATGCGCCATCAAAAGGCTTAATCGTAAAACTTAACAAAATATCAAAAGAAGGAAAAATTAAAGAGGAGTTGTTTAACCGTGTATTTGATTCTGAAGTTACCAAAGAAATCAGGATTTATATGCACGATGGCAAAGATAGCCTGATCCTGAATAACAAAAACTCAAACATCAAATTAAGAATAATAGGCGGTAAAGGAAGCAAGGTTTACGATGTTGAAAACAGCAACAGCAGGGTTTTACTTTATGGCAAAACCAAAAAAGCAGTTTATACCGGTGATGATGTAAATAAACTGAAGCTTCGTTTATCCGATGATTCTGCAAACGTGGCTTATGTTGCTAAAGACATGTACAAACGATCTTCTATGCTGTTAAACGGAGGTTATAATATTGATGATGGTTTGTTGCTTGGCCTTACCTATAATTTCACTAATCCAGGTTTCAGAAAAACGCCTTATGGCAATTCGCAAACTTTCTCTTTTCTACATTCTTTTTCCACCTCTGCCTTTCGGTTTAACTACAAAGGCGAATGGCTGAAAGCTTTAGGAAAAGCTGATATTGTTGTGCGTGCTAATGCTTTTGCACCAAATAATACCCAGAATTTCTTTGGTTTAGGTAACGAAACGAAATATGAGGATCATCGGGACGATATAAAATATTACCGTGCAAGGTTTAATCTTTTTCAGGTTGATCCAACTGCAAGATGGCGCAGAACAAAATCTACGTTGAGCATCGGCCCATCTTTTCAATATTACAAATTCAATACTGATGATAATGCAGGCCGTTTCATCAATAACAGTTCAGCTTTGCATTCGGCTGATAGTGCTACAATTGCACAGGATAAAATGTATGTCGGTGCAGTTATTAATTTTACAAACAACACGCGCGATAATGATTTGCTGCCAACTTTAGGCAGTTACATAGATTTTAAACTGCTTGGTTATAAAGGCTTAAACAACGTTTCCAACTCCTTTTCGCAATTGCTGGTTAGCATTGCGCTATACAAAAACCTGGATGAAAGCAAGCGTTTTGTTCTTGCCGATCGGATTGGCGGAGGCATTACTGTTGGCAAGCCAGCATTTTACCAGGAGCAATTTTTAGGCGGACAAGGAAATTTACTGGGTTACCGCCAATACAGGTTTGCCGGTCAGCACACTTTATACAATAATTTAGAGCTTCGGATGAAGCTTGGCGATTTTGTAAGTTATGTATTGCCAGGCCAAGTTGGTTTGTTAGGTTTCTATGATGTTGGCCGTGTCTGGAGAAATAATGAAAACTCAAATTTATGGCACCAGGGCGTTGGTGGCGGAATTTATTTTGCACCAGCATCTTTAACCGTTGTCCGTTTTGTAATGGGCCATTCTAACGAAGGCTGGTATCCTTATGTATCTTTAAATTTCAGGTATTAAACCCATTTTTAGGTGATAAAAGAAGCATCACGAATTGATCAAATATATTTGTAATACTTCTTTTATCACTATATTTTCTGTGTCAATAACGGCTGTATTAATAATGTTTTTTAGGCGATAAAAGAAGCATTCAAAATAGATTCTACAGTTAAACAAGTTCAGAATCTTCATGTAAAATTTTTATCCTAAGCACTTTTAATCCGGTTATACTTTGCAAATCCTGTACCTCCAGCAGCTTTGGCTCACCGCTTAAATAATTTTTTGCTTGCAACACTTTAAGGTATTTTATATACTCTTTCTGCTCAACTTTATTTGAATATACAATGGTTAAGTAGCCAGCTTTAGTGATTCTTTCCTGCGTATTTTTAATGAAAGCTTTATCAATCCGTTTCTTTACAATTTCAAAGCGTGCATTGTAAGTTCCATCCACATCAAAACGTTTTTCATCCATCCGGAATCGTATAGAAATAGGAAAACTGAAAGCCAGTACCAAAGTAGTTACTTCCATCAGATAAGGTAAAGAAAACTTTATTTTATGGTGTTCCCTTTCCATCTCGCAAAGCACCTGCAATTGCCACAAGCGCAGTTTGTATAAATAGCCCAAATCAAAAGTTTGAGAAGGGGCGATGGATGCGCCAATGTAAATATTATGCTCTACGCCATCACTTTTAAAACGTTCGTAATAATGCGGAAATATTTCCTGAGCTTCTATTTGCCGCTCATCTAACAGCGCCGCCATTTTTTGGTTAATGGTAGATATTGTTTTATCATACTTTTGGCGGTAATAAAAAAGGCTGCCGTTTTTTTTATCCAGTTGCTTAAAATAATTGCTGATATCTTTTTGTAAAGCCTGATCTTTTGCAGAAAACTGTTTGAATATCGGATGGATTTTTGTTTCGATAAAATAAACAATATCCTGTTCCATATCTGTTTGTGTGGCTATAGAAAAATCATCGATTAAAGATTTTAATTTTGATAGTTGTTGCAGGTCAGCTAATTTATCTTTTGTGATAGCTTGAATTTTATTTAAAATATCAATTAACAAACTGATCTGAACATTTAAATCTTTTTGTACGCTCAAATTCCGACTGTCAGACGAGCTGACAATATCAACCTGACCATACAATGGATAAACATTTTCAAATACAATTTCTTTCAAAACATAATCTGTTTTCAGGATACTGTTTTTAATAAAGTTTTCTGCTTCTTTTTTAAATTTCCATTGCACACTTGGGTGAAGCGTAGTATATTCATTTTGAATAATTGCCTGCAGCTGGTTTTGAACGAAGTTATTTTGCCGCTCAATTGTATCGATTAAAAAAGGCATCACTGCTTCCAATTTGTTGGCATTAACACTATTCAGTTCCCTTGGCCTTGATGATACTAATTCCAAAACGCCCAGTAATACATCGTTTTTAATTATCGGAGCCAGTATAAAACTTTGTATATTTTGTATTGATAGATGCGTTGCCAAATCATTATCAGGATGATCTGTTAAAAATTTAGCAGTATCTGATACAGCAAAAAATTGTTGTTCTTTAATAATTTTGTTATACAGCTTATCAAATATGTTGCGTTCCTGCTCTTTATCAGCAGCATAACTCAGAATATAACTCTTAATTTTTTGTGCAAAAAGCGCAATGCTGAAGTTGTTTTCCTCCTGATTGTAAGCCGTAAAGCCAATTTTCAAATCAGCTATTCCATAAATAGAACGAAAAATTGCTTCAAAATTTTCCTGCAAAGTTGCTTCTTGAGAAGGCCTCAGTAATGCGCCTTTTAATGAAGAAACCGCGTTATCTACGGTTGCATCAAACAAAGTCATAATTGCAAATCCTTTTAAAATATAACTTTCCTTCGGGAACATTTGCTTCCACAAATCGAGGTTATCATAGTTGTTTATTAGGAATTCGACTTCAACCTGCGTCAGTTTTTTTGCTTTTTCTGTCGGAAAAATTTCTATAAAATCAGCATTATACAGCAAACGATAATGCTTTACCATACCTTGGGCATTTGGAATATCGTAAAAAAGCGGATTGCTGAAATCGAGGTTGGTATTGTAAAATTTGTTTAAAATTAAGCAACAACACATTACGTAAAATTGATGCTCATCAAAATTTCGGATAGTTAAATCAAATCCTGGCCCTGCATCCTTCAATATCTTTTTAAGCCTTTCTGTTCGATTGATAACAATATTATAAAAAGGCATTGTTACTGCTTTTATTTCATTGTTTGTTAATGCAGCAGGAAATAAACTTGATAGCAGGCGACCGACAATGTTAAGATTGTTTTGAATATGAGAAAAATCAGTAACACCGTTTCTTAATTCCGGATAGGGTTCAATTTCTTTGAGTAACGCTTTTATAGCGATAGCATTGTATTCATTTTCATGATCTACTAGTTGCTCCAAAGTTTCTATCAGCCTATGGAAAGATATGTAAAGTTGAAAGGGTGTATCTTGGAATTGCAGCATATTCATACCAGCTAAGATAAGGTTACCAAAATTACTTAAATGGTTGTTGTACTACTATAAATAGTTAATTGTTCATTGCTTAAGTGAAAAATTTTGATGGTTAGAAATGAAAATAGAAACTACAGCCTTTATCAATATAAGACTGTAGTTGCTATTGCAGAATTAAGCAAGAGCCGTTCATATCTAAACGTGCTTGCGAGGGGAACTGGAAATCAGGCCGACTTTATTGTACCGCTGGTACAATTAACTGGAAACTAATGCAGAAACCAGCTTTTTGGGACAGGGCAAAGTAATTTAGCTCCTTTTCTACAAACACAACGCCAGTTCATCTTTTGCTTTTAACAGCTGATTAAACATGTCCTCATTCTCGATATTTAGATCCAGTTGAGGCAGCAGCTCAGTATAGTAATTAATACCGTTTAACAACTGATCGCGGAACTTGACAAAATATTTCGCTTTTTTATCGTTTAGCTGATCAATATGTGCAGCAATATCTTTTTTAAGATAAGTAACATACAAGGTCAGTTCATTAACAAACAGATTCGGGCGGTCAGCATTTTCCAGCAAATCTCTTCTCATATAAATATGATCAACCATTTCTGTAAGCGAATAAGTTGAAGTAAAATAACCGAGATTTGGCCCCGGACAAATAGCTACAGCCGTACTTTCTTTGGGTTTAAGAATATCATTTTTAAGGTAAGTTGAAGTACAAAGCCCTTCGCATAAACAAACTTTAACGGTTACAGCATCAGCTTGCTGCTGGTATTGCTGAGGTGGCAAATCCAAGGTTTCAAGCTGTTTTAGTTTGAGATGCTGGTATTCGCGAGATGCCGTACAGATAGGTTGTTCTGTAAATTCTGTATTGGTACACAAATATTTTTTGATGCAAGGGCTGCCTGGCCGTCCTGTTTCTATTCTGTTTAAACGCTGTTTCTCGGCAGAACTTTTTCTGAAATTATTAAAAAGTACGCCAAGCGGAGAAGAATCGCTGATGTAAAAATCATCTTCATTGGCAGTTACCAAATCTGCAAGCGTTTCCTCATCCACATTGGTAACTTCCGGAACCAACAAAAACGGACTTCCCCAGCCAGTTGCATCCAGCTGATAATAATCTCTTAAAAACCGGTCTTCTGCTGCTGTTCCGATGCCGCCTTGCGCCGTAATGCGCTGTTCCGGATTTTCAGCAGGTTCGAGATTTTTCTGAATAATCGCTGCAGAATAAATACCATAAAGTTCTGCGGCCAGCTGTTTCCTTTTTTGCTTGAATTCTTCCAAAATCGGTCCAAGCAAAAAACCTTCGGTTGCAAAAGCGTGTCCGCCGCAGTTCAAGCCTGATTCTACCCGAAACTCGTAAACCCAAATAGCTTTTTTAGCCAATACTTTTGCCTGGATTTGGGCCGAACGAAAATCGCTCACTTTCAAAATCACTTTTTTATGGGTGATGCTGTTTTTATCGGGATAAAATTGGTGCAGGTTTTCTAAATAGCCGTATAATCTCGGGTTTAATCCGGCAGAAATAACTACTGAAGATTGTAAATCAGATGCTGCAAAGCCGCGCAAAGCAGCAAGCGCATCCGTTATATTCCTCGCCTAAATAATCGCCGTTTGGGTTGTAATTTGCTTTATCTACTTTAGACATAATGTTAACGTCTATCGCGCCAGCTTCCACACAATTTCGTAATTCTGCCTGTAAAACAAGCTTTTCTGCGGATTCCGGTAAGCTCGATATCAACTCATATTTATTTTTCAAAACAGAATTTTCCGGCAGCATTTCAAAATATTGCGAAAGCTCGGTTCCGACTTTAAATTCCTGTTGTTTTAAGTCTGCAATTTGTTGGTTAACCAAACGATTAAGCAAATTTAAGTAAGCTGTAATCCGTTTTGCGCGACTGTCTTTTTCGTTTTTGCTGATTGGAATATACGTTTCGCCGTTTTTTTCGGTATGAAACTTTCTCATGCGTTCGGCCAGTTCATCATCAACAATAGAAACAACCGAAGAAATGCCGAAACGCGCCACTTTTAAAGGCGTATCAACCGAATAACCTAAACCTAAAACGGGAATGTGAAATGTATGACTCATAAAAATTTGTGCAGATGCGAGCAGCAAAAAAGGACAAATTTTTACGCTAAAAATATGAGTATCATCATATTTATGCCGGTAAAAACAGCATTTAAAATGATTGATATTGGCTAAAAACGTGATTAGCATCACTGTTGATTAACCCACACAGTGGTACTTTTACAAAATCAATAAGGAAGATTGATAAAGCCATTTTGATTTTAGTTTTAAGTGATAAAAGCGGCATAAAGCCGCTTTTATCGTTTTTGATTTTAAGGAAACCGAATTAGTTTGCACCAATTTTTACCCCATAAAAGAAGCTTCAGCAAAGTGCTATTTATTTTACAAAGCGCTCAAAATAAGCCTTTTCCAGCATTTCTCGGTGCCTCGGATGAGCAAGTGCAATCAGCTCCCGGGCGCGTTCTTTCAGGCTTTTGCCAAACAGATTCACAATCCCGTATTCGGTTACCACCCAGTGCACATGGCCTCTGGTGGTAACCACGCCGGCTCCTTCTTTCAAAAACGGTACAATGCGCGAAATGCCTTTACTGGTTTCGGATGGCAAGGCCAGAATCGGTTTTCCGCCTTCTGATAACGATGCACCACGGATAAAATCCATTTGTCCGCCAATGCCAGAATATTGATATGTGCCGATCGAATCCGCACAAACCTGTCCAGTTAAGTCGATTTCAATCGCACTGTTAATCGCAGTTGCTTTTTGGTTTTGGCGGATGATGCTCGTATCGTTTACATAACTGATATCCATTACGCGGATAGAAGGGTTGTCATCCACAAAATCATACAATTTGCGCGTTCCGGCCATAAAAGCAGTAACCGAACGGCCGGTGTTTAATTTTTTAAGTTTGTTGTTGATCACGCCACTTTCGATCAGCGGAATAATTCCGTCTGAAAACATCTCGGTATGCAAACCTAAATTTTTATGGTTGGAGAGATTTTTAAGCACCTGATCCGGAATGTTGCCGATACCCAGCTGCAGCGTTGCGCCGTCTTCTACCAGCGAAGCAATGTTGTGCCCAATCTGCTTTACCGTTTCTGTAACGCCTGATGAATAATCTACTTCCGGCAGTTTCTCTTCGTGCCAAACCAGCACATTTAATTTACTGATGTGCACAAAACCTTCGCCATGTGTTCTCGGCAGTAATGGATTAACCTGCGCGATCACATATTTGGCTGTTTCAACTGCCGCACGCGCAACATCTACAGACGTTCCCAAAGTACAAAAGCCGTGTTTATCCGGCGGAGAAACCGTAACCATTGCCACATCAATCGGTAAAATATTGTTGCGGAACAGCTGCGGAATCTGGCTGATAAAAACCGGCACATAATCACCATCATTACTGTTGGCAACTGCTCTGGTTGCCGCAGATACAAACAGCGATTTAAAAAAGAAAGCGCCGCTGTATTCGGGTAAATCAAATTTTACATCGCCCAAAGTGGTAATACTTACCAGCTCCACATTTTTCAGTTCATTGTGCCGGCTTTGCAATGCTTTAATTAAATGTAAAGGTGTTGCCGCGCTGCCGTGAATAAAAACGCGGTTTCCGGATTGTACAATTTTTACAGCTTCATCTGCCGTAATATATTTTTCTGCAGCCATTTTTCAGTTTAAATTTTCAAAATAAGAACATTGAGGTGGTTAAAAAACTGATACAAATCACTTTTCCAACTGATACAACTCATTCATCTGCCATAAAGTTGTGTATAATTTTGGTTTTCATTTATTCAGAACCATGCCATCCAAACAACTGATTGAAAAGTACCATGTGGCCGCGCCGCGTTACACCAGCTATCCAACTGTGCCTTACTGGAACCCGGAAATGCCAGACGTGGAAAAATGGAAGCAATCTGTCCGGTTTTCCTTCAATCAAAGTAACGCTGCGGATGGCATCAGTTTGTATATTCATTTACCTTATTGCGAAAGTTTGTGCACGTATTGTGGTTGTAACACGCGCATCAGCAGAAATCATCTGGTGGAAAAACCATATATCAGAACGGTTTTAAAAGAGTGGCAGTTATATGTTGATTTGTTTGAAACGAAGCCGCTGATCCGCGAAATTCATTTAGGCGGAGGAACACCTACTTTTTTTAATACCGAAAATTTAGCGTTTCTGATTAATGGGATTTTGAAGAACGCAGCAGTTCACCCAAAAGCAGAATTTAGTTTCGAAGCACATCCGGGCAATACCACAGAAGCACATTTAACAACACTGTTTGATCTGGGTTTCCGCAGATTAAGTTTAGGTATCCAGGATTTTAACCCGAAAGTACAGCTGATTATTAACCGTGTGCAATCTTACCAGCAGGTGGAAAATATAACCCGGCTGGCGCGCAAAATTGGCTACACTTCTATCAATTATGATTTGATTTACGGTTTGCCGCTGCAAACGAAAGACGGACTTGCAGAAACCATGCAGGCGGTTTTAAGCCTGCGGCCAGAACGGATTGCTTTTTACAGTTATGCGCACGTCCCGTGGATTAAACCCGGCCAGCGTCGTTATACCGAAAATGATCTTCCTTCAACAGAAATGAAACAGGAATTATATGAATTAGGCAGAGAAATACTAAAAAGCGGCGGTTATCAAGAAATCGGGATGGATCATTTTACGCTGCAAACAGACAGCTTGTATGAAGCAAAAATCTCTGGAAAGCTGCACCGCAATTTTATGGGATACACACATCAATACAGTCAGCTGATGATTGGTTTGGGCGTTTCTTCTATCAGCGATACCTGGTTTGCTTTCGCTCAGAATGAGAAAAAAGTAGAAGATTATACGCGGATGGTGAATGAAGGACAGTTTCCGATTTTTAAAGGACATGTGCTTATAGATGAAGATCTGATCATCCGGAAACACATCTTGAATCTGATGTGCAAGGGCAATACGCTGTTGGATGAAACGATGCCGAATGCTTCTTTTACCAATGATTTTTTTGTGCGTTTACAGGAGTTAGAGCTGGATGATTTAATCAAAATCAACACAAAAGAAGTTTGTATTACACCACTTGGAAAACGGTTTTTGAGAAATATTTGTATGGCTTTTGATGCCCGTTTTTGGGCGAAAAAGCCAGCATCGCAGGTATTCAGCATGGCCGGATAAGTTATCAGCAATAAAAAAAACATCTTTAAAAAAAGCATCGATATGAGATTTCCCGATATCCAACAAACCAAAGAGTTTTTACCTATCGCAGGTGTAATTTACCTGGCTGGCTGTTTTGCCGTAGCCTGGATTTGGGGCCGCAAACGGAAAGTAGGCTTCCTGTTTACTTTTTTATTTTCTGCTTTGCTTACACCATTTATTGGATTTCTGATTGCAGTTTCCGGTAAAAAAGCGCCCGAAGGCCGAATTTAAAAAAACAATCTTAATCAGCTCAAAAACATAATTATATATGAAATCATTTTTGATTACGGCAGCCGCTTCTGCGGTTTTGCTAACCAGTTCATGCATCAGCGACAATAAAAAAATGCACGCTTCTACCGCAGATACCGGCCACCTTGCTGCCGGAAGCGATAAAGCAACGGCCGCCGCTACCACCACAATAAACGGTTTGGACACACTGAAAACGAATAACCAGATTGCGCTTACCGCCAACGACCGGATGCAGTTTAGCGATACTTTATTCAAAGTAAATGCGGCACAACTGGTTACCGTAAAACTAACCAACATTGGTAAAATGCCAAAAGAATCAATGGGGCACACATTTACGGTTTTGGCAAAAGGCGCAGATTTTACGGCTTATGTTACCAAAGCCCTGCATGCCAGCAGCACCGATTATCAGCCGGCAGATATGAAATCATCGGTTATTGCGCATACCAAACTGGTTGGCCCGGGCGAAAGTGATCAGATTACGTTTAAATTACCCAGCAAAGGCGTTTTTGATTTTCTGTGTACTTTTCCAAATCATTACGGATCGATGCGCGGGAAGATTGTTGCTGAATAAAAGCTGATTATGATTGTAAAGCCGTAGGAGTTTTCTTCCGGCTTTACTGTTTGATGCTTCTTTTATTGGATAAAAATCCTAATGCTTTTTTAAGTTTTGCAGGTTTATTACAAGTCTTACTTACAGTTCAATGCTAATTTCGCCTTTCGTAATATCAATGCAAAATTTATTTTCTTTTAAAAAATCCAACCCGATTACGCCATCATAATCCGAAATAATTCCATGTGCTAAAAAATCATAAACCTGAACTTCAAAATCAGTTTTTACAATTCCAAGGCATTCCAATTGTACAAGGTCGTAGGTTTCAACAATGATAATTCCGTTAGAAGTTTCAATTTCATGTTCACCTTTACTATCTTTCAATTCATAGCCCGACAAGTAGAGGATGTTACTATCGATAGTAGTATGAGTGGCAGCAGTATCAAGCGCGAGGCGAAACTGATATTTTTGTTCTATTGATGCATTTACAATAATCACGTCTTCATCCGTAGGAAGATTGAAGGTGAAAACTTTCATACTCTTTTTAAAATTCCAACTTTGCGGTGTTGCTTTAAATCTCCTGCAAATGCTATTGTAACGGCAGAAAAGGCTGCTGTTTTATCTCTGCCGATGTAACAAACTTCTTTCTTGTCTTTGCTGTGATATACAACAACGCCGCCCAAAACAACTGTGTTTTCCATCTTCGGATCGCCTAAAAGGATCCATTCATCCGGATACAATATTTTAAGCTCATCAAAAGCTACATATTTTTTATCCATTGCCACCAACTTTTATCTGTAAATTTAAGAAAACTTACGAGAGAAAAGTTTAGTTTAAATCAATAAAACAAGCTGCTTTGATGCTGTTTTTATCAGGCAAAAATTATTGCAGCAGCTGTGTGCCATTAATTTTAAAATCCATTAAATGCGCAATACCTTTTCCTCGTTTTAAAGCTTCATCTGCATTTTTACCTTTGAAATTTTGGTAAATAGTTTCCTTCCAGATCTGCAGCCAGCGTTCAAAATGTGCTTCTTTTAGCGGTAGATTTTCATTCATTTTAAGATGCTTCAGCATTGGATTACCTTGATAAGTAATCACATCAAGCAAAATGGTTTCCCAGAAAGAAGCGATTACGGGAAGATGTTTTTCGAGCGAAAAATCAGTTTCCGTAAAAAAGTGTTTGATCAAAGGGTCAACCATTACTTTGCTGTAAAAACTGTTTACAAGCAGTGCAATATCTTCTTTAGTTGCTATATCTTCCATCAAAACAAATTTAGCCGGATTAATGCTTCTTTTATCAACCCAATTTTTGGTTGATAAAAGAAGCATTAACGGCACTCAACGCTGCTTGTTATTTTTGGCGGACTTAAATACGGAATATTCAGTTCCATGCCGCGTAAAATAAACCAGCAACCCAGGCAAATCATCAGGTACGGAATGGTTTTGTTGATGCGGTTTCTAACCAGCGGACTGGCGAAACCGGTACTTACAGCTGCAATAAACATCAGCGGTAAAGTGCCCGCTCCAAACCAGAACATGTAGTTTACAGCTTCCGATACTGTACCTGTATTTACTGCGCCGGCAAGTGCCAGGTAAACAAATCCGCAGGGCAAAAAGCCGTTTACTATGCCTATAATCAAGTGGTTAGCTTTGTGTTTTAAAGCATAACCAAATAAACGGTTAAAAGGCTTCAGCAAAAATGAAGATTGGTTATTGAGGATGGAAAGCCTGAATAAACGCGAAAATGCGGCAATCAAAATCAATACACCACTTAACAAACTGATGATTTGCTGCAATCCGGCCAGCCAGATCTGCCGACCGATCATACCAATAATCAAACCCAAAAAAACATAGGAAATGATGCGTCCAACCTGATAAATTAACTTATCAAACAGTAAAAAATACCAGCCCTGCCGCATCACCGGAACAGAAAAAGCCAGCGGGCCGCACATGCCAATGCAATGCACGCTGCCAAATAATCCGGTAAAAAATGCCAGCTCGGTGTTACTCATTTTAGCAGGATTTCTTTTTCAAAAAGATAAGCTTTGCCTTCACTTTGCCAATCTGCAAGTAAATGCCAGGAACCTTTGGCAATATTTTGCAGTGGAACGGAAACTTCATTATCGGCGTTGGTTTTAAATGGTAAAACTGCATCCATTTTTTTATCAGCTGTACGTATCAGTTTAATTTTTCCTGTTGATGGATGAATAAATTTTAAGCTTAAATTTTCTGGGCTGATGCTGATTTGCGGTTCTGCATGATCTTTCAAAACCTGTTCTTTACGGTTATAATCACGATCATATTTTAGTCCGTTTTCGTAATAATTGGCATCCACCAATTCATCTGATTTGCTGTTGACCATCATCAAACCCAAGCCGATAATAAAGGCTATAAAAACAGTCATTGCGATTGCTAATTTTGTTCCCCAGTTCATGCTTTAACTATTTGGCGGTGCCATGAAAGTTGTTTTAAACTGATCAATCACTTTAGTGCCCGATATCAGTTTAAAACCTAACTCAGATTTATATTCTTTTACTGCATTTTGCGGCATGATGATAAAAAAGGTAAGCTTTACGCTTTCTCCGCCTGCAACTTTCATTACACTTTGAATGTATTGGATTTTTACTTTCGGATCATCCGGTTTAATTTGAAAATCAACTGCTTTATTGGTTTTATTAACCAGTTCTGCGCTGTACAAATTACTTACCGTTTTATCATCACGCAGCTGATACAAGGTTCCGGCAGCGCGTAAAATTGTTGTTTCTACATCGCTTCGCCTAACTAACAAAGTTACCAATACAGTCACCATCACCACCAGAACAGCGGCATAACCGTAAACGCGTTTACCAAATTTAAAAGGCTTACGGGTTTTAATTTCTTCTTCGGATTTAAAACCAATCAGGCGTAACGGACGATCGATTTTTTCCATCACGGCATCGCAGGCATCAATACAAGCTGTACAGTTTACACATTCCATTTGCGTGCCTTGGCGGATATCAATCCCGGTTGGACAAACCTGCACGCACATTTTGCAATCAATACAATCGCCAATTGCCTGTACTTCATTTTTTACCCGTTTGCCGCGCGGTTCGCCACGTTCGTAATCGTAGGCAACAATCATACTTTGATTATCCAGCAACACACCTTGCAACCTGCCATACGGACAAACTACGGTGCAAACAATTTCGCGCATGTATGAGAAAACGAAGTAAAAAACACCTGTAAATAACCAGATTGAAACAAAACCGGAAAGATGTTGCGCAGGCGATTCGCTTATAATTTGCAGCAGCGTTTTTGTGCCGATAATATAAGCCAGAAAAATATTGGCGATAAAAAAAGAAGTGGCGATAAAAACAGTATGCTTAACTGCTTTTTTAAAGATTTTTTGGTTAGTCCACGGGCCTTCATTCAGTTTTTTTTGCTGGTTGAAATCTCCTTCAATCCAGTTTTCTATCTTACGAAAAACCATTTCCAGAAAAATGGTTTGCGGACAAGCCCATCCGCAGAAAACCCGGCCAAAAACTACTGTAAACAGTACGATAAATACGATAAAAGTAAGCAGCGCCAGCACGAAAAGATAGAAATCCTGCGGCCAGAAAATCACACCAAAAAATACAAACTTACGTTCCAGCACGTTCAGCAAAATCAGTTGCTCGCCATTTACACGGATAAAAGGAGCAGCAAAAAGCAGCGCAAGCAAAAAGTAACTCACCACAGATCGGTACTGATACAGTTTACCCTTTACCAGGCGCGGATAAATCCATTTGCGCCCTTTATCTTCCGGTTTTTTTTCGCCTTGTTTAATTACTTCTGCCATCACACGTTCCTTTCTAATGCTTCTTTTATCGTATAAAAACTTATTCTTTTTCGCCTTGCGGTGCTTTCGGGTTTGCCGGATGACTTCCTTTTAAAGAAACCACGTAGTTGGCTACGTCTGCAATCTGTTTGGGTGTAAGTGTTTTTTCCCAGGTTGGCATACCTTTATCCAGCACGCCGTATTTGATGGTTTTAAAAACCTGGTTAATTTTGCTGCCGTGCAGCCAGAATTCATCGGTTAAATTAGGACCAACAACGCCTTGCGCATGATCACCATGACAAGCCACACAATTAGCTTTAAACGTTGCTACGCCGGCCGTTAACGTTGCGCCATCATTAACTAATTTTACATTGTTTTCATCCACAGCATTGGCGGCTTTGGATAGAAAAGCTTTTTTGGCGATATCAGCCTGCTTCATCTCTACTACATATTCCTGATCCTGCAACATTCCCCAATGGAAAACGTGGTAGTTGAGCAGGTAAAGCGAGCCAAAAAGGATTGTTCCGTAAAACAGAAACATAAACCAACCGGGTATAGGATTATCCAGTTCTGTAATGCCATCAAACTGATGTTCCAGTTCGATGTCTTTTTCTTCAGAAATAGGACGCAAACCCATCACTTTGGCAAAAAAAGTTGGCTGTGCTTTTTTAAATGTTTTCCATTCGTGGTAATCCATCGGCGCAACCGGTTCTGCAACTTCTTTTGTAACCGTTTTCTGGTTAGGATGAAGTGCATGTTGAGACAGCAGGTTTACCGTACGCAGCAAAGTTAACGCAACAACCAGCACCAGCAGAGCAAACAGGATAAACACAATCATCAGGATATCCATGTAGGTGTTTCCGGTTGACCAGCTGCTTGCTTTATCAGCCGCCCAAACCGGCTGAGTTAGTAATGATAAAAAGTTGAGGTAAAAGAAGCGTTTCATAAAGGGCTTTTTTCGTCGTTTAGGGGAAGATCACTCATGTAGTTGATATCATCTTTTTTCATCCTTAAAAGCAGCACGGCTACCAGAATAAAAAACAGCAGGAAGATGGCCAAAGAAGAGATCAGGTAAGGATTGTTCCCTGTTGCGTTATCTAAAAATTGTTTAAACATGGCTTTAAATTTTTACTGATGATTAATGGTTAGCACTGATATCGTTCGACTTAACTTTAATATCGGTTCCTAACCGTTGCAGGTAGGCAATAACTGCTACAATTTCTTTACTGCTTTTAACTTTGATATTATCAGTAGCCAGGTTAGCTGCTATTTTTTTGGCCTGCTTGTCCAGCTTTTCGTTTGCAACTTCTTCAAAATCATCAGGGTATGGTACGCCCAATTTGCGCATCGCATTAATTTTAGAAGTTGTTGTTGTAGTGTCGAGATCTTGCGTAATCAGCCAGTCATAATTAGGCATGATACTTCCTGGCGACATGCTTCGCGGATCAAACAAGTGATTGTAATGCCAGGCGTTAGAATATTTGCCGCCTTCGCGCTGTAAATCCGGGCCGGTACGTTTTGATCCCCATAAAAACGGATGGTCGTAAACAAATTCTCCGGCTTTGCTGTACTCCCCATAACGTTCTGTTTCTGAACGGAACGGACGAATCATTTGTGAGTGACAGTTTACACAACCTTCGCGGATATAAATATCACGTCCCTGCAATTCCAGCGGTGTGTAAGGTTTTACACTTGCAATCGTTGGAATGTTGGATTGAATGGTAAACGTTGGCATCATTTCGATCATCCCACCAATTAAAATAACTACGAGTGAAAGAATCATGAATTGTATTGGGCGACGTTCCAATCTGGCATGTCTGGTTCTTTCTCTCGGATCAGGATTGAAAGTAGGTTCTAATGCCATGGCTTCCGCAGGTTCGTTAGCTACCAGTTTTCCGATAAGCATCGTTTTGAACAAGTTGTAAGCCATAACGATTACACCTGTAAGATAAAAAGCACCACCAATGGCGCGAAAAACATGCATTGGAATGATCTGCAAAGTGGTTTCCAAAAAGTTTGGATATTTCAGCATCCCTTCGGATGTAAACTCTTTCCACATCAAACCTTGAGTAAAGCCGGAGAAATACATCGGCACGGCATAAAAAATAATACCCAGTGTACCAATCCAGAAATGGAAGGAAGCCAGTTTTTTAGAGAAAAGCGGCGTATTATAAATGCGTGGAATTAACCAGTACATGATAGCGAATGAAAGGAAACCGTTCCATCCCAAAGCACCAACGTGTACATGCGCAATAATCCAGTCGGTATAGTGGGCAATGGCGTTGATTTGTTTCAGCGCCAGCATTGGTCCTTCAAAAGTTGCCATACCATAAGCAGTTATCCCAACCACCATAAATTTTAGCGTTGGATCTTCGCGCACTTTATCCCAGGCACCACGCAGCGTTAACAAACCGTTGATCATACCGCCCCAGCTTGGTGCAATCAGCATAATAGAGAATACCACGCCTAATGATTGTGCCCATCCTGGCAAAGAAGTATATAACAAATGGTGCGGACCTGCCCAGATGTAAATAAATATCAGCGACCAGAAATGCAGGATACTTAAACGGTAAGAATAAACCGGCCGATTTGCCATTTTCGGCAGGAAGTAATACATCATCCCCAGATAAGGAGTGGTTAAAAAGAAGGCAACGGCGTTGTGCCCGTACCACCATTGTACCAGCGCATCCTGCACACCTGCATATACATAATAACTTTTAAAGGCTGAAATTGGCCATTCAAAAGAGTTAACAATATGCAGAACCGCAATGGTAACCAGCGTAGCAATATAAAACCAGATGGCTACATACATATGGCGTTCGCGGCGTTTGATGATTGTACCGAACATGTTGATACCGAAAACCACCCAAATTACGGTAATGGCAATATCAATCGGCCATTCCAGTTCTGCATATTCATGTGAGGTGGTTAGTCCGAGTGGTAAAGTAATTACTGCGGAGATAATGATGAGCTGCCAGCCCCAGAAATGGATATTACTTAAAAGATCACTAAACATTCGTGCTTTAAGCAAACGTTGTAATGAGTAATAAACACCCATAAAAATAGCATTACCAACAAAAGCAAAAATCACGGCGTTGGTGTGCAGTGGGCGGATACGGCCGAATGTGGTGTATTGAGAACCCATATTCATACCGGGTTTAAACAGCTGCATGGCTATTAAAAGGCCGACAGTCATCCCAATAATTCCCCACACAATGGTGGCTATCGCGAAGTTTCTGACGATCTTGTTGTCATAGTTAAATTTTTCGAGCATGATATATTAGGATGGATTATTTATTGGGATAAAAGTAGTATGGTAGGGAAAATTGCAGCGTGATGATAGTTTCGCCTAAACCTGATCTTCGTCACTTTTTTTAGCAGTTAATTCATCATCAAAAAGAATGCGTACCGAAGGCGTGTAAGTATCATCATGCTGACCGGTTCTGCTGGCCCAGAAAAAGGCGCCCAGAAAAATCAGGGCGATTAATACGCTGCAACCGATCAGGAAATATAGAATGTTCATATCAAGCTGTTTTTATAAGCATAAAACCGGACGGCTACACTGGTAAACGTGATGATGGTCACGGTACTTAAAGGCATCAGCACGGCTGCCATCAGCGGAGAAAGTAATCCCTGAACAGCAACAAATAAACCTAAAACGTTATAAGTTAGCGAGATGCAAAAGCTGATATGGATTACTTTTACCGCATCTTTAGCCTGCTGAATAAATTGCGGAATTTTAATAAAAGCCGTTCCATCCAGAATGGCATCGCAGCCGGGCGAAAAATTATTGATATTGTCGGTTACGGCAACGCCGAGGTTGCTTTGTTTTAAAGCGCCGGCATCGTTCAACCCATCGCCCAGCATCAAAACTTTGGCTTCTTTTAGCTGCAAATTTTGGATATAATCGAGTTTGCTTTGTGGCGATTGCTCGAAGTGCATTTGCTGCGGCCACGGGAAAACCGGCAGCAAAGCGTGTTTATCCTGATCTTTATCGCCGGATAAAAGATGCATATCCGCTTTTTTTCCAAGCTGGGCAAAAAGTTCCTTCAATCCATCGCGCCATTTCAGTTCTGATGCAAAATAGCCGATGTGTCGGTCATCAATCATCACATGAACGGTACTGGTTTGCTGGCTACTCGAATTTATGCCGATAAAAGAAGCACTGCCCAGTTTTACATCATGCCCTTCAACTTGTCCGCTTACACCTTTTCCAGCTTTCTCCGCATAATTGCTAACCGGATAAACTTGTAACGCATTTAGCCATTTAACCAGTTCACGACTAAGCGGATGGCCTGAATTTCGCGCTAACGAATAAACCCAACATTTTTCTTCTTCTGTAATAACACCATGAAACTGGATGGTTGAATTTTCGGGAGAAGTAATCGTTCCGGTTTTATCAAACACAAACGTGTTGATGCGTGCCAGTTCTTCTACCACAGCCGTATTTTTGAGGTAGAATTTATTTCTGTCAAAGATGCTTAAAACCGCAGCCAGCGTAAACGGCGAACTTAAAGCCAGCGCACACGGACAAGCAATAATCAAAACAGCCGTAAAAGAAGAAAGCGCTTTTGAAGGATCGTAAAACATCCAGTAAGCTGCTGATGATACGGCAACCAGCAAAAGTACAATGCTAAAATATTTGCTTACCGTTTCGCTGAACGTTTTGATGCTTCTTTTATCACCTAAAAATGTATCATTATTCCATAAACGCGTGAGGTAACTTTGGGAAACCGGTTTAATCACTTCCAGTTCGATTGCTTCGGATAATTGCCTGCCGCCGGCGTAAACGATTTCGCCCAAAACTTTTTGTACCGGAACCGATTCGCCGGTTACGAAACTGAAATCAAGTGCCGCTTCGCCTTTTAATAAAACGGCATCGGCAGGAATAATTTCGTTATTGCGGATGAGGATACGATCGCCAACCTGCAAATCTTTTAAAGGCAGCGGTTTTTCTTTTCCTTCGGTGATCAACGTTACGGCAACCGGAAAATAGGATTGATAATCGCGCTCAAAAGAAAGATGGTGATAAGTGCGCTGTTGCATCCATTTTCCGATCAACAGAAAAAATACGAGACCGCAAAGTGTATCGGTAAAACCAGCGCCGGAATTGGTGCTGATTTCGGCAACCGAACGCAAAAACATCACGGCAATACCTAAAGCCAGCGGAAAATCCAGATTCAGGTTGCCGTTTTTCAGGTTTTTCCAGGCGGAAATGAAGTAATCCCGTCCGCTGTAAAACACAACAGGAAGTGCAAAAGCAAGACTCAGCCAGCCGAAAAAGAATTTAAATTGCTGCTCAAAAGAAGCCATTCCAAAATATTCCGGAAAGCTAAGCAGCATCACATTTCCGAAGCAAAAACCTGCTACTGCAATTTTTCGAACTAAATTTCCTTCGGATTGATCTGATTGCTGCTTTTTAACCACATCCTGTAAGCTGATCAGAGGCTCGTAACCGATGGACGAAAGCATTTCTACCAGCTGGCGCAGAGATAAATCAGCCTGATGAAAGGTGATGGCAACTTGTTTTTTTAGAAAATCAATCCGGGAACTGCTGATTGCCGGATTAAGTTTATGCAACTGCTCCAGCAGCCAGATGCACGAACTGCAATGAATAGCAGGAACATAAAACGTAACTACGGTAACTTTTTGATCGGTGTAATCAACAAGTTCGGCAGCAATTTGCGGCTCGTCTAAATATTCAAAATGCTGTAAAGGTGTGTTTTGCGTTTTTCCCGGTGTATCATTATACTGGTAGTAGCTGCACAAATTATTGCTGGATAAAATCTGATAAACACCTTTGCAGCCTAAACAGCAAAACTCTTTATGATCTAAAGTATAAGTGGTCGCGGGCAAATCATCTCCGCAATGATAACATTTGGTAGGCGTTAAAATAGAAGTCTGTTTCATTTGCGATCTCTGCGATGCCAAAGATGCGCCGGGAAAGAGTGCTTTAAAATGACATTAGTAGCAATGAATTATGATTCTAATCACTTTTCTAATGTATTAATCAAAGCTTGAAAAATAATTAAATGAGTTGTTTTTGCAGAAAATACAACCATAATTAAAAAACATTTTCTGAGTTTACCAATCACCTTCAGACTGTAACCTTAAACAAGCTTCAGCAGATGAAAAACTGACGGATGTCATTTCTTTGTTTGATGGCACTCATTCAAAGGCAGCAGCTTTACCTGTAGCTTTGTATTTATTAATCCGGAGCAGATGAAAGCAGTAGCATTT
>JBPBQV010000025.1:0-37861 GCA_050955045.1 Janthinobacterium lividum | reverse complement strand
CTTCAAACCCGGCATTACCTCAAATAGAAATCACCGGTAATTCGCCAGGTTCTACTATTTTTCTGGGAACAGATCGTGAAGCTGCGATATTTGATATGCGCCAGAAAACAACTGAGTTTACCGATAATTTTACATTGAGCACCGGCAAGCACAACTTAACTTTTGGTACGCACAACGAGTTTTATAATATTACTTACAACTTTGTAAACGCCTGGAATGGTCGCGATAGTTACAGCAGTATTGCTAATTTCCTGGCTGCTCAGCCAAGCCGTGTTCGTAATAACTATAATTATACAAATAACACCAGAGACTACATTTTAGATAATCCATCTGCAAAATTCAATGTAAATTTATTGAGTTTATATGCTCAGGATGAGTACAATATCACCGATAACTTTAAACTAACCGCTGGTGTTCGTTTAGATTACGCAGGTGTACCCAACAAACAACTTTTAAGTGATAAAACTACTAATGCACCGGTTGATCCTAATTACGGTACAACTTATACTTACACCAAACCAAGAGACATCACCAATAAATATTTGAACAACGTAGAATTCAATCCCCGCGTTTCTTTCAATTATGATATCAAAGGTGATCAAAGTTTAGTTTTACGCGGCGGTAGCGGAACGTTTACTGGCCGTATTCCTTTCGCCTGGTTTGGTTATGCTTTCTACAATAATGGTGTTACTTATGGAGCTTATGACAGAAACGGTATTACCACTACCAATAACATTACAGCAGGAACCAATCCGGTACAGGCTCCTGTAAACGGCGGTTTAAATTTTGTAAATCAACAAACAGGTTCAAATGCTTTTAATACATCTGCTTCTGGCGCAACACAAGTGGATTTAATTGATAACAACTTTAAAATGCCGCAAGTTTGGAGAAGCAGTTTGGCGTTAGATTACAAAACTCAAGATCAATGGAAATTTACGGTTGAAGGAATTTACACGAAAGTAATTCATGATCTGGTTTTTAAACAGGTAAACACAACTGATCGTGTTACTTATTATCCTTATGATACGCAGCATTTACAACCTATTTTTGATAATACCAGAATCAATCCACAGTTTACCAATGCTTACGAACTATCCAACACCAGTCAGGGTTCTCGTTACAGCTTAACTGCACAAATTGAAAAATCTTTTCCTTTTGGTTTTACGGCTAATGCAGCTTACACTTATGGAAAATCAAAAGATGTAACCAACGGTATTCGTAATTCTATGGAATCTAACTGGCAATTAAATCAGGCTTTAAACCCAAACAATCCGCAGGCTGCATATTCTAATTTTGATATCCGCCACCGTATTGTTTCGAATTTAAACTACCATTTTGTATCGCCGAGCAAAACTTTTGCTTCTAATTTCTCCATCTTCTTTAGTGCAGCTTCCGGTACACCTTATACTTTTGGCTTTTACAACACACAAATTAATGGTACAGGGCAGCAAGTTAACTTAGCTTACATTCCAAATGCTGGCGAAACCATTAAGTTCTTCAGTACTACCCCAGCTACGCCAACAACAACACAACAGGCGCAAGCCAATGCTTTTGATGCTTTTATTGATGCTGATAATTATTTAAAAAACCGCCGCGGACAGTTTACAGAACGTAATGCAGCACGCACGCCGTGGAATACACAAGCAGATTTTCGTTTTGCACAGGATTTCAACTTCGGTGTAAAACACAAACAAACCATTACGTTTACTTATGATATCATCAACCTAACTGCTTTGTTGAACAAAAATTGGGGACATTATTATTTCTCTCCAAACACATTCAACTCAACTTCCAGTGTTGGTTTGTCTAAAGTAACAGCATCAACACCTTCGTTTACAAATGCTGCAACTACTTATCCAATTTATACTTTCCGTGATCCGGGCGTACCTTATGCAGTTGATCCGTTTGCTTCAAGATGGCAAATGCAATTTGGCGCACGTTACAGCTTCTAATACTTCTTTTATGGCATAAAAAATCCGGCAGTTTGTTCTGCCAGATTTTTTTGTTTTCTGTCATTTCGACCGTAAGGAGAAATCTTCTTTAAAGCTGAAGATCAACCAATATTGTTCAATGAAGATATCTTCCTTCAGTCGAATACCGAAGCGCAGATACAACAACCTTATACTTCCAACACAATTTTCCCGATATGTTTGCTGCTTTCCATTAACTGATGTGCTGCCGCGGCATCTTCCAGTTTAAAAGTTTTGTAGATAATAGGTTTAAATTTTCCGGCTTCTAAAACCGGCCAAACATTTTCTAAAATTGCTGCGGATAATTGTGCCTTAAAAACAGCATCGCGATTACGTAATGTGCTTCCGGTTAAGGTTAGTCGTTTTTGCATGATTACGCTTACATCAATTTCCACTTTGCCGCCTTTCATCGCATTGATGTAAACTAGACGGCCATCCGGTTTCAAAATCTTAATATTTTTTGGAATGTAATCTCCACCAATCATATCCAAAATCACATCAACACCAATGTCTTTTAAAACTTCATCAAAATCTTCTTTTTTGTAGTTGATGCTTCTTTTAGCACCTAAATTTTCGCAGGCTTTGCATTTGTCATCGCTCCCGGCGGTTGCGTAAACTTCGGCACCAAAAGCTTTGGCCAGTTGAATGGCTGTAATACCAATTCCACTGCTTCCGCCATGAACCAAAAATGTTTCGCCGCTTTTCAAACTTCCCCGCTGGAAAACATTTTGCCAAACCGTAAAAACGGTTTCCGGTAAAGATGCCGCTTCTGCAAAAGACCAGCCAGCCGGAACAGGCAAACAATGGCGCGCATCAACCACAGCAAATTTTGCATAACCGCCGCCGCCAAGCAAAGCACAAACTTCGTCGCCAATTTTCCATTGTGTTACTTCCGAACCCAATTCTGCTACAATTCCGGCAACTTCCAAACCTGGAATATCCCGCGGTGCATCAGGCGGTGGCGGATAACTTCCTTTACGCTGAAAAACATCCGGCCGGTTTACGCCTGCTGCTTTTACCGCGATTAAAACTTCGTTTGGTTTGGGTTGAGGTTTTCCCTGTTCCTGTATTTGCAAAACTTCCGGACCGCCGGGTTTTGTGATGATGATTGCTTTCATAAGTATAAAAGATGAGAAACTTCCGGAAATAGCTTTGGTTTGAAGAAAATCCATTTTACATATCAATACAATTTATCGTTACATTAGATGCTGTTAAAACCTGCAACAATCCATTTAAATTAATACGCTTATGAAATATTGTTTACCTTTTGTGTTTTTTATTCTTTTCAATACTAAAAATGTTTGGGCAAAAGTTGGAACAATTGGTTTGGATACAAGTATCAATAAAGCTGATTACAAACATTCCCATAAATACTTTTTAGAAAATTATGGAAAAGATGATTCGATTAAAGCTTTGATAAACTATTATTTTGCAAAAAGAGAAACAGCAGTAATTAGGACAGTTGTTCCTGCAATAACCGGCGGATTAGCTGCTTTTTTAGTTGCAAAAATAAACCTAAATAAAAACCCGCCGAGTGGTAAAAGCTCTGGGTATGCGGGGTTGATTCTTGTACCTGCTTTAATTGTACTTGTTTATTCTGCAGAAACATTAGTTGATGGTCAAATTAAATGGTTCAAATTTAGTCGGCATAAACTTTTAAAAACATTATTTGATCATAATAATGGCAAGCCTCTACCTCAAAAGATAACACATAAAAAAGCATTTAAATATGAATTAGAGTACCTCCAAACATTGAAGAAAAAACCTAAGTCATTCAGAACTAAATATTGAATTGCATTGCTTGTTAATTTTACTTGGATAAAAGAAGCATTGCAACAAATAATCAATATCATAACAAAGGCTGCCCGAAACCGGACAGCCTTTGTTTTAATTTGAATAAAATTTGGCTTAATGCGCCTTTTCTACTTTTTTAACATGCTTTACTTTTGTACCGCTGTAGTGTTTGCGTTTGCTGAAAACGTTATGCACTTTTTGCGGAACAGTTGTTGTTTTTTTAATTTTGGTTTCGTCTTTCGTAACTTTTTGCTGCGCAAAAGAAGCAACAGAAAGCATACTGAACAGCATTAACAAGAGCAAAGATTTTTTCATGATTTCGGGTTTGTATTTAAATCGTTTTTTACGTTAAAAACCATAAATAGTTATTGCAAAAAGTATAAATAGTTGTATAAACAACAGTTGCTTCTCCAATTTTCGGTCGATAAAAACAGTTTGAATTCCCTAAAAAAACAAAACTTATATTTTACAGATACTGTAAATTCGCACCATTTATTTTTGTGTTTTATCATGACAGACTATCGCTTTTCACTACTTTCCAAGTTTCCAACCTTAATATTTCTGCTTTTTTCTGTTTTGATGAATGCTTCGTTTGCACAGGAAAATATACCGGTAAAAACAGCAACAGATTCTACTCAAATCTTACCGGATACACTGCTTTTCAGGATTGAACAAGCGCAAAACGTTATCACACAAATTAATTCTCATAATAAAACCGGATACAATTTGCAACAAATTAGGCTGGAATTGCCGGAAGTTGCCGCAAATGTTGCAGAAGTTAAAGAAGATATCTTGGGTACATCACGTGTTATTGAAATTAAAACTTTGTTAAGCTACCAAAGCATTTTAAAAGGCGAACAAAGTCAATTGGCAATTTGGCGCAAAACATTATCCGCATACAATGATAATTTGCGGCAAATGTCTAACCAAATTGTTCGATTCAGCGGCGATACCATTTTGTCTTCTTCCGGCAATGATACCACGCAAAAGATTTTGTACAACGATCAGCTAACAGATTTGCGCTTTAAATTACAAAGTGCTGGTAAAACCACAACTGCAAGTTTAGAAAGCGTTGGCAATTTGCTGGCAAAAGTTTCTACACTTTACTTTGAAATTAATGATTTGCAGGCAGGTATAACTGAACGTTTAAAAACATCCGGAAAAAGTGCTTTGAGTAAAGAATCTCCGTATTTATGGTCGGCACCGCCCATTACCACTACAACCAATTTAAGTAAATTGTTCCGCACATCTTACCAGGGACAAAACCGTATTTTGTCTTATTTTTTTAACAGCACGTGGGATAATCGTTTACTGCTGATTTTATTTGGTGCAGCATTTTTTATCTGGGTTTTTCGGAGTTTCAAAGTGGTCAACAAAGTTCCGGTTAATCCAAAGTTGGCTACTTTAAAATTTAATTATATCAGTCCAATGCCAATTTTGGCCACACTGATTGTGGTGCTGAGTTTAACGCCATTGTTTGAACCCAATTCTCCGCCAGCTTATGTAGAATTGATCCAATTGATTTTATTAATTGTATTAAGCTTATTTGTTCGCAAACGGATCAATCCATCACAATTCAAATTCTGGCTGCTGATTGTAGCACTTTATATTATCCTTACAATAACCATTACTGTTATTAATTATGGATTGATTTTGAGAAGTGTATTGATTTTTTTAAACATAAGTTCGATGTACCTGTCCTTGAGATTGTACAAAAGAATCGATATCAGAATCATTACAAAAAAATATTTAAAACCGGTAACCGGCGTTCTTTTACTGCTAAATGCTTTTGCTATTATATTAAATTTATTAGGCCGCGTTAGTTTGGCTAAAGTTTTCAGTCAAACAGCAATTGTTTCGCTTACACAACTCATCAGTTTGGCGGTGCTGGTACATATTTTATCCGAAGTGTTGGAACTACAAATCCGAATCAGCTCCTGTTCGGAAGGGTTGTTTTCTAAAATCAATTTCAGTAAAGTGCGTAAAACTTCGCGCAAGGCCTTGTCTATCATGGCTGTGCTACTCTGGCTGCTGGTTTTTTTTATCAACCTTAACTTCTCCGGTGCGCTGTTTTCGCTGGTAGAATTAATACTGAACAAGCAGCGTACTTTCGGAAGTATAAACTATACGCTGGGCAATATTTTACTTTTTTTTATAATTATTTACCTGGCTTTGTGGCTGCAAAAAAACATTGGCGTTTTGCTGGGCGAAGGCACTACCACTTTTATGGGTAAAACCGAACAAAAAAGTTCCAAACTTGCACTTATTAGGTTAATCGTAATTTTAGTTGGTTTTTTTGTGGCGATAACTGCTTCCGGTGTTCCGCTTGATAAGCTGACTGTAGTTTTAGGTGCACTTAGTGTTGGTATTGGTTTGGGGATGCAAAACATTGTAAACAATTTTGTTTCGGGTATAATTTTGATTTTTGAACGTCCTTTTCAAATTGGAGATTTTGTAGAATTAGCCGATAAAAAAGGTAAAGTTTTAGATATTGGTATCCGCGCAAGCCGGATGCTTACTCCGCAAGGTTCGGAAGTAATTGTACCAAACGGCGATCTACTTTCCGGAAGATTAGTTAACTGGACGCTAAGAAACAGTTATATCAAAATCGAATTGTTGTTTAAAGTAAACAGCGATACAGACCTTAATTTGGTAAAAACAATTATTGAAGAAGAAACAACTAAAGCAGAAGACACGATTAAAAATACACCAGTTGAAATTTTGTTTAATGCCGTAACAGCTGATACCATTGAATTAAAATTGCAAGTTTGGATTAGCAACATTTACAATGAAGTTAGTTTTAAAGGTAAAATGTTAGAGCAGCTTTTTATAAAATTTAAAGAAAAAGGTATCAAAATGATGTAGAAAAACTGCAATAAAATTCAGGGTCTGATTAATTAGCTTTCAGGTTAAAGATTTTATCCTGTAAAAACAGTATCGATATCAAAACCAAACCTTTTATACTTGAAAACTATTTGAATAAATCACATCAAAATTGAAAGCAATCTATTATTACAACCAGCAACTAATTTACTTTTTCTGAAAACTGGTTCTTAATTATAAACAATATATTTTTGATAAAAATTATGCTTCGTTGAATTTCGTACTTGCAATTTTCCGGATCAGCCCGTTCCAGGTCTTTTAATATAAACCGTAATAAACTCATATAATTAGTATAGCTTTCGGCATTGCTAAACATTAAAACAAAGTTTGTACTATTAACGTATTGCGGTATGGGTATGCCGCATACAATAAATTCATTAAAATAATTGGGTTTTAATTCTACATTTAAATAAACACTTCCTTGAGTTTCCATATTATATATGTTTAATAGCAGGTATAAAAAAGATCTCAGCTTGGTTTTGTAAACTTGTTATACTTTTACAAAAGGTATTTTATATATTTAGAAATTAAATTGTTAACATTACAAAAAAGCAATTAGCTAAAAGGTATATATAACATGTAGCTGCTTGAAATTAAAATTACTAAATATATTTTTATAACTAATGTAATATTTTTTTTGAAAAAAAGTTTAATATTTTTTAAAAAAATTAAAAACAAATTATTGCTTTAAAAATATTTACTCTTTTAAATCCGGATCTAATTTTGTTGCCGGTTCAAATTCTTCAACTTTAAAATAAGGAATATAACCGGTATGCGCATTCTGTAATTTTATTTCTGCGCGTATGCCATCCGACTGGCTCAAATCTATCGCTATAAATTGAACACTATCGCCAATAGTTAAAGTTTCTGATAGCTTCTCATTTTCATCCAAAATTTGAATATCCTGATAAGCATCTGTTTGTTTTTCCCAAGTATTTATTCGTACTTTTTTGTTTGCATATTTCCGTTCTAACTTTTGCAAAGCACGCACCAAGCTCACATCATATTCACGGTTAGTTTGGTGCTGCATACTTCTTTTACAAGATAAAAATCCAAGTACTAAACAAACAAAAAAAGCGAACCTGTACATAAAATAGTATTACTTACAACTGTTGTAATTGTTTTTGAATAGATATTGTCTGTTAAATTCTACCAGCGCATTAATTCCATCACCCGTAAAAATTCCTGCTGTAAAGGTGCTTGAATTTGAACTTGGATTTTGGTAATCGGGTGCAAGAATACAATTTCAGAAGCATGTAACAACATGGTATCCATTTCCCAGGTTTGTTTAAACAGCCGGTTTTGTTTGTTGCAACCGTGGGTTCGGTCGCCAATAATCGGATGAAAAATATGACTGAAATGTTTGCGCAACTGGTGCATCCGTCCAGTGGTCGGTTTTGCTTCCACTAAAGAGTACCTGGAAGTTGGATGTGCGCCCAAGGCAATATCCAACTCAGCGCGCTGTAAAGTTGTATAAGCAGTAAAAGCATCCTGCAAGGTTCCGTTTTCTTTCCGCAACGAATAATTTATTTCCTGTTGGTCGGGCGTATGTCCGCGCACAATAGCTAGATACTTCTTTTGTACCTTGTTTTCTGCAAATTGCTGTTGCATCGCTTTTTCGGTGTCTTTATCCAAAGCAAATAACAAAATACCAGCCGTTTTGCGGTCGATGCGATGAACAGGATTTACCCATTGGCCAATCTGGTTTTTTAACAATTGCAAAGCAAATTCATGCACATCGCGCGCAATAGAAGAACGGTGTACCAGCAAACCATGCGGTTTATTAATAGCGATGAGATGTTCATCGCGGAATAAAATTTCTAAAGGCACGTGTTTAATATTAATTGTACAAGCACCAAATTTAGGGCAATAAAAGAAGTATTATAGAAAATCAATTATAGAAAATATAAAAAAAGATTTTTCATCTTTTACATTGTGTTGTCTTTGTTGATTCTCATACTACAATTTACAGCTTGCAGTTACGCTTTGAGTTTACTTATTTGCAAGTATGCACAAAACACGTTTAGAAGCTTTTAGCGATGGTGTAATTGCCATCATCATTACCATTATGGTTTTGGAACTAAAAATTCCGCATGGAGATGATATTCATGCACTTAGTGCCTTGTTACCTGTGTTTTTAAGCTATGTTTTAAGCTTTATTTATGTAGGCATTTATTGGAACAACCACCACCATATGCTTTTTGCAGTAGATAAAATTAACGGTAAAGTTTTATGGGCCAACATGCACTTATTGTTTTGGCTGTCGCTGATTCCTTTTGCAACAGAATGGATGGGCGAAAATCATTTTACACAATGGCCGGTTGCTTTATATGGTTTTATTCTAATTATGAATGCAATTGCGTATTCTATACTGGCAAAAATTTTGATCAAACATTCCGGAAAAGGTTCTAATCTTGCACGTGCTTTTGGAAATGATCATAAAGGCAAACTTTCCATCGTACTTTATACTATTGCATTTGGATTTGCATTTGTTGAACCTAAAATTAGTTTAGGATTTTATGCAGTTGTTGCTGTTTTGTGGTTTATTCCTGATCCAAGAATTGAGCACACGCTTTTGAATCAGTAATATTTATCAATATTTTAAGATTCTTATTTTCCAACGCTCACCTTTTCCCACTTTACAAAATCATTCTGTTTTTTATTATTGGTAATTGGGCCTTCCATCCAATTGTAATCATCATGCAGCTTCAACTTGTAATAAACATAGAACTTGCCTTTGGGATAAGATTTATTCTGTTTTCTAAAACTTAGTTCTTTTCCATCAAATAACAACTGATCTATTACAAACTTGTTTTTATTGACACAAGTAATACTAATTTCTCCACTTTCAGTAAATTTGATTTGATATACATCTGAAGATTTTACGTTTGTTTGCATTCCGATTCCCCAATGTTCTTTCCAATTGCCAATCAACTTTTGCTTGGTGTTGGTTTTAGCAAATGCTGTATCATTTGCAGATACGGTATCTTTAACAATGATTGTATCTTTTACAATTGTTATTTTCCCTTCTTTGTTCTTATCATTGGTACAAGAAAATAACAGAAGAAGTAGCGATAATAAATGTATCTTTTTCAATTGCTGATGTGTTAATATTTTTTAAACTAAATTTTACCTTGTAAAAGAAGCATCAAACTTTCATCTCAACTCAAAAAACTCTCAACCGCCAGCCGGTAACTATTCAAACCAAAACCCAAAATCACGCCTTTGCAATTGGCCGATAAAAAAGAATGATGCCGAAAAGTTTCCCGTTTGTGCACGTTGGAAATATGCACTTCTACCACAGGTGTTTTTACCGCTGCAATAGCATCGCCTAAAGCAATGGAAGTATGTGTGTAAGCACCAGCATTTAATACAATTCCATCATAGTCAAAGCCAACCTCGTGAATTTTATCAATCAGCTCGCCTTCTTTGTTGCTTTGAAAATAGCTAAATTCTATTTCGGGGAAACGCTGCTGCAATTCCAAAAAATAGTCGGTAAAAGAAGCATTACCGTAAACCGAAGGTTCGCGCACACCGAGCAGGTTTAGGTTCGGTCCGTTGATAATTTGTATCTTCATCACCCAAACATAAAATAAATTTATAAGATATTTTGGAATGGCCTTCTACCATTAACGGTTTTCGTTCGTATTTAAAGCTGGAAAAGTTTTTGTCTCCCAATTCTGTCGAGGCGTATTTGCAGGATATAGACAAATTGCAGCAGTTTGCCGTTTCGTTAATTCCGGAACGCAAACCTGAAACCATCACCACGCCGGATTTAAAAGCGTTTATCCGTTGGGTAAACGAACTGGGCATGACGCCGGCTTCGCAAGCCAGAATCCTATCCGGCATCAAAGCTTTTTACAAATTTATGTTGATGGAAAACCTGTTTTCGCACGATCCGTCGGAACTGATAGAAGCACCGCGGCTAACGCGTAAATTGCCTGATACATTGAGTATTTTGGATATTGATGAGTTAATTTCAGCCATCGATCTTTCTAAACCCGACGGAATGCGCAATAAAACAATGCTGGAAGTATTGTACAGTTGTGGTTTACGAGTAACGGAATTGACCACTTTAAAAATTTCTAACCTGTATCTGGAAGAAGATTTTATCAAGATTTTGGGCAAGGGAAACAAAGAACGTTTGGTGCCGATTGGCGAACAGGCCAGCAAATTATTAACTATTTATTTGCAGGAAGTCCGCGTTCATCTCAACATCAAAAAAGGCCAGGAAGATTATGTTTTTTTAAGCAAACGCGGCGCGCTGCTTTCGCGGGTAATGGTTTTTATGATTATTAAAGCTTTGGCCGAAAAAATAGGTCTTAAAAAGAGCATCAGTCCGCATACTTTCCGGCATTCTTTTGCTACACATTTAATTGAAGGCGGTGCCGATTTGCGTGCCGTACAGGAAATGCTAGGCCATGAAAGTATCACGACGACAGAAATTTACACGCACTTGGATCGGGAGTATTTGCGGGAAACAATCATTCAATATCATCCGAGAAGCTGATGCTTCTTTTACCACATAAAAAAAGCAGGAAAGAATAACATTTCATGCTTTTTTTTAAAAGTAAATTGAAAATTACTTAGTTAGATTCAAAGTTAATGTTACTGCCGATAATCCTTCTGCACTTGCTGTAAAACTAACCTCGCCAGTTTTTTCTTTTGCCTGAACAATTGCTAAAGCCAAACCATGAAATGCTTTGCGGTAATTCACTTTAAAAGAATCATGGCTTACCGGATCGCCATTATCTACTCCGGCAATAAATGCTTCGCCATTAATTTTAAAGTTCACTAAGTTCTCTGCATCAGGAACGACATTGCCATCTTTATCCACAATTTTTACGGTGATAAAAGACAAATCTTTGCCATTCGCTTTTATCGTTGATCGATCAGCCAGTAACTGAATTTTTGCTGGTTTTCCGGCAGTTTTTATTTCTTTGGTTAAAACCACTTTTCCATCTTTCCTGGAAACTGCTTTAATTGTTCCGGGTTCAAATTTTACACGCCACATCACATGCAAATCGTCGCCGGTTTTCTTTTTCACGCCTAAAGATTTACCATTTAAAAACAGTTCTACTTCGTCTGCATGGTTGTAATATGCCCAAACATCAACCATTTTTTCGGCTTCCCAGTTCCAATGCGGAAAAATGTGCAACACAGTTTTATCCGTCCACTCACTTTGGTACATGTAATAAACATCTTTTGGGAAACCGGCTAGATCAATAATTCCAAAATACGAACTGCGGGAAGGCCAGGAATACGGCGTTGGTTCGCCCAAATAATCAAAACCTGTCCACACAAACATGCCCGACAAAAAATCATACTTTTTCATGATCTTCCAAGTCATTTCATGTGTAGAACCCCAGGCCGGACGCACATTATCATAAGCAGAAACGCTATTATCAGGATTACCTTCGGTGAAAGGTTTATCATATCTGGCCGGCCAAATACGAATGCTATCGGAAGGCATATCATAATGGCCGCGGGTTTCTAAACCAGAAGTAGTTTCGGTAGCGATAAATTTTTTGCCCGGATAACGATCATGAAACTTGGCGTAATCGTATTCATGATAATTGTATCCGATTAAATCTATTGCACCTGATTGTATGATTTTATTAGTTGTATCCGGATGATCATTCGCTGTAGTTAACGGCCTGGTAGTATCCAAATCATGCACAATTGAAGCCAGTTCTGGTGCAATGCGTAAGGCACTTTTATCAGTTTGGCCCGGAATTTCATTTCCAATACTCCAGATTATAACACTTGGATGGTTGCGGTCTCGTAATATCTGATCTTGCAAATCGCGCTTGTGCCAATCTACAAAATACATGTGGTAATCGTATTTTGCTTTTTGCTTTTCCCAAACATCAAAAGCTTCGTCCATCACTACAAAACCCATTTTATCACATAAATCCAATAACTCCGGAGCCGGCGGATTATGAGAAGTACGGATGCCATTTACGCCCATTTCTTTCAAAATTTCCAGTTGGCGCTCCAAGGCTCTTGTGTTCAAAGCTGCGCCTAAACTTCCTAAATCATGATGATCGCAAACACCGAGAATCTTCATTGGTTTTCCATTTAAGGAGAAACCTTTATCAGCATTAAAGTTAAAATACCGAATACCAAGTGGTGTTTCATAAGTATCAGAACTGGAGTTATCATCAGTTACTTTGGATACAATTTTGTACAAGTATGGCTGCTCGGTTGACCACAAGTTTGGATTGCTGATGGTAAAATCCTGCGATACTTCTTTTACCGTATCTTTTATGCTGATGCCAGGTGTAGTTTTTACTAAAACTATTTTTCCGGCTGCGTCATACACAATAGAAGTTAACGTAGCATTTTGTGATTTTCCGGTATAGTTTCTAATCGAAGTTTTAAGGTTTACAGCGGCAGATTGTGCGCTAACTTTGGATGTTGTAACAAAAGTTCCCCAATGGTTTACGGTTAGTTTATTACTGGTAACCAGCCAAACGTTACGATAAATACCGGAACCAGAATACCAGCGGGAATTAGGCTGAACAGAATTATCTGCCTTCACCACAATAACATTTTTTTTATTGCCGTAAAACAAGTGTGGTGTTAAATTATAGCGGAAAGATATATAACCATTTGGCCGCATTCCAAGTAAATGTCCGTTAATCCAAACCTGACTTTTCTGATAAACGCCATCAAAATCAATAGAAATTATTTTGTTTTTAGATGATTCCGGAACAGTAAAAGTTTTGCGGTACCAGCCGATTCCGCCGGGCAGCGCGCCGCCTTCGGGTGTTGCCGGATTGTCTTTGCTGAATTTTCCTTCGATGCTCCAATCGTGCGGCAGGTTGAGTTTCCGCCAGCCGAAATCATTAAAATCTACGTTTTGTGCGTTGCTAACATCGCCTAAATTAAAAGTCCAGTTTTTATCAAAATCCTGACTGTTTTTAGTTTGAGCTTTTGCAGAAACTGTAGCTAGCAACAAACCCAGCATAGGCAAATAGTATTTTTTCATGTAAAAGTAATTGTTCGTAAAGGTGAAGGCAAGATAGTAAGTTTAAAAATGTTGAAATGAGATTTCAAAAAAACACTTCTTTTATCACCTAAAAAACAGTGATAAAAGAAGTATAAATAATGGAGTTGCGATTGAAAGTCAGAATAAATAAATATTCCAAACCTAATAGCAAGAAAAAATTTAGCTGATAAAAGTTTAATAATGCTTCTTTTATCAGCTAAAATTTAGTAACCTGCGTTTTGGGTATATAATCCCGGCGCTGCATCAATTTCTGATTGCGGAATTGGGTAGATAACATAGTTAGCTTGGAAAGGCTGAATTTGCTTTAGCATATCATCAGCAGCAATCCAGGCAGGCATAACGGTGGTTACCAATCCGCTACGTACCAAATCATGCCAGCGTGAGCCTTCAGCAGCAAATTCTTTTCGGCGTTCTTCCATCAATTGGGCTAAGGTAACATTTGATAATGCTGGTAATCCTGCCCTGCCGCGAACCTGGTTTACAATTGCATCCACATTGGCTTGTGTGCCGGTTGCACCATGCAAAATACATTCGGCTTTCAACAGCATAACATCTGTATAACGCATCACAATAAAGTTGATCGGCCAGTCTAAGCGATTGGTAGGTACTTTTGTAATATCCAAATATTTAGTAAAAAAAGAGCGTGTTTCTGAAGTGCCGATATAAGTATAACCGGTTCTTACAGAAGTATTTTTACGAGTATCAGTAGTGCCATAAGAAGTTAACAAATTGTTAGATACCGGCCTGATAAACAAGCCTCCCTGATTAGTTTTTCCAAGAGAATTAAAATAAGCATCCGGAACTAATAACCAGGGAAATGTTGCACCTACAACCGGCGTTAAACCGCTTACATATTCTACATCAAAAATAACTTCCGCATTGTTTTCATTGGTATACGAAAATATATTGCTATAAGAAGGTAAAAATGAATACAACCCGCTATTAATTACTTCGTTTAACAAAGGAAGCGCCAACGACCATTCATCCAAACCCAAACCAGGGCCTTCAATGCTGTAAGTTGGGCCGGAACGCGTCATGTAAACC
This sequence comes from Janthinobacterium lividum, assembly GCA_050955045.1. GTDB lineage: Bacteria > Bacteroidota > Bacteroidia > Sphingobacteriales > Sphingobacteriaceae > Mucilaginibacter_A. The sequence goes on along the minus strand of JBPBQV010000025.1, from coordinate 23,155 downwards.
AAAGCAAGCAAACTTTTTGCAGCATATTTAGTAGCACGACCTTTATCTGTTGCTGCATAAGTAGTGGGCAGATTATCGCCTGCGTATTGCAAATCGGCAATAATCAATTTATAAACATCAGCAACCGAACTTCTTGGAATAGTTAAAGCCTCGGCAGCGGTAACGGCATGATCAACTAAAGGTAGTTTGCCAAAATAACGAACCAGATCAAAATAATACAAAGCCCGTAAATACCTGGCTTCTGCCTGAAAACGTGCGCGGATGGTTGCATCAGTTATCACGGTTCCGTTTGTGGATAATTGTTCCAGTACAATATTTGCTCTGTAAATACCATTAAAATCGGTGTTCCAAGCTTCTGATACATAAGGATTATTAGAAAGAGTTTTTGCAAAATCATTAACCGGGTCCCAATCGCGTACGCCGCCATCTGAAACGGCGTATAAGTTATCGGAGCGTGTTTCCGACAAATTCAATTGTCTGTCGGGATAAGTTCTTAAATCACTATAAATGCCGTTAACGGCTTGTGTAAAATCTGTGGTATTGGTAAAAAAAGTAGTTGTAGAAACCTGAGAAATGGGTTGCTGATCCAGTTGTTTTTTGCAACCGGCTTGCAAAGCACCAATTAAAAGTGCTGCGTATAATATTTTATTTTTCATTGCTGTTTTTACTCTAATTAAAAGGTAACATTTAAACCAAATACTAATGATTTGGCCAATGGCAAACCACCATAATCTCCAGCTTCTGGGTAACTGCCATTTCCACTTAAATCTGTATTTGTTGCTTCCGGGTTTAAACCGCCATAATATTTATCATGGCCAAAAAAGTTCTCCGCAGTGGTATAGATCCTGATATTTTTAACATACCTTTTAATTGCAGAAATAGAACCCAAATTATAACCTAAAGTGATATTTCTAACACGGATATAATCGGAAGAATACAACCAGTCGGTATTAACGATACGGCCAAAAGTTGAATATGCTTTACCAACTCTTCCATCACCCGGATTGGCTTCAGAATACCATCTGTTTTCGTAAAAAGCAGGTACATTATCAGTAAAACCTTGTCCGGTACGGGTAAGCGCACGGCCTAATAACGAATAAATTGATCCACCTTGCTGACCTTGTACCAGAACTGTTAAATCGAAGTTTTTATATCTGAAAGTGTTAGTGATTCCATAAGTGTAATTAGGATTTGGATGGCCTACGATTACACGGTCGTTTGCATCAATCACGCCATCGCCGTTTGCATCCATATATTTTGGATCGCCAACAGTTTCAGAACCATACAATGCAGCTTTATTAGTAATATCTGCCTGACTCAATATACCTACTTGTTTTATCACATAAATACTGTAAAGCGGCTGGCCAACCTGCAAAATACTGTGTGCCACATCAAAACTGGAAGGAATTAACAATTGATTCTGGCCGTTTGGCAAAGAAACTACTTTGTTAGCGTTATGGCTTAAATTTACAGAAGTTGACCATTTAAAACCGCCAGTAGTGTTTTGGCTGGTTAGTTCAACCTCCCAACCAGTATTTCTAACCGAACCTGCATTGCTTAAGTAAGAATTAAAACCTGTTACGGCCAATGTTGGTACGTTAAACAGCAAATCAGTCGTTAACTTATTATAATAATCTATAGAGCCAGTGATGCGGTTTTTAAATAAACCAAAATCTAAACCGATATCTTTTGTATTTGATTTTTCCCAGGTCAAATCCGGATTGGTAATACGTGTACTTGCCTGGCCGGTGGCAGCAGTTGTTGCTGAGCCGAAGGTATAATTGCTTATACCGAGAACGGAGATAGCAGAATAATCTCCAATGTTGTAATTCCCGGCCTGGCCGTAACTTGCTCTAATCTTTAAATCGCTGATTGCAGGAATCTTCTTCATAAAATCCTCTTCAATAATTCGCCAGCCTACTGATGCAGAAGGAAAGTAACCGTATTTAGTGTTTGCACCAAATCTGGATGAACCATCAGTACGGATACTTCCTGATAACAGGTATTTGTCTTTATAAGAATACTGCACCCTGCTGAAATAGGAAAGTAAAACATCTTTTGTTGTCGAAGTGCTGCCAGTTATAGCATTTGCATAATTTAAAGTTTGAATAGAGTTATTGGCAAAACCACCGTTAGAAGCTATAGACGAAATATCCAGCCGATCAGTATTGTAAGATTGACCTAAAAGTATGTTCAGGTTATGACTGGCTCCTAATTCAGGGCTGTACGTTAAAGTATTTTCGTTGGTAAATGTTTGTTTACGATAAGTAGTATAAGTACCCGATGTATTGATAGTACCTTGAGCCAAACGTGTGCTAAGCGAACCAAAATTGGTAAAAGGAACATAACTGCTATAACTATTATCGGTATTATCCAGGTTGAGGGTTGTTCTAAAATTCAAGTGTTTGATAATTTCATAATCGCCGTAAATAGAACCAAGTGTACGGTAACGTTTAGTTTCGCCTACATTAAGTAACAGCTTCGAAATCGGACTGTTGGTTGTTGCACTCCATCTGTATTGTGCATTTTTACCTACGTTTGCGTTTACACCTACCGAATCTTCCTGCACAGGTGCATAACTTAAAAGCTGATGCAGAATATTGTCTTTACCTTCTACACCAGGATCTTGTGTGATAGAATAAGTTGGTGCTAAATTGATACCAATTTTCAGTTTTTTGGTAGCGTTGATATCCACATTAGCTCTGGCAGAGTAAGATTTATATCCCAAACCAATCACCATACCATCCTGGTTATTGTAATTTCCGGAAATGTAATATTTAACATTGTCTGTACCACCGCTTGCTGTTAACTGATGGTTTTCCATCAAACCTTTTCTAAATGCCTGATCTTCCCAGTTTATAAATGTTAATCCGGGATGTCCGGGCAGTGCCCATCTATCATCTGTCATTAAAGCAGTATTTACGTTTCCTTGTGCTAATCCTAAAATCACCCGACGTTGTTCATTAGTTTGGCTGGCAGTTCTGCCTGTGCCAGATGCAACCCAGGCCGCATTAATCAATTCTGTTGCGCGGTTAATCCAACCTTGTCCATCCAACATTTTTAATTTTCTACTGGCTTCATTATAGCCAACATAACCATTATAGGAAATCTGAGGTACGCCGGTTTTACCTTTTTTAGTTGTAATCAAAACCACGCCATTAGCTGCACGAGAACCATAAATAGCAGCAGAAGCAGCATCTTTTAATACCTCAATAGATTCAATATCATTTGGGTTGATGTTATCTAAAGGGTTTCCATTAGAAAAGCTGCCAGCAGTATTGGTAGAAGCAGTTTGCAGCGGAAAACCATCCAGAACATACAAAGGCTCATTTCCGCCAGATATGGAACCCGAACCCCTTACTTGTATGCTAAAGGCTTTTCCCGGTACGCCAGTTGTTTGCTTTACCGTAACACCAGCCAACTGGCCCACCAGCGCCTGATCAACCCGATTAACAGGCCGTTCATCAATAATTCCGGCTTTTAAACTAGCCACAGCTCCGGTTATATTGCTTCTTTTTTGCGTACCGTAACCAACCACCACTACTTCGTTTAGTACGCTGTTTGCAGTTACCAGTTTTACATTGATCACCGGGTTCGAGCCAACCGTAATCTGCTGTGTGACAAAACCGATAGACTGGATAACAAGTACGTTTCCACTTGCTGCTTTTAACGTGTATTTTCCGTTAATGTCAGTTGCTGTGCCGGTTTTTGTTCCTCTAATAGTTATAGAAGCACCAGGCAAAGGCCCATCACTAGCGGAAACGTTTCCGCTGATGGTTACGTTTTGAGCGAAACTGACCAACGCCATAACTAATAAAAAACAGGTTAACCCAAGCCGGAAAAGGCTTTTAGAAAGTATCTTCATAATTATATTGGGGTGAAATATTGGTTATAAAAGTCAAATCTGTGGTAATTACAGAATAAAAGCATCCTGTAGCATCCTGAATTATATAACTTATTTTTTAACGGAGGAACATCAGAACTTTAAAAATCATTTCCCATAGCCACAATCCGGTCAAATTCTTCTGCTTTTAATGGCATAACAGATAACCGTCCCTGCTTAACCAAGCTTATGTTTTGCAACAGTTCATCCGCTTTGATTTCGGCCAAAGTAACCGGCTTTATAAAGCTTTGAACAGGTTTCAGGTTAACTACAACCCAGTTTGGGTCTTCAGTTGTTGGATCCTGATAAAATTCTTTCATCACTTTTGCAATTCCAACCACTTCTTTGCCTTCGTTGCTGTGATAAAATAAAACGAGATCACCTTTTTTCATTCCCCGCAAATTATTACGTGCCTGATAATTGCGCACGCCATCCCAATGGGTACTTTTATCTTCGTTGAATTTCTCCCAGCTGTATTTATGCGGTTCCGATTTCACTAACCAATGATTCATTATATTTGTAGTTTATACTGTTTTTATCGGGTAAATTTTGGTAAACATACTTTAAAGCAAATAAACTTTAAAAGTAAAATCAATCTGTATTTGTATAAAAACAGGTTGTACTAAAAAATTTTCAGATCAAATCATCAGCATGAAAAAATACTTACCAATTATACTTTCTTATCTTCTTGTTTCTTCTTTCGCTTATTCGCAATCCAATCAGCAAAAAGCACAAGATTTAGTATCTAAATACCTCAGCAGTAAATCCAATTATAAATCCAGCCAAATCTTAAAATTTAGTCCAATTGAAGTTTTAAGAAGTTCATATGCTGATACCAAACAATACAAAAGCTATTTGCATAAGGTTGATAGTTTGAAATTGGAGGCAAGAAAAATTGATATCCGTTTCGCAAAGCTGAGAACAACTGCAGAGATTGATCAGTCTAAAAGAGACAGTAAAAACCTTTCTAACCAGTTAGTTGCAACCAGTGATGCAATGATTAATTTTATGACAGAATACAAAGGCCCGCAAGTTGGCTGGATACTAAAACCTATTTACCGCAATAAAACGATGAGAAATAAAAAGTTTTATTTGAACTTGGATTTAACGAAAGTAGATTTGGTAAAGTAAGATTCTGGCTAAAACAAAGTCTTTGTCATTTCTCCTCTTTGACCGAAATGACAGGACAAATAATTATACAATGCTATTTTTACCAGCAAAAAATTGAAATCCAATCAGCAGTGAATGCTGAAACATCTTATCTTTGGCAAAAATAGCTGATAAAAAAAGCCCGGGTGGCGAAACTGGCAGACGCACCATCTTGAGGGGGTGGCGTCCGAAAGGATGTGGCGGTTCGAATCCGCTTCCGGGCACCGAATTAAAGTCTTAAATTTCAAGTTGCAGGCCATCATAAGCCAATTGGATATTTGCTGGCAATTCTGCAGAAATATCTTCATATCTGCCCAAACGGTGACTGATATGTGTAAAATAAGTCATCTCCGCTCCTATTTTTTGGGCGAAAGCAATAGCTTCTTTCAAAGTAAAATGCGATAGATGTTTTTCCTTTTGTAAAGCATTCACTACTAAAATTTTGCTGCCCTTTATTTTTTCTACTTCTGCTTCAGAGACTGTTTTTGCATCGGTTAAATAGGTAAAATCATGGATGCGAAAACCCAGTACCGGCAGTTTGTAATGCAATACTTCTATCGGAATAAACGGAATACCAGCCGCGGTAAACGGTTCATGTTCAATTGTTTTCAGGTTGATTTGCGGGATTCCCGGATATTGATATTCACTAAAAATATAATAAAATTCACGCTTTAAAGCCGCTTGCACACGCCAATCGGCATATACATCAATAGCAGCATTCTGAAAATAATTGAACGCCCGGATATCATCCAATCCGGCAATATGATCTTTGTGTTCGTGCGTAAAAACAACGGCTTCCAAGTGTTTTACCTGGGCGCGCAACATTTGGTAACGAAAATCCGGCCCGGTATCAATCACCACATTTTTGCCGTTTTCTTCAATTAATATTGAGGAACGCAAACGCTTGTCGTGCGGATCAACAGAAGTACAAACTGCACAGCCGCAAGCAATCATGGGCACACCTTGTGAAGTTCCGGTTCCTAAAAAAGTAATACGCACAATCTGAATTTATATGAATGACAGGATTTAGAAAAATTAATTTTTAGCCGATAAAAGAAGCATTATAATTTACAAATTAGCGCAAATCAACCACTTCAATGCCTGGATAATTCTTTTTGTTGAAACCAAAAATTGTATCTGCACCTTTATAATCTATTGCTCCAGAATTTAAAATGTATGTGTATTTACTTCCATTTTTATCAAAAATAGCAGCACTGTAGATTAAAGATTTTGCTTTGTTTATCTGCAATTTTATCTTAAAAAAAGGCTTTTTACTGTCCACCGGCGTTAAATCAATTTGCTGATAAACAATGCCTTGCTGTTTTACTTCGCCTGTAAACAAATATTTGTAGCCTTTCTCATAAATGGTAAAAACCTGTGCCGGATTTAAAGATTGCGGATTGTTATCGGCATCGTTAACTTGTATTTCATTATCTTTTTTCAGATAAGTCCACTGTGTTTTTCCATCGCTGATAATTTCCTGATTGATGGTTTTGGCGTTGCCGGAACCATCATAAATGGTAACCCTAAACTTATTTGTTTTTGGATTGGCGATAATCGTTCCGCTTTGTTTATAGCTTTTAATACTTTCCTGCGGATTATCCAGCACATAACTAAAATTGGATTTGATGGCCGAAAAAGCTTTGTACTTTTTACTTACGCCATCCAAAATTACTTTAGCTTTTACATCGGTTTGTGCCCGTAAAGCAGTTGTTGCTGTGCTAAAAATCAGCACCAAAATCCATATTTTTTTTAACGTCATTAATTTATTTTGAATTGATTTTACTTAAAAATTGTTCCAGTGCGTAATCATCCGGCAGCAAAACTTCTCTGGCTTTGCTTCCTTCAAACGGACCAACTACGCCGGATGCTTCCAGCTGATCAATAATCCGGCCTGCACGGTTATAACCTAATTTTAATTTACGCTGAATCAGCGAAGTTGAACCTTGCTGGTGCATCACAATCAGTTTGGCGGCTTCTTCAAACAACGGATCGCGGTCGCTTGCATCAAACTCTTTTTGATTGCTTTCCGAACCTTCTCCCACAAATTCCGGCAGCATAAATGCAGATGGATAACCGCGCTGGTTGCCAATAAAATCAGAAACTTTTTCTACTTCCGGCGTATCTACAAACGGACATTGTAATCGGATCAGATCATTTCCGGTAGAAAGCAACATATCACCACGGCCAATTAACTGATCGGCACCGCCAGCATCCAGAATTGTCCGTGAATCAATTTTAGATAAAACCCTGAAAGCCAGACGCGCCGGAAAGTTAGCCTTAATCGTTCCTGTAATGATATTGACCGAAGGCCGCTGCGTTGCAATAACCAAATGGATGCCAACCGCACGCGCCAACTGCGCCAAACGGGCAATCGGTGTTTCTACTTCTTTGCCAGCCGTCATCATTAAATCGGCAAACTCATCCACAATCAAAACGATGAAAGGTAAAAACCGGTGGCCATCCGTTGGCACCAATTTCCGGTTGATAAATTTCATGTTGTATTCTTTCAGGTTCCGTACCTGCGCATCTTTTAACAGATCATAACGCTGATCCATCTCAATACAAAGTGAATTTAAAGTATTGATTACTTTTTTTGTATCAGTAATAATGGCATCTGCTTCATCCGGCAATTTGGCCAGAAAATGCCGCTCGATTTTTCGGAATAAAGTCAATTCTACTTTTTTCGGATCAACCAAAACAAATTTTAACTGCGATGGATGCTTACTATATAAAAGCGAAACCAAAATCGCATTAATCCCAACAGATTTACCCTGACCAGTTGCACCGGCAACCAGCAAATGCGGCATTTTGGCTAGATCAGCAATATACACTTCGTTGGAAATGGTTTTGCCCAGCGCAATCGGCAAATCCATGGTGTTATTTTGAATGATGTTCTGAAATTTTTCGGTAGCGAGAATAGATCGCATTGAAACCATTTCCGGATGCTGGTTAGGCACTTCAATACCAATCGTTCCTTTTCCCGGCATCGGCGCAATAATACGAATGCCCAGTGCAGCCAAACTTAAAGCAATATCATCTTCCAGGTTTTTAATTTTGGAAATACGCACGCCTGGAGCTGGAATAATTTCATATAAAGTTACCGTTGGGCCAACAGTTGCTCTGATGGTATCAATTTCAATATTGTAATGGTTAAGCGTTTCAACAATTTTATCCTTGTTGGCTTCCAGCTCTTCACTATTGATTTGAATTTTGTTCGGACCATAATTCTCCAGCAATTCCAAAGTTGGTTTTTTGTAAGAACTTAAATCCAGTTCCGGATCATACAAACCAAATTCTGCAACCAGCTTATTTGCAGTCATTTCTACCGCCGGTTCTGCTACTGTAAAAATAGGTTCCGGTTTTAGTTCTTCTTCCGGTTCCTCTAATTCTTCTTCAGTTTCTAAAATGGGTTCTGGCGTGAGTACAATTGGTGTAAAAACTTCTGTTAACGGTATTATTTTGGGCGTATTTGCTGTTTCTACCGGTTGTTTTTTAGAAATGTTAAATTCATAGTTATCAGCTTCAACAACATCTTCCTGTATTGGTGGAATTATCGTTACCGGATAATTTTGTGCAAATCTTGTTGTGGGTAAAACTGATTCTTCTTCCGAAGCAGTCGATACTTTGTTTAGCGGATAATTTTGCGGAAGTCTTGTTGTTGGCAAAACCGGTTTTTCTTCTGTCTCAACCGAAACTTTGTTTAGCGGATAATTTTGTGTAAGTCTTGTTGCTGGCAAAGCTGGTTCTTCTGGCTCAACCGATACTTTGTTTAGCGGATAATTCTGCGACATCCTTGTTGTAGCAGTCTGTTCATCTTCCTTAACTGCAGCAGCGGCATCAGCATCGGTAGCTACTATCTTCAGTTTTCTTTCCGGAAGTTTAAAATCGATGTTATAAACTACAATCAGGAAGGTAAGCGCAGCGAAAATGAGTAAACCTGCAGTTCCGGCGGCGCCAATCTGCACATCAAGCAAACGGTTGGTCCAAAAACCAAATTGCCCTTCCAGATAATGCGGAGAATCGATCATCCAACTATGAAAAAATCCGATGGCAATTGAGAAAAAAAGTATGCTAAAAAAAGCATAGCCCAGCGTTTTGCCAATAGCCAGCAAGCGCACTTTAAACAACAACCTGTAACCGATCACCAAAAAAACAGCTACAAAAACGAAAGAAGCAATACCAAACCACTCGTAAATAAACTGGTGCGAAAGTAAAGCACCCAGTTTGCCCAGCCAGTTTTGCACAATCGGATTGGTTACACCGCTATCCATCAGTTCCTGCGGTGTTTTCCAAAAGTTGCTCCAGCCCCCGTTAGATTCGAGCACGTAACTTTGGTCATCTTCCCAGGTAAATAAATAAGAGGTAAAAGCAATGAGAAAATACAAACAAATAATTAAAAAGAATAATCCGGCAATTTTTACAATCCGGTCGTCTTTTAAATCAAATGTTGGCAGTTCTGGCTTAACGCTCTTTTTAGTTTTGGGAAACATAAAAGGTTCCCCGGACTTGTTATCTTCCTTTAAACTATTATTAGACTTAAACTGATTTCCTTTAGGAGGCATTTACGATAAACAAATTAAGTTGCTCAACAAAGTTAAAAATATTGCATGTAGAAGCACTTATATTTAGGTTTTATTAACCACGAAAACGTGTAGAGAAGTACAGATATTTTTAACAAGTGATTTTACAATGCTCCTTTTACGAAGGAAATTCTATTAAAGATCAGTTACCCGAGTGCCAGCGCGTTTGATGTAATTTCTAAAATCCAGCACAATTCCTGCAAAAAAGTAAAAGATAAGCGGAAAACCAACCGCTAAAAAAGAAGAATAAATAAAAAACAACCTGATTTTAGCTATCGAAATATGAAAATGTTCGCCCAAAAAAGTACAAACGCCGAAAGAATATCTTTCAAAAAAGGTTAAAACACGTTGGAGCATATCAGCTTTGTTTTAAAAGTTTGTTGCCAATTCCGCATTCTAAACATCGCTTCCTGTCACAATAATTGTTTTTTAATTCAATAACTGCTTGAGAATTGCCTGCGGATTTGATTTTTATTCCTGCTATTATAAAACTACTGATAATAAAATTGTTTTCGCAAGGTAAAGTTTCTAAAATTTTTATTGCTTTGCAGATGTGCGTTTCCAACTGATTTGCTGTGCCGTAAGCAAAAAGAAAAACGCTGACGGTATTGATCAAAATGTTTTCTACCGAAGATTGCCCCAATATTTTAGAACTTGGTTTTGATAGTTTACCAAACTGATAATGATCCAGCCAATAGCTTGAAGGATTTATGCCGGTAAAAAGAGCATTGATTTTTGCTACATCATCTGTTTTGATAATTTCTGCTAAAAAACGGTTGGTTCGGTGCATCAATGCTGCGAATTGCGCCAGGCGAATGGTTGGAAAATTGAGTGGCCGCAAGCGCATAAATTTCCACAAATGCTTTTCCAACGAAATTAGATTGTATTTCTGTTTTAAATAGCGATACTCTTTTTGCAGAGTTAAAAAGTGCAAATCATCAATTTCATCATCCAAAAAACCAGCCTGACCAAAAATTAAAGCTTCTGTTTGTATTAAATTGAAACTGTTTTTGGTGAGGATTTGCAGCGGCAGCGATTTTGCCAGCAACTCGAAAGGTAAAGTGTTTACTTTGAAGCCAAAATTTGCAGCTAGTAGCTGGTAAAAAGCTTCTTCCCAATTTCCTTTTAACAAAGCTACTGTTTGCAAAATTTGGGTTGATTTTTCCTCTAACCGTTGCACAAGCATCCTGTCGAACCAGTTTTGCAGCGTTAATCCATCTACCCGTTTGATGAGTTTTTCGCAGGGAAAAGCAACCGGATCTGCGTACATTAAGTTTTGGTAGCGATGCAAAAGCTCATCTGCAATGCGGTTTTCCAAAACAAAAACTGGAATAGCAGTGCCGTTTTTATCCAGGATTTCCAGATCGTTTTTATAAACTACGTGCAAAACTACATTGTGATATGCCTGATCTTTACTATGTTCGTGCCGCATCCAATCGGAAGCACGGATATGGATTTCTACATTGCCCGCCCACAAAGTTTCACCTATTTGCAGTTTTGCGTTCAGAAAATCAGGGCCGGCATGATGGTGTTGCATTCCCGGGGCAAGCACACGTAGTGTAGCACCATCGGTAGTACAAAGATTACTGCTATTATACAACCGGAATTTCCAGATATAATGAAGCAGATTTTCTGTAAAAAACATTCAAAGTAATTTTATAATTTCTTTAAATGTAATAAATTTATTTTATAGTAAATAACGCTTCTTTTATCGGTATAAAACTTTAACCGTATTTAACCATAATAGATTCTACGGATTTAACAAAATCTTTGCACATATCGGTAGCGGTTTCGAGCCCCAGCAGGATTTCTTGGAATTTGATCATTTTGATTGGATCTTTTTCGTTGTCAAAAAGATTTGCAATGGCTTGGTTGTAAACCTGGTCTGCTTTGGTTTCGGTTGCGTAGATAGATTTGCAGTAATCTTCAATTTTCTGCACGTTTTTAATATCTTTCAGTTCATGGATTAATGCCTGCATATCCAAACTTGCCTGAAGGATTAGATCAGATAACGTTTGTATTGGTGGAATAAAATCTCTTAAATCATACAAAAACATGCGGTTGGCAGATTCGTGTATATAATCGGCCACATCATCAATGGAGGAAGTTAACGACATAATATCTTCCCGATCAAAAGGTGTAATATAGTTTTTACTGATTTCAATGTTGATTTCATGCGTAATATCATCACCAATATTTTCGAGCCGGTCTATTTTATGGTATAAATCTTTGGTGTTGATAGAATCTGGATCATTTAAAGCCGATTGCAGCAGTTTTGCCATAGTGACTACGTTTTCGGCAGCCTTATCAAACAACGGAAAAAAAATTATTTTGCCCCGTGGCGTAAAATATTGTATAAGCGTATTTAACATGTTGTTGCTATTCTAATTGCTTTAAAGGTAGAGTAAGCAATGTTAACAAATTGTTAATTCTAAAATTACCAAAAAATGCTTCCGTAAATCAGGCAAAGTTTTTTATGCTGTAAAAACAGTATTTACAGGTAATTTGCTGCTTAAATATTAAAGTTGTTACAAAATGCTTGCTGCTGCAAACCTATATTTGCAAGATCAGGAAAGCGTAAATTATCGTATCTTTCTGACTATTTTTTGTATCCTGATTTTTTATCAACATAACTGCACATGTTCCACAGAACTGTTTTTCGCCCGGGGTTATGCTTGATTTGTATATTAAGCACCTGTCATGCTGTTTTTGCACAGCAAAAAATTCTGACTTTAAAAGAAGCTGTACAAAATACACTTCAAAATTATGGTGCTATTAAAGCGAAGGCAAATTATGCACAGGCATCTGCTGCTACGCTGAAGCAAACTAAACGTGAGTATTTGCCCAATCTGAATGTATCGGCACAAAATGATTTCGGAACGGTAAATTCTCAGTACGGACCTCTTTATGGTTTAGGCGGATTTGCGGTTGCTTCCAGCGGACCGATTTTAGCCGGTCAGAACTGGAATTCGGCTTTTGGTGCTTTGTATCTGGCTAATTTGAACTGGGATTTTTTCTCCTTTGGCAAATCCAAAGAGAAAATAAAAGTAGCACGCAACCAGGTAACGCTTGATCAAAGTGATGTGGTGCAGGAGCAGTTTCAGCAGGAAGTCCGGGTTTCCGGTGCTTACCTCAACCTTTTAGCTTCGCAACAGCTGAGCCGTTCTCAGGAAAACAATTTAAAACGTGCTTTAGCTTTGCGTAGTGTGATTGTTGCCCGGGCAAAAAGTGGTTTAAACCCCGGCGTTGATTCTTCTTTGGCCAATGCAGAAGTAGCGAGCGCACAAATTGCTTTAACCAATTCGCAAAATGAAGTGCAGCAGCAAGGCAATCAACTAGCACAATATCTGGTTGTTTTGCCTGTGGATTTTGTGCTGGACAGCAGCTTTGTAAGCCAAATACCAAAAACATTAGATACGGCAACAAACTTTAACCTCATTAATCATCCGGTATTACAGTATTATCAAAACCGGATTAATGTAAGCACCGAGCGCGAAAAATATTTTCGCACGTTTAATTATCCTACGTTTTCTTTATTCAACATTTTTCAGGGCCGTGGTTCTGGTTTTAATAGTTATACTCTCAATCAAACCATCTACACACAAAATTATTTTAGTGGCGTTAACCCTACCCGATCTAATTATTTGCTTGGCATTGGCATGACCTGGAACCTGACTTCTCCGTTGCGCGTGCATGAGCAGGTTCGCGCACAGCAATTCATTTCCGCAGGTTTAAAAAATGAATACGATCTGACTAACCAGCAACTTAGTGCGCAATTAATTTTATCTAAAACACGGATAGAAAATGCTTTGAAAAATTATCAGCAAGCACCAATCGGGTTAAAAGCCGCATCAGATGCTTATCTGCAAAAAACAGTTTTATACAAAAATGGACTAGCCACAATTGTAGATGTAACGCAGGCTTTGTACACTTTAAACCGCGCCGAAACCGACCGCGATATTGCTTATAACAACGTTTGGCAGGCTTTACTGTTTAAGGCAGCCGCAAGCGGAGATTTCGGAATATTTTTTAACGAGTTTTAAAACAGACATTCATCTTAAAACAATTAGAGCTGTACCAAAAATGTAATGCTTCTTTTATCACCTAAAATTTGTGTTGAAATCTTTTTTCAATAAATGTTGGAAGTCGATTTTTGCATGATAAAAGAAGCATCGCATTACGAAGCAGGATTTGAATTTCAACAAGAACAAAAATGGGATTAATAAAAAGTGCGCTCAGAAAACCGATTACCATTTTGGTTATTGTTGCCGGTGTTTTCTTTTTTGGGATGAATGCCATCCGGAATATCAAAATAGATATTTTTCCGGATTTAAACTTGCCGGTAATTTATGTTTCACATCCATACGGCGGTTATGCGCCATCGCAAATGGAGGCTTATTTTGGCAAGCAATACGTTAACTTAATGCTTTATGTATCAGGCGTAAAAAATATAGAAACACGTAACATTCAGGGTTTAACTTTAATGAAGCTGACCTTTTATGAAGGAACCAATATGGCACAAGCTGCTGCCGAGGTAACCGCTTTTGCCAACCGGGCGCAAGCTATTTTCCCGGCAGGTTCGCAGCCGCCCTTTATTCTTCGGTTTGATGCTTCCACACTTCCTGTTGGGCAGTTGGTTTTAAGCAGTCCGACGAAAAACAATAATGAATTGCAAGATTTGGCAAACGTTTATATCCGTTCAGCTTTTACTTCCATTCCTGGTTTAGTTGCACCGCCGCCTTTTGGCGGAAACGCGCGTACCATTGTTATTAAAGTTGATCCGGAATTGTTACGCTCCCATAATTTAACGCCCGATCAGGTTGTTACTGCTTTGCGTGAAAATAACCAGACTTCTCCGGCAGGAAATGTACGTGTAGGAGACATTAATTATTTAACGCCTGCAAATACTAGCATAAAAACAGTAAAAGATTTTGAAACCATCCCGATTTATAAAGGTAGTGTGCAAAACGTTTTCCTGCGGGATGTGGCAACAATAGAAGATGCAGCCGATATTACCAGCAGTTATGCTTTGGTTAATGGCAAACGCTCTGTTTATCTGGCCATAACGAAATCAGCGGATGCTTCTACTTGGGAAGTGGTACAAAACCTGAAGAAAGCTTTACCAAGATTACAAGGTTTATTGCCTGATGATGTGAAACTGAGTTATGAGTTTGATCAATCTGTTTATGTCATAAATGCTGTAAAGAGTTTAGTTACAGAAGGTGCAATCGGCGCTGTTTTAACCGGTTTGATGGTGCTTTTATTTCTTGGCGACAGGCGTGCGGCGTTGATCGTAATTTTCACCATTCCGATTTCATTGGTTTCCGGCGTAATGTTTTTATACTTATTCGGTCAAACCATCAATATCATGACGTTGAGTGGCTTATCGCTTGCTATTGGAATTTTGGTGGATGAATCAACCGTAACTATCGAAAACATCCATCAGCATTTGGATATGGGCAAGCCGAAAAGTCTGGCCATTTGGGATGCTTGTCAGGAAATTGCCTTTCCAAAGTTGTTAATCTTGTTTTGTATTCTGGCTGTTTTTGCACCAGCTATCACCATGAAAGGCATTCCGGGTGCTTTATTTCTACCGCTTGCTTTGGCTATAGGCTTCTCCATGATTACCTCCTATTTACTGGCACAAACTTTTGTACCGATTATGGCCAACTGGATGATGAAAGGTCATGAAGTTGATCAGCATGAGAAAGATTTTGTTGCAAATAATGAAGGTGATACCTGGGATCAGAAAAAAATGCTGCTAAAAACAGCATCGGCAGATCCGAAAGATAAAGTTACCAAGTTTGATAAATTCCGTTCGCATTACCTGCGCTTCATGAACAAGCTTTTTAACAACCGTAAAATTGTAGTTTCTACTTATATTATACTGGCTTTAGGAATTACAGCATTTTTGCTTGCTACCATTGGCCGGGATGTTTTGCCAAAAGTTAATGGCGGACAGTTTCAGGTTCGATTACGAGCACCGGATGGAACCCGTATCGAACGTACCGAAGAAGATGTGATTAAAACATTACGTGTGCTGGAAGAAATGGTTGGTAAAAAGAATATCGCAATCAGTTCGGCTTTTATCGGCCAGCATCCGGGCCAGTATTCTACCAGTCCAATTTACCTTTTTATGGCCGGTCCGCAGGAAGCTGTTTTACAAGTAAATTTAAGCGAAGATTATAAAGTAAATCTGGATGAGCTGAAAGAAAAATTTAGACAGAAGATGAAAGCAGCCATGCCAAACGTCAAGCTATCTTTTGAGCCGATAGAACTGACTGATAAAATATTAAGTCAAGGTTCGCCAACCCCGGTTGAAGTGCGGGTTTTAGGAAAAAATAAAAAACTAAACGAAGAATACGCAAACAAATTGATTGGCAAATTAAAACACATTAATTATTTACGGGATATTCAGCTTGGTCAGTCTGTTAAATATCCAACCATAAATATCAACATTGATCGTACCCGTGCGGCGCAGTTGGGTTTGGGTGTTACTGATATTTCCCGCTCTTTGATTACTTCTACCTCATCTTCCCGGTTTACAGAAAAAAACGTTTGGCTGGATGAAAAAGCCGGACAAACTTACAGCGTACAAGTCGAAGTGCCGGAGTATAAAATGGCCAGCATTAATGATATCCGGGAAATACCTTTATTAAGCAATCAATCGCGACCGGATTTAAGTGATGTAGCAGATATTACGCCGGGAACTGCTTATGGTGAAAATGATAACGTAGGTGTTTTACCAATGCTTTCTGTTACGGCAAATTTGAACAATACTGATTTAGGTACGGCAACAGATGATGTAAAAAAAGCTATTAAATCTTTAGGTAAACTGCCTAAAGGTTTAAACATAGAAACCAAAGGGTTAAGTCAGGTATTAACCGAAACATTAGATAGTTTGCAATCGGGCTTAATTGTCGCTATTGTGGTGATATTTTTAATGCTTGCAGCAAACTTTCAATCTTTTAAAGTTTCGTTAGTTGTTTTATCAACAGTTCCAGCAGTGCTAATGGGTTCGATGTTGCTGCTGATTTTAACAGGCTCAACACTTAATCTACAATCTTATATGGGCATGATTATGTCAGTTGGCGTTTCCGTTTCTAATGCTGTGTTGATGGTTACTAATGCCGAGCATTTGCGGATGCATAATGGTAACGCATTAGAATCTGCAAGAGAAGCAGCGTCTTTACGTTTACGGCCAATTTTAATGACGAGTTTAGCCATGATCGTAGGCATGATTCCAATGGCTTCCGGATTAGGCGAAGGCGGAGATCAGGCTTCACCGCTTGCACGTGCGGTAATCGGTGGTTTAATCGCTTCTACCTTTGCTGCACTGCTTATTTTACCTTTGGCTTTTGCCTGGTTACAAGGCAACGCAACAACTGATTCTGTTTCTTTAGATCCGGAAGATAAAGAAAGTAAACACTATATTCCATCACTTTACAAAACTACATCTGATCATGAATAAATTTTTCAGAAGCACTCTACTCCTGTCTTTTGTACTTACCTCAGTATATATATCTTCCTGTAATTCAAATAAAAATGAACCTTCATCAGAACAAAATAATGATCTAGAAAGTTCTTCTCCTATAGTTACTGAAACTTTTGCTTTACACAAAGGGAAGCTATCTTCCAATCTTCAAATTCCTGGTGAACTACAACCTTATCAGCAGGTAGATTTATATGCTAAAGAAAGCAGTTTTGTAAAGAAAATTTATGTTGATGTAGGTTCTGAAGTAAAACAAGGACAACTTTTGGTAAGCATGGAAGCACCGGAAATCAACTCTAATGTTGCTTCGGCACAATCCAGGTTAAAAAGTCAGGAAGCAATTTATACAGCCAGTAATTCTAACTACAACCGCTTAATTGAAACCAGCAAAACACCGGGAACTATTTCCGGAAATGATTTAGAACAAGCTGCTGCCCGTAAAAACTCAGACAAAGCACAATTGGATGCAGCAAAATCTGCTTATCAGTCTGTTGCTGCTACACGTGCTTACTTAGATATCCGTGCTCCTTTTAACGGTGTAATTACGGCACGTAACATCAATACTGGTGCGTACGTCGGTCCATCCGGAAAAGGTTCTGAAATGCCTCTTTTTGTTGTGCAGGAACAGAAACATTTAAGGCTTGTTATTTCTGTTCCAGAGCTTTACACTGGTTTACTCAAACAAAAAGATGAAGTAAGTTTTGAAGTAAAAGCGTTGCCTAATCAAAAGTTTAAAGCTAAAGTAAAGCGTTTAGCCGGTGCTTTGGACGAGCGGCTTCGTTCCGAGAGATTAGAGATGGATGTATTTAACGAAAACAAAAAACTATTGCCGGGCATGTATGCAGAAGTAAACATTCCTTTGCCGGCATCAGATAGCACTTTTGTAATTCCAAAAACAGCTTTAGTTACCTCTACCGAACGAGTTTTCGTTATTCGCGTAGCAAGTCAAAAAGCCCAATGGATCGACGTAAAGAAAGGTCGGGAAGCAGGCGATCAGGTAGAAATTTACGGAAAGCTGAATGAAAATCTACAACTGGTTAAAATAGCCACTGAAGAAATTCGGAATGGATCAACAGTTAAAACAAAATAGCTTTTTAACTGATTACAACAAATTTCATATTTGCTGTTGATGGCAAACGATAATTTTATATTTTTGTGCTTCTTTTAACGCCTTAATTTTTAAGTGATAAAAGAAGCATTACACAAGCACCCATAGCTCAGTTGGATAGAGCAACGGTTTTCTAAACCGTCGGTCTCTGGTTCGAATCCAGATGGGTGTACAAAATCCAAAATTTTTATTCAAAAGCATCTTTTATCACACAAAAAAAGCCTTCCGTTTTCAGAAGGCTTTTTTATGTGGTTGTTATGTACTTTTTGTAACGGGTCACGATAAATTAAGCTTCGACAATACATTCGTAAAAAAGCTAAAAAATTTGTTTGTTTTTGTATCAGGAATATCATCATAAACGGGTGCTTCCATCAAAACACTTTTAATACCACTTTCTCCCTCTTCCGGAAACAGGTGTTTTTCTACTTGTTCCCAATCTACATAAGCATTACTGCTTAATTCGCTGTTGATTAGTGGGCAGCCCAACGCAGCATCATCAATGTAAATATTGGCAAATATTTTTGGTGATTTAGATTGCTGACTTGGGTTATTGTTAACGCCAAACAGCGGAATTTTGTGATAAGTTAAATAAGCAACCGCTTCGGCAAGTGCTTTGCCGCTTCGCATCGTGATTAAAACAAGTTTTCCGTCCTGGTCTGTTATTCTTTTGAGCGTTTCGAGGCAATTAGGTATATCGTTTCCCATCTCCGGAAACTCATGCGTAACCACTGTTCCGTCAAAATCCAACCCAATTATAACGCCTTTGTAGAACATAAATCTGCTTTAAATTTATTTATACTGATTTGCCCAAACAGGGTTGTATAATTTTTGCAGAAGAAAACATTTCCGGTTGGTTCAGAATTTTATGATGCTGTTTTTATCGGCATAAAAGAAGCATCGTACCAAAAGAAATAATCGAATACGCTCCTGAATCGTGTTTATGAATTATATCGGCGTAGAAAACGATTTTAAGGTTTTATAGTTTATCCTGCAATAAAAACAGCATCTTAATATAAAAATATGTGTGCACGCTTCACCATGACGCAGGACGAAAAAGCTTTATTGAAAGAATTTGAAGCCAAAACAATTGACGAAAACTACCGGCAAAGTTTTAACCTTGCGCCTACACAACTGGCTCCGGTTATCATCGCACAAAAACCAGAAGCTATACAATTACTTCATTTCGGGCTGGTTCCTTTTTGGTCGAAAGATAAAAAAAGCAGTTATGCGATGATGAACGCACGGCAGGAAACCGTGTTAGAAAATAAAACTTTCAAACCGCTGATGATCCACAATAAACGCTGTTTGGTTTTAGCTGATGGCTTTTATGAATGGAAAACAGAGGGCAAAAAAAAGTTGCCTTACCGTTTTAAACTGCTCAACAGAGAAGCATTTGCCTTTGCTGGTTTGTGGTCGCAATGGAAAAGCGAAGACAAGAAAGAGATTTACGAATCTTTTACAATTTTAACCACCACACCTAATCAACACGTTGGCACTTTACATAACCGTATGCCAGTAATTTTGGCTAAAGAGGAAGAAAAATTGTGGTTATCAGATGATGTTTCTCCAAAAGACCTGATCAGCCTTTGCAACCCTTATCCGGATGAAGAAATGGATAGTTATGCTGTTTCAACCGAGGTAAATAAAGCGACTAATAATCATCAGGATTTAATCTTACCGATGAACAGTCAGTAATTATTTTTAGCTGATAAAAACAGTATCAGTAATTATCATGCTAAAGTTACATTAATAAATATGAGTGTTAACCAACTGAACGAATGGTAATAAATTAATTGATGTAGTTTTCAGCGAAAAAAAAGGCCGAAAACAAGTGAGCCGGAATTTATAATTGTCTGATATAATCCAGAAATTTGTTTAAAGCTTCTTTTTTATCAGCTGTTAGGTTAAAATCTAACTTATTAAAAAAGTAATCACGCAGATCAAAATTTTCGTATTCAGGAAGTTCGGTGAGAACCTTTTCACGGTTATCTAACCCAACTTTTAAAGCTTCGTTAAAGCTTTTCATAAATTCTGGATCAATTGGTTTATTGGCAATCCAGGCAGCAAATACAAACGGCAACCCCGTCATTTGCTGCCAGATTTCGGCTAGATCATACACATATGGAAACTGATTTTTTTTACCAAAAGTACGATCGCCAATTTGTACAAATGCTGTTTTTATGCCAGAAGAATTAGCATAATCCGGAGCATTTACAATCTGCTCTGGAGCAACTTTCCAGAAATTTTTCAATAGTACTTTTGCCAAATTATTGGATGATCTCGACTCCGGATCTAGCTGAATAATATCTGCTTTTTCTATCGGACAATTGCTAAAAATAAATACTGAATTTACAGCACCTACTGCGCCGATACAATAATCAGAAACTAGCTGCCAATATGGCAAATTTAATATTGCAGCAACAGGTATCAAACCTATATCTACTTGATTATCAATTAATTTTTGAGCACAATCGGAAGGAGTATCTAAGGTTAAATCAATTTGGTTTTGAATTTGGTGATGCTGCAATCCGTAAATAAAAGGCTTAGTATTAGTATAACTAACTGCGGAAATCCGAATATTTTTCAAAAGATATTATACTAAATATTTTAAATGATCAGTATTATTAAAATCTACAATATGAAACTTTTCGCCATCAAAGTTAACTTTATATAAAGTTGTGTTCCGGTGCGGATAGCCGTCCATTTCTGTTAATGCTTGGTTATTTAAAAGACATAGTAAAAGACGCATTGCCCGGCCGTGCATACAAATTAAAATAGTGCTTTCTTCCGGATGACTCATGATAATTTCTAGCGCTTCTTTCTGACGGATTTGCACCTCATTCGGACTTTCGCCATTTTCAAAACGAACATCCAAATCACCATTTTTCCAACTTTGCATAATCTTTTTGAAACGTCCGCGGGTTTCTTCGCTCACCGCTTTTCCTTCGTAATCGCCCCAGGCCATTTCATCCAGACCTGACAATTGTTCCCAGGAAATACCACTTTCGATAAACTGCTTTACGGTTTGGTGCGTTCTTTTTAAAACCGAAGTATAGATTTTATCAAACTGAACATTTTTATAAGCTCTGCAAAAAGCTTCGCCTTGTTTGCGGCCAGTTTCGTTCAGGTTAGTGTCCATTCCACGGCCTTGTACAATTCCTGCTTTGTTCAGGTCGGTTTCGCCGTGGCGGATAATATAAAGCGTTTTTTTTGCCATTAAAAGAGGTATAGATGTTTGCTGATTTATTTTAAGCTGAACAGTTTCAGTTTAATTCAGAACCGGCAATTTATAAAATTGAGGCTTTATTTCGTCCTCAAACTGATAATTCTGGTAGTTTGTTACCACATTATATAAAGTATCACGCTCAATCGGTTCGCGCCCAACTTGTTTAATCAAATCTACCAATTCTTTGGTGCTCATGCCCGGATGCTGTTCTTCTGCACCAGCCATAGCATAAATTTTTGTTGTATCGTCTAAAGTTCCGTCAATATCATCCACACCAAAATTCAGGGAAAGTTGTGCTGTATTCCGGCTGATCATCGCCCAATAAGCTTTAATGTGATCAAAATTATCCAGGTAAATGCGTGAGATAGCGTAATTCCGTAAATCTTCAATTACTGTAGATTCCGGCACATTCGACATCTGGTTATCCTGATTGCGGAATTTAAGCGGAATAAAAGTTTGAAAACCGCCCGTTTGATCCTGCAATTGGCGTAATCTTTCTATATGATCTACCCGATGCCAGAACTTCTCAATGTGGCCATAAAGCATTGTTGCGTTAGATTTTCCGCCCAGTTTATGCCATTCTTCATGAATAGCCAGCCATTGGTCGGCCGTACATTTATCTTTAGCAATCAGTTCGCGGATTTCTGGATGAAAAATTTCCGCACCGCCGCCAGGAATAGATTGCAAACCAGCTTCCAACATCAGTTTCATTCCTTCCGCATAGGTAATTTTTGCTTTTTTGAAGATGTAATGATATTCTACCGGCGTTAACGCTTTAATATGCAAATCCGGACGATGGCTTCTGATCCGCTGAAAAAGCTCCTGATAAAACGGAACATCGTATTGTGGCAAAACGCCACCAACAATGTGCACTTCTGTAACAGGCTGGCCATCATACTTTTTAACGATATTAAACATATCGTCCATAGTAAATTCCCAACCTTCTGAACGCTGTTTTAGCAAGCGGGAATACGAGCAGAACTTGCAATCGTAAACACAAAGATTGGTTGGTTCGATATGAAAATTACGGTTAAAAAACGTTTTGTTCCCATGTCGCTTTTCGCGGATGTAATTGGCCAGAATTCCCAGATAAGGTAATTCGCCGTGCTCATACAAAAAAACACCTTCCTCAAAAGTAATGCGTTCCTCTTGAAGAACTTTTGCAGCAATTGCTTGATGTTGTGGAGAAAGCCTCGGACTATTTATCAAGCCCTGGATAGAATCAGGCATAAACAATTATTATTTCTGCAAAAATACTATAAAAAGTATCATTCGATTGCGGTTCTGGTAACGTGTGTTATACCATGCTTCTTTTATGCCTGTTTTTTACATTAGGTTGATTGAGGGGGATTTTGAAAATAACAAATCTACATTAAAATGAATTTATTTTACCAATAATGCGGATGTTTGCAAGCATAGATTTTTACCCGATAAAAGAAGCATGAAAATTGAAACCATCGCCGTACACGCCGGAAACCAGATTGACAAGGGAAATCAGGCTGTTATCCAACCGATAACTCTATCCACCACTTTTGAACGTGCAGAAGATGGCTCTTATCCTTCTGGTTATATTTACAGCCGGAGTAATAATCCGAACAGAAATTCGCTCGAAAACGTGTTGGCCAAGTTGGAAAACGGTGCTACTGCTGCCGCTTTTTCTTCGGGGAATGCAGCCGGGATGACGGTTTTCCAGTCGCTGGAACCGGGAAGTCAT
>JBPBQV010000024.1:0-46808 GCA_050955045.1 Janthinobacterium lividum | reverse complement strand
TTTCGCGGAATAAAGAAACGTGACCGGGCGCATGTCCGGGCGTAAAAATAATTCGCCAGCCAGGTAATCCTGGTGTTCCTTCTTGTGGAAAAGCCTGAACTTTCTCGCCTAAATTGATAGGTTTATTAGGGAATAAACCGGAAGTTAAACTCATTAATCCGCCTCCAACATAAGGATCCGCTGGCGGATATGCAGAAAGTCCGGTTAAATAAGGTAATTCTAAATAATGTGCGTAAACAGGCACATCCCAAATTTTCAATAAATCCTGCAAACTGCCAATATGATCAAAATGGCCATGTGTTAAAATAATGTTTTCTGGCTGGGTTCCTGCTCCAAATAAAGCTTCGGCCATTGCTTTAATTTTATTGAAAGAATGCGGCAAACCGGCATCAACCAAAACCCATTTTTTACTTTCCGGATCACCGGACGCAATCATATAAATATTTACAAATACAATTTTCATTCCCCAAACACCCGGCGCAACTTCAAAATAGCTGCTGTTTGTGCTTTTGCGTTGATTAATTACCTGTGGTTCATCCATAATTTTAGAGTTTATTTTCTTCCAAAACAAGAACCGGCAGTTTAAGTTTTTAAAAAATTTTCAGATAAAAGAAGTGTCTCAATTTTACTATATACAGATTATCAACTACTTATGAATTTATTTTATTTCAACCTAAAACAATTTCTTTGCGTATAAATTATAATTGTTTAACAAACTGTTAACTATACTTAGCTATGAAAAAGAAAATCTATTTATTATCAACTGCATTAATGCTTACCTTATCTGCAAGTCAATTACAGGCAGCTACTGTAGTTTCAGAACCTGTTGCAAAAGAAATTACACTAACAGATGCGCAGAAAGAAGTAAAACTGCAAGCCATTAAAACGCGTGTAGAAGAAATTAAAGCAATGGATAAATCTCAGCTAAACAAAGAGCAAAAGCAAGAGTTAAAATCCGAATTGAAAACATTGAAAACCCAGGCCCGTGCAGCCGGTGGCGGTGGCATTTACCTTTCAGTTGGTGCAATTATCATTATTATACTTCTTTTAATCCTTATTTTGTAAGCAATCAAATTGTAGTAAAAACAAAAAAGCCTGATGAAATTTTCATCAGGCTTTTTTGTTTAATAACAGTTAGCTGCTTTTTCGTTATTTCAATTAATTAACCTCTGCCACCACCTAAAGCTTTTAAATCTTCAAAAGTTATTCTGTCAAAACCTGCCGGAATGGAAAAAGTACCGGCTTTAACTTTTTCAGCAGAAATGGATTTTACAGTAACTTCCAAAGGTTTCCCCATTTGAATGGTTGTAAATTTAACCGGAAAACCACCAAAATTTGCAAAGTATTTAGTTAAACTATTAGTAGGAGCTGATACATCATTGGTAACCCAAACATCAAAGCTGGAGCCACTTTTACTATCTTTCACTTGCACTTTTTTGCACTTAAAACCAGCAATAGTTTGTGTTTCGGTAGTTTGGGTAGAAGTAAATTTAGGTTCCTGATCTTTCATCTGTTCCATATCGGCAGGCGTAGCTACAGCCGCTTTTTTCATAGAAGCAACAGGTACGTCTATTATAAAAGCTAAGTAGTCAGCTTTATCATTAGTGAGGATTTTGATAGCAGCAGGGCCTTGCTGAAGCTGGTAGGAAGAAGAGTCTCCTTTAAAATAGTTTTTGGTTTCCTGTTGCTGCCCATTTGTACTTACATTATAGGTAATTAAACCTTCAGAAATGGTTTTTTGAGCATTTGCTGCAAAACCAATGGTGGTTAATGCCAATCCAAATGCTGCTTTTTTAAAGTTATTCATGTTTTTTAAATTTATCTAAAGTAATTATTCTGTTTATAAAGATGCAAGCTTATTTTGATAATGTTGTTATCAAAAACTGTGATTGCTTTATTTAGATGGAATAACAAGGGAAAAGTTACGTTTCAAAATTTTTATTTTTCGGCCATCCAAAATGGCTTCTTCATTTAGCTTTTTGGTAAGATAATTTGAGTTGCGGGCATCAATCACCAGCAAATCAAAAATGAGATTTTGGGAAATCTGGTTAAGATCAAGCCGTGGATTATCTGTAACAAAAACTTCATCCACCTTTATTTTTTGCGGAAATGTTTTGTTTTCAAATTGCTTATCGGCTATAAAGATCAAATGGTTTTGAAACTGAATTAAGTGATTTTGCCTGATAAAAACAGCATTTTGAAAGTTTTGATTTTGTTGAAGTAGATGAATTTTGGTTAACTGACAACTATCCAGATAAGGTTGTACCGAATATTGAAATGCTTTGTCTGTAATTTTCAGATCAGTTATCACAAAAGCTTCATTTCCTTTTTTAAATATCAAACCCAAATTTTTACGGAGGTTTAGAAAGATGATTTCATTTTGATTGCTTGCCCGAGCTCTTTTAAAAGAAAAACTTGCTAAAAAAAGGATCATAAAAACAGCACCAACTTTTAGTAAAGCAGTTTTACGATGAACTATCCAACCGAAAAAACAGCAAATGACGGCGTAAAGCAACAAATATTCTGGAATGGTAATCCACAATTTTTTCCAGTTACCAAAAGGAATATTTTCGATCCAGGCTAAACCAGTGTTCATCAAAATAATTATTTTCTCCAACACAAAACCCAACGGTTTGGCTAAAATATCAATATTGGAAAAAAGTAGAAATGCAATTCCAACATACATAATCAGCATTGATGGCAGTACAATAAATAAATTACTTATCAGAAAATATATCGGAAACTGGTGAAAGTAAAATACGCTGACCGGAAAAGTAATTAATTGTGCTGCTAAAGAAACAGACAAAAGCGACCACAATTTGCGTACATATTTGTGCTTAAAATCAAACCAGTTTTCGATGATAGGTTGCAAAATGATCAAACCAAAAACAGCAAGATAGGAGAGTTGGAAACCAACATCTGTAATAAAAAAAGGATTGTATAAAAGCAGTATAAGAGCCGAAACCAGCAAAATATTAAACATACTGATGTGCCGATTGTAGGTTTTTCCGCAGATGACAAATATTATCATCACAGCAGCACGACAAACCGCTGGCGAAAAACCAGTGATGAGCGCATAAATCCAGATCAGTAAAATAGAGATTACAGCTTTCAGTAAAACGCCGTTTCTTTTACGGTTTAAAAAATGGAGCAGCATCTCTATTACGATGTAAACTAAAGCAACGTGCATTCCGGAAACGGAAAGTACGTGCATGGTTCCGGTTTTGGAATAAGATTGGAGCACATCCTGACTTAAATCTGCGCGATAACCTAAAATTAATGTGGAAGCAACTGCAGTTGCATCTACATTATACATGTATTTTTGAAATTTTAGAACTAACTTTTTTCTGACTTGTAACGCATAGCCAATAATTGGATTACCAAAATTGGATGCAATTAATTGATATTGGTTTTGCTGAAGATAAACCTGGAAATAAATTTGCTGATGTTGAAGCCACAACTTATAATTAAATTCTGCTGGGTTAAAAGGTGCATCAATTGCTTTGTAATTACTTGGAATCAACAATTCATCACCATAATTTAATTGTGTTTTTTGGGTCGAATCCAACTTCAAAGCAACCAGCAAACTTCCGGAACAAGCTGAAATTTTGCCGTTAAAAACAGTATGCGTAACTGTAGAATTGAAGCGAAGTAAACTGCCGGTTTGTTTTGGTTCCTGGATAATGCGAACCAGCAAAGCGCTTGATTTTTGCTTGGAAAAATGATTTTGCTGGTTGATTTCTTTGCTTTTTTCTGCAGATAAAATTCCAAGTAATACTAAAAACAGGTGAATTAATATTCCACCGATCCAAGATTTACGGTAGATTCCTAATTTAGAAAATCCAAAGTTCAACAAAATAAAAATGCAAACTATGGTGTAAACTGAAATCGTAATCAACAATAAAATGCTTCCGAAGGAGAAAATTACACCAAAAAATATGCCCGATAAAAGAGGCATCAGCAATTGTAAAAATGGATTTTCGGCAATAAAAAAAGTATTCTTCATTTTAAAACCGGTAACGCATTTGCAGCCTGACTTCTGATTTTTTGTTGCCTTCAATTACATCCAAGCCAGAGCCAACTGTTTCTTCTCCGCGATACAAGTAAGTGCTGTACCGAAACCACAAATCCAATCCTTTTTTTAAATTGTATTGTGCATTTACATAACTGCGGAAACCGGTATGTTGCAAGGGCAAAATGGTGTAACTGTACAGCACATCGTTTTCAAAAGAATAAATACGAGAATCGTAACTGGCTGTTTTGAAGTAAGCTAAACGAAAGTTACCTGAAATTTTACTGCTTTTAGGACGATAAATAATATCTTGATAAGTCATCAAACCATATTCGGCGGCTGGAATACCTTTCTGATATTTTACAACTTCGGCACGGTTTCTAAGCGTAATATTTTTGCTGAAAGGATAAGAAATATCCAAACGTAAATCCTGGTAATTTACTTTATCCAACGCTTTAATTTTAGCATTGTCGTTATTTTGCTGTTTCTGTTTTAACCGATAGTTGAGATAGGCAGTAACGCGGTTGGTAGGAGAATAAGTTAAACGTGAAAGCAATTCGTGGCCGCTGCTGTTTGGCTGGCTCACTTGGAATCGCAACCAGGGAAAATGAAATAAATCAGCATAACAGGATAAGTTCCAATGTTTTAAAAACTTCATATTTAAGCCACTGTAAATGCCGCGTTCGTTTACCGCTTCGGTTCCTTCTGAAATTGCCTGATTGTAAAACGAATGATAATTGCGGCTGTAATTTCGATACAGCAAAACCAGCGAAATATTTTGCGAAACGGCACTTAATAATCCGTTTACGGTAGCTGCGCCTCCGCCTAAACTTTTGGCTGTTTCTCCGAAGAAATAAAAATTATGATAGTTGTAATCGTAATAAAAAGAAAAATTATCCAGTTCCTTTCCGGCAAAAATAAATTCGTTATAAGTGTTTCTTCTGCGTTGAATTGGATATTGAAAATTGGTGGCATAACCCAGCAAACCAACTTTTAAAGTTCTATAATTGTAATTAATGTTGGCACCATAAGTTAGTTGTTGTACCGAATTTTTATTGGTAATTTCTGTTGCAGTACGATGATAACCTGTTGTACCGAGCGAAGAAATATACTCCGGATTGGAACTGTTTTGTACAGTTGCATCTATCGGCTGATCAGAAATAAAGGGCGTAAACTCCAGCGATTTCCATTTTAAAGTTGCAGCAATTCCGCGGAAAAACAAAATCTCATTGGTAGATGAATAGGGCGTTAACCCACGGCTCACTTTTGGGATTAATGTGGCATCGGCATTTTTGCCAAAACCAAAACCCGTAAACAAGCTTAAACCCTGCCCAAATTGCAAAGCATAATCACCAATAACCAACTTGTTTACCGGCCCGAAGTTTTTAAAAGCCAGACTGCCCGAATAAAAATCAAAACCATTGCTGTTTTTACCGGCAAAAAATTGCTCTCCGGCATCTTTTTCCATATTTAAGGAAAATAGAATCCGATTCTGAAAGTTGAACTTGTATCGCGTGAGCAACTTTTCTGGATTACCAGTATAATGCGAAAGTTTGGAATCCTGCGGAATCAGAAAACCTTTTTGATCCTGCAAGACTTGTCCGTAACGCAAAATCAAATCATGCTTACCAAAACGAAAGATGTTTTTAAGGTTTACGGCGTTAAAATCCAACTCAGTGTTTATGGTGACAAATGGAAGCAGCCTGCCGATGGTTTGCTGATCAAATAAATCAATATTTTGCAGTTCGAGTAAGCTGATCAACTTTCCGTTTGCTTTAATATGCTCTTGAATAGCGGAGATTTGCAGTGCGGAAAGAAATAACAAATCCTGTAATTGCGTTGTTGTGGCTTTGTTGAGGTTAAGCGGATGCAGTCGGTATTGTTGCAGCTGGTTAACTAGTTCAGCATAATCATAGTCGTCAGGTAAATTTTCGGCAGCAGCTTCAATAATAATTTCAATTTGCCGATCTTGTGCGTTTTGTGCTAAAATATGTTCATTAAAAAAGATTGATAAAAACAGTATCAGGTAAATTTGCCGCATTTAAAACTAAAAGTAATTTCTTTATTATTAATTTATAACTTAAAAAATTAAATATAGATTAATTATCAAGTTAAAACAAAAAATAATTAATGGAAAACTCTGTATTTGAAGTAATTCTAATTGGCGATTCAGGAAATATTTCGCGTAGTCAACCAGATCCAGTGCTTAGTCTACTAACTAAGCACTTGGAAATGCCGCATCCATCAGCAGTAGTTTTTTTGGGTGATAATGTTTACCCGAAAGGTTTGCCCGAAAAAGGGCACCGTTTGCGGGAAGATGCAGAATTAGTGCTGCAAATACACCATGAAGCGGTTAAAGATTACAATGGAAAAGTAATTTTCATTTCTGGCAACCATGATTGGAACAAAGGCAAGGATGATGGTTTTGATTACGTTATCCGGCAGGAAAAATACATTGAAAAGTTGTTTGGTAACAGCAATGTTTACCTGCCTTCCAACGGTTGTCCCGGCCCGAAAGAAGTACCGATAAATGACGATTTAACCATTGTAGCTATTAATACGCAATGGTGGATTCAGCGCGGATTTCGGCCAATTGGTGCAAAAGACGGTTGCGCAGCCAGCTCAGAAGAAGAGTTTTTTACTTTGCTGGAAGAAATTATCGAGCGAAATAAAAATAAAAAAGTGTTGGTGATCGGACATTATCCCATTTACAGTTACTCATTGCATGGCGGTAAATTCAAGTTTAAACATCATTTATTTCCGCTTACAATTTATCGTAAAAAGGCTTTTATGCCGATGCCTTTTGTGGGTTCGCTGCTTCCTTTATACCGTAAATATATTGGTGCGCCAGAAGATTTATCACATACACGTTTCCGGGCGTTAAAAAATAAACTGAAAACGATTTTTGGCAGTCATCCTAACTTGATTTATGCTGCCGGACACGAACATAATTTACAACACATCTGCAAAAGAAATGTAAATTATATTGTAAGCGGGGCAGCTTCCAAATCAACTTATGTGCGCAAAGGAAAATACGGCAATTTTGCCTTAGCTGCAAAAGGTTTTTTTAAGCTGAAGTTTTCCTCAAACGAAAAAACAATTATAGAAACATGGATTGTAGATGAAGCAAATGAAAAAGGTAATATGGTTTATCAGGCTACTTTAGACTAAGAAACCTCCGGTAAAAGAAGCTTTAAAGCTTGTGGTTTAATGCTGATTTCAATATTTTTCACTTTGCCAATTACTTCTCCATCAACCTGCAGCACAATTCCTTTTTTGGTGGTAACAATAGCTTTTGTAGAGCTGATTACTTCAAAATAGGCACTGGTTTGCAACGTGCCACGGAACATTTTCCAGGCCAGCGAAAATATTTTCAGTTTTGGGAAAGGTTTTACAATACACAACTCAAACTTGCCATCGTCAATTTTTCCGGTTGGATTGATTACCGCGCCAGTTCCATATTTAGAAGCATTGGCAAATGTGATAGAAACTGCCCGCCGGGAAATTAATTTTCCGTCAACCTCGATTTTAAAACGCCTGCTTCTGATTAAAAATACTTCATTCCATAAATGTTTGGCATAGGTTGATAATCCGCGTTTCGGGTCTTCTTCAAAACGTTTTACAATACGGGCGTTTAAACCCACATCAGCTAAGTGTACGCATGTAAAATTATTGATCAGCAATAAATCAACCGGCTTGATTTTGTAGTTGCCCAACAAATCATAAGCTGCTTCTACCTGGCTCGGTATTGCTAATTCGCGTGCCATACCGTTAGCAGATCCGTATGGCAAAATCAGCACAGGCAAATTAAAGTCGGGTGCTATTTTTGCCACTATATTTACGGTGCCATCGCCGCCGGCTGCTATCAATAGCGTAGGATGATAATCTTCGATTTCTTTCCTGATCTTGCTTTCGCAATCGTCGCCATCCATTTCGTAAACATGGAAATCAAACTCATATTGTTCGCTTTTTTTTTGTAGCAAGTTTAGAAATGCTTCTTCTTTGCGGCCACCCGAGTTTTTATTGTGTATAACTAAAATGGCAGATGATACGGGTAATTTCATAATTGTTCTTTTACCTCCAGTAAAAATTTTTTCAGGTTTTCCAAAGCGGTAACCACCTGCTGGTTTTCTTTCACGTTATCACCGTTATTTTTCAAATATTCGCGTGCGCCTTGTAAGGTGAAACCGCGTTCGTTAATCAAATTGAAAATGATTTTCAGGTTTTCTACGTCTTCCGGTGTGAAAAGCCGGTTTCCTTTTTTATTTTTTTTAGGTTGAAGAATGTCAAATTCCTTCTCATAAAACCGGATCATCGACTGGTTCACCTCAAACATGGCCGAAACTTCGCCCATGGTATAATACATTTTGTTGATGTCTCTCTCTTTGTAAGGCATGGCGTAAAGTTAATAGTTTCCTATTAAGTTAATGTGATGCTGTTTTTATCGGATAAAAATTGGTAAAATTTCTTGATCTGCGTTTTGTCATCCTGAGTTAGTCGAAGAACTTTTTCATTTTGTTTTAAAGTTCTTTTTGCTTGAACAAAAAGAACCAAAAATTCAAGACAAACCCGATCCCTCCGGGCGTTTTGTCGGGCCTTTCCGCACCTGGGTGGATACCTTGCAAGTTGCTCTAACTAAATCGTTAAAAGTTTTGAATTGAATCTTGTTTGTAAACGCTGTAAAGGTCATCGATACAAAGGTAGCCACCCAGGAGCATAGGGCTGAATGCCGCCCGGAGGCGATCCGGCATTCTTGATGTTTTGGTTCTTTTCCATCAAGGGAAAAGAACGTACAAAGAAAAAATCTGTTCAAGATTTCTCTCTGCGGTTTGAAATGACAGCGTGCACCTTTTCCCTAAAACCCTATCTTTGCCGCATAATTTTTTATACGATAAAAACAGCATTTCAAATGTTAACCGCTTCCCAAATACGCCAGCAATTTTTAGATTTTTTTGCTTCTAAACAACATCAAATTGTTTCTTCCGCGCCGATCGTAATCAAAAACGACCCGACTTTGATGTTCACCAACGCCGGAATGAACCAGTTTAAAAGTATTTTTCTGGGTGAAGAAGCAGCCAAATTTCCAAGAGTTGCGGATACACAACGTTGTCTGCGTGTTTCCGGTAAGCACAATGATTTGGAGGAAGTTGGCATTGATACTTACCACCACACCATGTTCGAGATGCTGGGCAACTGGAGTTTCGGCGATTATTTTAAAAAGGAAGCGGTTGAATGGAGCTGGGAATTACTGACCGAAGTTTATAAAATAGATAAAGACCGCCTGTACGTAACCTATTTTGAAGGCGACGAAAAAGAAGGTTTGGAGAAAGACCAGGAAGCGTACGATTTGTGGAAACAGTTTTTGCCCGAAAGTCATATTCTCCCCGGAAACAAAAAAGACAATTTTTGGGAAATGGGCGAAACCGGCCCTTGCGGACCATGTTCCGAAATTCATTTTGATAATAGGAGCGAGGAAGAACGTAGCGCAAGGAGCGGAGCAGAACTGGTAAACGCCGATGATCCGCAGGTGATTGAAATCTGGAACAATGTTTTCATGCAGTTTAACCGGCTAAAAGATGCATCGCTGCAACCGCTGCCCAACAAACATGTGGATACCGGAATGGGTTTCGAGCGTTTGGTGCGTGTTTTACAAGGTAAAAGTTCTAATTACGATACGGATGTTTTCCAGCCGCTGATTCAGTTTATTGCGGAGAAAAGCAGAATTATTTATCGAGCTGAATCTACTCCAAATATTGATGGTTGGGGTGATGCTGTAGCGATGCGTGTAATGGCTGATCATATTCGTGCTATTGCGTTTGCCATTTCTGACGGACAATTACCATCAAATAATAAAGCAGGATATGTTATCCGACGAATCTTAAGAAGAGCGGTTCGTTATGCATATCAAAACTTAGGGTTGAAAGAACCATTTTTGAATCAACTGATTCCGGTGCTTGCAAATCAATTTAAAGATGTTTTTGCTGAGTTATGGAATCAAAAGGACTTTGTACAAAAGGTTGTTTTAGAAGAAGAAGTTGCTTTTTTGAGAACATTAGAAAAAGGTTTAGAGCATTTTTATGAATATGTACAGTGGTTAAGGAATAGCACTAAATCTACTGAATTAGAAGGCATTTTTGTATTTACCTTACAAGATACTTATGGCTTTCCAATTGATCTAACAGAATTATTAGCTCGGGAAAACGGGTTAACAATTGATATGGATGGTTATAACAAAGCCCTCCAAGAACAAAAAAACCGTTCCCGCGCAGCAACAGCCATTGATACCGGTGATTGGATCATTTTAAAAGAAGACGATACCGTAGAATTTACCGGTTATACCGAAACAGAAACCATTGCACATATTGTAAAATACCGGAAAGTTAAAGCCAAAGGAAAAGAACAGTTTCAGCTGGTGCTAGATAAAACGCCTTTTTATGCAGAAAGCGGCGGACAGGTTGGCGATACCGGTGATCTGATTTTCCCGGATGGCGAAATTATTGCGGTTACAGATACCAAAAAAGAAAACGGTTTGATTGTGCATTTTGTAGATCAATTGCCGGAAGATATTTCGGATGTTTTAACGGCTTATGTTGATCCGGAACGCAGGTTGAGTATTGAAAACAATCACTCCGCAACGCATTTGCTTCATGCTGCTTTGAAAGAAATTTTAGGCAGCCATGTTAACCAGAAAGGTTCATTGGTTAGTCCGGATGCGTTACGTTTTGATTTTTCTCATTTTGCTAAAGTAAGCGAAGAAGAAATTTCAAGAATTGAAGCAGTAGTAAACCGAAAGATTCGGGAAAATGTGGACGTAACGATTCAATCGATGTCTTTTGCAGAAGCTTCGCAAACCGGAGCAATGGCTTTGTTTGGAGAGAAATATGGCGATGTAGTACGTGTGGTAACTATGGACGAAAAGTTTTCCATCGAGCTTTGCGGCGGTATGCATGTGCAGGCAACCGGACAAGTTGGTTTCTTCCAAATCGTTTCTGAAAGTGCTGTTGCAGCAGGCGTTCGGCGGATTGAGGCGATAACCGGAATTAAATCTGAAGAATATATCCATCAGCAAAACGAAGAAATCAAAGCTTTAAAAGAACTGCTGAAAAACCCGGCTGATTTGAAAAAGAGTCTGGAGCAGGTTTTAGAAGAAAATAATTTTCTTAAAAAAGAAGCAGAAAAAGCTGTTCTGGATAAAGTTTCCGTCATGAAAAAAGAAGTGGCTGCAAAGCATACTTCTTTTAACGGCATAAATTTTATCTCTGAAGAAGTGGAACTGCCGAATGCAGAAGCTTTAAAAAGTCTGGCTTATCAAACTAAAGATATTTTAACCAATCTGGTGTTGATTTTAGGCGCGATCATCGACGGAAAACCAAATTTAACCGTTATGATTTCGGAAAATCTGATTAAAGAAAACGGTTTGGATGCACGGGTTTTCATCAAAGAACTGGCGAAAGAAATACAAGGCGGCGGCGGTGGACAGCCGTTTTACGCCACTGCTGGCGGTAAAAATGCTGCGGGACTAAAAGCAGCGATAGAGAAAGCTAAGCTGTTTATTCATACACAAGTTTGAAAAAACAGGCATAAAAAAAGCATCGCTGTAATTGGCGATGCTTTTTTTAGGGTAGTAAAAATTATTAAGGGCGTTGTCCGCGTCCGCCGTCGCCATTTTGTTGGCCGCCTTGTCCTTGCGGACGATTTTGTCCTTGAGAACGGTTCTGACCTTGTGTTTGCTGATTACCTCTCTGGCCATTATTCATTTGATTTGGTTGTCCGCCTTGGTTTATATTTCCGCGGTTCATACCATTATTTCCTTGGTTCATGTTTCCGCGGTTCAGTCCACCATGGTTCATACCGTTATTACCGTGGTTCATGTTTCCATTATTTCCCGGACGATTACCGCCCATATTCCGGCTTTCCCGCAGCATTGGCTGGCGTGTACCACTCCAGTTTTTATATCTTCCATAATTAGTACGATCTCTGTTAAAGTTTAGATATGGTTTTGGGCGATTTACTACCACTTTGTAACCAGAATACAAATCGTACCCGCGGTAACGCGAAGGTAAGTTATTGGCAAAAATCCATCTTCCGCCGTCCTGATAAATATATTGGCCGGTAGAAACATCATAGTAAGATTCAATATCCGGCAGGTAATAATAATCAACATGGTTATAACCACTTGGCCCCCAGGCTGGCTGGCTGCCAACATTGATATTTACACTAACCTGTGCTTGTGTGCCGACATGTATAGATAAAACCAGTGCGCCTGCTAATATGGTTTTTAAAATTGCTTTTTTCATGATATATTATTTAAGTATGTAAATTAAACATAAGCCAGTACGTAAAGTTTAAAACAGCTTCGTAACAGGTTCATTACTGTTTTATTATGTTTAAGTAATCAGTTAGTCTTTTATCAGTAAATTGTGTATTCAAATTATTTGATAGTTTTGCAGCTTTTAGGTAATATCCAATTTAGCACGTGTTTTCGTAATGATGGTAGAATCAGCTCAATTAGAATCAGGGTATGAAGTAGTTATCGGTTTGGAAGTACATGCACAACTGGCCACGCATAGCAAAGCTTTCTGCTCAGATTCTGCCGCTTTTGGTGCCCGGCCAAACCGGCATGTTAGTCCGGTTTCCATAGGTCATCCCGGCACGCTTCCTTTCATCAATAAAAAACATATTGAGTTTGCGGTTAAATTAGGTTTGGCTACACATTGCCAGATCAGGCAATATAATTACTTCGACCGAAAAAATTATTTTTATGCTGATTTGCCTAAAGGTTACCAGATTACGCAAGATGCCGCCGCTATTTGTCATGATGGTTTTATCCGCATAAAAACAGCATCCGGAAGTAAAGATATTCGCTTAAACCGAATTCATATGGAAGAAGATGCAGGCAAAAGTATTCATGATCTGGATGAAGAAAATACGCTGATTGATTTAAACCGTGCCGGCGTGCCGTTGCTTGAAATTGTATCCGAACCGGATTTGCGAAGCGGTGAAGAAGCACATGCTTATCTTTCTGAAATTCGAAGATTGGTTCGGTTTCTGGGCATTTGCGATGGCAATATGGAAGAAGGCAGTTTGCGTTGCGATGCCAATATTTCGGTGCGTAAAAAAGGCACGGAGGAATACGGAACACGTTGCGAAGTAAAAAACCTCAACTCCATCAAAAATGTGCAAAAAGCCATTGAGTTTGAAGCTGCCCGACAGATTGATTTGCTTGAAAAAGGTGAAATTATTCAGCAGAATACGTTAAACTTTGATGCTGATTCTGGAAAAACTTCTGTTTTGCGCAGCAAGGAAATGGCAAACGATTACCGTTATTTCCCCGAGCCGGATTTGCCACCAATAGTTTTAACAGAAGCTTATATTGAAGAAATCCGAAAAAATTTACCTGCTTTGCCTGAAGAACTTCATGAAAAATACACCACACAATTTGGTTTGACGGATTATGATGCAAACCTGATTACTGCCGACCATGAATTGGTGCTGTATTTTGAAGAACTGATTACAAAAACCACTAATTATAAAGCCGCAGCGCACTGGCTGATGGGCAGCATCAAATCATACCTTAATACACATGCTGTTTTTATCGGTGATTTTTGGGTGAGGCCGAAAACTATTGCAGAAACGATTGCTTTAGTAGATGCCGGAAGAATCAGTAATACGGTGGCTACGCAGCAGCTTTTCCAGGAATTGGTTCGGCATCCAGAAAAAACAGCAATTGAAACAGCAACAGCATTAAACTTGTTTATTGATCAGAGTGAAGAAAAATTGGACTTGATTATTGATCAGGTTTTACAATTGCATCCGCAAAAAGTATCTGAATATAAAAAAGGAAAAAAAGGCATTTTAGGTTTGTTTATGGGCGAAGTAATGAAGTTATCTAAAGGAAAAATCGACCCAAAAACAGCTAATCGTGTTTTAGCTGAAAAATTAGAAAAATAAAAATGAAAAAAATTATTGCGCCTGCACTTCTGGCTCTGGCCATTTTAAATTCGTGCAAGGATAAAGATAAAAATACGTTCAAAATTGAAGGTAAAATCGAGCATCCGGCGCAACAAATGGTGTATTTGCTGGAGGCTGATTCCACTAACCTGAACGTAATTGATTCAACGAAATTGAGCGAACAAAACGAGTTCGTTTTTAAAAAAGCTGCACCTTTTGCCAATTTATATAAAGTAAAAAATGGTGATAAAGAATTTGATTTTATTGCAGAAAACGGAAACGAAATAGCGTTTAAAACAGATTTAGCTGATCCGGCGCACAGTTATACCACGAGTGGCTCCGAAGATTCGGAAAAGATCAGGGAATACAACCGGATCAGTAATATTTACAGCGCTAAAAACACTAAACTGGCTAATCAATATCAAGAAGAAGCTTCTGCAAAAGGTGCTAATGCTGATGATGTTGCAAAAAAATATCTACCTCAATTTGAGCAGAATATGTCGGGTTTATCTGTAGAAATATTAAAATTTGTTGATGTAAATAAAAACTCGTTGGCTGGTTTTTATGCTGCAATGGCATTAGATCAGTTAAAATACGAAAAAGAACTGGTTGCTTATGCTGATGATTTGAAAGGGAAGTTTGCTGGAAACCAGGCTGTAAAACAGTTTGTAAAACATATGGAACTGGTAAAACCGGTTTCTGTTGGACACCAGGCTCCGGCTTTTTCTATTCCCAGCATCGATGGGAAAATCCTAAAACTGGCTGATTATAAAGGCAAATACGTAATGCTGGATTTCTGGGCCTCCTGGTGCGTACCTTGTCGCAAAGAAAACCCGAACGTGGTAAAGTTGTATCAGCAATATCATTCAAAAGGATTAAATATTGTAGGGATTTCTTTGGATGAAGATAAAAATGCCTGGCAGAAAGCGATTAATGATGATGGATTAACTTGGGCGCACGGCAGCGAACTGCAAAATTTTAACGGACCAGTAGTTCAGCGGTTTCAGGTGCAGGCCATTCCATCTAATTTTATTTTAGATCCATCCGGAAAAATCATTGCTAAAAACATTACCGGAAATGACCTGAGTGCTTTTTTCGCAAAAACGTTCAAATAACTGTACTTCACAATTACTTAATAAAAAATTAACATTCTGATTCTTTTTTAGCCATTACATTTACAGAAAATTAAGATAATGAGTACTTCTAAACAAAAGATTCTGATTGTTGATGATGAACCCGATATTTTGGAGTTGATTGAATATAACCTAAACAAAGAAGGTTATCAGGTTTTTACGGCCAGCAACGGTCAGGAAGCCGTAGCAGAGGCAAAAAAAGTATTGCCAGATCTGATTATTTTAGATGTGATGATGCCCAAAATGGACGGCATTGAAGCTTGTCGGATTATGCGAACGCTGCCAGAGTTTAAAACTACTTTTATGGTTTTTTTAACGGCAAGAAGTGAAGAATATTCTGAAATAGCAGGTTTTAATGTTGGTGCTGATGATTATATTGCTAAACCGATTAAACCGCGCGCGTTGATAAGTCGAATTAATGCAATTTTGCGTAGAAACCAACCTTCAGAAGATAGTTCCGAAAATAAGCTGGAAATTGGAGATTTAGTAATCGACCGGGAAGCATTTATGGTTTTTCAGGGCGGAGATAAAGTTGTATTAGCAAAAAAAGAATTTGAATTATTGTATTTGCTGGCTTCAAAACCGGGAAAAGTTTATACTCGTGAAGCTATCCTGAAGAATATTTGGGAAGATTCTGTGGTGGTAACTAACCGCACTATTGATGTACACATCCGTAAATTGCGCGAAAAGCTGGGCGAAACGTATGTTTCTACTGTAAAAGGAGTAGGCTATAAATTTGAGTTGCTGTAAATGCCGTAAATCTGCGATATTTGCGGCAGATGAAATTTCCAAAATTCCAGGACCTGATTTTATTTGAAAATCCTGATCTTATCGTAGTTAATAAACCTCCTTTTTTAAGTTCTTTGGATGAAAGAGAAGGTGGCGAAATCAACCTGCTTCGTTTAGCAAAACAATATTGGGATGACGCCCAAATTTGCCATCGGTTGGATAAAGAAACATCCGGCGCACTGATCATCGCCAAAAATCCGGAAACATATCGCGCTATTTCCATTCAATTTGAAAAAAGGCGGGTAAAAAAAGTATATCATGCTATTATTGATGGTACACATGTTTTTGAAAACCTGTTTATCGATCTGCCTATTTTAAATGTTGGCAAAGGCAATGTAACCATCAGTCGGCAGGATGGTAAACGTGCCGAAACCTGGTTTAATTCCCTTCGTTATTTTAAACATTATACTTTAGTGGAGTGTAAGCCGGTTACTGGCAGAATGCATCAAATACGTATTCATCTGGCTACGCAACGCGCTTCTATTGCTGGCGACGAAATGTATAAAGGCAAACCAGTACTGCTTTCAGAACTGAAGAGAAATTACCGCTTGGGCAAAGATCAGGAAGAATTACCCATTATGAAGCGTTTTGCTTTACATGCTTATGAAGTTAGTTTTAAAATAAATCCGGAAGAAGAAATTACCATTCACGCACCTTACCCGAAGGATTTTGAAACGTTGCTGAAACTTTTAGAAAAGTTTGATCAGTAATATCTTTTCCAAAACACAATGCATTTTTCTCTCAAAAAGAAAATAACAGACTTAATGATGATATTAGGTTTTCATGACCAGAAAATAACTTTTTGTTTATAATGACGTAATATTGACCGTTTTAGATTGGTTTTATAGACTATTCTGTTGATAATTTACGTTCATATATTGTACTAAAAAAAATACAATGTATTGTACGATTTTACCAAATAATGTTTACAATCTAAAACATTACGCCAATAGTAGCGTTGGATTAATTATGGTATCTTTGAAACTTTATTTTAAGTTTTAATCCTGCCCGCTAATTTTTTAGAGCTAACAATTTGTTAAGCATAGCACTTTTATAAATTATGAGACAACTCAAAATATCACAGTCCATTACCAATCGAGAATCACAATCGCTTGATAAATACCTTACAGAGATCGGTAAAGTAGATCTCATTACAGCTCAGGAAGAAGTTATTTTAACTCAAAAAATCAGAGAAGGAGATCAGGCCGCTTTAGAGCGTTTAACAAAAGCAAATTTACGTTTTGTAGTTTCTGTAGCTAAGCAATATCAAAATCAGGGATTAACTCTGGGTGATTTAATTAATGAAGGAAACTTGGGTTTAATTAAAGCAGCAAAACGTTTTGATGAAACTAAAGGATTTAAGTTTATTTCTTATGCTGTTTGGTGGATCCGTCAATCTATTTTATCAGCAGTAGCTGAGCAATCCCGTATTGTACGTTTACCGTTAAATCAGGTAGGTTCATTAAGTAAAATTCGTAAAGCATATTCGCGTTTAGAACAGGAATTCGAACGTGAACCAACGCCAGCCGAATTAGCAGTAGATTTAGAAACTACAGAAGATCGGATTGCAGATTCTTTAAATAATTCCGGTCGCCACGTTTCTATGGATGCGCCATTTGTACAGGGAGAAGAAAATACTTTGCTGGATGTTTTACAGCACGGCGATCCTGCAACAGATAACAGCATGATTCAGGAATCACTTTCTATGGAAGTAATGCGTTCACTTTCTTCTTTGCCAGAGCGTGATCGCGAAGTAATTATTCTGTTTTTTGGTTTAGGGTCAGGAACGCCACAATCTTTAGAAGAAATTGGTGAACGTTTTATGATTACCAGAGAACGTGTTCGTCAGTTAAAAGATAAAGCTTTACAGCGTTTAAGGCATACTTCTCGTAACAACGTGTTAGAATCTTATTTGTAAGCATAATTAATATATAAATTGTACTGTTTTTATCAATCTAAAATTATAAAATGGCAGAACAAGAAAAAAAAGCAGGCTCGAAAATTATCGGAATTGGTATTACTTTATTAATTCTTTTGGCTCTTGCAGTTGTGATTATGTGGGTAACCCACTAATTGAAATAGCAAATTTATTACAAAAAGGCTTTATCGAAAGATAAAGCCTTTTTGTTTTGCACATTTTGTGTGGTAAAAGAAGCATTATAAGGTATCTTCTATTCCATTAATATCTGTGCGGCCAGTATTAGGTTTTTCGATTTTGCTTAAGTTATAACTTAACTGGCCTTGATGGTCCTCACCTTTAATCATGCCCTGATCGTATAAATTCTTTAAAATTTCTGCTGTGTTGGCTTCTGTAATTGTTTCATCAGCATTTACTTGTTTAAGTTTGGTAATAATCTCAGCAGCAGTAGCTTCTCCCAATTGTCCTAAGGCAAAAATTACTTTTTGTTTGGTTGAGTCTGTTTCATTATAACGATACGGAACGTGTATAGGTTCAAAATTCATAATAGGTGATTTTTTAGGTAAACCTACTTTTTGCTTTATTGTTCTGTTGCTATAATTTATGCCGGTAAAAGAAGCATCAGCAGCAATTTAAAGTTGAAATATAAGTATAGAAAAGACTAAAATTACCTTCGCTT
This sequence comes from Janthinobacterium lividum, assembly GCA_050955045.1. Lineage (GTDB taxonomy): Bacteria > Bacteroidota > Bacteroidia > Sphingobacteriales > Sphingobacteriaceae > Mucilaginibacter_A. The sequence continues at coordinate 28,326 of JBPBQV010000024.1, read as the reverse complement.
TTATACAGAACCGTATATTTGAACCATGAATCACCTCATTGCCCCGTCTGTTCTTTCTGCAGATTTTACTAATTTACAGCATGATATAGAAATGTTGAACAGGAGTGAAGCCGACTGGATTCATTTTGATGTAATGGATGGCGTTTTTGTACCAAATATTTCTTTTGGCTTTCCGATTCTGAAAGCTATCAAACCAATAACTCCCAAACCAATTGATGTACATCTAATGATCGTCAACCCTGATCAATACATCGAGCAGTTTGCGCAAGCCGGTGCTTCCAATATCACAGTTCATGTTGAAGCTTGTACACACTTAAACCGAACCATACAATTGATAAAAAATGCAGGTTGTACCGCTGGCGTAGCTCTAAATCCGCATACTCCGGTTAGTTTTCTGGAGGATGTAATTACAGATTTAGATTTAGTGCTGATTATGTCTGTCAATCCGGGTTTTGGCGGACAAATTTTTATTCTAAATACCTACAAAAAATTATACGATTTAAAAGCTCTCAGTAAAAACCGAAACCCAAATTTAAAAATCGAAGTTGATGGCGGAATTAATTCCGAAAATTCTGCTGCTTTAGTTGAAGCCGGCGCAAATGTACTTGTTGCAGGAAGTTCGGTTTTTGCCGCTGCTGATCCTGTTCAAGCCATTCAGCAATTAAAACATCCATAAAAGAAGCATTAGTTAATAGCAGATTTGTAAACATAATCTTCTTTCTGTTAAAATAACCGCAAATTACTTTTTACAGCAATTCTTAATTTATAAATTCGCCAGCCGGTATTTCCTTAATATTTCTTGTTTTCCGGCTTAATCAAATAAAACACATGAAGCATAATTTTGGTGCAGGTCCGGGTATTTTACCGCACGAAGTACTTAAACAATCCGCAGAAGCCGTTCTGGATTTAAACGGAAGTGGTTTATCGCTATTAGAAATTTCTCACCGCTCACCAGAGTTTGAAGCGGTTTTAAATGAAGCCGTAAGCTTGGTTAAAGAATTATTAAAAGTTCCTGAAGGTTATTCGGTTCTGTTTTTACAAGGCGGCGCGAGTTTGCAGTTTTCTATGGTTCCTTACAATTTGTTGCCGCCAAACGGAAAAGCTGCTTATTTAGAAACCGGCGTTTGGGCAAATAAAGCAATTAAAGAAGCAAATTTTTTTGGTACGCCGATAGTTGTAGCAACTGGGAAAGAGAATAATTTCAAAGAAATTCCGAAAACTTATGAAGTTCCTGCGGATGCTGCTTATTTTCACATCACTTCAAACAATACAATTTATGGCACGCAGCTGCAGGAATTTCCAAAATCTGAAGTTCCTTTGGTTGCAGATATGTCGTCTGATATTTTTAGCAGAGAGATCAATATTGCTGATTTTGGATTGATTTATGCTGGTGCACAAAAAAATATGGGTCCGGCTGGTACAACCTTGGTTATTGTAAAAAATGATTTACTAGGAAAAACAGATCGCCCAATTCCATCAATGCTTAGTTATCAGTTAGAAATTGATAATGGATCAATGTACAACACGCCACCGGTTTTTGCTATCTATGTTTCCATGCTTACATTACGCTGGATTAAAGCAAAAGGTGGAGTAGCGGTTGTAGAAAAGGAAAACCAAGCCAAAGCAAAAGCACTTTACGAAGAAATTGACCGTAACCCTTTATTTAAAGGTGTTTGCGCAGTGGAAGATCGTTCTATGATGAATGTTTGTTTTATTATGGAAAAACCAGAGCAGGAAAAAGCATTTTTAAAGCTGGCCGAAGAGCGCGACCTAGTTGGTATCAAAGGTCATCGTAGTGCAGGTGGATTTCGTGCTTCCATTTACAATGCCATGCCAATTACCAGTATTCATGCTTTGGTTGATGTGATGCATGAATTTGCCGAAAAAAATAAATAACAGATACTTCTTTTATCAACATAAAATATCAATGATCAGAATATTAGCAAACGACGGGATTGATCCTGCCGGAAAAGCTCTTTTAGAAGCGGTTGGTTTTATTGTAGAAACAGAACACGTTCCGCAAGAACTTTTGCCCGAACAATTAAAGAATTTTGATGCTATTACGGTAAGAAGTGCAACAAAAGTGCGTCAGGCTTTGATTGATGCCTGTCCGAATTTAAAACTGATTGGCCGTGGCGGTGTCGGTATGGATAATATTGATGTAGAATATGCACGCGATAAAGGCGTCGCAGTAGTTAATACGCCAGCTTCGTCTTCGCTTTCCGTTGCCGAATTGGTTTTTGCACATTTGTTTACCGGAATCCGGTTTTTGCAGGCTAGCAACCGTAAAATGCCGACAGAAGGCAATACTAAATTTAATGATCTAAAAAAAGCATACGCAAAAGGTATCGAGCTGCGCGGCAAAACCATTGGAATTTTAGGTTTTGGCAGGATTGGCCGCGAAGTAGCTAAAGTAGCTATAGGCTTGGGTATGAAAGTTTTAGCTTATGATTTATATCCTTTTGAACCAGAGCTGGCTTTAGAATTAGGCGATGGACAACTGGTAAAAGTATCGGTAAAATCAGCTTCAAAAGATGAAGTGATTGCACAAAGTGATTTTATCAGTTTGCATACACCTTTTAGCGCAGAACCAATTTTAAGCATTGCAGAATTTGCCGCTATGAAAAAAGGTGCAGCCGTTGTAAATGCTTCGCGCGGCGGAACAATTGACGAGACAGCTTTGCTGGAAGCTTTGAACAGTGGAAAATTGGCTTTTGCCGGATTGGATGTTTTTGATAATGAACCAACGCCACGGCAGGATTTGTTGAATCATCCTAAAATATCTTTAACACCGCACATTGGTGCTTCTACCAACGAAGCGCAGGAAAGAATAGGCGTAGAGCTGGCTAATTTGATTATTCAGCATTTTAAGTAAACAAGCTGTTTTCAAAAAACCGCTGTAAAAAAGCTTCCAAATTTAAAAATGGAAGCTTTTTTTATTTGATAATATTGAATGTGCCAGTAACATAAATAGAATCTGTAGGCGACAAAACATTATCGTATAGATAATAAGCAAAACTTCCGCTAGCTGTATTTACATAGGTATCTAATGCATCTACTTTAATAATGGCTTTACCGGATTTGTTAGTTGTAGTGTAAGTTTTGTTGTTAAAAGTTAACTGTGAAGTACCAAAAACATAATTGCTTGTATTAACACTATCTGGCCCAAATGTAAGAAGATAGTCAATTGCATTTGTTTGGCTGCTATTGCTCCCTGAAACATTATACTGCGAATATAAAGTATTCCCGGAACCAACTGTTACGTTTGCAAAAAACACATAACCAGGTAATTTATCTATTATTTTGTATGTTTTATATTTAATATTTAATACAATTCTGCTGGTATTCGGATCGGAAAGTGGTGTCAAAATTGGCATTTCTTCTGTGCAGGATTGTAAAAACATACCGCATAAAAGAAGCGTAACAACAGCGATATGCCGGTTGCATTTAATAAAAATAATACTCATGATATGGTGTTATATTGGTAATACAAAACTATACAATCACAACAAATCAATAAATTCATTTTTAGCAGCGATGGTATTTGTTTTGTTTATCTACGAGAAAGATTATATTAAGTTTTATAAGTTTAACGATTACTTGACAATGTTGAAAGATCCAGTTATATAAAGTGAATCTTTAGGCATTAAAATATTATCGTAAACATAATAACCAAAACTGCCGCTGGTCGTGTAAGCTTTTTCATCAACTTTATCCACTTTGAAGTTGCTTTTTCCTGAAACGTTAAACGAAGTGTAAACTTTTTGTCCCACAATCACCTGTGAAGCATCAAAAATATAAGTGTTGTTTCCAACAGAATCTGAATGAAAAGCAGCCGAATAAACCAAACGGTTTGTTGTGTTTCCGTTGTCTCCCGCAAGTGTATAGCTCCTGAACGATGGCAATGCTACTCCGCCAGAATTAATGTTAAAAATTATTATTTCTGGTTTAACATTAGTGATACTTCTTTGCACATCGTTAATTTTTAAATTAATAATACTTTTGGACGAGGCAGAACCAGTACTGTAATTAACACTACTTGGCGATTTTAAAGCTGGCATTTCCTCCGTACATGATTGCAGAAAAATACCGCACAAAAGAAGCATAGCAGGCGCAAGTAATGCACTGCGGAAAGAAAAAATTGTACACATATTTAGTTTAAGTTGATAATACAAAAAAGTATTTACAACTGATAAGCAACACCTTTTTTAGCTGCTGTTACAGCATAACCATCTTCGATTAATGTATCAGCTAATGCCTGCATACTCGTTGTTTCCCCGTGTACGAGAAAAACTTGTTTTAGTTGCGCAGCATTTTGTTGTTTTACGGTGTTTACTAAATCTTCGTGATCGCCATGTGCACTAAATAAATCAATTTGTTTGATAGTTGCATAAACGGATAGGTCACGATCTTTGATATGAACAATAGGATCTCCGCGAAGCAAACGAAAACCTAAAGTTCCTTTAGCACAATAACCGATAAACAGAATCGTACAATAATAATTTTGGATGTTATGAAAAAGATGGTCCTGAATACGGCCGCCTTCCAGCATTCCAGCAGAAGAAATGATGATGCAAGGTTCAAAATAATTGGAAACCTGCCGACTATCTTTTAAATTTTCAACATAAACCAAATTATCAAACTCGAACTGATCACCTGATTTTCGGTAAAATTCTTGCGATTCTTCGCTTAATAAAGCGTGATGTTTTCTGAAAACTCCTGTTGATGCATTAGCCATAGGACTATCAACAAAAACTTTAACAGGAGGCAATAAGCCTTTGGAAAACAATTTGTTAAGAGAAAATACCAAAGCTTGTGTACGGCCAATACTAAATGCCGGAATGATTAAACGGCCTGCTTCTTTTACACAACATTTTTCGATGGTTTCCAGTAAAACCTCTTCAATTGTTTTTCCTTTGGAGTGATTTCGTCCTCCATAAGTAGATTCGGAAACTAGATATTCTGTTGGTGGAAGTATCTGCGGATCATTTAAGGTAGGATAGTTTTTCCTGCCGATATCGCCTGTAAAAGTGATCGTTTTTTCTTCACTATTTTCAGTGATTTTGAAAGCCGCCGCCGCCGCACCAAGCAAATGGCCAACCGGAATAAAAGTTAACTCAATATCACCATTAATCCGAAAAGGCTTGTTAAAACCGATGGTTACAAAACGATCAACCGTATCTAAAACATGTTTATGTAGGTAAAGCGGCTGGCTGTTTCTGCTACCATCACGCCTTTTGTGTCCGCGATGTTTTCTGCTTTTTTGTGCTTTATGCATAAAAATATTTACAGAATCCATCAGCAACAATTCCGCTAATTCGGCAGTTGGTGGCGTACACAATATCTGGCCTTCAAAACCCATTCGCACTAAAGTTGGCAGATTTCCAGAATGATCAATATGTGCATGTGTTAAAATTACTAAATCAATTTCTCCAGGATTAAACGGGAAATCTTCATTCATTTGCACATTGTGGTCGCGCTCGTAATCTAAACCACAATCTATTAGTATTTTGTAATTATTTTCTGTTGTTAGCAAGTGCATACTCCCGGTAACCTGTTCGGCTGCACCCCAAATTGTTAATTTCATTAAATATCTTTCTGCGTAGTCTATACGCTATTTTATAGGATAAAAGAAGCATTGCGGCAGAATTTATATCTGCCTAAACTTCAAATTGCAAGCTGCTAAGATAACGATAAAGACCGCCTTCCTGCGAAACCAGTTCGTTATGTGTACCGCTTTCTTTCACCATTCCTTTTTCCAGTACAATAATTTTATCTGCCTCGCGGATGGTTGATAAACGATGTGCGATGATAATGGAAGTTCGGTTTTTCATCAGTTCTTCCAACGCTTCCTGCACCAAACGTTCTGATTCTGAATCTAATGATGAAGTTGCTTCATCTAAAATCAAAATGGATGGATTTTTTAATAAAGCCCTTGCAATCGCAATTCGCTGGCGCTGTCCGCCTGATAATTTAACGCCCCGCTCGCCCACGATGGTATCATAACCTTCCGGAAAACCTGTAATAAATTGGTGTGCATTGGCTCGTTGAGCAGCCTGAATTACTTCTGTTTCGGTAGATTCCAGCTTTCCGTAAGCAATATTCTCACGGATTGTTCCACCAAAAAGCAAAACATCCTGCGGTACAATAGCAATCTGGTTGCGAATATCCGTAAGCGAATAGGAGGAAGCAGGTTTTCCATCAAACAAAATATTTCCGTTTTGCGGATGATAAAATTGCAAAATTAAACCAGCGATTGTAGATTTCCCTGCACCGCTTGGACCAACAATTGCAACTTTTTCGCCAGAACGGGCACTAAATGATACTTCTTTTAGCACCGTAATTTCGGTACGTGAAGGGTAAGCGAAAACTACGCGGTCAAAATCAAGGTTGCCGGCAATAGTTTGTTTAGTTTTATTATCCGCAATGTTGATGGAAATTTCTTCGCCTTGTTCGCCCAGAATCTCCAGAACACGTTCGCTTGCGCCAACTGCTTTTTGCAAACCGGCATACAGTTCCGGGAAACTTCCCATTGCCGCACCAACAAAAATGGAATATAAAATAAAAGTAGTTAAATTCCCGACTGACATTTCTCCGCGAGAAACCAGAACTGATCCGTACCAGATAACAGCTACAATCGCTCCAAACAAACAAAACACAATAAACGAAGCAAAAAGTCCGCGAAATTTGGCGCCTTTTACAGCAATTCCTGCAACTTCACGTATTTTTTTTTCGTAACGTCCGGCTTCAAATGCTTCGTTTACAAATGCTTTTACGTTGGATATTCCTTGTAAAGTTTCCTCTACAATCGTGTTTGATTCTGCTAATTTATCTTGTGCCTGGCGAGAAATCTTCCGGATAAATCTTCCAAAAAATACCGCAACAACAATTAATACCGGTAAAATCAGCAGTAAAGTAAGCGTTAGTTTGATGGAGAAGATTGTTAGTAAAACCACGCCGCCAATCATCAAAACCAGTTGACGGATCATCTCGGCTAAAGTTGTGGTGATGGCATCCTGAATTTGCGAGAGATCAGCAGAAATCCGACTGTTCAATTCTCCAACTCTTCGGTTAGAGAAAAAATTCATGGGCAATGTAATCAGTTTAAAATAAGTATCACGGCGGATATCTGCCAGCGCATTTTCCGCAACTTGCACAAACCATACCACCCGGAAATACGAAACCAAAGCCTGTACCAGCAATACAATAAACGCCAGCGAACCAATGGCATTAATGGTTGGTGGCAAAAAAGCATAGCGTTGTTTGCCTTGTGCCGCATCTATCAGCGCGCCCAAAAAAGATGGAAACGCCAAACCGGTTAGGCTAGTTAAAAAAAGGAAAACCAATGCGGCAAAAAATTTTCCGCGGTAAGGTTTTATGTAAACAAGTAATTTGGATATTTTATCAATGCTTTCGCGGTTTAGTTTTGCTTTTGGCAAATCCTGTTCCTGCGTGCTGCCGCTGTTTAATCGCGCTCTGGCCATTTTTTTATTAATCTGGAATGGAAAAGCAGCGATTTAAAGAAATAGTTTGGCTTTGGCAATTAACTGGCTTTACTTGACTTTAACCTGATGATTATAAAAACTAGAACTAAAACAAGCGCAACTACAGCAATTAGCATATTTTTAAAATATGCTGCCTGTTTATTGCTTTCTACAAGTTCTGCTTGTATTTTTTCGGTTTGATCACGCAGTTTATTAATCGTGTTCATAAAAGATGTATTCCGGTTTTCGGCTTCTTTGGAACGGTCCAGTACCTGCGTTTGAACGGTTGTCCGATAATCTAACAATATTTTTAGCTCCTTAAAAACAGCATTATCTGTTTTTACAATATCCATTAATATCTCGTTCGAGCGGCGAATATCTTTTTTAGTTTGAAAACCGAAAATACCGGTATGCATTTCCAGACTTTGGAAATACTGATTGAATGCAGTGCTTCTTTTACCTAATAAATTATTTACTTTTTTACGCTGCAACTGATAAGCCAACGAATCAGTTTGTTGTGCAAAAGCGGTTGTTCCTAGAAAAAACAGGAATAAAAACAGTATCAGTTTTTGCATGATAAAAGAAGCATTGTTAGATTTTGATTAATGGAAAAAGGTTTACGGCTGATACCTAACACCTTAAACTCATTCCTCCACAAACTCAATCCGTACAATATCGCCTACATTTAAACCAAGTAAACCGCTGGCATTACCTTTATTAATGGCAATTTCCAGATGATCGCTGATACCAAACAGGCAAAGTTTTTCGCCTTCGGGCACTTCATTATAATGCCAGCTTAGTTTATTAATCGATTCATTTCGTTTGAAATACAGCACAAACTGCCTTCCATTTTGCACTTCTGTAAATAAATCTTTGGTAATATTGGTGATTACATTTTGGAAAGAATCAATGTAAATTACGCTACCTTTGATCAGATTTTGGTCGATCACTGGTTGCAGTGTCATCTTTTTTTCCAACCGGATAATCGGAATACCAATTTCCATTAGTGTTCCTTGTTTTGCCAGGTGACAAGCAGCTTTTACAAAAATATCAGCCAGAGGAAAGTGTAGGAACTTTAAATCCTGCATAATATTGATTTCTACAATTTCCTCCGGGATATGATTAAAAATCAATGAAAAAATACCATTATCAGCTCCAACAAAATAATGATTTTGGTAGCGTATAGCTATGTATCGCGTTTCTTCATTGTAAACAGTATCAATACCAATTAAGTGTACGGTTTCTTCCGGAAAATAATGATAGCTGTTTTTAAGTATAAATGCAGCCTGAGGTATATTAAATGCTGATATAGAATGTGTTATGTCAACAATATTAATGTCTGGCAACAGCTTTAAAATACTACCTTTCAGGGCAGCCTGATAGATATCCTTATCGCCCAGATCTGTAGTTAAAGTTATAATTGCCATTAATTTTTCAAATATTTATTACTAATCTTGTGGATAGCTATAAACTGCTGCAAATATTAAATTTTTAAGCATAAAAAATGACAACTAAAAAAATCTTAGCTTGAACGAATTAAATTTAACGATTGATGCCATTAATCCTGCTGTGTTGTGGGGTTCTAATAATGATCATTTTGAGATTATAAAAAAGCAGTTTCCTAAATTAAAACTTGTTGCTCGTGGCAGCGATGTAAAGGCATTAGGAGATGAAACAGAACTTAAAATTTTTCAGGAAAAATTAAACCAGCTAATTGCTTACATAGAAAAATTTCAGACCTTAAACCTGAATGATGTTGAACGCATAGTAGGTACAAAAGGTTTGCAGCCTGCTGCAACTCCGGCAGAACAAAATGGACAGGAAAAGACCGGAACAGGCGGAGAAGTGATTGTTTTTGGTAACAATGGCTTGATGATTAAAGCTCGTACGGCAAATCAGCAACGGATGATTAACAGCATTGCCAAAAATGATATTTTATTTGCCATCGGGCCTGCTGGTACAGGCAAAACCTATACTGCAGTTGCGCTTGCTGTGCGCGCCCTTAAAAACAAAGAAATAAAAAGGATTATTTTAACTAGGCCAGCAGTAGAAGCAGGAGAGAACTTAGGGTTTTTACCAGGCGATTTAAAGGAGAAAATCGATCCGTATTTACGGCCTTTGTATGATGCACTGGATGATATGATTCCGGCAGAACGTTTAAAAGCTTATCTAGAAAACCGCACGATTGAAATTGCACCATTAGCATTTATGCGTGGCCGTACGCTGGATAATTGTTTTGTGATCTTAGATGAAGCACAAAACACCACAGATATGCAACTGAAAATGTTTTTAACCCGGATGGGGCCAACTGCAAAATTTATTGTTACAGGTGATGTTACACAAATAGATTTACCCAGAAAACAACAATCGGGCTTGCACATGGCTTTGCGTATTTTGCCTGATATTAAAGGCATCGATATTATCTATTTAACCGGAGATGATGTTGTTAGGCACAAATTAGTAAGACGCATTTTGGAAGCTTATGGTGATATACAATGATTTTTCAGGTATCAGTTAGAAGGTTTTAAATTTGCTATCCATTCACAATCAAAACTTTTGCCTGATACTTAACACTTTTTACTTGATACCAACCTGCAATGAATGCTATTAAAGAAACAAATTTTAAATTTACAGGACAAACCAACTTTTACAGAGGTAAAGTAAGAGACGTTTATACCATAAACAACCAGTATTTGGTGATTATTGCTACAGATCGTATTTCTGCTTTTGATGTTGTGCTGCCCGAACCAATACCATATAAAGGACAAATACTTAACCAAATCGCAGCCGGATTTTTAAAAGCAACAGATGATATTTTGCAAAATTGGGTTATCACTGTTCCGGATCCGAATGTAACCATTGGCCGCATTTGTGAACCTTTTAAAGTAGAAATGGTTATTCGCGGTTATTTGGCAGGTCATGCCTGGCGCGAATATTTTGCCGGTAAAAGAAGCATTTGCGGTGTAACTTTGCCGGATGGTTTAAAAGAAAATGATTTATTGCCGGAGCCAATTATCACCCCAACAACAAAAGCTGCTGTTGGCCACGATGAAGATATTTCAAGAGAAGAAATTTTATTAAAAGGAATAGTTACAGAAGCTGATTACATCCAACTAGAAAAACATACACGTGCACTTTTTAAACGCGGAACGGAAATAGCTGATGAACTTGATTTAATTCTGGTAGATACAAAGTATGAGTTTGGAAAAATCGGAACAGATATTTTTTTGATCGACGAAATACATACGCCCGATTCTTCTCGTTATTTTTATAAAGACGGATACTTGGAACGTCAGCAAAAAGGAGAAACTCAAAAACAGTTATCCAAAGAGTTTGTTCGGCAATGGTTACTGGACAATCAATTTTCTGGACAGGACGGACAAAAAGTTCCGGATATGACTGAAGAAATTGTCCATTCCATTTCAGAAAGATATTTAGAACTGTACGAAAAAATTACCGGTGAATTGTTTCAAAAATCTGACGAACAGAATGCTATTTCTAGAGTTGAAAGAAATATTGAAGAAGCATTGGCACTTTTAAACTGAATGCTTTTATTTTTAAACGAAATAATCTATCTTTAACTATTAATATTAAAGCATATGAAATTTACGGTTGATAAACATGAAAAATATGTTTTGATTAAGTTAAACGAATCAAAACTGAATTCATTAATTTCACCACAGCTGAAATCTGAATTAATTCTGATGAATACAGATGGACAGCGCAATATTATTCTGGACTTATCAACAGTTAAGTTTGCAGATTCTTCTGGTTTAAGCAGTTTGCTGGTTGGACATCGTATTTGTAAAAATGCGGAAGGTATTTTTATACTAACTGGTTTAAGTGATTCTGTGGCACGTTTAGTTTCCATTTCTCAATTAGAAAGTGTGTTTTCTATTGTTGCTACAACCGAAGAAGCTATTGATTTGGTTTTTATGGAAGAAATTGAGAAAGACCTAAAAAAAGAAATAAAATAATTGTTTGCTGCCTGAAATGAGATTTGATGTAACTATACTGGGAAGCAGTTCTGCTACACCAATCTATAATAGAAATCCAACTTCACAAGCATTAAACATCAACGAGCGGGTTTATTTAATCGACTGCGGAGAAGGCACGCAACAGCAAATGTTACGCTTCGAAGTTAAACCAAGTAAAATCGATCATATTTTTATAAGCCATTTACATGGTGATCATTATCTTGGTTTAATTGGTTTACTTTCTTCCATGCATCTGAATGGCCGAAAGAAGGCAATGCAGCTTTTTGGTCCGCCCGACTTGAAAAAAATCATTGACGTTCATTTTGAGTTTTCCTGGACTAATTTAAACTACGAAATCAATTTTTATCCGCTACAAGCAGATTTTTCTGAAACTATACTGGATAACCAAGATATTACAGTTGAAACGATTATTTTAAATCATCGTATTCCATGTACTGGTTTTGTGTTTCGTCAAAAAAATCCGCTTTTAAAGTTAGATGCTGCACAATTAGAGCATTACCAGGTTGGCCGCAATCAATTTTTTAAATTGAAACAAGGAGGAGATTTTGTTACCGAAAACGGCGAAGTTATTCCAAATGCAGCCATTACTATTCAACCGGAAAAACCTAAAAGTTATGCGTATTGCTCGGATACTTTGGTTGGAAATGAGTATCTGCCACAAATACAAAACGTAGATTTATTATATCATGAAGCTACTTTTATGCACGATTTATTGGCAAGAGCACAAGAAACTCATCACACAACTGCTTTACAGGCTGGAGAAATTGCGTTGAAAGCTCAGGTTAAGATGTTATTGATTGGTCATTTTTCTGCACGGTATAAAAGCTTAGAAGGTTTATTAGAGGAAGCCAGATCAATTTTCAAACAAACTGAATTGGCTATAGAAGGCAAAGTATTCAATATATAATAGCTTCTTTTACCGATCATTTTTTATCACAATAAAACCTTAAAACATTCTACATAAAGAAAGCCTGAACAGTTTTAAAACTGTTCATGCTTTCTTTATGTAGTGCATTTCTTAAATGCTTCTTTTATCAATCATTTTTTTTACCACCAAAAACAGAGAAGCTAACATATCTTTTTGGGTTGGCTTTCAAATCAATCATCAGTTTATCCAGACTCGCTGCAGAATTATTTAAATTGTTGTATAATTTATCATCATTCAGTAACAACCCAATAGAACCTGTGCCATTGTTAACTTTATTGATCGCAGCCTGCAAATCAGTCATGGCTTTGTTGGCGTTGGTTAAAGTTTCCTGGATATTTGTTTTTGCTACCTGATTACTTAACTGATCAAAATTAGAAACTATGTGCGAAATGTGTTCATTGTTGTTGCGTAAGTTACCGGAAATCGATTCAAAATTAGCCAGAATTTTACCAATCCGGCCACCTTCTGTTCCTACTAAACCATCAACTTTTTTAGTTGTTCCTTCAATAGTTTCCAACGTTGCGGCAATACTTTTAAAAGAACGGCCAAAGTTTTTCTGGAAAGCAGGATTTAAAATAGTGTTTACAGAAGTCAGCAGCGAATCCATTTTAGCAATAATTACTTCTGCTTTTTTTTGCACCGGCTGTACCGATTCGGCCAAACTTCGCTCTACATTAGAACGTAAAGTATCTTTATTTTCAGCATAAACTGTACTGTTTCCCAATTCAAATTCTACCGCTTTACTTCCCAATAAATCTGTACTGATTAATCTGGCAACAGAATTTTCTGAAATGGGATAATCCTTGTTAATTTTAAATTCAACCACCGTTTTTCCGCTGGGTTGTAGTTTCATATCAGAAATTCGACCGATCTGAAAACCATTTACCAGCACTGGTTTAGAAACATTTAATCCATCAACATGACTATAAACGGCGTAAAAGCGTTGTTCTCTGGATAAGATATCGTTGCCACGAAGAAAATTATAGCCTAAAATAAGCACAGTAATGGCGATAGCAGTAAGCGCACCAATTTTGGTTTCGTTTGATATTTTCAAAATATAGTTTTTAAATAAATTTTTTAATTATTCGTTTTCTTTGCGGTATTTGATAATTGCACGGACGATAGAATTCACAATTTCTTCTTGTCCTTCATCAGAGTTTAAATATTTTTCGTCATCAGGGTTATTAATAAAACCAGTTTCAACCAAAATAGATGGCATTGCGCTGTGGCATAAAACCAAAACGCCTTGTTCTATAACACCGTTGCTGTGGCGGCCATCAGTTTCTACAAACTCTTTGTTCACTAAATCAGCAAAGCGGATACTTTGTTTACGATATTTATTTTTATATGCATTCATTAAAATAGTTGAAGTGGGATCAGTAGGATCAAACTTACTGTTCATTTCACTTGCATCTGCTTCAATTAAATTTTCGCGAATAGCTTTTTCCTCTTCTTTTGTACGATGAAATCCGTAAACTAATACCAAAACACCTTTACCGGAACGATCAGCAACACGTACACGTTTACCACGAACTGTTGAAAATTTATCTGGCAATGAGTTGCAATGGATCGAAATAAATAAATTTCCTTTTGCTTCGTTGGCAATGTCAGATCGCTTTTGCCAGTCCACATCTTCACCAGTAGTACGTGTCATTACCACTTTAATGTCGTTCGTTTCCTTTTCTATCGCTTTCTGTAACTTAAAAGCGATGGCAAGCGTTACATCTTTTTCGATAGAAAAAGAACCGGAAGCACCAGCTCTGCGGCCACCGTGGCCAGCATCAACAACAATTGTTTTTAATTTAAATCGGGAGTTGGTAATTGTATCGGGCTTTATTGGTTTTTCTTCGATAAAAGAAGTAGTGGTGATAAAAAGGTTAAAAAAAGTTAAACAATAAATGAGGCTTTTCAATGTTCTATTTTTCATTAATTTTGAAACCGTACATAACATGATTTGCAAAAATACTATTCAAAATCGATTTTGAAATTTATAAAGTTTCTTTTTCCTGTATTGCTTGTTATAATTTGTTTTTTTTCAGCTTTTTCCATCAATGTTACAAGGTTAGCCAAAAATTATAAGTTACTGGTTAGAGATACAATAATTCATTTGGATTCTTCAAAAAAACAGGATAGATTACTTTTACAACGAGATACAGTTCCTGTTAAAGGAAAACCATCTACTAAAAAAACCCGTGTAAAAACAGTATCAAAAGCTGATACGAGTTCTAAAAATATATCCGATACAACTTTAAAATCTAAAAATGGCTTAAACTCTACCGTTAAATATGGTGCTGAGGATTCTGTAAGAACAGATCCGATAAATAATGTGGTTTATTTATATGGCCGCGCCCGTATTACTTATGAAGATGCAGCAATCGATGCTGATTTTATTAAACTCGATCAAAAAAATCATACAGCTTACGCACGCGGTGTGGTTAATCCTAAAACCAAACGCTATTCGGGCCGACCAATCCTCAAGCAAAAAAATGATAGTCCGGTTTCTGCGGATTCGTTAGTTTTTGATTATGTAACTAAAAAAGCAAAAATTTATCAGGCTTTTTCAGAGCAGCAGGGTAATTATATTTCGGGCGGACAAGCCAAAAAATTAAACGAAACAGAAATTGCTTACCGTAATATTCTTTTTAGCACCTGTAGTTTACCATATCCGGACACGCATTTTGGTATCGTGATTACAAAAGGTATTGCAGAGAAAAATCAGATTATTTCCGGGCCTGCTTATTTAGAGATTGAAGGTGTGCCGCTGCCGGTTGCCATTCCTTTCGGGTTTTTCCCGAAACCTGATAAAAGAACTTCAGGTATTATTTTGCCAACTTTTGGTGAAGATGCGCAACTAGGCTTCAACTTGCGTAATTTTGGTTATTATTTAGGTTTTGGAGATAAGTTTGATTTAACCAATTATGGTTCTATCTATTCAAAAGGTTCGTTCGAGCTGAGTACAGATGCCCGTTATCTGGATCGTTATAAATATTCGGGTAATTTAGTGTTGAGCTTCGGTTATCATAAATACGGTTTAGAAACAGATCCGGCAGCAAGAGATTTTAACATTCGCTGGTCGCACACGCAAAATCCAAACGCACATCCCGGAACTACTTTTAGTGCTTCTGTTAATGCCGGAACATCTACTTACTACAGGAATAATGCAAGTACCGTAAATTATAATTTAACAGCTTTAACACAAAATAATCTGCGTTCCAGTGTTGCTTACAGTAAAACCTGGACCGGAACGCCTTTCAATTTTACGGCTAGTGCAAATCATAGTCAGGAGTTATCTACTAAAACAATCACGTTAGATTTGCCGAGCTTTACCTTTAATATGGCCAGCATTAATCCGTTTGATAATAAAAACCGCGTGGGCGAGCAAAAATGGTATCAGCGTATTAATGTACAATATACTTTAACTGGTGATAACAGAGTTACAGCTATTCCGGAATCCGAATTTTTAACCAAAGCTGCTTTAAAAAGATTTCAAAATGGATTTAATCAGTCTATTCCGGTTAGTTTAAGTTTAAATGTACTCAAATATTTTCAGTTTTCTTCCAGCGTAAATTATAGCGAGCAGGATTATTTTCAAACTATTCGTAAACGTTATGCACGAGGAAATACTTCTGGTATAGATTCTTTAGTTACCGATACCGTTGCCGGCTTTAGCCGTGCTAGTTCTTATAGTTTAAATTCTGGTTTATCTACCAAATTGTATGGAACGTTAATTTTTAAGCGTGGCAGGCTGAAGGCAATTCGTCATACTATGACGCCTTCATTGAGTTTTGCTTACCGGCCGGATTATAACAGTGAATCATATGGTTATTATAGAAATGCTGTAAGCAATCCGGCCATTCCATATCCTTATGCTTTAACTAGGTATTCTATTTACGAGCAATCGCTTTATGGCGGGCCATCAGGCGGCCGGTCAGCCGGATTAGCATTGAGCGTTGATAATACCATCGAAGCAAAACTGAGGGCAAAAAGTACCGATACTACTAACACAGATCGAAAAGTACCTATTTTACAGGGATTATCTTTTTCTACTTTTTATAATTTTTTGGCAGATTCTATTAAACTTTCTCCTATAAGTGTTTCAGGCCGTACTGCTTTGTTTAATCAAAAACTGGGAATTAACTTTAGCGGAATATTTGATCCTTATACAACTATCATCAGAGATTCAATCAGCAATAACCAAATTGTAAAGTATGCCAGACGTATCAATCAATATACTTTAGAAGCTGGAAAATTTCCCAGTTTAACTGCGTTTCAAATCTCTACAAATTTTAGTCTGAATTCTAATACCATCAAAAATCAGAATCAGCAAAAAAATCAGAATCTTAACAATACCATGCAAGGTATGAACGCCAACCAGGCAGCTCAGCTGGCTTTCGTTAATCGTGATCCAAATGCTTTTGTTGATTTTAATATTCCATGGAATGTTTCCGTAAACTATAGTTTCACCTATACCAATGATGGAATTAGAACTAATGTTTCCAATGCTGCAAACATCAACGGAGATTTTAATGTAACACCAAAGTGGAAACTGCAATATACCACCGGCTACGATTTCAGGATAAACAAAGTAAGCACTACTTCATTATCTATTTACCGTGATTTACATTGCTGGGATTTGGCTTTCCAATGGATACCTTTTGGTTATTACAAATATTACAGCGTTGATTTGCGGGTGAAAGCAAGCATATTACAAACTTTGAAGCTGAACAAGCGGAAAGATTATTACAACAACAATTAAAATATGTTAGCAGAAATCATTACGATTGGAGATGAAATCCTGATCGGACAAATCATCGACAGCAATTCGGCCTGGATGGCGCAACAGCTTAACGCAGCTGGTATCCGTATCAAACAAATTTCTTCCGTTTCTGATAACCGGGAACACATTTTATCTGCCTTAAAAGAAGCATCGGAACGGGTTGATGTAATTTTGATAACTGGCGGATTAGGCCCGACAAAAGATGATATTACCAAAACTACTTTAGCAGAATATTTTGGGGTGAAGATGAAACGCGACCAGCTAACATTAGATAATGTTGCCCGGATTTTTGCAAGATATAATCGTCCGCTTTTAGAAGTAAACATTGGTCAGGCTGATGTTCCGGAAAACTGTGAAGTTTTGTTAAACAGTAACGGCACAGCGCCCGGCATGTGGTTTCAGGAAGAAGGAAAAGTTTATGTTTCGATGCCCGGCGTTCCGTTTGAGATGATGTATTTGATGGAAGATCTGGTGATCCCGAAGTTGAAAGCCGCTTTTGATCTGCCAAAAATCATCCATCAAACCATATTGACCGCCGGCGAAGGCGAATCTTTTCTGGCCGAAAAAATTGCAGATATTGAGGATCAGCTTCCGCCAGAAATTAAACTGGCTTATCTGCCCAAATTAGGTTTGGTTCGATTGCGTTTAAGTGCTTACGGAAATAATGAAGAAAAGCTGAAACAGGAACTGGAAATTCAAACCAAAAAAATAACTGAACGCTTAGGTCCAATAGTTGTAGCAACAGAAGATATTTCGCTGGAGAAAGCAATACTTCTTTTAATGGCAAAAAATAAGAAAACACTTTCACTTGCAGAAAGCTGCACCGGCGGTTATATCGCGCATTTATTTACCAGTTTGCCTGGTGCTTCCAGCGTTTTTATGGGTGGTGCCGTTTCTTATTCTTACGAGATGAAAGAACGGATGCTCGGCGTAAAACATGAAACTTTATTACAAACCGGTGCAGTAAGTGAAGAAACCGTGCGCGAAATGGTAGAAGGTGCTTTGCGCAATTTCGCTACGGATTTTGCCATCGCCGTAACCGGAATTGCTGGCCCAGATGGCGGCACGCCAGATAAACCTGTTGGAACCGTTTGGATTGCCGTTGCCCGAAAAGATAAAACCATAGCAAAAAAATATGTTTTTGGTAATAAGCGAACTCAAAATATAGAACGTACGGCCATTACAGCTATGGGCGAATTATTGAAATTGCTGCGCGAAACAAAATAAAACGTAATTTTATCCGACCAAAAACAAAGAATGGCTTTATACGAATTACTACTGCCGAGAATGGGCGAAAGCATTGCCGAAGCAACTATTATAAAATGGTTGAAATTGCCAGGCGAAATGATTGATTTAGATGATACCGTGGTTGAAATTGCTACCGATAAAGTAGATTCTGAAGTTACTTCGCCGGTAAAAGGCAAACTGGTAGAAGCTTTGTTTAAAGCTGATGAAGTTGCGCAAGTAGGAGTAGTAATTGCCGTAATTGAAACAGAAGTTGAGCAAAATAATATCGTTGAAGCACAACCTGCAACGCCGCCAGTAACGGCACAACAGCCAGAAAAAACACCGGTAAAAGAAGTATCCGCAGAGAAATTACCGGTAAAAGAAGCATTGCCACCGCCAATTCCAGGTTTAGAATTTTTGCAGTCAAGGCAAACAGAGCCTGTTACTGCAAAAGATAGCATTCGTTTTTATTCGCCTTTGGTAAGAAGTATTGCTGCGCAGGAAGGCATCGGTCAGCAAGAATTAGATCAGATTCAGGGAAGTGGTTCCGAAGGTCGTTTAACCAAAGATGATTTAATGAATTATCTGCAAAACCAAAAACCGGTAGCACAACTTGCTCAGCCAAAACAAACACAAGCTGAAGAAATTGTTGCCCAACCGGAAATGGTTAAGGAAATTCAGGCTGAAGATAAACCGGTTGAACGTGCTGCAATAGCTATTTCTTCGGGTGATGAAATTATTGAAATGGACAGAATGCGGAAGTTAATTGCCGATCATATGGTAATTAGTAAACAAACTTCGCCGCATGTAACCTGTTTTATAGAAACCGATGTAACTGATTTAGTGCAATGGCGCGAAAAAAACAAAACTGTATTTGAAAAGCGGGAAGGCGAAAAAATTACATTTACACCCATTTTTGTAGAAGCCGTTACCAAAGCTTTGAAAGATATGCCTATGGTAAACGTATCTGTTAACGGCACGCAAATTATTCGTAAAAAAAATATAAATATCGGAATGGCCACGGCCTTGCCCAGTGGAAATTTAATCGTTCCGGTTATTAAAAACGCTGATACGCTTAATATTTTAGGTTTAACAAAAGCCGTAAACGATTTGGCAAACCGTGCCCGAAATAATAAACTACAACCAGAAGAAATAAAGGACGGCACTTTTACCATCACCAATATCGGCTCTTTTGGAAACATCATGGGCACACCAATTATCGTTCAGCCACAGGCAGCAATACTGGCTATTGGTGTGATCAAGAAAAAACCCGCTGTGATTGAAACGGTATCCGGCGATATGATTGCGATCCGGCACCTGATGTATTTATCACTTTCTTTCGATCATCGTATTATAGATGGTGCGCTTGGCGGTATGTTCCTGAAAAAAGTATCGGAGTATTTGGAGAACTGGGATGTTAAACGAAATGTATAGTACTTCTTTTATCAGGGAAAAATTAGTCTGATTCAAGTTCCTCTTTTGCAACATTAATAAGTTGCTTGCTCATCGTGTTTTTACCGGAAATAAAAATGTAAAAGAATAAAGCACAGCATAAAAAAATTAAACTTAAATAGGCGCTCACAAAACTACTTGCTGCTGATAACACGTATAGAACCTGCCCAATAATTGCCGATTTTTTGGCCGACCGATAAACTTCTTCTGTTAATGCTTCATGTTTTACATCATCATTATTTAAAATGTATTGCAGAATAATAAAGTTTAGAACTGAAATGATAAATAGCGTTCCGGTGTAAAGTAGGATTGTAGTTGTCAGGAAAAAATTATCTGCCAAAATAGAAGCTGGAAACGGAATTAGTGCAATAAACATTAAGTAGATGATGTTGAGCCATACCAGCGGTGTATCTACAACTTTAGCAAAACTAAAAATGCGGTGATGTGCTACCCAAAAAACACCAATCACCAGAAAACTAAAACCAAAAGTTAAAAGCTTTGGTGTTGCGAGCCTTAAAATATGGTTTAATTGATCATTGGTGATATTTTGTTTATCCGGTACTTTTACGTTTAAAATGAGTAGGGTAATAGCAATTGCAAATACACCATCAGAAAAAGCTTCCAATCTGTTTTTAGTCATACAAATATTTTTAGCTTAACAAGAGCTAGAACTATTTGTTTAAACATCAAATTAGTAGAGGTTAAAAACGATACTACTTTTTTTAGGTACGTCGTGCGGATATCTTTTACTTCTAGCTCGGTATTGCTGTTTGGCGCATCCTAATTCTACAAATATAAATAGTAAAAGCAAAATAGATATTTTGAGGCTAATATTCTTCATAAAAAAGCTGATTAGGTTAGGATCAAATTTAAAATAAAGTACCAGAAACTTCTTTTAATAATGGTTGATTTGAATAGTAATTAATATAAACTAATTATAACTATTATAAACTATTTAATACTTAATACTAGTTTTAGAATACTTATGTAACTTTATCCCAAATCTATTATAAATCTGATGCCAAAAAATTTAAACTATCCTTTAGCTTCATTTCAAAAAGCCTATGCGCTTTCTGAAGCAGTAGATGCTTTGGGTGGAAGTTGTACCGTAGAAGACTGCGCACTAAAAATGCAACGAAAAATTAGTGGCGGCTTTATGGTAATTATATCGTCTGCTCAAAAATTCAATCTTGTTAGTTTAGAAAAAAGTATTATTACTATTTCAGAAGAATATAAACTAATTAAGCATTCTTATACTAATACAGAAAGAATGACTTTGTTAAGAAAGTCATTTTTAGCACCGCAAGTTTTTTCTATTTTGTATGGAAGGTTTAAAGGACGGGAATTACCAGAAAACATGTTGGATAAAATATTGATCCGCGAGTTTGGTGTGGAAGAAATTACAGCAGGACGTGTTGCAGGTTATTTTGTTGAGGGTTTAAAAACGTTTGGATTATTAAATGGTGCCAATGTAGTTGAAGAAATTAATGAAGAGCAGGATCGGGTTGAAGCTATTGTAGAAGTTAAACCAATTACTATTGCTGCTAAACTGGAAAGCAAAAAAGACCAAAGTTTAGAAAATGTTGATGCTTCTTTTACTAATAAAAAAATGGAGTTGTACGAGTTGCAACTATCAGGGCCTGGAATACAAAGTAAATTTACAATTGAAGACGAAGAAGATTTAGCAATAGCAGAAGCAATTTTAAAAAAAATCAGAAAAGCTTTAAAGTCAGAGAGCGATGAAATATAGTAATAAACTATTTTTGTGTTTTATAAATAGTTTATTACTAATTACGCTTAATTGATTCAATGAAATCTGATGTGGTTGCAAACGGATAGTTCTTATTTTTTGCCCAATTTATGAACGTTGAAATCCGATTTACAAAGCTATCACCAGAATATTTTACCACGTACTTCGGAAAATTAAAACGTTCTGGCTGATTCAAATCAGTAAATTCCCAGGGATGAAAATATAAGTTTAAATAATCATCTTTCTGATATGTACGATTACACATCCATTTAATTAAACCCATCGGAAGGTTATGAAAAGTTAACCAAAAAAGCGGAAACCGAACAACTGGTGTAACCGAAGATGGTAATTGTAAAACTTTATCCTGGTAAAACCATGTTCGCGGTTTTTTTAAATTATTATATCTTCCGGGAATAAAAGTTGGATTTATAGAAGAATTGTAAACATATCCGGCTTGAAAAATTTTTTTTTCATCAACTGGCATCATTCTGGCCATGCGATAACCCAAAACCTGTTTGCCTGTCAGTTGCTCTAATGCTTCTTTTGATTGCTTTAAATGCTCAACTTTAAAGTCAGAATGGTAATATCCATGTGATGCGATTTCGTGTCCGTCATCCACAATTGCAGCAATTATTTCCGGTTTATTTAGCGCATAGTTTGCCGTGCAATAAAAAGTTGCTTTAATTGCATGCTGTTTTAACAGTACTAAAATCTTTTCTGTTCCTTCGGTAGAAATAGCTAACTGATCTGCAAAAGAAATAGCTTTACCATATTCAAATGGCATATCAAATTCTTCGATATCAAAGCTTAATAAGATCATGGTTGATTTTTACCAGGTTAGAAGAACGTATAATGTAATTTGGGCGTTGCTTGGCTTGCATAAACAATTTACCAAGATACATGCCGATAATGCCTAAAACCATTAACTGCATTCCGCCAAAAAAAACCACTGTAGCCATAAGCGAAGCCCAGCCGGAAACTGCATGGCCGGTAAAATAACTAACAAATATATAAGGCATAAAAGCTACTGCCGCAATAGAAAAAAACAAACCAATGCCAATGGCAATATTTAACGGGCGTACACTAAAAGCAGTAAGGCCTTCTACTGCAAAACTAACCATTCTTTTAAAGGTATATTTGCTTTGGCCGGAAAAACGTGGATCGCAAACGTAGTTGATTGCAAATTGCTTAAAACCCAGCCAACGGACTAAACCGCGCATAAATAACCCGTTTTCCGGAAGTTGCGTGAGGATATTTACTACTTTTCGATCAATTAAACGAAAATCTGCTGTTCCTTTTTCCAGCTTCGTATCCGACATCGAATTAAGGATGCGATAATACAAATCCGAAGTTTTGCGCTTAAAATAAGTGCCTTCATCTGCATATTGTCGGGTGGTATAAACTACATCAAAACCTTCTTCCCACTTTTCTAAAAACTGCGGAATCAGTTCTGGTGGATGCTGCATATCGCTGTCCATACAAATCACACAATCGCCAGAAGCATGATCATAACCAGCTTTCAGTGCATTTTGATGACCAAAATTTCGGGAAAATTCCAAGTAAAAAAAATGTTCATCCAGGTTTGCAAGTGATTTTAATTTGTATAAAGTATGATCCGAACTGCCATCATCTACAAAGATTACTTCGTAATTGTAAGACAAGTTTTGAAAAATCGCTATCAGCTTTAAAGCCAATGTTTTAACATTACCTTCTTCATTAAAAGAAGG
This sequence comes from Janthinobacterium lividum, assembly GCA_050955045.1. Taxonomy (GTDB): domain Bacteria; phylum Bacteroidota; class Bacteroidia; order Sphingobacteriales; family Sphingobacteriaceae; genus Mucilaginibacter_A. The sequence continues at coordinate 4,983 of JBPBQV010000024.1, read as the reverse complement.
AATTACGATAGAAACTAACTTTTTCATAAGGCCAGTTTGGCTAATTCAGTTTTATCTATTATTTCAGTTTGATTAACTATTTTTCTCGTCCAGGTTTCGTATACTACAGATAGCCAAATCAGTAAACAAGGCAATGCTTTTAATGAATATTTGATGATATAACTGTCTCTGATCGTTCTGGGAAAAAGATCAGAAGGTGAAAGGCTGGTTAAAATTAGCGCAAAAACGAGTAATGAAATTTGTAAGCTAGTAATTGGCTTTTGCAAATTCACAAACCAGATCGCTACACCTACAAAAGCAATAATATAAGTTGGAGATTCTGAACCAGAGCTGAATAAAACTGTAAATAAAAGTGTAGAGCTTAGGATAAGCAATTGGTAAGGCAACTGCTTATATTTTTCAATAAAAAAATAAGAGGAACCAAAAACAGCTAAAGCCGGAAGTAAAATTATACTGTTTGAAATTTTGGGTAGATGAAATGTTCGACGGATCATACCCATCACAGAAATATCTTGCATAATAGATACTGCGTTTGCAGCATCTTTTTCTATCAACACTTTATACCAATCAGTATAAGTTTTAATTATAAAGGTTGGAGAAGATACTAACATCGGTAAAATAAAAAACACGACTGACCAAAATATGAAACTTAAAATAAGCTTTAATTTATGATCAGAAAAAAAGAAAAATGCCAGCCCAACAATACCATAAAGTTTAATAAATGTCCCTAAAACAATCAAACAGGCAGCCCAAAAATCTTTTTTTTGTTTAATCAGAATAAAGCTTAATAATATAATTGCTGCCATGCAAGGGTTAAATTGTTCGCTAAAAGAAGCAGTCATTAGCTCATGAGCACACAATAATAAAACTATGTTTTTTTGTAAGTTATCTATAGGCAAATAAGTTATTACTCTAAATAAGACATAAGCATTAAACATCACCCATAAAACAACTCCAAGCTGATCTGGCAGTAGCGCAAATGGTGCAATTAATAATCCAAAAACAGGTCCGTAATGATTAACATCAAAATAATGTTGTGGCTGCAGTGCGAATAAATAGTGCTGCTGAATTAAGTTAAAAAAGGTGAATTTGTATATCAGGTAATTATTATAATGTTGACTAAGTGCTTGTTTTAGAACTGCGAAAAAACTCAAACCAAACCATATACATGAAACAGTTTTTCTGTTAAGAAAGAATCTTTGAGAAGGTGACACTATAGTTAAAAAATTTAGCTGTTTTACAAACATAATAAATTTGTTACAAAACTTTATATCAATAATGTTTACAGAATTTAAAAAAAGAAAGAGGACTCTGACCAGGAGTCCTCTTTTAAACTGATAAAAGAAATCTACTACAAAACTTATATCAGTGCTTTTAAAATTACCGGTTGGCAATTGCTATAAAAGCTTTGTTCTGTGATATACGGTATTGATTGTCGATTAGATTTTGCAATTTGATATTTCCTTTAATAAATTTAAAATGTTCAGAATAAAATCTTTCGACAACATGTTCAAAATTTAAAGTTTCTACCAAATCTTCATCTGTGTAACGCATATAGATATCTAATTCAATATCGTTTGTAAACTTTAAGCCATCTGTTTCTGCAGCTTTTTTGTATTCATAATGATAATCGTAACGCAACGCAGTTATATCTGAAAGTACAGCCGAGCCCGTTGGATGCCCGCCTGCACCTTTTCCAAAAAAGAATTGCTGATCAGCAAAAGCAGCCTGCACAATAACACCGTTATACTCGTAATCAACATTATAAAGCAGTTCTTTATTGTTGATAAAACGAGGTAAAACATATAGTGCTACCTGATGGTCATTTAATTTTTTGGCATAAGGTACTAACTTGATTTTCAGTTCTTTTTCCTTTGCGTATTGAATATCTTGTACACTAATGTTTTCGATGCCGAAATTGAAAATATCTACCGGCTTTACCACAATTCCGTAAGCATGATAAGCAGCAATCACCAATTTATATTTGGCATCAAATCCACCAACATCCATCGTCGGATCGGTTTCTGCAAAGCCCAAATCCTGAGCTTGTTTCAAAGCTGTATCGTAATCCAAGCCATCATTAAAACCTTTGGAAAGAATATAATTGGATGAGCCATTAAAAATTCCGTAGATAGAATGTAGCAACTCGTTATCATAATATTCTTCTAAATTTCGAATGATTGGAATACTACCGCAAACTGCTCCTTCATAAAGTAAAGAAGTTCTGTATTGATGTTGTAAATCAATTAGTTCTGATAAATGTTCAGCAATCATTTTTTTATTGGCAGAAACTACATTTCTACCGGCTTTCATTGCAGCAGAAACGATCTCAAAAGCAGCATCTGCGTCATTAATTAATTCTACCACCGTATTGATGTCCGGATCTTGCAGGATACTGTTTTTATCGGTAGAAAATAAGTGTTGCGGCAGCGAGCGTTTTTTATGCTGATCTTTAATTACAAAACGGATAATTTCTAAATTAAGATGTTTTGTTTTAATGATATCATACAAGCCTTGGCCAACAATACCAAAGCCAAAAAGGCCAATATTTATTTTTTTACTCATAACATCAGGCACTGCGATACAATGCGGATTTCTCTGTAAATTCTTGTTTGATAAATGATTGTATTATTTTGCTTAAAGCTTCTGTTTCTATCAAAAATCCATCGTGGCCGAATAACGAATCTACCTCTGCAAAATAAGCACCCAGAATATGGCGAGCTAAAAAACGTTGCTCTTCGGGTGGAAATAATATATCAGATGCAATAGCGATTATTAATGTTTGCGCTCTAATCCGACCTAAGGCATTTTCAAAACTATTACGATTTCTGGCAACATTATGGCTATCCATTACTTTAGTTAAATACCAGTAACTATAAGCATTAAAACGGTTTACTAATTTTTGTCCCTGATAGTTTTGGTAAGATGAGGCGTTGAACTGATCTTTTTTTTGCAGATCATCTTCTGATTGCGTTGCGGCATAAGTTTGGTAACTTCGATAGGACAGCAGTGCAACGCTCCGTGCTGCTTTCAGTCCAGAATTTCCGCCATTTGGCTGGCTTTTGTAAAATGTTGGATCTGCAGTGAGGCATAAACGCTGCGACTCATTAAATGCAATTCCCCAGGGAGAGTGTTTGGCATTGCTGGCTAAAATAATCAACTGTTTCATTTTTTCTGGTTCAGCAATCGCCCATTCTACAGCTTGTTGTCCACCTAGCGAACCACCAATTAATATTTCTATTGTTTCAATTTGAAGATAAGCAGCCAGTAACTGATGAACCTTTACTACATCCCGAATGGTAAATTCCGGAAAAGACAAATAATAAGCTTCATCATTTTTGGGATTGATGCTTAGCGGATTGGTGGTTCCGTAATTGGAACCCAAAATATTGGCGCAGACAATAAAATGATCATTAGGGTTGAACAAAGCTTTTTCACCAAACAAACCCGGCCACCAATCAAAAACATCAGAGTTGGCTGTAAGTGCATGGCAAACCCAGATCACGTTATCTTTTGTTTTATTTAAAGATCCAAATGTATGATAACCGATTTCCAGCTGTCGCAACTGTTTTCCAGATTCTAGTTTGAACGAATTGTTATAAGTATATGTTTGTAAGCCCATTAGCTGTTTCCATTTTCATTTGAAACGGTTTGTTGTCAAATGACTGATTGATCAATTAATTAAAAATTTTGCTTCTTTTATCAGCAAAAATTAGATCATCAGAATGAAAAACAATTTGGTTTTTCAAAAATAAAACCAGGCAATACAAAAAGAAGTTTTTTATGAGCATATTTTTTTAATTTATATTTCCCGGGGTTATTTGCCGGGCCAGGAATTGGCACCTTCTCTGCTTTAGAGGGTTGCCAGTGGGTTACAGAGCCTGATCTCTCGCCACTTCTTTATAAACCAAAGCCTGTGAAAGGAATTGATTAAAACAGAACTACCAAATAATGTTTCAAATGTATAAACAGAAATGGTAAAAATCCAAATTTTATTCTTTTTAGTTTGAAATTGACTGCAATGCGGCAGCCAAATCGGCTATCAAATCTTCTGCGTTTTCCAATCCGGCAGAAACCCGAATCAGATTCTGAGGTGTTTTCGTATCCGGACCTTCTACTGAAGCACGATGCTCAATCAAACTTTCTACGCCACCCAAACTGGTTGCCTGTGTAAAAATTTGTACTTGGTTCACAACTGCACGTGCTTCTTTTGCCTCACCTTTTACTAAAAATGATAACATACCGCCACCTGCAGACATTTGTTTTTGAGCAACTTCGTACTGCGGATGGGAAGCAGAACCTGGATAAAAAACACGTTCTACGTTTGTATGATTTTCTAAAAAAGCAGCCAATTTTTTGGCATTTTCTACGTGTCCTTTCATGCGATAGGGTAAAGTTTTAATACCACGAACCGTCATATAACAATCAAATGGAGAAGCGATTGCGCCGCCCATTTCCTGTATTTGTTTAAGCTTTAGCCACCAGTCATTTGCTTCGCGAGCTATTAATGCGCCGCCCAAAACATCGCTGTGTCCGCCCAGATATTTTGTTGTAGAGTGCATTACCAAGTCAGCACCTAAATCCAGGGGCCTTTGCAAAATTGGTGTAGCAAAAGTATTGTCGCATACTGTTTTTATTGATGTTTTTTTAGCAAGGGCAATGATAGCTGCCAGATCCGTAATTTTTAAAAGCGGATTAGAAGGTGTCTCCATCCAGATCAATTTGGTGTTTGGTTTGATGGTTGCTTTTACCAGTTCCAAATCACCTAAATCAATAAAATCAAACTCCAATGTTTTACCAAAAACCTGTTTCAGCTGGTTACGCAAACCATGATACATATCATCTGGACAGATTAAATGACTTCCCGGTTCCAGCGACTGGAAAACCGTCATCCCGGCTGCATTCCCCGAAGAAAAAGCGGCAGCAGTAGCACCGTTTTCCAACTTGGCCAACACGTTTTCGAGCGAATTTCTGTTCGGATTA
>JBPBQV010000023.1:0-60075 GCA_050955045.1 Janthinobacterium lividum | reverse complement strand
CCAAACTAATACTGACTGGCAGCGCGCTTATTTAAAAAGTAATACTTTGTTAACCGGAAACAATGTTTCTTTAAGTGGTGGTAATGATGTTTCGAGGTTTTATACTTCCGGTGGTTATTTTCGGCAAAATGGTATAGCCCAGGCGCTGGATTATGAGCGTTATAATTATCGTATCAATTCTGATCATGTTATCAGTAAGGTATTTACGTTTGGAGAAAATCTGTACACATCTTCTTCTAAACAGCACTATGATGCTACTGTTGGTAACAGAACACCTTTGTTAAACGTAATACGGATGCAGCCTTACATTCCGCTGCATGACCCAACAAAACTTGGCGGATTTCAGGGTCCGATAAGTAGTTTTGATGGCTCTGATCCTATCAATCCTGTAGAAGCTGCATTAATTGGCTCTAATACAGTGAATGCCGTTAATGTTTTAGGAACTGGCTATGTAGATGTGCATTTTGCGCCATCATTAACTTTCAGATCCACCGCCGGTATCAATTATAATAGTGCCTATACCAGTAACTATACGCCTATTTATAACGATGGCGGAACACTTAGTGCACCTTCAGCAGTTATTGCTTTTCAACGGGTTTCAACTACTGTAAAACTGTTTACGCAGCAACTCACATTCGATAAAAACTTTGGCAAAAATCATGTTGCGGCAACAGTTGTTTACGAAACACAAGGCGCGCATACCATAACACAAACAGAATCCGGTAGTCAAGGTACAAATCTTATAAAATCGCTTCAGGGTGCTACCAATATTGGTACCAATAACATTAATCAGGACAATTACATCCAGTCGGTATTAGGCAGAGTTAATTATGAATATGCAGATAAATACTTGTTACAGGCTTCTATCCGCCAGGATGGCAGTTCCATTTGGGCACCCGGACACAAATATCAAAGTTTCCCTGCTGCATCTATCGGCTGGAAAATTGATCAGGAGGAGTTTTTAAAAAACAACAAAACGATATCAGAATTAAAACTAAGGGCAAGTTATGGTGCTACAGGAGCTAATCCTGTTTCCCTGGGTAATTATCCTTATGTTGCAAACGTATTTGCCAATGGTACAGCTTATCCTTTTGGAAACGTGATACCATCAGCTGGAAATGGTTCTTATACTAATGGTACACCAAACCCAAACTTAAGCTGGGAAAAAACCAAACAGCTTAACATTGGCCTCGATTTGGGTTTAGTAAACAACAAGTTTACTGTAGTAGCAGAGTTTTTTAAAAGACAGACAGATAATTTAATTTTAATTCCGCCTACGCCAACAAGTTTTGGTTTTCAGGGAGTTGGAACAAGTCAAAATGTTGCTTCTATGAGAAATGTAGGCGCAGAACTGGAATTAGGATATCATAAAACCGAAGGCGATTTTAAATATAATATAACGGCATTAGTAAGCGTAATCCGTAATAAAGTACTGGCTTTAAACAGTCCTAATGCATCTTTGCCTTCTGGCAGTGATGCTGATTTTGGTGGTGGAGATGTATTTACCAACACCGTTGCAGGGCGGCCAGTGCAGTCTTTTTATGGCTGGATTGCAGATGGTATCTTTCAAAACGCAGCCCAGATAGCAAGTAGTCCTACTCAGGCTAATGCTTCCCCGGGCGATATTAAATTTCGAGACATCAGCGGACCAAACGGTGTTCCTGATGGTGTAATTGATAATTTTGACCGTACTTACATCGGTAGTTTTCTGCCAAAGTTCACTTATTCTTTAAACTATTCTGCAAATTATAAAAATTTTGATGCCGCTATCTTTTTTCAAGGCGTGCAGGGCAATAAAATCTTGAATGCAGAACGGATTATATTAGAAGGTATGCCACGCTTGTTTAATGCTGGTGTAAATGTGCTCAATGCCTGGACACCAAGCAATACTAACACAGATATTCCTCGGGCGGTAAACAGCGATCCTAACAGAAACGCCAGGCTTTCTACCCGTTGGATAGAGAATGGCTCTTACTTACGTTTAAAAAATGTAATGTTAGGTTATACTTTACCAGCCAGTGTTTTAGGTTCAATCAGTAATTCTACCATCAAGCGGTTTAGGCTTTATGTATCTTCTCAAAACTTATTAACTTTTACTAAATACAAAGGCTATGATCCGGAAGTTGGATCTAAAAACGGAGCATTAACAAATGGAGTTGATTTTGGGCAATATCCGTCAGCAAGATCCTTTCAATTTGGAATACAGGCAGGGTTTTAATTAAGAGCTACAAAAATAACGTTATGAATCAAAAGAAAATATATGCTTTAATGCTGATGTTTGGCATTACAACAACAGGATCAATCATATCTTGTAAAAAAAACTTAAACACGTCAGATCCTAATAATATCGAAAAAAGTAATTATTTTACTACTTCCAATCAGCTTTTAGAAGCCACAAATTCTATATACTCCGCCTGGCATGGTTCTAATTTGGTGGGCAGAGAGTGGTTTTTTTTACATGATTTAAGAAGCGATGATGTGGTTACCGGTGGCAGCCAGTTAGAAGCGCCCCGAAATCAGATATTAATAGGTGTTGTTGATCCTGCAAACCCGGTGATGAATGCCGTATGGAATACGCTTTATACCGTAATACATCGGGCTAATACGGTAACGGAAAATGCGGTAAATGTAAAAGATAACACCACTTCGGTAAACCGATATGTAGGAGAAGCCAAATTTTTACGCGGCTGGGCTTATTATGAACTGGCCAGCCAATGGGGAAGTGTGCCCATTTATACTGCTACAGTAAAAACACCTACTGATTATCAGCCAAAGGCATCTGTAGTTAATGTTTTTGCACAAGCAGCTAAAGATTTACAAGAAGCCGCTGCCGCTTTACCTGGAAAATCTGCGTATGGTGCTGCAGATCAGGGCAGGGCAACCAGTGCTGCAGCAAATGCTATGTTAGGCAGAGTTTTAATGCAAACAGGTGATTATGCGGGTGCAAAAGCAGCATTGTTAAAAGTAACCACTTTATCCGGCGCGGATGCTTATGCGCTAACAGATCGGTTTTTGGATAATTTTGAAGAAGAAACCGAATTTAACAAAGAGTCTATTTTCGAGGTTGTTTATGCTGATAAAAAAGATAATAATTTTAACTGGGGAAGTGGCGTTGGCGATGGCAGTACAGCTGCACAGGCAACCGTTAGAAACCAGGAAGAAAACCCGATTGGCTGGCGTAATTTAATTCCTTCGGATAAAATGCTGAACGAGTTTGAGAACGAAGCTACAGGTGCTGCCAAAACAGATCCTCGCTATGCGTACAGTTTTTATCAAACCGGAGACAGGTTTAATAATAATGTTGATGTGTTAACCGACGCTGATCAAAACGGAAATTCATCTACCGTTCGTGGTACTAAAATTAAAGTAGGTTTTAGAAAATTTATGCTGATTTATAAAGAAGACCGTGCCACAGCAAGTTTTCATCCCGGAAGTAACAATCAGCGTATTTTACGTTATGCTGAGGTATTGATAAATTTGGCAGAATGCGAAAACGAACTGGGCAATACTAGTGCAGCAGTTGGCTACTTAAACCAGGTAAGAAGCCGGTTAAGTGTAGCTATGCCAGCATACCCGACAACGCAATTTCCGGTAACCACAAAAGCAGATGTTGTAAAAGCTATCATCCACGAAAAATCAGCTGAAATGACAAATGAAGAAGTGCGTAACGTAGATATTATCCGCTGGAGACGTAAAGGATATTTTGCGACAGAGCCAATTACCAATTTTGCATCTGCTAAAGAACTGTTGCCAATCACGCAATCAGAAATTGATAACAATCCTAATTTGGGTAATTAACTTTAACAGAAGTTGGTTATGCTTCTTTTATCAACCTAAAATCCAAACAAGATATTTTGAAAATTTAAGTTGAAGGATGATATTTTTATCAGATAAAAGAAGTATGAAGATTTAATTTGATGCGTTTCAATCAGTCGCCATTTTTACCTGCAATAAAAAAAGGGAAAGCTTTACAAAGTGTAAAGCTTTCCCTTTTTGTTTACTGAATTTAATCTGGTTTAAACTTTAAATCATAGAAATTATTTCTGAATGAAGTTTTTTAGGTGATAAAAGAAGTATTATCGTCATCTAAAATTAAAAGAAACAATAAGCTTTAAAAAATTTGATGCGGATTGGTGTAAGCCCAGCCTAAAGCTTTAAGCATAGTAACGGGTTTGCCGGTTAAATGTGTTACTTTTTCTATAACTACGGTATGCAAATCAAGGTTTTGGTAATGCCGTTCCTGCAATAAATCTACCAGCTTTTTATTGGGAGTTTTCTGCCCCGATGTTTCAAGTTCGCCTACTTCTATGAAAACATGAACCGGTAACTGTTTATGCGTAGTGGCGTAAGCTTTTTCGATGTCAAATATTTTGCCGTTATCATAAGCCAAAGCCGGACTGCCGATTAAAATATTTTTAAACAAAGCCGGTTTTTGAAACAAGGTATAAGTTGCAAATAAACCGCCCATCGAGTAACCGTACAAAGTGCGCTGCGCCGGGTTTGCTTTATAATTGGCATCTATAAATGGCATTAATTCCTGCTCTATAAAACCTAAAAATACAGGTGCACCTCCGCTTTCCGGCATTGCAGTGGTTGCAGTAGGTGTAAAATCCCGGTTGCGCTTGTTTCCGGGCGTGCCAATCTGGCCTCCGTCGCCAATAGCAACCAATATAGGTTCTGGTATATGATATTCGGCCATCAGCAAACCCAGATATTCTAATGAAGGCGAAAAATCATTATCACCATCTACCACAAACAGTACTGGAAATTTTCTTTTAGCTGTATCATATCCCGCAGGAAAATGAATGTAAATATCATAATCATGACCGGCAATTTTAGAGTGCATGAGTTTGTGTTCCGAGTTGGGTATTGTTACCAGTTTTGTTTGTGCACAAGTTTTATCGGCATAAAAGAAGCATGGCAGCAAGGCCAGCAGCATAATTTTTATAAAAGATAGTTGTTGCATAACGTTTTTTATCAGGATAAAATTAGCTAAGATATATTAATAGCAATATTAATTCACAGAATTAATATTTGCTTAAACAGATGTATGGAAATCAGTTATTTGTTTCCATTTAGCATTTCATTAATTGCATTAACGAGATAGATATAATTGGCGTCCTGATTTACTACATATTCGTTTTATCCTCATAAAAAAGCTAGTCTTCTTTATTTTTGAGAAGTTAGGATTTAAAATCAGATTATCTGGAATGATACTGCGGACAGTAAAACAAAGAATTGGTAGTGTCAAGATAAAACTGGTTAAAAACTAAATATATTATCGTCGATATAAACTTACTTTACCAAAGAGGATGGAAGGCTTATGTAGGTTTTGTTTAAAAATATTTGTTGATGCTTCTTTTACTACTTAAAAACTATTGCATTTGATATTTTTATTGAAGGTGGTTTCACAAACAAAAATTATAGCCATAAAAGAAGTATTATGATTTTTTAACAGAAATTTAAGGAAATCTTATAAAATAAATTTAGATAAATTTCTTTTATAAGTTATGTATTTGAAAAACACTCATTTTTTGACAGAAATACCATTTTTATAATAGTTTTTATAAAAAAACAAAGCAATTGTTATAAAAATAATAAATATTATTTGATTCTTATTTTTTTTATAATTACTTTGTTAGAAATTTAACAGAATAATTTATGAAAAGAAAACTACTTAGTTTTTTACTGTTGTTTTTGGTGATTAGTTCGGGTATTTATGCTCAAAACAGATCAATATCAGGAACAGTAACTGACAAAAATGACGGATTACCACTGCCAGGAGTTAGCGTTACAGTTAAAGGAACACGCGCCGGAACCGTAACAGGAGTTGATGGAAGATACAGCATTTCTTTACCCTCCGGAAACAGTATACTTGTTTTTACTTATATCGGTTATCAAAATATGCAGGCTACTGCTACCGGCAATACGCTTAATGTAACTTTAAGTGCTAGTTCCAACCAGTTGAGGGAGGTTGTAGTAACAGGTAGCGGTGTAGCTACCAGCAAAGCCAGATTAGGTATTGATGTTTCTTCTGTATCATCCAGAAACCTACCGCAAACACCAACAGCTTCTGTTGATCAGGCATTAATTGGTAAAATACCGGGTGCTCAAATATCATCTGTCGATGGCACACCGGGTGCACGAGCCAACATTGTATTAAGAGGTATCAACACCATTCAGCGCGGAACATCTCCGATGATTTTGGTAGATGGTGTTCAATCCGGTGCAACTGATATTAGTTTACTTGATTTAAGTAATGTTGATCGGATTGAGGTTGTTCAGGGTGCAGCTTCATCTACTATTTATGGTGCTCAGGGTGCAAATGGTGTTATCCAGATTTTTACTAAAAAAGGTGTACTGGGTAAGCCGGCAATTAATTTTTCGAGCAGTGTATCCGCTAACAGCATTATCAACAGCGGTAATGTACATCAGGCTACCTTAAACAGTTTCAGAACGGATGCTAATGGTAACTATATTGACAACAGCGGAAACGTTATAGCATTGGATCAGGATGGTACTTATCCTGGTGTTACCTGGCAATATGCTGCGGGTACCGGTAATCCAACGGCTATGTCAAACCCTTTAAATATTGCTAATAAAACTTATGGCACCAATTTAAAGTATTATGATCATATTAAACAGTTGTTCCAAACGGCCTATACCACCAATAACTCTGTTAATATTTCCGGTGCATCAGAAAAAGTAGATTATAATGTTGGTGTTTCTAACAATCACCAACAAAGCACCATTCGTACAAATGGTTATAATGATCGTTCTAACCTTACTGCAAACGTTGGTATAGAATTATTTAAAGGTTTTAATATAAGGTCTATTACTCAGTTAATTTATAATAAAAACACTTTGAATAGAAGTTTAGGTGTTGGGAACTCAGGTGGTTTGTTTAATGCCTTAAACTCATCTCCTTTCTACAATTTTAACCAAACTTTGGCAGATGGTACTTTACCGTTTTCACTAAATTCGGGTACTGTAAGTGTGAATGGTGACAACCCTTTTTATTATACAGAATATGGTTCTACAAAAGATGACCGGGTTGATATCCTTCAAAATTTGCAGGCCGATTATAAGGTTAACCGGTTTGTAACTTTAAACGCCAAATATGGTATCAATTACAGCCATCGCGAAGCTAATTACATTTATCAAAACCAATCCGGTAATATAGCTTCTCAGGATTTAAACACTTTTATCAGCTATTATGGTAATGATAATACAGGTGAATTAAATAAAAACACTTATACTACTAATTTTCATAATTTTAATGCTTCTGCAACAATACGTACAGATTTTGAAAAGGATTTTCATTTAAACGTACCTATAACAACAGCTACGTTATTACAATATGATTATCGTAAAAACGTCTCACAGGAATATGATACTTATGGATTAGGATTGCCATCTTATGCAATTTACAATTTCCAGCAAACCTCAACGCAAGCTGTAAACTATGACTATACAGAACCATTTGTTACGTTTGGTTATGTAGTGAACCAAAAAATTGATGTTGGTGAATACGGTGGTGTAGCTGGAGGTTTCCGTAGTGATTATTCCTCTGCATTTGGTCAGGGATCAAAGCCATTTACTTTCCCCAATGCCAATGCTTACATCCGTCCCTCTTCGTTTAGCTTCTGGAAGAATTCTTCTTTAGGAAACAGAATTCCTGAATTTAAACTGAGGGCAGCTTATGGTCAGGCAGGTATTCAGCCACAACCTTTTGACAGATATCCTACGCTTGTGCCTCAAAATCTGGGTACAGGCTTAGCATTTGCTTTACAAAATGCCGGAAGAAACCCTAACTTAAATGTTGAGATTTCTAAAGAATTTGAAGCAGGTACCGATTTTGAATTGAAAGGATTTAAAGGCAATTGGTTATCAGATATTAATATTAGCGGTACTTATTGGAAACGTAATGGTTCTAACATTATTTATGATGTTAGTGTAGCGCCATCATCTGGGGCTAGTACTATAAGAAATAACGCTATTTCTATTGCATCAAACGGGATTCAGGCATCTTTAAACTTGAATGTTTACAGAGGAAAGAGTTTCAACTGGAACTTTACAACCAATTTTAGCCGTCAAACATCAATGATCAGCAAAATTGATGGCCCATCTATCATTTTGGCAAGTTCGGCAGGCAGTACACAGCTGGTTTTGAATGAAGGAACTAAAATCGGACAGATTTATGGTTATAAAGCCTTAACCAGTTTAACACAAACTAACCAGGCCGGCGTACGATATATCAGCGATGCAGATATGGCTAATTATGAAATTGTAAACGGCCGTGTTGTTAATAAAACAACAAAAGGTGTACAATTTACTAATGAAGCTTATTCTTTTGGTGATCCAAATCCTAAGTTTAACATGTCTTTCATCAACAGCATGTCTTACAAAGGTTTGAGTTTTAACTTTCAGTTTGACTGGATACATGGCAGCCATTTATATAATCAAACCAAAGAATGGATGTATCGTGATGGAATAAGCAGTGATTATGATGTTCCGGTAACAATTAATGGTACAACTGCTGCTTATACTGCTTATTACAGAAGCATTTATGCTGATTATTTTGGTGCACGCAATGGCCCGGCCCGTAATGGTACCAAAGATTATTTTTATGAAGATGCTTCTTTTGTGCGGTTAAGAAATGTTTCACTGGCTTATGATTTTTCTAGTCTAATTCACAATAAAATTTTCAAAAGAGTACAATTAATACTTACCGGACGTAATATCTTAACTTTCACGAAGTACACAGGATTTGATCCGGAGATCAGTACACTTAGCAGTACAGGTAACAATTCTAACTCAGCATTTGACCGCGGGGTAGATAACAGCTCTTCACCTAATTTAAAATCTTACCAAATAGGATTAAACCTTGGATTTTAATTAACCAACCAAATTGTAAGTAATGAAAAAACATAAAATAGTTTCCGCATGGGTTATGATAGCATTTTTGCTAAACGCAGCCTCATGTAAAAAAGACCTTGACGTAAAAAATCCAAACTCGCCTACGCTGGATCAGGCTCAAACAGAAACTGGAATTATATCATTGGCCAGTGGCGGAGTATATATCACAGGTTTTAATGGTAGTAATCCTGCAGTTACTGACGGGTTAAATACACTTGGTAACAGTTATTTTTCGCAGGGTATCCAGTATCATGAATTGATGGGTGATAACATCGGTGCTGAAGCATCAAATAACAATATCAATGTTGTTAATTTACCAGATTATGTAACATTGGATGATGGTACAAAAATTTCAAATACTTCTCCGCAAAAATCAGTTCTCCGTATCAGTAATACACGCGATAAGCGTGCTGCAAATGTTTTTTACTTAGAATGGACTTACATGTATGGCCTAAACAATTCCTGCAACCAGGTATTGGCATTAGTAGATAACATTGCTTTTTCTGGTGATGCAACTACAAAGAAAAATACTATAAAAGCCTGGTGTTATTGGTGGAAAGGTTTTGCTTATGCTAAAATAGGTTCGCTATATTACGCCGGGATAGTTAATGATGGTGTAAATACGGTTGTACCAAACTACGTTACCAGTGCAGCTATAATTGCAGAATCCAATAAAAACCTGGATGCAGCAGCAGCTTTGCTTGCCGGAATTAGCAGTACAGGCGATTATACCAGTGTAATGACCAGCTTACTGCCAAGTTTTGTACAGGTAGGCCATGGAGCTGTACCAACTCCGGCAATGTTTGTGCATAATATAAACACTTTAAAAGCAAGAAATATATTGGCCAATACTAAGGTTTCAGCCATGACTGCTACTAACTGGGCCGCTGTACTTGCCTTAACCAATGCCGGTATTACCAGCACAGATAACGTATTTGTAGGCCGTACAGCAGTAAGCAATGGTTTTTTCACAGCAACTGGTGGTTCTGTAGCGGCTTTAAGTACAGGCCCGCCAAAAAGTGCAACTTTTAAAATCAGCGAACGCTTAATTCAAAATTTTAATGCTGCCGATAAGCGTTTGGCCAACAATTTTACACAGGTTACGCCTTATTTAAACCAAGTAGGTGGATTTACTTATAGCACCAGATGGCAACTGGTTGACGGAGGAAATGGCTTAGCCGGAGTTACTATATTGAGTGATAGAACTCCCGGTGATTATGAGTTGTATATTGCAGGCTCCTACGAAGAAAACGAGCTAATGAAAGCAGAAGCCTTAATTAATACAGGTGCAATACCAACTGGCTTAACCAGTATTGATAATGTACGTAGCGCGCAGGGCGCTGGCTTGCCTATATTAAGTGGTATAAATACGGTTGCTGCGGCTACAACTGTATTGCGCAGCGAACGCCGTGTAGCATTAGTATTTAGAGGCTTAGCTTTTTACGATGCACGCCGTTACGGTATTACGTATGATATTACAGCAGGCGGCGGTTTAACCAATGCTGTAGTGTTAAGTACAACCGGTGTATTAAATACACGTGCAACAATCAATTACAACTTTTTAGATTACTGGGATGTTCCAGCTGATGAGTCAGTGCTAAATCCACCGGCTGCTGGTAGTGCACCTATTGTTAATCCAAATTAAATAACAGCTATAATAACTTTAAACGGGCAGTTTCAAATTGAAGCTGCCCGTTTTTTGTTGATACTTCATTTACCACCTGAAAATTAGCATTCCGGCATACTGATCGGGATTTGAACAGCCAGACCGCCATCTGCAGTTTCTTTGTATTTCGAGTTCATATCTTGCGCAGTTTCCCACATCGTTTTCACTACCGCATCCAAACTTACACGCGCATTGTCTGGGTTGCTTTGTAAAGCCAATTGCGATGCTGTAATGGCTTTAATTGCGCCCATGGTATTGCGTTCGATGCAGGGAACTTGCACTAATCCACCAATTGGATCGCAAGTCATGCCCAGATGATGTTCCATAGCAATTTCGGCAGCCATTAAAACCTGCCGTTGCGATCCACCTAAACATTCTGTTAAACCCGCTGCTGCCATGGCTGAGGAAACACCAATTTCTGCCTGGCAACCGCCCATAGCTGCCGAAATGGTAGAGCCTTTTTTAAAAATGCTTCCGATTTCGGAGGCGGTCATCAAAAAACGTATAATCTGATCAATGCTGTTTTTATTACAGAAAATTAGCAGATACTGCAAAACTGCCGGAATAACGCCTGCTGCACCATTGGTTGGAGCCGTAACTACTCGACCGAATGCCGCATTTTCTTCATTCACTGCCAAAGCAAAACAACTTACCCAATCTAAAATATACTGAAAACTGTTGCTTTTTTGTTTGATTGCGGTAATCCAGCTTTCATAATCATGATAATCAGCATCACCCAAAAGGCGTTGATTGGTACGTGCTGCGCGCCTTGCAACATTTAAACCACCGGGCAAATAACCGGAAGTGTGGCAGCCGCGGTACAAACACGCTTTCATCACTTCAAAAATCTGTAAAACGCCTGCTTTAGTTGCTTCTTCGCTACGCCAGACCAACTCGTTTTCCATTACAATGTCGGAAATTTTAAGTCCAGTTTTTAAGCACCAATGCAGTAAATCATTAGCAGTTTCAACGGGGAAAGGCAAATCAACTTCTGGTTTTGCTGTAGATTGGTTATCCGCTTTCACTACAAAACCGCCGCCGATAGAATAATATGTTTCGGATAAAGCTTTTCCATCCTCCAAAAAAGCCTGAAAAGTAACCGCATTTGGGTGATAAGGCAAACTGCTGCTCGTCAAAAAAAGTAAGTCTTCTTCAATGTTAAAACAGATGCTTCTTTTACCGCCTAAAAAAAGTTGTTGCGTTACGCGGATACTTTCAATTTTTGGTTCGATCTCATCTACATCAAACGTAACCGGATCATCTCCGCTCAAACCCAGCAAAACAGCAATATCTGTTCCGTGGCCTTTTCCGGTTTTGGCTAATGAGCCGTAAAGCAGGATTTTGATCTGAATAACGTTGGCTAAGATTGCCTGATTTTCAAGAGCTTGTACAAATTGCTGCGCTGCCCGCCACGGTCCTAAAGTATGCGAACTGGACGGCCCGATACCAATTTTAAACATATCAAAAACTGAAATCTGCTCTTTTTGCATCACTAAAAGTAATATTATTAAAGTTGATTTTCCTTTATACTGAAATTGATAGATAAATGGACTGAAAAATATTTACTGCATTATCCGTTTAAATCAATATTTGGTTTTGATTACGCCAAGTCCAGTTTTCAGCGTTCGGTATTTGGGGATACTTCTTTTAACAATACTTTTTATTGCTGAATTATAAAAAGCCAGTGGCAAATGCAGATGAAATCTGTGTTAAAAAAGTTGCAGAAAAATTTATTGTTAAGTAGAAACTGGTTGGAAATAAATTAAACCGGTATTACGGAATACAAACTATTTTATTGAATCCAAAATATTTAACGGTAAGTACAATTACTAAATATCTGAAGATAAAGGCTCGTCAGAAAATTTAAATAAAAAGAGGAATAAGTAGATTTCTTTCTATAAAATTCAATTTAAATTATAACAAAGCAAACAATAGGATTGGACCTTCTGTAACTACCCATTCAAAAATTTTGGTTTTCAGATGGTTCTTTCTACCGCAAATAACTTTCATATCTATCTTTGAACAAAAGTAATGCCTACAATTGATTTCTATGTCATATAAATATAAGTTTAAACATTTAATCGCTTGATTGAACTAGTATTTGATTTTTTGAATTTATAAAATTAGAAAATACTTCTTTTATAGGCATAAAAACTGTATCGAACAAAAAATCCTGTCTGGTTTTCCAGACAGGATTTTTCAATATATAAGATACTGAACAGGTTAATATGGAGGATGATTACATCATGCCGCCCATACCACCACCACCGCCCATTGGAGGCATACCGCCACCTTTTTCATCTTCAGGATCGTCAGCTAATACTACTTCTGTTGTTAACAACATTGCAGCAATAGAAGCAGCATTTTCCAAAGCAACACGGCCTACTTTAGTTGGATCGATAACACCGGCTCCAATTAAGTTTTCGTATTTATCAGTACGTGCATTGTAACCAAAATCTGCAGTACCTTCTTTTACTTTTTGTACAACGATAGAACCTTCAACACCTGCATTTTCGCAGATTTGACGTAAAGGCTCTTCAATCGCACGACGAATAATCTGGATACCAGTATTTTCGTCTTCATTCAAGCCTTTTAAATCAGCTAAAGCTTCAACTGCACGAATGAAAGCAACACCACCACCAGCAACAATACCTTCTTCAACCGCAGCGCGGGTTGCATGTAAAGCATCATCAACACGGTCTTTTTTCTCTTTCATTTCTACTTCTGTAGCAGCACCAACATAAAGTACAGCAACACCGCCAGATAATTTGGCTAAACGTTCTTGTAATTTTTCTTTGTCGTAATCAGAAGTAGTTGATTCGATTTGAGATTTAATCTGGTTAACACGATTTTTAATTTCTTCGGATTGACCAGCACCATTGATGATTGTTGTATTGTCTTTATCAACTACAATTTTCTCAGCAGTACCCAAGTAAGAAAGATCAGCATTTTCTAATTTAAAACCTCTTTCTTCAGAAATTACTGTTCCACCAGTTAAAATAGCGATATCTTCTAACATTGCTTTACGGCGATCACCAAAACCAGGAGCTTTAACAGCAACAACTTTTAATGAGCCACGGATTTTGTTTACAACCAAAGTAGCCAAAGCTTCTCCGTCTAAATCCTCAGCAATAATTAACAATGGTTTACCAGTTTGAACTTGTTTTTCCAAAACCGGCAACAATTCCTTCATAGAAGAAATCTTTTTATCATAGATTAAAATGTAAGGGCTTTCTAATTCCGCTTCCATTTTATCAGCATTGGTAACGAAATATGGGGAAAGATAACCACGATCAAACTGCATACCTTCTACAGTTCTTACTTCAGTTTCTGTACCTTTTGCTTCTTCAACAGTAATTACACCATCTTTACCAACTTTTGCCATCGCATCAGCAATTAAAGAACCAATAACTTCATCGTTATTTGCAGAGATAGAAGCAACTTGTTTGATTTTGTTATTGTCTTCGCCAACTGTTTGAGATTGTTTTTTTAGATCTTCAACCACCGCAAAAACTGCTTTATCAATACCACGTTTCAAATCCATCGGGTTTGCACCAGCAGCAACGTTTTTAATACCGGCAGTAACAATTGCCTGCGCTAAAACAGTTGCAGTTGTTGTTCCGTCACCTGCAATATCAGCAGTTTTAGAAGCAACTTCTTTTACCATTTGTGCACCCATGTTTTCTAAAGAATCTTTTAATTCGATTTCTTTAGCAACTGTAACACCATCTTTAGTGATGGCTGGAGAACCAAATTTTTTGTCGATAATAACGTTACGACCTTTTGGTCCTAATGTTACTTTAACCGCATTGGCCAAAATATCAACACCGCGTTTTAAAGCATCGCGTGCTTCTACATTATATTTAACTTGTTTTGACATCTTTTTTAAATTTTATTGGGTTAATTAAAACTTCTTAACAAAAATAAATCTTATTTACAGAACAGCGTAAACATCTGATTCACGCATAATTAAGTATTCTTTACCATTGTCAGTTATTTCTGTCCCAGCATATTTGCCATATAAAACTGTATCTCCAACTTTTACAACTGGTTTTTTGCCTTTTTCATCTTCTTCTGAAACCGCTACAACTGTACCCTTTTGCGGTTTTTCCTTAGCAGTGTCAGGAATGAAAAGTCCAGATGCAGTTTTCTCTTCAGCAGCGGCTGCTTCTACAACTACTCGATTGGCTGTACCAGCGATCGGTTTAATGTTTAATGACATAATTATATTTAATTTTTAGTTTAGAAATAAAATATTGTGCTGATGGTTGAACACCAACTGTGCCAAAGCCATTTTTGTGTACATATTGGCTTGTATTACAGTTTATCTTGTCAAAAATTCTTTTACAGATATAAAGGAGGTAACCTGATCTTAACAAATGTGCCATCCTGACAGCAATTTTAAATAATAAAAAAGGCTTCCGGATAACCAAAAGCCTTTTGCGTGAAATGCTGTTTTTATGCCTATTTTTTAGCAGGAGCTGGTTGTTGCACCGGAGGCAAGTTCAGCGGCCCGCTAACTGGAGCAGCCGGTTTAGACGCTTTTTCAATCTGTTCCTGGTTTTGCAATGTATTTGCAGATGATGGTCCATTTTTAGCAACCACATTTACAGCTAACGAAAAAACCATTAATGCAATAACTAAAACCCAGGTTCCTTTTTCCAAGAAGTCGCCAGTTTTTTGTACGCCCATCATTTGTGAGGAACTTGAAAAATTAGAATTTAAACCACCACCTTTTGGGTTTTGTATCAATACAATCAGTCCAAGCAAAATGCAAACAATAATAATCAGGATAACAAGGGTTAAAGTCATTTTCTAAAATATATTAATTTATTTTTTTCTCGATCAATTCAATTTGGGTGGTAAAGTAACGGCTTTTTTCCGGAAATTTCAATATCAGTTTTTGATAAGTATCTAAGGCTTTGTGATAAAGCATCTGATCAAAATAAATTTTGGCCAGCGTTTCTGTTACTAAAACATCGCCATCTTCCGAACTTTTTTTAGCCTTGTTTTCAGTATCCAGCCTATCCATACTTGGCGGATGAATATGCGGTTCTTCAATAATAAAACGCTCAATTAG
Organism: Janthinobacterium lividum; assembly: GCA_050955045.1. Taxonomy (GTDB): domain Bacteria; phylum Bacteroidota; class Bacteroidia; order Sphingobacteriales; family Sphingobacteriaceae; genus Mucilaginibacter_A. The sequence goes on along the minus strand of JBPBQV010000023.1, from coordinate 44,410 downwards.
CTGATCTTCTTTTCGTTGTACCGGCGGCAAAATTACTGACGGTAAACTGGCTTCTGTTAAATTATGTGGCGGTTTGGTATGAAAAATACTTTCAATATATTGCTGGTGCAGTTCCGGGCCAACACTTAGTTTTTGTTCTGGTTGCTGCGTTTGCGGCACTTTTACGTATGGCTGATATGTTCCGGCATATTCTTTCCGGGTTTTATCCAGCCACCACATAAATGTGTAAGGCATTTTATCATCATGATAATTCGATACCGTTTCCGGTTCTTTTTTTGCGACTGGTTCGTCAGTTTCAGCTTTAGTTAAAGCTAAATTAGTTGTCTCATTTTCTTTATTCAAGTTTACAATTTCCCGAACCTCTGGCACTTGCTTTTGCCCGAAATGATTATCAAACGAAAAATAATCAATCGCAGCAATACTGCTCAGCATGTCTTTTTCAGCTTTATCCTGAATCGTTAATACCGGCGGTTTTTCAATCGTGATTTCTAGTTCCGGTTCAGTAACAGTTATTTTTTCCTGTGGAAATGCTATTTTTGCCGACTCAAATTTGATGTCTTCAATCGCCGTGATCTCTTCATAAACTTCTTCATCAATTTCCTGCGCAAAAACATGTTTAGCTTCCTCAACGGCTGTTTCTTCCTGATGCTGCGCGATGGTTTCTTCCATCGGAAACACAATTTCTTCAGCAGATTCATTCGTGAAAGTCAGATTCACATCTTCTACCCGAAGATCATTTTCGGCAATAATAGCTTCTTCCAAACTTGGGTTGCTAAAAGAAGTATTTGCTGCGGAGGATTGATCCAATGCCAGATTTTTATCGGTAAAAGAAGCATCTATAACTTCTGCGGAAGGAGTTTCTTTTACAAAAACCGCTTCTTTCTTTACCATATTTTCGTCGATAAAAGAAGCATCAATAATTTCTGCGGAAGGAATTTCTTTTGCAAAAACCGCTTCTTTCTTCACCAGATTTTTATCGGTAAAAGAAGCATCTATAATTTTTGCGGAAGGAATATCTTCTGTAAAAACCACTTCTTTATCTTCTTTTACAGAAAATTCGGGCATAAAAGAAGCATCCGGATTTACAATTTCTGCTGGTGCAGAGATTTGATTTTTTGGATAAACTGCTTCCTGTTTCGGAACAGTAATTGCTTCCGGCTCATAAATCAGCCGAAACAAAACTTCCCGGTTTGCCGCATGTACCGCTGCAGTTTGTAATGCTTTTGCTGCAACTGTAGCTTCGCTGTTTTGCAAAGCTTTTGCCAGCAACAGGTGGAAAATACTGCATTGCGGATAAGTTTGCACCAAAACTTCCAACTGTTGCTGGTGAGTTTGGTTAGCTGCAGCCGGATTGGCTAATAACTGCTGTAAAAACTCCGGACTTTGTCCGGTCTGTATCTTCTGATCCACGGCTGAAACTACGATTTGCTTACCAATTTGCAAAAGCCTTGTTAAAAATATCTTCTGTTAATTGTCTATTAATGTTCACAATAAGGGCTTGTTCCTGTGTGCCAATATCTCCCTGAAAATCTACATAACGCGAAAACGGTTGCTCAAAACTATTTTTAGGTTCTAAAATATTTGTAAATTTTACGCTAACCGTAATGGTTAAACGGTTGGTGTTGGCAATTGGCGCAGCGTTGGTTGTAGTTGCAGGCAAAACGGTTGGCGCAATGGTGTAGCCGGTAATGCGGCCTTCCAGCGTACAATCTGCTTCTCCGCGAACGGTGCTTAAACGAGTTTGGTTCCGAATACGTTCCTGCAAAGCCTGCGTAAAACTTTGACTTAAATTGTTGATTACCAGCGGAGCTACGTTTTCAAAAAACATCACATTCACGGTTTTTAAGTTTCCGACAGAACCGCCAGTAAACGAATATATGCCGCAGGATTGAAATAAAAACAGCATCGGCACAAATAATAATAACACCATTTTTTTGGTGATAAAAGAAGCATTTTGCATCAAGGCTTTTTTAATTTAAGTTGAGTTCTTTGATTTTGCGGTAAAGTGTCCGTTCAGAAATTCCTAATTCCTGGGCAGCAAATTTGCGTTTGCCTTTATGTTTTTTCAACGCTTTTTTAATCAGGTCAGATTCTTTTTCTATCAGCGAAAGCGATTCTTCTACTTCTTCAGCTTCATGGGTGATGCTAAAATCTTTGTTGTTCTGCCCAACTGGCTGCTGTATGGTTAACGTTTGTTCCTGCTGATGATTGTTGTTATGGTGATCGCCATCAATTTCGATATCGCGATAAAGCTGGTTGAGCACTTGCGGATTGCCCGAATAATTTGCCGAAACGCCTCCGTTTTCAATAATATCAACAACCAGTTTTTTCAAATCCGTCATGTCACGCTTCATATCAAAAAGCACTTTGTACAAAATATCACGCTCCGAAAAATCGTCTTTTTTCTGCTGATTGATGCGCATTGGTAAATTGCTGCCGCTACTTTCCTGCGGGATATATTGCAGCAAACTCTGCGCTGTAATCAGATGTTCACGTTCTAAAACGGCCAGTTGCTCAGCAATATTCTTCAACTGACGAACATTGCCCGGCCAGCTGTAATTTACCAGCATTTGCTGTGCGTCCTCGTTCATCTGGATTGGCGGCGAACGATATTTAGCTGTAAAGTCTGCTGTAAATTTGCGGAACAACAAATAAATATCTTCTTTACGATCTCGCAACGGCGGAATCCGCAACGGAACAGTGTTTAACCGATAATACAAATCTTCCCGAAACCGGCCAGATTTTACGGCATCGTAAACATCAACATTAGTTGCAGCAATAACGCGAACATTCGTTTTTTCTACTTTGGATGAACCAACTTTAATATACTGTCCGGATTCTAAAACCCGAAGCAAACGCGCCTGTGTGCCCAGCGGCATTTCGGCAATTTCATCCAGAAAAATAGTACCGGTATTTACTGTTTCAAAATAACCTTTACGATCACCAACGGCACCGGTATAAGCACCTTTTTCGTGGCCAAATAATTCTGAATCAATAGTTCCTTCGGGGATAGCACCGCAGTTTACGGCGATAAACGGGCCATGTTTCCGCGGACTCATCTGATGAATGATCTGCGAAAAAACCTCTTTTCCGCTACCACTTTCACCACTAATTAAAACCGAAATATCTGTTGGTGCAACCTGGTTTGCAATATCTATGGCGCGGTTGAGCAAAGGAGAATTGCCGATAATGCCAAACCGCTGTTTAATTTCCTGTATCTCCATACTGTTTTAGCCTACAATTTTACCGATCAAGGTAGCCGTTGTACATTTTTCTATCAAAACATTCACATAATCTCCGGGTGCAAAATGTTCATCAGCCGGAAAAACTACAGTTGCATTTTTATCGCTTCGTCCGCTGTAATCTAATGCTGATTTTTTGGAGCGTTTTTCAATCAAAACCTGATGAACCTGGCCAATCTGATCTAACAAACGTTTGTGCGAATGCGCCTGCTGTTTGTCCACAATCTCGCGCAAACGACGGCCTTTTACATCTTCCGGAATGTCATCTGCATAACGTTTCGCCGCTAAAGTTCCCGGCCGTTCAGAATACATAAACATATAGGCGAAATCGTATTGCACATAATTCATCATGCTCAACGTTTCCTGATGTTCTTCTTCTGTTTCAGAACAAAAACCAGTAATTACGTCGGTAGAAATAGCACAATCTGGCAAAATTCTACGGATCGCATCAATCCGGTTCATATACCAGGCACGATCATACGTTCTGTTCATCAGTTCCAAAACCCGACTGTTGCCAGATTGAACGGGCAAATGAATGTATTTGCAAATGTTATCGTACTTTTTTATGGTGAAAAGCACTTCATCCGTAATATCTTTTGGGTGAGAAGTGGAAAAACGAACGCGCAGTTTTGGGTTAATCAGAGCCACAAATTCCAGTAAGCCAGCAAAATTCATGGTAATGCCGTCTTCATTCGTCCATTTATACGAATCCACATTTTGGCCAAGCAGCGTAACTTCTTTATAACCGGCATTGAACAAATCGCCGCATTCTTTAACGATAGAAAAAGCATCACGACTACGTTCGCGGCCACGCGTAAACGGAACCACGCAAAAAGAACACATGTTATCACAGCCACGCATAATCGACACAAAAGCATTGATGCCATTGCTGTTTAAGCGTACCGGACTGATATCTGCATAAGTTTCTTCCCGAGAAAGCAATACGTTTACCGCTTTTTGGCCGCTATCAACCTGTTCAATTAAATTTGGCAGATCACGATAAGCATCCGGCCCAACCACTACATCAACCAGTTTTTCTTCTTCCAGAAACTTGGCTTTCAAACGTTCGGCCATGCAGCCCAACACACCAACTACCATTCCGGGATTCCGTTGTTTTGAAACCTTAAACTCTTTTAATCTATTTCTTACACGTTGTTCCGCATTTTCGCGGATGGAACAAGTATTGATAAAAATCACGTCCGCTTCTTTAAAATCCGAAGTGGTTTCAAAACCCTGATCAGCCAAAATAGAAGCCACAATTTCGCTGTCAGAAAAATTCATGGCGCAACCGTAACTTTCAATATATAATTTCCGTCCGTTGTTTTTTAGCAAAGGCTTGTCCAGAACCAATGCTTCACCCTGACGGCTTTCATCGTGTTTACTGCTAAGAATATCCAGATTCATTATCAATTTTTAAGATTGCAAAAGTAAGAAATTGTTATTTAATTAAATGACAGTTTGTCAGCAATGCTTCAAAATCAATTAAACGTATCATTTTAAATACTATTCTATATATTGTACAGATTTATGCTGCTAAAACGTATAAGTGTGAATAGTAGGAAGAGAATTACGAATGAAATTTGCGAAACTAACAAGTAATAAATGGTTTAAAAGACTGAGTTTGCCCGTAGCCGGATTGTTGTTTTTGATTTTACTGATCGCCTTGATCATCAACATTTACTTTTCGCCAGTATTATCAAATCAGTTAAAAAAATCGGTTTTTAAACTGAGTAATGGTTTATATCAGGTTGATTTTGAGAAAAGTAGTTTGCATGTTCTGGCCGGAAGGATTGTGATTGATCATCTCGTTTTAAAGCCAAATTATACTGTTTTTAACCAGCTAAAAAAAGCAGGTAAAGCACCTAACAATTTGTATACGCTTTCGGTTGATCGGATCGTTTTTAAACATATTCATCCTTTTAAACTGTACTTTAAAAATATTGCTGAAGTAGATGAAATTACAATCAGTCAGCCTAAAATTCAGGCCGTTTACCAGAAATTACATAATCGCGATTTGCCTGATAGCGGCAAAAAAACGTATTACCAACGGATTGCCGGTACAATAAAATCTTTACATGTGAAGCAGATTTTGTTGGAGCACATCAATCTGCGTTATCAGGATAATAGTGAACAGCGCATCAGAATCAGGCATCTCAAAGAAATTGATTTAAAAGCAACAGATTTATTAATTGATGCTAACAGCCAGAATGATGCAAGCCGCTTTAATTTCTGTAAAGATGTACTGGTTGTTTTTAATAATTACAGCGGAGAAACGCCCAATAAGCTTTATCAGTATCACGCAAAAACGGTTACTTTTTCCAGCTCAAAAGCTAATATAAAAGTGGCAGATGCTGTTTTTATGCCACAAAAATCGGCAACACAAATAACTAAATCTAATGGTAGTTTCAGTTTCGAAACAGATTCTATCAACGTTAATCATTTTGATTACAAAGCCTTTATTAGTTACCGAAAAATCATTGCTTCTGATATTGATTTTTTTGATGGCAAAGTTGAAATCTTTCATGATCGCACCTTAGAAAAACATCCTGTAAATGTTTCCAGTAAAGTTAACTTATTCGGCCTGCTGCAAAATGTACAGCAAAATATAGCGGTAAAAACAGTACGTTTTAAAGGAATTGATGTTGCTTATGCGGAAATTAGCCCAAAAACCAACATGTGTGGCGTAATTACGCTTGAGCGTTTAAACGGAAATATCAACAATATCATCACCGGAAAAGATACGCTTAAAAGAAGTAGAAAAATTACGGCAAACTTAACCGCAAACCTGATGGGTTACGGCAAACTGGATGTGAATATACATTTTGATCTGGCAGACACTTCCCAAATTTTATATTATAAAGGAAGCTTGGGTTCGATGAATTTAGTGAATCTGAACCCAGCCACAAAACCACTTGGCTTAATCCAGTTTACAAACGGAATTGTAACGAGTTTAAATTTTGATATGCAGGCAAATACTCAAAAAGCAAGCGGAAAAGTTGCTTTTTTATATCATGATTTAAATGTAGTTTTATTGAAACAGAACGAAAAAAATGCTTTAAAGCGGATGTCTTTTGTGTCAATTTTGGCTAATTCGTTTGTGCTGATTCGTAATAACCCAACGTTTAATGCGCCTGTAAGAATAGAAACTGTTGCATATGTAAAGCCAGAAAACGTATCTTATCTGGGTTTAATCTGGCGTTCTATTTATTCCGGAATTAAAGAATCTATCGGTTTATCAGCAGAAATTGAGCAAAATTTGCGTAAAAGAGTTGTTGATTTTAAGGAAAATAAAGAAGACCGTATTTTGAAGAAAGCCAACCGGCAGGAGCGGAGAAAAAATCGTAGGTTAAAAAGAAATTCAAAAGAAGCAAAGAATTATTAAAATCCGATGCTTCTTTTAGCACTTAAAAATCAGGATACGATGTAGTTCCAGTTGTTGATGTCTTCAGATCGGCCGTATTTCAAATCATCTAAAGTTTTACGCAGCCTGGCAGCAATTTCGCCTTTTGCCGGATCCGGAAGCGTAAATATTTCTCCCAAATAACCAATTTCTGCAATTGAGGTGATGGTTGCAGCAGTTCCTACGCCAAAAGCTTCGGTTACTTTTCCGTTTTTAATTCCTTCTAAAACTTCGGTAATGGCAACGCGGCGTTCTTCAACTGGAAAATTCCAGCTGCGTGCTATTTCCAAAATTGTATCGCGGGTTACACCTTTTAAAATGGTGTCGCGGGTTGATGGCGTAACTAACTTTCCGTCCATTATAAAAATGATGTTGGCTGCACCAAGCTCTTCTACATAAGCATGTTCGCGCGCATCTGTCCAGATAATCTGATCAAAACCTTCTTCCGCAGCTTTTTTGGCTGGCAACATAGAGCCTGCATAATTTCCGGCAGCTTTTGCAAAGCCAAAACCACCATCGCAAGCGCGCGAAAACTCGGTTTCGATTTTTACTTTTAAATATTTGGAGAAATACGGGCCAACCGGACCAGTTAAAATACAAAATTTATAAGTTGAAGATGGTTGCACACCTAAAGCAGATTCTGTAGCAAACATAAACGGACGGATATACAAAGCATGATTTTCTTTCTCCGGAATCCATTGCTGGTCAACTTCTACCAGCGCGGCAATGCTCTGCACAAATAAATCTTCCGGCAATTGCGGCATACACAAACGCTCGGCAGATTTATTAAAACGTGCCGCATTTTTGTATGGACGAAAAACGGAGATGCGGCCGTCAGCCAGTTTATATGCTTTTAACCCTTCAAAAAAAGCTTGTCCGTAATGTAAAACTGACATTGCCGGACTCATACCGATCTCGCCATAAGGCAAAATCTGGAAATTTTGCCACTGGCCGTCGGCGTAGTCTGCAACCAGCATATGGTCACTAAAATGTTTCCCGAAAGGTAAATTATTAAAATCTATTTGTGCAAAGCGTGAAGTTTCTGCTTTGCTAATCTGTATGTCCAGCGTATCTGTTACCATGATATTACGTTTTATGATCGTCGCAAATTACGAATATTTGTTTATTTTTTTGCTGGAGAAGGTTGCCGTGGTTCAAGCAGTTTCAAATGCTTCTTTTATCGGCCAAAAAACTTTTCATTTAAAAAACCCTTATTGGTAATATAAAAGCACAAGCCATGGAATTCAAAAAGATTTTAATCGGGATTGATGACAGCCACCAGTCAGAAAAAGCAGCTACTTACGGATTCGAACTGGCCAAATTGCTTCGGGTAGAAGTAGGTTTGGTAGAAGTGATCGAACCGATGATTGTGCAGCCAATGACAACCGGCATTGTGGGCGGAGAAATAGATATGATCAGCAACTTGCCGCCTGTAGAAATAATGAATGCACAGGATGCTTCGGCAAAAACAGTGATGCAGCGTTTTGTGGCCCAATATGGTGCCGAGCATAACATTACGCAGTTTTTGGAAACAGGCGATGCCGCAACGGTTGTGATCGATACAGCGATAAAGTTTAATGCAGATTTAATAGTGGTTGGTTCGCATGGCCGAAGCGGATTTAACCGTTTGCTAACTGGTAGTGTAGCCGAAGATGTTTCCCGGCATAGCGAAATTCCGGTTTTGATTGTGCCGCTGAAAGACAAAAATTAGTGTGCTAAAAGAAGTATTGTTGTTTTGACATTATTGTCATGTCGAACTTGTTTCTGCATCCCATCATAAAGATAGTAATTAGTAAGATGAGATCCTGAAACAAGTTCAGGATGACAAGAGCGGGAACAAAATCAATACAACAACCGGAACTTTATTGTATGTTCAATCTGCTTCAATTCCGTTAAAACCTGCTGGCCGTAGCCCGTATTTACATCCGTAATTACATAGCCAATTTGTGCGTTGGTAACTAAAAATTCGCCAACAATATTAATGTGATGGCGCGCAAAAACATCATTGATTTTTGCCAGGATGCCGGGCACATTTTTATGAATATGAATTAAACGATGCGCGTTGTTGATGCGTGGCGGCTGCAAGTCCGGAAAGTTGGTGCTGGTATGCGTTTTTCCTTCGTTCATAAAATCCATTACGCGTTTCGGAATAAAATCTGTGTTGCGCGGATTATGCTTCACATCATCAAAAATGATAATGCCTTTTTCGCAGGCAACCTCGGCTGTTTTGCGGTTTATTTTTCCAAAACAGCCAATTACTTTTAAACGGCCGGCTCCTTCCAGTTGTTTTTCTGTAGGCTGCGTATCTTCATCACAAAACAAAATTCCAGCTTCTTCCAAGTATTTGCTTTCGATTTTTGGTCGGATACGAATGTTGTAACCTTCTTTCGCTAATTGAATTACCGCTTCGTCTGCCACTTCGCCCGCAACCAAACATTTAATGCGGTTTTTAGGATAAGAAATGGCACGCGGAAACTTGTTGATGTACAAAAACTCATCAAAACTTGGTGTAACGTAATCGGCTTTTTCTACAATGGTTTTACGTTCGATATTTTCTGTAAAAGCGAAGAATTTTTTAATCAACCCAAATTCTTTAAGCTGAAAATCCGAATGACCGTCGCCAATTCCAAACAATTCACCTTGTAAATTTAGTTCGCGCAGCAATTTTACTTTACCACCTTCCTGCGAAAGCGGATTGCTGTGATCATAACCAATAATATTTCCTTTATCATCAAACTCAAAAGTATTGGCGTAAATATTTTCGGTTTTAATGTGATATTTGGTTACAACCGGCGTAATAAATTCTTTAAATCCGCCAGAAACAATCAACACTTCATCCTGATGTTCTTTAAAAAAACTGCGGTTACGCGAAAACGAAGCGGATACTTTTTTTCGCAGATGTTTTACAAGTAAATCCAGATGACTTCGGTTTGCCTGTAATAATTTAACTCGTTGCGATAAACTTTCGGAAAACGATAAACGGCCTTCCATGGCCGCATTGGTTAAATCTTCAATCTGTTTATAAACTTTTTCTCGTTCAGGATGATTTTTCAGAGAAATCCGTACAAGCTCATCAAGCGCTTCAACCTGTGTAAAAGTACTATCGAAATCGATGATGAAATACTGGTTCATGAGTTAAAAATTTAGAAGCGGCAAAGGTGCAACTTTTTGATGAGGTATCAGCAGTCAGCTTTTGTACATCAGCTCATGGCCGTGAGCTGTTAACCATCAGCTATAAACCATTAGCCAGATACTTCTTTTATCAACCTAAAATTGGAGTAGGTTTTTTATTTTCATCCACAGCAACAAAAGTAAACTCGCCGTGGATTGCGCGGTAACGGACTTCTTCATACATCTGCTCTACAAAAATTTCTACACTTACTTTCATGCTGGTACGGCCGATATGGATAACGCGGCCAATTAGTTCTATAATCGTTCCGGCAGGAATGGGCACCGTGAAGTTTATTTTATCGGAAGAAACCGTAACCAATCGTTTCCGGCTAAAACGCGTAGCTGTCATAAAAGCCACTTCATCCATTAACATCATTGCTGTGCCGCCAAAAAGTGTATCGTAATGGTTGGTGGTGTTTGGGAATACGGTTTTAAAAACGCGTGTTACCGAGTTTTCGATGCGCTCTTCAGTTGTCATTTGCAATGATAGCCTTAAATGTTAAAGAATTGAATCCTATTTAATTAAATGTTATTTAAAGTGGATATTTACGGAAAAGTATATTGTACAATAATAAGAGCGTTAATAATAAATATAAAACCTATCTGGTAGAACTTTGCTTAAATATTAATATATTAAGTCTATTATATATTAATTTATAATTTTTATTTTTTATTAAAAAATAACTATGCTTGTTAACTAATTTAAGAAATGTCTGATCGGATACCTGATGTTCCTCCTATAATTTTGCCTGTTGAGGATACGGCTGAGCAACCATTATGGTCAGTAATGATACCAACTTATAATTGTATTGCATTTTTAGAGGATACATTAAAAAGTGTGTTATTGCAAGATCCTGGTGAAGCATTGATGCAAATCGAAGTTGTAGATGATTTCAGTGCAGATGGAGATGTTTTCGAATTAGTTGAAACAATAGGAAAGGGACGTATTAAATATTACAAGCAGGAAAGAAACAGAGGTAGTTTACGAAATTTTGAAACCTGTCTAAACCGAGCCAAAGGAAAATGGATTCATTTATTGCACGGTGATGACCGGATAGAAGTAGGTTATTATCAGGAGATAGAAAGCCTATTCATTGCACATCCGGAAGCTGGTGCTGCTTTTACTAACTTTTCTTTTATTGATGGAAGAAGTGATAAATTGGATATTTCTACCCCTATTTTATCTAAGAAGCCGGAGGTTATTAAAGATTTTCTATCTAAAATAGCTGGTCGTCAGTTAATTCAGCCTCCTGCTATAGTAGTAAAAAGAAGCGTTTACGAAGCTTTAGGGAGTTTTTATGCAGTGCATTATGGTGAGGATTGGGAAATGTGGACGAGAATTGCGGCGCATTATCCAGTTGCTTATTCTCCTAAAAGTTTGGCTTATTATAGAGTTGCTTATAATTCTGGAATTAGTCACGGATCTTTTTTAACTGGCCAAAATATTCACGATATAATTAAAGTAGTAGATATTATTCAGGAATACATTCCAATTAACAAAAGGAAAAAGCTTAAGGAAGAAGCGTTAGTTTATTACGCTATATTTTGTATTAAAGTGGCAAATAATTTGTTACTAACGAATAAAGATGCAGCCTTTCTACAAGCAAAAGGGGCTTTTAACATGCATAAAAATTTAAAAACTTATTATTGGATGTATAGATTTTATTTGATGCATTTTTTTAGGTTTAAACAAATACAAAAACTTGTTAAATCATAAAAGTTTTGTTTGAAGTTATGAGAGAGAAACTTGTAATGCTTCTTTTATATTTATAAGTTTATTCTTGCCTTAATAATATTGAAAGCATGAAAAGTTAATATTTTTATGCGATAAAAGAAGTATAAAGAATGAATTTAAAAAAATTAAAATAGGCTCTAAATCTTTTTTAAAATAATTTTACTTGGCGTTTCTTAAGATATGAGTGCTTCCAAATAGCAAATACGTTTTACTCATTTCAATACTAATCTATTTTTATACTACCTTTAATTATGTCCACTGTTATAAAAGTTGAAAATATTTCAAAAGTTTACCGGTTGGGAGAAGTTGGGACGGGTACTTTATCCCGAGACCTGGAACGCTGGATTGCAAAAGTACGTGGTAAGGAAGATCCTTTTTTAACTGTAGGAGAAACAAATGATCGTACCGTTAAAGGAAAAAGCGACGTAGTATGGAGTTTAAAGGATGTAAGTTTTGAGATTAAACATGGCGAAGCAGTTGGTATTATCGGCGGCAATGGTGCAGGTAAAAGTACTTTATTAAAGCTTTTAAGCAGAGTAACTTCGCCGACTTCAGGAAATATTAAAGTAAAAGGTAAAATTGCAAGCTTGCTGGAAGTGGGTACAGGTTTTCATCCGGAACTAACCGGCAGGGAGAATATCTATTTAAACGGATCAATCCTTGGCATGCGTAAAAGAGAAATCGCAAAGCAGTTTGATGAAATTGTAGATTTTGCAGGAGTAGAACGTTATATAGATACGCCTGTTAAACGTTATTCGTCCGGCATGTATGTTCGTTTGGCGTTTGCTGTTGCTGCACACCTTGAAACAGATATCATGATTATTGATGAAGTTCTGGCTGTTGGCGATATCGAGTTCCAAAAAAAATGTATGGGCAAAATGGGACAGGTATCATCAGAGCAAGGACGCACCATTTTATTTGTTAGTCATAATATAAATGCTTTAAGAAATCTATGTTCAAAAGCTATTTGGTTAGATAAAGGAAGGGTGTACTCAGATGGTGATGTTAATGTAGTTGCTAATCAATACTTAGGAGCTTTTCAAAAAAGAGCTTCGTTACCCAAATTTGATACGGTAAAAGAAGCACCAGGTAACGAGTTTATAAAAGTTCTTTCTGTTGAACTTGTGCCAAATATGCCAGACACATCAACGCTTATAACCATTCACACGACCCTAACTATAAAATTTAAATTCTACAATTTTAGTAATGATATTAATTTATCAATCGACCTAATGCTTTATACATTATTAGGAGAATGTGTTTTTAGTATTCCATCTCAACCAGTACTTTGTAATGAAGGAATGATAGAAGGAGAATGCACTATTCCAGGTAATTTATTGAATGACGGATCTTATTTTGTTACCCTTCTTTTTGTAAAAGATACTTCTATTTATTTATACAAGCATGAAACGTGTCTTTTTTTCGATGTCGCAGATTCACGTGAAAATGAAAATCGATTTGATAAATGGCCGGGATTCATTCGTCCAACTTTACCAATATTGTTAAAGCCTTCAGACCCGAACACTAAACCTTAAAGCAGCATTTTTCTATCTAAAAAGCCCTATTATTTAGTATATGTTGCAAAGAATACCTGATTCGCCCCCATATATAGCACCTCTCCCGGCAGATGTTATCCGGCCTTTTTGGTCCGTTATGATTCCTGCTTACAATTGTTCTGTTTTTTTGCCTTATGCTATAGAAAGTGTTTTAGCGCAAGATCCTGGATCAGAAACGATGCAAATAGAAGTAGTGGATGACTACAGTTCAGATGCAGATGTTGAAGCATTGGTGAAGAGAATCGGTAAAGGACGTGTAACGTATTTCCGTCAAGAAAAGAATGTAGGAAGCCTTAGAAATTTTGAAACTTGTATCAATCGTGCCAAAGGGAAATATATTCATTTATTACATGGAGACGATCGGGTAAAACCAGGATATTATAAGCATATTCAAGCGTTATTTACAACATATCCAGAAGCTGGTGCTGCATTTTGTGCTTGGAATAATATTGATGATGAAAATAGTATTTTTCGTCGGTCTGATATAGAAGTTGGAAAACCCGGGCTATTAGAAGATTGGTTGCAGAAATTAGCTGAGCATACAAGGATACAGTATGTAGCAATGACTGTAAAACGTGAAGCTTATGAAAAATTAGGAGCTTTTTATGGTGTAACCTACGGTGAAGATTGGGAAATGTGGGCAAGAGTTGCCAAAAATTATCCTACAGCTTATACTCCTGAAATACTTGCCGAATATAGAGAGCATACAAGTTCAATTTCCAGTCATAGTTTTTTATCTGGCAAAAACATCCAAGATACTTCAAAAGTAATTAATACCATTAGTAGTTACTTACCAAAAAAGGAACAGAAAAAAAATATACAAATAGCACACAAGAATTATATATGTTGGGTATTTGATTATATAAACGAAGTATGGTTGAGAACAGGAAATTGGCATCTTGTTCTTAATCAGGTAAAAGAAATACTAAAAGTGTATGTTAATTTGGGAATTTTGATAATGGTGTTCAAGCTTGCGTTAAAAGTTTGCATAAGCTTATCTTATAGAAATTTAAAGAAACTTTTTAATTATTAAAACGGTAATGCCTAAAGTAGACCCATATATTATTTATCATCTTCAACTTGAAAATCAAACGAAAGAACTTGTTTTTCCTGAGATTGATAAATCCGGATATTATTGCGTGTTCTGGTGGAAGAAAATTGCTTTGGGGCAATTATATATCGAAAAAAACAAACGCTTAAGCAGTGAACAATTGCAGCAAAAGATCTTAAGTGCAATTAAACCTACAATTGATTTTTATCAGCATAAAAACAGTATCACAATTGATTATGCACAAGCATTTTTAAATAAAACTCCATTGTTTATAGAGATAATGGAGGATTTTTTTTCTCGATATATAACAACTTCCTTTCCAGAAAAAGTTAATGTTTCTGTTGTTATTTGTACCCGTAACCGTAGTGAAAGTTTAAGGCTGTGTTTAAATAGTTTGCATCAGCAAATATGCATGCCGGAAGAAATTATTGTAGTAGATAATGCACCTACTGATGATAGTACCAAGCTTGTGGCCGAACAGTTTTCTGATGTTATCTATTGTAGGGAAGTAAGACCAGGTTTAGACATCGCACGTAATACAGGTGCAAAAAAAGCTAAATGCACTATTGTAGCTTATACAGATGATGATGTACAAGTTCATCAGCAATGGACTTATAAAATATGGGAAACCTTTTTAGATAAAAATGTACAGGCAATAACAGGTTTGGTTATTTCAACTTCATTAGATACTGAAAGTCAGCAAATATTTGAAAAGTATTGGGGGTTTAATAAAGGTTACCAAGATATTTTCTTTAAAAAGGATTTCGTAAACACAGGTTTTGCACCTAAAGTTTGGGATATAGGTGCCGGAGCAAATATGGCTTTTAGAAAACAGCTGTTAGAAGATGTTGACTTTTTTGATGAACGTTTGGATGTAGGTGCTGCTGGGTGTAGTGGCGATTCGGAAATATGGTATAGAATACTTGCTGCCGGTTACACCATTCAATATACGCCTCGTGCCATTGTATTTCATGAACACCGGAAACAAATGGATGCTTTGCAAAAACAAGTATTTAGTTATATGCGTGGCCATGCTGCTGCTGCTTTAGTTCAGGATGCAAAAAATAAAAAGGACGGTTATAAAAAGTACATATACTATTCGCTTCCAAAATACTATATTTATTTACTTAAACAGGGCTTTCCAACTTATTCATTTCGATATCAAACTTTGTTTAGTGAAATAAAAGGAATTGCATCCGGAATAAAATTTTATCATAAAAATAAGATAAAACCTCCAACACAATAAACCTTTAACTATCCAATACTTTGGCGCAGCAATTCATCTCTGTAATTATACCATGTTTTAATAGTGGTGTCTATCTTCAGAAAGCTATTGAAAGTGTTTTTGCGCAGAATTATTCTAAGTGCGAAATTATTGTTGTAGATGATGGATCAACCGATCATACAAAAGAAGTTGCCAAGAGCTTTCCAGCAGTAATATATATCTATCAAACTAATCAAGGCGTTTCTAGTGCCCGAAATAATGGAATAAAAAACAGTAAAGGCGATTTACTGGTATTTCTAGATGCAGATGATTGGCTTCTACCAGATGCTTTTTTTATCAATATAAAGTACCTAACACAAAGTCCGGAAGCCGCTTTTGTATCTGGTGCACATGAGTTATTTTATCAACCTGAAAATAAAAGCTGGTTAATACAGAAAGAAGTAATTGTGGATCATTACTGCCATTTGTTGGAAGGAAATTATATGGGTTTACCAGCGGTGGGAATGTATCAAAGATGGATTTTTGAAGAGTTTCAATTTGATAATGATTTACATTATTGCGAAGACTATGATCTGTGTTTATGGATTGCGCGAAAATTTCCCATTATTCATCATACCCAAGCAATAGCAGTTTACAATTTTCATGAAGATAATACTTCATCAAATATTTTAGAAATGTTAAAATACGCTTTATTAGTTTTAAATAAGCAGAAAAAGTTTCTACTAAATGAAGCGGAAGAGGAATGCTTGCAAAGAGGATTAAGTAATTGGAAATCCTACTACTCCCAAAAACTTTATAATAATTTACTTATAGAATTATATGATGATAGCCTGAACATCAATGAAGGTGAGCTTGAAGCATTGAATGAGAATAGCCCAGAATTATATTTAAAATTTATCCAGGACAATAATTATAACTAATAATTAAAACATTATTTTATAATTGTGGCAATGTATTTAGCTTTGTTCAAAACCTAAATACATTTTTTTATAAGCAATATAAAATAATTCAAAAATTGGATATTCTTTCAACAAAACCTTATCATGAGAACAAAGAGCTTCTGATCTCTCAGGATTTAAAAAAGAACAACTTAGATATACTAAGATTTTTATTAGCGGTAGGGGTGATATATAGCCATTGTTATGTGACTTATTATGCTAGATTGAGAGATATTGAGCCGTTGATGGCTTTTAGTCAAAATCAGATAGATATTGGAAGTTTAGCTGTGAACTTCTTTTTTGCTGCAAGTGGATTTTTAATATTTCGAAGCTACGAATACAGTAATAGTTTTGGAGATTACCTCAAAAAAAGGTTTTATAGAATTTATCCGGCTTATTTTGTTGCTTTTATAGTAAGCATCTTCCTTTTAGGAGCTTTAGGCGCTATTGATCGTACAAATATCCTTGGATCTTTGAAAGAATATTTTTTCAATTTACAGAATAAAAAACAGATTATATTAAACCTTTTTACCCTTCAAAAGGTGCCTCTGCAAAATTCTTTTAGATCTAATTTGTTACCCGGAATGATTAATGAATCATTATGGACTATACAATACGAGTTTGTTTGTTATTTAATAGTTCCGATAATTGCTATGCTAGGAGTATTTAAAAAAAATTGGATAGTAGTTCTGTTATTTGTATTGAGCTACATTGTATTTTCCTTACAAAATTATGCCAATATGTTTTACCAATATCCTGTTAATTTCATTACAAACAATCTTAACCCTTATAATTTACCCAGGTTGTTTGTTTACTTTTTTTCTGGTGCCTACTTCTACTTATACCGAAACTATATTCTAAGAAAAAAAATTTTTATTTTGATAGCTGCAGGTGCAATTATTTTTTCCTGCATTGGTGTTCATTACCTTAATTTGATATTGCCAATTGCAGGAACTTATTTGTTCTTTTTTATTGCTTATCACCCGCGCCTTCACTTTTCCGACTTTACAAAAACAGGAGATTTTTCTTATGGTATGTATTTATATGCATGGCCCATACAACAGTTGTTTATGTATTTTTTAGGCAAACATCTAACTATTGACAGGTTGTTTTTTGGTGTACTGCCTGTTATCTATTTTGCAGCGTTTTTGAGTTGGCATTGTATTGAAAAGTATTTTCTGAAACTTAAGGTTTCTAAGCTAAAAATAAGCACTTAAAAACAGCATTAACAAATGCAAAAATAAATTTTATAACGCCTACCTTGAGATTTTACGAGCGAATATTTGCATAGTATTTTAAACTAAATATAATTTTTTTGCTTTACAAAAGTTTAATCATTTGTTACTTATAGCATAACTTTTTGTATCAGTACGATCTAAAATAAAATGGTTTTTTAAGTTTAAAAATGGTTTTTCAATATAAATCCAAGAAAACCAAGAAATCAAAATTAACAATGCTGCATTACTCCATAACATAATGCTAAACTTATAATTTTCGGGTAAATGTAAGAAACCTCTTTTTTCTAAAATTCCAAGAACAGTCCAAGAAAATACAATTATTATTAAATGGTATAAATAAAGACCATAACTAATCTTTCCAAGATTAATTAGGGTTTTATTACTAAGTATATAATTTACAAAATTTTGTTTGTTATTATTTACGAGGATGTAGCTTATTATCCAAACAGTTATCCCGGAACATAACACCCGATATGGAACATAGACATTGTGCCTATTAAATATAAGTACAAGCAATATAAGAGACACAAAAGCACCAATACAGATTAAACTATAATACTTTTTTATAGAATCGGGACGATATTTAAGTTGCCAAGAAAGCAGGGCACCAATTCCAAAAGCATCGAAGCAACTGGTAGTTACTACGACATCTAAAGGGCCATCTGAAATAATAAAATCACTTATAACTCCAAATACAATAAATGCTATTATTAAGGGCTTTAAATACTTTTCTTTTATAAAAATTATTAACCACGGCCATATCAGATAAAATTGTTCTTCAACAGATAAAGACCACAAATGAGACAACATTCCGTCCCATTCCTGCATTTTATAAAAATGAATATTGGCAGTATAAGTATAAAAGTAAAGATAACTATCCCTGATTTGCGTCCCTGTATACTTATGGACTATTAAAAGAAAAGTAATAGTTAAATAATAAATTGGAAAAATGCGAAGTGCCCTGCGAAAAAAAAAGTTTTTAATAATGGCACTTTTATCTAGATTTAGTTGTTCTGCTTCTCTTCTGTTTTCAAGCAATATACCTGTTATTAAAAATCCACTTAAAACAAAAAAAACATTAACACCAAAAGCACCATTGGTATTGAGTGTTGCTTGGTTTAGCCAATTACTTTTAGGTAGCCAATGTGAAATAATAACTAAAATAACAGCTATAGCTCTAATGCTATCAAGTTGTTTTATGTATTTCATCTATTATAAATAATTATTAAAATTTTAAAGAAAAATTCCGTTTCTTCTTTAAAGGTAATATTTATTTTATAATTAATAAATAATCCTGTTAAGAGATAGTCTAGATAATAATTTAAAAGTTATAGGCTAATAATTATAAGCTTAAACTTTTATCGCCTCACAAATTTCCTGAATCGATTTCTTTACCAGTTTAAATTCAAAACTTAAAGCTTCTTTTACCTTACTATTATCATAATCCTGAATGCGACTGGCAGCTTGTGCCGAAATTTTATCAACCCCAATTTTTTTGCCGGTAAAAAGAGTACCCAGCGCCGAGGCGCGCCAGGCAATTTCCAGCATCCAGGGTTTGGCTTCCTGCGCCGGAGGTTTTAGGTTGAAGCAAGTGGCAGTTTCTTCAAACAGATCTTTATACAACCAGTTTTCTGCATTGATGATGAAACGTTCGTTGCTGATTTTGCTTTCCATCAGCAAAATCATGATTTTGGCTACATCTTCTACATCTACCAAACCACAACTACCCGAAGTATAAAATTTTAAACCTTTTCGTACGGTTTCAAAAATTTGTCCGGTGCCTTCTTTACCGGCATTTTTTCCGATGATTAAAGATGGATTAACAATTACCGCATTCAAACCTTCGGCTATGCCTCGCCAAACTTCCATCTCACTTTCGTACTTAGAAATGGCATAAGCATTTTCTTTCGGCGTTTTTTCCAGGTGATGGTTTTCGTTAATTAATTCGCCCGATTTTCCTTCGCCAATAGCCGCAATGGAACTAACATGAAGCAGCCGTATTCCTTTTTCAATACATAAATTAACTAGGTTTGCTGTGCCTTCTACATTAGTTTTAATCAAGTTTTTTTTGAGTGCCGGATCAAAAGAAACCAATGCGGCACAATGATAAACTATGGTAACGTCTTGTAATGCTTCGTTTAAGGCATCAATTTCGAGTAAATCGGCTTCCACCCAATTAATTTGTTTTGCAAACGGGAGCAGGATTTCCGGAGTAACAGAAGCTGCACGTTTGGTACAACGGATGCTGTTTTTATCCGATAAAAATAGTTGCCGGTATAATTCTGACCCAAGAAAACCTGTTGCACCTGTAATTAAAATCATGAGCAAACTTAACTATTGAAACGATAATTTGCCGATGCTATGTCTTGTATTTCGATTAATGTACTTATTAAATCGTATAAAACTGAAAAGTAAGTTAATTAACTAAAAAATAGTTGTATAACTGATTTATAAGTTATATATTTGGTTATGGAAGAATTAACCAAAACAGAAGAACGCGTGATGCAGGTATTATGGCAATTAAAAAAGTGTTTTGTGAAAGATATTATTGATGCTTTGCCGGACGATCCGAAGCCGCCTTACAATACCATTTCATCAGTTGTGCGTTTGCTGGAGAAAAAAGGTTATGTAGGTTTTAAAGCTTATGGCAAAACTTATGAATATTTTCCGGCTATCTCTAAAGCCGCCTATCGTAAAGCTTCTTTTAAAAAGTTTTTTGCAGGATACTTTGACAATTCTGCCGAAAGTCTTTTTTCCTATATGGTTAAAGAGGAGCAGTTAAGTGAAGAAGATTTAAATAAAATCAAAGCCATCATCACTAAAAACGAAGAAAAATGAATGCTTTAGTTTATCTGTTACAGGTATCAGCATGTACAGCTATTTTCTACCTGTTTTATTACTTTCTGCTGAGCAGACTTACCTTTTTTACAATCAATAGATGGTATTTAATGGCAAGTCTATTTACAAGTTTTATCATTCCGAAATTAACTATACCTGTTAATCCCGGCCAGCAGCAAATAGCAGTAGTTCGTCAAGTTTTTTATGTAAATACGCTGCAAACAGTTCCGCTAGATGTAGCTGATTTTCAAAATACTACTGTAGTAACAAAGCCGGTGGATTGGATGCTATTGCTAAAAGTTTTCTATTGTCTAGCTGTAACAGCATTAACTTTTCACCTGATTATTACCTTAATTATTTTCTTTAAAAAGCTTAAAGGCAAACAGATATCTAAAGTTGGCCATGTAAATATTTTGCGTGGTGATAAAAAGTTAAACAACGGCTCTTTTTTTAACTATATCTTTTTAAACGATCAGGAACTTTCTGCGGATAAGATGCAGCAAATAATTGCACACGAAATGCTGCATGTAAAATTGTATCATTCGGTTGATCGCCTCTTGGTAAAAATTGCACAAGTTATTTTATGGTTTAACCCGTTTATTTATTTCTACGCAAAATCTATAGAAGTAAACCACGAGTTTGAAGTTGATCGGGCGATAGCAAACTCAACAGATAAAAAGATTTATGCTGATCTGCTTGTGCATTTGTCGGTAACCAATCAGGGAATGCTTTACCACAGTTTCAGTAAAATACCGCTTAAAAAACGCATCACTATGTTATTTAACAAACCCTCAGCAAAAATGAAAAAAGTAATTTATGTACTCATTTTACCCGTGGTATTATTGAGTTGTTTGGCTTTTGCACGCTTGAAAAGAGATCAGCCCGAAATTAAAATCAGTGCTATAAAAAGTATTGAAAAATTAGGTATCAATCCTTTAGTTGTGATTGATGGTAAAATTTACCCAAAAGACATTTTGTATAAGATAGGCCCTAAGTGCATTAAAGTTTCAGCCATATGGAGTCCTAATCCATACACAAAAAGACAAGGTATCATAATTAAAGATGGTTATGTAGAAATTACGACTAATGAAGGCCGGATTACTTATCTGACTAAATTTGAAAAGGAAAACCTAATCAAAGAACGCAGCATACCCGAAGGGCAATTTTATACTCGTTTAAGACTACACGATTTAGAGAAAGGTGGTTATCTTGATAAGATAGTTATACAGCAGAAAGCCGCAGGAATGAGTGCTAATTTACAAGTGAACGGAAAAGCAGGTTTTTTAATTGATAACAAGCTTTATTCGGAAGCGCAGATCAAGAACTTGCATCAATCAATTATTGCTTCACTTTCGGCAAGTAGCGGTGTGGGTCCGGCAGGTTTAGAACGATTTAAAAGTATTACTGCGAATGATTATGATATTATTTTCTACTGGGATAGTTCAATAAAAGCTGATACCACAAAATATCGTCAAAAACTCAAACGTTCACCCGAACAAATAAAAGGTGAAGCAGATTTTAAGGCTTACCGACAAACAGATGATTTTAAGCAGAAAGAGAAGTTGGCAAGAGACATTGAAGGCAAAGTTGTAACTGTTAAAATTAAAGCGATTGTAGATAAAGCAAATGTTAAAGACTTAGACGTTTTAAATACTGGTGGTAATCATAAAATGCAAGGTTTTACAGTTTCTTATAACGGAAACGATTACTTTATGAGAACAAAGTACGGACAGGAAAAGCAGTTAAACAGTTTACTTAAAGTTGGTGATGAAATTACGATGAAAATATTTGGAAGTGCTTTTGGGCCGAATTCTCCAATCATAATAGGACCTGCTTTTGTATATAAAAATAACATCAAAATATTCCAATTAGCCGAAGCTGGTAAAATACCGGATTATCCGTTTTTATATGAATCAAACAAAGTAAGATTTGCTGACGGACAAGTTACACACATTCAAAAATATCCAAATGGCAAATGGAAATCGGCCATTTTGGAAATTGTAAACGGTTACAAATTCAACTTAAATTTTAAACAAACTGCACCGGATTTTACTAATATTGAAGAAAGCGACCATGTTCGTTTCCGTTTTATACACGAAGTAAAAACCGGAGCCAAAACTTACCAGATTAATGATTGGGTTTCCGTCAGCAATAACCTAAAAGATTACGGCATCAAAAACCCGGATTTCTTCTATAAATTTTATGAAACTATTAAGCCTGTAAACCAGGAAATAGAACCAAATTTTAAGGTTACAAAGCTATATTATCAAACACCGGAAAATATGCTTTCGTCCTTAAAAAAAGATCAGCCTAACTCTTATGTTTCTGTTGGCAAAACAATTAATATGCATACGCTTAAAAACGAGCAGGAGCGGGTTTATAAATTTCTATCTGCACAGTTTCCAAATATTGAAAAAAAAGATATTGTATTTAATGTAGATACTACGCAGCAAAAAGGTAATTGTACAGTTGTAACTGTTGTTAAGTTAAATAGTTAAAAACTTCATCTTTTAAACATCAGCAATCAACTCCTTCAATTTCAAAAACAAGGTTTGAGCTTTCTGGTCCGTACTGCTCCAGTTTCCTTTTTCAAAACGGTTAATTAAAGCCGCAAGCGCAGCATCAAAAGCTTTTTCGGCATCAATACGGTTTTCGTTTTGCTCGCTGATCTGTAACTCCGGAAACGAGATATGGTACAAGCCATCTTTCACCGTAACTGCTGCGGATAATTGCTTGCTAAACACAATATTTTTGCGGTTAACGCGAAGTTTTTGCAGCTGATACGGATACAAATCGTGTTGCAATGCTTCTTTTATCAGCACTTTTTTGTACTTCGATCTTTTGCCAAACAAGTCGCTTTCTTCTCCCGTTTTTACATATTGATAATACGTTTCCACTTGCTCCTTCGTTTTTTTAACTAACTCCGGCATCAGGTTGGTTAACAGAGCTTTGTCATCGGTGTTAAACCATCTGTTGTTTACCGAAGACGGCTCATTTCCGAAGTAAAAAATGAAATTATTCTGGTTGATAATTGCTTCGTAAACGGGCGTAAATATGGCAATACGTTCTTTGGCATTGTACTTTTTACTCATCTGTTCCGCAAAACCAGAAGTGAAAATAGTGGTGCTAAAAACAGTATTTCTAAACAACTGAAAAAGCTCTTCTTTTAATTCTGTAAGATGGTTTAATTTACGGTATAAAAAGTTTGAAGCTGCTAAATCAGGTATAATTGTAATTCTGAAATCGCTGAAATTAAAATCAGCAATCAGTAATTTACTTTCTAAAATTAATTGTTTAAGCTCTTTTTTTAAGCCGGAAGTAGGATTGTGGTACCGATTATTCATTTCCGCCTGAAGTAAACTTTCAAAAGAAGTATTTAAAGCCGCTAATACTCTGGCCAGACTATTTATATCTATCAATCCCGAGTTTTCCACATCAGTTTTTATACTGATATAAATTGCTTTTTCTGAGGGGATGATAGAACCTGTTTGCACCTGTTTTGATACTTCTGATTGTTTCGGTTGTAATTACAAAGAAACAAAAGAATTATTTTTTGTTTGATCAGGTGAGGTTTACCAGCCCAAAGAATTTTTATAGATCTTAAATAAAGTTTAAGCATCATTTTTTTATCGGCGAACCAAAGAAATTGATTCTCCTCTTTTCCGGTTCCACTCCAAACCATAAGCCAGTAAAGTAATTACAGCCAGTAATAAAACCAAGTAAGGTGCATAAGTAGTCAGGTTTAAAATAAGAGAACTTACCGGGTTTACCTGCTGGGTAATCCTTTCAATTGTCCATGCTATTGCTGCAAAAGCTGCAAAAGCAGCTCCGACGATGCGGATAAAGCTATAAACCGGCAACCTGCTTAATAAGATGAGCCAAGGAATAACCATTGCAATTACAAAAAGCTGCATCAGTTCAATACCGATATTGAAACCGAGAATACTTAGTACCATCCGGCTGGTTTCGAGATTGAGGTTGGCTAAAGTATTGGCAAAAGCAAGACCATGTATCAATCCAAATCCGCCAGCGATATACATTTCACGGTTTGGAAAGATAGGCCACAAAGCATGTACGGCAGATACGAGTATGGAAATTGCAATCAATACTTCAATCGCTTGTCCCGGCGCATGGACCCAGCCTAAAACGCCAGCCAGCAAAGTAATAGAATGCCCGATAGTAAAAGCTGTAACCACTTTTAAGATATGACTAAGGCTATAATTCAATCCGCCATAACTTCCCCATTTTCTGTTGTTAACCATTAATGGCCTACCAGCATAAATTCCCCATCTTTTGCTGGCAACCAGCAAAGGTGCAGGTAAAAGAAGCACCAGTAAAAACAGTAAATGGTCCGTTCCTTCGGAGATGTGCTGCATGCCTAAGCTCACCATACTTTTAAAACCCGTCCAGATACTGCCTCCGGCTTGGTTAACTTGCAGTGGTGAAATAATATTGTTAACCGGATCAAGCCGGATAACGCCAACTTGTACCGGATGTCCTGCATACAAACCTGTATCCCAGTCCTGCCGCACTGATACCAATGTAACATGCGTTACCACCTGATGTACAATGACATCATAATTGAGTGTAAAAGTACGACTGCTTGCACCGGAAGGAGGTTGCAACCAAAGATAAACGGTTAATTCGTGATAAGGTCCGCTTTGACTTTGGGCTACTGGTTGAACCAGCATATTTTCAATAGCTACTGTCCAAGCTTTGCCATCAGCACTAACTGGATGGATATGTTTCAGCAGATAAGCCTTTAGCTGTGGCCCCAGCCTTTGCACTAGCGTTTCAGAATTGTTATCGTTTAAGTGATTGCCAAATGCTAGTTCCAGTTCGTTTAAAGGTAATTGTAGCTCTGCACTAACACCGTTTGATTTGATATCCAGTAAAACTGCGGAACTGGGCATAGGATGGGCAGAAACCGGCAGCGATAAACATATGATAAACGAAGCAGCGATAAAGAAAACCAGCCGCTTAAACTGAATTAAGCGGCTGGAAAAAATGTATTTTATCATTTTCTAATTAAAAAGTGAAGTTACCGCCATAATCACTGGTATGATCACGCCAGATGCTGTGATAATGAATCTGGGTTTGATAAACTACTCCTGACTGGCAAACAAACTCGATCCAAACGTGTGGCCCGTCAATGCGTACATAATCTGTATTAGTTGTAAAAAATGTACTTGCATTACCAGCTGTTCCAGCGGTGTTACTACCGTAAGAAATATAAGTGCTTGCTATTTCATTAGTATAAGCAGCTAAAATGGTAGCAGCAGTAGCATCATCTGTATCCATAATCCATGGTTTCATCGCTGCAATCACGGCTGCCTGTTGCGCAGCAGTTAAAGCGCTTCCTGCGATACCTACTTTTGTGGTTGGGAATTTTCCATCACTTCCAGGACCTAAAACCACATCACTAAACGTACTGCTTACTTTTGCAGTTGCCAATTGTGCAGTGGTAAATGAAGCAAGCATAGCTGCCATAGCAGATTGTTCCTGTGCTAAAGGTGCATAAGTGGTAGTGCCGGTTGTCCATGATTTAGGTTCAACACCTTCAAAATGTGGGGTAGAACCGGTAACCACGCCATTGCTGTAAGTTTGATTAACAGCAAGGTGATGACCGCCAAACTGTAATTGCCAGGTGCCGGTTGCGCTAGGTGTTCCTACAAAAGCAATATAGTAATTACCTGAAGAATAAGTGTTGCCACCAGCAGTTGCTTTAAGCACATCATCTGCAGCTAAAATCTGCATATCCTCATCATAACCTTCATTGGTAGTGGTTCCTTGTGCTGCGGCAACTACTGCTTTAGCAGCAGCCAATTGTGTTTCAGTTAAGCTACTAAACACCAAACCTTCACGACATTGTGCTCCGCAAGGCAGGTTTGACCATTTAATGGCATTGGCAGATGCATAGCTAAATTGTACGCCAGCTAACTGAGTAGCAGTTAACGTAGCCTGGAAAGCCTGCACTGCACACAATACTTTTGCAGCAGTGGTAGTTTGCGTGCTACAGCCGGTTGTAGTTGCAGTAGTTGCTGCACTAACGGTTAACGCAAAACTACAGGTTTGGCCTCCAAACGTAATAGGGAACGTAGCTGTACCAGAAGTAGTTGGTGTACCGGCAATGGTATAAGTCAGACTGCCTGCACCGCTTGCTAACGTACCTGCTTGCAGGGTTGCTGTTAAGCCGGTTACACCAGTTGAAGAAATTGCCGTGCCGGCATCATAAGCAACACCGGAACCACCAGTGTAAGGAACAGTTGCCGTACCCGTAAAAGCAGTTGCGATAACAGGCGTGCCAGAAAATGTAGCACTCGAACAGGTAAGTGCCGTAACGGTAGCACTGGTCGTAGTGTCTGGTACATCTTTATCGCAGGAAGTTAAAACCGTTAAGCTTCCGCAAAAGATCATTAGGTAAAGAAGAAGTCTTTTTTTCATAAATTAAGGGGTCTTTGTTTTTGGAGATTAAATAAATTAATTTTCATTTGGTAATTAAATATAGGTTAAAATTATAGTATATTTTTTAGGTACGGTAGATGTATCGATGAATTGAGTTTATGTACCGATAAAAAATTTGTTATTGAATTTTAGATAAATGTTGATTGCAATTTTTGTATCAAAGTAATTATAAACCAATACCCAGTTTATCTATCAAAAAACTATAATGCTTCTTTTATGCCGGTAAATTTTGTTTTGCATTTTTTGAAACGGCTTAAAAAAGATAAAGTTTTAGTGATTTTCTGCTGATAAAAGAAGCACAAAAAATAACCTAAACAAACTTTAAACAGGTTTCAAGTACCGATAAATACTTCTTTTATCGGTACATTTTTATGTTTCACCGATACTTGGAACATTGAATTAAAACTCAATTTACCTTTGTTCCAATGTTTATCAGAAATTGTATAAAAATAAATATACAAATACTCTTTTTAATCTTGTTTTTATTTTTCGAAACTACTTTTGCCCAGCAAAAAGAAATAACAGGTAAAGTAGTTGACAGTGCTGCTCATATAGCCCTTAACGGTGTCACCGTTTTGTTATCACCTGGAAACAGAACGGATATTACCAATGAAAGCGGCCATTTTTTTACAAAAACGTATCTTCAGAAGTTAAAGTGATGACGATATCGGCCGTTGGCTACCGTACAAAGAGCATTCTGCTTTCAAATTATAAAAACGGACAGGTAATCAATATCAGCCCGCAGCAAATACAACTTTCGGATGTAGTTATCACAGCTGTGGCAACCAATCCTTACAAAACCATTAGCGAAACAGATATTAAAATGCGTGGCGTTTCTAATTCGCAAGCAGTTTTACGTATTGTACCAGGTTTATTTATCGGCCAGCACCAGGGAGGAGGGAAAGCCGAGCAAATTTTTTTGCGTGGATTTGACAACGATCATGGTACAAATATTAGTTTAAATGTAGATGGTATTCCGATTAACATGGTATCACAAGCGCATGGCCAGGGTTATGCCGACAGTCATTTTATTATCCCGGAAACGATAGAAAGTACAACTTATAAAAAAGGGCCTTACGATGCTCAAAAAGGCAATTTAGCAGTTACCGGTTTTGTAGATTTTCATACTTATGATGCCATCAGCAATAATATGATTAAGGTGGAAGCCGGACAATTTAGTACTTACCGAATGCTCGGAATGGTTAATTTGCTAAACAATAAGGCCAAAGCTAAAAATCAATCCTGGTATGCTGCTTCCGAATATCGTTACAGTGATAGTTATTTTAAAAATCCGCAGCATTTTAAACGATTCAATTTTTTTACTAAATATCATGGCAAATTATCTGAAACTAATACACTAGTTGTATCGGCCTCCACATTATATAGTAAATGGGATGCTTCGGGGCAAATTCCGGAGAGTGCCGTAAACGAGGTTAAAGTAGATTTTTACGGTGTGCTCGATCCAAACGAAGGTGGTTTAACTTCTCGTACAAATGTTAGCGCGCAGCTGTTAACTACGCTAAACAACCATAGTTTAATTAAAAACCAGCTATACTATTTTAAATATAAATTTGATTTGCATACCAACTTTACTTTTTATCTGGTTGATACGTTAAATGGTGACGAAATCAGGCAAAAAGAATCCAGAAATTTGTATGGTTATAACGGCAGCTATTTGCATGATGGTTATATCGGTACTACAAAAGTAACTACCAATGTTGGTATCAATTCCCGTTTAGATGCAACAACCAATTCTGCACTTTCGCACACTGCAGACCGCTATACTTTAATCAATCCTGTAAAACTGGGTGATATTACTGAGTTTAGCGCAGGTGCTTATCTGGATGAAACCTTTAACATTAACCAGAAATTCAGTTTGAATGCCGGACTGCGTTTTGACCAGTTTTATTATCAATATAATAACCAATTATCCAGCGACAGTACACTTAACGGAATTGGATTTTATACTTTAAGCTATTTTATTAAGTAAGACTCCTTGGCTAATAAAGCTTATAACGATGTTACAAAAAAAGTAGTTTTTAGAAGCTCGATATAATATTTTATGTAAGATTATTTACATTTTTATTAATGAAATAGAAAAGATGTTGCAATTTTAACATTGTTATAATCCGGATGTTGTATATTTGATAATAAAATAAAACTTAATCATTTTACTATCGTAAAAAGTGTTATTGTTTTTGGTTAAAACACTTTATCATGAAAGACGAACTAATTGATGCAATGAATGCAAAATTTGAACAAAACAGATGGTTTGTCACTATTTCTGCTTTTTGTTTGATGTTTGTTAAATTTTTGCTAAACCTCCTGATTATCCCTGTTAAACGGCTCAAATTAGTTAACCCGACAGATTCAACTTTAGTAAAAAAGTTTTTCTGGAACTTTGGCTGAAAATTTTTATAACCAGCATATAAAAGTGGGTTTTTTAAATGCTTCTTTTATCAGCATAAAGTTTAACAAGCCAGTAAAATAGCAATAGCGTTTATTTTTTTATTTTACTGATAATTAATAAAACGCCCGCCGCCGCAGCTGTAATTCCAGCAACGGTGCCAACCCTTTTCTGGGTTAAAGTTTTAGAAGTATAGCCACCCGAAATCTGGTTATAAGTGCCGGTTGGATGCAAAATATTACCTGATGTTATGGGCGCATCATCTCCAACTTTTAAGTAAGTTTCTATTCCTTTCGCCATAAACCATTCTGCAACACCTGGCAACAAAGCGTTACTTAATTTAACCAAGTAAGCCACCGCACCAACAGTTACAGAATTGCGCGGCCGTACTGCCAAAGAAACAATGGTACTGGCAATTTTTGTTGTAGCGTATACT
Source organism: Janthinobacterium lividum (assembly GCA_050955045.1). Lineage (GTDB taxonomy): Bacteria > Bacteroidota > Bacteroidia > Sphingobacteriales > Sphingobacteriaceae > Mucilaginibacter_A. The sequence goes on along the minus strand of JBPBQV010000023.1, from coordinate 14,708 downwards.
GGTGGTACCGGTTTTAATACTTTGCCAATGTAATTACCTGCATGGCGTGTTCCGGGTGTATCTAAAAAAGCAGGAAACACATCGCAGATATGTATATGCGGAAAACGATATAACTCTGCCCGCAATGCCTCACTGTAACCTCTCAAACCAAATTTACTAACGCTGTAAGCCACACTATAAGGCGTGGCAACCCAGCCACCAACAGAATTCATATTGATGATTGTGCCAAATTGCTGTTCCTTAAAATACGGAAGCACCGCATAAGCACCATAAACAGAACCCAGCAAATTAGTACGGATTACCTGCTCATGTTCTGCCAGCGGAACCGCGTTAAACTCGCCCATAATAGCTACGCCAGCAATGTTTACCCAAACATTTATTTGTCCGCCAAAAGCAAATGCTGCTTTTGCCAGTGCATTTACGCTGTCCGGATTGCTCACATCAGTTGGTACAGCCAACGCTTTTGCGCCCAGTTTTGTGCAGATTTTGGCAACTTCTTCCAATTCATTTTGCTGCCTCGCCGCCAAAATTACTGTACAACGATAGCGTGCAAATTCTAACGCAGTTGCACGGCCAACGCCACTGGAAGCACCAGTAATTACTATAACTTGTTTGTTTAAAGGCACCAGATTTGTTTTTCTGAAAACGCTGCTCATGGTTTTGGCTGATTAATAAAAAAGTAGGATAAAAGAAGCATTAAAAGTTTGTAAAGCTTAAGATAAGATGTTTTGTTGTGAAGTTTAAATCTAAAACGTAACAAGCACTTTTAAACTTTGTTGCAGCGCAAATTTTTTCACTTATTAATTGAGCACTGCGCATACTTTTTTTAGCAACAAAAGTTTTTGTTACAGGTTAAAATCAACCCAAAAAACGAAAGTACGTTTTGCGGAAATAACCAATCAAATGCTGCTTTTACCGCACATTTTTTAGGTTGATAAAAGAAGCATTAATCCTGATAAAAGAAATTATAAAGGCAAATTAAAAGAAAAAGTAGAACCTGCATTTAGCTGGCTTTCTACCGTCATGGAACCATGATGGGCTTTGATAATTTCCGAAGAAATGTATAAACCCATGCCTAAACCGCTGGTTAAAAACTTTTTGTGTTCTACTTGATAAAAGCGTTCAAAAATCCGGTTTAAATGATTTTCGGCTAAACCAATGCCATGATCGGTTACAGAAACGCTTACATAATTACTAACCTGCTCAGCATTAATATCAATGGATTGATCAGCGCTAGAATATTTAATGGCGTTGCTAATCAGGTTCATCAGCACTTGCTCCAGGCGTTCTACGTTGCCGTTAACTATGATATTGCCGCTATAACAATTGATAATTACAGCCGCAGGATAAATTTGCATGGCATTTTCTATACAGGTAACAATCAGTTCTGATAAGTTAACTTTAGTGATACTAAAGGATAATTTGCCGGCTTGTATTTTACTCACATCAAGCAAATCATTCACCAATGTCTGTAGCTTGTTTAAAGAATCATTTGCTTTTTTTACAAAAGATTTTACCGTAGCAGGCAAAGCTTCTTTTTGGTAAGAATTAATCAGCTGAATGTAACCTTTGGCACTGGTTAAAGGAGTTTTAAGCTCGTGGCTGGCTATACCGATAAATTCATCCCTTTTTTCCATTTCCTGTTTTTGGTCTTCAATATCTGTATTGGTCCCAAACCATTTGATGATTTTGCCATTTTCGTCTCTATACGGGACGGCGTGGCCCAAATGCCAGCGATATTTTCCATCTTCTGCACATTTAAGCCGGTATTGTATTTCGTAAGGATCGCCGGTTTGAAATGAGTTTTTCCAGGTACTGATAGTATTTTCCAAATCATCCGGATGCAGAACAGGATACCAGCCCCAGTCTTTTGTTTGCTCAAAGTTAAATCCGCTATAATCAAACCAGCGCTGGTTGTAGTAATCTATTTTTCCGTCTGGTTGGGCTGTCCAAACAATAACCGGAATGTTATCAGCCAAAAATTTAAAATGTTCCTGGCTTAATAAAAGGTCTTTTGTTCTTTTTGCTACAATATCTTCCAGCTCATTGTTTAAGTTTTCGGCATTTTGCCGGGCTTCTTCCAGTTGTTCGTTTTTAAGTTTTAACTGTTGCTCTATTGTTTTTTGGGAGTAAAGATCAGTAAGAATAATGCTTAGTGATACTTCTTCATTCAACAGTAGCGCATTAATAGATAACAAAAACGGAATGGTTTGCTGCTGATGGTTGATCAAACTAACTTCGCCTTTGGTTTCTGTTACCCAGCCGTTTACAATCAGTTTCTCATAAGCTTCTGTAAAGGCTTGAGGTACAAAACTTTTAAACTGCACACCAATTACTTTTTCTAACGGAAGGCCAAGTATAGCTGCAAAACGCGAGTTGCTATATAAAACAATGCCTTTACTATCAAGCGTTACGGCACCTTCAGCCATTTTTTCTATAAAAACCCGGTACGTTTGGTCGGCACTGCGCAGCGTGTATAGTTCATGGCTTTGCCCATCGCCAGCTTTAACAATCAGGGCATCAATCTGTCCGGTGCGTATAGCTTCAATCGTATCATTGGCTTCTTCCAGTTGCAGGCGCAAGCACTCGTTCTGGCTTAACAGTTCATTATAAGAAAGTACTGCCGACATATTTATCTATCGGTTTTTAAACCAAGACCTTTTAAAACTTTATCTGTATCAGACATATCGCCAATTAATCTTCGTTCTGGCAGCGGAAACTTTTTTATAAGCATAGGTAAGGCAATTAACTGTTCTTTTTGGGCAATTGAAGGTTGCTGGTAAACATCTATTATTTCCAGATCGTATTTTTCTTTTAAATAAGTTTCACAAAATATTTTTGTGTTCGTAATAGCGCGTAATGAGTTTGGCGATGCCCCGGTTACAAATAATCTTAGTTTATAGATTACGTTTTTGGCATCTTCTGATACGTTTCCGGAAATTATATTATCCCAGGAACTCATAATACTGTTTTTACAGGACGAATATTCAAACCAACCAGCACTTTTTCTTCATTAGAAAGATCACCGATAATTTTACGAATTGGTGCAGGAAACTTTCTTACCAAAGTTGGTATGGCAAAAATCTGGTCTCCTTCGGCCAGCTGCGGCTGTTCAAGCAGATCAACTATTTCAATCTGATATTTTCCCTGTAAGTGCTCTTCGCAATATTTTTGAAGATTTTTTAGTGCTGTAACAGATTTAACAGTTCTTCCGGCTACATACAGTCTTAATTCCCATGTATCTTCTTTTGCTTCTTGCATATTTGTCAGGAGCTTCTTTTATCATTCATATTTTCGGCATCATTCCCGCCTCTTAACTTAATCATCTCGCTGCGCGTTTTTTCTGCTGCTTCTTTTATCAGCTCTTCTTCTACATAAATTTTGTTCAGCTCTTCTTCAGCTGATTCAAATTCACTTTGTAAAGTAGAAATTTTAGCGTCTAAAGCTTTTCGTTTTCTATCCAGTTCGCGGTCTTTACGGGTTAAAGTATGGTTATATATTACCTGGCCTGTTGCTTCGCTCATTTGTTGTGCTTCTCTGGCAGAACCGGTTAATACACCTTCCGGACCGAGATAAACATCAATCAGGTTTAATCCGTAGTTATTAATTACAAATTCTCTTACCTGGTTAGAATGCTTCATTCCACGCGATTTCATGATGTACAAACCACGGTTACGTTCGCCGTTAAATTCGATATCGCTCACCTTTATCCATGCATCAACTAATGAAGAAACACCTTCATCCGTTTGCTCGTTAACAACCGTATTTAAAGTTAGGGCAGTAAACATTACTGTAATTTGCTCTTCCTGTAAAAAATCTACTAAGCGGATGAGCATTAATCTTACTTCGCTTACCGAACCAACTGTAGTCAGATTGGTTATCGGATCAAGGATTATGATTGTAGGTTCAATCTTCCTGATATATTTATGAATGGCAAGTAAGTGCATCTCCAATCCGTTTAATGTAGGGCGAGAAGCCTGGAAATAAAGCAAGTGATTATCAACATGATTTTTCAAATTGATGCCAATAGAAAGCATATTGCGCATAATCTGGTTCGGAGATTCTTCAAAAGCAAAGTAGATGCACTTTTCTCCGCGGTTGCAAGCTTCGTTGGCAAAAGTAGCTGCAATACTGGTTTTGCCCATGCCGGCAGAACCGGATATGAGGATGCTGCTTCCGCGATAAAAACCTTTTCCACCCATCATATCATCCAGCTGAAAAATTCCCGACGAAACTCTTTCAGTAGAAATCTCCTTATCAAGCTTGAGTGCAGTAACTGGCAAAACAGATATACCTTCTTCATCAATTAAAAACGGATATTCGTTAGTTCCATGTACCGATCCTCTATACTTGATAATCCTTAACCTGCGGGTAGAAATCTGGTTAATTACCCGATGATCCAGCAAAATCACGCAATCAGAAACGTATTCTTCCAAGCTCTGGCGCGTTAAAGAACCATCTCCTTTTTCGCCGGTAATAATGGCAGTTACGCCTTTTTCTTTTAAAAAATGGAAAAGGCGGCGCAGTTCTGACCGTAAAATACTTTGGTTGGATAAGCCAGAAAATAAATTTTCAATCGTATCCAAAACCACTCTTTTAGCACCGATACTATCAATGGCGTAACTTAAGCGGATAAATAAACCATCCAAATCATACTCACCGGTTTCTTCAATTTCGCTTCGTTCTATGTTTACATAATCTACTTTGATTTTTTTTTCGGCTTGTAACTGTTCTAAGTCAAAACCTAAAGAAGCTATGTTCATGGCCAGTTCTTCAGCTTTTTCTTCAAATGCAATAAAAACTCCAGGTTCGTTAAACTCTATTGCACCGCGTACAATGTACTCCAGCGAAAACAAAGTTTTACCAGAACCTGCTTCTCCGCAAATTAAGGTTGGCCTGCCTTTGGGCAAGCCGCCGCCGGTAATATCATCCAAACCAGTTATTCCGGTTGGCGATTTTGGTAAAGTTGCTGGCTTTTTAGCCATTGTTTCGTGGTTATGTTTAAGCATTGTATGTTTACAGAAGTTGTTTACGTTAATAATGATATTATGGATAGAAATAATATGAAATACTAAAAAAACATTGATGGAATTTTCACGATATCTGCTGCCTGCAACTATGCTTCTTTTATCACCTAAAAAAAATATAGAATTTTTTTATAATTTCAAAAACAAATAGTGCAACTTTTACTTTTTACATTTTCAAACATAATTAATACATCCAATGAAAACTAATGATGAAATAATCAGCGATTTAAAAGGTTTAGTAACCATTTTAAATGATGGTAAAGAAGGTTACACTTCGGCTGCAGAAACAACAGATTCTTTAGAATTGAAAGCTGTTTTTGGAAAACTTGCTTTAGAAAGAACTGCTTATGCAACAGAATTGAAAGCTCATATCGCGGTTCACGGTGGAGATTCTGACAACGAAAGCGGTGGTTTGTTAGGTGCTGTACACCGTACCTGGATTGATATTAAACAAGCTTTTACAGGTAACGATAACAAAGAAATTTTAGACTCTATTGTAACCGGCGAAAAATCAGCAATTGAAAAGTATGATGCTATTATTGCAGATTACACAGATCATGCAGATCATTTAACTTTGTTAACCAAACAACGCACAGGCATTCAGGAAGATTTAGCTAAAATTCAAGCTTTAAAATTACAGTACGCTTAATTTTATTATTGATTTATAAAAAAGCATTGCTACAAAAGCAATGCTTTTTTTATGCCATAAAAGAAGCATAAGTAGATTATCAACAGTGAATTTATACTTGAAAATTGCGGATTAAATACTTATTGCTTAGTTCCGGTTTGCGGATTATTTAAAAACCTTGTACTGCTTTATGCAATTGCCTTCTGTTAGTAATTCAAATTCTGGTAAGCGTGTTAAAATATTTACCTGGCACATCCACGGAACGTATTTATATTACTTATCTTTAGGAGATTACGAAATTTACATTCCGGTAAGCAAAGAGCCAAAACCAGGTTATGTAGGCCGCGGTACAACTTTTCCGTTTGGAGAAAATGTACACGAAGTTGACGAAGATAAAGTAAAAGCGCTGGAACTGGATTGCATCCTTTTTCAAACCAAAAAAAACTTTCTGGAAGATCAGTTCGAAACGCTTTCTGCTGAACAGCGCAAATTGCCGAAGGTTTATCTGGAACACGATCCTCCGCAGGAAACTACTCCTTTTACCAAACATTTAATTAACGACAGCAATATTTCACTCGTTCACGTTACGCATTTTAACAGTTTGCTGTGGGATAACAACAATATGCCTTTTACCGTAATTGAGCATGGCGTGGAAGTGCGAAAAGTTCCTTACTCTGGTGAACTGGAAAGAGGAATTGTAGTAATCAATAACATTGAAAGGAGAGGGCGGCGGTTAGGATTAGATGTTTTTCTGGAAGTACAAAAACACGTTCCAATTGATCTGGTTGGTATGGGCGCAGAAAAATTAGGTTTAGGCGAAGTTTTACATCCGGAACTGCCGGAATTTTTAAGCAGATACTGTTTCTTTTTTAACCCGATACGGTTTACCAGTTTGGGTTTAGCGGTTTGTGAAGCTATGACAATGGGAATCCCGGTAGTTGGTTTGGCAACAACAGAACTGGCTTCGCTTATTAAAAACGGCGAAACTGGAATTATACATACAGATCTAAACTACCTGATTAATGCGATGAAAGATTTACTATCTAATCGCGAAAAAGCACGACAAATTGGTGCAGCCGGACAGGAAATGGCCAAAAAACGTTTCGATATTAAGCGATTTAATGCGGACTGGCTGCGGGTTTTTAATCAAGCGATCAACAAATATCAAACAACAAAAATAGTATTGTAAAAGAAGCATTGCTTGTGTATTTACTTCAACATAATTTAAAATAAATATAAATTTAACCTAAGAATGGAAAAATTACAAGGTAAAGTAGCATTAATAAGCGGCGGCGCACAAGGACTAGGGCAGCAGATTTGTTACCAGCTGGCAGAGGCCGGTGCAACGGTTATTGCAGGCGATATCCAGGAAGAAAAAGCAGCTGCTACGGTTAAAACCATTACGGATAAAGGCGGCAAAGCAGTTGCAATGCATTTGGACGTAACCAGCGAAGAATCAGTTAAAGGAACAATTGCAAAAATTAAAGAAGAATACGGAAGTTTAGATATTCTGGTAAACAATGCCGGTATCGATTTTACCAAGCCAATTTTAGAACTTTCTGTTTCTGAGTGGGATGCAGCGTTTTCGGTTAATCTGCGTGGACCATTCCTGATGTCTAAATATGCTTTAGAAGTAATGTCTCCGCAAAAATCTGGAAACATTATCAATATTGTAAGTACAGCATCATTACGCGCTTGGACAGAAGCGTCTGTTTACCACGCTACTAAATGGGGATTGCGCGGATTTAGCCATGCATTATTTACCGAAGCACGCAAAGTAAATGTAAAAGTTACTGCGGTTATTGCTGGTGGAATGAGTACGCCTTTCTTGCTGGATCGTTTTCCTGATATTCCACCACAAAATTTACAGGATCCGAAAAACGTAGCCACAAAAATCCGTTACATTATTGAAGATGATACCGATACCGTTGTTCCGGAAATCCTGATTCTTCCTTTAATGGAAACCAGCTGGCCTTAAATTTTAGGTAGATAAAAACAGTATCACCCAAAAACTCTTGATAAAAACAGTATGATAAAAAGCAGGCACGAGGAAATTATGGAACGCTTTAACCAGTTAAAAGTATTGGTTATTGGTGATTTGGTAATGGACATTTATCTGAAAGGCGATAGTTTCAGGCTTTCGCCGGAAGGGCCTGTGCCTGTGGTTACCATTTCCGGTCGTGATGAAGTTCCGGGCGGTGCAGCTAATGCAGCTATTAATTTAAAAGCATTAGGTGCGCAGGTTAGCTTTTTGGCAATTGCCGGCGATGATAAAGATGGCGACAAAGCCACTGCTTTTATGGAAAAAGCTGGAATTAACTGTGATGGGATTATTAGGGAACCTTTTAGAACTACAGTTACTAAAACCAGATTGGTTTCTAACGGACAGTTGCTGAGCCGTTTTGATTGCGGTTCGCAAAATCCGCCTTCTGCTGATTCTGAACAGAAAATATTTCAGTTCTTGAAAGATAATTACAGCCGTTTTGATGCCGTTGTTTTAGGAGATTACAAAGCCGGTTTGTTTACGCCGGCTTTGATTGAGTTTTTGCAACAAATACAACAGGAATCACCTTCGTATTTAGCGTTAGATTCCAAGAACCTGCCTTTGTTTACGCCGCTGCAGCCTTCTGTTGTAAAACCGAATTATGTAGAAGCGATCAGTTTGCTAAACCTACAATCTATAAGCAATAACCGGATCGAACAACTGAAAAATTACGGTCCGACTTTGTACCGCTTAACTGGTGCAGAACACATTACGCTTACGTTAGATGAAGAAGGTTCGATGTTGTTTGAAAAAGGAGAATATACGCATCATACGCCTGCTTACCAAGTTGAAGCCCCACATGTTGTTGGTGCTGGTGATACTTTTATCAGCACATATACTTTGGCGCAGTGTTGCGGTGCTACTGCAGTAGAAGCGGCAGAGTTAGCCACCGCGGCAGCTACGGTTGCTATCCGTAAAACAACTACGTCACCTTGCTTTCTAACCGAATTAAAAGCGTTCTTTTCTACCCAGAATAAGTATGTTTCTGATGCCAGAGAACTGGAAGAGCTTTGCCATTTTTACCATCAGCAAGGCAAAAATATTGTATTTACCAATGGATGTTTTGATATTCTGCATTCCGGCCACGTAAGCTACTTGAATCAGTCTAAAAACTATGGTGATGTGCTGATTGTTGGTTTAAATAATGATGAAAGTATTAAACGTTTAAAAGGTGCTACACGGCCAATTAATGAATTAACTGATCGAATTCTGGTACTTTCTGGTTTAAGTTCAATTGATCATATTGTGCCGTTTGGTTCTGTCGATGATGATACGCCATCAGCTTTAATCCGCGCAGCAAAACCACAATATTATATCAAAGGCGGCGATTACAACATGCAAAATTTACCAGAAGCAAATGTGGTGGCAGAAGTTGGTGGACAAGTAGCTTTTATTCCATTGGTCCCCGATCATTCTACCACAAACATGATTAAAAGAATTAATGCAGATGCAAAAATGTTAAAAGTAGTCTGATCCTTAAACTTAAATCAGATCATGTTTAACTTCTGTGATTTCTGAAAATCAGGTTTTACAGGTTCATCACTGATTAAAAAGCCTTCAAATTCATCGTTCAATTCCGCTGTACTTGCTTTCAGCATCTTTACAATACTTTGGATGCCTTCATCGTCAGACATTTCTTCCAGCATATCCACTAAACCAACAATATTAGCCAGTGGTTTTCTGATTAAGTGTGATTGCTTTAAAGCTACATCCCGAATGGTAGCTGTTAAAAAGCTGATGTGTTCTTTACGCGATTCAAATTCTGTAATATCATAACCTATCCCAATTACGCCATCAATGCTGCCATCCTGATTGCGGTACGCTTTATAATCCCAATGCGTAATCACATAGCCTTCGCCGTTGATTTTTCTTATCGTTAACGGAAAACATTTGTCCGGCTCGGCTATACACTTTCTATTGGTTTCCAAACACGCTGGATGATCATCCACATGGGTTGGAATAAGTGCTGGCATATCAATCATCGATTCATACAGTTTCCCGTACCGGTCAATAAAATACTGGTTAAGATAAACATAATTCCCAGCACTGTTGATATGCCCTAAATAGAAAGCGTTGGAATTATGAAGAAGATTTTTTAGTTGATCCAAAGGTTGCAGTAATACCTGATCCATAATAGTAATAATTTGGTTGATAAGTAATTTTACGTTTCAAGCTAAATTATTGTTACGCATTGGAATAATATCCGGCTTATTTTCTGCGGATTGATGCTGTTTTTATCGGCATAAAAACAGCATCATTTCAAACTCAGATAAAAGACAAAGTACTTCTACAGAAAAACACTCTTTCGAAATATAAATTAGAGAAAATTGATGAAATTGATCGGTTCAGATTTTCTGTCTTCCGGCCATTCTCCGGTTTGCAACAGTAGATTTTGTGCCGAATCTAAAACCTGTTTTTCGGTAATTTCATCTACAAAACAGGTTTGATGATGACAATCTCCTTTTGGCGGAAAAATTGCGGTTGGCGAGATAACACGCTGCCCGCAAAGCGGACAATCAACCATAAAAGATATTAAAGTCCGGTTAAAAGCAACTGTAAAAGGCATTCCGGTTATGGCATTGCTGCACCAGAAAATACCAACTGTTGGCGTTTTTAAAGCGCGTGCGAGATGAATTGGGCCGGTATCATTAGCAATTACGAGTTTAGAAACGGCTAGCAATCCCGTCATTCCGGCAAGCGAAAGCTGGCTGCATAAATTAAACGCTTCATTTTTTTGGCTGATATTATCCCATACTTCGTTTACCACCTCTTTTTCAAAATCCGTTCCGGTAATTGCAATTTGGAAACCGCAATTAATTAAATCATCAGCAATTAAAGCAAACTTTGTTGCCGGCCAGCGGCGGCGCATATCTGTTGCACCAGGATGAATTACAATCAACTTTTTACTTTCCCAATTAGGTAAAACTGCACTTAATTCCTCCAAATCCGTAGGAACAGATTTCCACTGAGGTTCAATATCAAGCGTTTTTGCACCAACTAAAGCTACCATTTCTAAGTAGCGCATCGGTTCGCTGAAATACAAAACGTAAGGAACGGAAACCTCAACTTCCGGTGCAACCGGTGCTTTCAAACCAACCACTTTTTTTGCTCCTAAACGAAGCATAAACGGATTGGAATTTTTGCCGCCGCCATGAAACTGAAAAGCCAGATCGAAGTTTTCGGCCTGCATCTCCGAAAAAAAAGTGTTCAGTTCCTGTTCATCAACCTGATAACTATAAGCCGCGCCAACGCCGGGATAAGGCGGCACAACTACCACACGATCAACCAGATTTGGCCGGCCGGTTAGATATTGTTTGTGCCATTCTTTACCCAGCAAAACAATTTCCACACCCGGAAAAGTGTCTTTTAAAGCTTGCAGCGCAGGTAAAATAAAAATAAAATCGCCCAGTGCGTTTGCACGTAGAATGGCTATTTTTTTGATCATGGTTGATAAAAGATAAATCACAAATTGTCATCCTGAACTTGTTTCAGGATTTCACCGGATAGATGCGGATTTTGCTGATGGAATGCTGAAACAAGTTCGGCCTGACAATGCTGTTTTTACAGGTTAAAATTATCAGCATTGCACAAACCAACCAACTGCGCAGTTGCCAGAATGTGTCCCTGCATTTTCTCAAACACAACGGTTTTGTCAGATGCTGCCGGAATATCCAAAACGGTATTTAGCGCAACTAAACTGAATAAATAATGATGTGTACCGGAAAAATACTTCGGACAAGGGCCTTCATAACCAAAGCTTTTATTATTAGCTAAACCTTCTGTTGCGCCTTCTGGGATTTCGTTTTGATTAACCTGTGAAACCGTTGGCGGAATATTGAACAGCAGCCAGTGAATCCAGGGCGTTGGCGTGGCATCGGTATCTTCCAAAACCAAAATCAAACTTTTTGTGCCTTCCGGAACATCTTCAAAAAATAAAGGTGGATTAATATTCTGAGACATGCAGGTAAATAACGTTGGTATTTCCTGGTTTTGCTCGAATGTACTTTTTATGATCATGATAAATTTTATGGTGATTTTAGAATTTGGTTACTTTATTTAATGCTGTTTTTACAGCAGTTTTTTGGGTGATTTTGGCTGATGGATTTTTTGCAGCCATCACTTTACGAAAAAAGGAAACGAGTTCGGGCACGTGTTCATCAAAGCAAAAAAGCATTCGTTTTTCCCACACATTTTGCCGGATCTGCTGCATTTTATTTTTATCGCCTAATTGTACGCCCAATTCTTTAGTATCGCTAAAAAACAAACCCAAGCCCAATTCTTTGACCAGTGATTGCATGGCCACAATATGCCCGGAATTATCGCGCTGCAACATGGGCAAACCAGCCATGGCCAACGTGGCAATGCGCGCCGGATAATTGAGATCGTCCCAGTTGGCGCGCATCATTTCGCCGTCGTTTCTGCTTTCAAAAAAATGCAGCCAGCCGGCATCGTATTGCGAAAACTCTTTTACCCAATTTTCCTGTGTTACATTTGGGTGGATATGCAGAAAGCCCGGAGCCATTTTTTGCGTTTTGATGATCCATTCTTTCCATTGGCCGTGCGTAAAATCACCATAAAAATGTAAGTGGATTTTCTGTTCTGCCAGATCAACCACATTTTGCGGATGCAAACCAATTGGCCGGCCGGGCACAACAGTATGCAGCTCGCCATCCTGATCAGACAATAGCGGCGTTTGTTCTGATTTAAACCATTCTTTTTTCGGCAAATCGCCATCCAAAATCTTGGTCATGCTGTTTTTATCGGGTAAAAATTGGAGGAACCAGTCGCGCATTTCCGGGCTGGAATAAATTTGTGCATCAGATAAGGTGTGCAAATCAATCAATTCTGACCATAAACCATGTTCCATACAAATCAGCGGACCTTCTTTAAAGTGCCACACAAACGGAATTCCGGTATCGGCCAGCATAATTTCGCGTGCAAACGGCACGGCTTGCCAGTTTAACAAAGCATAAATTACGTCTGGTTTGATTTCTGCTATGCGTTGCTGCCAGTTTTCGTACGGAATATCTTCCACGTTGCCAAAAGGCAGTGGGCCAACCGTGTTGTACCAGTATGGATCGCGCATCCAAAGGCCGTAAAGCTGATGTCCTTGCTCTTCAAAAGCCACAATCCGCTCAGCGTTGTAAGCTAATTCGCCCACAATTACAATTTTTAATCCTTTCGGATCAACTTTATTTGGATGATGGAAAGGTTCGTAAAAACTAATTTCATCAATCAGATTTCCCATGGTGGTATGATAACGCAACGGCTGTTTTACATTATAATACAATTTATATGGATTGATGCCGCCTAATGGTTCCTGAATAATTTTGTAACGCTGCTGCGGATGATCAACCCATTCGCAAGTGATTTTTCTGGTTTCAGTGAATGCTCCTTTTACCGCCAATTTATTCCAGAACATGCAGTCTAAATCATCGGTAACCAACTCGGCACGTTCCATCCAGCGGTCTTCCGTTTTTTGGTGAAGGCATTGTACCAGTTGCAGCCAGAAACCATCCAGTTTTCCATCAGCATAACGATTATAATGATGGCGGATACCGGAAAAAGCCAAAACAGCTTCCGGTTTTTCGTCTAATTGAGTAATTAAAGATTGCAGGTGATCTTTGTAATAAACATCATCCGCAGGCAAATAAGCAATGAGATTGTGTTGAGATTTTTCTAAAGCCTGATTTAAAGCAGCACCCAATCCGGTGTTTACTTCATTTTCAAAGTATCTGATTTTGGAGTGATCGAGATAACCGGAAACTGTTTTTTGAATATCATCCGTAGAACCGTCGTTAATGATAATCAGCTCCCAATTAGTATAACTTTGTAGTTTTAAACTTTCTATGGCGCGGGTAATAAAATTTGCCTGATTATAAACCGGCATCAAGACGGAAATACTTTGTTTAGCGTCAATTTCACTCATGACTTGCTAAACTGCATATTTTATTTAATTGTTTTTGCAGCAGACACCAAAAAAAGGGCGATAAAAACAGTATGTCCGAAAATTTAGCCAGAGATTTTTAGCTGTGATAAGCAATAGGTAGTTTTCCGAATTTACTTACTCAAATCAGTTATACGGCTTTTTGTATAGGCGATATAAGGTTCTTGTTTAACCGGAGGTTTTGTGCTAAGGTATTTTTTAAAATACTTTACTGCATTCTTTTTATCTTTCAAATCTGTGTCGTACAAACAAGCCATCATGTAGTACGTAATGGCTTTATCTTTAAAAAACAACCCTTTTTGGTAAGCAGCAGTTGCACTTTTAAACTGTTTGTTGATACCATAAGTGTCGGCCATTTCATCATAATAAACATCGGTGTTCTGTGAAATAGCTGCGGATAAAGTTTTATCATAATAAGTAACAGCCGTTTTATATCGCTTTAAGCCTTTGTAACTTCGGGCGGTTAAATAGTAAGTGCGTTCTGTTTGTGAAAGCTCTGGCAGCATGGCAAATGTTTCTACCGCGCATTCGTAGTTTTTAATCATGAAGTAGGAAGTTGCCAGCATGTTCAGCACCTCGCCGGATTGATCATCCAGCTCCATCAATTTGATACATGTTTGGATAGTTTGTTTATACCGCTCGTTAACATAAGTAAGTTTCGCCAGGCAATGCAGTACTAAAATGTTGGTAGAATCTGCTGCAAGTGCGCGTTTTAAAACAATTCCGGCTGGTATTTCCTGCTTCTTATTAATCAGCAGTAAACTTAAATCGGCAGCTACATCTGCTTCATCCGGACGAATACGATTAGCTAATTGCAGGTTTTTGATAGCAGCTTCATCTTCAGATTTATCCAGATATAACTTGCCCAACTGCTTGTAAACAGAAAAATTGCTTTTGTCTATCCCAATCACTTTTTCGTAATAAAACAATGCTTTAATGTGTAGTGCGATTAAAGAGCTAAAGCATATTTTAGATGATTCAGCGGTTTATTATTTTGTTTATTGATGAATTGCAGACAAGTAATTGCGGCAACTTTATTCAAAATTCTTATTGTTAAACCAG
>JBPBQV010000022.1:0-60774 GCA_050955045.1 Janthinobacterium lividum | reverse complement strand
TTCCAGACAATCGTAAGCGATAAAAGCAACCGGATTTTCTTCGAGGATTTTTTTGGTAAGATTTTTTCGTCCGATTCTGGTTTGAAGTAAGTTGAAGGAAAGCGGCAATTCATCTTTAAAAGTGAGCAGTTCTCCGTCTAAAACCGTTCCATCCGGCAAAGCTTGAATAAAAGGATGCAGTTCCGGGAATTTCTCTGTTGCCAAATCTTCGCCACGGCTCCAGATAAAAATTTCTCCTTTACGGTGAATAATTTGCGCGCGAATGCCGTCCCATTTCCATTCGGCCTGCCATTCATCAGCGTTGCTCAAAGCGTTTTGCATTTCCTCCGGAGATTTCTGTTTTTCGGAAGTTTCCTGTATCGGATAAGCCAGAAAAAACGGATACGGTCGGGAAAGATCGTCCAGCGCGCCTTGCTCTTCCATTAATTGATCGAAAGTATAAACATCCGGATTCCAGTTGCCCATAATGCGATGCGTGAGCGTGGGCGCATCCAGTTTAGAAATATCGGCCAATGCTTTTACCACTAAACTTTGCGAAACGCCGACACGGAAACTACTGGTTAACAGTTTGTTGAAAACGAAGCATTCCTGGCGCGACAAAGAAGCCCAGGATTCGGTCAGCCACATTTTACGTTCTGTTTCATCAAGTTTATTTAGGTGATTGATTTCTGCAATCCACTCGGTTAAGCTTTTATCAGAACTTTTGGTATTAATTGGTAAAAGCAGCGAAATGGTTTCCGCCAAATCGCCAACCGCCTGGTAGCTTTCTTCAAAAAGCCAAACCGGAATGTTAGCCAGTTCAATTGCATAATTTTTTACCAACGTAGAATTGATGTGCCGCCGCGGTTTTCGACCGGTAAATAATGCCAGCATGTGCATTTTATCAGCATCGTTTACCGTTAAAAAGTAAGCTTTGATGGCATTAACTTTTTCGTTGGTTTTGTTGGTTTCATCTAAAGCGGCAAAAAGTGCGGCGAAATGTTTCATAAGGATTCGGATTGATTGGCGTTAGCATCATCAAAGTCATCCTTGGAAGTAGGAATTTCCGCTTGTGGCAATGCTTCTTTTACCGGTATTTTTTCGTCGTTTGAAACAGGATTATCTTCGTTTTCGCTTTCATCACCGCCATAAAGCGTATGTACTTCGTGTGCATCGAACCCAATTTCTCTTAAATATCTTGAAAAAGTGGCTGTGGAGCCGTGCGTGAGATAAACAGATTCGCAACCCGTGGCATCAATGGCTGCAATTAATCCATCCCAATCTGCATGATCAGAAAGCACGAAACCACGATCGGCAGCGCGGCGTTTTTTGGCTCCGCGAACATTCATCCAACCGGAACAAAAACCAAATTCGAATGGCGTGAGTTTACGCATCCAGTTGCTGCCTACTGCGGATGGCGGCAGCAAAATAATTCCTTTTCTTAATTCTTCTTTAGGAATTTCCGGGTTGATGCGTACTGTTTTTGGCAGCTCAATTCCATTACGGCGTAAAGCATCATTCGTATTTTCGATAGCACTATGAGTGAAGACTGTTCCCAAACTTAAATCCAGGTTACACAAAACACGTTGCGCTTTGCCTAGCGAATAACCGGCAATAATGGTAGCTTTTCCTTCTTCGATATTTTTCTGCCACCAGCGGTTAACTTCATTAAAAATCTGTTGCTGCGGTTTCCATTGATAAATTGGCATTCCGAAAGTACATTCCGAAATAAAATGGTGACAGCGAACGGGTTCAAAAGGAGTAGAAATACCATCGTCTTCTACTTTATAATCTCCGGAAACCACCCAAACTTCACCTTGATATTCTACCCGAACCTGCGCTGAACCAATGATATGGCCAGCCGGAAAAAGCGAAATTTGCACGCCGTTTTTATAAACTGTTTCTCCGTACGGAATAGTTTGGATTGAAATATCTGCGCCTAAACGATATTTCAATATTTCCCTGGAAAGTTCGTGTGCCAGATAACGTTTGCTGCCCGGCCTTGCGTGATCAGCGTGTGCGTGGGTTAAGACAGCATCATCCACAGGTCGCCAAGGATCAATATAGAAGTTACCTTCAGTACAATAAATACCGTTATCTGTAAACTGGAGAAGCTGTTTTTTAGCCATGCTTTGTGTAACGGGGAAAGCATGGATTTAGTTTGAAACAAAAAACCTCCGGTTTTTGACCGGAGGTTTCGTTTTAAGATTGTGGTTTTAAACGGATATAATCCGTTAAAATTTGTCCGGCTTCTATTTTTAAAAAGTCAGCATCTTTATCTTTAACGCGTGGTGCACCTTTAACCAAAGGCTTTAAACCCAATGCTGCTCTGCGGGCATTATCATGCGATAGGGTTTTTGCATCATCTTCTTCGTGTTGCTTTTTAAGTTCTGCTTCGTTTAGTGTTACTGATTTCTCGGCATCGCGTTTTTTATAATCTGCAATATCTTCTACCAAATTTTTGTAATTGACATTAGATTGCATCCGCGCATCATGCAAGGTTTTAAGTTGTGGAATAGCAGCAGAGAAACTGCCTGTAGTTGCATAGTTACCTTTAGCAATCATATCAAAAGGTAATGCAGATGGTTCGGTATCTTCTCCGTATTTATCTAAAGGAATAGCTGATGGAAACTGAATATCTGGTATCACACCTTTATGTTGCGTAGAACTGCCGCTGATTCGGTAAAATTTTGCAATGGTCAGATTGATCTGTCCAAAACTGGTTTGTCCGCCTGAACCATTCACGGTTTGCCCTGATTTGCCCTTTACACTAGCCAGCAATTTTGAAAATGAATTACCAATTACTTTATCCAGATCAATTGCAGATTGAACAGTTCCTTTGCCATAAGTTTGAGTGCCGACAATAATTCCTCGTCCATAATCTTGTATAGCACCGGCAAAAATTTCGGAAGCAGAAGCACTAAAACGATCAACCATAACTGCTAAAGGTCCGTTCCAGGCAACTGAAGGATCGTCATCGTCATCCTGTTCAATTTTATTCCGTACATCACGAACCTGTACAACCGGGCCGGTTTTAATAAATAACCCGGTTAACTGTATCGCTTCCGGCAAAGAACCGCCACCGTTCTGGCGTAAATCCATTACAATGCCATCTACTTTTTGTGCTTTCAAACTATCAATAATCATCTTTACATCACGACTAATGCTTTGATAATTTTTATCTCCGGCCTGTAAGGCTTTGTAATCCAGATAGAAAGCAGGAACATCAATAATACCAATTTTTACTGCCTTGCCATTTACATCGTAAGTCCGGATTTCTTTGCTCGCCAGCTGATCCTGCAAAACAATTTTATCACGCACTAATTCTACAATTTTTGGATTGGTACTTGTTTTTCCTTCGGGAAGAAGTTTTAAGCGGACAGTTGTGCCTTTTGTACCTCGAATTAACGGAATAGCATTATCTGTTCTCCAGCCAATAATATCCTGAAATTCTCCGTTTTTACCTTGCGCCACACCAACAATCCGGTCGTTAATGGCTACTTGCTTGCTTTTTTCTGCCGGGCCGCCTTTAACAATAGTTTTGATAGTTACATATTCATTTTCAGAAAGCAGGGACGCGCCAATTCCTTCTAATGAACGAGACATTTCAATGTTAAATTGCGCTGCGTTAGATGGATTGAAATAATTAGTATGCGGATCAATTGATTCGGTAAACGCATCCATAAAAATCTGGAAAACATCCTGGTTATTCAACTTGGCCGATTGTGCAATCAGGTTTTCATAACGTTTCTTAAGCGTTTCTTTATTTTTGGCGACGTCTGGCGTAGCTATGTTCAGATTTAATAAATCGTATTTAACACGTTTATCCCAAAATTTATTCAGATCGCTAACCGACGAAACCCAGGGCTGATCTTCGCGGTTAAACATAAAACTCTCTTTCTGAGAAAAATCGAAGCTTTTGTTAACCTGTTCCAACGAATATTTTATCCGCTCATTATAGCGTTTCTGGTAAACGTTAAACATGTAAAAGGCATGGTTTAATTCGCCATTTTGCAAATCATCATCCAGTTGCGTTTTATACTTATCAAAATCTTTTAAATCTGATGCTAATAAATAATTACGGTTCTCATCCAGCCTTTTAATATAGCTGTTAAAAATTACTGTAGAAATTGAATCGTTCAGCTTAATTTTTTTGTAATTGTAATTGGTGATCATTCCGGTTACTTCTTTACAAACGATAGATTGCTGTTCATCTGGTTCTAAATTTCTGGAACCGGCAACTTTTATAGGATCTCCGGGCGTAGCTTGGCAAGCTACAGAAGCACCCATAATGGCCATCATATATAACTTCTTAAACATATTTTTAATAAACTTTAAACTAATTTTTATATTAGGTACAGAACTATTTAACAGGTACATTTTGCTAATTTAAAACAAAAAAAAGACAGACTAAACAGCTGTTTATCCAATGATAACAATATTACAATGAATTGTTTTTTAGCCATAACAATACTAAATAAATTGTTTTAAAATGCTTCTTGTATCAGGCAAAAAAGATGTTGCCAATTTCAAAAAACGTACTTTGAATGAGCAAATACTTACTTGTTAAACGTTAAATTAAAGCTTAAGATATATGAAGTTTAAAAAACAATAACGTTGTTCCCTTTGTGATTTTATATCATCAAAAGAAGCATTTTTGCGACATGGAATTTTTTACACAGCCAGAAGCCTGGATATCACTCATTACTTTAACCGTTTTAGAAATTGTTCTGGGGATTGATAACATCATATTTATTTCCATTTTATCCGGAAAACTACCTGTCAATCAGCAAGATAAAGGTCGTAAATTAGGTTTGTTTTTGGCTATGTTTACCCGGATTTTGCTATTGCTTTCGCTCACTTGGATTATGAGTTTAACAAAACCAATTTTTAACCTGGCCGGTTTAATTGGAGCAACAGACAAAGATTGGGTAGAAAAACTGGCTATTTCCGGTCATGATATTATTTTAATTGCTGGAGGATTATTTCTGATTTATAAAAGTACAAGCGAAATCCACGAAAAAATTGAAGGAGAAGAGGAAGAAGATACCAATACCAAACCACACTCATTTTGGGCTACAATCGTACAGATTGTGTTGCTGGATATTGTTTTCTCGTTAGATTCTGTAATCACTGCAGTTGGAATTGCCAGCCATATTGAAATAATGATTGCCGCCGTTGTAATTGCAGTTGGTATTATGATGTGGGCTTCAAATAGCGTGGCCAATTTTGTAAACTCGCATCCAACCGTAAAAATGCTTGCGCTATCGTTTTTACTGCTTATTGGGTTTTCTTTACTGGCAGAAGGTTTCGATCAGCACATTCCGAAAGGCTATTTATATTTTGCGATGGGATTTTCTATTCTGGTAGAATTGCTGAATTTAAAACTGAAATCGAAATCCAAAAAGAAACAAAAAGTTATGGCATAAAAGAAGCACCAAATTCAAAATTTGTTATTTCTATTTTTTGTCATTTCGACCGAAGGGAAAAATGACAAAACGCAAATTTAGACGCTTAATTTACCCTACAAAGCAAACCTTTCAAATATTCTCCTTCGGGGAAGGAAGAACGAATTGGATGATCTTCTGGCTGGCTTAACTGATTGATAAATTGTACTTCCTTGCCCGCATCCAATGCAGCCCAAGCCAAAATTTGCTTAAATGTTGGCATGTCCATCGCACCAGAACAAGAAAATGTAGCCAGTAAACCACCTTTATTTAGCAGCAACATGGCTAACCGGTTTAAATCTTTGTAAGCGCGGGAAGCACGATCTAAAGCCGAGCGCGAAGGCGCATATTTGGGTGGATCGAGAATAATCAGATCAAATTTCTCTTCTTCTTCGCGAAACTTTCGCAACTGTTTATTTACATCAGATTGTACGGCAATGCTTCTTTTAGCATCAAAATTATTGAGTCGGATGTTTTTCTGCAAAGTTTCAATTGCCAAAGCAGAACTATCTACGCTAATAACCGAATCCGCGCCTTGCTGTAAACAATTCAGGCTGAAACCACCCGAATAACTAAAGCAATCCAGCACTTTCTTGCCGGAAGCATGAGCGGCAACCAAGCTTCGGTTATCACGCTGATCGCAATAAAAACCAGATTTTTGTCCTTCGGAAATGCTCACTTCATAACGGATTCCGTTTTCTTTTACTTCCACAAAATTTGGCGGATTTTCTCCGTAAAGTAAGCCAAACGAAGCATCCAAACCTTCGTGCGAACGGGAAGTTGCATCACTTCGGTCAAAAATACTTTTAGGTTGAAGCAGCTTTTGTAGTTCATCGATCCAGATTTCCTTTACTTTTTCCATGCCGGAAGTAAGAATTTGCACGGAAAGATGATCTGCATATTTATCAACAATTAATCCAGGCAAAAAATCAGCTTCACTAAAAATCAGGCGGCAAGTATTAGTTTGTTCATTTAAAATGGTTCTTCGATGATCTAGAGCAATTTGAATTCTTTCGCGCCACCATTTTTCATCGATAAAAACAGCTTCGTTCCATTCCAGCAAACGCACGGCAACGCGCGATTGATTGTTGTAAAAGCCGTAAGCCATAAACTCGCCTTTGCTGTTTACCAATCGTATAATTTCGCCGTTTTCCGGTTTACCTTTTATCGTTTCAATCGCGCCGGAAAAAACCCAGGGATGGCGTTGCAATACTGCTTTTTCTTTACCTTTTTTTAGAGATACTTCGTTCATTGAGGACAAAGGTAGGGTTTGGGGCGGAAAAGGGAAGGGTTGAAAAAAGGTAAGAGTTTATTTTAAGTTCCTTTGTTTTTTAATAGCAGTTATTAACTTTATTACATCAACTTTTTTGATTGTAACTTCTTCTGATTTATCAAAAATCGTTATTAAAAAGATCTCGATAGACGTTTTGGTTTCGTGTACTAAATAAGTAATCACTCTAAATCCGCCACTTTTACCTCTACCTTTACTTTCGTCAGCAAGCCTTACTTTGTAGATGTTGGCTCCATAACTATCCCCGAGTTTAGGATTTAGTATTAATTCTTGCTCTAATAACTCCAAGTTGTTTTCAAGCGTTGAAAAACTTTTAACTAACCGCTTGGCTTTCTTTAAAAATAAGGGCGTAGGCGTAACAAAATTAGCCACGTAATGCTTGCATTAAAGATTTTCGTTCAGCTTTTCCTTCAATAATATCAAAAGCTTCATTCAAGCCTTCTTCTAATTCCTGAAGTGTTTGCTGTCGCAGTTCTTCTTCTGTAAGCGTTGAAGTAACAATTTCTCCACCTAAGTCTTCAATAAAGTTAGATACTTTTTGTGTTTCTTTATCTGGAATACGAATAGTTAGAGTTGTCATTTTACTTCAATTTATATTTAAAGTTAACATTAAAAATTAAACTAATATTGCTTTCTTGTTATTTTAGCGACAGCAGTTTAGACTAAGATAGCAATCACGCTGATACTGTTTTTATCACCAAAAAATCAACATGAGATATTATAGTTTTACAGATGAACCCTTTGTTTCGCCGGATGATTTTTTTATGAAATTGGCTTTGCAGGAAGCAGAAATGGCTTTGCGGGAAGATGAAATCCCGATTGGCGCGCTGGTGGTCTGCAACGGACAAATTATTGGTCGTGGACATAATTTAACCGAACGTTTAAACGATGTTTCTGCCCATGCAGAAATGCAGGCCTTAACCGCGGCGGCAAATGCAATGGGCGGCAAATATCTGCAAAACTGCACCCTTTACGTTACAATGGAACCTTGTGTCATGTGTGCCGGAGCAAGTTACTGGTTTCAGGTTGGAAAGATTGTGTTTGGCGCTTACGATCCGCAGCGTGGTTTTGGCCGGATCAATCAAAAAATTACGCATCCGAAAACCGTAATAACAGGTGGAATTTTAGAAAATGAATGTGCCGAACTCGTGAGATCTTTTTTTAGGAAAAAGCGGATTAAAAGCTAATCTGATCAGAACAAAATACAGTTTTAAACCTTTGTATTTTTATGCTGATTATCAACCTAAATTCAATTTTTAATTGATAAAAACAGTACCGCTGATATTTTTGTACGTTTGCGGAAATCACAATTTATTCACCCTTAAATTTAAAAGTTATGGCATTTGTATTACCGGCGTTACCGTACGCCACCGATGCGCTAGAACCGCATATTGATAAAATGACGATGGAAATCCATCATGGCAAACACCATCAGGCTTACGTTACCAACCTGAACAAAGCGTTGGAAGGTAAACCGGAAGCTAATAGTCCGATTGAAGACATCATCAAAAACATTTCCAAGTTTCCGCCTGCAGTGCGCAACAATGGTGGCGGACATTTTAACCATACCATGTTCTGGACTTTGTTATCACCAAACGGTGGTGGCGAGCCAACCGGAGAACTGGCAACAGCTATCAACACGGCATTTGGTTCTTTTGCAGAATTCAAAACCAAATTTGCTGAAGCTGGCACAACCCGTTTTGGTTCTGGCTGGGCTTGGTTGTCTGTTGGTGCCGATAAGAAATTGGTGGTTAGCTCCACACCAAATCAGGATAGTCCGTTAATGGATATTGCTGAGGTGAAAGGCACGCCCGTTTTAGGAATGGATGTTTGGGAACATGCTTACTATCTGAAATATCAGAACAGAAGGCCGGATTACATAGCCGCTTTCTGGAACGTAGTAAACTGGAACCACGTAACAGAGTTGTATAAAAAAGCAATCGCTTAGTACTTCTTTTATTATATAAAAATCAGCGGCATGGATAAACATTCATGCCGCTTTCTTATTTTATAACCTTATGAAAGCTATTGTTTTAGAAGCCGCTGATCAGCCGCTTATTTATAAAGATGTTGAAAAACCACAACTTGGTTTGGGCGAAGTTTTGGTTGAAGTTAAAGCCGCAGCCTTAAACCGACGCGACTGGTGGATTACGCAAGGAAAATATGCAGGAATTAAATATCCGTCTATTTTAGGTTCTGATGGTTCCGGAATTGTGGCCGAGGTTGGGCCGGATGTAGATCAAAGCTGGATTGGGAAAGAAGTAATTATCAATCCAGGAAATAACTGGGGCGATCATCCCGAATATCAGCATAAAGATTTTAAAATTTTAGGTTTACCCGAAAATGGAACTTTTGCAGAATACGTAAAAATTGATGCTGAATATTTGTATCCAAAACCAGCGCATTTAACCTGGGAACAGGCTGCTGCAATTCCGCTGGCCGGTTTAACCGCGTATCGTGCTTTGTTTACCAAAGGAAAAGCCAAAAAAGGTGATAAAGTATTAATTGTTGGCGTTGGTGCAGGCACAGGTTCTTTTGCTTTGCAATTTGCCGTTGCAGCTGGCTGCCAAGTTTTTGTAACTTCTGGAACAAGCGAAAAAATTGAAGAAGCCAGAAAACTAGGTGCTGCTGCTGGTGTAAATTACAAAGCCCAGGATTGGGCCGATCAGTTAAAGCAGCTAGCTAGCGGTTTTGATGTGATTATTGATAGTGCTTTAGGCGACGGATTTGCCAAGTTGCTGGATTTATGCAATCCTGGCGCACGAATTGTTTTCTTTGGAGGAACGGCTGGCAATTTACCACCGTTAGACGGCCGTAAAATTTTCTGGAAGCAATTGCAGCTTTTAGGCACAACAATGGGCACGCCGGAGGATTTTAAAAATATGCTGAACCTTATCAACGAACACAAAATTATCCCGGTTGTGGATGAAGTTTTTGATTTAGCTGATGCAGAAAAAGCAGTCCGGAAAATGGATAATTCGGCACAATTTGGCAAAATTGTTTTACGAAACTAATGCTTCTTTTATCGCCTAAAAAAAGACGTACTAAGCTTTTATTACGTCTTTTTTGTTTTTACTGTGCATCGTTTGCGGGATAAAAGCTATAATCTCATTTTTTAAAGCTTCAATCATTTTGCGTTTTAAAAATCCTTTTTGAATTACTAAACTGATTTCTCTGGTTGGTTCTGGTGATTTAAAATAACGCACTTTATCTAGCTGCTTAACCGACATTTCTTCTAAAGCCAGCTCCGGCAAAATGGTTGCACCGTTATTTTGGTCAACCATCCGTTTTAGCGTTTCCACACTTCCGGTGTTGTATTCAAAATGCGAAAAACTTTTTGTGCTTTGTTTACGCTGACAAATGTTTAAAACTTGGTCGCGCATACAATGGCCTTCGTTTAAAATCCAAACTTCATCTAAATCAATATCATCTGGCAAAATATTTTTTTTTGCAGCCAGCGAACTGTTTTTAGAAACATAAGCCACAAATTTTTCATAAAAAACCGGAATTTCAATCAAACTGTTTTCATGTAATGGCGTGGACAGCAAACCGCAGTCAATAATTCCTAATTTAAGCTGCTGCACAATCTCTTCTGTTGTTTTTTCCCAAACAATTAATTTTACCTGCGGATACTTCTCTACAAAACCATTAATAATTTTGGGCAGCAGATAAGGTGCAACTGTTGGAATAATACCAATTTTTAATTCGCCAGAAAGTTCTTTTTTCCGGTCGCTCACAATCTCTTTAATTTTTTGATTTTCTGTAAGCACTGTTCTGGCCTGATTAATAATTTCTATACCAATTTCTGTTGGAACAACTGGTTGTTTGCTCCGGTCAAACAATTTTATACCCAGCGTATCTTCCAATTTTTGTATCTGCATACTTAAAGTTGGCTGCGTAACAAAGCATTTTTGTGCAGCAGCCACGAAGCTGCGGTAGGTATCTACAGCAATTATATATTCTAACTGAACTAAAGTCATATCAATAATTGTTTCTCCAAAGATAAACATTATCGATTTTATCTATTGCAGTCATTAGTGATTGAGCTTTTCTAATGCTGTTTTTAGGACATAAAAAATCGCATTAAGTTTTTAATATTAGTGCGATTTTTATAAAATAAATTATGTTGATTCTGATTAATCTGATGCTTTCTTTAGCGGCTAAATTTATAAATCACGCTATTCAACTGTTACCGATTTTGCCAGGTTTCTTGGCTGATCAACATTACAACCGCGCATTACAGCAATATGATAAGCCAATAATTGCAACGGAATTGTAGCTAATAACGGTAAAAAAGCTTCATCGGTTTGCGGAATTTCGACCACATAATCTGCCATTTTTTTCACTTCCGTTTCGCCTTCGGTAACAATTGCAATTACTTGTCCGCCACGCGCTTTTACTTCCTGAATATTACTGATTACTTTTTCGTAAGAAGAATGTTTTGTAGCGATAAAAACAACCGGCATTTCCTCATCAATCAAAGCAATCGGCCCGTGTTTCATTTCTGCCGCCGGATAACCTTCTGCATGAATATATGAAATCTCTTTCAGCTTTAAAGCACCTTCCAAAGCAACCGGAAAAGCACTTCCTCTGCCTAAAAACAGAAAGTTGCGGGCATCCTTAAACTTTGCTGCAATAATTTTAATTTCTTCGTTGTGCTTTAATGCCTGCTCAATTAAATCAGGTATTTCATTTAATTCTGTTAACAAAGTAATCAACTTACTTTGGCTAACCGTTCCTTTTAACTGGGCGATATAGAAAGCAATCAACGTTAAAACGGTAACCTGTGCCGTAAATGCTTTGGTTGAAGCTACGCCGATTTCCGGGCCAGCATGGGTATAAACACCAGCATCTGTAATACGCGGAATTGATGCGCCTACCACATTGCAGATGCCAAAAACTGTTGCACCTTTATCTTTTGCCAAGCCTAAAGCAGCCATTGTATCAGCTGTTTCTCCGGATTGAGAAATAGCGATAACCAAATCTTTTTCAGAAATAATCGGGTTGCGGTAACGAAATTCCGAAGCATATTCTACTTCAACAGAAACTCTTCCATATTCTTCAATCAAATACTCGCCAACTAAACCGGCATGCCAGGAAGTTCCGCAGGCAATAATGATGATACGGTCGATGTTTTTAAGTTTTTCGGCATACTCTTTTAAGCCGCCTAATTGTACAGTGCCCAGCTGCAGATAAATACGGCCGCGCATACAATCCCGGATGGAACGCGGCTGCTCGTAAATTTCTTTCAGCATAAAGTGATCAAAACCACCTTTTTCAAGCATTTCCAGCTTCAGCTCAAGCTCATGAATGTAAGGCGTTTGAATAACATTGTCAACGCTTTTAATCAGCAAATTATCTCTGCTGATAATAGCAATTTCGTTATCGTTCAAGTAGATAACGTTTTTGGTGTATTCTACAATCGGCGTAGCATCTGAAGCAATAAAATATTCGCCTTTACCAACACCAATCACCATTGGGCTACCTTTACGTGCCGCAATCAGCAAGTCTGGCTCTTCACTGCTCATGATAACAATAGCATAAGCGCCAATTACCTGGGTTAAAGCTACACGTACTGCTTCTTTTAGGTCTAATTTTGTTTCATCCTGAATGTTTTCTACCAGATGAATTAAAACTTCGGTGTCTGTATCACTTTTAAATTCGTGGCCTTTTTCGATCAATGCTTCTTTTATCGTTGCATAATTCTCGATGATGCCATTGTGGATGATGGTTAATTTCCGGTTGCCAGATGAATGCGGATGAGAGTTACGATCACTTGGTGCGCCATGCGTTGCCCATCGGGTGTGGCCCATTCCAGCAGTACCTGTCATTGGAATACCTTTTACAAAGTTTTCCAGATTACTTACTTTTCCAGCTTTTTTATAAACTTTAAGTCCCTGATCTGATATAGCAACACCAGCACTATCATAACCGCGGTACTCCAGCCGATGTAAACCTTTTATAATGATCGGATAAGCATCTCGAAAACCAATATACCCAACAATTCCACACATGATAATAGCTTAAACTGATTGCTAAACTACACTAATTTACTGACCTAATGCTGGCGTATAAATAATATTCAGTTTCATTTTGTAGGCAGAAGTTTTACTTCCTCCTGCAACTAATCTTCCTGCACTGAAGACTGAACCTGTAGCATATTCCACTGCTGAAGTGTTGTAATAATCTGCAGGAGCCAGAAAAGTTCCATAATCAATGGTTTTACCCAGAATTAAATCCTGAATATAACCTGTGATGATAAAATGATATTCATTCTTAGTAGAGTTATAAAATCCACCAAATCCACCTAATGATAAAAACCTGAGATCGGTGCTGCTTGCATCAGGTATCAATACACGTTGTTTAGCAATATTGTACCGATACATAGTAAGTCTTGGCACAGGTAAAAACGGATAAAGCTGTGTGCCTGCTACTGGTGTTACAATTAATTCAGCACGGTTTAAGGCTGCATTACCTATTTGTTGTTTTACATTAGTTGCCAAAGACGGAAAACTGATTTTTGCTCTTAAACCTGCAAGACCCTGTAAATAAATAGTTCCGGAAGTTTTTGTTGTACTGCTTAGCGCAGCAGGAATAGCTGTTCCAGTATAATCATGTTTAATCTGAGATGCATAATTACCAGATGCTGGGAAAGAAGCCATTACCGTATCAATTACACCTGCACTGCTTGTGTTTTTATAATAGATGTTTAACGCACATGAATCTGTTAATAAGTAAAAATTTCCACCCGGACCGCCAGTAGTTTGTGCTTTGTCAAACGTTAAATATAAACCTTTAAAATATCTTTTAAAAGCTTCACTACCAATAAGTCTTAAAGAATCTGTAGTTAAGATATTAGTTCTTACAAAAGCAGTATTTACCGGTATCCTAATTTGCGGTGGCAGTCTCTTTACAGTATCTTTTGCGCCGGTTACAATTTGTAGAACATTAACACTATCACTTGGACGTGCTTTAAAACTGCGAGTACCAACTAAAGCAGGGTTAAAAGTCCATGCTTTCGTATTATAATAAGTTTGGTTTAACGGTTGCTCATTAAGCTGATAAACATTAAGCTTATAGTTTGTTGCGGTAGTATCACCATAAAAGCCCTTAGCATAACGCAATACTAGAACGGCAGAATCAACTGTAACGGTTCCAGTAGGTTTGGTAAAGGCAATGCTACTTGGTGTACTGATAGACATGGCCACATTCGCTTCTGTAATACCAAAAACCGGATCTTTATAATAAGCCAAAGGTGTAAGATAAACACTTGCACCACTTTGAGAAGCAGCCAGATTAGTTGTAACAACACTATCATCACGAAGGGTAATTGTGTTAATAGAAACCGTATCCAGCAAAGTACCATTAATAACCTGTGACGGATCAATAGCTAAACCAACGGCATCCGGTTTTTTGCAGGCACTTAAAATAAAAAGACTTATTAACAAAGTCAATAAGTCTGTTTTAACAAATTTCATATATAATTCAAATCTTATGCAACATGTACCAATTCATCATTGGTAATTTCTTCGTAAAAGTTGTAAAAATTTTCCAAATCAGAAGTTAAATCATGCTCTAAAACAGGTTTACCTGTCTTTTTAACATTATTTAACAGTTCTAGGTTAACTTCATTACCACCAATAACAACGGCATCTGCGTATTGTAAGGCACCCATGTTTAAAGCTTGATTTGTACCTTCTTTAAAAGGTTCAATTTGCTTTTCGGTCATGCCGTTCATCACTGCTTTTTTAGTGAAATCAGCACTTAGAGTTTCCGTAAAATCATCGTTATAAAGTGAATAAATTACTTTAGAATTTTTGAAGGTTGGATCATCTTTGTAACTGGTTTTAACATAAGCCGGAACTAAAGAAGTTAACCAGCCATGGCAATGAATAACATCTGGTGCCCAGCCTAATTTTTTTACGGTTTCTAATGCGCCTTTGCAAAAAAAGATCATCCGTTCATCATTATCGGCATAAAATTTTTCTTCTTTGTCCCGCAAAACATATTTACGTTGGAAATATTCTTCGTTATCCAAAAAATAAACCTGCATACGTGCTGCCGGTATAGAAGCTACTTTAATAATCAATGGGTTATCATTATCATCAATAATGATGTTCATGCCCGAAAGACGAATCACTTCATGTAAACGGTTCCTTCGTTCATTAATGTTTCCAAACCGCGGCATCAGAATCCTGATTTCAAATCCTTTCTCTTGCATGGCCTGCGGAAGCTGACGGGTGATCTCGGAAATTTTAGAAAGTTCAAGAAAAGGGGACATTTCTTGTGTAATAAACAAAAGCTTCGATTTACTCATCTTTTATTGCTGTTAATTATATGTAAAGAAATTTACAATTGAGGGTACAAAGATAAGCATTATCTTATGATTAATCAATCAATTATGCAAGCCGATAGCAGGATATTTTAATCAAATGTTCAAATTTGAACTCAAATTAATTTATATTTTGAAAATAATTAAAACAATTTCCGAATTGCAAAACCAGTTGCAACAGCAGCAAAACACAGATAAACAAGTAGCACTCGTGCCAACAATGGGCGCACTGCATAATGGCCATCTCTCTTTAATTGCGTTAGCTAAAGCGCAGGCCGAAATAGTGGTTTGCAGCATTTTTGTTAATCCAACGCAGTTTACAGATGCCAGCGATCTGGAAAAATATCCGAGGCCGGTTGAGGCTGATTTAGCAAAACTGGAACAGGCTGATTGCGATATTGTATTTATGCCGGAAGCACTAGAAATGTATCCGCAAAAAGAGTACTGGCATTTGGATATTGGTGCAATAGAAAACCGCCTGGAAGGTCAGTTTCGGCGGGGTCATTATCAAGGCGTAATGCAGATTGTTTACAAACTTTTTATGGCGGTAAAACCTGATCTGGCGTTTTTCGGACAGAAAGATTTTCAGCAAATCCAGGTAATTGAAAGAATGGTAGAAATAAAAAATCTGCCGGTAAAAATAGTAATGTGCCCGATTATTCGCGATGCAGACGGACTAGCAATGAGTTCGCGTAATATTCATTTAAGCGAGGAAGAAAGGAAACATGCGCTGATATTATCGTGGGCTTTGGCTCAACTTAAAAAAAGCTATGTAATAGAAGCATCCGAAGAACTGCGCAAAGAGGCAATGGAGCTGATTAATATTGAGCCGATGGTACAATTAGAATACCTGGAAATTGTAAATACAGAAGATCTCGACGGCGATATAACTAATCTAAATAGAGGAATTATTGCTTTAGTAGCAGCAAAAGTTGGCCAAACCAGATTGATTGATAATATGATTCTGGGTTGAAAAACCTGCATGATATAAATCATAAATCAATACTACCTTTGTGCTATGGTTATTCAGATTTTAAAGTCTAAAATTCATCGGGTTAAAATAACGCAAGCCGAATTAAATTATGTTGGAAGCATCACCATTGATGAAGATTTGATGGACGCAGCTAATATCATTGCAAACGAACGGGTGCAAATTGTTAACAATAACAACGGTGCCCGTTTTGAAACTTATGCCATAAAAGGAGCACGCGGATCAGGAATGGTTTGCTTAAACGGCGCAACGGCGCGTTTGGCTCAAATTGGAGATATTGTAATCATCATGTCGTACGGTTTTTTGCCAATGGAAGAAGCAAAAGTTTATGAACCAATTTTAGTTTTCCCAGATAACAATAATAAAGTGCTGTAGCAATGCTAAATAAACTGGAAGTTGTAAAAAGTAAAATAGTTGATGTAACTCAAGCGCAACGCATTATTGCAGGCTGGCGTATTATCGGCCAAAAAATTGTTTTTACCAACGGTTGTTTTGATATTTTGCATGCTGGCCACATCATGAGTTTGGCTGGTGCAGCTTCTTTTGGCAACCTTTTAGTAGTTGGTGTTAATGCTGATGCTTCTGTAAAACGTTTAAAAACTGCTGGAAGGCCGATACAAAATGAAGATTCGCGTGCGTTACTGCTTGCTGCCATGCACTTTGTAGATCTGGTTATTATTTTTGAAGAAGATACACCCGAAAATTTGATTCAGTTAGTTAATCCGGATGTGATGGTAAAAGGTGGTGATTACAAAGTAGCAGAAATTGCAGGTGCACAATGGGTGCTTGATCACGGCGGAAAAGTAGAGTTAATCAATTATTTAGATAACAGTTCTACTACCAACATCATCAAAAAAATCAAAGAAAGCGTTTGATTTTTTACGGTGTAAAAGAAGCATCTGTCGCTGATCAAAAACCAATACAATCAAAAATTATCAAATGAAAATCAGGATATTCTATTGTTTTTTAGTTGGAGCCTTGTGCTTTATATTTAGTTCTTTCAATCATGCTGCTGCTTTTAAAAACGGCATTTGGCTGGCTAAATTAAAAACGGCTTCCGGCGAGTATATTCCTTTTAATTTTGAGTTGAAAGATAGTGCCGGCAAAAAACAGTTAACGATTATCAACGGAAAAGAAAGATTTAAAGTAACAGCTATTACTATTCTGGGCGATTCTGTTTTAATCAAAATGCCTTTATTCGATAGTGAAATCCGTGCTGCTTTAAAAGAAAATACTTTGCAAGGCAATTGGGTAAGGCATATTGGTAGCCATAATATTTTGATTCCGTTTTCTGCTCAGGCTGATGCTTCGTGGCGGTTTTTCCCTTCTCCTGCAAAACCAAAATTTAACGTTTCCGGCAGATGGTCTGCTACTTTCACTGATGAAGATTTGCAGAACAAAGATGTTACCGTTGGTGAGTTTAAACAATCCGGAAACGATATTACCGGTACATTTTTAACCACAACTGGTGATTATCGGTTTTTACAAGGAACGGTTTCTGGTGATGAATTATATTTGTCCTGCTTTGATGGCGGACATGCTTTTCTATTTACCGGTAAAATCAGCAACGACAAAACTATTACGAATGGAAAATTTTATTTAGGGGCATCTTCGGTTCAATTATGGAATGCATTAAAAGATGAAAATGCAAAACTGCCTGATGCTTATTCGCTTACTGTTTTGAAACCAGGTTATCAGAAAATCGATTTTACTTTTCCTGATCTGGATAAAAAATCAGTTTCGTTGGCTGATAATGAGTTTAAAAACAAAGTTGTTATTTTACAAATTCTAGGTTCCTGGTGCCCGAATTGTATGGATGAAACGGCTTATTTAAGCGGTAACTTCTATAAAAAATATCATGTAAAAGGAGTAGAGGTTTTGGGTTTGGCTTATGAAAGAACTACAGATTTTGCTACATCCAGAAAAAACATCGAACAGTTGAAAAATCGTTTTAATATTCCATATAACCTGCTAATAACTGGTTATACTAACAACAAAAATGAAGCAGCTAAAAGTTTACCTGCGTTATCCAGTTTTGTGGCTTTTCCTACTACGATTATTATTGACAAAAAAGGAGATGTGCGTAAAATTCATACTGGTTTTAGCGGGCCCGGAACCGGCGATCATTACACCGAATTTACGCATGAATTTGAAACCTTGATTCAGCAGTTACTGGCAGAAAAATAAAATTTATCTTCTTTCAAAAGCACCAAAAATCATTTTTAATACAGCTAATACAAGTGCAAATATAGCAGCTGTAAAAAAACCATCTACACTAAAGCCGGTCAGCATTCTAGAAACCAATAACACCATGCAAATGGTGATGATAAATGAAATCAGGCCGAGAGTTAAAATATTAATCGGGAAGGTTAATATCCGCAATAAAAAACCAATAGTTGCATTAACTACTGCTAATAAAACACCGGTTAAAATAGCTGTAAAATAGCCATTTACATGCACGCCGGGTATTACATGGGCAGCAATAAAAACTGCTAAACCGGTTAATAAAATCTCCAATATAAATCTCATATTCTGTGTATTAGCCGCAAATTTATCAATATTAAATTTTGGTTCTAATTTTTATTCGGTAAAAACAGCATTATAAACGAATAGTTTGTTGTAAAAACAGCATTAAAAGCCTGACTATTAAATATTTTATTTACATTTGTTGTGATTAAAGAAAAGAGGGGACAATGTTCCCTCTTTTCTTTTAACGTTAATTTTGAAATATGACTATTGAACAGCAGGTAACAAACCTGGTAGAAGAAAAGATTAGCGACCGGCCAGAATTGTTTTTAGTTGATGTAAAAATGCACGTTAACGGTAAATTAATCATACTGGTAGATGGCGATCAGGGAATTGGCATAGCAGATTGTGCAGCGATTAGTCGGCATGTTGGCTTTCATCTGGAAGAAAATAATATAATTGAACAGGCTTATAACCTGGAAGTTTCTTCGCCAGGTATTGATTTTCCTTTGAAATCTTTAAGGCAATATCAAAAAAATATAGGTCGCAACTTGCTTTTAAAGTTAACAGATGGCAGCCAAAAAGAAGGCGAATTATTAGCTGCCGATGAAGAAGGCATCCTGATAGAAGAAAAAATAGCTGTAAAAGGCAAAAAAGCCACGCTGGCAGAAACACGTTTGTTATACAATCAGCTTAATGAAACAACCGTTTTAATATCATTCAAATAAAACCTTTTCATGCTGTTTTTATAGGGATAAAAACAGCATGAAAACATGGAATAAAAATCTTGTGAAAAAATGAGCAATATAAATTTAATTGATTCTTTTCAGGAATTTAAAGATTTCAAAAACATTGACCGCCCAACCATGATGAGCGTGATGGAAGATGTTTTACGAAGCATGATCAGGAAAAAATACGGTACGGACGAAAATTGCGACATTATTGTGAATACTGATAATGGCGATTTGGAGATTTGGCGTACGCGTATGGTGATGGAAGATGGTTTTTCTGAAGATGATGACTTGGAAGTAGAACTTGCAGAAGCTAAAACTTACGATCCTGATTTGGAAGTTGGTGATGAACAAATAGAACTGATTACGCTCGAGAGTTTTGGTCGTCGTGCAATTCTGGCTGCCCGACAAACATTGGTTTCTAAAATTTTAGAACTCGAAAAAGACGAAATTTATAAAAAATACAAAGATCGTGTAGGCGAAATTGTAACCGGAGAAGTTTACCAGGTTTGGAAAAAAGAAACGTTGATTCTGGATGATGAAGGCAACGAATTATTGCTTCCGAAAACAGAACAAATTCCGGCGGATTACTTTAAAAAAGGTGATGCCGTACGTGCAGTAATTCATAAAGTGGATATGCTGAACAGTAATCCCAAAATTATTATTTCCCGTACTGCTCCAGAATTTTTACAGCGTTTGTTTGAATTGGAAGTGCCGGAAATATTTGATGGATTAATCGTTATAAAAAAGATTGTACGCGAACCGGGAGAACGTGCGAAAGTAGCAGTAGAGTCTTATGATGACCGGATTGACCCGGTTGGTGCTTGTGTTGGGATGAAAGGTTCACGGATTCACGGCATTGTTCGGGAATTGAAAAACGAAAACATTGACGTAATTAATTTTACAAATAATTTGTCGTTATATGTACAGCGTGCTTTGTCGCCAGCTAAAATTACTTCCATTAAGCTGGATGATGACAAAAAAACAGCAGCAGTTTATTTAAAACCAGATCAGGTTTCATTAGCTATTGGTCGTGGCGGTCATAATATTAAATTGGCAGGTAAATTGACGGGTTATGAAATTGATGTTTACCGCGAAGTAGATGAACGTGAAGAGGATGTGGATATTGAAGAATTCTCTGATGAAATTGATGGCTGGATTCTAGATGAATTTAAACGGATTGGCTTAGACACAGCAAAATCAATATTAAGTTTAAGCATTGATGATTTAGTTAAACGTACTGATCTGGAAGAAGAAACGGTTAAAGAAGTACTGTCAATTTTACAGTCGGAATTTGAATAAAATCAAATTAAGCAAATTAAAAAATGTACTTTTGTATATAAGAAAAGGCAGAAAACAATAATAAATGTCAGAAGACAAATCGATAAAATTATTTAAAGCAGCAAAAGAGCTTAATATAGGCACCAGTACTATAGTTAGTTTCTTAAGTGGAAAAGGCTATAAAGTAGAAAATAAACCTACTACCAAGCTGGAGGGCGATATGTACGAAGCTCTTTTGAAAGAATTTCAGGGTGATAAAAATATAAAAGAAGAAGCTAAACAAATCAGCATCGGAAAGATAAGAAAGGAAGAAGCTGTACAAGTTGCTGACAGACAGGTTACCTTTGTAAATAAAGATGCTGACCGTGATGAGGCGTTTTCTCCAAACCCCAACAATCTTTCGGATATTGTAAGGCCAGCTGCGCAAGTTTCAGCTACTAAAGATGATTCTTCTTTACCCGGCGTAACTGTAGTAGGCAGAATAAACTTGGATGATTTGGACGGTAGAGGTCGTTATCGTGAAAAAGAGGTTGTAAAAGAAGTACCTAAGCAAGAAATAAAACCAGTTGAAGTTAAGGTTCCAGAACCAATAAAACCAATTGAAATTAAGGTTGCGGAACTGATTAAACCTGTTGCTCAGCCAGAAATTGTTCCGCAACAAAAACCTGAAATTGTTCTTGAGAAAAAATCTGAAGTTGTAGCTGTTCCGGTAGTTGTACAAAAACCAGAACCAGTTATAGAAAAAGAGGTTGTAAAAGAAGTACCCAAAGCAGAAATAATTTCTGCTCCAGTCGTTACTGAACCGACCACTAAAGCTCCAGAGGTAAAATTGCCGGAAGTAGTTCCTGCACCAATGCAGCCTGTCGTTGTATCAGCTCCTGTTGCACCAGTTGTTGTTACAGCATCTGTTCCAGCAGAAGAAGCACCGGTAGAATCAGAAGTGATTCGTGCTCGTGCTGATCGTTTAACTGGTCCGAATGTGGTTGGCAGAATGACTTTGCCGGTTACACCACAAAAGCGCAAAGACCAACCAGTAGCATCATCCTCTAATACTGGAAATAACAGTGCTGCTGATAACAAAAGAAAACGTAAACGTAAAGAAAATACACCTGGGCATCCACCCCATACAAATCAGGCTCCAGGTTCTCATGCGCCAAGCCAAACAGGTTCTCATGCACCAGGTCAGGTAAATCACAATAACAATAATAACACCCAACGTCCGCCAGCAGGTGGCAATACTGGTAATCGTCCGCCTTTCAACAGGAATACCAACAATACAAGGCCTGATAATAGAAACGGACAAAGTAATAATCGCCCGGTACCTGCAAATGGACCTAAAGAAGAACCTACAGAAAAGGAAATTCAAGATCAGATTAAAGCTACTTTAGCACGATTAAGTGGTGCCGGTAAATCCGGAAAATTCGCCCAGCGTGCTAAATTGCGCCGTCAGAAACGAGATGATTATGCATCATCGGCAGAAGAGGCAGCAATGGAGCAGGAGTTACAATCCAAAGTTATAAAAGTTACTGAATTTGTTACGGCCAATGAGTTGGCTTCTATGATGGATGTATCTGTAACGCAAATTATTTCTACCTGTATGAGTCTTGGTTTATTTGTTTCTATTAACCAACGTTTAGATGCAGAAACCTTATCTATTGTAGCGGAAGAATTTGGTTACGAGGTAGAATTTGTTAAACCACAAGACGAAGAAGGCAGCTTGGATGAGGTAGATGCTGCTGATACCCTGATTTCCCGTGCACCAATTGTAACGATTATGGGTCACGTAGATCATGGTAAAACATCATTGCTGGATTTTATTCGCAAAACCAATGTAATCGCCGGTGAAGCTGGTGGTATCACACAACATATTGGTGCTTACGAAGTTACTTTAGAAAACAACAAAAAAATTACTTTCTTGGACACACCGGGTCACGAAGCGTTTACCGCTATGCGTGCACGTGGTGCCCAGGTAACGGATATTGTAATTATTGTGATTGCTGCGGATGATAGTATCATGCCACAAACTCGGGAAGCAATTAACCATGCACAGGCAGCTGGTGCACCAATCATCTTCGCTTTTAACAAAATAGACCGGCCTGGAGCAAACGCAAACAAAATACGCGAACAATTGGCTGCTATGAATATTTTGGTTGAAGATTGGGGTGGAAAATATCAAGCACAAGAGATTTCTGCTAAAACTGGTTTAAACATAGAATTATTATTGGAAAAAGTACTGTTAGAAGCAGAATTATTAGAGCTAACTGCTAATCCAAATAAACGTGCAGTAGGAACCGTAATTGAAGCAGCTTTGGATAAAGGTCGTGGTATTGTAACAACTGTTTTGGTTCAAGCTGGTAAACTTCGTGTAGGTGATCCGATTTTAGCAGGCTGTTATAGCGGACGTGTTAAAGCATTAACCAATGAACGCGGACAACGTGTTGAAGAAGCCGGTCCATCAACCCCGGTACAGGTTTTGGGTATGCAAGGTGCTCCAACAGCTGGTGATAAATTTAACTCTATGGAGAGTGAAGTTGAAGCCCGGGAAATTGCCAACAAGCGTTTGCAATTACAGCGTGAGCAAGGATTGCGTACACAGAAACATATCACACTGGATGAAATTGGCCGTCGTTTAGCTATCGGAAACTTTAGAGAATTAAACATTATTGTTAAAGGTGATGTGGATGGATCTATCGAAGCACTTTCCGATTCATTGCTAAAACTTTCAACCGATCAGATTCAGGTTAATATTATAGGAAAAGCAGTTGGTCAGATTTCAGAATCTGATGTATTGTTAGCTTCTGCATCCGATGCCATAATTATTGGTTTCCAGGTTCGCCCTTCGGGAAGTGCCCGCAAATTGGCAGAACAGGAACAGATTGACATCCGTTTATATTCCATTATTTACGATGCAATCAATGAAATTAAAGCGGCTATGGAAGGTATGCTGGCACCAACTTTCGAAGAGAAAATTGTAGCTAACGTAGAAATCCGTGAAACCTTTAAAATTAGCAAAGTTGGTACCATTGCAGGTTGTATGGTGTTAGACGGAAAAATTTCTCGTAATAGTAAAATTAGAATTGTGCGTGATGGTGTAGTAATTTACACAGGTGAACTGGCTTCTTTAAAACGTTATAAAGATGATGTAAAAGAAGTAGCAACCGGATACGAGTGCGGCTTAAATATCAACAATTTCAATAACATTGAAGAAGGCGATATTGTAGAAGCTTATGAGAATGTAGAGGTGAAACGGAAGACGGCGTAGAACCACAAATATTATTAAATAAGGTCTGGCTAATTTTAGCCAGACCTTATTTTTTTGTTATAATATCAGCCTGTTCTATTTCTACTTTCTTTATGCTTCTTTTATCTATTATAAAATACAATTTCTATATTTATTGTGTCTGTGTGAAATTTATAGGCATAAAATAAGCATTATAATTCTTATAAAAGCAAGTAAATGCACTTTTTTTGTTAATATAGAATGGATGGAAATACAACAATATTTTATTGATTCTTTTAAGAGAAAAAAGAAAAGATATCAGGAAAAAAAGAAAAAGAGATTTGAACCAGAAATTCAGCAGTTATTAAAATATCCGCCTTTTACTTAAAGTGTTACCACTCTTTTCAATAAACCTTTTAAATTTTATGATAGTGGGAGTTTTGTTGTAACTTATAAAGAGTTATTTGAACAAGAGATATATAAATTTAATCCGTCTGCCAATTCAAATATAATTTTAGATTGCGGAGCAAATGTGGGATTGAGTGTTTTATATTTTGCAAAAACTACCCAAAATATAAAGTAATAGCGTTTACGTTTAAACCACAAGAAAATATCTTTAAAATTCTACAGGAAAATGTTCAAAATTACAAACTGAAAAATGTTGAGCTTGTTCAAAAAGCGGTGTGGGACAAAAAAGAAACGTTAAAGTTTTTTACTGACGGAGGCATGGGAAGAAGAGTGAACTTGAATTACACAAACCAGAAAGCAGCTATAATAAATGCAGTTCCTCTAAGAAATCTTATAAGTGAACGAATCGATTTTGTAAAAATGATACTGAAGAAGCTGAAGATGTTGTACTTAAATCATGTGTAGGAAAGCTTAGGGAAGTTAAACATATTTTTTGAATTTCATAATAAAATAGACCAACTAGAGATAATTCATGAATTGTTATTGTTAATCAAAAACGAAGGTTTTATTATTATCTAAAAGAATCTTAAATCAGGAAAAGACCTTTCGTCGATAAAGAAATAATTTATGAACCCTATGCCTATGATATGGCAATCAATATTTTTGCTACAAAAGTGGTTGTATCTATCTAAAATTTTGTTAAAAAACTAACCTTATCTAAAGTAAACTTTTATAATTGCTGTACCAAGCTATTTAGCTTTCAGTCTCCAAATTAGCTTCCTAATATAATTGTACTTACTTATCTGGCTCTTTTTTTGAATAAAAAAGAGTATATCCATGTTTGTAAACATGAACATTAATAATTTCAAAGAAAAGTAAGAAGTAATTCGGTTCTTATAAAGTTTGTACAATTCAAGTACAAGTT
This sequence comes from Janthinobacterium lividum, assembly GCA_050955045.1. Lineage (GTDB taxonomy): Bacteria > Bacteroidota > Bacteroidia > Sphingobacteriales > Sphingobacteriaceae > Mucilaginibacter_A. The sequence continues at coordinate 35,703 of JBPBQV010000022.1, read as the reverse complement.
CAGGATTTTTGTTGTATTCAAAATCAGCACAGCTTTTTATCCATTTAAGTTGGTTTTTAATTTTTTTATCAGAAGTTATTAAGCTTTTCCGAACCTCGTTTTCGCGTTTAACACGCAAAATATCAGTAGCATTGTTTTCATGCTGGCGATATTTAATCAAACATTCAGGAATAAAATCAATAGAACCTAAATTAGTAGCTGTGTAAGCTAACCACCAATCATGAAAATGCCCTTCTTTTAACGGGAGAGCTTTTTCTACAAGTTCTTGTTTCATCAGTATAGAATGACCAGAAACACAGTTAAAAAAAAGAAAAGCTTCTGAGTTTGCTCCTCTATATAAATTAACTATATCAGACATTTTTTTGTTTAGGCTTTGTCCATCTTGTAAAATAAATTCAGAATCATGATAAATGAACAAATTATCACCAATTGAAGTAGCCTGTTTGCTAATCTTGTCTATATGCCAAATATCATCCTGGTCAGAAAGGGCTATCAATTCGCCGCTACATAAAGATAAAGCATGTTCAAAGTTTTTAGCAAAACCTAAATTTGTCTTGTTTTGATAGACTTTTATAAAAGGATAATGAACTGAATATTCTTGAAGAATAACAAAAGTTTGATCTGTTGAGCAGTCATCAACTGCAATAATTTCGAGGTTTCTATACGATTGGCTAACTAATGAATCTAATTGTTCCCGCAAAAATTTCTCGCCATTATAAGTGCATAAAGCAATAGAAACAAAAGATAAGCTTTCCATTTCAAGCACTAAAAGTTTGCATATTAATTAATCTTTTATACAAACCATTTTTGTTAAGCAATTGCTGATGGCTTCCTTGTTCTGCAATTTGTCCGTTTTCTAAAACTATAATATCATCAGCATTTTGTATCGTACTTAAACGATGTGCAATAATGAGCGAAGTACGATTTTTAGTAAGATTATTTAAAGCGTCCTGCACTAATTTTTCTGATTCAGTATCCAAAGCAGAAGTTGCCTCATCTAACAACATAATCGGCGGATTGCTTAAAACTGCACGGGCTATGGAAATACGCTGTTTTTGTCCACCCGAAAGTTTGGAACCACGATCGCCAATATTGGTTTGATAGCCGTTTTCTGTATTCGAAATAAACTCGTGTGCATTGGCAATTCGTGCAGCAGCTTCCACTTCTGCTTGTGTTGCATTTGGTTTGGCAAACGCGATGTTGTTAAAAATAGTATCGTTAAATAAAATAGATTCTTGGTTTACAACACCCATTAAAGCACGAACAGAATCCGTTTTGATGTGCTGAATATCTTTTCCATCAATAAAAATTTTTCCGCTATTAGGTTCGATAAACCTCGGTATTAAATCCATCAAAGTTGATTTTCCACCACCGGAAGGACCAACCAGCGCAATATTTTTTCCTTTCGGGATGGTGAGTGATACTTTTTTTAGCACTATTTTTTCCTGATAAGCGAAAGAAACATTCTCCAAACGGATACCTTCAGAAAAAGTATCAATAAAAACAGCATCGACTGCATCCGTGATTTGGGGTTTTTCGTCTATCAGTTCCAACACGCGCTCGCCAGCTGCAATGCCGGAATGAATGTTACTAAAAGCATCAGAAATGGCTTTTGCCGGGCGCATAACCTGCGAAAACAAAGCAATATAAACAATAAAATCTGCTGCTTTTAAGGATGAAGTGCCTGCTATAATTAACGAGCCGCCGTATAAAACAATGCCAGCAACCATTGATACACCCAGAAATTCTGAAACGGGAGAAGCCATTTGCTGCCGCCTTGCCATAGAGCGAATAATGCGCGAATAGTTTTTGTTCTCGTTGCTAAATTTTTGTTTGATAAAGGAAGTAGCATTGAAAGCTTTGATGATTTTAATGCCAGATAAAGCCTCGTCCAAATAGCTAATCATATTGCCATAAGATTGCTGCGATTCTGTAGCTTGTTGTTTTAAACTTTTTACAATTTTAGAAATGATAAAAGCAGAAACCGGAATTACCAATAAGGAAAATAGGGTTAGTTTATAGCTGATCAAAAAAAGCATTACTACATAAGCAATCAGTTGAAATGGTTCTTTAAAAAGAACTTGTAAAGTACCAGTAACCGAAAATTGTACAACCTGCACATCTGATGCAATTTTCGAAATAATATCACCTTTACGTTCATTACTGAAATAGCCTAAATGTAAATCCATCACGTTGTTAAAAACAACTTTGCGGAGATTTAGCAACGTGTGAATTCGGAGGTTTTCCATAATTCGCTGTGATATGTAGCGGAACAGGTTGCTTAAAAAAACAGAAACTACAATAGTAATACAAACAAATTTTAAGGCACCATCAATGCCATATTCTAAGGTAGCACTGTAAGCGTAATAATTAAAAGTATCAATTACAGAAAGCCAGCTTTCGGGTTTTACAACTATATGTTGTGTGTTTTTATTGAATAAAGTATTTAAAAGTGGTGCTAAAAGAGCCAAGTTAAGTGTATTAAATATGACTGATAAAATAGTGGCAATTACATAAGGAATAGCAAACTTTTCTATCGGTTTGGCAAAAGAAAGCAGTCGGAAGTAGGTTTTCATTCAGAGAATTATGCCTGCAAAATTAAAAAAATATTAAGGTTGGCACAGGTTTACTTTAGTTCGTGTATTTTTAAACCTTTCATTGCGGTATTTAACCCATTCCTGATGTCTTTAATGCTTCTTTTACTGTGATTTTTTTGCATTAAAACCGCAAGTCCTTTTTTAGAAGATTTAAGTACTGATTGATGCTGAAACAATTGCATATAACTTTTGATCAACCAAAATTTTCCTGTAAAGATTTGCAGCAGCAAGTCGACCACCAAGACCTGCAAATACCAACCCAACAAATTTAATCCTTGTAAATGGATGGCATGTACAAAAAAGCGGTTGCGGTAATAAATGGTTTTTACCCAGTGCGGTGATTTATAATTGCTGGTTGTAGCATACATTTGATGCCTGCAAACAGATTGATGTTCATACCAGCATTTCCAGCCAATCCGCCAGGCACGTAAACCCATTTCCAGATCTTCTCCGTAAAAAGGAGAAAAAATTTCGTTAAATCCTCCGATTTCTTTTAGTTTTTTGGCATCTATTAGTGCATTAGCACCAGATAAATAAGCAGTTGGCACAAAATCTTCTAAATTTTCTGAATAGAAAAAGCGATTGGTTTTTATTTTGAAACCATTAAAAGTAAGTTTACGCGCTGCATCCTGAATATGGTTGCCTTTCATATCGATAATCCTTCCCATCACGCCAAATGTATCTTCGCGCTCAAAATAACGCCATTGATGCTCAAAATAATTAGGTGTAAGTTTTACATCAGAATTCAGCAAAAGTATCAATTCATGTTTTGCTGCGCGGATGCCCGTATTGCAGGTATGAGAAAATCCTTTGTTTTGCAGATTGGCAATTAAAGTAAGCTCAGGATAATTAGCCCGAATAAAGTTAACAGAGTGGTCTGTTGAAGCATCATCCACAATAATCACCTCAAACAAAACACCAGTATTTTGAATTGCCGTTAAAGTAAAAGGCAAATACTTTTCAAGCAAATGTGCCCCATTATAATTAGGCAGAACAATAGAAACTGTTTTTTTATTGTTAGAAGTAAACCCGGAATTTTCGTCCTTCATTATAGGATACAATGCTCTTTTTATCTCTATAAATCAAGCATTCATCAATTCTTCGATGTGTTCTGCTTCCAAAGGAATATCAGCCATTAAATCTAAAGTGCCATTATCGGTAATCAAGATATTATTTTCCAACCGGATGCCTAAACCTTCTGCTGGGATATAAATGCCTGGTTCTACCGTTAGCACATTTCCGGCTGCAAATGGCGTATATCTTCCGGCAAAATCATGAACATCCAAACCCAAATGATGCGAAGTACCATGCATAAAATATTTTTTGTAAAGTGGCATGGCCGGATTTTGCTTTTCTACATCGTGTTTATCTAGCAAACCAAGACTAATTAATTCTGAAGTCATAATTTTACCAACTTCTTCATGATAAGTATTCCAAATAGTTCCGGCCTGCAACAATTGTGTAGCTTCTTTCATAACTGTTAAAACAGCATTATAAACTGCTTTTTGGCGAGATGTAAAACGGCCATTAACCGGAATAGAGCGTGTCATATCGGCATTATAGTTGCCGTATTCAGCACCAAAATCCATCAATATCACTTCGCCATTTTTACAAATTTGGTTATTATCATTATAATGAAGAATGTTTGCATTGGCACCAGAAGCAATAATCGGATTGTAAGCATGTCCGGTTCCACGCTGTCTGATAAATTCGTGAATAATTTCCGCCTCAATTTCATATTCACCAACACCTGGTTTTACAAATTTTAGTACCCTAAAAAAAGCATCCTTTGTAATTTGGCAAGCTTTGTTAATTAACTCAACTTCTGCCTGAGATTTTATAGCGCGTAGTTCTCTAAAAATTGGTGCAGCTCTTAAATATTGATGTAGCGGATGCTTTTCTTTAAACTGTTGAATAAACCGAATGTCGCGATAAGAAACTTCGTGTTGATAACGATCATTTTCATTGGTATTCAGGTAGATATTTTCGGCATAAAATATTACAGATGCTAAAATCGCATCAAATTCCTGCAGCCAAAAAATGGATTTTATGCCTGATGCTTTGCTTGCTTCTTCGCGGGTAAACTTATGGCCTTCCCACACAGCAATATGCTCATTTGTTTGTCTTAAAAACAGTACTTCTTTATACAGCGGGTTAGGGCAATCCGGAAATAACAGTAATATACTCTGTTCCTGATCGATTCCGGTAAGATAAAACAAATCAGCGTTTTGTTTAAAAAGGTGATTTTGATCCCCACTTCGTGGAAACTCGTCGTTAGAATTGATAATAACTAATGATTTTGCTTTTAATTTTGAACAAAACCTTTCTCTGTTCGTATAAAATACATGATTACTTATGGGTTCATATTTCATTGAAAAACAGAATAATATGTTTGAGTTAAAGAATTTATACCTTTACTTAGAAAATAAAATATAAAATGGAACGGAGTTTGGTACAACGAATCAAACTTAATAACTATTTTTGAAAAAAAAATCACAATTAAAATCGTTAATCTTAAAATTATGAATTATTCTACCTTAAAGAAAACAGTTGTACTGTCGATTGCTTCTTTGATGGGAGTTGTTGCAGCCCATGCACAAACCTCGTCAGATTCGACTACAACAGTTGCCCCTGGTTCATCAAAGGTATTTGGTGGCCGAGCGCAGTACAGAACCTGGAGCATTGGTGCAAATGCTGGTGTTTTATCGCCTCAATTACCTTTTGGTTCAAACGACTTTACCAACAGCAATATGGAGTTAGGCTATGGTATTTCCATCAGAAAACAATTAGGCCACGCTTTTGGGTTGCAGTTAGACGGAGTTCGTGGAAAACTTTCTGGTGATAACAGCAGAAATAGATCTGGTGCAAGCGGCGGTACACGTGATGGTTTCAAATCTTTTGAAACAGAACTGGGTTACTCGGCTACTTTAAGTGGTGTGGTAAATGTTGCTACTGCAGATTTTTTACGTCGTAAAAATGGTGTTAATTTTTTTGTTAGCGCAGGTGCTGGTTTAGCTGCTTATGCTCCAAAAACAACTTCTGCTACCAATGTAGTTTATGATTATAAAGATAAAGTAGGCGATACTGGAGATAAAACTTATATCCACGAATTGGTTATTCCAATTGGTGTTGGTGTGAAATTTAAATTATCTGACGGAATTGCTTTAAACGTAGGTTACACAGCAAACTTTATTGATGGTGATAATTTAGATGGAAATAGAAGAGCTTTTCCTACAAAAGATAAATTTTCTTACGGATACGGTGGTTTAGAATTTGCTTTAGGTAACAAAAACAAACCTAACTTAGATTGGGTCAACCCGCTTGCCATGATGTATGATGAGTTGAAAGACCCAACATTACGTGAAGAAGTTGAAGCTTTGAAAGGCCGTGTATCTAATGTAGAAAGTGCTGTTAATGATCTGAAAAAAGATACTGACGGTGATGGTGTTGCTGATCAATTTGATAAATGCCCAGGTACGCCGGCAGGTACTATTGTTGATGGTTCTGGTTGTGAAATCAAATTCCCTAAACCGGATACAACTATGGCTGCAACTCCTGGAAACTACGGTAATATCCAGTTTGAGTTTGATAGTTCTGTTTTAAGAACTTCTGCTTACCCAACTTTAGATAAAGTATCTGCAGATCTAAGAAGCAATGCTACTGCAACTATCGAATTAGATGGTTATGCTTCTTCTGAAGGTTCTGCTGCACATAACATGCGCTTATCTAGAGACAGAGCAAATTCTGTTAAAACTTACTTAGTAAACTCTGGTGTTGATGCTAAACGTATCAAAACTGTAGCTAACGGAGAAACCAATCCGGTAGCTGATAACTCAACCGAACAAGGACGTGTATTAAACCGTCGTGTTGAAGTGAAACCAGCAGGTATGTAATTAATAATAAAAATTCATTACAAGGGGTTCAGATTTTTCTGAACCCCTTTTTTTATATTTGAAAATGTATTTTTTCAGAAAAAAAGACAAAAGCAGGCCAGAGAATTTTAATCTCAAAGCAATGCACTTCATAAATAAAACAGCAATCATTATATTTTTGCTGGGAATTATCTGGAAACTGATTGACTGGTTTATACTAAAACGATGAAAGAAATTATCAATACAAAAGAAGCACCACAGCCTATCGGGCCTTATAATCAAGCAGTTTCTGCTGGTGGTTTTCTGTTTATTTCCGGGCAAATTGCAATAGATCCGTCTACAGAAAAATTAGTAACAGAAGAAATAGAAGCAGAAACACATTTGGTTTTGAAAAACTTGAAAGCCATTTTAACAGAAGCCGGACTAACATTTGAACACATCGTTAAAACCACAATTTTCTTATCAGACATGAATAATTTTGGTATCGTAAACGAAATTTATGGTTCTTATTTTACCGGAAATTTTCCGGCTAGAGAAACTGTAGAAGTTTCTGTTTTGCCTAAAAACGTTAATGTAGAAATCTCTGCTATTGCAGTTAAAGCATAATTTGTTTGCAACAACAGAATGCTGTTTTTATGCACCTAAATTCTTTGTTAAATTTTGGATGAGTTCTTTCAAACACCTGTAGAATATTTAAGAGGTGTTGGAGCTATTCGCGGAGATGCGTTGAAAAAGGAACTCGGCATAGCTTCTTACGGTGATTTACTGCAGTTTTTCCCTTACAAATACATCGACCGCACTCGTTTTTATAAGGTAAAAGAAGCATCGCCGGATTTGCCTTACGTGCAGATTATTGCACGTGTTAAACATAAAGAAATAGTTGGCGAGAAAGCCGGTAAAAGATTAGTTGCCGCTGCGCAGGATGAAACTGGCCCGATTGAACTGGTCTGGTTCCAGGGAATTACTCGTGTCTTTCAAAATCTGGTTGTTGGAAAAGCTTACGTGTTTTTTGGCAAACCTAATTTTTTTAATGGAAAACTTCAGCTGGCGCATCCGGAAATGGAGCCGTATAGTACCAAAGCCACTCAAAGTAAAGGTAATTTGGCATTGCAGCCTGCTTATACTTCCACAGAAAAACTTAAAAAGTTTTTGCTTGATTCTAAAGGAATTCAGAAACTGATTGCTGCTTTATTGGAGCAATATGTTAGAAATCTGGAGGAAAATTTGCCCGATTATATTCTCTCCAACAATAAACTTATTAATAGAAGTTTGGCCTATCAAAACATTCATTTTCCCAATGATTTTGTGCAGCTAAAAGAAGCATCGCACCGATTAAAGTTTGAAGAACTATTCTTCCTTCAGCTTAAATTACTTAAAAATAAATTAGTCAGGGAACTGAAATTTAAAGGAAATCCGTTTGGCAAAGTTGGCCATTACTTCAACGAATTTTACAATTACAAACTGCCATTTGCACTTACTTCGGCACAAAAAAAAACGCTGAAGGAAATTCGGTTAGATACGCAAAAAGGTGTGCAAATGAACCGTTTGCTGCAAGGAGATGTAGGCAGTGGCAAAACGGTTGTAGCTTTAATGAGTATTTTACTGGCGATTGACAACGGTTACCAAACCTGTATGATGGCGCCTACGGAAATCCTGGCCAATCAGCACTTCCAATCTCTCAAACAGCTTTTGGGAGAGGATTTTGTAAGATTTGCTTTGTTAACCGGCTCAACCCGAACAAAAGCAAGAAGGGTTATCCATGAAGATTTGGAAAGCGGAAAGCTAAATATCCTGATTGGCACACACGCTTTGATTGAAGACAAAGTTCAGTTTAAAAACTTAGGTTTTGTGGTGATTGATGAGCAGCATCGTTTTGGAGTAGAGCAACGCGCAAAATTATGGCGTAAAAACAGTATTCCTCCGCATATTTTGGTGATGACAGCCACACCAATTCCGCGAACTTTGGCCATGACTTTGTACGGCGATCTTGATATCTCTGTCATTAATGAATTGCCTGCGGGAAGAAAACCTATCACCACCAAACATTTTTTTGAGAATAACCGGTTGCGCATGTTTGGTTTTATGAAAGAGGAAATTGCTAAAGGCCGACAGGTTTATGTGGTTTATCCGCTGATTAAAGAAAGCGAAAAACTGGATTTAAAGAATCTGGAAGATGGCGTAGAAGTGATGTCACATGAGTTTCCATTACCGGAATACCGGATCAGCATTGTTCACGGGCAACTTTCAGCAACAGACAAAGAATTTGAAATGAACCGTTTTGTAAAAGGCGAAACGCAGATTATGGTTGCTACAACCGTGATTGAAGTTGGCGTAAATGTGCCTAATGCGTCGGTAATGATTATAGAAAATGCCGAACGTTTCGGCTTATCACAGCTGCATCAGTTGCGTGGTCGCGTTGGTCGTGGAGCCGAACAATCGTTTTGTATTTTGATGAGTAATCACAAATTATCAAAAGAAGGAAAACTACGGCTGGAAACGATGGTGCGCACAACGGATGGTTTTGAAATTGCCGAAATTGACCTGCAATTGCGCGGCCCCGGAAACATTGAAGGTAAACAGCAAAGTGGTGTGCTGGATTTAAAACTGGCCAATTTAACCACCGATCAGGAAATATTATTACAGGCAAGGCAAACAGTTGAAGCTATTTTTAAAGAAGATCAGCAGCTGGAATTACCCAAAAACCAGTTACTGCATCAATATTTTCAGCAAAAAAAAGAAGGTTTAAGCTGGAATAAAATTTCCTGACGTTTTGATAAGTCATTCCAAATTTTAACTTTGCTGATAAAGCTCTTTTTATGAAGTTAAAATTTGTACTCTCACTCATGCTTTGCGGTTCTTTAGCTGCATCAGCTCAAAACACCGATTCTTTATTTCTGCGGAAAATTTATGATGAAGCTTTGGTGAATGGCAAACCATACCAAAACCTTGAATATCTATGTAAAAACATCGGACCGAGGTTAAGCGGATCAGCAAATGCACAAAAAGCAGTTGACTGGACTAAAAAACTGATGGAGCAATATGGTTTCGACCGGGTTTTTTTGCAAGAAGTAATGGTGCCACATTGGGTTCGCGGCGAAAAAGAGCAGGCAAAAATAGTATCTGGCAGTCAGCAAATTTCAGTTCCGGTAGTTGCTTTGGGCGGTTCTGTTGCCACCGCAAAAACGGGTTTAACAGCCAGCATTATCGAAGTTCAGGATTTACAGGAATTAAAAGTTTTGGGCGAAAGCGCAGTAAAAGGTAAAATCGTATTTTATAATCGTCCGTTTGATCCGCGATTTATCGAAACTGGTGCTGCTTATGGTACAGCAAGCGATCAACGTTTTAAAGGTCCGGCAGAAGCAGCAAAATATGGAGCAGTTGGCGTAATTGTACGTTCGATGACTGAAATTTTGGATGATTATCCGCATACTGGGGCAACTGCTTATGATGAAGGCGGGAACAAAATTCCGGCAGCAGCCGTCTCCACCAAAGGAGCAAATTTGCTGAGTTCTATTCTGAAACAGAAAAAAGATATTCAGTTCTACCTGAAGCAAAATTGCCAGACTCTACCAGATGTGTTGTCTTACAATGTAGTTGGAGAATTAAAAGGAACCGAAAATCCAAACGAATTCATTACCGTTGGCGGCCATCTGGATTCCTGGGATTTGGCAGAAGGCGCAAATGATGACGGAACCGGCGTAATGCAATCGGTAGAAGTATTGCGGATTTTTAAAGCAATAGGTTATCGTCCAAAACATTCTATCCGCGCGGTGATGTTTATGAATGAAGAAAACGGCCATAAAGGAGGCTTAAAATATGCAGAACTCGCACAAAAAAATAACGAAAAACATATTGCTGCGATCGAATCAGACGAAGGAGGATTTACGCCGCGCGGTTTTTCTTTCAGTGAAGTAACGCCACAATTTTTGCAAGGAATTAACAAAAGCTGGAAATCGTTGCTGGAGCCCTATGAAGTTGACCGCTTAATAAAAGGCGGTGCCGGAACAGACATTGAACCTTTAAAAGAAACTGTTCCTAATATTACGTTGATTGGTTTCCGACCAGATTCTCAGCGTTATTTTGATTTGCATCATACCGCAAAAGATGTTTTTGAAAACGTAAATAAACGCGAACTAGAATTAGGAGCCGCATCCATGGCTTCCTTAATTTACTTGATCGATCAGCATGGATTATCTTTTAATTAAAACAAAAACAACAATGCTTCTTTTATTCTATAAAAATTAGTGCCTGTGCCTGACGAAGATTCCAAACTTACCACCAAATCCGATCCATTTGCTGCACTCCGTTTCAAGGAGTTCAGATCATATTTAGCCATGCGTTTCTTTTTTACGTTTGCTTACCAAATGCAGGCTGTAATTATAGGTTATCACATGTATCAGCTTACTAAAAGCGCACTGGCTTTAGGAATGATCGGCCTTACAGAAGCTATTCCATCTATCGGAATTGCCTTGTATGGAGGTTATGTAGCTGATAAATCAGAAAAAAAGCGGTTGTTGCTGATGATTTTTGCAGTAATGTGGATTTGCTCTACCATTATGCTATTGGTTACATTGCCGGCTGCAAGCCAGCACCTTAGTAGCAGTCATATTATCCTTATACTTTATGTGATGATATTTTTTATCGGTTTAGCACGAGGTTTTTACGGCCCAACGGCTTTTTCTGTAATGACCAAGATTATACCGAGAGAGCTTTATCCCAATTCTTCTACCTGGAACAGTTCGGCTTATCAGTCGGCTTCTGTTTTAGGCCCTGTAGCCGGCGGTATTATTTTAGATCAGTTAGGTATATCATTTACCTTTTCTTTGGTAGTTGCTTTTGTGAGCATTGCTATCATCGCCATATTCACGCTAAATAAACATGAGGCAGAGTTTGTGCCGAAAGAAAGCATTTACAAAAGCTTATCAGAAGGTATCCAGTTTGTTTTTGGCAACCGGATGATGTTGGGTGCATTAAGCTTGGATCTTTTTTCTGTGTTTTTTGGTGGCGCAGTAGCTTTGCTACCGGTATTTGCTAATGATATTTTAAAAGTAGGTGCAGAAGGTTTTGGCTGGATGCGAGCCGCAGATTCTGTAGGCGCAGTATTAACCATGCTGCTGATGACACGTTTTTCACCGATGGGGAAACCGTGGCGCAATTTATTAATAGCTGTTACAGGCTTTGGTATTTCTATTATATTATTTGGGTTTTCTAAAAACTATTATTTGTCGCTTTTCTTCCTCTTCACTTTAGGCGCATTTGATAGTATCAGTGTTTTAATCCGTTCTACGATTATGCAGTTACTTACACCAGATCAAATGCGTGGGCGCGTATCAGCGGTAAATTCCATGTTTATCGGTTCTTCTAACGAAATTGGAGCTTTCGAATCTGGCGTTACCGCACGTTTAATGGGAACTGTTACTTCTGTTATTTTTGGTGGAACGATGACACTGGTAGTTGTACTAACAACGTTTTTTAAAACAAAGCGGTTGATACCAATGAAGCTAAACGAAATTAACGCACCAGAAGTAGCAAAAGCTGGATAAGATTTTCATTTCGATCGAACGGAGAAATCTTCTTTAAACTAATGTTTGATGCTTCTTTTATCAATCAAATTTTATGAAGTATAATTTAAAGAAGAGTTCTCCTATTGTCAAAATGACAAAAAACTAAGCCTCAGCTTCAGTTCTTTCTCCAATTTGCTGCCGCCACATGGCATAATATAATCCTTTTAAATCGAGCAAATCTGTATGTTTTCCTGATTCAATAATCCGGCCTTTTTCCAACACAAATATTTGGTCAGCGTGTAAGATGGTGGATAAACGATGCGCAATCAAAATAGTAATATGGTTTTGCTGATCAGAAACATCACGAATCGTTTTAGAAATTTCCTCTTCCGTTATAGAATCTAAAGAAGAAGTTGCTTCATCAAAAACTAGTAAATCCGGTTTGCGTAATAAAGCTCTGGCAATTGATAAACGCTGTTTTTCTCCGCCCGAAACTTTTACGCCGCCTTCTCCGATGATCGTGTCCAAACCTTTTTCAGCACGTGCTAATAAGTTGTAACAAGCGGCTTTTTGTAGAACAGCCAAACATTCTTCGTCCGTAGCGTTTGGTTGTACAAATTGCAGATTTTCCCTTATTGTTCCGGAAAATAACTGTGTATCCTGTGTTACAAAACCAATTTTTTCGCGTAGCTGATCTAAATCAATATCAGAACTGCTGATGTCGTTATAAAGCACTTTTCCGCTTAATGGCTGATATAAACCAACCAACATTTTTACCAAAGTAGTTTTCCCGGAACCAGAAGGGCCGACAAATGCAATCGTTTCTCCTTTTTCAACACTAAAAGCAATATCTGTAATAGCATTGCGGTTGCCAGTTAAATGCCGGAAACTAACTTTATCAAAAGTTAACGTATTGATTTTGGGCAGATGAACCGGATTTGCAGGTTTTACATCAATCTCTGTACTTAAAATTTGCTTGAAATTGTTTAACGAAACTTCTGCTTCCCGCCAGGAAAGAATCATATTTCCTAACTCCTGTAACGGATTGAAGAGAAAAAACGAATAGAACAAAAATGTAAAATATTGGCCTGCAGAAATAGTTTTTTCAAAAATCAGAATCAGTAAAACCACCAGCATCGTGCTTCGAACCAAGTTCACCGTTGTGCCTTGCGCAAAACTCATGCTACGCACGTACTTTACTTTTTTTAGTTCGAGATCAAGAATTTGGTAAGTCGTTTTGTTCAGTCGTTTAATTTCTTGTCCGGCCAAGCCTAAACTTTTAATCAGTTCAATATTGCGTAATGATTCTGTTGTTGATCCAGCCAGTGTTGTAGTTTGCGATACAATTTTTTTCTGTATTGTTTTTATTTTCCGGCTTAAAAACATACTTACAAAAGTGATGATTGGGATAGCCGCAAAATAAACCAGTGTAACTTTGTAGCTAACCGTTGCCGAATAAACAGTGATAAAAATTATGCCGATGAGACTTACAAATAAAACACTGATAAAAGAAGTAATAAACTTCTCCGAATCCAAGCGTACTTTTTGTAAAATGCCCAAAGTTTCTCCGCTACGCTGATCTTCAAAAACCTGATAAGGCAGTTTCAGCGAGTGTTCCAGACCATCTGCATACATACGCGCACCAACTTTTTGGGTGATGATGTTGGTGTAATAATCCTGAAAATTTTTGGCAATTCGTGATACCATTGCTGCGCTGATAGCTAAACCAACGTAACCAAGCACGCCATAAATATAATCCTGACGCTGTAATACGCCTGCTTTATTGATAAAACGATCAACAATACGGCCGGTGATATACGGATCGAGCAAAGAAAAACCCTGGTTAATTGCTGCCAGAAGTAAGGCCAGCATTACATAACCACGATGGTTTTTTAAATAACTAATAAGAATTTTCATAAACAATATAAAATACAAAGAGGGAATATCCGAACGGACAATTCCCTCTTGAAACTAATTTAAACAAAATATTTAAACCGTCATCACATCTTTTTCTTTTAACTCAGCTAACTGGTCAACTTTTACAATATAACTATCTGTCAGCTTTTGCACATCGCCTTCGCCAACTTTAATATCGTCTTCAGAAACACCTTCTGATTTCAATTTTTTAATTTTTTCGTTAGCATCTTTTCGCAAATTACGAACGGTTATTTTACCACTTTCTGCTTCTGCTTTTACTCTTTTTACCAAATCTTTTCTACGTTCTTCTGTTAAAGGTGGAACGTTAATACGGATAATCTGTCCGTCGTTTTGAGGATTCAGACTGAGGTTTGATTCGATAATTGCTTTTTCGATTGGCCCTAATAATGACTTTTCCCAAGGTTGAATCACCAAAGTACGTGCATCAGGAGAATTAACTGCAGCAACCTGACTTAAAGGTGTAGCTGTGCCGTAATAATCAACAAAAACACCATCCAACATAGCTGGCGAAGCTTTTCCGGCCCTGATTTTATTTAATTCGCTATCCAGAAATTCCATGGCTTTATCCATGTGAGACTTTGTATCTTGTAACTGTTTTTTAATGAGTTCGCTCATCTGATAATTTTATTTTCTGCAAAAGTAAAAATACGTTTAAGAAATATTTATGCTGATGCTGTTTTTATGCCAATAAAATTAATACACTCTCGTGCCAATTGCTTCGCCGTCAGCAATTTTTCGGAAGTTCCCAGCTTTGTTCATATCAAAAACGATGATCGGCAGGTTGTTTTCCTGGCATAAAGTAATCGCAGTCATATCCATTACGTTCAAACCTTTATCGTAAACTTCCTGAAAAGTAATTTCATCATATTTTACGGCTAAAGGATCTTTCTCCGGATCAGCCGAATAAATCCCATCCACACGTGTTCCTTTTAAAACCACATCCGCCTTGATTTCGATTGCCCGCAAAGAAGCTGCCGTATCGGTAGTAAAGTATGGGTTTCCGGTTCCGGCACCAAAAATTACAACGCGACCGGTTTCCAAATGAGTCATCGCACGGCGGCGGATATACGGTTCGCAAATCTGTTCCATTTTTATGGCCGATTGTAAACGAGTTTCTATGCCAATTCCTTCCAGCGCGCTTTGTAAAGCCATACAATTAATTACTGTTGCCAACATGCCCATATAATCGGCTTGTGCGCGTTCCATCCCAGATTTTTCTGCACTTAATCCACGAAAAATATTTCCTCCTCCAACAACTACCGCTATTTCAATTCCCGAATTAAATACACTTTTAATATCCTCTGCATACTGTAAAACACGCTTGTTATCAATACCATACTGGCGGTCGCCCATCAGGGATTCGCCGCTTAGTTTCAGGAGGATTCTTTTGTATTTCATGTCAGTTTAATATAAGTATTTTTATTTTTTTGTTGAGGTTTATCTGATCAAAATTGGCCGTTAAAAACAGTATTTAAGTGCTGGAAATTTTCATCAAACACTATAAAATCTGCGCGGCAATCTTTTTTAATTTGTCCTTTCGATTCATCTTTTAACAACTGCGCCGGATAAAGCGAAGCCATGTTAATTGCTTCCGCAACAGTAATATCAGCAAATTGAACGCAGTTTTGTACGCCTTTTAGCATAGTTAAAGCCGTGCCAGACAAAGTTCCATTGGGCATTACATAATGGTTTTCTTTAAACTGATGCTGATACGCACCTTCCATAGTTTCTGTTACAGCATCTGTAATCAAAAATAATTTATCGCCCAATTCACGCTTTGCCAGGCGGATCATCGGATAGGAAACATGAATTCCATCAGGTACGATACTGGTAAAAGGTTTTTGTTCAAAAATAGCCGGAATAAAACCAGGTTCACGATGGTGCATTTGCGGCATGGCATTGTATAAATGCGTTACTGCTTTTACGGGAGATTTTAAGAAATGATTTGCCTGACTAAAAGAAGCATCGCTATGGCCAGCCGAAAGAATAATATTTTGCTGATCCAGAAATTCCAGCACGTCGTCGTCCTGCAATTCTGGTGCAATGGTCATCATTTTAATTTCTCCTTCGGCGAGGTCAAACCAACGTTTCAGTTCTTGTATCGAAGCTTTCCGAATCAGGTTTTCCGGATGTGCACCTTTTCTTTTTGGGTTGAGGAATGGGCCTTCCAGATGCAAACCCAAAAAATTACCGATGCTGTTTTTACGATATGTTTTTGCGGCTTCAATTCCTTGTTCTACAATTGCAGCTGTATTGGTAGCAATCGTTGCGAAAAAACTAGTTGTGCCTTGCTGCAACAAATCGGTTTCCATTTGCAGTAAAGCAGCAACAGTTGGATTCCCTCCAAACAGAAAACCGCCACTTCCATAAATCTGCAAATCGATTAAACCAGGAGCAAGGTAAGCACCATTTAAATTGATACTGTTTTTATCGGCAAAAAAATCAGTTTGATCAATTAGATCGAGCACTAAATCATTTTCAACTAAAACTATTTTTCCTTCGGAGATAGCTCCGTTAGTTACCAGTTTTAAATTATAAAAAGCAGTGATCATATTTTACCGATAAAAAAAGCACAAAAAAAATCCCCGCTGGCTTAGCGGGGATTTGAAGTATAATTAAGCTGCTCCTAAAGCAACCCTTTTGAAAGCAGTTACGGTTAGGCCTTTTTCAACCCCGTTTAAAAACTGGGTGATGGTTTTGGATGAATCTTTTACAAACTCCTGGTTTAGCAAAGTAGAATCTTTGTAAAACTTGTTTAGTTTTCCCTGAGAAATTTTTTCAACCATTTCTTCCGGTTTTCCTTCTGCACGAATTTGCTCTTTTGCAATATCCAGCTCACGTTGAATAGTTGTTGCATCAACATCACCTTTATCAATTGCAACCGGGTTCATAGCTGCAATTTGCATGGCTACGTCTTTTCCGGCTTCATCAACACCTTCAGCAACAACATTCAAAGCTACTAACACACCTAAACGGAAATTTCCGTGGATGTAAGGAACTACACGTGTGCCTTCCAAAACTTCATATTTAGAAATGCTGATTTTTTCGCCGATTTTGCCGGTTTGATCTAAAATTGCATCACCAATAGTTAAACGGCTGTTATCCACATCTACACCTAAAGCGGTTAAAGCTGCAATGTCTGCTGGTTTTTCTTCTACCGCACGGTTGGCAATCTCGTTTGCAAAAGCAATGAAAGCAGCATTTTTAGCTACAAAATCAGTTTCGCAGTTTAGTTCGATTAAAACTCCACGAGTACCATCATTAGTTGTGCGTGCAATTACTACACCTTCGTTTAGTTCGCGGTCCTGACGGCTTGCAGCAACTTTAGCACCTTTTTTACGCAGGTAATCTATTGCTGCTTCAAAATCACCGTTACTTTCAGTCAGTGCTTTTTTGCAGTCCATCATTCCGGCTCCGGTTTGCTGACGCAGTTTATTTACATCTGACGCAGTAATTTGTACTGTTGACATATCTTTTTAATTTAATAAGTTGTAAAAATGAACTGAATAAGAACTCAATTACAACAGTTAATATTTGATTTCGGGTTGTGAATTATAAGTTTTATTCAACCTTAAATTCACAACCCGAAAAATTTAAATTATTGTTTTTCTTTTATGAAAAAGACAATTAAGCAGCTCCATGTCCTTCAGTACCTGTGCTATCAATAGCGTTAGCAGGTGCTTCAGTTTCGGCAGCAGCTCTTCTACGACGTGTACCTTCAGCAACTGCAGCATCCGGTTGAGGCGTATCAGCTTTTGCTTTTGCAGCAGCAGCTTCTTTTTCAGCTTCGTCTTCTTTATCGCGTTTACGTTCATCCAAACCTTCTTCAATTGCTTTAGTAATGATACCACAGATTAAAGAGATAGATTTAGTTGCATCATCATTTGCCGGAATAGGGAAATCGATGTTTGATGGATCAGAATTGGTATCCACCATAGCAAACGTAGGAATGCTTAATTTTAATGCTTCAGAAACAGCAATATGCTCTTTCTTAACATCAACTAAAAATAAAGCAGCTGGTAAACGGTTCAAATCAGCGATACCACCTAAAAGTGATTCCAATTTGATACGCTCACGCTGGATCATCAATCTTTCCTTTTTAGAAAGAATAGTGTAAGTACCGTCTTTAGTCATCTTATCAATGTTAGACATCTTTTTGATTGACTTACGAACAGTTTGAAAGTTGGTTAACATACCACCTAACCAACGTTCGGTTACGAAAGGCATGTTTACAGATTTTGCAAAATCAGCAACTAAATCTTTTCCTTGCTTTTTAGTAGCAACAAATAATACTTTACGGCCTGATTTTACTATTTGCTTGATTGCAGCAGCAGCTTCATCAACTTTGCTTAATGTTTTATTTAGATCGATAATGTGGATACCATTACGTTCCATGAAAATGTACTGAGACATTTTCGGATCCCATTTGCGGGTAAGGTGACCAAAGTGTACACCTGCATCCAGTAAATCCTGATATGTTGTTCTTGCCATTGTGTTGTCCTCCTTAAAAAATTAACGTTTACTGAACTGGAATTTACGACGTGCTTTCTTACGACCTGGTTTTTTACGCTCAACCATACGGTCATCACGTGTCATCAAACCTTTTGCGCTTAAAGCAGGTTTTTTCTCTGCATCTAATTCAACAATAGCTTTAGCAATTGCTAAACGAACGGCCCCAGCCTGTCCGTTAACACCGCCGCCTGCTACATTAACTTTTACATCAAATTTTCCGGTAGAACCAGAAACTTCCAATGATTGAGTAACCACATATTGTAATGGTAATGTTGGGAAATACTCTTTGTAATCTTTGCCATTCACAATGATGGCTCCGTTGCCTTCTTGCAAGTAAATGCGGGCAACTGCAGTTTTTCTCCTGCCGGATGTGTTGGTAACTGACATTCTTTTTCTCCTTTAAAAATTAAAGTGTAATAGTTTTAGGGGTTTGTGCTTCATGCGGATGCTCAGTACCTGCATAAACATGCAAATTACCAAATAAGGCTTTGCCCAAACGTGTTTTAGGTAACATACCACGCACCGCTTTTTCAACCACGCGCGTTGGATGTTTTGCCATTAACTCCTTAGGAGAAATGAATTTTTGACCACCTGGATAACCAGTATAAGAAACATATTCTTTTTCACTGAATTTGTTTCCGGTCAATTTTACCTTGTCTGCATTGATAACAATTACATTATCTCCGCAGTCTACGTTTGGGGTGAAACCTGGCTTGTGTTTTCCTCTGATCACCATAGCGATCTTAGAAGACAAGCGCCCCAAAATCTCTCCTTGTGCGTCAATAACAACCCATTCTTTATTAACGGTTTTTTTATTGGCAGAGACAGTTTTGTAACTTAACGTATTCACTTGCTTTGTATTAAATTAATTAAACAGTTTGTTTTCCCCGTAATTTTCGGGACTGCAAAGATACTGGAAAATGTTTTATTACAAAGTATTAGGTACAGATTTTTAGGTGATAAAAGAAGTATTTTAAATTATAACTAATACTTCTTTTATCACCTAAAAATCAAACTCATATCTTTACCGCCTTTAAAACAATATAAAAATGCAAGTTTCCAACCTCGCTCAAAACCTTCATGGTTCTGAGATTATAAAAATTGCTGGCGAAATTAATGAACTGAAAAAGCAAGGCGAGCAAATTGCCAATCTAACAATTGGTGATTTTGATTCTAATATTTTTCCGATTCCTGAAGAGTTGCAGCAATTGATTATCAAAGCTTACGAAGCGCATCAAACCAATTATCCGCCTGCAGATGGCGTTTTGGAGCTGCGTGAAAGTGTTTCAAAGTTTTTAAAATCAAGCTTTGGTTTGGATTACGGCACCAACGAAATTATCATTTCCGGCGGTTCCCGTCCGCTTATTTATGCTATCTTTTTGGCCTTGGTAGATGAAGGCGATAAAGTAGTTTTCCCTGCGCCATCCTGGAACAATAACCATTATTGCGATTTGCTGCGCGCAGAAGCGGTTATCGTACCAACGCAACCCGAAAATAACTTTATGCCAACGGCAGATGAATTGCGTCCATATATAAAAGGCGCTGCGCTGCTTTCTTTATGTTCTCCGCTCAATCCAACCGGAACCATGTTTGCTAAAGAAGATTTGGAAGCAATTTGTGATTTGGTGATTGCAGAAAACAAAAGCCGTAGCGAAAGCGAAAAACCGTTGTACATTTTGTACGATCAGATTTATTCGCAGTTAACTTTTGGCGAACATGAACATTTCAATCCGGTTTCTTTACGTCCGGAATTGCGTGATTATGTTGTTTTTGTAGACGGAAGTTCCAAATGTTTTGCAGCAACCGGCGTTCGGGTTGGCTGGGGATTTGGTCCGGCCACGATCATCAATTACATGAAGGCTGTTATTGGCCATATGGGCGCATGGTCGCCAAAACCGGAGCAGGTTGCGATGGCTAAATTTTTGCAGGAAGATGCTGCTGTTGAATCATATCTCACCACTTTCCGACACAATATTCAAAAAAGCTTAGAAACTTTATACCGAGGTTTTATCAGTTTAAAAGAAAAAGGTTTTGCTGTAGATGCCATTACACCGATGGGCGCTATTTATTTAACTTTAAAAGTAGATTATTCCGGCAAAACCACACCCGAAGGAAAAGTGCTCGAAACCTCAGCAGATATTAATTTTTACCTGATAAAAGAAGCACAGGTAGCATTAGTTCCATTTGCTGCTTTTGGTACAGATCATTCTGTAAACTGGTTTCGTGCATCACTCGGCGCAAGCACAGCTACAGAAATTGAAGAAATGTTGCCAAGAATTGAAGCTGCGCTTTCCCGGTTGAAATAAAGTTAATTATTAATGTTGAGTTATCGTTCTGTCATCTCGACCACAGGGAGAGATCTTCTTTCAACAAATAATTTATTTTGAAGAAGATTCCTCCTATCGTCGGAATGACAGCGCGCTAATTTTATGCCGATAAAAACAGCATCAGCATAAACTAAAATTAAGCGGCCTTACTAATATATTTTACCAAACTCCTTTTAGCAACCGGCAATAAAGTTTGTTCCAGCGGAAAATTAATATCACAAGCAACCTGGTAAACAGCCGGATTGGGCAGTTGCTTTCGGTTGTTGATCAAATCAATTTTGATCGATTCCGGTGTATGCACAAAGCTTAAACTGTAATTGGCAATATATGTCGTGCTGATGCCGCGAAACTGATCGTCTTTTCCCTCAAAAACAGTGATATTGTATTCGTAAACATGCAAGCCTTTTTCGTCGCCGTTGCGGATAAAAAGATAACCAAAATCTGCGATCAGCGGCAAAACGCCAACCGGATCAATCAGTAAACGCGTTTCTACAAAATCGTAAATTTCTTTTCCCTGCTGCAATGCCGGGTTCATTTTTTCTAAAGAAAAGGTGATAATTTGCTCTATCTCCTGCATCACATAATCATCCTGCACCATTTTCTGGTAAGTTAGTTTCAGCGCATCAAAATCAGCTTTAGTTAACCGCTGCGGAAAGTTTTGCTGCATCAAAACTTTAGTATTTTTAAAATGAAGCAGGTTGTTGTAATGGAAAATCAGATCGCCCAAATCAGGATATAACTGACTGCTGCGAAAATGCTTGTTAATATTCTGCAGATAAGCCAGCAAAACATATTTCTTGTGCTCAAAATCAATCGAGCCTTCAATAAACCAATTGATACCTAACGCTTTCATTTATTGCTCCTTTCAAAACTAAATTTAAATAAAAAATCACATTTTTGTATTGATGACTAAAGGAACCTTGTTTTTAATTCCTGTACCACTGGCTGATGAAGCCGGTTTGAAATCTTTTACGCCTTTTTTAAAGGAAAAGATTAACTATATCAACGAATATATTGTTGAAAACGAAAAAACTGCACGTAAATTTTTAAAAGAAGCAGGTTTAAAAACGCCGCAGAATGATTTAACGCTGCATGATTACGGTAAACATCAGCGCGGTGGCAGTTTATCTTATTTTTTTGGCGGATTAGAAGCCGGAAAAGATGTTGGCTTGATGAGCGAAGCTGGTTGCCCAGGCGTTGCCGATCCGGGCGCAGATATCGTAGCCGAAGCGCATAAAAGAGGCATAAAAGTAGTTCCGTTAGTTGGGCCGAGTGCGATTTTACTGGCTTTAATGGCTTCCGGTTTTGATGGACAGCGTTTTGCTTTTCATGGTTATTTGCCGATTGATAAGGTGGAACGTTCGCGCAAAATTAAAGAGCTGGAGGCATTTTCGGCCAGCAACCAGCAAACGCAAATTTTTATGGAAGCACCTTTCCGCAACAACTCCTTGCTGGAAGAAGTGTTGCGGAGTGCGCATGTAAAAACGCTTTTGTGCATTGCCGTTAATTTAACTATGGAAGATGAAATGATTTCCACCAAAACCATTGCCGAATGGAAAAACCAGCAACCTGATCTGCACAAAAAACCAACAATTTTTTTGTTGTACCGTTCCTAAAAAATGCTTGCTACCGAAGGCCATTATCCTGTTATAATTATCGGAGCCGGGCCTTCCGGTTTGATGATGGCCGCGCAACTGCTGCGTTATGGCGTTCAGCCTGTAATTATCGACAGTAAAAAAGGTCCGACGGATCAATCACGTGCGTTGGCTTTACAGGCGCGTTCTCTGGAAATTTACCGGCAGATGGGTTTAGCAGATCAGGCTTTGCAGGAAGGAATGCAGGCAGAAAGCGTTTCCATACAAAATGATGAAGGAGAACTGGTCAATCTATCCTTAAAAAACATCGGTAAAAACAGTACACTTTTTCCATTTGTGCATCTGCTCGAACAAAATAAAAACGAACGTTTGCTGCTTGGTTTTCTCACCCAAAATTGTTGTCCAGTTTATTGGAATACGAGCTTAGAAAATCTTTTGCAGGAAGAAAACCAGGTAAAAGCGTTCCTAAAAAGTGATGATAAAAGCAGCATGATTACTGCGGATTGGCTGGTTGGCGCAGATGGCGCGCACAGTGCCGTTCGCAAACAATTACAAATCAATTTTAAAGGCGATGCTTATGCCAATCGTTTTTATTTGGCAGATGTGGCGTTTGATCAGGATTTTGCAGATCATCAGATTACGCTGCGTTTGGGCAATACTTCTTTTACTGGCCTTTTTCCGATGAAGGGTATAAACCGTTTTCGTGTGGTGGCTACGTTACCAAAAGTTTTTGCTGATCGGGAAAATGTTGATTTTAAGGAAGTGGAAGCTGATTTGTTAAAATCTTTACCGAAGCATTTAGCAGTTGAAAAATGTTATGCCTTTTCGGTTTACAAATTGCATCATCGCATGGCCGAAAATTTCAGGGATAAAAGAAGCTTTTTGGTTGGAGATGCGGCGCACATTCATTCGCCAGCTGGCGGACAAGGTATGAACACGGGTTTGCAGGATGCTTACAATTTGGCCTGGAAACTGGCGGGCGTAATTAACCAAAAATTGCAGCCTTCCGTTTTAAACAGTTATGCGGAGGAACGGATGCCAGTTGCGCAGAAATTACTGCAAACTACGGATCGGTTTTTCAACCTGATTAATTCTCAAAACTGGTTGAACCAATTCTTTAGAAATCAGATTTTCCCCAAATTAATTCAGTTTTTGTGGCAGAAGGAAAGTTTCCGGGAATTTGGTTTTAAAACGATTTCGCAAATTGGGATTGACTATCGCGAGAGTAAAATCAACCTCAATTTAAGTAAAGCAGCAAATATCAAAGCCGGAGACCGATTGCCATTCATTAAAATTTTTGATGAAAAAAAGCAACACGAAACCGATTTGCACGCTTGGTGCAGCAAGCCCGGTTTCACCTTAATTGCTTTAGGGAAATTAAAAGAGCATGATTTGTTTAATTTGGCGCGGTGGATTACACAAAATTATCCGCAGCAATTAAACTTTTTTTACCTGCCTTTTTCTGCAAAAAATAAAATGGTTTTTGATTGTTTTGAGCTGAAAGAAAATCAGCATAAAGCCATCATTGTTCGTCCGGATATGTATATTGGTTATTTAAACGATACGATCCATGTTGATTTAATTGATGATTACCTGGCGAAAGTTGTCGGTTGCATCAAAGCAAACAAAAATCGAGTATAAAAGAAGTATCAATTTACCCATGAATCGTTTCGCTTTTGCCATAATTCTGCACTACTTGCGCTTCATATTCCAGAAAACTTTTCCAACGGCTTTCTACATTAATAGTAACCGCATATTTTCTGGCCAAACGAATAAACATGGTGTAATGCGTGGCTTCACTCACCATTAATTCGTGGTAAAAGGCGGCCAGTTCGGCATCGTTGATATGCTCGGACATTACTTTAAAACGTTCGCAACTACGCGCTTCAATCATTGCCGAAAACAGTAACCGATCAATTAATTGAGTTTCGCGACCGCCACCTTTAATGATAAATTTGGCTAGTTCGTTTACATAATTATCTTTTCGTTCTCTGCCTAAAACAAAACCGCGTTGCAAAATCAAATCATGTACACGTTTAAAATGATCGAGTTCTTCTTGTGCCAGTTGCACCATTTCCTGCACTAAATCAGATAAGTTTGGATTTTGAACGATCAGTGTAATCGCATTGCTTGCTGCCTTTTGCTCACAAAAAGCATGATCAATCAATATTTCTTCAATATTGCTTTGCACCACGTTAGTTACCCAGTTTGGGTCGGTTGGTAATTGCAATTTTAGAATGGTTTTCTCGCTCACAACGTAAAGATAAAGGTTCGATAAGAGTTTTTCACTTTGTCACTCCTGTGACAGGAGAATCTTCTTCAAAAAAGATTTTATTGTTGAAGTAAGATTTCTCACTCCGTTTCGACATGACAATATGCTTCTTTTAATAGATAAAATTACCGGTACAAGTTTTTGCTATCTATAAAATTCAGTACGTTATCCTGCAAAAAATAGTGTACATTCTTTTTTTGGGCGATGGCTTTACGGATAAACGTAGAAGAAATTTCCATCAGTGGCGTATCTGTTATTGTTACCGAAGAATGGCTGCTAAACGAAGTATTTTCAAAACCCGGTCGCGGATAAACATAAACGGAATAATCGCGCAGCAAAATTTCGTAGTTTTTCCATTTGTGCAACGAATTTAGATTATCAGCACCCATAATCAGCACAAACTGATGATTGGGGAATTTTTCGTGCAGATGTGTTAACGTATCAATGGTGTAGGAGGGACGCGGCAGTTTTAGTTCGATATCGCTGATTTCGATGTTTTCAGCAGTTTCAGTTGCCAGTTTGGCCATCTCCAAACGATCATAAGTATTGATCAGATCACCGGCTTTTTTTAAAGGATTATGCGGAGAAACCACCAGCCAAACCTTGTCCAGATCGGTATGATTAGCCATGTAATTGGCAATAATCAAATGGCCGGTATGTATTGGGTTAAAAGAACCGAAAAATAAACCAATCTTCATGCTTCTTTTATAAGAATAAAATTATTGTCCGATAAAATCTGCAACCATCTTTTCAGCTTCTTCACAAGCTACGTCAAGCTCGTGGTTTTTCAAAATAACATCAAACTGCGGCGCATAAGCCAGTTCTTTTTCAGCTTTTGCGTAGCGTTCCTGTAGTTTTTCTTCGCTGTCTGTTCCGCGACCGCTCAATCTTTCAATCAAAACTTCTAATGAAGGCGGCTGTACAAAAATTGCCAAAGCTTTGCCGTCATATTTTCGTTTTAAATGTAAGCCGCCAATTACATCAATATCAAAAATAACATGTTTACCGTTATTCCAGATACGTTCAATTTCTTTTCGCAAAGTTCCATAAAAAGTACCCGAATAAACTTCTTCAAACTCTACAAATTCTTTTTGGGCAATGCGGTGCAAAAAATCGGTTTGAGAAATAAAATAATAATCCTTTCCGTGCTGCTCATCTCCGCGCGGCTGGCGCGTAGTGGCGGAGATAGAAAATTCTAGATCAGGAAATTTACCTAATAAATGATGTACAATTGTTGTTTTGCCAGCTCCGGAAGGTGCAGAAAAGATGATGAGTTTACCGTTTTGGTTCATAGCAGAAAGTTCATGGTTTTTGGTTGATTGTTGATGGCTCAAAGCTGATTGCAGAAGGCTAATGCTACAAAACGTTCAGCAATTGTTCTTTAATCTTTTCCAGTTCTTCTTTCATGCCCACAACCAATTTTTGTATAATGGCATTATTGGCCTTAGAACCCAGCGTATTTACTTCGCGGCCAATTTCCTGCGCAATAAAACCTAACTTCTTGCCGTTTGCATCCGGATTTTTTAGCGTTTCCAGAAAATAATCGCAATGTGTTTTTAAGCGGATTTTTTCTTCCGTAATATCTAACTTATCAATATAATAAATCAACTCCTGCTCAAAGCGGTTTTGGTCGATATTTTCCCGGCCAACAGCTTCACTTAAAAAGTGATTTAAACGATCTTGAATGGTGATAATTCGTACCGGTTCTTCTGTTTCTACTTTGGATAAATTCTCCAGAATAATGCTGATGCGTAATTTCAGATCGTTTTCCAGTACGTTTCCTTCATCCAAACGAAACTGCTGGAAAGCATCAACCGCTTTTTTAAACAATTGCGCTATCGTTTTCCACTCATCTTCGGATGCTTTTTCTTCCTGATATTTCATCACATCCGGCAAACCCAAAGCCAATTGCAGCAAGTTATTTGCCGGTTGATCTGTTTTGACCGATACTTCTTTTAGCTGCTCTAAATATTGCTGCAACAAATTTACGTCGATGCCCAAAGCTGCCGTTTTAGCTTCGTTTTGCTCTATATTGACGTTGAGGTTTACTTTGCCGCGCTCAATCAGGCGGCTGCATTCATTGCGCAGTTCAAATTCTTTATCAGCAAAAGCGCGGGGAAGTTTGATGGATAGCTCCAGAAACTTGCTGTTCAGCGATTTGATTTCGACTGTACATTTTGCGTTGCCCAGATCCTGGCTGATCAGGCCGAAGCCGGTCATGGATTTAATCATCTGCAAAGATAAAAATTTATAAGTATGACTAAAGCTGAAAGGAAGCTTCGCCTGAAAGGATCGTGATACTGTTTTTATCAACTTAAAATTGGTGTTTAACAAAGTTTAACACTACTACATTTTTGCTTTTAGTAAATTTGTAGCGATGACCAAACCTGTTTTTTCTATTTTTCTGCTGATCGTGGTTTCTGTGATCTGCAATACTTCTTGCGTGTTTGCGCAGGATTTTTTGCTGAAAGGCGTTATCTTTCAAAAACAAAGTGATTTCCGGGTAGCCAATGCACTTATTTTAAACCTAAAAAATAAGCTGACTGTTGGAACAGATTATAACGGTGCATTTAGCATTAAAACCACTTTAGGCGATACGCTGAAAATATTTAAAAAAGACTATTCTGATAACTATTATGTAGTTGAAAATCAGAAAGATGCAATAATACAGCTTTCGCAAGTGATTCAATTGAATGAAGTACGCATTGTTGGCCAGAACAAAAAGCAGGAACTGGACGAAGCGATGCGGCAATACCACGGGCAGGGCAGTTTTTATAACGGTAAGCCGCCTGTGCTTGCTGCTATAGCTTCGCCAATTACCGGTTTATACGAACTTTTTGGTAAAACTCCGGGGCAGGCTAGACGCTTCCAGGCATTTTCAAAAACGGAAACGGAGCAGATTAATATTGATAAACGCTTTAACAAAGCGGTAGTTAAGGGAAATACGGATTTGACGGATGGGCAAGTGGATGTGTTTATGGATATTTATCGGCCGTCTTATGATCAGCTTGCACGTTGGAATGAGTACGATCTCATCAATTATGTTAAAACTTCTGCCAAACAATTAAAAGATGGAAAATCTCCGCCGCCACTAAAAAAGTTGTATTAAAAGAAGTATCTATTAATTCGATTAACTCGTTGTTATTTCGACCACCGAGAGAAATTTTGTTGAAAGCAATTTACCTAAAGCTTCTTTTACCAGCTAAAAATTGGGTTTTGTTGAAATAAGATTTTTCCTTTCGGTCTAAATAACAACAAAATCAATACCTTTTAAATTCCTAATGCTTCACAAGCTTTTTCTGCTGCCAGTTTTTCTGCCGTTTTTTTGTTGAATTCTTTGCCGCTGCCTAATACTTCGCCATCAATATTAGCCTGAACAGTAAATAGTTTAGAACTTTCGCCTAATTGATTGGTGGTTAATTCAAAAGTAACATCTTTGCTATGCCGCTGGCACCATTCAATCAGTTTACTTTTAAAATTGGTTTCTGTATTTTCGAGTTTATGGATATCAATGTGCGATTTAATAATTCGGTTGATTAAAAAATCTTTGGTGAAATTATAACCTTTATCCAGGTAAACGGCACCAACTAAAGCTTCAAAAGCATCGCCCAACAGAGAACTTTGGCGGCTGGTATTGATAACACGTTTATCAAATTCCACCAATTGTTCGAAACCTAGCTTGTAGCCCAATTGGTTTAGGTTGATGCGACTTACTATTTTCGAGCGTAATTCTGTTAAAAAGCCTTCATCTTCATAAGGATACATTTTAAAAAGAACTTCTGCTACAACAGAACCTAAAACTGCATCACCCAGAAATTCTAATCTTTCGTTGCTGTTTTTAATGCCTTTTTTTACAACTTGTGCAACAGATTTATGCCTAAAAGCCAAGCGATACAACATCAAGTTGTTTGGCACAAAGCCCAATAAGTTTTTTAACAGCTTAACGTATTTTCTGTTGGGAGATAAGTAAAGCTTGTAAAACCGTAAAATTGGCATTCAATACTATTCTTCGTATTTTTTGAAAATTACAGAAGCATTATGACCACCAAAGCCAAAAGTATTACTTTGTGCAGTACGAACCAGGCGTTTTTGTGCTTTATTGAAAGTGAAGTTTAACTGAGGATCAAACTCCGGATCATCTGTAAAATGATTAATAGTAGGCGGGATAATGTCGTTTTTTACAGCAAGAACAGAAGCGATAGCTTCAATAGCACCAGCAGCACCCAACAAATGGCCTGTCATGGATTTGGTAGAGCTGATATTTAGTTTATAAGCGTTCTCTCCAAATAAACTTACAATAGCTTTTGTTTCACTAATATCACCCAGAGGTGTAGATGTTCCGTGAACGTTGATGTAATCTATGTCATTGGTAGTCAAGCCTGCATCACGTAAAGCGTTAGTCATTACCAAACGTGCGCCCAAACCTTCTGGATGAGGAGCAGTAATATGATTTGCATCGGCACTCATACCTCCGCCGATCATTTCAGCATAAATTTTTGCACCACGTGCTTTGGCGTGTTCCAAACTTTCTAAAATGACAGCACCGGCACCTTCACCTGCTACAAAACCGTCTCGGTCTTTATCAAAAGGGCGGGAGGCAGTTGCAGGATCATCATTACGAGTAGATAGCGCGTGCATAGCATTAAAGCCGCCCATACCTGCTTCGTTGATAATTGCTTCGGAACCACCAGAAATAATAACATCTGCCGTTCCTAAGCGAATGTAATTGAAGGAATCAATCAGCGCATTTGTGCCAGAAGCACAGGCAGAGACGGTAGAAAAATTTGGGCCGCGCAAACCATACTTAATAGAAATATGGCCTGGTGCAATATCCAGAATCATTTTTGGAATAAAATAAGGATTGTAACGGGGCGTACCATCACCCTTTGCAAAGTTAGATACTTCATCCATAAACGTTTTTAAACCACCAATTCCTGCGCCCCAGATTACACCAATACGGTTAGTATCCAAATTCGGAAAATCCAAACCGGCATCCAATACAGCTTCATCTGCTGCAACCATTGCATAATGGACAAAAGGATCCATTTTGCGGGCTTCTTTTTTACCGAATCGTTCTTCAGCAGAAAAGTTTTTTACCTCACACGCAAACTTAGTTTTGAATTTTGTGGTATCAAAGCTCTTGATGAAGTTGGCACCACTTACTCCAGTAAGCAAAGCATCCCAGTAATCCGGAACATTATTGCCAATTGGAGTAAGTGCACCAAGACCTGTTACAACTACTCTTTTTAACTCCATTTAATTAGTAAAAAGCGTTATTATTTAACGTTTTTTTCCAGATAAGCAATTGCTTGTCCTACTGTGCCGATGTTTTCTGCCTGATCGTCAGGAATAGCAACATTGAATTCTTTTTCAAATTCCATGATCAATTCTACAGTATCTAAAGAATCTGCACCTAAATCATTGGTGAAACTTGCTTCTGGTGTAACTTCGTTCTCGTCAACACCTAATTTTTCTACGATAATTGCTTTTACTCTAGAAGCGATATCAGACATAGTCTTAATTTTTATGGTTAAATAAATCTGTGCAAAGAAAAATAAATTAAATCAAATATCAAACCTAACATAGAAATTAGCTAAGGTTAATTATACAGGGGAAATAATACTTCTTTTAAGGCAGTTTTATGGTCTATTCAATTTAAATATATTTGATAAAATTGTGATAAGGTAAAGTTATTAATAGTTTGATTTGTACTTTAGATTAATATTTTATAACCTACAGACTTGAACAGAAAGATACTAAGTTTTGAGTTGGATCTTGACTTTATTTTAATTGCTATTACTTCCTATTTACGAGATTACAGATTATGTTACCACATTAATAAAGAACTGAATATGAACTTTAGAAAAGTGGGCGATTATCATTTAAATTTATTTGCTGGCAATGAAGCGTTTCAGTTTTCGCAATATTTTTTTAAAATTGAAGCTTCGGAAACCGAATTTTATTTGATAGCTAACCAAGGTGCTGCTGGTTACCTTATTCCGGAAATGGGAAACATTAATTATTTTATGCTCATTAAAAATCATTTTGATGATGAGGATTTAAGTGATGTATTATCACGATTAGCACATATCGAAAACATTGAAGCAGTAACGCAGGTTAATCCATTATATATTAAATCAAACGAAAACCTGTTATTTTAAACCATTTCGCTTAGTGTAAAAATTACACTAATTTTGCTCGTATAAAAGAAGCTCTACAAAATTTAAACATTATTTACCATACATGAAAATCGCGCATAAAAGAACTAAGATAGTTGCCACGCTTGGGCCAGTTTCCTCGCAAAAAGAGATGTTGTTATCTCTAATCCGGGCTGGTGTAAACGTTTGCAGACTTAATTTTTCTCACGGAAAGCAGGCAGATCATCAAATTGCAATCGATAATATTCGCGAAATTAATGAGCAATATAAACTGAATGTTGGTATTCTTGCTGATTTGCAAGGCCCTAAAATCAGGATTGGTATGGTTAAAGAAGGCGGCATTCAATTGATTAACGGTACAACAATCAACATCACAACCAATGAATGTGTAGGAGATGAAAACCAAATTTACATTACTTATGCAAGCTTTCCGAAAGATGTAATTGCTGGAGAAATTATTTTACTGGATGATGGCAAGCTGCAAATGCGTGTTAAAGAAACCAATAATAAAGACACTGTTGTTTGCGAAGTAATGCACGGTGGTATTTTAACTTCACGTAAAGGTGTTAATTTACCAAACACTAAAGTTTCTATTCCAAGTTTAACCGAGGAAGATTTATTTAACCTTGATTTTGCATTAAAAAATGATGTAGAATGGATTGGTTTATCTTTTGTTCGTACAGAACTAGATATTGTTGATCTAAAACGTATTATTGCTAGAAGCGGCAAAACAGCACGTGTAATTGCCAAAATAGAAAAACCGGAAGCGATAGAACATATTGATGCGATTATTGAAGCTACAGACGGCGTAATGGTTGCCCGCGGAGATTTAGGTGTAGAAATGCCGATGGAACAAGTTCCGTTGTTGCAAAAAATGATCGCTAAAAAATGTCGTGCTGCTTCTAAACCGGTAATTGTAGCAACACAAATGCTGGAAAGTATGATTACCACGCCACGTCCAACGCGTGCAGAAGTAAATGACGTAGCCAATTCTGTATTGGATGGAGCTGACGCCGTGATGCTTAGCGGAGAAACTTCAGTAGGAGAGTTTCCAGTAATTGTGATTGAAACAATGCAGAAGATTATTAAAAATGTAGAAGAATTTGGTTATCCTTTTCATACACCAAAACCGGTGAATGAAAATTCATCTACTGTTTTGTCTGATGCAGTTTGCAGTTCAGCTGTTTATTTAGCCGGACAAACTAATGCAATCGGAATTGTAACCATGACTTCGTCCGGTTATACTGCGTTTGAAATTTCAAGTCATCGGCCAAAAGCAAATACTTTTATTTTTACCAGAAACCGTCATCTGCTTAGAACTTTAAGTTTGTTGTGGGGCGTGAGAGGTTTCTATTATGATAAATTTGATTCTAATTCTACTGATGAAACTATTCGGGAAATCAATGATATTTTGAAGACTCAGAATTTGGTAGAGGATGGTGATATTGTAATTAATACAGCTGCAATCCCAATGGAGAAAAAAGGCAGAACCAACATGATTAAAGTTAGCGTAATCTAAGTTAGGTTTTACGTTTTTATCTTGTAAAAAAAGCATTGTTAATTTAACAATGCTTTTTTTGTATTTATAAAAGTTGTGTTTTAAGCTGAAAAATAGCTTCAAAATAACTTATTTGTTATAGTATATCCAATTTTGAAACACAACAAATAATATAAAAACCTTAACATTTTTGTCTGCTAAAAGAAGCATCAGAAATGATTGATAGGCGAAATGGTTTTATTTGTTTCGGATGATAATGCCAGGATCGGTTTTCCACTTTCTGATAAGGATGCGCTACCGATTGATACCATAAGATAACTCCAAGATGCCAAAGGTGCGTTGAGAAAAAATGGTTTAAAATGATGACTTAACAGTTGAAGTTAATGATTCAGCTCATTATTAAAATAAAGAGAAAATATTTAATCTTCCATTTTTCTGAAAATTAAAAAAAGTGATTTCAATCATTTTTTACTTTGATAACCGTCATTCCCACTTTGCCAAATCTGCTGCAAATTTGTATCAGAAAATAAAAACGAATCATAAATAAAAAATATTTCAATCATGGCAACTTTAAAAACAACCGTACTTGCACCTTGGATCACACCTGAACATACTTCTTTTGATGCTTCTTTTATCACCAAAAAATACAACACTTTTGCTGATAGCCAAAAAGCAAACCACACTTTGTGGTTCTTAATTTCGCTAATGATTCACGGAATTGTACTGATTCCGATGGCTTGGGCTTTGGTGTTCTTTTTTAACGGACCTGCCGCATTATTTATGGCCACCAGCCTGATCTGTTTTTTTACCAGCATAATTGCCAATATGGGCGGTTCTGGCATTCGCAGTACACTTTTAGTCTTCTCAATCAGCTTGTTTTTACATGCAGCAATGGTAGCTTACGTACTGATATAGCATTTACTTAAGATAAACAAATTGGAAAAGCGACTCAAAAATAGTCGCTTTTTTTATTCAGTATAAACAGTACCTTTCTGTTATAGCCGTAAACATTTATGTTTGCAGGACACACTTTTTTATGGAAAATGCCCGGTTATTAAATGCCATTATCGAAAACGCTATTGATGGTATCATCACTATTGATAGCCGTGGAAAGATAGAAACCATGAACCCGGCAGCTCTCAATCTTTTTGGATATAAAATAGAAGAAGTGGCTGGAAAGAACATTGCTATGCTGATGCCACAACCGGATAAAAGCCAGCACGATCATTATATTAGGCGTTATCAACGCACCGGTGAACAGCATATTATCGGTATCGGACGTGAAGTTTCGGGCTTGAGAAAAGATAGTACAACTTTTCCCTTCCGGCTGGCCGTGAGCGAAGTACAGTACGAAGACCGTAAAATTTATACTGGTTTTATCCATGATTTATCCGGACAGAAACAAGCAGAGGAAAAGCTAATAACTTATACCGAATCACTGGAAGAAAAAATTAAAGAACGCACGCAGGATTTAGTTAAAACAGTGACCGAATTGGAACAGGCCAAAGAAGAAGTGAGCATATCACTGGAAAAAGAAAAAGAACTGAACCAGCTGAAAACGAGGTTTGTATCGATGGCATCGCACGAATTTAGAACGCCATTGAGTTCGGTGCAGCTTTCGGCTTCGCTGATCGAAAAATATGCGCAGCCGATGAGCAATGCCAACATTACCAAGCACGTTAATAAAATTAAAAATGCGGTTGGCAACTTAACCAATATCTTGAATGATTTTTTATCGCTTGAAAGGCTGGAAGCCGGAAAAGTGGAATTGAATACTACTTCTTTTGATCTGGTAAAATTCTCGGAAGAAATCACCGAAGAAATGCAGCTGATTGCCAAGCAGAACCAGAACATCATTTACCAGCATACAGGTGATAAAAGTGAAGTAACATCAGACCAAAATCTACTTAAAAATTGTATCATTAACCTGATTTCCAATGCTATTAAATATTCCGGCGAAAACACGCTGATCGAATACAATACAGAAATCATGGCTGCTGGCTACCGCATTACGATAAAAGATAATGGGATTGGCATACCGGAAGTAGACCAGAAACATTTGTTCCAGCCGTTTTTCCGCGCGCATAACACAGGTAATATTTCTGGCACTGGTTTGGGCTTAAACATTGTACAACGCTACGTTGGATTGATGAACGGAAAAGTTGATTTTGAAAGTACACAGAATAAAGGAACGCAGTTTATGCTCTCATTTTTAGGTGGTAAAAACAGTATGCCAACCGAACCGATATCTTCTCCAAACAAAAATTTATCCTAATGAAAAAAACAAGTATTCTGTTGATTGAAGATAATGAAGACATTAGGGAAAGCACGGCAGAAATTTTAGAACTGGCTGAATACGAAGTTTTAACAGCGGATAACGGCAAAATAGGTGTAGAACTGGCGCAGCAGCACCATCCGGATTTGATTTTATGCGATATTATGATGCCCGAACTGGATGGTTACGGTGTATTGTTTATGTTGAACAAAAATCCGGAAACGGCTGCTATTCCATTTATTTTCCTCACTGCAAAAGCCGAACGGCCGGATATGCGGAAAGGAATGGAAATGGGTGCCGATGACTATCTCACCAAACCTTTTGATGATGTGGAACTGATGAATGCGATCGAAAGCCGCTTAAAAAAGAAAGAAAAACAACAGGCTTTTTACAGTAAATCATTAGAAAATTTGAGCAGCTTGGTTAACCATACCGACGGTTTATCAGAACTGAAAAAACTGTTTGCCGAACGAAAAATCCGGCAGGTAAAAAAGAAACAGGTTATTTATTATAATGGTGATGCAGTTTCCGGTATTTATTTAGTGCTTTCGGGCAAAATAAAAACTTTTGTAATGAGCGAAGACGGCCGGGAACTGTTAACTGCTATTTGTGGGCCAGATGAATATTTCGGCATTCATGCTTTGCTACTAAACAGTACGAATTACGAAACGGCGGAAGTTTTAGAAGATACTGCGCTTTGTCTGCTTCCTAAAAATCTGGTGGAAGATTTGCTGAACAAATATCCGGATGTTGGACGGCAGTTTATTAGAATACTGGCCAACAATCTGCGTGATAAAGAAGAACAATTGCTGCAACTGGCTTATCATTCGGTACGAAAAAGAATGGCTGAAGTGTTGCTTCGTTTATCGGCAAAAAATCTTGGGTCCGAAATCAACATAAAAGTATCGCGCGAAGATCTAGCTGCTATGGCCGGAATGGCTTCCGAAACGGTAAGCCGCACTTTAGGTGATTTTAAAGACGAAGGTTTGATTGAGAAAAAAGGCAGCCAGATTGTGATTTTGGATCTGAACAAGCTTCAGCAGATGAAAAACTGACGGATGTCATTTCTTTGTTTGATGGCACTCATTCAAAGGCAGCAGCTTTACCTGTAGCTTTGTATTTATTAATCCGGAGCAGATGAAAGCAGTAGCATTT
>JBPBQV010000021.1:0-85219 GCA_050955045.1 Janthinobacterium lividum | reverse complement strand
AATGCAGCAGTAGCTGCAGGTGTGCCACGCTTTATTCCGTCTGATTTTGCAACGGATTTTACAAAACTCCCCGAAGGTGAAAACCGAAATTTTGATTTGAGAAAAGAATTTCATACGCATCTTTCTAAAGCAAATATTGCCGCAACTTCTATTTTAAATGGTGCTTTTACAGATATTTTAAGGTACAATACGCCTTTTTATAACCTTAAAAATAATACAGTTGGCTTTTGGGGAGATGCAGACTGGAAAGTTGATTTCACCACAAAAGCCAATACCGCCGACTTTACAGCTGCGGCAGCTTTAGATGCTACAACACCTGAAATTTTAAGAATTGCCAGTTTCCAGATCAGTGCAAATGAAATAGCAGCTATCGGAACGGAAGTTAAAAAAACAGAATTTAAGCTGGTTCCAATGGGAAGTTTAGCATCACTTTCTGAACACAACAAAAGCGAAAGGGCCGCACATCCCGAAGGTGAAAACCAGTTGTATGCCAGCTGGCAGCAAAGCCAATACATGCACAGTATGTTTAGTGTTCAGAATAATCCGCTTGACAACGAACGTTACCCAAATATTAAGTGGGCAACTGCTTCGGATGTGATTTCCAGGCTTTAAGCAGCTGTATTTTGTAAATTTTTTTTGTGTGAATAGGATAAAATTGCATATCTATCTTCATCAAAAGCAAAAACCTGACAAACGGTACAATTTAATTAGTTGTACCGTTTGTTTAAAAATTTATTCAGATTTAATTTTGCCTGATGCTTCTTTTATCACCTAAAAATTGAGAAGTTTCTGTTTGATAAGGTAGCTGAAATTTTGAAATTAATTCAAAAACTTCAATTCAACATTACCAGCCAATTCCGTAATCTTCGCCATGATTACTGGAACCTCCCCAAAAGCTGCCGTGTTTCCAATCGAAATAAATGGCGTTGATCGGGCCGCTGGTACGTTCTGCAAAACTTAACACATAACCCATTTTTTTCAATTCATTGCGGGTAGCTTCAGTGGTATTGTTGTTTAATAATATTTGTCCCGGTTTAGGTTCGCGGTCAGAAGTTTTATTTCCACCCAAAGAAAGCCAAAGCTGGTTGGTGTTGAAATTGGCTGCTTCGGATGCTTTTTGTACAGTCATGTCAAATTCTGCAACATTTAAAAAAAACTGCAACAAATTCTGGTCCTGCGTATCGCCGCCTTGCACCGCAGCCGATAAATACGGTTTACCATCTTTCAAAAACAAAGATGGTGATAACGTTACCCGCGGCCTTTTACCGGGAGCCACTACATTAAATGGATTTAAAGCAGAATCGAGCACAAAACTTTGCATTCGCTGACTCATACCTACGCCTGTGTTTCCGGCAATGCACGCCGGCAGCCAGCCGCCGCTGGGTGTAATCGAAACGATCCAACCTTCTTTATCAGCTGCTTCTACGGAAGTAGTTCCTCTCCACATCCTGTCCTGATATTCTTCTTTGGGAGAATTATTTCCTAAATCATGCTTTGGTGCAAAGTTGCGTTTGGTGGTATCCATTTCATAACCTCTCGATTTAAGCAAGTTTAAATAAGGATTTACTCTACCTTCAAAAGGATAAGGATTGCCGGGGCCAATCTTTGGATTATTCTTGTCACCATTTATCAACGAAGCACGTTGCTTTGCATATTCTTTGCTTAATAATCCTTTCATAGGTTCCAATGGTTGCGCATAAGCATCGCCATAATAAAAATCACGATCTGCAAAAGCAAGGTTCATAGCCTGATAAACCGTATGAATATACTTTGAACTGTTATAACCCATACTTTTTAAATCAAAATTTTCCAGAATATTTAACGTCTGAAGCATCATCGGCCCTTGCGTCCATTGCTGTAACTTATACACATCGATGCCTTTGTAATTAACCTTTAACGGTTCTTCTTCAACAGGTTTCCATTTAGCCAGATCCTGCATGGTGATTAGGCCGCCTTGCTCCTGACAGCCGCGTACAAATTCTTGCGCAATATCTCCTTTATAAAAACGATCATAAGCAGCCATCAAAGCTTCCTTGCGGCTTTTTCCTTTTTGTAACGCGGTTTTTTCAGCAGAAACCATTTTAGTAAGCGTTTCCAGCAAATCTTTTTGTACAAAAATTTCACCGGCCTCCGGTGCTTCGCGTTTTTCTCCAGGATGCGTTAAAAATACTTTTTTACTGTACGGCCATTGTTTCAATCTTTCTTTATCGCGTTCCATCGTGTTAGCAGCCTGTGCTTCTATCGCGTAACCAGCTGCCATGTGCATAGCAGGTGCAAGCACTTGTTCTAAACTCATGGTTCCAAAATTGACAAGCATGTAGATAATGCCGCCAGGTGTGCCAGGCGTGGTAGCTGCCAAAGGGCCATATTCCGGCGGGAAATTGTAGCCTTTACTTTTAAAAAAATCGGCAGTTGCACCGGTTGGCGCAAAACCCATGGCGTTGATGGCAACAACTTTTTTGGTTTTTGGATTATAGATTAAAGCTTGTGTTTCTCCACCCCAACTCAGCGTATCCCACATGGTGCAGGCAGCAGCCAGCATGGCGCAGGCAGCATCTACTGCATTTCCGCCCTTTTGAAACGTCATTGCACCAGCTGTTGCAGCCAATGGTTTGCCGGTAATAGCCATCCAACTATTGCCATAAAGCATTGGTTTTTGTGTTTGCTGTGCGGAAGCAGACCGAACAATGCTTGCAAGAATTAACAATGCGAACAAGTGTTTCATAAAATTTTGTTTTGGGTTGATGTGATGATTGAATACCTGTTATTTTCCTGTTTTGACTGAGGAAGATTTGTGATAAAAAACTTATCCAATAATTAATTTGATGAAGATAGAAAATTTCAGCTTAGAGCCAATTTTAATTTCGTTGGAGATTTTTTCCTATGCTTCCTTTATCACCTAAAATTCTGAAGTTATTATTAATTTCCCCCAAAATCATTCTTCACCAAAACAAAATTTAATAGCTAAAAGAAGCATTCATTTTTTTTGAAACCTAAACAAAAACTTGCTTTACTCCTGTTCCATTTTGGAATATTTTTCAGGATCAGGCATTCTGATACTTACGAGCAACGATATCACAATGCAAGCCGTTAAATACCAGTAAAAGTAATTGGCGTGGCCTACGTTTTTAAATAGCAACGCAATATATTCTGCCGTGCCGCCAAACAAGGCAACGGCCAAAGCATAAGGAAAACTTACTCCAAGCGAACGTACATGAACCGGAAAAAGTTCAGCTTTAATAATTGCAGAAATAGAAGTGCTTAAACTTAAAATCAGCAAAGCAATAATGATAAGCAAAGAAGCCATCCAGGCTTGGTGTGTGTTGCCCAATAAAGTCATGATTGGAACAGTAGTGATGATAGCCAGCGCGCCATAAATAATCATGATGCGTTTGCGGCCTATCCTATCGCCAAGCAAACCAGCAATTGGTTGCGCAATCATGAATACAACCAATGATATAAAAGTGATTAGTGTAGAATCATTTTTAGAAAACCCGGCCGTGTTCACCAAAAACTTCTGAATGTAAGTTGTAAACGTATAAAACGACACTGTTAAGCCGATGGTAAAACCAATAATGGTACGCAGTTCACGCTTGTATTTTAACAATTCTTTAAAAGAACCGCGACGCTGCATGGTTACTGTTTCGGTAGTAAAAGAGGTTGTTTCCAGTAAACTCCGGCGCAAATAAATGGCAGATAAAGCCAGTACAGCTCCCAACGCAAAAGGAATGCGCCAGCCCCAATCGCCCAGTTGTTGCGGTGTTAAAAAGTAACGTTGCATCAGCATCAAAATAACCAAAGCAATCAGTTGCCCTAAAATTGAGGTTACATATTGAAAACTGGAATAAAAACCGCGTCGGTTGGGCGGCGCAATTTCGCTGAGGTAAGTTGCGGCTGTGCCATATTCGCCGCCAATGCTTAAACCTTGTATCATGCGGGCCAAAACCAAAATCAAAGGTGCAGCAATACCAATATGCTGATAACCAGGCACAATGGTAATCATTAACGAGCCGCTACTCATCAGCAATACAGATAAAGTTAAGGCAGCTTTTCGGCCTTTACGATCTGCATAAGTTCCCATCAGCCAGCCGCCGATTGGCCGCATTAAAAAACCAATGGCAAAAATTCCGGCTGTATTTAATAACTGGGCTGTCGGGTTATCTTTCGGGAAGAACGTACCGGCAAAGTATAAGGAAAACACAGAATACACATACCAATCGTACCACTCTACCAGATTGCCGATAGAACCGCCAACAATTGCTTTGAGCTGCTTTCGGGTTGATAAAGAGGCAGAAGTAAGTGGCGTTGGATTCATAGAGTTTTAATGTATTTTTCTTTGCGATAAGGAAATGAAAAGTACATTAAATCTTTCAGTTTTTAGGTGATAAAAGAAGCATCACTTTACAAAGCTTCCGCAATTTTCTCTTTCCCGATCATTTCCAGCAAAACCTTTTCGGCCTGATTTAATCCCGGAACGGAAAGCGGTTTGTCTTCTGTAATTTGTTCTAAATAACGATTAATTCGGCCTTCTTCATAACTTTTGATTAAAGTTGGATGCACATAGTATTTTTTGCAAACTGTGCGTGTGTTGCCGAGATTGAACGCAACTTCATCCAAAACTTTAGTGATATTTTTTTTGCATTCTGTTGTGGTTGTAAAACCGCCGGCCGCTTTAAAAGCGTATAATGCGTGCACACTTCCGCTCCAAGTTCTAAAATCTTTTGCGGTGAAATCTTCGCCGGTAATTTCTTTCAGGTAATTATTTACGTCTGCACTGCCAATATCCTGCGGGTTGCCTGCTTCATCATAATACTGAAACAATTCTTCGCCCGGAATATCCTGACATTGTTTTACCAGTTTAGCCAGCTTTTTACTTTCCAGCTTTAAATCATGGTAAACACCTTTTTTACCTTTGAAACCAAATTTTATTACACCGTTTTTAATTTCAACATGTTCATCCTGCAAAGTAGTTAAGCCGTACGAACCATACAATTCGCGGTAATTATCATTGCCGATGCGGATATGTGTCAGTTCCATCACCCGAACTACCAAAGCCAGCACTTTTTGCTTGTCCAGTTTTTTACGGGCTAGATCCTGGTCAATCTGTTCTCTGATTTTCGGAATATGGCTGGCAAAAACTTCCATCCGATGATATTTGGATTGATTGCGGATTTTGTTCCAATCCGCGTGATAACGGTATTGTTTTCTTCCTGCTGCATCTACACCGGTAAACTGTAAATGACCGTTTTCGTGCAAACAAATCCAAACATCAGTATAAGCTGGCGGAATTACCATTTTCTGAAAACGTTGCAGCAATGTTTTATCTTTAATGATGCTGTTTTTATCGTCTAAAAATTGGTAACCTTTTCCTTTTTTGATGCGGAAATAACCCGGGGAAGAATCGGTTACATATTTTAAACCAACGGCTTTAGCAGTAATTTCAGGATCACGGCCTATTTTATCTAACTGTTTACGAAGTTGCTGCATGGTAACCAATAACACCGTTTTGTAACAGAGGTTTTATACAATTTCCCCGATAGTTTACCTTCGGAACAGAACAAAAACGAATAACATGTGGTTAAACATCTATACAATAAAAACAGCATTATGAAATATAATTTTTTAAGTAATACCGGTTTATTGGTTTCCGAAATATGTTTCGGAGCTATGACTTTTGGGTCGGGCGGCATGTGGTCTGCCATCGGTGGAATTGAACAAAGTGGCGCCAACGATTTGATAAAACAAGTGGTAGATGCAGGCATCAACTTTATTGATACAGCAAACGTTTATTCTTTTGGTCAATCCGAAAAATTATTGGGACAATCCATTAAAGATTTAGGTTTGAACCGAAACGATCTGGTTATCGCCACCAAAGTGCGCGGCAAAATGGGCGAAGGCAAAAATAACATTGGCTTATCGCGTTACCATATTTTCCAGTCGGTAGATGAAAGTTTGCAACGTTTACAAGTAGATCATATCGATGTTTTATATGTTCACGGAGTAGATTTATACACGCCGATTGAAGAAATTATGCGCTCGCTTAACGATATCGTTTTAACCGGAAAAGTACGTTATGTAGCCGTATGCAACTGGCCAGCCTGGATGGTGATGAAAGGTTTAGGCATTGCCGAAAAACATGGCTGGAACAAGTTTGTAGGGATGCAATATTTTTACTCGCTTTCCGGCAGAGACATTGAACGGGAAATTTTGCCATTAGCAAAATCAGAGAACATTGGTATTATGCCCTGGAGTCCGCTGGCTGGTGGTTTTTTGTCTGGAAAATACACGCGCGAAAACGAAAAAGCAGGAAACTCTCGCCGAGATAGTTTTGATTTTCCGCCAATCAACAAAGATAGGGCTTATGATATCGTGGATGTTTTAAACGAAATCGGAAAACAATACGACGTGAAAGCTGCGGAAATTGCATTGGCCTGGGTACGCCAGCAACCGGGTGTAACCAGTACGATCATCGGTGCCAAAAACGTAGAACAATTGCAATCCAACCTGCATTCTACCGAATTAACTTTAAATGCAGATGAACTGAAACGAATTGATGAAATAAGTGCGCTTTCAAAAGAATATCCGGGCTGGATGTTGGAACGCCAGGGAAGCGATCGAATTCAGGGTTGATGCTGTTTTTATAGTGATAAAATTGGTATTTAATATTGAAAAGCCGGAACTCACGTTCCGGCTTTTTTATTGAGATAAAATAATTTGATAAAATTTTTGCTAACTAAATTATATTTTAGTTATTATAACTATTTTAGTTTCTTAAATCACAAGTATCTACAGTTATAATTAATTGCAATTATCTTATGAAAAAATCATTTGTAGCATTGCTAAGCATTATTATTTATATTTCTGCTTGCAAAAAAGAAAGTAAACCAGATTTAGGAGTTACACCAAAGGCTGTTTTTGCTGTACTTGGCGATACTACAAGCAAGACAATCACTATTGCTACTTACGACACTTATCCAGTTATTAATCATTCGGTTGATGCGGATTCGTATTCTTGGAACTTAGGCAATGACAGCACATCAATACAAAAAGACATTGGGATAAGTTATCCAAAATCTGGGACATACACTTTGACCTTAATTGCTATAAATAAAGATGGTAAGAAATCTACTTTAAGCAGGCAAGTAAAAGTGTTAGACCGGGTTATCCAGCAACTATCAATTACAGGAATAACCAGCAATGAAATTAGTAATCATAATTTCAATCATGCTAAAATTTGGGCAGTGGTCAAATTAGCAACAAGTAATATAAATTACACATTTACCGGTTTAAGTTTTGATACTCCTATCATTTATCAAACACCTATAATCGACGATTTTGATGTGACTAAAGTGCCTTATGTTTTTAATGTGCCTAATAATCAAACTTTAAACTTTCCTGCTTTATCAGCATTAATTAACAGAGGATTAGCTGGATATAAAGGAATGGGATATGGTTTGGAGCTTTATGCACAAGATGCAACGGGTACTTACCTGCTATCCTCTTCTTATTCTTATTTTTATACTTCTCAAACTGGTTCAATAATCTGGCCGGTAGCAGATATTCAAAGAAATATTTTTATTGCTAAGTATGGGAATGTTAGCTTGATCTGTAATTATCAATAACTCTTAACTATTCTTTACTACTTTGTAATGCAAAAGATGCTGCTCACGTCATGTGTTACTTCAAACAATTTAGTTCAGGTTTATTGCTTATTTTTTGTTTGTCAGCTTGTATTAAACCTGCAAACAAAGTAAATAATCTTCGTCATTATCAAATTGAAGTAATACCAGATAGTGTAGTATTTGGTTTGAACAAAGAAGTAGTTTTAGCTATCAAAAACCTGAAAGCAGCGGATGTAATAAACCTGCCGGAAAATGATACCAGTATAAAAATTACTTATAATTTGGAAGTTACCAACAACAATCCAATAAATGGAGAATACATTTTTGTAAACCCAAGTAACTTCCGGCTCGTGCTGGATAATCACCACAAACTTACACACGCATTTTACAACTCATTGGGTGCTGATCCGCAATCAACTACTGTTTCTACAAATAATATTTTCAATTTACCTGCAAAAACCAAACCTGTTACTTTAAATTTGTTTTTTGCAGATTCTGTTACAAGTTTGAAAGTTAGTTTAAAATAAAATATGCAATTTAAAGGTTTGATACAAACCAATAATTGTTTACTGATCTGATTTTTTAATTTCCGATTGACCAATATAAGTGCTCTCGAAAATTTTATCAGCATTAGTAGTTTCAAATCCATCTCTGCGGTGGCAAGCCTTTATTTTATTGGGAGACAAATCTTGAAAGTCTGGCAAAACACGGCGTTCTGCAAATTCTACATAACTGCCTGCAATGTTTAAAGTTTCGCCGTTTGCAAAGCTGGCTTCCTGCATTTCGGCCATGGTGCTGCTTTGTAGCAACAGCTCATCGGCACTTGTTTTTATTTTTCCACCCGAAGTATTTAGCTGAATGCCTAAATCTTCCACAAAATCATCAAAAGCTGAAAGCGTGTTATAGCCATCGTTCAAAGCATGAACACTAATAGTATAATGGTTTAAATAATAGCGATTGTAGACAACCCAAGCTGCGTATTCGCTTTCGTTTAGCAATGTTAGATAATCCTGCTTCGTTGGTAAAGTCCATAAAGATTGATGGAAGAATGCGCCAATTGCCTTTCCGCTATTTAAATCTAATTGATCGACAGGATCGCTTGTTATTTCGTTGGTGTAATGGTGAATAATTTCTTGTGCTTGCATAGAAAGCTGATCAACAAGCAACTCACTAATGAAAATCCTCGGATAAGATTCTGATGGTGGTGCATACCAGTAAGCGTTAAGCTTCTTTCCCTCAAAAAAATAATAATCCTTTTTTTGATAACCGTGGTGCAAAAATATCTTCTCAAAAGAGGAAATACCTAGATGAGGAACGCATAAGGTACGAAAAGCGATATGATCGTTTACAATTTCCTGTTGCGAGCTAACTACGTCATGATCTATTAAGGCCTGCGTAATTTGATTAACCGCCGGAACTTTTGCCTGATAACGATCAAACAAAATGTTTAAAAAAGTATCTAAAGTTGTTTGTTGATTAAATTTCATCGGAATAACTTTAATTGCTTCTGTATTTTTGAATTAAGGAAAAGAGCAAACCAACCCAATATCAATAAATTACCGATAAAAACAGTATCGCTTTACCGGTGCTGTTCATATTGATTTG
The DNA here is from genome assembly GCA_050955045.1 of Janthinobacterium lividum. Taxonomy (GTDB): domain Bacteria; phylum Bacteroidota; class Bacteroidia; order Sphingobacteriales; family Sphingobacteriaceae; genus Mucilaginibacter_A. The sequence goes on along the minus strand of JBPBQV010000021.1, from coordinate 75,992 downwards.
GTTGGATAGCATTTCTTAACAAATCCAATTCTTTTTTGGATAGTTGTGCAACATCCAAACTTGCAACTACATCTTCCAATTGTTCTACTGTTCTGATTCCAACAACAGCGCTGCTAACAACTTTAGGAGCCAATGCAAATTGTAAAACTGTTTGTGCATTACTTCTACCTGAAATCGAAACCTGCTGAATAGCTTGTGCTGCTTTTAGCACCTCTTTTTCAGTATAATTTAAATACGGTTTTGCAGGTTTATCGACAAGCAAACCTTGTGCAATACTTCCGCGAGTTACCACGCTGATTTGGTTTTTTTCGAGCAAGTCAAAGCAAGTTTCTTCCGGGCGACGATCCAGTAAACTATATTGCATCATCACACTGGTGATATTGGATTTAGCTACATATTCACGGATAACATTTGGACGAATGGAAGAAATGCCAAAATAACGGATCTTGCCTTGCTGTTTCAATTGTTCAAAAGCTTCGATAATTTCGTCAATATTATCCTCCAACATACCGCCATGCAATTGGTACAAATCCAGGTAATCCGTTTGCAAACGTTTTAAACTTTCTTCTACCGTTTGTACAATATAAGCTTTACTTGCATTCCAACTGGTGCTTCCATCCAGCTCGTGTTTGTTTCCAACTTTGCTGGCAATAATCAGGTTGCTTCGATTGGATTTTAGCAGATTTCCAATTTTAGTTTCGTTCTGTCCGTCTTCATAAAAATCAGCCGTATCAAAATAATTGATGCCTAATTCCAAAGCTTTGTTAATCAGCGTTTCGTTCTCTTTTTCGCTTCCGCGGAGCGACATACAACCAAAACCAATTTTACTAATCTGTAAATCTGATTTTCCTAAAATTGCATATTTCATCTTTTTTTGTTTAGTCGTTCAGGCTTTTTAAAACGTCAATTGTATATTGTATTTGATCTGGCTTAACATCCAGATGTGTTACAAAACGAATACGATGCACCGCATTTGCAGAAGCTTTGATGCCTTTCTCCGCTAATTTCGGCAGATAATATGATGCTTCTTTTACCGTATCAAAAATAACCAAATTGGTTTCTACCTTTAAAACGCCGGTTACCCAATTACATTCATTCAGCGTTTCTTCCAGTAATTTAGCGTGATGATGATCTTCCTGCAAGCGTTCTACCTGATGATCCAAAGCGTAAATTCCAGCTGCGGCCAAAAAACCAGCCTGGCGCATTCCGCCACCCAAAACTTTACGGATCCGGCGTGCATAAGCAATTGTTTTTTGATCAGCCAGAAAAACGGAACCAACCGGCGCACCTAAACCTTTTGACAAACACACTGAAATTCCGTCGAAATAAGTGCCATAATTCAAAGCTTTATCACCAGTGAAAGTTAATGCATTAAAAATCCGCGCGCCATCCAAATGCAGTTTAATGCTTCTTTTAGCACACAATTCTGCAATTGGTTTAATCTGATTCAAATGATAACAATTGCCGCCGCCTTTATTCACGGTATTTTCCAGCACCACCAAACTGGTATGTGGAAAGTGGATATTCTCGGCATTTATTTCCGGCTCAATCATCTCTGCTGTTATAATGCCGCGTTCGCCATTTAATAAACGCGTAGAAACAGCCGAATTAAAGGCAATTCCGCCGCCTTCGTAACGGTAAACGTGTGCCGTTTGATCAGCAATTAACTCATCCAGCGGTTGCGTAAAACATTTAATCGCAATCTGGTTCGTCATCGTTCCCGAAGGACAAAATATGGCTGCTTCCATTCCAAACATCGCTGCTACTTTTGCTTCCAGCGCGTTTATCGTTTCATCTTCACCGTAAACATCATCGCCCACTTTTGCGCTCCACATGGCATCCAACATGCCGGGCGTTGGCTTGGTTACGGTATCACTTCTTAAATCTACAGTCATTATTCTTAATATTATCTTTAGGTACAAAATAAAGTCAATTCAACTATTCATTTCTGTATTTACTTAATATTTTTAGATTGATATAAACGTTTTACAAAAGCGATAGTCTCATCAGCAAAAAAGTATCCTAAAAAATCACAATAAAAACAGCAAAACATGGTTAACTTTACAATTAAAACGAATCCAATGCGCTTATCATTTCTTATTTTTTTGTTTTTGACGATTGCACTTTCCGCTTCGGCACAACTTGGTTTAAACCAATGGGACGATGGTTATTTTTATGATGCGGCCGGAAATAAAGTTGTTGGACAAATTGTAGCAAATCCTTCTGGCAGAAGTCCGCAAGATTCAGAAGGTTTTATTTTATTCCGAAAAGATAAAGGTGAAGAAAAAGAAAAATTAACGGCATCAATGGTTCGGTCTTTTGTAGCCGGAAAAGATAGTTTTACAGTTGCACATGCGCCACGATCAGAAGCTTGGGCAGGCAAAAGCATCGATTTTGTAAAAGTTTTAGTTGATGAACCCTTAAAATTGTATGCTACAACTGGTGGTAGTGGCGGAGCTGGTCCGGGGATTTCGCCAAGTTTAGGTATTGGCGGTGGAAGTTTTGGCAGCGGCGTTGGCGGCGGTTTGGGTATTAATCTGGGTGGCGGCCGTGGTGGCAAAGGCAAACCTGTTTATTATTATGGAGATAATCCAAGCACTTTAACAGAACTGAAACGAGATAATTTTATCCCAATAATGACTGAAATAATGGCTGCCGAACCGGAAATTGTAGATAAAATTAAAAATAAAAAATACCGTTATGGCAATATGGATCAACTGATTCTTGATTTTTATAAGCTAAAAGAAGTACATCCAAAATCATAATTATAGTGTTTGGAAGCTGTAATAAGTATAAAAAACCTGTTTGTTAATACAAACAGGTTTTTTTTTCGCGGATTTAGTAGTTAAATTGTACTTTTAAAACCTAATACTAATTATAGCACTTTATGATCATAATAGCTGACGGCGGCTCAACCAAAACCAATTGGTGTCTGATTAATGAATACGGTAAAAAAGTATATTATAACACCGAAGGTTATAATCCTTTTTTTTCTGATACGGCCTATATTATTAATTCGCTAAATGAAAATTTACCTTCTGATCTTAAAAAGGAAGATATTACTGAGTTGTATTACTACGGTGCCGGTTGCGATGTGGCTGATAAAATAAAAATTGTTGAAGATGCTATGTCAGCTGTGTTTAAAACAGCTAAAGTTTTTGTAGGACATGATTTAATGGCTGCTGCACGTGCATTGTTAGGTATAAATTCTGGTTTTGCAGCTATTTTGGGCACCGGAACTAATACCTGTATTTATGATGGTAAAGATATCACTTTCAAAATCAACTCTTTAGCTTATATTTTGGGTGATGAAGGCAGCGGTTGCTATATCGGCAAAAAATTGCTTTCGGACTATGTACGCGGTTATATGCCACAAGAAGTACGCGATACTTTTTGGGAAACTTTTCATTTAACACCCGATGATATTATTGATACCGTTTATACCAAGCCTTTGCCAAACCGCTTTTGTGCCAGTTTTAGCAAGTTTGTATATGATAATACAGCAAACATTGCTTACTCTCGCAATTTAGTAAAAACTTCTTTTGAAGATTTTTTCAGAAATTTAGTTAGTCATTATCCTGATTATCAAAATTATTCTTTTAACTGCATTGGTTCTGTTGGATATAATTTCCGCAATGTATTGGAAGAAACCGCAAAAGAATACGGAATGCCTTTTGGCCGCATTATCCGCTCGCCGATAGATGATCTGGTAAAATACCATTTGGATTTGGCACCTTTATCAAAATAATAAATACTTCTTTTATCAAACAAAAAACCTGCTCTAAATTTTATTAAAGCAGGTTTTTTGTTTTAGTGTGATGCTTCCTTTAGCACACCAAAAAAGAGGTGATAAAAGAAGCATCAACCATTGATGTTCAATTCATTTTGAAAAATTTTATTGTATTTTCTGCGGTCAAAACGGTATAATTTTGCAGCACGATAAGAAACGCCTTTTTGCTTTTCGTCCAGTTCTTTTAAAAAACCATAGCTCAACATTTTTTTTCGGAAATTGCGTTTATCCAGCTTTTTGTTCAGGATGGCTTCATAAAGTGTTTGCAACTGCGTTAAGGTAAATTTTTCGGGCAGCAACTCAAAAGCAATGGGCTGATAACTTAATCTGCGGCGTATTTTTTGAAATCCGGTTTCAAAAACATGACCATGATCAAAAGACAGTTTTACCAATTCATTAACCGGACACCAGAATGCACTCCGCGCAAAATTTGTAACTGGTTTTAATTCTTCGTGGCTATCAATCCGAATTAAAGCGTAATAAGCAACCGTAATTACACGGCCTTGTGGGTGTCGGTCTAAATCACCAAAAGTATGAAACTGCTCCATGTGCAAACCGTGCAAGCCGGTTAGTTCATATAAAATACGCTCGGCAGCATCATCAATACTTTCATCATTTTTAACAATATAACCTGGTAGCGCGCGCCATCCTTTATACGGTTCTTCGTTTCTTTCGATCAGCAAAATTTTCAGTTCATTTGCCTGAAATCCAAAGATTACACAATCAATAGAAAATATCGAATCAAATTTTGGTAGAATTAGTTCCAAATTACAGCGTTATGGTATTGTAAGGTTACCTTTTCAAATTTAATAAATAATATATTACTTAGTGTAAAGATTACACCTTATCTTCGCACAACAAGGAGCCGTTTATAAAATGTCTAAAATAAACAAGATTGCCGTACTAACTTCGGGCGGAGATGCACCAGGTATGAATCCTTGCATTCGTGCTGTGGTGCGAACAGGTATCTATCATGGTTTACAGGTTATTGGTGTGAAGCAAGGTTATCAGGGATTGATCAATAACAATATGTACGACATGGACGAACGTTCTGTAAGTAACATTTTGCATCTTGGCGGTACCATCCTGAAAACTGCACGTTGCCTGGAATTTAAAGAAGAAAGTGGTTTAGAAAAAGGCTATCAGAATTTGAAAAACAGAGGTGTTGATGGCCTGATTGTTATTGGAGGTGACGGCACTTTTACCGGAGCTGAACGTTTTTCCAGAATTTATGACATTCCGGTTATTGGGATACCAGGTACAATTGATAATGATTTATACGGATCAGATTTTACGCTGGGTTTTGATACTGCTACCAATACTGTAGTTGAAGCATTAGACAAACTGCGTGATACTGCAGATGCGCATGATGGATTATTTTTTATAGAAGTAATGGGCCGCGATTCGGGCTGTATTGCCCTACGTGCTGGTATTTCGGGTGGTGCCGAAGCTATTTTACTTCCCGAAAAAGAAACTGCTATTGATGAGTTGATTGAAAATTTAAAATCCGGTAGTAATAAAAAAACTTCCAGTATTGTAATTGTAGCCGAAGGTGATAAAAACGGTGGAGCTTATGGTATTGCCAAAAAAGTAAAAGAGCATGTACCATCTTATGATGTTAAAGTAACTATTTTAGGGCATTTGCAACGAGGTGGCAGTCCAAGCAGCTTTGACCGTGTATTGGGAAGCCGGTTAGGTTATGCTGCTGTAAAAGCTTTACTAGATGGCGAAACCCGTAAAATGGTTGGTTTAAAAGGAAACTCAATCCAACTGGCAGAACTGGAGGAAGCTATTTCTACACATGAGTTTAAGCTGGAGCCGGATTTGCTGGATATGGTTCATATTTTAGCTATCTAATCTGATGGTTGCAGTTGTGTATAGTGGTACTAATTATGCAAACTGGAAGCTGGCGCAAAAGCAAACCGTTGTACAGTCTTTTAAAACCAACGGTATCAATCCTTTTGCAAGTGATGAGAAAAGCATACTCTCTTTACTAAACAAAAATTCGCATTTGATTCATCATGCAGAAGAGATCAAAAAAATCTACTTCTTTGGTCCGGGTGTTACTGCTGGCAAACAAAAGCAAATTGTTGTTAACGCTTTTTCAAAGTTTTTTCGTTTTGGAAAAGTAATTATAGAAACAGATATTTATGCAGCAGCACTGGCAACATGTCAGGATCAGCCTGGTATTGTTTGTATCCTCGGCAGTGGTTCTAACGCAGCTTACTTCGATGGAAAAAAAATCAAACCAAATAACTATGGTTTAGGTTATATTCTGGCAGATGAAGGTTCTGCAAACTGGATCGGAATGAAAATTGTGAAGTCTTATCTGAATAAAACCTTACCTAACGAATTGGCTAAAAAGTTTACAGAAAAATTTGACCTCGACAGAAAACAAATTCTGGATAAAGTGTACAAACAACCACAACCGGCTGTATTTTTTAGTTCTTTCCGAAATTTTGTAAAAGACAACATAAACGAAGCATACATGCAGGATTTGGTAAAGTTGGGTTTTCAAAAGTTTTTATCACTTTATACACTTCCATTAATTGCAGAAAACCCAGATGCACCTGTTTATTTTGCAGGAACCATATCTTCCATCTACCAGGATTTGTTGCAGCAAACTGCTAATGAGCAAAATATTCATATCAAAAATATTATTAAAGAACCTATCAATAACTTATTAACGTATTATATCAATAAAAATTAAAAATTATGAAAATAGGAATAAACGGCTTTGGCCGTATTGGCCGTTTGGCTTTCCGTGCTGCTATCAACAGACCAAATGTTGAAATTGTAGGCATAAATGATCTTGTTGACCCAGAATACATGGCTTACATGTTAAAGTACGATTCTACTCACGGAGAATTTAAAGGTACTATTGCAGTAGAAGGCGGGCATTTGGTTGTTAACGGAAAATCTATCCGTGTAACTGCCGAAAAAGACCCGGCAAATTTGAAATGGAACGAAGTTGGTGCTGAAGTAATTATAGAATCAACTGGTTTATTTTTAACCAAAGAAACTGCACAAAAACACATTGATGCTGGTGCTAAAAAAGTAGTGATGTCTGCTCCGGCAAAAGATGATACGCCAACTTTTGTAATGGGCGTAAACGATAAAGAGCTCACAGCAGATCAAACCATTGTTTCTAACGCCAGCTGTACCACAAATTGTTTGGCTCCTTTAGCTAAAGTTTTGAATGATAAATTTGGTATTGAAGAAGGTTTAATGAGCACAGTTCATGCAACAACTGCTACACAAAAAACAGTTGACGGCCCGTCTCACAAAGATTGGAGAGGTGGACGCGGTGCTGCACAAAATATCATTCCATCTTCAACCGGAGCTGCAAAGGCGGTTACGTTAGTTATCCCGGAATTGAAAGGAAAATTAACCGGTATGTCTTTCCGCGTTCCTGTTGCTGATGTTTCTGTGGTTGATTTAACCGTTAAACTGAGAGATTCTGCTTCATACGAAGACATTAAAGCAGCTATGAAAGAAGCTTCTGAAGGTGAACTGAAAGGCATTATGGGTTATACTGAAGATGCTGTTGTTTCTCAGGATTTCATCGGAGATTCCCGTACTTGTATTTTTGATGCAGGTGCAGGTATAGCTTTGAATGATAAATTTGTAAAAGTGGTAGCCTGGTATGATAACGAATGGGGCTATTCTAACAAATTAGTTGACTTGGCTGAAGAAGTTGGCAAACTGTAATTCTATATAATTTTTAGGTGCTAAAAGAAGCATCTGATTAAACCGGGAGTTGTAAACTTCCGGTTTTTTTGTGCCTGAATTTTTAGATTGGCAAAAGATAGTGATAAAAACAGTATGCGTAAAACTACGCAATCCGCACGGTGGTAACACCTGAAATTGTCATCCAAGCAGAATCTTATATTATTTAAATTACTGATATTAAATTATTTACGTTGAAACAAATAGGATTTAATTTTTTAACAGCTAACTGGCGTTAAGAAAAATTTAAGAAGATGTGCTTACATTTAAATAAAAAACAAAAATCATGGAAAAAGAAAATGTATCATTAAAAGAAAATGACTTTGAAAAAGGTAGTTTAGAACGTGTTGGCGGCAAAATTTCGTTAGAAACTGTAAGATCATGGACAGGCAACTACCGCAGAAACAATAAAGATACAACTTCGCATTTTTTTGGCAGAGTAGTAATTGAGAGCATACTTAAGCAACCAGGTTGTGCGGGTGTGAGAATACACTATGCTGTTGATGAAAAAGGCCGTAAACAGCTTGTTTTATCCGGGGTAAACCGTGCTGGCAAGGATCAATTGCCAAAGCATAAAGCTACTACTGAAGTGCAAAATGGGCATCACTTAGCTATAGCTACTGCTGGTGAAAACGATGAGGTTGGAGAACTATACGATCAATCATGGCCATGCCCGGAAACTAAAGGCTGCCCTGGTTCTGTTTAATTGATCATAAACTACAGGAGCATATGTTAAATTATTTAGGTTTTGCATCTGGCCTATTACCTTTTATTGCAGCTGTTTTTAATCGCAAAAATTTAGATACTACTTTAAAAACAGCTGCTTTCTTTTTTTTATTAAGTTTTTTGATTGATTTCCTGATGTGGCTGGTTTATATAAAATATTTAACGGTAAATGGATTAATTATACCTAAAAACAATCATCCGTTGCTTTATTTATCTATTTTTATTAGCACTATATTTTACACCTTTTTTTATTATAACTCATTTTACAATCAACGTACAAAAAATTTTATTTTGATCTGTAGTGTAGTTACATGTTTATTAATTGTAGTTGCTGCAATAATCAACGGCATTTGGAAATACCCAGATTGGGAAAACACGACTTTAGGTGTTTATTTAATTATTGCATCTTTATTATTTTTTTACCAGATATTTAACCGGCAAGAGTTTATGGAGATAGAAAAGCAAGCTCTATTCTGGATCAATTCTGGCGTACTGATTTATTTCTCTTTCACAATTTTCCTATACATGCTTGCCAGACGAATGAATATTCAAGAATATCTTGTAATTAACTCAACAGCTAATATTATTTCTAATTTGCTATTTGCCATCGGATTATCTTGCAAACCTCAGAAGACAGTTTAACATTTCTATTAATCATCGGCACAATCGTCGTAGTGTTGCTAATTGCCTTTTTGTTTCTTTTTGTAATCATCTACCAGCGGAAAATGATTGCAAACCAAGAAGAAAAAAGGAGACTGCAAGACGAGAAACAAAATGACTTGTTACGCGCAATTTTAGAAACTCAGGAAAGCGAACGGGAAAGACTTGCAGAAGATTTGCATGATAGCGTAGGTCAGGTTTTGTCTGCCGTTAAACTCAACCTGCATCGATTGGATAAAACCTATGCCAATGATGAAAAGGTAATTTCTGTGTTAAGCAATACCAGAAGTTTGATTGATGATTGCATACAGGAAATCCGCAGCATTATTCAAAACGTTAGGCCGCCTTTATTAACCGATTTCGGATTGGCGGAAGCATGGAATGATCTGTGTATAAAAATTCAGAAAACAACAGGAATACAGGTTACTTTTACCGATGAAACTGATAAAAAAAGATATGGAGCTGAAATTGAAGTTACACTTTATCGCATTGTACAAGAACTTTTCGGCAATACCATTAAACATGCCAATGCAACTGTTATTCAAGTTAATCTGACAACTAAAAGTAACGCTATACAATTAACTTTTAAAGATAATGGCTCTGGCTATAATGTTTTAGAAGCAACAAATGGTTCCGGTTTAAAAAATATACAAAGCCGAACTCATTTTATTAAAGGAAGTATTGTGATCACAACTAAACCCGGCGAGGGCATGAAAGCGGAAATAAAAGTTCCGATAGTTTAATTTTGATAATTAAAGGTTAATACTTACATTCAATTATTAAAAAAAGTATTATGCCTGTAATCAATTTAGCTATTGCGGATGACCATAAGATTTTTAGAGAAGGTTTAAAAGCAACATTAGAAGATTGTACTGATCTCAACCTGATTTTTGAAGCGGGAAATGGGATTGAACTGGTTAAACAATTAGCGGTTAAAAGTCCGGATGTGGTGCTAATGGATATTAAAATGCCAGAAATGGACGGTATGCAGGCAACAGCTTATATCCACGAAAATTTTAGTCATGTTAAAGTGCTTGCTTTATCCATGTATAATGAGGATAAATACATTTTAAATATGATGAAAGCAGGAGCCAGCGGTTACCTGCTTAAGAACGCTGAACCGCAGGAAATTGTAGATGCTATTTTTACGGTATATAAAAAGGGATTTTATTTTAATGAGTACTTATCTATTACGCTGATTAAGCAATTGATGGAAAAAAGCACGCATAATTCCAAAGGCAAAGAAGAAACCGAACTGAATGAACGCGAAATAGAAATTTTAAAACTGATTTGCCAGGAAAAACAAAATACTGAAATTGCTGATAAACTTTTTCTAAGTGTGCGGACGGTAGAAGGTTACCGTACCAAGTTATTTGAAAAAACCGGTTCTAAAAACATTGTCGGACTAGTGATTCATGCTATCAAAAAAGGCATTATCGATGTATAAAGCGCAACAGTTTTAATGCATTAAAAACAGCATTTCACAAAAGAAGCCGGTTTATACAAATCGGCTTCTTTTATTTTGATACTGTTTTTATCGTACTTTTTTCAGAACTGTAACACCTAAAGGCGGCAACGTTAAAGCTAAAGATTGATTTTTGTAATTCCAGAAAATATTTTCTGTTTGTAGTTCCTGCGGATTGGTAGTCCCGCTTCCCCAAAAATGTAAGTCATCCGAATTAAAAATTTCTTTCCAAGTTCCATTTTGAGGAATACCAACACGGAAATTTTGGCGTACAACTGGTGTAAAGTTCAATACAATTACCAGATCATTTTCTGGTAAGATGCCTTTGCGCGCATATACTAAAACAGAATCTTCTGCATTTCCTTCATCAATCCACTCAAAACCTTCACCAGTAAAAGCTTTTTCATACAAAGCAGGTTCTGTTTTATATAGATGGTTTAGCGCTTTAATCAAGTCCTGCATACCTTTATGTGGCCGGTGCTCCAGCAAATGCCAGTCTAAAGATTGCCCAAACTCCCACTGTTCTACTTGTGCAAATTCATCTCCCATAAACAACAACTTTGTTCCGGGATGCGTAAACATATAGCTGTACAAAGTACGCAGATTTGCAAAACGCTGCCACTCATCGCCCGGCATTTTTGTAATCATGGAATTTTTACCATAAACTACTTCATCATGTGATAAAGGCAGCATGAAATTCTCTGTAAAAGCATACAGCAAACTAAAAGTAATCTCTTTATGGTGATACTTCCGGTTGATCGGATCTTGTTTAAAATAATTGATGGTATCGTGCATCCAGCCCATCATCCACTTCATGCCAAAGCCCAAGCCACCCATATAAGTTGGTTTACTTACGCCGCCAAAAGAAGTTGATTCTTCTGCGATTGTCTGTACATCGGGAAAATGACTGTAAACGGCCTCGTTAAACTCTTTTAAAAACTGGATAGCTTCCAAATTCTCGTTTCCGCCGTAAATGTTTGGTTCCCACTCTCCTGCATTGCGCGAATAATCCAAATACAACATCGAAGCTACGGCATCTACGCGTAAACCATCAATATGGTAACGGTCCAGCCAAAATAGAGCATTGCTGATCAGAAATGATTTTACTTCGTTTCTGCCATAATTGAATATGTAGGATTTCCAGTCGGGATGAAAACCTTTTTCCGGGTTTTCATGCTCAAATAAACTTGTACCGTCGAAACGGAAAAGTCCATGCGCATCTCCCGGAAAATGAGAAGGCACCCAATCCAGGATGACACCAATATCAGCTTTATGGAATTCGGAAACGAGATACATCAAATCCTGTGGAGAACCATAGCGCGTGCTTGCTGCAAAATAACCAGTGATTTGGTAGCCCCAGCTAGGATAATACGGATGCTCGGCCAGCGGCATAAACTCAACGTGCGTAAATCCCATATCTTTTACATATTTCACCATCACATCAGCCATTTGCCGGTAATTAAGAAACTGATCAGGACTTTCAGGACTACGTGCCCAGGAACCAAAATGAACCTCGTAAACGGAGTATGGACTTGTTAAAGCATTGATCTTCATCCGCTTTTGCATCCAGTCCTGATCGTTCCACTCGAAATAAGTATGCGTTACGATAGATGCCGTACGCGGTGGTTCTTCCCAACGCAATGCAAAAGGATCACCTTTTTCCAATTCTTCTCCGTAAAAAGAGCGTATGGAATATTTATACGTTTCATCATGACCAACATTCGGAATAAATCCTTCCCAAATACCCGAGCCGTCCCAACGCACAAATAACTGGTGACTGGTTTTGTTCCAGCCATTAAAATTACCCATCACATAAACCACTTGTGCATTCGGTGCCCAAACAGCAAAATATGTTCCGGTAATGCCTTTGTATTCCAGCGTGTGCGAACCCAAAAGTTCATATAGTTTATAATGTTTTCCGGCTTTGAAAAGGTCTATGTCAAAGTCTGAAAAAAGGCTGTAAACTTCAACAGGTTTGAGCGGAATGCTGTCTATGCTATTTACACTTTCAACTAGTGAATTAGTTGTCAGTAAATCATGTAACAAAACTTTTTTAGAACTCTTAGGCGCTGCTGTTTTTACCGGTGCTTTTTTAAGCTGAAGCACATTTTTAAGAGGTTCAAGATCGCTGTTCTGATCTGCTCGAGGAACTATTTTTTTAGCCATGATATTTAGGTTTACTAGTTGTTTTACAGGTATAAAACTAACTGTAAATAACGCTATTTTGTTTATAACGTGGCTATGATTTGAGTAAGCTCTAAATAATAAATGTTAAAGTTTATAAGATAATTAAATGGTTGGCTGTATAGAGTTGAAGTATGCAATTACTTTGATTATATCATCATCTTTTTTAAAATCGATATTATTTTTTTTGGTGTAATCTTCTAATTCATTTTGTTTAATGCTCAAAGCTGTTAACACAGACTTTTTATCTTTTTTAACCAAAATTCCTTTTTCTGGAGTTATAATATAATATCTCGTGGTAGTTAAGAAGCTTTTATTAGATACTGTTGAACCATATACCACCTCTTCCCGAACCTTTTTTGTTGTTTTTTTCAATAATTGTACTTTTCCCTCTACTAACACTTCAAAAAAAGCACTGCTACTAGAGCCGGCGATATTTGTATATCCGTTACGATAATGAGCTAATACCTGTTTATCATTTTGTTTATAAGAAAATATAAAATCCTTTACTGGATCAGCAAATTGCATCATTTCCTGTTCTTTATTTTTAAAATAAACCTGGTCATCCAATTCGCTATACTTAATGTTAATGTTATTATAAATTCCGTTTGATGTTTGTACGGTACTTATTGTCCAATCACCAAATACATATGGTGAACCTTTAACATCCGAAAAATTTTGTTCTTTAAATACAACTCCGCCTAAAGTAGTTTGAGAAGATTGAGCTTTTACATTTACGATAAAAATCAATGAGGTTAGTAGTAGAAAGAAATGCTTTTTCATAAAATTATGTATATAGATGTATCTAATTTAGTCTTAAACATTATCAATATCAAATGTTTTACAATAAAAAAGGCCTCCAAACTGGAGGCCTTTTTTATTGTGTTTAGCTACATTAACTAATAACTTGGATTTTGTTTAACATTTGGGTTCGCATCAGTTTCACCTTGTGGAATTGGAAGTATTCTTCTATAATCAGTCAGTGAAACTGTTGGATAATACGGAGCAGAACCAGCAGTTTGAGGTCGGGTGATCGGTAGATTTAACCTAGTAAAATCAAAAAAACGTAGTCCTTCAAAAGCTAATTCTTTTCTCCTTTCATTCAAAATATCAGTAATTAACTGAGATCCAGTTGATGCATAACCTGCAAATGATGGATCACGCAGCGTTGCTAACTGATTAAGATAAAAACGTGCGTTTGTTTCATCGGTTGTACGAGCATAGCCTTCAGCAAGCGTAAGTAGCACTTCTGCATAGCGAATAATTTTTATATCATCTCGATCAGTCTGTCTTACGTTTGAATATTTTGTAACTATATACGCTTGCGCTTTATTAGCTGCACGCGTACCATTAGTGATTAATGTACGCCTAATATCAGTTGCTGAGTAAGCATTATATAAGTCAGTAGTTGCTAACAAATCTCCATATCCAGCATTTGTAACATTGCTATATATCCAATCCAATCCAGCTGTACCGTTGTTGGTTGCTGTATTTAAAGCCAGTTCAAACATAGTCTCAGATTTATTAGACACACCAGTATTGTTAGCCCAATAAGCGGCATAACCAGTTGAAGGTACTAAAGCATAACCACCATTTTGAACAACAGATAATGCTGCATCACGTGCACCAGCATAATCTCCGCTGTAAAGTTTTGCTCTTGCTTGAATAGCTTTAGCTACATATTTTGCTACATAATAAGAATTTGTAGAATGTAATGTTATTGCACTACCACTCATTAAAGTAAAAGCACTATCTAAATCAGTATTAATTCTTGTATAAACTTCAGCTACTGTATTACGTGCAGGTTTGGTTAATGCACCTTGAAAACTTGTAACAATAGGTACACCTATAGCGGTTAAGCTTACTGTTAATGGAGTAGCAAAAAAGTTTACTAAAGATAGATATGCTAACCCCCTGACTGTATAAGCTTCACCTTTCAACTGATTGGAAGTTGCGCTTGATGGTACAGCAGAATTAATTATTCTATTGGCTTGACCAATTGTATAATAATTTTGATTCCAGATATCAGCTGCTTCTGCATTTGTGTTGATATAATTGTATGCATTTTCAGCCAAGTATCTTCCAGAATTTGCTGAACTGATATAAACGTTATCTGCTAAAAGATCTCCTAATACCGGAATATCACGGCCATAAGAATTTGAACTTCGCATAGTAGAATACATACCATTAACTGCATCAGCCATGTCATTCTCTGTTGCAATAGCAAGACTCACTGGAACTGCGGTAGGTGGAGTTTCTACAAGAAACTCTTTTTTACAAGATGCTAAGATAGTTGCACCTGCAAATAGTGTATATATATAATTTTTAAATTTCATGTTTTTAAATTTAGAAACCAACATTTAAACCGATTGTAAATGTTCTAACTTGAGGTACATCTAGATTAGATACACCGTAAGTAGAAGTTGAACCTGTACCGGATGAAGCACCAACTTCAGGATCAAAAGTTAAGCGTTTATCAAAGGTTTTTGTTAATAGGTTAGTTCCTCTACCATATAAGTTTAGTCTGCTTATACCAACTTTCTTTAAAGCAGCAATGTTTTTGAAATCATATCCAATTGAAGCATTTCTTAATCTGATAAAATCTCCTTTATATAAAAATCTTGTTGAATAAGCTGCTGATTGTCCTCCGTTAGATCCGCCTGCAGTATATTTTGGTACATCAGTAATTTGTCCAGGAGTGGTCCACGCATTTAAATTTGCAGCATATTTTCCATAAGATGAATAATAAACCCCATCATAAAAATAGTTGGCCCAACCATCACGAACATAATTTCCGAAATTATAATATACGTCAGCGGTTAAGGTAAATCCTTTATAATTGAAAGTATTATTAAAACCACCAAATAGTTTAGGATCCGCTTGTTTAGAAGCAACACGCTGTGCAGCACTATAAACATTAGTTGTAGTAGCTTTTGATGCATCCGTGTACCACAAACCTTCTCCGTTAACTGGATTAACTCCTGCCCATTGAGGCGCAAAAAAGGCAAATAAGTCCTGGCCTTCTTTTACTTGGAAACTACCATTGGTATAAGCTAAACCATTAGCCAGTTTTGTAACTTGATTTTTGTTTAAAGCAATGTTGAAACTGGTCGTCCAAGAGAAATCTCTGGTTCTAACAGCAATACCTTTTACAGCAAATTCAAAACCTTTGTTCACCATGGAACCTACGTTTTGCGTAACAGTAGTGAAACCAGTAGTTCTAGAGATTGGTACACTTTGAATCAAACCATCAATCGTATTACGATAATAATCTACTACAAAAGTTAACCGATCTTTAAAAAACCCAAAGTCTGCTCCAACATCGAATTTTTGTTGAGATTCCCAAGTAAGATCGGTATTACCTATTGTGTTGAAGACTTGGCCAACAGCCCCTGCATAATTAAAACCGTAGCCGGCAGTTGGCAAAGCGATATAATTACCAGATACGTTGTTAACAATTGGCAAACCTGCATTACCAGTGGTACCAATTGAGGAGCGAAGTTTTGCAGTCGTAAAAATGCTTTGTTTAGTAAAGAAATCTTCCTGATCAATGTTCCATGCACCACCTACTGAGTAGAAGTTACCATATTTTTGGTTAGCACCAAAACGGGAAGAACCATCTCTTCTATAAGAAGCACTTAAAGAATACTTGTTTTTGAAATTGATACCACCAATTGCATAAATAGCGTCAAAGGTATAATTGTTAAATGAACCAGCTGCTGTTGCTGGTGTAGATGAGTTAGACAATGCAGTAAGTAAAGGCTGCGTAAGCGGAAATCCTGTACCTTGAGCTGAAACTAAATAACCATTTGATTTCTGTGCCTCGTATCCAATTGTAGCATTTACAGAAAAATCTTCAATGCCAGGTATATCATAACGATAATCTAATTGATTTCGGGTTAACCAGTTAAAGTAACGAGTGTAATAATCATATCCTCTTCCACTAACAGAAGCACCGTCACCATGAATTGGATTGTTAAATTGATGTTCTTCAAGAGCATTGTAATCACCGCTTACATAACCGGTGTATTTTAATTGATCCCAAATATTCCAACGTAATTGTACATTCCCTAACCCTCTGGTTTGAGAAAGGTGCTTTATATCATTTGCACCTGTATATAAAGGGTTGAAAGTACCAGGGAAATTTGTTGCACCTGCCTGAGAAATATTTAAAGCACCAGCATCAGTATAAGCTAACTGAAACGGACGCAAAAAGAAAGCCTGTCCTATTGGATTTGCAAAGAAACCACCATTAGAAGGCGTATTTTGGTCTATATTTGATAAATTTAGACCTACAGAAAAGTTTATTCTTTTGCTAACTGTTTGATCAATATTAATTAAACCAGTATACCGCTGTAAATTTGATGCAATGGTAGTAGCATCTTGCTTAAAATAACCTGCTGAAGTAAAAACTCTAGTATTTTCACTACCACCATTAACAGAAATATTATATTGCTGCTGGCTTCCTCTTTTTGTAACTAAATCATACCAGTTATTACTCCGCCCATCTAAGCCGTAAGTAATTCGGTCAGCAGCAATTACAGCTGCAGAATAAGGATTTTTAGTAGGATCATTTGTAGAAACAGCTAAAAAATTTGCTGATGCGTTGTTTTCAGCCATCAAGAATAGATCACGGAATTGATCTCCGTTAACTGACTTGCCTATATCCGGAAGTGTTAAATTAGATGTTGTACCTATCTCTGTGTCAAAACGAACTTGAGTTTTACCGGATTTACCTCTTTTTGTTGTAATTACAATTACACCGTTTGAACCTCGTGCACCATAAATCGATAGTGCTGCTGCATCTTTTAAAACTTCGATCTTTTCGATGTCATTCTCATTGATACCTGCCAAAACGTTTGAACTTGTTGCTAACCTTGATAATTCTCCGGCATTAATAATCATTCCATCTACTACATATAAAGGATTAGAATCAGCACCAATAGAATTCACACCTCTGATACGTAGTTGCACGTTTGCACCAGGTTGTCCACTAAATGAAGAAACATTTAAACCTGCAACTTCGCCTTGTAACGCCTGCAATGGTGATGAAAATGGTTTATTTTCATTTTCAGTACCGCTAACACTTGCAGTTGATCCTGTAAATGATTTTTTTGCTTGTACACCATAACCAGTACTTACGGTAACTTCTGTTAATTGCCTTGTACTAATTGCGAGCTTAATATTATAAGTATTATTACTAGTAATATTTAACCTTTGTGTTGAAAAGCCAATAAATGAAAACTCTAATACTCCACCACTTGATGGTATATTTAAAGTGTATTGGCCATCTCCCCCTGTTAAAGTACCAATTTTCGTACCTTGTACCATCACCGACACCCCTGGTAATGGCTGCCCGTCATCACTCCCTGTTACTGTTCCCGTAATTTTTCTATTTTGTGCAAATGCACTTTGCAGTGCAAACACTCCAAACAGAAAAAAAATAAGTACTTTTTGCTTCATGTTTTATTTATTTTAATTAATATCAACTCCAAACTTATTGAAAAAATAATAGAATTGTGTAACTTTTAATAAAACAAATAAAAATATTACATAATTACATTTAACTAAGTTATTAGTGTGTTAATTTTGACAAAAACAACGTTTTGTTTAATAAAATAGTAATTCTAGCTATTTGTGTAACCTTTTATATAACCATTTTCTGATCAAACATGTATTATAGCGGAAATGAAAGTGAATTATGTTTAAAAGACTATTTTTCTAAGTAATATAATAAATTAAGCCCTACATTCGCTCCGGTACTTTTATTCCCAGTAGATTCATGGCTTTTTCAATTATATAAGCAGATACCTTGGATAATTGTAATCGAAATTGTTTCACCACCTCTTCCTCAGCCTTCAATATATTTTCCTCGTGATAGAATTTGTTGTAAACCTTAGCCAGTTCATAAACATAGTTTGCAATTACAGCGGGACTGTATGCATTTGCTGCCTGAACTAAAACAGTAGGATATTCCGCTAACTGAACAATCAAATCTTTTTCTACTGCCGATACTGTTTTTACCGGCATAAAAACAGCATCAGCTTTAATTGCACCTTTGTTTAATACAGATTTTATCCGCGCATAAGTATATTGTATAAACGGACCGGTGTTTCCCTGAAAATCCACGGATTCATTCGGATCAAAAAGCAAACGTTTTTTAGGTTCTACTTTTAGCAAGAAATATTTCAATGCGCCCATACCTATTATATGATACAGGTTTTGCTTTTCTGCTTCCGGAAAATCTGCTTCTTTACCTAAAATATCAGTTTGTTCTTTAGCAGTAGCTTCCATTTCGGCAATTAAATCATCTGCATCAACTACTGTTCCTTCGCGCGATTTCATTTTTCCGGAAGGTAAATCAACCATTCCGTACGATAAATGGTACAAGCCTTCTGCCCAACTCCTGCCTAATTTTTTAAGGATTAAAAACAGTACTTTAAAATGGTAATCCTGCTCGTTGCCAACTACATTTAATGCTTTATCAGTATGATATTTATCGTATTTTAATTGCGCCGTTCCTAAATCCTGCGTCATGTAAACAGATGTTCCATCTGCACGCAAAACCAGTTTCTCATCCAAACCTTCAGCTATTAAATCAATCCAAACCGAGCCATCGTCTTTTTTAAAGAAAACGCCTTTTTCCAATCCTTCTTCAACAATATCTTTTCCAGATAAATACGTGTTTGATTCATAATAATACTGATCAAAATCAACACCAAGTTTTTGATATGTTTCTGAAAAACCAGTATAAACCCAAGCATTCATTTCTTTCCATAAAGCAATTATATATTCATCGCCCTGCTCCCATTTTTGTAGCATTGCCTGTGCTTCTTTAATTAATGGTGCATTCTTTTTGGCCTGATCTTCGGTTTCGCCCAGATTTTTCAGTTCTTCAATCTGCTTTTTATATTCCTGATCAAACCGAACGTAATATTTCCCAACCAAATGATCGCCTTTTAAACCTGAAGATTCTGGTGTTTCTCCATTTCCAAATTTTTCCCAAGCTAGCATAGATTTGCAGATGTGGATGCCACGATCATTCACCAAATTCGCTTTAACGACTTCGTAACCGTTTGCTTTCAAAATTTCGGCAACCGAATAGCCTAGCAAATTATTACGCACGTGGCCCAAGTGCAATGGTTTGTTGGTGTTTGGTGAGGAATATTCGACCATCACTTTTTTTCCGTTGGCAGGAAATGTTCCGAAATTAGATTGATTAAGCGTTTGATAAAAAACCTCTAGCCAATAGCTGTTTTTAAAGGATAAATTTAAGAAGCCTTTGATCACGTTAAAAGATTCAACCGCTTCCACTTCATGCACTAAAAATTCTCCTAAAGCTGTTCCGGTTTGTTCCGGGGATTTGCGGGAAAACTTGGTTAGCGGAAAAACTACAATTGTAACATCGCCTTCAAACTCTTTTCGGGTTTGTTGCAGACTTAAACTTTCGGTAGTGATATCGGTAGCAAATAAAGTTTTTACAGCGCGAATGGCCGCTTCTAAAATAAAATCCATGCAACAAATTTACACAATTGACTAGTTTTTGCTGAACACGAATTTTATGTTGATAAAAACAGCATCAAATTTTATTCTGATAAATTTGCAAACCAAAAATAATTTATGCTTCAACAAGAAAATTTTCAATTACAAGTTAGTTCAGAAATTGGTGATTTACGCCAGATTTTAATTCATGGTCCGGATAAAGGTTTAGGAAAAGTTACACCATCTAAAGCGCAAGACTGGCTTTTTGAAGATATTGTACATTTAGAAACCATCCGCAGTAAAGAATACGATTTGTATTTAAAAATACTGCTTTACTTTTTAGATCCGGAGTTGATTCAAGGCAAAATCCCAAAAATAGATGCTAAAAACAGCAAGCGCGAATTTTATAAACCTACTAAACCAAATTTTCATGCTTCAAACAAAGTAATTGAATTTGAAAGCTTGCTGGCAGAAATTCTGGATATTCCGGCCGTTCGCCACCAACTGGTTGCCGCAGTTTGCGCCACAGAAAATTGCACTTATCAGCAACAGCAACAATTGATGGATTTAAACGCTTTCCAGCTGGCTACGCTATTTATTTCGGGAACAATGCCGAATGGAAAAATATTTTTTGCGCCAGTTCCTAACCTTATTTTTACGCGGGATTTGGGCACCGTCATCAACAATTATGTTTTGCTGAACAAACCTGCCAAAAAAGCACGTTCACGAGAAAGTTTGCTATCAAAATATATATTTTTCAACCATCCGTTTTTCAAAAACCATCGAAATAACATTATTGAAGTACCGCAAACAAAAGATCATTTTTTGCTTCCTGTTGGAGAGATAGATCTACAAAATACGCTGGAAGGCGGCGATGTGATGATGATCAGCAAAAACCATTTACTGATTGGCTGCGGAGAACGAACTACACCACAAGCTGCCAGCGAAGTAATTAAATTACTATTTGAAAAAAACGTAGTACAAAAAGTTACGGTAATCAAAATTCCGCATAAACGCGATTTTATGCACTTGGATACTGTTTTTACTCAGGTAAAAAAGAATTTGTGGGTTTTGCTTTCTTCGCTTTTTAATCCACCGGAAAATGATGAAGAATTTCAGCCGGTCAATCATCTTATCGAAACAAAAAAACCAGACCGTCCAGAAATTGTCCAGTTTGAGAACGGCAAAATAAACATGCCTCGCCGATTTAACAAACTGGAAGATTTGCTGTGCGATATCAGCGAAAATGAATTAGGCAGCACCGAAAAAACACAGTTTATTTATTCGGGCAACAACATCTTCCCGTACGATTCGCGCGAACAATGGACCGACGGCTGTAATTTATTAGCTTTAAAAGAAGGCGTAGTTTTAGGTTATGACCGAAATGATAAAACACTTGCTGCTTTTGCAGAGAATGGTTTTACGATAATAAAAGCAGCAGACTTGCTTCAAAAATTTGAAAACAGTGAACTCCAGCCCGAAAATATTAGTAATACTGTTATTACTTTTCCTTCGGCAGAATTATCCCGTGCACGCGGCGGTTTTCATTGTATGAGTATGCCTTTGTTTAGAGATGAATTGTAAATTTTTGTACTTTACAATTCATCTCTCCAACATCACAACTCATCTGTTACTCAGCAAATTGCAACTGCTTTTCAACCGTGTTTTTGATTTCATGCTGATAATACTCATCGCCGCTCCAATCATAAATATCACATTGCTTAACCTGATACTTTTGCATCAATTCGCCAAGCTTTAAAGTTGCTTCTTCTTCTAAATGTTCTGTTATGCTTACCGCTTTCCACCATTTAACAATAAAAAAGCGTTTGCATTGTAAAGTAACAATTTGGTACAAACCCCGGTATTTACCAGTCTGGATAATAATTTTGGTCATAATAATAATTTCATTCTACACAAAGCCCACATTATTAATATATTCTTCTGTAAACAGCGTAGTAGACTGTTTACATAGATTTAACACCTGAAAAGAAAGATTATTACCATTAAAGTAAAAAATACTATAATCACATTAAGTTTACTAAATTTTACGATAATGGTTTTTTAGACAGATAAATCGACTTTAAATTAAAAATTGACTAAAATGACTTCGCAAATATTGATGATTAGGCCAGTAAGATTTGGGTTTAACGAACAAACAGCTGCAAGCAACGCGTTTCAGCAAAATAGTGAACAAACCGAAGTGCAGCAAAAAGCCTTGCAGGAGTTTGATGCTTTTGCAGCAATTTTGCAGGCAAACGGAGTTAATGTTTTGGTGATTGAAGACACGACTGAACCGCACACGCCAGATTCTATCTTCCCAAACAACTGGATTTCTTTCCATGAAAACGGTTCTGTTTTTTTGTATCCGATGCAGGCCGAAAACCGCCGCTTGGAACGTAAGGTTTTTAATACGATAAAAGAAGCATTTGAGGAAGTACAGGTTTACGATTTAAGCTATTTTGAACAGCAAAACCAGTTTCTGGAAGGAACTGGAAGTATGGTTTTAGACCGCGAAAACAAGCTGGCTTTTGCTTGTATTTCGCCCAGAACTGATGTAGGAGTAATTGCCGAGTTTTGCAAGATTTCCGGTTATCAAAGTGT
The DNA here is from genome assembly GCA_050955045.1 of Janthinobacterium lividum. Taxonomy (GTDB): domain Bacteria; phylum Bacteroidota; class Bacteroidia; order Sphingobacteriales; family Sphingobacteriaceae; genus Mucilaginibacter_A. The sequence goes on along the minus strand of JBPBQV010000021.1, from coordinate 53,355 downwards.
GTTGTTTCATGCAATAGATCAAGCCGAAAAAGCAATTTATCATACCAATGTTTTGATGGCTGTTGGTGATCGGTTTGCAGTAATTTGTTTGGATTCTATCCAAAATCAAACCGAAAAAACACTGGTAAAAGAAGCATTATTAGCAGCAGGAAAAGAAATTATAGCAATTTCTTTCGAACAAATGAACGCTTTTGCCGGAAACATGCTTCAGCTGCAATCCAAATCCGGAGAAAGTTTAATCATCTTATCGCATACAGCTTTTTTATCTTTAACAAAATCACAAATTACAACTTTAGAAGCCTACGGAAAGCTGGTTTTTGCGCCTTTAAACACTATCGAAACCAATGGCGGCGGCAGCGCACGTTGTATGCTGGCCGAGGTTTTTTTGCCGGTAAAAACAGCATCAAAAACTTCTTGAAATTCATCTGCAAAAATTACGGCCGGATGGTGATAAATCCCGTATAAAAACAACACATTTGCCAAAATTTTAATTGATGCAGAGCTACGAAGAATTCCTGGACCTGAGCGTGGGTTTCCCGCAGGAAGGTTTTGAAATTATTGATGATGAATTATATTTCCATGATTTAAACTTGATGGAAATGATCGAAACGTACGGCACGCCGCTGCGTTTTACTTACCTTCCGCTAATTAGTAAAAAAATCCAGCAGGCAAAGTTGCTGTTTCAAACTGCAATTATTAAGAATAATTACCGCGGATCATATAAATATTGCTATTGCACCAAAAGCTCGCATTTTAAGCACATTGTAGAAGAAGCGCTGAAAAACGAAATCCATCTGGAAACTTCGTCTGCTTTTGATATGCCGATGATTGACGCGCTGGAGAAAAAAGGTTCGCTGACTAAAGACGTTACGGTGATCTGCAACGGCTTTAAAACCTATCAATACAAGCAGTATATTATTGATATGCTGCATGATGGCTTTAAAAATATCATTCCGGTTTTGGATAATAAGGAAGAATTTAATCTTTATGATGATGAAGTAGAACTGGATACGCCATGCAATTTGGGTATTCGGATTGCATCAGAAGAACAGCCGGATTCGCAGTTTTATACTTCACGTTTGGGTGTGCGGATGGAAGATGTGATTGATTTTTACAACAGCAAAGTTGTTTCCAATCCAAATTTTAAAGTTAAACTGTTGCACTTTTTTATCAATTCGGGCATTTCGGATACGCCGTATTACTGGAACGAACTGGAAAAATATGTAACACTTTACTGCAAGTTTAAAAAAATCAACCCGGATTTAGATACGTTGGATATTGGTGGTGGATTACCTTTTAAAGATTCGCTGGTTTTTGACTTTGATTACGAATACATGATCAACGAAATTGTGAGCCGGATTAAAGAAATTTGTGCCGAAAACGATGTAGAAGAACCGGATATTATTACTGAATTCGGAAAATATACAGTTGCAGAAGCTTCCGGGATTTTATATAAAGTTTTAGGTCGTAAACAACAAAACGACCGCGAAAAATGGCTGATGCTGGATGGTTCTTTTATCACCAATTTACCAGATGTTTGGGCTTTAAATCAAAAATACGTTTTGCTGCCGATAAATAACTGGGATGCTGAATATGAGCGTGTTAACTTAGGTGGAATCACTTGTGATGGTCAGGATTATTACAACCAGGAAGCACATATGAACAGCGTTTACATGCCAAAAACACGTAAAGTGCAGTATCTGGGCTTTTTCCATACTGGCGCATATCAGGAGGTTTTAAGCGGATACGGCGGAATTCATCATTGTTTACTGCCTTCACCAAAACATGTGATCATCCGCAGAAACCGCGACGAAACATTTAATTTTGATGTTTTTGGTGAAGAACAGAACAGCAAGCAAGTGCTTAAAATTTTAGGTTACACCACTTAAAATTCTAAAAATATCTGTCAGTTTTTGGGAAACTATTTTTACCGGCAATCATTCTATCTAAGTAAATAAATAGGATGAAAGTAACCTCAAATTATAGTTACGAATTCCTTGCTGCCATGCGGCAGCAAGGAGATTTAGCCGCCGACAATTTAATTGCGGAAGTTTTTGCGGATGACAACCAGAAATCTACTTTCAGAACGCTGCTGGATTCCCTCACCATAAATCAGCATTTAGATCATGTTGATGATTTTTATGCCGTAAAAGAAGTATTTGCTACTTCAACACAGCTTCCAAATTGGGCAAATCAAAAGCTGATGGCGCAAGGAACAGCATTTTTTGCGGTTCATGCTACAGCAATCATGAATTTACTTGGACTGCTTTCGCTTCCTTATTGCTATGCTGCTGCGGATGGCGCACGTGTTTTAGATTTATCAGCACGTATTAAAAACACACCCGAACATCGTTTAAACGAAACGGCAGATTTTGTATGGGAAGTAATGGCGCCAGATGCTTTTAAACCAGAAGGCAAAGGTTTTGCCAGTATTTTAAAAGTACGTTTATTGCACGCCGCAATTCGTTTTTACGCACTTAAAAGCGATAAATGGAAGGCAGATTGGGGTTTACCAGTTAATCAGGAAGATATGTGCGGTACCAATCTTTCGTTTTCCCTTGTAGTGATTCGTGGTTTACGCAAGTTTGGTCTGGCAATCAGTTACAACGAGCAGCAAGCATTTATGCACTTGTGGAATGTAATTGGTTTTTTGTTAGGATTGGATGAACGCTTACTGCCCGAAACCGGAAAAGAAGCTTTGCAACTGGAAGAAGCCATCCGCTTGCGCAATTTTAAAGCTTCGGAGCATGGAACATCGTTAACCAGATCATTAACAAAATATTTTGCTACTGTTGACGCCAGCTTTCAAGAAAAAGAAACGATGCAACTGATGCGGTATTTAATGGGAACCGAAGTAGCAGATTTGCTGAGTTTGCCACCACAGAGTGCGCCAGTTTCTACCGTTCGGCTTTTTAAACTGATTGCCAATTTCCAGATATTAAAGCAAAAAAACTCCCGATTTGCATATCAGCAACAACAGGCAGAATTTAAAAAAACACGTTCTTCGTCATTAACAAAAACTGCAAGCCGTTACCGTTTACCATCAAGCTTAACTTCATAAAAAACATCGATAAAAGAAGTATGATTAACACAATAATAAAATCATGACGATACTTCTTTTAACCTTATATATTTTAATTGGTGCTTATTGTGCCGGATTATTAGGTTCTTTAACCGGTTTGGGTGGTGGTATTGTAATTATTCCGTTGCTTACATTGGTGCTGGATGTAGATATTCATTATGCCATTGGTGCATCTCTGGTTTCTGTAATTGCTACTTCGTCTGGCTCGGCAGCGGCATACGTAAAAGAAGGAATCACCAATATGCGTTTAGGTATGTTCCTCGAAATTGCGACAACTTTAGGCGCAGTTGCCGGCGCATTTTTATCAACTTATATTCCGGCACAATATATTGCAATTGTTTTCGGCGTGATTTTGATTTTTTCTGCAATTATGTCTTTGAAAAAGAAAAATATAAATGCAGATCCGGTTTCCAGCAAACCGGCACAATTTCTTCGTTTGGGCAGTTCTTATCCAGATCAGGGCCAGCAAATTCAATATGGCGTACGCAATGTTTTTGGCGGATTTGGATTGATGAGTTTTGCAGGTATGATTTCCGGTTTGCTGGGCATTGGTTCCGGTTCTTTAAAAGTTATCGCGATGGATAACGTGATGCGGATTCCATTTAAAGTTTCTACAACCACCAGCAATTTTATGATGGGCGTTACTGCAGCCGCCAGTGCGGTAGTTTACTTGCAGCGTGGTTATATCGATCCGGGCTTATCAATGCCGGTAATGCTCGGTGTTGTTTTTGGCGCGATGACAGGTTCTAAAATTCTGGTGAAAGCAAAATCTAAATCACTTAAAATCATTTTTGCCATTGTAATTTCTGTATTGGCCATCCAAATGATTTACAAAGGTTTAAGCGGAAATATATGAGCAGCGAAAAAAAGGTTTTTAAAGATGCTGACATCCAATTACTTATTGGAAACGTATTGCGTTGGGGCGTTATCCTGGCCATGATTGTTGTATTCTGCGGTGGCATAATCTACGTTTATCGGCATGGCCACGAAACGGCTTCGTACCATACTTTTAACAGCGAGCCAGACTTCCTGAAAAATATTAATGGCATTTTTAACGGAGCTTTTCAAATTAAAGGACGAGCAATTATCCAGTTAGGAATTTTACTACTAATTGCCACACCAATTGTCAGGATATTACTCTCCATAATCAGTTTTTTGCTGGAAAAAGATTATTTATATGTGGTAATTACGTTGATTGTTCTCGGCATTATCAGTGTCAGTATGTTAAGCGGAATTGGAGGCTGAACCGGAAACTGAAAGCTATTTCTTATCTTCGTAACCATGACTTTTACAGAAGCCAAAGCGCAGATTGAAGCTTTATCTGCCGAATTAAAACAACACAATTATAACTATTATGTACTGGCACAACCCAGTATTACTGATCAAGATTTTGACCAGAAACTAACGCAGCTTGCTTCGTTGGAAAAACAGTTCCCAGAACTACTTGATCCAAATTCGCCCACACAAAAAGTTGGCGGAGAAATTACCAAAAGCTTTCAAACCGTTCAGCATACGTGGCCAATGCTTTCTTTAGGCAACACTTATAATGAACAGGATTTACTGGATTTTGATCAGCGCATTCAAAAAGCAATCGGCAGTAATTTTGAATATGTGGTTGAGTTGAAGTTCGACGGTCTATCCATCAGTTTAACTTATGAAAACGGAAAATTTGTACGAGCTGTTACACGTGGCGACGGCACAAAAGGCGATGATGTAACCAATAATATCAAAACTATTCATGCCATTCCACATCAGTTAAAAGCAAGTAATTATCCGGAACAGTTTGAAATCCGAGGCGAAGTTTTCATGCATAAAAAAGCTTTTGAAAGGCTAAATCAGGAACGCTTGGATAATGCCGAAGTAACGTATGCCAATCCGCGAAATTTCGCTTCTGGAACAGTAAAATTGCAGGATTCTGCAGAAGTTGCCAAGCGTCCGCTGGATTGTTTTCTATACTTCTTTTATGCCCATAAAAATCAGTTTAAAACGCATTGGGAAAGTTTGCAAACGGTAAAGCATTGGGGTTTTCCGGTTTGCGAGCATACGGCGCTTTGCAGTAATATTCAAGAGGTTTTAGCTTTCATTAAAACTTGGGAAACCGAACGTTTTAAACTGAGCTATGATATTGACGGCATTGTTTTAAAAGTAAATAGTTTTGCACAGCAGGAAGAATTGGGTTTTACAGCAAAATCACCACGTTGGGCAATTTCCTACAAATACAAAGCGGCTTCGGCACAAACCGTTTTAGAAAGTGTTGGCTACCAGGTTGGCCGAACGGGTGCAGTTACGCCGGTTGCGCATTTGAAACCTGTTTTGCTGGCTGGTACAACTGTGAAACGGGCAACATTGCATAATGCTAACGAAATTGCACGACTAAATTTATACGAAGATGATACGGTTTATGTAGAAAAAGGCGGCGAAATCATTCCGAAAATTACTGGTGTAAACGAAGCATTGCGAAAAGTTGACGCAAAACCAATTGAATACGCAATAAATTGCCCGCGCTGCAATAATTTTTTGGTACGAAAAGAAGGTGAAGCTGCTTATTATTGTCCGAATGACGAAGGTTGTCCGCCACAAATTGTTGGTAAAATCCAGCATTTTATCGGTCGGAAAGCCATGAATATTGATGGTTTGGGAGACGAAACGATTGAAAATTTTTACAAGAAAGGTTTCATACATCATATAAGCGATTTGTATGAACTGAATCAGCAAATAGATCAGTTGCGAACACTGGAGCGTTTTGGCGAAAAATCCATCACCAACATGATTCAGGGCATTGAAAAATCAAAAGAAATGCCTTTTGAAAAAGTGCTTTTTGGTTTAGGAATCCGTTTTGTGGGCGAAACAGTAGCCAAAAAATTAGCACAATATTTTAAAACGATTGAAGCTTTGCAACATGCTTCTTTTGAGGAACTAATTTTGGTAGATGAAATTGGCGACCGGATTGCCGAAAGCTTGATCGAATATTTTATCGTTCCGCAGCATTTAGAACAAATTGAAAAGTTAAAAAATGCAGGACTTCAGTTTGCCATAAAAGAAGTAGTGAACGAATTGCAAAGTGAAAAACTTACTGGTAAAAGTTTTATTATTTCAGGCGTATTTGAACAATTTTCGAGAGAAGAACTGAAACAGATGATTGAACAGAATGGTGGAAAAATCCTCGGTAGTATTTCTCCTAAACTTAATTTTTTGATTGCCGGAGAAAACATGGGTCCGGCAAAATTTGAAAAGGCGCAAAAACTAAATATTCCGCTGATTTCTGAACAGGAATTATTAAAAATGATTGAATCATAAAACTACAAATTTTTTAATAATTATTTAACGTTTGCCACTGTAAAAACGCAAAATACTATCTTAGCAACTTCTAAAACAAAGAATGAAAAAATTTTATGGTACCGGAGTTGCAATTGTTACTCCGTTTCAAACTGATGGTTCTGTTGATTATCCTGCGTTAGAAAAAATCATCGAAAACCTGATTAATAATGGTATTGATTACCTGATTTCTTTAGGAACAACCGGCGAAAGTGCTACTTTATCATCAGCAGAAAAGAAAGAAATCTGGCGTTTTACAGCAGAGGTTGTTTCTGGTCGTGTTCCTTTAATTGCTGGCATTGGTGGAAATCATACTAACGCGGTTATCGAAAACATCAAGTCTTTTGATAAAGCAGGTTTTGATGCAATTCTTTCCGTTAGTCCATATTATAATAAACCAACACAGGAAGGCATTTATCAGCATTATAAAATGATTGCTGCCAAATCTGAATTACCCATTATTTTATACAATGTTCCTAGCCGAACAGGAAGTAACATCTCCGCAGAAACAACTGTAAGACTGGCACACGATTGTGCAAATATTATAGCGGTAAAAGAAGCATCTGGAAACTTTGATCAGTTTAACCAGATTATGCGCGATAAACCAGTAGATTTTATGCTAATTTCTGGCGATGATCCGGTTACATTACCCATGATGGCGTTGGGTGCTGTTGGTGTAATTTCGGTCATTGGAAATGCCGTACCTCAACAGTTTTCGGATATGGTACGACTTTGTTTAGATGAAAAATGGCAGGCAGCCAGAATTATTCATTCTGAATTAATTGAGTTTACACGATTAATGTTTGTGGATGGAAACCCAGCTGGTGTAAAAGAAGCATTAAAAATAAATGGTTTATGCGGAAGTACGTTGCGGCTGCCGCTAGTAAACGTTACACCAAAAACTTCCGGCTTAATTATGGAAGAATTACTCAAGCTAAACACATAAAAAAATCCGGTTTTGAACCGGATTTTTTAGTTGATAAAAGAAGTATTACTTTTTCTCAGATTCTGTGTTCTTAGTCTCCTGAATTTCCAGCCTGATAGCTTGTGCCATATTTTTTAAGTCTTGCATTCCTTTTCTGATACGTGTTCCGGCAGCGCTATTACCTTTATTGTAAAACTTGTCGGCATCTGTATCTAAACTCTCAACCAGTTTTTTAATTTCATTAAATTTTTTCATTGGTGAATTGTATTAAGTTTTAGGTATTTTTAGATTGTTTAACTAATATAAGACGTTTCTAAGTGAATAACAATAGATTTGAATGCTATTGCGCTATGGCCATTGCTGATTTTTAATTCGTAAAATTATTATAATAAAAAAAGCACTAAACTAAATTAGTGCTTTTTTATATGCATTATATTATGGCAGGAAGACTAGCTTTCGGCTAAAGCAAACTTATTTTCTTTGTAATAACCGGCTTTCAGTTTTTCTGCAACTTCGCTGTAAGCGTTTAAAGTGCGTTGTACATCTTCTAAACTATGTGTTGCTGTTGGTATAATCCGCAGTACAATTAACCCTCTTGGTATAACCGGATACAATACGATAGAACAAAATATACTGTAATTTTCCCGAAGATCCATGGTTAAGCTGGTTGCTTCATCCAATTCGCCTTTTAAAAAAACCGGTGTAACCATGGTGTTGGTAACACCTAAATCAAATCCCCGCTCACGTAAACCTTCTTGTAATGCTCTGGCAATTGTCCATAATTTTTCTCGTAACTCCGGACGGTTCATCAACAGTTCCAAGCGTTTTCTTAAACCGATAACCATAGGCATTGGTAAGGCTTTGGCAAAAGTTTGAGAACGCATATTATAGCGTAAAAAATTAGTTATGGTTTTGCTTGAAGCTACAAAAGCACCAATGCCCGCCATAGATTTTGCAAAAGTACCAAAGTAAACATCTACACCATCAATACAATTTTGTGCTTGGTGCGTACCTGCACCTGTTGCTCCCATTGTACCAAAACCATGTGCATCATCAATCAGCAAACGAAATTTATACTGGTCTTTTAAAGCTACAACTTCTTTTATTTTACCTTGTGCTCCAGACATTCCGAAAACACCTTCTGTAATTACCAAAATACCGCCACCAGTTTGTTCTGCTAATTTAGAAGCACGTTCCAGCTGTTTCTCTAAACTAACCATATCATTATGCTGATAAACATAACGTTTACCCATGTGCAAACGCACACCATCAATGATACAAGCATGAGATTCTGCATCGTAAACAATTACATCGTTCCGGTCTACCAAACTATCTATGATAGAAACCATGCCCTGATAACCATAATTAAGCAAAAACGCATCTTCTTTACCTACAAAAGCAGCTAAATCTTTCTCTAGCGCTTCGTGATGATTAGAGTTGCCAGACATCATTCTGGCTCCCATCGGATATGCCATTCCATAAGCTTCGGCAGCTTCGGCATCTGCTTTTCTTACTTCAGGATGATTTGCTAAACCTAAATAGTTGTTTAAGCTCCAAATCAAATGTTCTTTTCCTCTGAACATCATATGAGCATCAATTTCTCCTTCCAGTTTTGGGAACGAAAAATAACCATGTGACCAGCTTTGGTGCTGCCCCAACGGACCCATGTTCTTTTGTATCTTATCAAATAAATCCAAAATAGTTTATTTTAAAGTGAATATAACTTGGTAAAGTTACTTGTTAAAAATTTATCATCAAACGAAGCACTAAACTCTTACTCAGAATCAACAAAAAAGGCCTCTGCTTTTACAAAGGCCTGAATATTTTAACCTCTGTGTGTTAATCTACATTATCATGTAGAAAAGAATTGTTAGGTCGAATTTCAGTTTTGCCATCTTCATCTGCCAGCAATGAAAACCTTGAAACTTGAGTTTCAGATGAATGTATATTTTGCTGCAAAGCAACTTCTTTGCGTTTATAAGCTGGAACATTTTCCAGTTCCTGGATACTTCCACTTCTTAACTTCATGCTTAAATCTTTTAAGCGTCTAATACGCTCTCTTGAATTTTTAAGCTGCTCTTCGATAGATTCGTCTGTTTTCAAATCATCAGCACCAGCAACATGTTGTGCTTCTTGTTTTACGGGTTCTGGCTTAATTTGTTCGTTTACGTAGATTTCCGCAGGCTTGTCAAAATTAATTGGTTCTGCAATTTTAATACTAAAACCAGCGGGTTCTTTTTCAGTTTCCTGCCTCTTGTCATCGTCATTAAGCTTATACCTGATTGTTCCGTTTTGTTCTTCTCTAACCGGTTCTTCCCTCTTCTGAAACATATTGTTTATTGAGTTTGACTGGTTTTCTTCACGAACTTTCAGAAACGGTTCCTGGCTATCTCCTTTACTGGTATTAACAGTAAATTCGTTTACCGCTTTTACTAATGGCTGGTTATCTGCAATTAAATGAGACACAACTTTTTTAGAACTTTGCACTTTTTCGCGCTCATCTTTAGTTTGAAAACCAGTTGCAATAATAGTAACCGAAATTTTATCCCCAAGATTTTCGTCCTTGCAATTACCCCAAATCAGGTCTGCCATTAAACCGGCTTCTTCCTGGATAAAATCAGTAATAATGCTTACTTCATCCATGGTCACCTCTTTTTCACCAGAACTAATATTTAACAGGATATATCTTGCACCTTCAATTTCATTATCTTTTAATAAAGGAGAAGCCAAAGCACCTCTAACAGCTTCATAAGCACGGTTTTCACCAGAAGAAGCATAGCTGCCCATGATAGAAACGCCGCTGTCTTTCATCACAGTGCGCACATCCTTAAAATCAACGTTAATATAACCAGGCAACGTAATAATTTCTGCAATGCCTTTGGCAGCTGTAGTTAAAATATTGTCTGCTTGTGCAAAAGCCGCACTAAAAGTAAGGTTACCAAATATTTCGCGTACCCTGTCATTAGAAATTACCAGGAAAGAATCTACATATTTTCGCAATTCTTCCATGCCTTCTTCGGCTTGCATTTTACGGCGTTTGCCTTCAAAAGAAAAAGGTGTAGTGATGATACCTACTGTTAAAATATCCAGTTCGCGGGCTGCCTGGGCAATAATCGGGCTGGCACCAGTTCCTGTTCCTCCACCCATTCCGGCAGTAATAAACAGCATTTTAGTGTTTGTGCCCAGCATCTGTTTAATATCATCAATGTTTTCTATGGCTGAGTTTTTACCAACCTCCGGAATGGAACCTGCACCCATTCCTTCTGTTAAACTGGCACCTAACTGGATTTTATTAGGGATCGGACTTAATTCTAAAGCTTGGGCATCCGTGTTGCAGATGATAAAATCCACACCGGTAATACCCTGTTTGTACATATGATTTACTGCGTTGCCGCCGCCGCCTCCCACACCAATTACCTTGATGATGGATGACTTTTCTTTTAACATTTCAAATTGCATAATGGCTGACTTTAGCTATATTGGTTTTTGACGATTCGGTTTAATACAACGTAATGATACGTTTTTACAAATTACTTTACTACTGTTTAAATGCTGATCTACTGTTTTTTACTTTAAAAAATCTTCATCTTTAATATCGTCTTTAATAAATATTTTTCCTTTTTCCAGCATTCTAGAAAGCAGGCCGTGTTTCTTCTCTGATGTTACGCCAGCTGTTGGTTTTGCTTGTGTTTTCACTTCTGCAACAGTCGGAATTTCTGCATCTTCCATTTTTTGGATTCCTTTAATCAGCAAGCCAATACCGGTAGCATACATCGGGCTTTGCAAATCATCAAAAATGTTTTTTTGCAGCACTTCGTTTTTAGCCAGATGCTCGCTTGGATAACCTATACGACAATCCAAACCAGTTACATATTCAACCAGTTGCGGCAAATGTTTCAAATCTGCGCCACCTCCTGTAATAACGATACCACCGATCATTTTTTTCTCGTAACCGGAAGTTTTAATCTCGTAATAAACATGCTCAATGATTTCTTCCATGCGTGCCTGAATTACATAAGCCAGGTTTTTTACAGATATTTCTTTCGATTCCCGTCCACGTAAACCTGGTACACAAACAATCTCGTTGTCTTTGTTCTCTTCGGCCAAAGCTGATCCAAAACGCGTTTTAAGCATTTCCGCAATGTTACGCATCACCGAACAACCTTCGCGAATATCTTCTGTAACGCTATTTCCTCCAAACGGAATAACAGCCGTATGACGTATAATTCCTTCATGAAATATGGCCAAATCTGTTGTACCACCACCAATATCCACCAAAACTACACCAGCTTCTTTTTCTTCATCTGTTAATACAGCTTCTGATGATGCCAATGGTTCCAAAATCAATTCGTGGCTTTCCAAGCCAGCTTTAGTTACACATTTTACAATGTTTTTTACAGCAGTAACCTGACCGGAAATGATGTGGAAATTAGCTTCCAAACGAACCCCAGCCATACCAATCGGGTCTTTAATTCCCGGCTCATTATCTACCGTAAATTCCTGCGGCAAAACATGTATAATCTCTTCTCCCGGAGGCATTACCAGATTATACATATCTTCAATGAGCTTTTCAATATCTTTTCTATTGATTTCACGATTTAAATCCCGACGGGTAATCAATCCGCGGTGCTGTAAACTTTTAATATGCTGACCAGCAATACCCACGTTTACCACCCGAATTTCTACGTTGGATTGTGAGGCTGCAATTTCTATCGCCTGCATAATTCCTTGCACCGTTTTATCAATATTAGATACTACGCCACGAGTTACTCCAGCAGATTCTGCTTTGCCGATACCTAGTATTTCAACTGTTTTATCTTTACTTCTGCGGCCTACTATTGCGCAGATCTTTGTAGTACCAATGTCTAAACCAACTACAATTGGCGAACTCTTATCGTGACTGATAGAAACCTTTTCCATTTCTAATGTATATTTTGAATTGTATCCTGAATAATCTGATTAGTATATTTTGTAACTGTTTTCTTTGGTTTCAATGCCTCACTCTTTATTAAAGAGTCGCTTTTAACAGCCACAACCTGATTAGCATATTTGATGTTGATGACTTTGTACGCATCCCATCCAACTTTAGGTATCGCTTTCTGATAAAATATTAACAGATTTTTAAATTTTTTATCTAAAGAATCGGTATTACCCAACAAAATCCGTTGGTTACCTACTCTTGGAATTAATTCTATTTCGCGGTTAGCGTTAATATAAATTTGTTCAATCTGCGCATCCCATAAAGAATCCCTGCGGATAAAATCTGCCGTTTTAAACAAAGATTTTGCCATAGCCGTATGCAAAGTATCTACACGGTTGATAAAAACTTCATCGATTGTGCCAGTTGCAATCAAAACAGGTGCAGTAAAGTTTGCAGAAAGCGGAATTTTTAAACCGTATTGATCTACATAAAAATCTTGTCCAAAGCGGTTCATAATCCGTAAAATTGGTTGCCGCTGGCGTACTTCTACATTAATTACGCCGTCCATATCTGCAAAAACTTTGGCAAATTCAATGAACGGATTGGCCTGCAATGTTTTTTCAAGTTGCTGGATGTTGATGTCTTCCAGTTTTTTGCCTACCAAAGTATTATTGCCTACATGCAAAATAGAATTGATTTCCTGCCGATCAACAAAATACTGGTTGCCTGGAATGTAAACTTTCACTTCGCGGCACAATATGGATGCTCTTTTTATACCGATAAAACTCATGAGCACAAACAATCCGCCCAGGCAAACTGCCCAGATCGTTCCAAATAAAATCGGCTTCCAGATGGTTTTTTTAAGCATCCTGCAAAGCTGTTTTTAAAGGTTCAACCATCTTGTCAATATCTCCTGCGCCAACGGTTAATAGCAGTTCCGGCTTTTGCTGCTGCACGTAATACAATGCTTCTTTTACCGTATATTTTTTATGTTTTGAAAAAGATTTCATCCGCTCCAAAATCATTTCTGCGTTTACATCTTCAATCGGTAATTCTCTTGCCGGATAAATATCCAGTAAAATCAAATCATCTGTTTGCGATAAAACTTCGGCAAAATCATCAGCAAAATCCCTTGTGCGCGTAAACAAATGCGGTTGAAAAATTACCGTTAGTTTTTTAGCCGGATAAAGCTCTTTTACTGAAGTAATTGCCGCTCGTAATTCTTCCGGATGATGTGCGTAATCATCAATATAAATAGTTTTATCTGTATTGATGATGTATTCAAACCGGCGTTTAATGCCCAGAAAAGACTTTAAAGCAGCTTTTATTTCCTGCGGATCAACTTCTAAAAACAAAGCGGTTTGTATAGCTGCAACTGCATTTTCTACATTATGTATACCTGCAATTCCTAATTGAATATTTTTGATTTCGACTTCTTTGCTTCTGAAATCGAAATGATAATTTCCGTTTTTAATGCTGATATTTTCTGCCGAAGCATTGGCATTTTCGCTTGCAGAATAAGTAAAACCATGATTTAACGGTAACCCTTTTTTACAAATCAGTTCACCATCCGCTTTTAGTTGTGAAGCAAACTGCTGGAAGGATTTGACCATGCTGTTTTTATCACCATAAATATCGAGGTGATCGGCATCCATGGAAGTAACCACAGCAATATCGGGATGAAGCGTGAGGAAAGATCGATCATATTCATCAGCTTCAACAACAACCATTTCATTGCTTCCAAACAAAACATTGGTTTGATAATTAGTTGCAATTCCACCCAAAAAAGCCGAACAATCATTACCCGAAGCACGTAAAACATGCGCAATCATGCTGGAAGTGGTGGTTTTTCCGTGCGTTCCGGCAACGGCAATGGTAAACATGCCTTTGCTGATGATGCCCAAAACCTCCGAGCGCTTTTTCAACACAAATTTTTTATCCTGAAAGAAGCTTAAAATCAAAGAATTTGCAGGAACTGCTGGCGTATAAATTACCAGCGTACCTTCTTCCGGCTCGTTAAAATCAAACGGAATATAATCGATTTCATCGTGATAAGCTACCTCGATATTTTCCTGTTCAAGAGCTGTGGTTAAAGCAGTTTGCGTTTTATCATAACCGGCAACCAAACAGCCGCGATGATTAAAATACCGCGCCAAACCGCTCATGCCGATTCCGCCGATTCCAATCAAGTAAACACGTTGTATGCTGTTCAGTTCCATATTTTTATGCTGTAAAAACAGCATTTACTTTATTTTCTGTAATTTTTAATACTTCTTTTGCAATGTTTAAATCAGCATCCGGCATGGCCAGTTTGCCAATTTGTGTACTTAGTTTTTGCTGCTGATTTTCATCTTGCAACAAATTCAATACTGTTTTTATCAGTGTATTTTCTGCATCTACATCTTTCACCAAAACCGCAGCATTTTGTTGTACCAAAGCCAGCGCATTTTTAGTTTGATGATCTTCTGCCACATTTGGCGAAGGCACCAGAATCACTGCTTTTTTTACCATACATAATTCTGCAATGGTTCCGGCTCCAGCACGAGAGATAATTACGTCGGCAGCAGCGTAAGCTAAATCCATCCGGTTTAAAAACTCTAAAACACAAATATTTTGATGGATAGTTGAACCCAGCTTTTCTACAATTCCTTTATAATAATATTTTCCGGTTTGCCAGATTAATTGTACATCCGCAGCAATTAACTGATCCAAACCAGCCAGCATACATTTGTTTAAAGTTCCGGCTCCCAAACTTCCGCCGGTAACTAAAATTGTTTTTTTAAATGGAGAAAGTTTGAAATATTCAAATGCTTCTTCCCTTTTTCCGTTGATTGTTACAGATGTTCTGCGAATCGGATTGCCTGTTTTGATAATTCGATCGGCCGGAAAAAACTGTTCCATTCGATCAAAAGCCACACAAATTCGTTTTGCTTTTTTTGCCAACCATTTATTG
Source organism: Janthinobacterium lividum (assembly GCA_050955045.1). GTDB lineage: Bacteria > Bacteroidota > Bacteroidia > Sphingobacteriales > Sphingobacteriaceae > Mucilaginibacter_A. Next base: position 38,159 of record JBPBQV010000021.1, on the reverse strand, counting down.
GTGATGCCTGCGTAAGAGTTTTGTTCCTGAATGAGAATCGGCAAATTTTTAGTTGAAGCAGCATACAACAACGGGCCGGAAGCGTAACCACCAACGCCAACTACAGCATCAGGCTTGAAGCTTTTGATGATTGATTTTGCTTTGTTTACACTGTTAAAAACTTTAAACGGTAACGTAAGATTTTTAAGGATGGAACCGCGCTGAAAACCGGCAATATCTAAACCTTCAATTTCGTATCCGGCAGCAGGAACTTTTTCCATTTCCATGCGGCCGTTCGCGCCAACAAACAAAATTTCTGTTTCAGGATGAAGCTTTTTCAGAGCATCAGCAATGGCAATAGCCGGGAAGATATGTCCTCCGGTTCCGCCGCCGCTTATGATGATTTTTTTTGCCATTCCTATATCTGCTAAAATTTTGATGCTTCTTTTACCTGATTAAAAATCAGGCTGCTACTTCCTTTTCCCTGATTTCGCCTATTACTACTTTTCGGTTATCTTCGTATTCGTCAATGTGTCGGCTTACCGATAATATTATCCCGAAAGCCACGCTTGTAAATAATATAGATGTTCCACCCATGCTTACCAACGGTAAAGGCACACCCGTAACCGGACCTAAACCCACAGCAACCGCCATATTGGCAAAAGCCTGTATCGTCAAACTAAAACTTAAGCCTGCTGCCAGCAAAGCCCCAAAAGCTTTTGGCGCTTTGGTTACAATTTTGATGCAGCGATACAGCAAGAATAAATAAATTACAACTAATGAAAAACCACCAACCAAGCCGTATTCTTCAATAATTGTAGCATAAATAAAATCTGAATATGGATGAGGCAAATAATTGCGTTCAACACTATTTCCCGGACCTTTACCAAAAACACCGCCTGTTGCAATGGCAATTTTGGCATGATCAGCCTGAAAAGATTTATCACGATCAACTTTACTTGGGTGTAAAAATGTTTGAATACGGGAAGCGTATGTTTTCCTTCTCGGCCCTAAAAATATTACGCCAGATAATAAAACCGCTCCTGCCAAACAAACTACTGCAATTTGTTTGATGCTGATCCGGCCGATAATTAACAGTAAAATACTTACTCCAAATAACATCAACGCGGTAGATAAATTGGCTAATGCAATCAGGATAAAAACTACGCAAACAGAACCCATAATCGGCAAGAAAGATTCTTTTACATCTTTAATATTTTCCTGCTTGCGCGATAAACTTCTGGCTAAAAAAGTAATGAGAGAAAGTTTTGCCAAATCCGAAGTTTGGAAGGTTAATCCGGTTCCAGGAATGGCAATCCACCGACTTGCATCATTTAAATGACTACCAAAAAGAAGCGTATAAAGCAGCAATGGAATAGTTACAATCATCAGGATTTTAGAAATCCCCATATAATACCGGTAATCCAGTTTATGGGAAACAAACATCAACGCCAAGCCACCAAAAATCATGGCCATGTGCTTAATCAAAATTGATTCTGCACCAACACCACGTTTATAAGCCAGCGTACCTGTTGAACTGTAAACGGCCAGTGCCGAAATTACAGAAAGCAGAATTACGATGAGCCATATCCAGCGGTCGCCTTTGGTTTGACTGAGTATTCTGTGCATGCTTCTTTTACAGTATATTTTTTATATTGATAAAAACAGTATTATAATTCCTTTACCGCTGCTTTAAACTGCTGGCCGCGATCTTCATAATTTTTAAACAAATCAAAACTCGCGCAAGCCGGAGATAACAGAACAGTATCACCTTTTTTTGCCAAATGATAAGCCATTTGTACCGCTTCCTGTGCAGAAAATGAGTTAACAATCATCTCAACATCATCTTCAAAAGCTTCATGAATGCGTTTATTGTCTTTTCCTAAACACACAATGGCTTTTACTTTTTGCTTTACTAATTCTTTCAGCATCGAATAATCGTTGCCTTTATCTACGCCACCTAAAATCAATATTACATCTGTACTCATACTTTCCAAAGCATACCAAGTAGAATTTACGTTGGTTGCTTTAGAGTCATTGATAAAAGTGATACCTGCAATTTTGCCTGCCGATTCCAGCCGGTGTTCAATATTTTTGAAATCGCCCATGCTTTCGCGGATGGTTTCGTTTTTCAATTCCAAAACTTTGGCTGTAATGCCCGCAGCCATACTGTTATAAATATTATGCTTTCCCTGTAAAGCTAATTCACTGATATTCATACTGAAATCTCCTTTATCAGTTAAAATGTAAATTTCATCTTCACTTAAATAAGCACCTTGTTCTACTTTTTTCTGGATAGAAAAAGGCAATTGCCGGGCAGCAATTTTGCGTTTGCTAATTCCTTTCATCGTTTCTTCATCATCAGCACAATAAATCAGGTAATCAGCACCAGTTTGATTTTGGGTAATGCGGAATTTGGAATCAGCATAATTATCCATTTTGTATTCATACCGGTCTAAATGATCCGGCGTAATATTCAGCAATACAGCAATATCAGCTTTAAACTTGTACATATCATCCAACATAAAACTGCTGATTTCCAACACAAAATGATCATACTTTTCGGCAGCAACCTGATAAGCAAAACTTTTACCAATGTTGCCGGCCAAACCAACGTTTAAACCTGCATTTTTAAGTAAATGATAAGTCAAACTTGCCGTGGTTGTTTTTCCGTTTGATCCAGTAATGCAGATCATTTTGGCTTTGGTATAGCGGGCAGCAAATTCAATTTCAGAAATTACCGAAATCCCTTTTGATTTTAGTTTTTTGATGATTGGCGCTTTTTCAGGAATGCCCGGACTTTTAACAACTTCATCAGCTTGCAAAATAATATCTTCGGAGTGCTGGTTCTCTTCGAAATCGATGTTCCAATCCTGCAATTGCAACTTGTACTTTTCGTTCATCTGCCCAAAATCGGAAACAAAAACTTTGAAACCCTGCTTACGAGCCAGAAAAGCTGCGCCAACACCGCTTTCTCCAGCACCCAGAATGCACAGGAACTTACCGTTTCCGGCAGTTGTTATTGCTGATATTTGATTTCCTGTTTCCATTTATTGTTTTAGCTAATGCTTCTTTTACTACCTTAATTTTAGAGTGACCATAGTTAAAATGGCCAGAAAAATACCAATGATCCAAAACCGCGTTACAATTTTAGATTCGTGATAACCTTTTTTCTGAAAATGGTGATGCAAAGGCGACATCAGAAAAATTCTTCTTCCTTCGCCATATTTCTTTTTGGTGAATTTAAACCAGCTCACCTGCAAAATCACGGAAACCAGTTCAATCAGAAAAATACCGCATAAAAGAGGTATCAGTAATTCTTTACGGATCATGATCGCAAAAGCGGCAATAATTCCGCCGATGGCTAAACTTCCAGTATCACCCATAAAAATCTGCGCTGGATACGAATTGTACCACAAAAAACCAACACAAGCACCTACAAAAGCACCTGCAAAAACAACCAGTTCGCCAGAATTTGGGATGTAAACAATGTTCAGATATTCAGATATTACGGTATTACCCGAAACGTAAGCCAGCACCGCCAATGTTATACCAATAATGGCCGAAATTCCGGTTGCCAGTCCATCAATTCCATCTGTAATATTAGCACCGTTAGAAACTGCGGTAATGATAAAAATGGTAAAAAGCATAAACACAATCAGCGCATAATGCTCATAACCTGGACCAATAAACTTGATTACTTTAGCATAATCAAATTCATTGTGCTTGTAAAAAGGCAAGTTTGTTTTGGTAGATTTAATATCTTGCGTGTAAACGTATTTGTTTCCTTGCTGATGAACTTCTACTGGAACATCATATTTTACCGGAAGCGTTACAGTTTGACGAATCACAATTTCGGGACTGAAATACATCGTCCAGCCAATAATTATAGATAAACCAACCTGACCAACAATTTTAAACCGTCCGGCTAATCCTTCTTTATTTTTTTTGAAAACCTTGATATAATCATCCAGAAAACCAACTATTCCCATCCAAACGGTGGTAATAATCATTAGGATGATATAGATGTTATCCAGTTTGGCCAGCAATAATGTTGGGATTAAAATCCCCATCAAGATCATAATTCCGCCCATAGTTGGCGTTCCTTGTTTTTGCATCTGACCTTCCAAACCTAAGTTTCTAACCGTTTCGCCAACTTGCTTTTTTTGTAGATATTTAATTATTTTTCCACCAAAAACAGTTGTAATAATCAGCGAAAGAATAACGGAAAGTGCCGTACGAAACGAAATGTATTGAAATACGCCAACACCAGGAGTATTGTGGTTTTTATATAGATATGTGAATAGATAATACAGCATTAGCTCATGAGTTTAAATTGTTCTGCCAAAATCTGTTTATCATCAAAAGGATATTTTACTCCTTTTATTTCCTGGTATTTTTCGTGCCCTTTTCCGGCCAGCAAAATAATATCATCCGGCTGCGCTAAATGACATGCTGCTTTTATCGCCTCTTTTCTATCGGCAATGGCAAATGCTTTTCGGTGCTGATCAGCAGAAATACCGGCTTCCATATCACGTATAATCTGATCAGCTTCTTCCGAACGCGGATTATCAGAAGTTAAAATTACTTTGTCGCTCCACTCGCAAGCAACACTTGCCATAACTGGGCGTTTTGTTTTATCCCGATCTCCACCGCAACCAATTACGGTAATTACCTGTTCGTTGCCTTTGCGAATATCTTTTATCGTGCTCAAAACATTTTGGACGGCATCCGGCGTGTGCGCATAATCTATAATTCCAATAACTTTTTTAGAAGAAATAAGATAATCAAACCTTCCTTCTGCTCCGGATAATCTGCTTAAAACAGTCAGTACTTTTTCTTTATCCTGCTCCAGTAACATGGCCGTAGCGTAAACAGCCAGTAAGTTATAAGCATTAAAACTTCCAACTAACTTGAACCAAATTTCCTGATTATCAATATTTAGCAATAAACCACCAAATTGATTTTCTATGATCCTGGCTTTGAAATCAGCCATACATTTTAAAGCATAAGTTTTTTGATGCGCTTTGGTATTTTGCAACATTACCAAACCATTTTTATCGTCCAGATTTATAAGTGCAAAAGCAGTATCCGACAGTTCGTCAAAAAATCTTTTTTTGGCTTTTAGGTATTCGCCAAACGTTTTATGAAAATCCAAATGATCATGGCTGAGATTAGAAAAAATGCCGCCAACAAATTCCAGTCCGCTGATGCGATGTTGCACAATAGCATGTGAGCTAACTTCCATAAAAGCATAATCGCAACCTGAAACTACCATTTCGTTTAATAAAATGTTCAATTCTAAAGGATCTGGCGTAGTATGTGTTGCCGGGATAATTTCACTATTAATTCGGTTTTCTACGGTAGAAAGCAAGCCGCATTTATAACCTAAATCACTAAAAAGTTGAAAAAGCAAGGTTGCAATCGTGGTTTTACCATTTGTACCGGTTACGCCAACTAATTTTAGTTTTTTGGAAGGATGATCATAAAAATTAGCCGCAGCAAAACCTAAAGCAGCTGCTGCATCTGCAACTTGTATATAAGTAATGTTCGGGTTTTGATTTTCGGGGATTTCTTCACAAACAATAGCAATAGCACCGGACGCAATTGCCTGATCTATAAAATGATGTCCATCAACCAAAGTTCCTCGTACAGCAAAAAATAAACTTCCGGCAACAACCTTTCTTGAATCAAAAATAAGCGCATTAATTTCCTGTTCCGGTGTTTTTAACACAATCAGATCGGTAATTCCTACACATATTTCTCTTAATAATTTCATTCCAGTTCCAATACTATTTTAGAGCCTTTCGGGATCAGACTGCCTGCACCAACCGATTGCCTTACTACCGTTCCGCTTCCGATTACTGCAATTTTATATCCCGCATTTCCCATGATAAACAAAGCATCACGCAAACCCATTCCCACCGTTGCGGGTACAGAACCTTTTTTAAAATTGGTTTCGCTGTTTGCAATACCTTCGTTGCTATCAATGGCAGTTTCGTTATTTTTTGCACTAAAAGTTTTTAATTTCAGTTTATTGTAAACTTCCTGTGTTGCTTTTTGCGGACCGTTCTTTGTATTTGGATGAATATTCCCGGCTAAATGAACTGTTTCCGGCTGGTTCAAATCCATGTCGGTGGAGTAAACCCGGTCTGCTACTTCCCGGAAAACCGGGCCAGAAACCGATGCACCGTAGTAATCACCTTTTGGATCATTAATTACCACAATCATCGAATACTTAGGTTTTTCTGCTGGAAAATAGCCAACAAAAGAAGCCTGATACTGGCGTTTGCCTCTATAACCTCTGTTTGCATCAGCAACCTGGGCTGTACCTGTTTTACCAGCTATCCTGTATAATGGATTGTAAACAATATTTTTCCCGCTGCCTTCGGTAACTACACCTTCCAGCATTTTTTTAATCTTACCTAAAGTAGCGTTAGAACAAATTTTATCTTTGATTACTCTTGCTTCAAATTGCTCGATTGGATTACCAAGTCTGCGGATTTCTTTTACAAAAATTGGTGCAATATATTTTCCATTGTTGGCAACAGCATTATAAAAAGAAAGCATTTTTAAAGGTGTAAGCTGCATTTCATAACCGTAAGCCATTTGTGGCAATGTCATGTTTTTGTTCCAACTTTTATTTTCCGGATTTTTAATTACTGGTTGTGCTTCGCCCGGGATCTGCAAATTCAATTTCTCATTTAAATGCCAGCCGTATAAATGATCTGTAAATTGAGATTGATTATTGTGATAACTCTTATCAATTAAATAAGCAACAGCAGCATTTGACGAAGTTTCAAAAGCCCTTTTTACCGTAACTACACCAATGCCCCCATGAGAATCTTTGATAATATGGCCTGGGATTTTATAGGTTCCGGTATTGACCATCGTATTGGTATCCACTTTATGATCTTCCAGCAAAGCCATGTAAGAAGCTAATTTGAAAGTTGAACCCGGATCCTGATTTCCTGCAATAGCATAATTAAATTTTTCTTTATAAACACCTTTACTAATTTTAGTGTAGTTGGCAACTGCACGCACTTCTCCGGTTGCAACTTCCATTAAAATAACAGCACCGTGGTCGGCATCACTTTTAATCAGCTGTTTTTCTAAAGCACTTTGGGCAACATCCTGAAAGTTCACATCCAGCGTTGAAATGATATCAGCACCTTCTTTTGGGGCGATTTCAAAATCCTCGTTAACAGGTTTCCAAACGCCACCGGCAATACGCTGCATCAGCCTTTTGCCAGATTCTCCGTTGATAAAAGAAGCATACGCACCTTCCAGCCCAACTGCATTTTTAACATTCTCATTTTTGTAGCCGATGGTTCTGGCAGCAAGAGAACGGTAAGGTAAAATCCGTTTATTTTGTTGGATAACAATTAGTCCGCCGCCATATTTGCCTAAATTAAAAATGGGGAATTTTTTGATCTGCTTTAAATCCTGAAAGGAAACTTTCCGTTTAATGAGCAGATAACGGGAACCATCCCGACGGCCATTGCGCAGGTAACGGGAATAATCACGGGAAGATTTATCACCAAAAAATGTCGACATTTTCATCGCCAGAGAATCTATTTTGGCATAAAAAACTTTGTCATCCGCGATTGCGCCATCTACCAGATCCATTCGTAGTTCATACTCCGGAACAGAAGTAGCCAACATGCTGCCATCCAGCGCAAAAATGTTTCCGCGGGCTGCTTCCACATTAACATAACGGATAGAAAGGCTATCCTGCATAGCTGCCCATTTTTTACCTTGTAAAAACTGCACGCGGCATAACTGAACCATTACCGCCAGAGCAAGCAGCACAATCAGGCCAAAAGCCAGATAAACGCGGAGCAATATGTTGGTCCTAATGCTCATCTTCCGTTACTATAATTTTTTGCGGCGGTTCTACAGAGATTTGCAATCCTAACGTATCTGTCTTTTTTTCTACTTCTGTTAAAGTGCTTCTGTAAGATAATTCGGCTTTTGTGGTTTTATAATCCCAGCTAAGTTCTTTTACCTGCTTGGAGAGTTTATCAATATCACGGATATTATTTTCTGCCATATGGCGATTGGCGATATAAATCATTCCCAAAAAAGCCACAAAAAATATAAAAGGTAACATTCGGGTAGCAGCTTCTGTAGAAACTACACCTTTTTGAAGTAAAAGCGTGAAAAAATTATCCGGAATCTTACCGACAGGCGGTTTTTCTTCCACAATCAATTCTATCTCCTGCTCCTCTTCTTCCAGAATTTCTGCTCTTAAACGATTGGTCATCTTTTTACAGCTATTCTTAATTTTGCACTGCGTGCACGGTTATTATTTTTAAGTTCTTCTTCTGATGCCGTTACTGCACCACGACTTACCGCATCTAAAGGTTTTTGATCGTTTCCAAAGAAATCTTTTTCTACTTCGCCCCTAAATTTGCCTTTGGCTATGAAATTTTTTACTAAACGGTCTTCTAACGAATGGTAAGATATCACCACCAATCTACCTCCGGGTTCAAGTACTTCGGCAGATTGCACTAAAAATTCCTGTAAAGCTTCCAGTTCCTGGTTTACTTCTATGCGCAAGGCCTGAAAAACCTGCGCTAAATATTTATTTTCTTTTCCTTTCGGAATTAAATTCTGAATAGCTATTTTCAATTCTGCAATTGTGCCGATTGGCTGGTTCAACCTCGACATAACTACTGTTTTTGCCAGCGTTTTTGCGTTTTGCAACTCGCCGTACATTCCAAAAATGCGATGAAGTTCTTCTTCAGTATAAGTGTTGATGATTATTTTAGCTGTTAAATTGCCTCCTTTATTCATCCGCATATCTAAATCTGCATCAAAACGAACAGAAAAACCTCTTTCTGCCTGATCAAACTGGTGCGATGAAACGCCCAAATCAGCCAGAATTCCATTTACCGGAATAGCATCATACAAACGGCAATAATTTTTTAAGTAGCGGAAGTTCTGTTCTACAAAAGTAAAACGCTTATCATCAGGCACGTTTTGCTTAGCATCTTCATCCTGATCAAAAGCCAACAAACGGCCATTTTTGTTTAATTGATTTAAAATCTGCCGAGAATGGCCGCCGCCGCCAAATGTTACATCCACATAAATACCTTCCGGCTTAATAGCCAGTGCAGCAATACATTCCTGCAGCATTACGGGTGTATGATAATTACTCATCGACTTTATTTCTCAAATTACCCATCACCTCTTCGGCCAGATTGGCAAAATTTTCAGGTTCATTATCCAGTTGTTCGTCATAAGCATTTTTTGCCCAGACTTCTATTTTATTTAAATTACCGGTAAGCACTAAATCCGTTCCAATGCCAGCATAATCCAGCAACGTTTTCGAAAAAAGTATCCTTCCGGCAGCATCTGGTGTTATTTCTGTTGCACCTCTGGTAAAATAGCGCACAAATTCACGGTTCTTTTTTTCATACTGATTGAGCTTGCTCAGGTCATCCAATATCAAATCCCATTCCTTACGCGGATAAATTACCAGGTGCTTTTCAAAGCCACGATTAATCACAAGTCCTTCACGTTCAGCCTCTGGAAGCTGTTTCCTGAGGTTTGAGGGGATCATCATCCTTCCTTTTACATCAAGCTTACACTCAAACTCACCTAAAAAATGCGGCATTGCCCCAGTATGGGTAATATTTAATGAGTAAAAGTATAAAATTTACCACCTTTTACCACTATCTACCACTAAAAGTTTTCAACATTAAAAATCCAGCTATTGTTTAGCTAATTATGCAGGAAAAATGCTTCTTTTATCAACATAAAAAAAGTCTGAACAAATCGGACTTAATTAGTAAATGATAAAATGTAGTTTGACCTTAGAATATCGGCTCGATGATAGATTTTACATCACCCTAACTTTTAAAAAACTTGGCTGTTCTTTAGCAGTATAAATTTTGTGCGTTTCTTTTTTAAAATCAGCAGGTGTAGCTTTCATAATATTCATAAATTTCTGCGGATTTCGATCGATTAATGGAAACCATGTACTTTGTACCTGAACCATAATTTGGTGGCCTTTTTTAAAAGTGTGCAGCACATCCTGTAACTCAAAGTTTACTGTTGTAACTTTCCCCGGTACAAAAGGCTCGGGTTTAGAAAAACTGTTGCGGTATTTACCACGCATGGCTTCACTCCTCACCATTTGCTCGTAATGTGATAGCTGAACATTTGTGCCTGTAAAAGAAGTATTCTTTGTGGAATCCGGATACACATCAATTACTTTTACAATCCAATCAGCATCAGTTCCGGTGGTGGATACTTTCAAATTCGCCCCAATATTTCCGGCCAAAGTTATATCCTGATCCAAAACATCCGTATGATAAGTTAATACATCAGGCCGTGTTGCTGCGAAGCGCTGGTCAGCCGTCATATATTCGCGGTCCATATCCATCGAACTGCCGTTGATAAAAGGCACCGGTTTGTTCGGATCAGAAATATAGCTGTCAAAAGAAGCATTGGTTTTTGGCGCATCAAAAGAAAGCTTTCTGTTGGGCAGGAAATACAAATTTTTCTCCTGCACTTCTTTTGGTGGCCAGGTTTTATAATTTTTCCATTGATTACTGCCTGTTTCAAAAGTAGAAACCGGTTGTAAATCCAGTTCTGTTCCTTTTAAATAATGACTAAAAAATTTAAACTCAATATTTTCCCGGTAAAAAGGAGCCGTTGGCGCACCAAAACTTACATCGCCCAAACGATCTCCATTTCCTCTCGCCCAGCCGCCATGAACCCACGGCCCCATGGCAAAATAAACCGGCGTTGCAGGATTATTTTTGACTAAAGTTTTATACGTATTGATTGCGCCGTACAAATCCTCGGCATCGTACCAGCCGCCTGTTATCAAAGTTGCAGTTTTGATATTAGTTAGATGCGGGAGCACGTTACGGTCTTTCCAATGCTGGTCGTAATCCGGATGATCCAGCATCTCGTTCCACAACCGGATAGTATCTTTATAATACAAATCGTTAGAGTTTTTCATTGTTCCCATCCGCAGAAAAAAATTATAACCATCTTCTGTTCCGGCATCAAATTGTTTACCGCGCCGCTGCGTTGGTTTATCGTCCTGCCGATTGGTAAAACCAGGATAAAAGCCAAAGTTGGCAACCAGCATGAAAGCACCGTTATGAAAAGCGTCATCGCGGTACAAATCTGCAATTGGTGCCTGCGGAGACGCTGCAACCAACGCCGGATGACGGCTTAACAAAGCTGTTGTAGTATAAAATCCGGGATAAGAAATCCCCCAAACACCAACTTTTCCGTTGTTATTGGGGATATTTTTTAAAAGCCAGTCAATTGTATCGTATGTATCAGTTCCTTCATCCACATCATTTTTAGTTGGATGCGTATCTTTTTCCGGCGTCATTTCTTCATAAATACCTTCACTCATCCATCTTCCGCGAACATCCTGATAAACGAAAATGTAGCCATCGTGCAAAAATAAAGATGAAGGGCCTAAGCCTCCTTTATACAAATCAGCTCCGTAAGGCGCAACACTATAAGGCGTTCTGTCCATCATAAAAGGATAGTTTTTTGATTGATCTTTCGGAACATAAACCGAAGTGAACAACTTTTTACCATCACGCATTGGTATCTGGTATTCATACTTTTGATAATTTGCTTTTATATATGCAGCATCAGGATTTACATTTGTTTGTGCCGATACCTGCATAAAAAACAGGCATAAAAGAAGTATAGTAAGTGTTTTTTTCATGAAGTAAAGTTGGTTAACAATTTTGGTAAGATAAAAGAAGCATCAGCCGAAAACAATTAAATTCCGAAGATTATGAAAGATAATTCAAACATTATATCATTTTAGTTTCAGCAAAAAAGCCTTTGCCAAAGTGGCAAAGGCTTTTGATACTGTTTTTATACCGATAAAAACAGTATCAATCATTAATAGCTTTTACGCCCGGCAATTCTTTGCCTTCCATATATTCCAGCAAAGCACCGCCACCTGTAGAAACGTAACTTACGCGTGAAGTTAAATTGAATTTTGAAATAGCCGCTGCCGAATCGCCGCCGCCAATTAAAGAAAACGCGCCATTGTTTGTAGCTTTTACAATTGCTTCGGCAACAGATTTTGTTCCTTTTTCAAAATTATCCATTTCAAAAACGCCCATTGGCCCGTTCCATAAAATGGTTTTACTTTCCTCGATTACTTTTGAAAATGCTTCAACAGAATCCGGACCAATATCTAACCCCATCCAATTGTCTTCAATTTCGCCAGTTTTGGCAATTTTAGTATTGGCTTCATTTTTAAAAGCATCTGCAACCACATTATCAACTGGTAAAAAAAGCTTAACGCCTTTTTCTTTGGCTTTTTGTTGAAGACTTTTTGCCAGTTCAAGTTTATCAATCTCCACCAAAGAAGTGCCGATATTACCGCCATCTGCTTTTGCAAATGTATAAGCCATACCGCCGCCAATAATAAGGTTATCAACTTTATCCAGCAAACGCTCAATCAGTTTTATTTTGTCGGAAACTTTGGAACCACCCATAATCGCCGTGAATGGTCTTGTTGGATTGTTCAACACTTTTTCTGCGTTTTCCAGTTCAGAAGCCATTAAATAACCAAAGTATTTGGCATCCGGGAAAAACTGTGCAATAATAGAAGTAGAAGCGTGTGCCCGATGCGCCGTACCAAAAGCATCGTTTACATAAATATTGCCTAAAACAGATAGCTTTTTGGCAAATTCTACATCACCTTTTTCTTCTTCTTTGTAAAAGCGCAAGTTTTCCAGCAACAAAACTTCGCCACGTTCCAATTCTTTTGCTTTATCGATAGCTTCCTGCCCGATGCAATCATTTGCAAATTCTACTTCCTGGCCAAGCAAATCTGCTAAATGTGGAACGATGTGTTTTAAAGAATATTTATCTGTTGGTCCGTCTTTTGGCCGGCCTAAATGCGACATCAAAATTACCGAACCGCCTTCTTTTAATATTTTTTTGATAGTTGGCAAAGCTGCCGTCATGCGGTTATCGTCGGTTATTTTAAAGTTTTCATCCAACGGAACATTAAAATCTACACGGATTAAAACTTTTTTGCCGGCAAAGCTGGCTTGGTCTATTGTTTTCATAGTGATAATTTAAAGGTGGAAATGTACAAAATTGCTGTTAACAGAACTGTTTTATAATATTTTTTTAACGACGTAGTTTTTATGCTGATAAAAACAGCATTATCTGATTTTAAGATACATTACGTAGTGTGGGCCAATTCCGGGAACATCAAACTCATCAGAAATAATTTCAAAGCCAATGCCCGCATAAAAGTTAAGTGCAACTTTGCGCGCGTTGCACCACAAATAATCAATTTGCTGCCCACGCAGATAAACAATGGCAAAACCAAGCAGTTTGTTGCCCATTCCTTTTCCCTGAAAACCAGGAATTGTAGCCATTCCGCGCAGCTGATAACCCGTTCCGATGTGTCCTTCTACATTTTGTGGATGAAAAGAAGCGATGGAAACAAGTTGATCTTCCCCAAAATTCCCCAGATGGAACGCGCCTTCATTTAAATCGGATGGGAAACGACATTCATCCAAACTTAATTTTCCTTCGCGAAGCACTTCGTTTCTTATCAGTAATATTTCTTCTACAGCAACAAATTTGATCATCTAATTTATTTTATTTATGCTGAGTTTTTACGCTCAACAGGTTATTTTACACACAAAATACTGCTTTTGCAGCTAAAAAGTTCAAATATAGTTTTACAGCTTTATTTCCTGATAAGAAAATTTTATCGTGATATAAACATCAACATAAAACCAACTTTTAACCGGTAAAAGAAGCATAACTAACGCTTTTTGACAAAACGTAATCCTGCTGGCATTTTTATTGGATAAGTGCTACCAGAACAATATAAAAATTAAAAATCATGTTTTTCAAAATAACTCCACTTCGCCATAAAATCATCCAACTAATTGTTGATAACCCAATCCCTTATCGTAACACAGATATCATCAATCCGTACCTTATTTTAAGCATCACTTTGTTTTTCAGCAGGTTCAAAACGGTGTTGTTGAATGAGCTTTACTATAAAGGATTAATTGAACTACATGGTGATGTTGATCTTTTTATCAAAGCAAAAAAGGCATCTGATACTAAATATTTAAATATCGGCGCATCGCTTACACAAAAAGGACTTGCTTATTACCGGATTAATGTCCAAAAAGAAGAAAATGAGAATCAACTTTTTAGTGTAGAAATGCAGCCGGAACCAGTTTTAACTTCAACCCAAAAATCACCTTTAAGTATTGTAAGATAAAAACCAATTCTAAACCAAAACCACCATAAGCAGTGTTTTTTTATGATCCCAGACGAGCGGTTAATTCCGCTTTTCTGGTTTTTTTATGCTGATAAGTTTTGGGTTGATGCTTCTTTTACCGATGCAATTTTTTGCACTAAATCTGCCAAACGGCTTGAATAACCCATTTCGTTATCGTACCAGCCAACCACTTTTACCAAACTTCCAACAACCGAAGTGAGCTGCGCATCAAAAATACAACTGTGCGGATTATCCAGAATATCGACAGAAACAATTGGATCTTCGGTATATTCTAACACGTTTTTTAAAAACCCTTTAGCTGCTTTTAAAAATGCTTCATTAATTTCTTCAACAGTTGCAGGTTTTTTTAATGTACAGGTAAAATCTGTTAAAGAACCATTTAATACGGGCACGCGGATTCCGGCACCGCCTAACTTTCCTTCCAAATGCGGAAAAATAGAAGTGATGGCTTTTGCCGCACCAGTAGAAGTTGGAATGATGGAACTGGAAGCCGCTCTTGCCCGGCGCAAATCTTTATGTGGCGCATCGTGCAGGTTTTGGTCGCTCGTCATGGAATGTACGGTAGTGATGTAACCGTCCACAATTCCCCAGTTATCATCTAAAACCTTAACCAAAGTTGCTACATTATTGGTGGTACAGGAAGCATTGGATAAAATAGGCGAATTGAAATTAAACTTATCATCATTAACACCCAAAACTACAGACGGAATTGTTTTATCTGGGGACGGAGCCGAAATAATCACCTGTTTTGCACCTGCTTGCAAATGCAGTTCAGCTTTTGCCTGTGTTACAAATTTTCCGGTAGATTCGATAACTAAATCAATTTCTAATTCTTTCCAGGGCAGTTGTAAAGGTTCTACTTCTTTAAAAACACGAATACTTTTTTGGTTGATAATTAAGTGTTCTTCATCAAAACCTACTTCGCCTTTAAAACCGCGGTGCACAGAATCGTACTTAAATAAATGGGCAAGGGTTTTGGTGTCGGTTAGATCATTTATGGCTACAACTTCTATTTCAGGCAGAAGCAGTATGTTTCTTAAAAAGATACGGCCAATACGCCCAAACCCGTTAACAGCAATTTTCATGTACTTTGTATTTAGCATACAAAGTTATCAAAGATGCAGGAAAAGCTAGCCGATTAAACTGCCCATTGGATATTCTTGCCTGGCTTTGGCACGCAGTAAGTAATTTACCAAACTATTTAATGCAAGCAGTATCACTGTAAATAGTATTAAAAGCAAAGAGCAGGTTGCCTGATTAAGCATCAATACTAAACTAATGAATAAGATATTTATAAAAGCCAGCAAAAAAGTAGTTTGCAAATGTGTTAAACCCAGAAGCAGCAGGCGGTGGTGTATATGGTTCCGATCTGGTTTAAAAGGAGATTTTTTGTTATAAATCCGGGTAATAATAACGCTGCAAGTATCAAAAACAGGAATAACAAGCACGGCCACAGCAAAAGCAGGTGCAGCTTGCAAGTTGAAATTAGTTGATACTTCGTTTATCGATATAAATTTAATGGCAAAAACAGCACAGATCATACCGAGGAATAGGGAACCGGCATCGCCCATAAAAATCCGGGCAGGCGAATAGTTGTAAGCTAAAAATGCAATTAGCGAACCGGCCATCGAAAAAGCTAAAGCAGTTAAACCAATCTGATTGTTCAGCATAAAATAAAACCCGAACGTACAGCAGGAAATCACGCCTAAAGTTCCAGCTAATCCGTCAATACCATCAATCAAATTAAATGAGTTAATGATGAATACAATTACTACTAAGGAAATAATTACACTAGTAATGTAATCCATTTGATAGATATTAAAAATACCGTATAAACTGGTGATACGAATATCACCCGGAACAGTAATAATAAAAGCAACTACTGCCTGCATAATCAGTTTAGTATGGCAATTTACGCCAGATAGATCATCTTTCAAACCTACAATAAGCAGGATAATACTTGCAGCATACAGATCATACATGGGCAATTCTAATTCGTTTCTTCCAACAAGCAACGAAACTAAAATAGTACTTAAATAAAATGCAACACCGCCTAAACGAGGTATGCCGTAACCGTGGTTTTTACGTGGAATAGCATGATCATCAAATAAATTATTTTGCTGCCCAACATGTATTACTGATGGTAAAATCAATAAAACCAGTAAAATTGAAATAACAGTAACAAGCAAATAATAAAAACCAAGAAACATCATACCTCTCTATAATATTTTTTAAAGATATAAATATATTAATTAATAATTAATATATTTATAAATATTGAAATATTTTTTGCAACGGTTTTAAGATTATAGCGATAAAAGGAGCACGTAAACGGTGCTTTTTCATAGCTTTAAAATCGTTGCTGTTTCCTGATACGTGATTTAAAAGATTTTGGTTGCTGATCCCGCCAGTTAACATTTTGATAAGAACCTGATTAATGTAATAAGACTTTATCTTATACCGATAAAACATTCTCAAAATCAATTCGTAATCTGCTGCGGTACCAAAATCAAGGCGATAATTGCCGTAGTATTTATAAATTTCTGTTTTAATATATAAAGTAGGATGTGGCGGCATCCAACCCAGTTCCAGCAGCAGACGATTGCAGGTTTGAGATTTCCAGCGGCGCGTAATCTGGCCTGTTTTATTATGGAAAACAAGGTTTCCATATACTGTATCAACCTTTTTTTGCTGAAAAGTTTCTACAATTTTATTAAGTATTTGGGTTGAGGCAAAACAATCATTGGCATGAAGTAGCCCTATAATATCACCGGTTGCCTGCGCAATACCTTTGTTAATAGCGTCGTAAATTCCCCGGTCAGGTTCGGATACAAAGTAAGAAACATGAGCAGCATAACGCCGGATAGTTTCAATTGTGCCATCGTTAGAACCGCCATCTATAACTATATACTCTACATTTTCGTAATCTTGACTGATTACCGAAAGAATAGAAGATTCTATAGTAGAAACTGCGTTAAAGGATACGGTGATAACAGAAATCTTCATGTATTACGGATACAAACAAAAAGAATTTTACTTAAAATTTGACTTTATAAATTTTAACTAATAGTTTAACCCACTATTTATGAGAAAAATATTTGATCATTATTTCGGCTTAATGCTTCTTTTAGCACTATTTTTTTCGTGTTCCTGTTCTTACAAACAACAACATGCTTTGTTTAAAACTAATGTACCAGTGCCAAATGCGGCAGTGCCGAATCCTGTTTATGCAAATTATAAAATTGGTCCTGATGATGTACTTCAGATCCGAAATCTGCAAAACATAAAATACATTACCGATGAGCAATCAGTTGCTGTGGGCGGTGGACAAGCTTCGCAAGTACCAACTTATCAGGTAGAAGAAGACGGAACAGTTGCTTTACCAGTAATTGGGCATGTAGCACTTGCCGGATTAACCAGATTGGAAGCTGCTAGAAAAATTGAGGATTTGTACAAGAAGAATTTACTAAAAGATCCGATTATTGACCTTAAAATTATTAATCTAAAGGTAACTATTTTGGGAGAAGTACGTACACAGGGAAATTACTTGTTGTTAAAAGATAAAACAAATCTGGTGGATATGATTGGGCAAGCAGGCGGATTAACCGAAAAAGCAAACGAGAAAAACATTCAGATTTTGCGTGGAGATAAAGCTCATCCACAAATAATTGTTGCTGATTTAAACAATATCGGCACACTTGCAAACCCCGAACTGAACCTGCAGAACAACGATATTATTTATGTTTCGCAAAATAAACGTACCATTAAAAACGAATCCCAGCAAAATCTTTCCAGCATAATCCAGTCGGTTTTAGTTGTTATCAACACAGCTCTAATTATCTATACGCTTACCAAATAGTAATGCAGAATTTGGGCACAACTGACTTACAAAAACCACAAGACCGCATTAATTATGTCCGGCTGCTCCGTGTTGTTTTAAGCAGATGGTATCTGGTTGCTATTGCCGTACTCATTTGCTTTTTACTGGCCCGTTTGTATTTATGGTACACGCCAAAAGTGTATGCTACCAATGCGCTGATGAAATTTGATGAAAAAAAATCTGAAATTTCTGAACTGGTAAGCGTAATCAACAATGCAGACCGTGCCGCCGCAAAAGTGCAAAGCGAAAGTTTTGTTTTGAAAAGCCGCAGCCTGATCATATCTGCCATAAAAGATTTGGATTATAAAATCAGTTTTTTTATTGCGGGCCGCGTTCGCACTTACGAAACCTATCCGGCAAAACCCTTAAATATTGAGATTTTGCAGGATGATAGTGCCACACTTTACAAAGATTTAATCACGTTTCAGGCACTCAATTCAAAGAAATTCAGCCTTTTATATAAAACCAATAATCAGGAAATAAAAAAGATTTATGCTTATGATCAACCAATTAGCATTGGCAAAACGCAGTTTTTAATCCGTTTATCTGATGTCCGTTTTGCAACCAACTCCGTTTATCAGTTTAAATTTAACGTGCCGGAAGATTTTTATCCGCGTGTATCTGGCGGTTTAAACACCAGTGAAGCAATTAAAAATTCTAACGTAATCAACTTAGAACAAACGGATTCTAACCCGCAGTTTGCTGGCGATATTTTAAATGCGTTGATGAAAGAATATCTGATTTTTGATAAAAACCGCAAAATGCAGTCTGCTTCGCAAATGATTTCTTTTATTGATAATCAGCTAGATTATCTGTCTAAACAGGTAAAAACATCCGAAACATCTTTAGAATCTTATAAAAAGAAAGCTAAAGTTTTTGATGTAACAGCTTCCGCCGGCCTGATGCTGACTAAAGTTCAAGATGTGGAAGCACAAAAGTCTTTACTTAACATTCAGCTTATTGCCATTAACCAGTTGAAACAGCAAATCAGCAATGAAAAAAATGCTGTCAGTCTTAATTTTAACATGCAAGGATCGGTTGATCCGCTGCTAAACGGTTTATTGTTGCGCTACAACACTTTACTGACCGAAAAATCAACTTTGCTAAAAACTTTTATTAATGATGCGCAACCGGTTAACGAAATTAACAAACAGTTGGTTCAAACACGCAGTGCGGCACTGGCAAATATCGATGCTTCCGTTAAACACATCAACACTACAGTTAATTATTTAAACAAACAACTGCAAATGGCCAACCAGCAAGTGGCGGCTTTGCCAACTGCAGAGCGTGACATGGTAAGCCTGAAACGCGATTTTGAAATTAACGAAAAGGTGTACTCCTTTTTGTCGGAAAAAAAACTGGAAGCGCAAATCAGTCGCTCTTCTATCCTCGCCGGAGCAACCATTATTGAGCAAGCGCAACCCAATTTTGGTCCGGTTTCTCCGGATGCAAATGGAATTTATCAGAAGTATATTTTTACAGGTTTGCTGATCGGAACAGGTTTGATTTTATTGCTGCGGATGCTGAACCCATACATTTATGATAAAGAAACGATAGAAAGTTTAACCAATGTGCCGGTTATTGGGATGATCAGGAAGTTTCCGTACAAACTGGACCAAAATAACGCACAGATTTTATCACTGGTAAAACCAAAATCCATTTTTGCCGAGTCTGTCCGTTCCGTGCGTACCAACTTGAGTTTTATGGCTTCAGATAAAACAAGCAAAGTAATTTGTGTTACTTCAGAAGTTGCAGGCGAAGGCAAATCTTTTGTGGCTGTTAATTTGGCCAGTACCTTGGCTTTAATTGATAAAAAAGTAGTTTTAATTGCGGCTGATTTGCGGAGATCTAAACTGCATCATGTTTTTCAGCAGGATAACCAAATTGGATTGAGTAATTTTTTAGCCAATCAGGTTAAATTGGAAGAAATCATTTTCAAAACAGAACAGGAAAAAATAGATTTTATTCCTTCTGGAGTTGTGCCGCCAAATCCTTCTGAACTGCTGCATCATCCCAACATGAACCAGTTGATTGAGCAGTTAAAAACCAAATACGATATTATTATGATTGATACTGCGCCGGTTGGTTTGGTTTCCGATTCGATACCGGTGATCCGGCAAAGTGATATTAATATTTTTGTAATCCGTGCCGGCAAATCTTCTTTTCATTCCGCAGAAATTCCCGAACAGCTTACCGGAAAATATGGCCTGAATAATACGGTAATCGTTTTGAATGCGTTTACCGAAGAAAATTTCCACTCGCGCATCTATACTTCCGATAAAAAAAGCCAGTCAGGAAGTTATTATTATACAGATTATAATGGCTATTCCAGTTCGGGCTATTACACAGATGATGCTGCACCCAAATGGTGGAAAATTAGCCGTTGGATTAACTAATACGTACACGTCTAAAATACTATGCTAAAAGAAGTATCTGCAAAATGGTATCCGGTTTATACACGGTCGAGAACCGAAAAACAGGCTTTCGATCTATTACAAAAAAAAGGTATCGAGGCTTATCTACCTCTACAAAAAACACTGAAACAGTGGAGCGACCGCAAAAAATGGGTTACCGAGCCGCTTTTTCAATCATACCTGTTTGTGCACATTACGCCAAAACAGCAAACAGAGGTTTTGATGACAAAAGGCATTGTGCGCTTTTTATATCATGCGGGAAAAATAGCTAACATGCCCGATCAGCAAATTGACGAAATACAACTGCTTCTGGCCAATAATATAGAATTGGAAGTTACGGCAGAACATATTTCACCGGGAGAAAAAATCATCATTAAAGCTGGTCCACTGATTGGCTTGATAGGCGAAATGGTGAGTTACAAATCTCAAAAACAACTGGTTATCCGGTTAGAAAATTTAGGACAATCTATTTTAGTAAATGCCGCCGCCGCTTTGGTGGACAGATTATAATCATTAAAAATCAATCAAAAGTTAATCGGTTACAGCTAAAATGTAACTGACGAAGCGAAGCTGTATCAACACAGCAAACATTTTATGTGTAGAATTGCAGGCCAGGTTTCTTTAAATACCAATGCTGATGAAAAACGAAATAACATCAGTAAAATGTGCCTGGCTATGCAACACGGTGGTCCGGATGGCAAAGGACAATTTTTATCCGATAAAAACAGTATTTGCTTTGGCCACCGCCGCTTAGCTTTAATTGATCTTTCTGCGGATGCGGACCAGCCAATGACAGATGTAACCGGAAATTATACCATCACTTTTAACGGTGAAATTTATAATTATCCTGAGCTAAAAATCGAATTGCAAAATTTAGGTTATCAATTTAAAAATCAATCTGATACGGAAGTTATTCTGGTAGCTTATGCGCATTGGGGAACAGCTGCTTTTCACCATTTTAACGGCATGTTTGCTTTCGCTTTATTTGACAAAAACCTGCAAAAAGTTTTTTTAGTGCGGGATGAAAGCGGCATGAAACCACTTTATTATCGCATCAAAAACAAGGAACTGCTTTTTGCTTCGGAGATCAGGGCTTTTCGCAAAATTGGCATCAACCAAAATCATCCCGATTGGAAAATACTATTTTTAGCATTTGGTTTTATGCCGGAACCAGTTACAATTTTGAATGAAGTATTGATGCTGCCCCAAGCAAGTTATTTGGAGTGGAATGTTGCTGCCGAAATTTGGAAAATCAGCAATTATCTTCAACCTAAAACTACAACGCCAATTATAAATTTAGAAGAAGCCAAACTACAAATTCGGCAAAAACTACATGATGCTGTAAACTGCCATTTAATTGCGGATGCGCCAATTGGTGTTTTTTTAAGCGGAGGAATTGATTCGGGTATTATTGCATTGGAAGCTTCAACCTTAAAAGGTTCAAACCTGCATACTTTATCCTTAACTTTTGAGGAAAGCGATTATGATGAATCAAAGTTTCAGCAGATTTTAGCAGATAAAATGGGCAGCCAGCACCATCAGTTGAATATTAAAGCAGCAGACTTTAACGAACAATCAGCAAAAATTTTAAAGGCAATGGACCAGCCTTCTGCCGACGGAATTAATACTTGGTTTGTATCTAATCTGGCAAGAAAAAGTGGGTTAAGAGCAGTATTATCAGGTTTAGGCGGAGATGAATTATTTGGCGGTTATCCCTCATTCAAAAGAATTAGTTTGTTGAGAAAGTTGGACGCGCTATTATCAGAAAATACTTTAAAATTATTCCAGAACTCTCCTGTAGAAGCTTATCAAAAGTTAGCTTACTTGTCGCTCCGCTCCGATTTAGGTTATTATTTGGCATTGCGTGGATACTTTGCGCCGAAGCAAATTGCAGCCATCTTAAATATACCGGTAAAAGAAGTATGGACGAAAATCACTCAGTTTGAATATCCAGCAAATTCAGAAAAAAACAATAATTTACTTGCTGCAAAATTGGAACAGGATTTATACATGAAAAACCAGCTGCTGCGCGATACCGATGCCATGAGTATGCAACATGGAATCGAAATCAGGATTCCTTTTCTAGATACCGAATTTTTAACTTGTATTAATGCTATCAGCAGTAATTTAAGATTTGATCAAAAACTTTCAAAAGGTTTTTTGATTAAAAGCTACCAAAATATATTACCAACCGAAATCTGGAAACGTAAAAAAATGGGGTTTTCTTTTCCACTGCAAAAATGGTTGAAGCAAAATCCAATTACGGTAGAATTACAAAATAGTAAAAATCCAAGTATTGCTTCTTTTACACAAGATTTTTTACAAGATAAGCTGCACTGGTCTAAAATTATAGCCTTGTGTTTAGTTTCTGAATAAGTAGATATTTTGTTTAACAACTAATTTTTACGATAAGATATAACAGTAAAATAATTTCAACAACTACCAATTACAATAAATTTGAAAATACTGTTTATACTTCCAGAATATTATCCTCATTCCGGTGGTGGCATTTCTACTTATTATCTGGAACTTATTCCGGCATTAAAACCTTATTGTACTTCGATTAAAGTGTTGGTAGGAAGTGGTTATACACAAAGCATCGAAAGTTTCATAAACAATGGTATTGAAATATGCTATTTGAAGCCGGATTTATATAAGCAGTATCTACCAAAATTTAGCAAGTTCAGTATTTTCCCCGAGTTACAAAGAAATATAGCGGCAGCCTGGGCCATGTGGGAACAAGTTAAGGATGAAGATTTTGACGTTGTAGAGTGTACAGATTTTGGCTTAGGTTTTATTCCATGGATCATTAACAATCAAAAACCTGTTGTAATTAAAATGCACGGTAGTACAGGTCAGATCAGCACTTATGATTATAAGCCAGAAGAACAACTGGCAGCAGATTTTACAAGACAAACAGAACTGCTGTTTTTTGCACAATGTAATTTGTTACAAACTTATAGTAAAGCAAATCAGGTCTTTTGGCAAAAACAATTTTTGGAGAAAGAAGTGGTTCATCTTTATCCGGTTTATTCTAAATTCACAAAAACCATTCCTTATCCCGAACGAACGATTTATGGTTTAGTAACCGGCCGTATCCAGCAATGGAAAGGACCAAAAATATTGTGCGATGCAGCTGAAATTTTAAAAGATAAAATGCCGGAAATACATTGGTACGGCCGAGATATGGCTTATACAAAACATGGCACAAGCATGAGTCAGCATTTACGCACACAATATTCAAATAGTTGGAAAGTAAGTATCAAAACATATAATCCTATTCCAAATCAGGAAATATATGGCTTACAAGCTAAAGCTAAGTTTGGTTTAATTCCTTCTACCTGGGACATGTTTAATTTTACTTGTTTAGAATTTTTATCAGTAGGAACTTTAACAATTTGTTCCGATGGTGCAGGCGCGTCAGAATTAATTGAAAATGGAGTTAATGGTTTTAAATACGCCGCCTTGGATGCACAAGCTTTATCTGAAACATTGAACAAAGTAGCTATATTATCACAAAAAGAATATGAGCAGATTGCAAGTAATGGAAAAGAAACTATTGGTAATTTGTTATCACCAGAGCAGTTGATCCCGGTTCATATGGAATACTATTTTAAGGCTATAAAAAACTTTATTCCTGCAACAATTAATGATTTTTTAAATGAGGTTTATTTACCTTCCAATAAAACACACAAGTTGGATGATTTATTGGATTTGCAACCGTTAAGCTTGTTATTAACATACAACCTGAAAAGAATCAAGCACAAATTTTTTAATAAATTTAATTGAAAATAGCACTTTGCATTCCGGCTTATAATGCGGAGAAGTATTTGCCACTTTTGCTAACTTCAGCACAAAAACAAACAATTCCATTTTACGAAATTTTAGTTTATGATGATTGCAGCACAGACAGAACTGCAGAAATTGCAGCAAAATTCGGTGCTACTGTAATTAAAGGAACAATTAATAAAGGTTGTTCTTTTGGCAAAAACACGCTTGCCGAGGTTGCACAAAGTGATTGGCTCCACTTTCATGATGCAGATGATGATCTGCTGCCAGATTTTACCAAAAAGGTTACTTCCTGGATTGAAAATCAGGAAGTAACCTTTGAAGTATTGTTGTTGAATTTTGAATATGTTGATTATCAAACTAAAAAGTTGCTGGGCAAAGGCAATTATAATGTAACTGCATTGCACCAAGACCCAGTAAAATACACAATAGAAAATCGGGTAGTTAATTTCGGTGTTTATCAACGTAAATCTTTTTTGATGGCCGGAGGATTTGATAACAATGTTAATATTTTGTATAATGAAGATAATGCCTTTCATCAAAAACTGGCACGCTATGGTTATCACTTTGATTACCTACCCGAGATTACCTGCATCAATTACAGATACACAGAAAGCATGTCGGCAAGTAACCAACTTAAATGTGCACATGCCAATTTTTATGTGCTAAAAGAAGCATCAGATAAAGTAGGTAAAAATTATCCGCAGGAGATTGCACATCAACTTTGGAATTGCATGACGATTTTAGGATCATTTCAAGATTGGGAATATGTAAAAAAGTGTATTCAGCTTTTGAAAAATTTAAATAGAAAAACACCTTCTGATCAAAACAAAATATTTTCGCTGATTGCTGCCGTCAGTCCATTTTATGCTATTTGGATTCGGGAGAAATTAATCAGGCTATTTAAACCAAACTTGCGCGTTCATGCTTGAGCCTTTAGTATCTATTATTATTCCGGTTTATAATGCTGAGAAGTATATTGCCGAAACCATCCGTTCAGCATTAAATCAAACCTGGCCGAATATTGAAATTATAATAGTTGACAATGGTTCGACGGATAATTCACTGCCTATTGCCAAACAGTTTAAAAGCGAACGTATAGCTATCCTCTCTGAGCAAAACCAAGGTGCAGGCAAAGCAAGAAACAAAGGATTGCAGGAAGCGAACGGAGAATTTATACAATTTTTGGATGCAGATGATCTACTAAGTCCAAACAAGATTGCAAACCAAATACAGTTACTTTTACAAAATCCGGAGAAAATAGCAGTCTGTAGCACGATACACTTTTTTGACAATCAAAACCCTTATGAAGTTTTGCCTTCGGCTTACGAAAATTCGTTTTTGTTTGATACGGATAATCCAGCAGAATTTTTAATGAACTTATATGGTGGAGATACGAATCGCGGTTCGATGATTCAAACTAATGCTTGGTTAACGCCAACAGATATAATTAAGAAGGCTGGCAAATGGTCGGAGTTTTATTTACCTGATGAAGATGGTGATTTTTTTTGCCGCGCAGTACTTGCCAGCGAAGGCATTGTTTATGTAGCGAATTGCTTTAATTACTATAGAAAATATAAAAACAACAAAAATTTATCTGCCGTTAAAACTAAAGAATCACTTGAGGGAAAGTTCAAATCATTTCTGTTAAAAAAACAACATCTGTTAAAGGCAACCAATAATATTATTGCAAAAAAAGCATTGGCACACAGCGCAATGGATTTGGCTGTAGCTACATTTACGGTTGATAGAAAATTAAGTAACCAAATATTAAATGTTATTGAAGAACTGGGTGGTACAAGTTCAATTCCGATTTTAGGAGGAAAAGAAATAGAACTAATCAAAAAAATATTTGGTTGGAAAACGGCATTAAAATTACAGTATTATCACAAAAAAATTTTCAGCAATTAATTGTATGATTGCCATTATTAGCTCAACGATAAAACCACTTGTACAAATCAATCATAAAAGAAGCTTTTATACATTTTTAAAGAGGCTTGAACAAACTAAACAAACCTTAGACCAACTTGTAGCTTGTGCTTTTACATCAATCTTTTTGATTGATAACTCTCCTTCACTTAATCAACTTCAGTTACAGCAACTACTTGTAGATTTCCCACAAGTTCAAGTTCATCACATACAACAATATCAGTTCAATAATAAAGGAATCAACGAATTACTGATGTTGCTTTATGTGGTTAAATATTTGCCGTTAAATCAAAATATATTCAAAATAAGTGGAAGATACTACCCTACAGCATCTTTTGAAAAGCCGAAGTTTGCTGATTTTGCGGTGAAAGGATATCAGTATAAAAAACGAACCGGAACTATATCTACCCGCGGCTATTGGGTAAAAGATGCTGAAATATTACAACCATTTTTATTAAGCTGTTTAGCAGAAATATTTGCCTATCCCGAGCGAATAACTGGCATTAGAAGCTTATATGTAAAATTGCAGAAGATTCTACTTAATAAACAGGTTACACCTCTTAACATTTCTATTGAATTTGCAGCAGCAAATGTTTTAAAAAATCATAACTATCGTGTAAGTTTTTTATCAAATATTGGTATTGCTGGTTTAGTTGCAGGTGCTAATCAGATAGAATTGATTACAGAATGACTGGTTTTTTTAGCAAAAGAATTCAGCCGCCACTTTTAAAACATACTTATGGTAGTCATATTGAGCAATACCGGGGCTTGTGCGCACTACTTGTTTTAATAACCCATGGAACAGCGCATGAAAATTTATTGATTAACAATTTCCGTTGGCCAGAATTTCTACATTATATAGGTGCAGGTTATTTATCAGTACTTGTATTTTTTTGTATTTCCGGATATGTTATCGGAATTAGTAATGATCACATTCAGCTTAAAATAAAACCTTATTTAAAAAAGCGTTTCATTAGGTTATATCCGGCTTACTTAATCGCTGTTTTGCTTTGTGTAATTATTGCAAATGATGTTAACATTTTTGTTCTGGCAGGCAATCTTATTTTCTTACAAAACGCTTCTCCTTACTGGCACTATCAAATACCTGTTTTTGTAAATTTTGCTACTTGGAGTCTTAATTATGAAGTGCTGTATTATGCTCTTTTTATACCACTGTTTTTTATACGGCCCAAAGTATGGCAGCTACTGTTAATCATGTTTTTGTTTAGTATTATACTGATTAATACTACACCAAACTTTGTATTTATTATCCAATATTTGAACGGTTATTATTTTTGGATATTAGGTTTATTTTTTGGATGGAAAATCTTCAACGCAAATAAGGTTATTGCCAATCAGATTCCTTTATTAAGTATGCTTTTTATGCAATTATGCCAGCAGCATTTGGGTATTGGCGTAATTGTACTTCACCTATTAAAATTAGATTCCAATACAAATTTCAATTGGCTTTTTGACATTCCATTTTGCCTGATGATTATGGGCATTTTAACCAATACAAATAACGCTTTTTTTAAAATTAATAAAATCTTCTGCTATATAATTCCATCTGTTGTTTTTCTGTACCTTATTTTACAGCACCGAATATTTGAAAATGAAAGATGGACTATGTGCCTTATTTTCTGGATAGGCGCTTTGTTGTTTTATAACGAAAAAAAGATTTCTGCTTTGATTTTACATCAACTTACCACTGTTGGTAAAATATCTTATTCGCTTTATTTACTTCACGTTCCAATAGCATTGTTAATTAAAAAAATAGTTTTCATCAGTAATCCAACAATGGAAATTACAGTAAAATATGTTTTGTGGGTTGCTGTTACTTTCAGCTTAGCTTTTTTATTAGACGAAATTTTCCAGCCGGCAATTAAAAAGTATTTTAGTAATCAGCTCGGCTAAAACAACCATCATTAAAAATGATACTTCTTTTAGCCGATAAAAAAGTTTATGTGTATTAAGTTTAATATAATGGACACCATTTTTTGTGCTGTAAAAGAAGCATCTGGTCAGCACAATTTTCTCTGCTTAGCATTTAATTTTTTATCCGTTGCCTTTTGAAAATATTTCTGTCATTCCTTCAATCTCCTGTTAATTATGCTATTCCTACTTACAACTTTTGGCAATATTATATTAAAAACGGTATTGAGGAAGCCGGACATCAATGGGTAGAACATCCGGAAGTAGACTGGGCATTAGGAATTGTTCCGAAAAGCAAAATTTTACAAGCTAAATGGAAGCAGGAAATCTGGGAAAAAACGGTTTCCTGGCTTAAAAAAAATCCGGTTGATTTGTTTTTGAGCTATTTATATCCGGAGCAGATAGATGTACAGGCCATAGCAGAAATACAAAAAGCCGACATTCCGTGTGTTAATTTTTTTTGCGATAATGTACGACTTTTTAAAAAAGTGCCGGATGAATTTTCCCGGTTTGATTTAAACTGGGTTCCAGAATTTGAGGCTTTAGCGATGTATGTAAAAGCCAAATATCCATCCATTCATCTACCAATGCCCATGTGGGTTGATCCTAAATACAGATTGGTACAACAAGAAAATTTTGCACAGCTTACATTTATAGGATCGAAAGATTTGCAACGGCAACGCTTATTTGAAAATATAATCAGCAAAAAACAAAGACTCCCTTTAAAAATTTATGGTAGTGGATGGATAGCGGAAAACAATACATTCCAAAGTAATAATGCTTATACATTCCAAAAAAAGTTACAGTTTCAGTATAACTTTTTAAAAAATAATGGGATCGAAGCTTATGTACGCAAGCTTCACAGAAGAAAAATAACCAATACTTTGAGTGCTTCTTTGCAAAGCATAATACAGCCGGTCCAAGTTTTTTCTGAATATCAACAGCTTACTGCTCAAAGTATGATCACAATTGGCGTAAACAGGTATCCATCTTACAATTATCCTATGTCAGTTCCAAATACTTATTCTAGGTTACGCGATATAGAAGCACCAATGCTTGGAGCATGTTATTTAACAGAATGGGCTCCGGGGCTGGATTTTTTATATGATTTAGGAACCGATGTAGAAACATATAAAAATGAGGATGAGTTTATTTATAAAGCTGATTTGCTATTGGCTGATTCTGAAAAAAGAAAACAACTGAAGATAAACGGACAAACAAGGGCTTTAAAACATCATACTATTGCGCAAAGCCTTGATAAATTGATAACATACCTTAAAGCATAATCAAAATGCCTTGTATCAATGTTTATTTTCTTAATTCGCCACAACAAAACCGATGGCTGCCCGGAGATAAATACATCATTCCTATTTTACGAAAACTAATACGCGGCCGAAAGATTGGCAGCATAGAAAAAGTATTTTTAAGTTTATGTAAAGGTTTTGATCTACTTAATGTTGATTACACTATCAATAAACCTTTTCATCAGATAAAAGCTGACGAACCAGTTATTATTTTAGGTAATGGCACTTATGCTTTGCAAAATTACCATCAACCCAATCTCATAATTGCAGGAATTGGGTTGATGACACATCCCGCCGAATGGCCAGATTTGTTTAAAAAATATCCTGTAGCTGCTTACTTACAACATTCTAAATGGGTTAATGATATTTATATTCCTTATTATGGAGCTGATAAATGTGCATTATGGCCTGCTGGTATCAATACCGAAAAATGGCAACCAGTTAAAACAATTAAAAAATATGATATACTTATTTATAGTAAGATCATGTGGGACAAGCCATTAACTCACGAAAACTTAACAACAGCTGTTTTAGAGAAACTGGAAAAATCAGGATTATCCTATCGCATCATTACTTACGGAAAATATACTGAAAGCCAATATCACCAATTATTACTACAAAGCCGTGCCATGCTATTTTTATGTGAACACGAAAGTCAAGGTTTTGCCTGTTGCGAAGCTTTAGCAATGAATGTACCGGTTTTAGCCTGGGATCAGGGTTTGTGGCTTGATCCAAATAGGTTTTCCTGGGGCGAACACAAACCGGTTCCTGCTACTTCTGTACCTTTTTTTGATAGCAGATGCGGAGAAAAATTTACAGACCTTAATTCCTTTCATCATGTGTTTGATGACTTCTATGCAAAGGTTTTAAAAGCTGAATTTTCGCCGCGCAGCTATATCCTTGAAAATCTTACGCTAAAAAAAAGTGCCCAAAGAATGCTTGAACTGGTAAACCAAGTTTACAAATGAACATTCTGCTGATTATGGATCCGGGCATTCCTGTTCCGCCTAAATTGTATGGCGGCCATGAGCGTCTGGTTTATCTTTTTGCAGAAGAATATCGCCGTTTAGGTCATGAAGTTACATTATTGGCCGGACCGGATTCTATCATCAGCGGTAAAGTTTACACTTTTGGCAAAAACAATTTAAAACGACCTCAATCCCAAAAAATCCATGAATTAATTTATGTCTGGTGCTTTTTATTTTTCAAACGGAATCAGTTTGATTTAATTCACAATTTTGGTCGTTTATTATATTTACTTCCTGTATTAAAAAATCCGGTCAAAAAAATCATGACTTATGGAAGAGCCGTTTCTCAAACAGGAATCAGAAAAATAGTAAATTTCTACCCTGAAAATTTAACCTTTACGGCTTGCAGTAACTATTGTGTTGCTACCGGAAACATCGCTGGCAATTGGGCAACTATTTATAATGCTATTAATTTTTCTAATCATCAATTACAAAAACAGGTGCTAAAAGAAGCACCACTCATGTTTTTAGGTCGGCTGGATAAAATTAAAGGTGTGCATACGGCTATCAAAATTGCTAAAAAAACTAATCAAATTTTATGGATTGGTGGTAACTTGCCAGATACAGCCGATAACCAGCAATATTACAAACAGGAAATTGAACCGCAAATTGATCAAAAGCAGATTATTTATCTTGGTGCTTTAAATGATGAACAAAAAAACCAGTACCTCGGCAAAGCCAAAGTATTACTTTTCCCGATTGAATGGGATGAACCTTTTGGACTGGTTATGATTGAAGCGATGGCTTGCGGCACGCCGGTTATTGGCTTTAAAAAAGGTGCCGTTCCAGAAGTTATTGACCAGGGATTAACGGGCTTTGTAGTAAATACTGAAAATGAAATGATCGGTGCCTTACAAAACATTGAAAAAATAGACCGGTCCGTTTGCCGGCAAACTGCCGAAAAAAGATTTGATGTCCGTGTAATTGCTGCACAATATCTTTCATCATTTGGTGCCTAAGAAGATTGTGTTGATTACTTCTGGCCAGCCTTCACTTAATCCTCGCCTGGTAAAAGAAGCTGATGCTTTAGCAAAAGCCGGTTTTGCAGTAACTGTAATTTATCAATATTGGAACGATTGGGGAACCGAAATGGACTTGCAACTACTTCCTTCTAAAAAATGGAAAGCTATACGCGTTGGCGGTTCTCCAACGAA
Organism: Janthinobacterium lividum; assembly: GCA_050955045.1. Taxonomy (GTDB): domain Bacteria; phylum Bacteroidota; class Bacteroidia; order Sphingobacteriales; family Sphingobacteriaceae; genus Mucilaginibacter_A. The sequence goes on along the minus strand of JBPBQV010000021.1, from coordinate 6,469 downwards.
AAACAATTTTTTATACTGGCTAACTAAAATTAGGCATAAAGCAGCAAAACTATTGGTTAAACAATTTGGCTTTAAATTTAAATTGCCTGAAAAAGCAGCTGGCCGATGTACTTTTTTATTGCTAAAAGAAGCATTACAGCAGCAGGCCGATCTGTATATTGCGCACAATTTGGCCGCTTTGCCCGCTGCTGTTTTAGCTGCCCAAAAAAATAAAGCTAAATGTGGTTTTGATGCGGAGGATTTTCATCGGAACGAAACATCAGATGATCCAAATAATTCTGATGTGTTGCTGAAAACTTTTTTGGAAGAAAAGTATTTCTCAAAAACTAATTACTTAACTGCCAGCAGTTTGCTTATTACCAATCTTTATCAAAAAATTTTTCCTTCGAAAAAAATCAATACGATACTTAATATTTTTCCTGCGGTAAAAGAAGTATATATGCCAGTTTTAAAAGTAAATAAAACTTTAAAATTAGTTTGGTTTTCACAATATATCGGTTTAGGCCGCGGACTGGAAACTGTTTTTGAAGCTTTGAGCAAAGTTTCAGCAACTGACTTTGAACTACATTTAATAGGTTTTCTATCAGCAGAAATGAAGCACTATTTAGCAGGAAATTCTTTTCCTGCTGATATCCGTTCTAAAATAATTATTCATCCGCCTGTTCACCCTGATCAGTTAATTCAATTAATTAGTCAATTTGATATTGGTTTGGCTACCGAAAACAGTTCTCCGTTAAACCGTGATATTTGCCTCACCAACAAAATTTTTAGTTATATACAAGCTGGTTTGGCAACTTTGGCAAGCGATACTAAAGCGCAAAGCCAATTGCTTTTAGAACATCCTGGAATCGGAAAAATGTATGATAAAAACAGCATAACCAATTTGACTGAAACTTTGAATAGTTTTTTTACTGATCCAGAAATGCTTTTATCCTGCAAAAAAACAGCTTTTGAGCTTGGGCAAACCGTTTTAAACTGGGAAACAGAAAGCGTTAAATTTTTAAAAGTTATAGAAGAAACGCTGGCAGATTGAAACGCGTACTCATCATTTCACCATATTTTCCGCCTTCTAATTCTGCCGACAGTCAACGTATCAGAATGAGCTTGGCCTATTTTAAAGAATTTGGCTGGGAAGCAGAAGTGGTTTGTGTAGATGAAAAACATTCTGAAACGCCAAAAGATGATTTGCTGCTGCAAAGTATTCCTGCGGATACAATCATTCATCAGGTTAAAGCTTTTTCTAAAAAACGGACTTCCAAGTTTGGCTTAGGAAGTTTGGCTTTACGCTCGTTTTGGTTCTATCATCAAAAAGTGATGCTGCTTTTACAGGCAAAAAAATATGATCTGATTTATTTTTCGACTACCGAATTTCCAGTTTGCGTTTTAGGGCCATTCTGGAAAAAACGTTTTAAAATTCCATTTGTGATTGATATGCAAGATGCCTGGCATTCAACTTATTATCAAAACAAGCCTAAAAAAGAACAGCCTGCAAAATATTGGTTTTCTTATCGCTTGCACAAATATCTCGAACCAATGGCTATGAAAAATTGTGATGGTTTGATTAGTGTTTCTAGAGATTATATCACCACTTTGCAGCAGCGTTATCCGCAGCTTAAAAACAAACCTGCGGCAGTAATTCCGTTTGGATCATTTAATCAGGATTTTGAAATTGCTAAAAAGAATTTTGAAAAATGTCCGCCTGTTATTTTAAAAACTCCGAATAAATTTAATGTGGTTTACGTTGGCCGTGGCGGCGCAGATATGCAAACCGCTTTAGAACTTCTTTTTTATGCCTTAAAAGAAGCATTAGAAATTGACTTTGAAGCTTTTAGTAAACTGCATTTTTATTTTATCGGAACCAGTTACGCACCAAAAATATCGGCAAAAAAAACTATTTTTCCGGTTGCAGAAAAATTTGGCGTTGAAAAACACGTGACAGAAATAACGGATCGGATTGGTTTTTACAGCACCATTAATACGCTGTTGGCTGCAGATGCTTTGTTTATTCCGGGTTCGCAGGATCCGCAATATACGGCTTCAAAAATCTACCCTTATATCTTAACCAAAAAACCAATACTGGCTATTTTTAATCCGGCAAGTTCGGTTATCACCATCTTGAAAGAGTACGGTGTAAAACATGTCTACAATCACCAACAGGTAACAAATGCTGATATTATTCATCTTTTAAAGCAGTTAGTGAATGCTGATCATCAAATGGAAAAGTACGACCAAGAAACTTTAAAAAAATACTCAGCCCAACAAATGACTTTAAACCAATGCCTTTTATTTGATAAAGTAACCAATGGAAAAAATTAAAAGAACATTTGGTTTCATATTCAGCCATCCTTTAGCAAAAAAACATCCGTTTAAAGCACTTGCCAGGTTTTTATACTGGCAAATTCAAAGCAGACTACAGTCTTCAAAATTTATTGTAAAACCGTTTCTTGGTGGTACAAGTTTTTACGCCCGCAAAGGTTTAGCCGGCGTTACAGGCAATGTTTATACTGGCTTACACGAGTTTAACGACATGGCTTTTTTACTTCATTTTTTAAGGTTTGATGATGTTTTTTTTGATATTGGCGCAAATGCAGGTTCTTATACATTGTTAGCATCAGGTGTGTGTGAAGCTAAAACCATCGCAATTGAAGCATCTGTAAATACGGCAATTATTACCCGAAAAAATATTGATTTGAACAAGCTTCAAGACAAAGTAACGTTGATCAACGCGGCAGCCGGAGCAGAAATTGGTACAATAAATTTTTCTAAAAACGAAGATACCACCAACCATGTAATTAGTGCTGATGAATTAAAACATGACAACATAGAAACCGTAAACGTAATCAAAGTAGATGATCTAACTATCCAAAATAAACCCGCACTAATTAAAATAGATGTGGAAGGTTTTGAAACGGAAGTATTAAAAGGCATGGGCGAAACTTTGAAACAGGCATCGCTTAAAGCTATCATTATTGAATTGAATGGCAGCGGTGAACGGTATGGATTTGAAGATGCTGATATTCATAAATTGCTTATAGAAAATAGATTTAAGCCTTATCAGTACGATCCTTTTAAACGTGATTTAGGTTTATTAAACTCTTATGGCAACTACAATACCATTTATTGCCGTAATATAGAATTCATCAGCAACCGTTTAAAAAATGCGAAAGCCTTTGAACTAATGGGCGAAAAAATTTGATATGCGTTTAGCCATCATCACCACACATCCAATTCAATATTACGCGCCACTATTTAAACTGTTAAACCAACATAAAGAACTGGAAATCAAGGTTTTTTATACCTTAGGAGAAGTTGGTTTAAACCAGTACGATCCAGGATTTGACAGAAACATCAACTGGAATATTCCATTGCTGGAAGGTTATGATTTTCAGTTTGAAAAAAATACGGCTAATAAACCCGGTTCTCATAGTTTTTGGGGAATTAAAAATCCTGATCTGATCAAAAATATAAAAGCCTGGCAGGCTGATGCTTTGCTTGTTTTTGGCTGGGCTTACCAAAGCCATTTGGAAGTGCTAATTTATTTTAAAAACAAAATTCCAATTTTTTTCCGTGGAGATTCTACGCTACTCGATAAAAGAAACAGTATTAAAAACAGCATCAAAACGCTTTTACTTCGTTTGATTTATAGTTGTGTTGATCATGCTTTTTATGTTGGAACGAAAAATAAAGCATATTATAAATATTATGGATTGCAGGAAAAGCAATTAACGTTTGCACCACATGCAATAGATAATAACAGATTTGAAGCAAAAAAATTGATAGAAGAAACAGCATTAAGAAAGAAACTTAAAATTGAGCCGGATGATACTTTAATCCTTTTTGCCGGAAAACTGGAACCTAAAAAAAATCCATTACTATTACTCCAAACTTTTGAAAAGCTGAACCAGCAAAACACACATTTACTTTTTGCAGGAAACGGGCCATTGGAAAAAGAATTAAAAGAAAAAAAAACAGTGCTAAAAACAGCATCCAGGATACATTTTCTGGATTTTCAAAATCAGTTACAAATTCCGGTTATTTATAAATCATGTGATTTATTTTGTTTACCCTCCAGCGGACCTGGAGAAACCTGGGGGTTGGCGGTTAACGAAGCAATGGCCTGTAGCAAAGCTATTTTAATTTCTGACAAGGTTGGCTGTGCAACAGATTTAATTTCGGAAGGAAAAAATGGTTTTACTTTTCAATCCGGAGACGAAGCAGATTTACTCTTGAAACTTCAAAATTTATGTCAACATCCATCTAAGTTAAGAGCATACGGACAAGCTTCCGCAGAAATTATAAAAAGCTGGAATTTTAATGCAATAGCAACAGCTATGGAAAACGTGATATTGAACTATGCTTGCTAACGTTCGCGTAGAAAGATATTTTGTACTTTATTTACCTTGGATTTTTTCATGGTTAATTAGTTTTTGGCCCCAAACTTCCTACCTCGTTGCCTGGTCAGGTTCGTTTTTTATTTTTTATATTACCATGAGCGGCTGGGTAAAACCAATTCCTACCGACCGCACATGGAGCGAACAATTAATGCGGCCACTATTTTTAACGCAGCTGATTTTTGCCGGATACATGTGCTGTTCTACTGTTTTTTACTATTTGGATACTCTGGGTTATTACAATTTCCACTTATTAAATCAGCTCTTAAAACCAGACCAGAAAAAATTAACAATCATTGCAGAATGCCAGCGTTATTACTGCCTTGGCCATGCGGCTTTTGTGTCCGGAATAGTACTTTTCATGAATTATCCGGTGAAAAAAAAGTACTTTTTACAAACCGAAAACCTGGCAAATCTCCTGCTTTACATAGCTGTTTTAGCTATTCCAGTTTCCATTTTTTTCACTGTGATCCCCGGCTTATCACAGTTTTCAGCTCAATTTAATGCTTTGAGTTTTATTGCGGCAACACTCTCTTTGGCTTTCGCCATTCCGCAGCACAAAATGGCAAACATATTAATCTCTGGTTCACTGTTTGGCTTCAATTTTTACAATTCATTTTTGTCAGGTTACAAAGAACCGATTATTGTTAGCTTACTCGTGCTCGCTATTTTTCTTTATCCATTATATAAACGGACAGTAATTCTGGTTTTTGGACCTCTTTTACTGGTTGTTTTTATGCTTTTGCCAACCTACAATTCCGTGTTCAGGGAAAATGCATGGTCTGGCGATCTTTCTGCCGAAGCAGCTTCAAAAATAGCTTTAGATGCCACGTTTAACAGTTCCGAAAGCGAAACCAACACCAATTGGGATTTTCTGATTTTTAGGCTGAGCGAGATTGATATGTTCACCAAATACACGCAATCTACACCCAAATACGTTAACTTTTATGGGATGCAAATGATTAATCAGTCTTTTCAATCCTTAATTCCGCGTGTTTTCTGGCCAAGCAAACCAAACACAGAAAATATGATTATGGAACGTGTTTACAATGCCGGAGTTGTTGCCAAAGGTGTAAATGTTTCTGCCAAACCTGCACTGATTGCTGATGCGTATTTGTTTGAAGGCGGAATAGGCATTTTCATCATTTTGTTCATTTATGGTGCTGTTGCTCAACTGATTGCTTTAAAATCTGAAAGCTTATTCGGTGGATATGTTTTAGGAACCGCCATCATTTATTCCGGTTTGTTCCAAATGTTTTGGCGTGGTTTAAGTTTTGAATTTCTGGTAAATTCTGTGATCTGGAGTTATGTTAGCATGTTGCTGATTGCCCGGTTGATGTTCGGTGTAAGAATCCTTCAAAAAGCAGATTGAAAATAATCCAGATCAGTGCTTCATACAAACCGGCCGTAATTTACGGCGGCCCAACTATGTCGGTATCCAAACTCAGCGAAGAACTCTGCAAAGATGGAATTGATGTAACCGTTTTTGCAACTTTAGCCAATGGCAAAGTCGAACTTGGTTTTCCTGCGGGAGAAATTACCTGGATGGAGAAAGTTCCGGTTTGGTTTTTTAAACGATTAACTAAAGATCATTCTCATTTCTCCCCAACTTTGCTCAAACATCTTTTCCAAACCATTAAACAAACGCACGAACCGTTAATTATACATATCCATGCCTGGTGGAATTTAGTTTCCATATTTGCATGTTTAATTGCACAAATTAAAAAAATACCAGTTGTTTTATCGCCAAGAGGAACTTTAAGCAATTACTCTTTCAGCAATAACCATCAGCGGTTTAAAAAATGGATACATCTTTTAGCAGGCAAAAAGTTGCTTGCAAAATGTTATTTCCATGTTACAAGTGAACAGGAAAAACAGGATATTATCAAACTTGTAAATCCAAAGTTGATCCAAGTTATTCCAAACTTCATTCAGCTTCCTCTAATATTAAAATCAAGATTGAAAAATAAATCCAAACCTTTAAAACTGTTATTTTTTTCCAGAATAGAAGCTAAAAAAGGATTGGAAATTTTACTGGAAGCTTTGGCTGGAATCAATTTCTCATATCAGTTAACCAT
>JBPBQV010000020.1:0-116328 GCA_050955045.1 Janthinobacterium lividum | reverse complement strand
CAGGATCAGTTTATCTTTTATAAATTTCCAGATGATACGGGTCATCTCATCACCATCCAGTTCTACAACCGGGTTGTTTACTTTAATTTTCTGTGCCATAGGAGCTTTTTAAATGGAATACTGTTTAGCGTTTCAAATATATAAATTTGCAACTACGGCAGGCTCTATTTTTTCATAGAAAAATTTACTTCTTATATATTTTATGAAACTTATAACATACTTTTTTCTTTATTTCTTTAAAACTGAAATACAATGAGTGATCAAAATGAAAACAATCCGGGTTTGAATGACGAAAGCCAGGACCGCAACAAAAAGTTAAAAGATGATTTAGGCGACCGTGTTGATAAAGAAGATTTACTATTTAATGCCGATAAAAACAGCTTTGAAATTGATGTAAAAAGCGATGATCCGGATTATCAGCATGATTATCCGTACAACACAGCTGTACCAAACGGCGAAGATTTTAATTCTACTTACGATGAAGCCAACCCGGAAGCTGTTGACGAATATATTCCGAATGGAACTCTGGAAACCGATACAGATAGTTTAGATAACCTGGGAATGCACATTGACAGCGGAGAAAGCATTGAATTAGACCCGATTGATGAGGTTTTAGCGCGTACTACAGAAGATGACCGCGATGATTTGGATGAAGAAGGTTATCCGAAAAATGACCGCGGGATTGATGCGGAAGGTTATCCTACAAAAGATGCCGGCGATAATGATGATCAGCTTTTTAAATAACAAAAAAGGCTTCTCACTTGAGATGCCTTTTTTGTAGGAGAGTTTTAATCTATTTCCAGATTAAAACGCTTTTTTAACTCAGCCAATTCTGGATTTTTGGCAGCCATAAACTGAAATTTTTCTACTGGAGAATATGGTTTTCTCGACCCGGATTGTTCTTCAATCCGGGTTTGTATATCAATATTGAAATTTTTTAAGGTTGAACGTAAATAGTTCATCAAATTGGGTTTATCATCCCTGAAAATGTTTTCCTGAGTTTTATTTTCTAAAATTAGCTCAAAAATGTAAGGCCGAAGCATTACTGGTTTTTGGTTGTTAAAAACAGTAATCAGCGTCATACTTTTATCTTCCACTTTGGCTCTGTCGGCATAATTTTTCCAGGTTTTCAAAAAGGTTTCTGGTGTAAAATCTTCAAAATCAGTTCCTTTTAGATACGGATCGTCTTCGACTTTTTCTTCTAAAGCTGTTTTCCCCAAATCTTTTAAAGAAGGAATTTTGACGGAAGTAGAAGCCATGTTTAAATTCGGAATAAAAACATTCGACTTTTCTACAACTGGTTCAGTGAATACTGTTTTTACCGGTATTTTTTCTACAGAGATCGCTTCTTTTTCCTGCGGAGAATCTTCAAGTGATACTGTTTTTACCAATGATTTTTCGACAGGTTTTTCATCCAGTTTAGAAACTACAATTTCCGGTTCATCCTTAATTTTGATGGCCGGTTCTACTAAACTCTGATCAATCTTAACGCTAACTTCCGGCGTAGAATTAATTGCGACAGGCTGAGGTGAAGACGTTACAAGTTCAAGCTTTTTTTTTTCTGGTTCAGGCGCAATCCGTTCCAAATTAGATGCTTCTTTTACCAAGTTAAAAGCTGCATTCACGTGGCACATTTTAATTAAAGCCAGTTCTACTTGTAAGCGTTGGTTTTTACTGATTTTATATTGCAGATCGCATTGGTTTGCCAGATTTAAGGCAGAAACCAAAAATGAAACCGAAATTTGCTGCGCTTGCTGTTCGTATTTTTTGCGGATACCTTCGCTTACTTCCAGCAGTTTTAAAGTGGAAACATCTTTTCCAACCAGCAGATTGCGGAAATGCGTGGCCAAACCGGAAATGAAATGATAACCATCAAAACCGTTTGCCAGAATTTCGTTCAAAATCAATAAACTTTGCGGCGTGTTTTCTTGCAAGATAAAATCTGTCAGCTTAAAATAATAGTCGTAATCCAGAATATTCAGGTTATCAATTACAAGTTTGTAAGTGATTTCTTTTCCGCCAGAAAAACTAACAATCTGATCAAACATCGACAGCGCATCGCGCAAACCGCCATCCGCTTTTTGTGCGATGATATGCAGGCCGTCTTCCTCGTAATTAATATGTTCTTTTTGTGCGATAAATTCCAGGTGTTTGGTCATGTCATCCACACTGATCCTGTTAAAATCAAAAATCTGGCAGCGCGACAAAATTGTTGGCAAAATTTTATGCTTTTCTGTTGTCGCCAAAATGAAAATGGCGTAAGGCGGCGGTTCTTCCAGCGTTTTTAAGAATGCGTTAAAAGCTGCTTGCGAAAGCATGTGTACCTCATCAATAATATAAATTTTATAGCGGCCAGCTTGTGGCGGAATGCGGACTTGTTCAATTAAATTTCGGATATCATCCACTGAATTATTGGAAGCTGCATCCAGCTCGTGTACATTAAAAGAATTTCCGTTTTGGAAAGCACGGCACGAATCGCAAACGCCGCAAGCTTCCACATCTGGTTGTAAATTGGTGCAATTGATGGTTTTGGCCAAGATACGTGCGCATGTTGTTTTGCCCACGCCGCGCGGACCGCAAAATAAAAAAGCCTGTGCCAGCTGATTATTTTTGATCGCATTTTTGAGCGTTCCGGTGATATGCCGCTGACCAACAACACTTTCAAACGTAACCGGGCGATATTTACGTGCTGAAACTACAAAATTATCCATCAACGCGAAGTTAAACAGAACGGCGGGTTTGTGCAAACGAAGATTGTGATGCTGTTTTTATCGGCATAAAATACTATTGCTGCTAAATTTGTATTTTTGAAAATCAACAACACTCTATTATGCAGTTTTCTGATCTCGACTTAACCAAAACTTACACTTACGCCGATTACTTAAAGTGGTCTTTTGAGGAGCGATTAGAACTGATAAAAGGTTATATTTTTAAGATGAGTCCGGCTCCGGCAGAGTTTCATCAACGGATATCACAAAAAGTAAACTATGCGCTGTATAATTATTTTTACGGTAAACCATGCGAAGTTTATGCTGCGCCTTTTGACGTGCGTTTAGTTAGAAAATCAGCAACAGATCAAGAAGTAATTACCGTTGTACAACCAGATATTTGTGTGATTTGTGATCTGCAAAAAATTGATAAAAAAGGTTGTTTGGGCGCACCTGATATTGTAGTTGAAATACTTTCTCCCGGAAATAACAAAACGGAATTACAAAATAAATACGAGGTTTACGAAGAAGCCGGCGTAAAAGAATACTGGATTATTCAGCCGCAAGGAAAAACTTTTTTCAGATATATTTTGAATGATAAAGGACAGTTCGAACCTACACGTTTATTAACTATAGGCGATGAAGTTACAAGTTTGCTACTCCCTGGATTTACTTTAAATTTAGATGAAGTTTTTGCTGATCTGATGGATAGAGATCAACATTAAAGCTGTTTTTATCGTACAAATCCAATAAATATTTAAACTAATGGATCAATCTAACACAACTTATACTAATCCAATCATCAACGCAGATTTTCCTGACCCATCTGTTATTTTTGTTCCGGGAGATGGTTATTACGCTTATGGAACGCATGATGAGTTTTCGCCAACTATTAATAACATCCAAGTTTGTAAATCTGATGATCTAATTCATTGGACTGAACCGGAAGGTGCATTAATAGAACCGCCAGTTTGGGCAAAAAACTGCAACAAATACTGGGCACCGCAAATTGTAAAAGTTGGAAACGAGTACCGCCTGTATTTTGCGGTAGAACCGGATACTAAAAACGGGATGTGTCTGGCAATGGCTGTTTCGAACGAACCGCATGGTTTTACAGATATTGGCAAACCGCTTGCCCAGCTTCCCGGTTCTACGTACCGGATGATCGATCCATGCTTCTTTTATGATGCAAAAAGTGGTAAAAACCTATTGTATTATGGCTCTGCACATCAGCCAATTAGCGTGTTGGAAGTTGATCACGATGGTTACTCCATTTTAAGCAAACCGATTGATGTTTTGCAAACTAAACCCGGCGTAAAATTTGAAAGTTTACGCGAAGGTGCTTTTGTTACTTATCAAAAAGAATACGACCGTTATTTGTTATGGGTTTCTGGCGATAACACCTGGACGGAAGATAGTTATGCCGTTTCCGTTTTCTGGTCTGATGATCCGCAGAAAGAATTTCAGCCAATTCCGAACAATATTGTTTTAAAACCAAATGAGCACTGGGATTCTCCGGGCCAGAATTGTGTTTTTACAGATGCTGCAGGTGTGGATTGGATTATTTATCATGCCGTTGACCCCAAAGACCGTTTTGTAGGAAACACAAAAGCTTTGAAGCGGCAAATGTGTATGGACAGGATTTTTTATGATGAAGAAGGCTGGCCATATATTGAAGGAGGTTCGCCGTCGTTTACAACTCAAAAACTGTAAAAGAGTCTGCATAGATTGTGCTCGTTACTTTTTTTATTTCTTTTATCACTTAGAGCCTGTTTAAATTTTGTTCAATAATAATTTTATGGCAGATAGTTTGACCATTTCTTCAGAAGTTTCCATCAGTAATTCGTAGTTTCTGCACAACCGCCTGTCGTTATCGAACCAAGAAAAGGTTCGTTCAATCACCCATCTTTTATGTGTCGGTTCAAAGCCTGTCTTTTTATTGTCTGAACGCATAATTACTTGTAAAACATAACCAAACCGTTTTTTTACTTGTACTACAATTTCTCCCCGGTAACCACCATCTGCTATAATTGTCTTCAGGTTGCAAAACATTTCGTGCAACGTTCGCAGGAGTAGCAGCACTGCTTTGCTATCATGAATATTTGCCACAGTTACCATTACGGCCAGTAAAAAGCCATTTTTATCTACTACAACATGCCGCTTGATGCCTTTTACCCTTTTGTTCCCGTCATACCCGTTCAAGCTTCGGTTATTGCCCCCGTCGAACGCTTTGGCTGTCCATAATGCCTAAGCTTGCTTGCGGCCTTTGTCCCATTTGTAAACGTGCTTTTTCCCGGAGTTTTGCCAGCAATAAATCAAAGCTGTCCAGCACCGACCATTTTTTATAGTAATAATAAACCAATTGCCACTTTGCAAAACTTATAGGCAGCATCCGCCATTGGCAGCCGGTTTTCACTAAATAAAGAACCGCATTCCAGATAGAACGTAAGCTATGTTTCCTTTTTCTTTCCCTTAACTGTAAGGTTTTCTTTATAAATTGCCACTGGGTTTCTGATAGATCGGTAGGGTACATCTTTTTAAGGTTTCGTCACCACAAAAAGAACATTCCTCACCGGTTTATCTAAACCTATAATATTGGTTCCTGTTGATTTTTAAACAGGCTCTTAATTTAAAAATATTTTTTGTGAAACTTATCTGTTGTAAAAATAAAATTCTAAGCATAAAAGTATGCTAAAGTTATACCGCTAAAATCAGGTAATCTCACCAAAATAACTTTCAACAAAATAGTAAAATTATATAAATATTACTTATGTTTATACTGATTGTGTGCGGTTGAAATTTTGATCAAATAAATTATATTTAGATACTAACTGCATGATTAAAAAATATTTACCCTTATTACGTGTTCCCCATTATTTAAAAAACTTTTACATTTTTTTACCTCTTTTCTTTTCTGGTGAGATACTCAACCCCGAGAAATCTTTAGAAGCTTTACAAGTATTTGTTTCATTTTGCTTAATTGCTAGTTCTATTTACATCTTCAATGATTTAATGGATATAGATTATGACCGGCAACATCCGATTAAAAAAAACCGTCCAATTCCTTCAGGGAAAATTTTAAAAACCGAAGCTTATAGTTTAACAATTATACTTGCTGCTTTAGCGATTCTTATAGCTTCAACTATATCTTTTAAGGTTTTAATTGTAATAGTCAGCTATTTTATTTTAAATCTTTTTTATTCTGTTAAGCTAAAAAACTTTGCTCTGATTGATGTAACTATTATAAGTATTGGATTTAATTTAAGAGTTATTGCTGGTGGTTTGGCTACAGATATAACTATAAGTAAATGGTTAATAATAATGGTGTTTCTATTATCAATGTTTCAGGCACTTTCTAAAAGGATGGACGATTTGTATCTGATGCTAAAAGATAGCAACTCACAAATAAGGCGATCTATACATGGTTATAGTATAGAATTTTTACAAATTGTACTTTCTATGCTTACCGGCGTTCTTTTGGTTTGTTATATTATGTATATTATTTCTCCGGAGATTGTTTTAAAATTAGGAGAATACTCCTACTTTACTACATTATTTGTTTTGCTTGGATTACTTCGTTATTTACAATTCACATTTGTAAAAAAAGCAAGTGGCTCACCGGTAAAAATTTTAACTAACGATCGTTTTATACAACTCTGCATTATTTGCTGGCTACTAACTTTTACATTTTTAATTTATACTAAATGAACCGTATTGTAATAGGGATTTTTATTGGTACACCCATTTTATATGCGATTTTATCGTTTACATATGCAACAAATGGTTACCCTTGTTTTTTTCAAGATGCACTTTGTTTCTTACCGACTTCATACTTCATCAATCACCATCATCAATTAATTAACCCACTTTATGATGCTGGTATAGATGCTATTACCCATAAGTTTTTATTTTATCCGCCTCTATTTCCTTATGTTGTTGCACTAATTTGCAAATTACTTCCTGACAATTATACCCAAATTCGTACTGCATTAACGCTTATAGATATTTCAAGTATTATTGTAATATTAAGGAGTGCATATGTTTACATAAAAAAGTATAACATAAACTATAACTTTTATTTGTACCTACTTTTAGCAGTCTGGACATTTGCTTTATTTTCCTTTCATGGAGTATTTGATGGCAGGCCGGAAATACTTGCAAATTTTTTCATTGCTTGTTTTATATTAAATAATCTATATAATGAAAAACGCTTTTTTAATTACATTAACGGAATTTTAATTGGATTAAATGCAATTAACTCACCTATATCAACTTTTTACCTCATTATAATTACTATCGGAGTTCTTTTTTATAGCAATAGCTTCAAGATAAAGCCTATAATACAAACAGTAACAGGTTTTACAATTGTATTCGGTTGTTTTACACTACTCTATCCATATCAGTTAACAGATTTATTGCATGGTTTACTAAAGCATTCAACCAATGTTGTAGTTAATAGAGCCAAAACAGGATCAGATAGGCTAAAGTGGATACGTGACATTTATTTCATTTCCCAATTTCATCCTATAGCAGCACTAAGTTTTTTAATTTCTATCTTTTTTACGCTAAATTTACTAATTAAGCAAAAAAAAGTTTTATCAGTTTTGTGCTTTATATTACTGTTTGCATCAATATACTTTTTTGCATTTAAAAATGTGCTAATGGCATACAACATGTTTGTATTGTCGTCTATATATATGTTTGTATTATTAATAATTTTAATTAATATACTTAACAAACAAACCCATACTAACGTTTTAAATAAATCCTTTTGGGTATTAATTATACTTCTTTTTGTCAATTCACTTGGTCTTTTTCGTACTGCTGTAGTTTTTTTTAGTACACAGGATAAAAAAGTACCTCTTGCCAACCTTGGTAAAGAAATAGATTTCTTAAGCAAAAAATTGAGAAAAGATAAAAAAATCTATGTTACTTTTTCATTGTGGGAGCCTTCACTTAACAAAGTAAATTCTGTAATTTCATATACTCCAATGGATAATCCTGTTGTTCAATTTATTATTTTCCAACAAAGTAATTCCGGTCTAAATAACGCTCCTGAAATATCCGGCTTTAAACTTATAAAAAATGGATTTATCCCAGATCATCCTATGATTGGTAGATTTAAAATAGGCAATACTTATCCCTGGTATCAAACTGCAATTTATGAAAGAAATTAGTAAGAGTTTTTTTATAATTATACATGTCAAATAAAAACATTCATTTTAGATTTTTTTATTACATAGGATAATTTTTTAGTAGGCTAATACTTTTTGTAACTCAATTTTACTTAATGAATTCTTTATTAAAAATTATATTAACCAGCATTTTTTCTATTTATACTTATTTAACTTTTCAATTTGCTTTCAACGGTTATCCCGGTTTCATACAGGATTCTACCTGTTTTTTACCGACTGCCTATTTTATCAACCATTTTCATCAATTGATTAATCCGTTATATCACGCCGGACTTGATCCAATTCAGCATCGGTTTCTATTTTATCCGCCATTATTTCCTTATGTAATCGCATGGATAAACAGCTTGATGCCAGAGTTTTACAACAATATGTATGTAACACAAAATTTGATAGACGTGTTAACCATGTTTGTTTTGCTTACAAGTGTTGTAGTTTATATAAAAAAAAATAACTTACAAGTTACTATTGCTTTATACTTATTTTCTATACTTTGGATATTAGGTTTGTTCTCTTTTTACGGCATACAGGAAGGCCGGCCGGAAGTGCTTTGCAAGTTGTTTATTACTTGTTTTTTGTTGAATAATGTTTATCAAAGTAAAAAATCTACAAATGTAATTAATGGTTTACTTGTTGGCTTAAATTTAATTACTTCGCCGGTTTCTACATTTTATTTAATGCTGATTACTGTTGGTTTGTTAACTTATAAAAACGAATTTAAGCTGAAACCAATTGTACAAACTTTATTAGGTTTTGCAATTGTATTAAGCTGTTTTGCAATTGTATATCCATACCATTTAATAGAATTGATCAGAGGTTTGCAAAAGCATTCTCAAAATGTAATTGTAAACAGATTTAGTACCGATTCTTTTAAAACCTTTATCAGTTTTTATATCACTTACACTTACAGTCCTTTTCTCATCTTTAACTTTTTAATTGCAATTATTTATACGGGATATAAAATATTGAAAAAATCAGACTGGATTACATTTGGCTTACTTGTAATCTTAACTTGTTTGGTTTCCTATTTTTCATTTAAAGATATGCCGATGAATTATAACATGATTGTACTTACGCCGATGTTTTTCTTTCTAATATTTGTTGTAATTACAAAAGTATTGGACAGAAGCAGAAGTGCATTACAATCAAAAGTTCTATCCATATTAATTGCTTTGTTGTTGATTGTAAACTCTGCAGGTTTTATCCGAAAAACGTTATTGTTTTATGGTACATATAATGATAGAGTTGCTTACACTGATTTTAGAAAAGAATTTGTTAAAGTAATTCAATCTACTGACAAAGATAAAAAAGTAGCTATCACA
Organism: Janthinobacterium lividum; assembly: GCA_050955045.1. Taxonomy (GTDB): domain Bacteria; phylum Bacteroidota; class Bacteroidia; order Sphingobacteriales; family Sphingobacteriaceae; genus Mucilaginibacter_A. Next base: position 107,106 of record JBPBQV010000020.1, on the reverse strand, counting down.
TTTTCATTATGGCCATATTGTTTGGATCAGTATAAACGTATCACTTTAAATCAAACAGATACTACAATTAAATATTTATTTGTGCAGCAAGCTTACTCCGGAGCCACGGAGCCACAGCCACAGCCTGGGTTTAAATTGATCAAAAATCAGTTTATCACCAAACGTCCCAGATTAGGAAAGCTGCCTTTGGGCAACACTTATCCATGGTTTCAAACTGCCTTGTATCAGCGAAATTAGGCTGATGTATGAATGCTTCTTTTAACGGCATAAAAGTTTTATATCTTCTTGAAAAAACTAAAAAATTCTTCCTACATTTGCGCTCCGCTTTTTGGCGGATAAATAATTAAAACATCAACAGCAAAAAGAATGCAACAGTACGAAACAGTAATCGTTCTTACCCCGTTGTTATCTGTAGAAGTAGCGAAAGAGGTCATTGCCAAATTCACTAAAATTTTAACTGATAACGGAGCCGAAATTATCCAAGAGGATAATTGGGGTTTGAGAAAATTAGCGTACCCTGTACAAAAGAAAACTACAGGTTACTATCACCTAACTGAATACAAGGCCCCGGGTGAACTAATTAATAAACTGGAAACAGAATTTCGCCGTGATGAGCGCGTACTTCGTTTTTTAACTATTTCTCTGGATAAACATGCTATCGCTTACAACGAGAAAAAACGTAGCGGTGCTTTTAATCAGCGTAAACCTAAAGCAGAGGAGGCCGTAGCAAGATAATGGCAAACGATCAAATTAAATACGTTACCGCCCCTAAAGTAGAGGACAACCGTAAAAAGTATTGCCGTTTCAAAAAGAACGGAATCAAATATATTGATTACAAAGACGCTAACTTTTTAATGAAATTCATTAACGATCAAGGTAAATTATTACCACGTCGTTTAACCGGAACTTCCTTAAAATTTCAGCGCAAAGTGGCTCAGGCTGTTAAACGTGCACGCCATATCGGTTTGTTACCTTATGTTGCTGACTCTTTAAAATAAGCATACGAAATGGAAGTTATTTTAAAACAAGACATCAAAAATCTCGGCGAGAAAGATGATGTAGTAAACGTAAAACCAGGTTACGGTCGCAACTTTTTAATTCCGAAAGGTTTTGCAAGTTTGGCAACCGAATCTGCACGTAAAGTTTTAGCTGAAAACTTAAAACAAGCTGCTTTTAAACAAGAAAAAATACGTAAAGATGCTGATGCGATTGCAACAAGGTTAGAAGGCGTAACGCTGACAATCGGTGCAAAGGCTGGCGAAAGCGGTAAAATTTTCGGTGCGATCAATACCATCCAGGTTTCGGATGCTTTGAAAAAACAAGGGTTTGAAGTGGATCGCCGTAAAATTACTTTTGACAGCGAGCCTAAATTTGTAGGTGATTATACCGCAAATTTAAATTTACATAAAGAAGTAAAAGTGAAAGTTCCTTTCACGGTTGTAGCAGAATAAGTTTTAAGCTAATAAACTGCACTAGTAAAAAGGTGTCTGAGCAATCGGGCACCTTTCTTATTTATATCTCATTTTGCTATGCGATTATTTAAATATCTGCTAAAATTAATTCTGATAGGTTTTTTCGGCGTTACAATTCTTTGGGTTTTGCTATACCGATTTGTAAATCCGCCAATAACATTATTGATGATTGACCGTGGTTTTGAGCGAAAAGCTGCCGGAAAGGATTGGAAGATTGATAGATCTTGGGTTCCGTTTGATCAGATTTCTATCAATCTAAAAAAAGCAGCTGTAGCATCAGAAGATCAGTTGTTTCTGGAACATCATGGTTTTGATTTGACTGCGATTGAACGCGCTATTGAAAAAAACCAGCACAGCAATAAACTGATTGGCGGAAGTACAATTTCTCAGCAAACGGCAAAAAATGTTTTTTTATGGCCTGGCCGGTCTTACATCCGCAAAGCTTTTGAAGCTTATTTTACCATGCTGATTGAAGTTTTATGGAGCAAACAACGCATCATGGAAGTTTATTTGAACGTGATTGAAATGGGCGATGGCATTTACGGAATTGAAGCCGCTTCGCAAGAGTATTTTAAACATCCAGCTTTCGAGCTGACTAAAAAACAAGCTTCATTAATTGTTGGCGTTTGGCCAAATCCGCTTAAATGGTCTCCGGTAAAACCTACGCGTTACATTAGGCACCGCAGTTTTTTAATTATGAAAAACATGAGAAGGTTAGGGCCGTTGGATTTTTAAAACTTTCAGAATAACTCTTTTATTAACTTTAGTAGTGCTTTTTTGTCAATTGTATTTTCTTCGCTTTTATCGTAAACAGTAAGCATATTTACAATGATAGAATCAGGTGATGAAGTAATTAAAAAAGTAATCACACGGTAACCCGAACTTTTGCCACCAAGTTTACTTTCAACAGCTAATCTAATCTTGTATAAACCACTTCCTAATGCAACACCTTGCTTTGGATTTTCGAGAAGACTTTGTTCCAATTTTTCGAGATCTTGTAATAATGACAGATGGCGTTTCTTTAAATCTTTAGCTTTTCTGATAAAAACAGAAGAATAAACAACTGTGTTTATCATTAAATATCTTTTAACGATAAAACTTTGCTTCTGCCAGATTGCATTTCTTTGATTTCTTTTAATGCTTCTACAATTTCAATTGTAACATCATTTTTGGGTTTCTCAATAACTTTAACTTTAAACTTTTGTAGTATTTTTAATAGCAATTCGGTATCGTTATCTTTTACTTGTATGGTGAAAGTTGTCATATTCAAAATTACAATTATATTAAGAGTTAATCAATCCACCAAAAACCCGTGCGTGCCAACTATTCTTCAATGGAACTTGCCATTTAGTTTGAAAATCCTGAAAGTTTGCAACCAAATTATTAAAAACAATAGTTTCAGAATTTACTTTTCCTTGCTTCAATAAGTTTTCAAATTCTTCGCGATTGGCTGTAAGTATTTGGTCATTTTCTATATAAGCCGTGTTAAAACGATCAAACAAATCAATGCTAAATTCATTTTCCAAAGCTTTGATAAAATGAACTGATTTATCAATAGAACAACCGCTTGCACCAGCCAAACTTTCATCAACCAATAGAATAATGAACCGGTTATAAAAAATTTTTGCTGCTGCTTTTAACTGCTGATTGTGTGCCGTCCAGCTGCTGGTAAATTCGTTTAACAATTGTTGTGCTTTCGCTCTTTCCGTTTCTGTAAGTTCACGGTTAGATTGATAGATCCAGGTTTTTGAAGCAGGTGAGAATTCCATTTTGCAAATCTAAGCTAAAGCTTGTTTGAGCGTTGTAATTTTTTACAGTTTTCCGATCATTTCAACATAAAAAAATCCAGTCAAATTTTAGGTTGATAAAAATAGTATCCAAGTTATAAATTGTTTGCCCGAACTGTAATTTCTGCAATATCCAGCACTTCAATTTCCTGTTCTTTTTCCAGTTGTTTTACGCCATCGTTCAGCATTGTCATACAAAACGGACAAGCGGCTGCAACCACGTTTGCTTTTGTGCTGATGATTTCTTCCGCACGTTCCAAATTGATGTCTTTCGTGCCTTTTTCAGGTTCTTTAAACATTTGCGCGCCGCCTGCGCCGCAACACAAACCATTGGTTTTGCAGCGTTTCATTTCCACCAGTTCGGCATCCAAAATTTCTAAAGCTTTTCGCGGAGCTTCGTAAATGCCATTTCCTCGGCCTAAATAACAAGGATCGTGGTACGTGATTTTTTTGCCGGTAAAAGAAGCACCGTTCTCGGCTTTCAGTTTTCCGTCATCTATCAATTGCTGAATAAGTTGTGTATGATGGATCACTTCATAATTTCCACCCAAATTTGGATATTCATTTTTGATCGTGTTGAAGCAATGCGGGCAGCCGGTTACAATTTTTTTGATCTGATAACCATCCAAAACCTGAATGTTCATCATGGCTTGCATCTGGAACAGAAACTCGTTCCCGGCACGTTTTGCCGGGTCGCCGGTGCAGCTTTCTTCCGTTCCTAAAACCGCAAAACTCATCCCGACATGTTGTAAAATTTTACAAATGTCGCGCGTTATTTTTTGTGCTCGGACATCAAAACTTCCGGCGCAGCCAACCCAAAATAAAATTTCGGGCTGCTGGCCTTTTGCAGCCATTTCGGCTACGGTCGGTACTTTTAATTCAGTCATGTTTAGTTTTCATTCGCCCAATTCAACCTGTCGGCGTTACTGTATTTCCAAGGCGCGCCGTTATTTTCAATGTTGGCAAACATGTGGTTGATACTGGTTGATGCTTTGGCTTCTTCCATCACTGCAAATTGCCGCAATTTTGTGATGATTTCGAGCGGATTAATATTTACCGGACAAGCTTCTACACAAGCATTGCAACTGGTGCAGGCCCAGATTTCTTCGCGGCTGATGTAATCATCCAGCAAAGTTTTTTCATCGGTAAAAGAAGCATCATGCTGATCTTTATTTCTGCCGATCTCGATAACTCGGTCGCGCGTATCCATCATTATTTTTCGGGGCGAGAGCAGTTTTCCTGTTAGATTAGCCGGACAAACCGAAGTGCAGCGGCCGCATTCGGTACAAGTGTAAGCATCCAGCAGGTTTTTCCAGGTAAGGTCGGTTGCATCTTTTGCCCCAAATCGTGTTATAGTTTCTGATGGTTGCGGTACAAAAGTTGGGTCGAGCATGGCTTTAACTTCATTAGTAACGGCAGGTAAGTTGGCAAATTCTGCCTGCGGTTTTAGGCTCGAATAATAAGTGTTTGGGAAAGCCAGTACGATATGCAAATGTTTGGAATACGGCAGGTAATTAAGGAAAGCCAGAATGCCCAGAATATGAAACCACCAGCAGCTACGTTCCAGCAAAATCAAATTTTGGGTTGATAAAAGAAGCATTGGCGAAAGCCAGCCGCTAACCGGAAAACTTCCGGCTTTGGGATAATGTGTATTTCCAGCAAGTTGCAATTGATGATCGGCTGCATTCATTAGCAGGAAAGCACTCATCAGCAAAACTTCAGCAATTAAAATAAGATTGGCATCAGATTTTGGCCAGGAAGTCATTTCTACTCCGCCAAAACGTTTTAGTTTGATGATATTTCTTCGGATTAAAAATACAACACAACTGAGCAAAACTAACAAGGCCAGCACTTCAAAAACACCAATCAGCCAGTTGTACAAACTACCTAACGGAGCCGCAAAAATTCGATGTGTGCCAAAAATGCCATCGATGATAATTTCCAGAACCTCCACATTGATAATGATAAAACCAGCATAAACCAGCAGATGTAGAAAAGCTGCAATAGGGCGTTTAACCATTTTAGACTGCCCTAAAGCAACTTTCAACATCATTTTAAAGCGTAAAGCAGGCTGGTCAGAATAGTCAGCGGGACGACCTAAAAATATATTTCGTTTAATTTTAAGAGAATTGCGCACAAAAAAAACTGTAGCAAAGAGAAGCAGAATTAGAAATAAGGTTTGTGCCATGCTGTTTTTTAGAGCTTAAAAATGGCTAAATTAAACAAACAACCACACATCTTATTGGAGATTAAAATTTAAATGGTTTTAGTTTTAAGCAGTAGGTTTCAAAATAAATTTCAAAATAAATTTTAAAAAGCAAAAAAAGCTACTACATTTGCAACCCCAAGCGAAGGGGTACCATAGCTCAGTTGGTAGAGCAAAGGACTGAAAATCCTTGTGTCGCTGGTTCGATTCCAGCTGGTACCACAAAATCAAAAAGTTGCCTGTTTATAAGCAGACAACTTTTTTTGTTTTGGAGGATTAGTTGCAGTAATCATTAACTACTGTCTTTATCAAACTAATTTCCTTTTCCAATCGTACCAAAAGGCCATTCTTTATTCAGTTTAGCTTTGGTAAAGTAAACAACTGCTCCTGTGGTAATGGCCAATAATCCACCTAAAACCATCGTAAAACCTGTTGAAATTAAAATTCCGGCCCATAAAATAATTGCCAAGTAAACTGGCAACGGAAACAGAGGCATTTTGTAAGGAAAATCTTCTTTAATTCTTATTTTTCTTAGCAGTAATAAACCAATGGCCTGCGCGATAAACTGAATCAGTATCCGCATAGCTAGAATGGCACTGATGACATCACTCAGCTTAAATAATAAACTAAATACAAAGGCAATAGCACCCAAAAACAGCAACGAAACGTAGGGGAATTTTCCGGTGGGATGAACTTTTGCAAAAACTTTAAAAAAAGCACCGTCCACCGCTGCAGCGTATGGAATGCGGCTGTAACCCAACGTAGCCGAAAAAACGGATGCAAAGGCAACAAGCAAAACCAGACAAGTAACAATTTTTGCGGCAAGCGGCCCGGCTAATTGCTGCATGTAAACGCTGATTACAAATTGGCTATCTTTGGCAATGTGCCACGGAATTACGCTTACCACGCTCACATTCATCATTAAATACAAAACAGCAATTCCTGCAATAGAAAGAAACATGCTTCGCGGGATATTTTTTGACGGGTTAATAATTTCTCCGCCTAAATGGCAAACATTGTAATAACCCAAATAACTGTAAACGCTTTTTACGCTGGCAAATCCGATGGCGGTAACAAATGCGTAATTCATTGTCAGCCCGTCATTAACCTGGCGAATTGGTTGCAGGAAATTTCCATGCGCAATTCCTCCGCCAATAATCCACAACATGGTTAGTATAACCGCGCCCCAAAGTACAACGCTAATTTTGCCGATGTCTTCAATTTTACGGTAAAGCAATGCCACAATACAAATCACCACGCTTCCGCTCATTATTTTTGATTCCAGCGGAGTTAAAGGCAGCAAATAAGAAAAGTACGCTGCAAACCCAATAGCTGCGGAGGCAATTACCAGTGGTGCCTGAATCATGGTTTGCCACACAAACAGAAAGCTCATCAGTTTTCCCAAGCCGTTTTTACCATAGGTTTCTTTCAGAAAATTGTAGGAACCGCCCGCTCTGGGAAAAGCTGCGCCCAGTTCGCTCCAAACCATCGCATCTACCATAGATAAAACTGCACCGGCTAGCCAGGCATACAAAAAGTAGGGACCGTTCATCATACTGATAACCATGGGCAGCGTAATAAATGGGCCAATGCCAACCATATCCGTCATGTTGATGGCTGTGGCGTGTATCAGGCCCAAACGCCTTTCCTGTGTTGGTTCAGCCATGGTTATATAAGTTTAAATTCATTGTTGTAATTTTATTTCCGGGGAGATGTTTTTCTCTTTTTACGAGCCTTACAAAGTAGGCAAAAATTTCAAGTAATGGAAAGCTGGAATGTTGTCTCTAGGATTGATTAAAAATTAATGATGCTTCTTTTATGCCTGTTTTTTCTCAATCAAACTTGATCTCGCCCCAAAATACAACATTTTTTAGGTGGTAAAAGAAGCATGGCCGCAAACACCATTTTGGTAAAACGTAGTAGCTTTACATCCTTAATAGATCACGCTGCATGTCGGATTTTGTTTTTTATTTTTCCTTGGGATGGGAGCATATCATCAGTACCAATGCGCTTGATCATCAGTTATTTATCATTTCGCTGGCAGCAGTTTATACTTTTAATGATCTAAAAAAAGTATTGATTTTAATAACTGCTTTTACCATCGGTCATTCGTTAACACTTGCTTTGAGCGTGCTAGATATCATCCGTTTTCCAAGTATTTGGGTGGAGTTTTTAATTCCCTGTACTGTTTTTATCACCGCATTTAACAATATTTTACAACTGGATAAAAAGGAGCGAAGCATAAAAACCAATTATTACCTGGCCTTACTTTTTGGTTTTATACACGGAATGGGTTTTGCCAACGCCATCCGGATGATGCTGGTAAAAGATCAATCCATCTGTATTGGTTTAGTTGGTTTTAACGTTGGGTTGGAAGCCGGACAGATTTTCGTGGTTGCTTTTTTTCTGGTAACCACTTTTGTGTTTTTGAAGCTGCTTAGCGTAAAGCGCAGAGATTGGGTGTTTTTTTTATCTTCCGGAGTTTTTGCACTGGCCATAAAAATGGCGTTAGAAAGAATGCCTTTCCTTCATTAAATATAATTTAATCATTAAAAAGGAATTTGGCCTTGAAGGAAAGGTAAATAGTTTGTTATTAAAAGCATATTTTTTATCCAATTATGATGTAAATTTCTTGCTGCTAATTCAACTCCATTTCCACAATACTTAAAAATATTAGCAATGTTTGTGTTAAGTTTACAGCAAGATCAATTTTATTAATAAATAAACCTATTACAAATTTTCTATGAATAAACCTGTACATCGCGTAGTATGCTGTTTTGGTATTGCCGTTTATTTTTTTGCTGGTGATGCTGCTGCGCAGTCGGGCAATTTTAAAAAAGTGGCTAACGGTGTGGTACTAACCTTACCCGAAAACCAGCAAACTAAATTACTGCAGTTGGACGTTGTCGGCGATAAGATCATCCATGTTAAAGCTTCGCCTGTTAATGAGTTTTCGGCAGACAAGAGTTTGATGGCTGTTCCGCAACAATCAAATACTGTAAAGTGGAGCGTATCGCAAACCGGAGATTTTATCCTGCTAAAAACAGCATCGCTGCAAGTAAAATCATCTTTAAAAACCGGAGTAGTATCCTTTATGGATGCGGCAGGAAAACCGGTTTTACAGGAAGCGGCAACAGATTCTAAAAACTTTGTTCCGGTTTCTAATGATGGCGAAGCTTCTTACCAGTTAAAACAGGTTTTTCAATCTCCTGCGGATGAAGGTTTTTACGGTTTAGGTCAGCACCAAAATGGGGTGATGAATTATAAAGGACAACAGGTTGAATTGCTTCAGGCCAATACTGAAGTGGCTGTGCCTTTCCTGGTTTCCAGTAAAAATTACGGCATTCTTTGGGATAACTATTCGATTACCAAAGTTGGCGATACGCGTAATTATCAGCCTTTATCTGGCTTAAAACTGTTTTCTAAAGAAGGCGACCAGGGATGGTTAACAGCAACTTATGCGGATAAAACTGATCCGAAAAAAGTGTTTATCAGTCGCCCGGAATCTGATCTGGATTATTCATTCCTGAAAGACATGAAAAACTTTCCGGCAGGTTACAAGCTGGAAAACGGTTTAGTTACTTATGAAGGTTCCATAGAATCTCCTTATTCTGGTTTGCATCATTTCCTGACCAAATATTCTGGTTATGTAAAAGTTTATATTGATGGAAAACTGATTGCTGATAAATGGCGCCAGCCCTGGAATCCGGGAACAGCATTAACTGCTATTAATTTGGAAAAAGGGAAAAAATATAGCTTCAAAATAGAATGGATTCCTGATGGCGGAGAATCTTATCTGGCAATGCACTGGTTAAGTCCAATCCCCGAAAAAGATAAAAATACGTTTGCTTTTTCATCAGAAGCTGGTGATGATATCAACTACTACTTCGTTTATGGTAAGAATTCTGACGAAGTAATCAGCGGTTACCGCACTATTACTGGCAAAGCTACCATGATGCCAAAATGGGCAATGGGTTTTTGGCAAAGCCGCGAGCGTTACAAAACGCAGGAAGAAATTTTAACAGCTGCAAAAGAATTTCGTGATCGTAAAATTCCGATAGATAATATTGTGGAAGACTGGTCATACTGGAAACAGGATCAATGGGGAAGTCAGGAGTTTGACGAAACGCGTTTCCCTGACCCAAAAGGAATGATCAAACAATTGCATGATGAACATATGCACATTATGCTTTCCGTTTGGGCAAAATTTTATGAAGGCATCAAAAACTATGATTACCTGAATAAAAACGGCTGGTTGTACAAAAGAAACATTGCAAACCGTCAGCGTGATTGGATTGCACAAGGTTACGTTTCTACTTTTTATGATGCATTTAACCCGAAAGCGCGTCAGGCTTTTTGGGATTTAATGAACAAGAATTTGTATTCAAAAGGTATTGATGCCTGGTGGATGGATGCATCCGAACCGGATATTTTGTCCAATTCGGATATCACTTCCCGCAAGGAACAGAGCACACCAACTTTCCTGGGTTCTTCTACCAAATATTTTAATGCTTTCCCGTTAGAAAATGCACAAGGAATTTATGAAGGACAACGCGGAACAAACCCGAATGACCGTGTATTTCTGTTAACCCGTTCTGCTTATGCTGGCTTGCAACGTTATGCTACCGCAACCTGGAGTGGTGATATTGCTGCCCGTTGGGAAGATTTTAAAGCACAGATTCCAGCCGGAATTAACTTTTCCATGTCTGGAATTCCTTACTGGACAATGGATGTTGGTGGTTTTGCAGTAGAACGACGCTACGAAAAACCAAACGAAAAAGACTTGGCTGAATGGCGTGAACAAATGACACGCTGGTACCAGTTTGGTGCTTTTGTGCCTTTGTTTCGTGTACATGGCCAGTTTCCTTTTCGGGAGATTTATAACGTAGCACCCGAAAATCATCCTGCTTACCAAAGCATGTTGTATTATGATAAGCTGCGCTACCACTTAATGCCTTATATCTACTCGTTGGTTGGTAAAACTTATCAGAAAGATTATACGCTGATGCGTGGTTTGGTGATGGATTTTGGTACAGATGAAAAAGTAAAAAGTATCAACGATCAGTATATGTTTGGCCCTTCTTTACTGATTAATCCGGTTTATCAGTATCAGGCCAAAAACAGAAAAGTTTATCTGCCTGCGGGAAATGGCTGGTTTGATCTGTACAGCGGCAAATACCAAAATGGCGGTCAGGAAATTACTGCTGATGCACCTTATGAACGCATCCCGGTTTTTGTGAAAGAAGGTTCTATTCTTCCGGTCGGTCCGGATATTCAATATACCAGCGAAAAACCTGATGCGCCAATTACTTTATATGTGTATGCTGGTAAAGATGCTTCTTTTAATTTATATGAAGATGAAGGCACCAATTACAATTACGAAAAAGGAGCTTTCTCAACCATTAGCATCAATTATAGTGAAAGCAGCAAAACCTTAACGATTGGCAACCGCAAAGGTACTTTCCCTGGTATGGTTGCTAACCGGGTTTTTAATGTAGTGGTAATCAGCAAAAATAAACCTAAAGCTTTAAACTTTGAAACAGCGGCAAACCAAACTGTGAAATATGCCGGAAATACAGTAAGCCTAAAAATGCAATAACCAAATCCAGTTACTAGGTTCTGTTTAAACCTCAGTCGAAAAATTAAACGAGATTACGAAATCGGCTTAGTCCTACTTTAAAGGTATAGAAAAACTAACTTGGTTGTTTCTCTCCTCGAAAAAGGCCTGATGTATCTAATGTGCCACGTTTACTGGCAGTAATACAAAAACTTGCTACTAATAGTTATCAGTAATGGTCTTAACGAGAAAGTTGACCTAAAAACAGTATCCAAAAGAAAATTCCTGCAAAACACAAAAACGGCCTTCACATGTGTGTAAAGGCCGTTTTTGAAATTTTTGTGCGCCCACCTGGGCTCGAACCAGGGACCAAAAGATTATGAGTCTTCTACTCTAACCAACTGAGCTATAGGCGCTGCTGATAATGGTGCAATTTTACAAAAAATACCACGAATTTTATCTAATTCTTAAAAAAGATTTTTGATGAACAAGGCCAACTGCTTGCTAATAGCATAAACAGCAAACTATTTTTCCTTGCATTTATGTTTTGTATTTTTTGCAAAAAGAACCTTATATTTATTTAATAAAATTAATAAATGGTAATATTTGTATGTTTTATTATAAATATGTTATAATAAGAAAGTATTTTTACTATATTAGGGTTTTAAATAATGCATTTTTATACTATTATTGACAAATATTATATTAGTTAAATATTTACTTGACCAACAAATTTTAACTCTCAATTATCAATAAATTATAAACTATTACAAGCATATTTATGCTCTGTTATTTTTTTAAACAACGTTGAAAATTATGGAAAAACCCTACTTGTCAGGTAATTTAAAATTAGATGAATCTTCTCTTAAAAAAATATTTTTACATAATTTAAATCAAACGTATTCTGTATTGCTGCATATTGCAGATCATCTTCCAAAACTAGCAAAAGTAGTTTATTATGGTGATTTACAGAATGTTGTAGAAGAGCTTTTATCAGAAGTCAAAGTTCAGATTAATAGATTGAATGAAGTTTTTTTTCATTTAAAAGAAGTACCTGCCGAAAAAGATAATTTCCATGCAACTAAAGAATTCCAATTTTTAACGCCCGAATACGAATACGAACCTGCCGACAATTTATTAAAAGATTTATCATTTGTGTTATACCTGCAAAGAGTTATAGGAATAAAAGTTAATTGTTTTTATATACTTAAATCGATTGCACATCCTTTAAATAATACAAATATTAAACAATCTTTGATGTATAGTTTTGATGAATGCTCAGAAAACTTGCTGATGGTCAGGCTTATAGCAAAAGAATATATGGAAAGTAATATAAATAATTTTTTATTATAACTGTATTTTGCAAATATAAATAATCTCCAGTTTAAATAAAATCAGGATAAGAAGCGTTATTGAATAGTTGTATTATTAGCATAGCCGAGACTTATCAATTATTCGAATTTTCTAATAATGTTAAATTTTTGTTAAATGTTCCAACACCTATTGCTTAGTGTATTTTATACACTATATTTGTGCTCTTCATATTTAGGTTTATAATTGGTTAAAGGATCTCATTCTCCCCGTTTGAGATCCTTTTTATTTATCACTAATTCAAACCTGATTTTAAAGAATCAACAATGTGAAAAAGTGTTATAAATTTTTTAATTGTTTAAACAAATATTGCTGGTGCTTCTTTTATCAGTATAAAAATGGTGAATGATTTTTAGTTAAAGATTTCCAGCACCAACTAATATTCCAAATTAAACATGAGAACTATAAAAAAACTGCACCTGGCAGAATATGCACCCATTGCAGATTTGGTTACGTACCGCGTGCTGCCAACGCGCTCGATAGATTACCTGGACCCATTTCTGTTTTTAAACCATCATGGCCCGCAAGTTTACCAGCCTTTTAACCGCGGTTTGCCTTTCGGCCCGCATCCGCACCGCGGCATGGAAACTGTTACATTTATTTTAGCAGGAGATATTGCCCATAAAGATAGCGGCGGCCACGAAAGTGTAATGACCGAAGGCGGCGTACAATGGATGACAGCCGGACGAGGTTTAATTCATGCTGAGGTTTCTTCGGAAGCATTTAAAAAGAGTGGTGGGCCATTGGAAATTTTGCAATTGTGGATCAATCTTCCGGCGAGATCAAAAATGACCTCACCATTTTACAAAGGTTTGCAAAAAGAGGAAATTCCGAGTTTGGTTTTGGATGAAGGCAAAGTAACCGTGAATTTGATTTCCGGTGATTGGGAAAGCCATAAATCTGCGTTTGAATCTGGAATTGGTGTGCAGCTCAATACCATTTTTTTTAAACCTGGCGGAAAATTATCCATTCCGGTTCCCGCCGATCATCATATTTTTTTCTATGTGATTAAAGGAAAGTTAACTGTAAATAATGCAGCAGTAGAAAAATTGTATCTGGCAGAATTTAACAATGATGGTGACCAGATTAATATTTCTGCTGATGAGGAAAGTATACTGCTTTTTGGTTTAGCAAAGCCGTTAAACGAACCGGTAGTTTCTCAAGGTCCGTTTGTAATGAATACTGAAAAAGAAATTCAGGAAGCTTATGCAGATTATCGTGCAGGAAAATTTGGAAATGGAGATTTTTAAAGATCATCCAAAAAAAACATTGATAAAAGAAGCATTCTAAATTAGTTTTTTCAGAGAACATTTTTCGAGGAAATCATCTCTATATAGAAATTCTTCTTCAGAATAAATTATATTAAAACATATTAACAGTGAGAAAAGACGAAGTAAATAATGCTGCGGATGATGGACAGGAGTCTTTGCCAGGTAACGGAAATAGTCGCCGTAGTTTCCTTACTAAAATTGCAGTTGCCGGAGCTGGGTTGTCTTTAGCTCCGCTGATTACTTCTGCAAATGAGAAAGAAAAAGCAGCAGGTATTGCTGTAGAAGTGAACAGTGTGACGCTGATGGTAAACGGAAAAAGCCGCACACTAAACTTAGATACAAGAGTTACGTTACTAGATGCACTTCGGGAAAAACTGATGTTGACTGGAACTAAAAAAGGTTGTGATCATGGTCAATGTGGTGCTTGCACGGTTTTGATGAACGGAACGCGTGTTAATTCTTGTTTGATGCTTGCTAACATGTGCCACGATGCAGAAATTACAACGGTTGAAGGTTTGGCAAGCGGCGAAAAACTGCACCCAATGCAGGAAGCTTTTATCAAGCATGATGCTTTCCAATGTGGTTATTGCACGCCAGGACAAATTTGTTCGGCAGTTGGTATGGTGAAAGAAGGACATGCCAAAACAGATGCAGAAATACGTGAATCAATGAGCGGAAATATTTGCAGATGTGGTGCGTACCAAAACATTTTAAGTGCCATAAAAGAAGTACAACAAATTGCATAATCATCCGGCTAAAAATAATTATGGAACCATTTAAATTAGTTCGGGCACAAAATAATGCTGCTGCTATTGCCGCAGTTGCTCCGAAAGAAACCAAGTTTATTGCTGGCGGCACAAATCTAATCGATTTGATGAAGCTATATGTTGAAACGCCAAAACAGCTGGTTGACATTACCGCATTAAACTTAAAACAAGTTGAAACGCAAGCTGATGGCAGCGTGAAAATTGGCGCATTGGTAAAAAATAGTGATCTGGCTTATCATCCAATCATCACCAAAAAATATCCGTTTTTATCAGAAGCTTTGCTTTCCGGTGCTTCTGCACAGTTGCGAAATATGGCTTCGGTTGGCGGAAATTTATTGCAACGCCCGCGCTGTTACTATTTTTACGATACTGCTTTTCCATGCAATAAAAGAGAGCCCGGTTCAGGATGTTCGGCACTGAATGGTTTTAATCGAAATCATGCTGTTTTAGGAACTACCGAAAACTGTATTGCTACGCATCCGTCAGATATGTGTGTACCGATGGCTGCTTTAGGCGCAACAATCCAGATTGAAGGAGCAAAAGGTGTGCGTAATATTCCTTTTGATGAGTTTTACATCATCCCAGGAAAAACACCTCAATATGAAACCATTTTAAAACAAGGCGAACTGATTACTTCGGTAACTTTGCCGGCTTTGCCTTATGCTGCAAAATCTCATTATTTAAAAGTTAGGGATCGTGCTTCCTACGAGTTTGCTTTAACATCCGCAGCGGTTGCTTTGGATATTTCTAACGGAAAAATTAATTCATCCCGGATTGCTCTAGGCGGAGTTGCTACCAAACCGTGGCGATCTCTTGCAGCAGAAAAAGTATTAAACGGAGCACCTGCAAACGCACAAACTTATCGCGCGGCAGCCGAAGCAGCCATGGCGGGTGCAAAACCACATAAATATAACGCATTTAAAATTGAGCTGGCAAAACGTACGATTATTCGTGCTTTGGAAACAGTGGGAGGAATGGTATGAACGAGACAGTAGGAAAACCGGTAGATCGTGTTGACGGCCGTTTGAAAGTAATCGGCGGTGCTATTTATTCAGCAGAATTTGAATTGAAAAATTTAGTTCACGGAGTTGCTGTATTGAGTGATATTACAAAAGGCCGGATTAAAAATATAGATACTACAAAAGCAAAATCATTAGCAGGAGTAGTTGATGTTATGACTTATAAAAACTCCATGCAGTTGCATTCGCCATCCAGTTCTGATCCTGGCGGCGGCAAGTTTGCAGAAAAAGATCTTTTACCACTGCAAAATGACCGTGTTTTTTATGACGGACAAATTGTTGCGGTTGTAATTGCAGAAACTTTTGAACAGGCAGAACATGCTTCTAAGTTGGTTAAAATAGATTATCAGATTGAAGACCCGATTTTTGATTTAGAGAAAAATATAGGAAAAGCTTATAAAACCGGCCCTTCATCTACCGGATCTGAAACACAGGTGAGCCGTGGAAATGCTGCTGAAGCACTAAAAACAGCTTCTGTAAAAATTGAGAAAACTTATACTACACCAGTTTACCATCATAATGCGATGGAACCACATGCTACTATTGCTTTATGGCAAGGAGAAACGGTATTGTTTTATGATGCAACACAATCTGTTGCGGGTACTAAAAGCTTAATGTCTTCAATGTTAGGTGTACCAAAAGAAAAAGTAAGGGTAATTTCTTATTATATCGGTGGTGGTTTTGGTTCTAAAGGATTTTCTTGGCCTAATACGGTTTTGGCCGGAATGGCAGCAAAACTGGTTAACCGCCCTGTTAAATTGGTTTTAAGTCGACAGCAAATGTTTACTACTGCAGGCCGTCGCTCAGAAACGATTCAAAAAATAGGTTTAGGTGCAGATCAAACCGGAAAACTTTCTGCTATTCAGCATCACAACACTGTAGAATCTTCTTTTGTAGAAGAATTTGTTGAAGTTGCCGGCGTAGCAACTTCTATGTTGTATAGCAGCCAGAATGTGGATGTAAGCCATAGTTTAGTTCGCTTAAACAAAGTAACGCCTTGTCCGATGCGTGCGCCGGGCGAAGCTCCTGGAACTTATGCGTTAGAAGTTGCGATGGATGAGCTGGCTTATCAAGCGAAAATAGATCCTGTTCAGTTGCGTTTAATTAATTATGCGCAGGAAGATGAGCAAAAACATAAAAAATTCTCTTCCAAAAATTTGAGAGAATGTTACCAGAAAGGAGCGGAGTTAATTGGCTGGGACAAACGCAACCCGCAGCCGGGTTCCATGAAAGAAGGAAAAATGTTGGTAGGTTACGGTATGGCCACAGCTACTTACCCGGCAAACCGCAGCGCTTCTTCTGCAAAAGCAGTATTATTTGCTGATGGACATGCAGAAATTATGTGTGCCACGCAGGATATCGGTACCGGCACTTATACCATCATGACTCAGGCTGCTGCCGATGCTTTAGGTTTGCCGGTAGAAAAAGTAAAAGTAAAATTAGGCGACAGTGATTTCCCAAAAGGCGCAAATTCCGGTGGTTCTCAGGTTACGGCAAGTGTTGGTCCGGCTATTCGTGCAGCATCTTTGGGTTTAATCAGCAAATTGGTAAAAATGGCTGTTGCAGATGAAAAATCGCCATTGCATGGTTTAAAAGAAACAGACATTACAGCGCAAAATGGGCGCATCTTTCTTACAGCAAAAACAGCACAGGGAGAAGCTTATACCGATATTTTAAAACGGCAGAACCTGCAACAGCTTCAGGCACAAGCCGCTACAAAAGTATCAACAAGGCAACAATCGGAAGCAAATCCGGCAGCAAGCGGAAGTTCGGAAAAAGAAATTGAAGATGAAAGCAAAACCAACGCTGCAGTACAGGATGATGAAAAACTAGACCGGAAACCTTTTTCTTTTCATTCTTTTGGTGCACAGTTTGTAAAAGTTTTGGTTGATCCGGATTTAGGAATGATCCATGTGGATAAAGCCGTAGCCGTAATGGATGTGGGCACAATCATGAACGAAAAAACTGCTAAAAACCAGATTATGGGTGGGATGGTTTTCGGGATCGGTATGGCTTTGATGGAAGAAACACAATACGATCCGAACCGCGGCCGTCCGGTTACAAAAGATTTAGCGAACTATCTGGTTCCTGTAAATGCGGATATGCCTGAGTTTGTTGTCGAATTTATCAATAAACCAGATACTATTATTTCTCCGATTGGCGCAAGAGGTATTGGCGAAATTGGCATAACCGGTATCACAGCCGCCATCAACAATGCTATTTATCATGCAACTGGTAAACGCGTACGCGAGTTACCGGTTACGCCAGACAAACTTTTATAGCTATAAAAGAAGCATTCGGTTTAAACTGAATGCTTCTTTTATCACCTAAATATTCTGTAATTAAATTATGTCCGAACTTCAACGTTTGTTAACCGCTTACGATAAGCAGCGCGATACCAAAAATGCTTGTGCTTTGGCTACCGTTACTGAAGTAGAAGGTTCTTCCTATCGTCGGCCAGGTGCGCGAATGCTGGTAACAGAAGATGGGCAGTTAACCGGAAGTATTAGCGGCGGTTGCTTAGAAGGAGATGCACTTCGCCGCGCACGCCGGGTAATGACGACGGGTAAAAGTGAAATCATTGTTTACGACAGTACCGATATTGAAGAAGATTTGCAGCACGGCGCACAGTTGGGATGCGAAGGAACAATTCATATTTTACTGGAATCTATTAATTATACTGACCAAAATAACCCGGTCGAACTCTTGCGGAAAACTTCCCGTCAGGATAATCCTGTTGTGTTGATTACAATTTTATCTGCTAAAAACAGCATTGCACAATTAGCTGGCAAGCGCGCTTTAATTACCAGTTCTGATCAGCAAAATATCAGTTTAACTGAAGATCTATTAGTTGATGCATTGATTTTAAATGATGCTTTAGGAATTTTAAGTTCCGGTCAATCGTTTACTCAAAATTATAAAATCGATCAGGAAACCTGTCGTATTTTTCTGGAAGTAATCCTCCCTGCTCCACGGCTAACTATTTACGGTGCCGGAAATGATGCACAGCCTTTAGTAAAAATGGCTACAAGTTTAGGCTGGCGTGTTTTTATTATTGATGGCCGCGCTCCGCAAGCAACCATTCAACGTTTTCCTGAAGCAGAAAAAGTGCATGTTGTAAAAATAGATGATTTGAATCATCAGCATTTATTTCCGGGTTATGCAGTTTTAATGAGCCATAATTACCATTACGATTTTGCAGCGTTAAAACTTCTTGTTGCTTTTAGTCAGGCAAAATACATTGGCATATTAGGTCCGCGTAAAAAAACAAATCGTTTGCTGGATGATTTAGAAAAAGCAGGAATTATTTTAAATGAAGCTGAAAACGAACGTTTGTACGGACCAGTTGGATTAAACATCGGAGCAGAAACAGCCGAAGAAATTGCTGTTGCGGTGATGGCAGAATTGCTGGCTGTTAGGCATCAAAGTAAAGCTGGTTTTCTACGGGAACTGGATGGGCCAATACATAACCGGAATTTTATTGCTTCCACAGAACTTTGATTACAACCAATTTATCAAGTCTCCAAAATAATACAGCTGTAATTATACTGGCTGGCGGTTCATCTTCCCGTTTAGGAAAACCTAAGCAACTACTTGAATATCAAACTGAAACTTTGATAAAACACGCTGTAAAAATAGCATTCACAATTTCTAAAACTGTAATTGTAGTAACCGGATTTTTACATGAAGAACTTAAAGCTGAACTGGAAAATCTACCTGTTCAGTTTATTCGGAATTTAACTTGGCAGGAGGGCATGGGTTCATCGATCCAGACTGGAATCAGGCATCTGCAACAATTAGAAAATTATGATCAGATTGATGCTGCTTTCATATTATTATGTGATCAGCCGTTAATCAATTCCGAACACTTAAACCAATTAGCTGCACAATTTTATCGGCATAAAAGAAGCATTGCTGTAACAGGTTATGCACAAATTCAAGGCGTACCTGCAATATTTGATAAAAGTTTATTTTCTGTTTTACAGGATTTGCCCGGTAATCGTGGCGCACAATGGATTTTTAAAAACCATCCCGATCAGCTGATTATTGTTCCTTTTGAAGATGCTGCAATTGATATAGATACAGCAGACGATTACGTGCGCCTGCTTAAATCCGTAGAAAATCAACCTAAAATATAGTATTTATTTAAAAACGTCGGAAGAAACAGGAGTTGTTTCTGAAATTGATAATACGCTATCTACCACGAAATTGCTGACACCGCGCCATGGTAATTTACCTATGTATTCTTTATAATGTAATTGTACAGTTTTTCCGCCTAAGGTTTGTAACTGGTTAGCAATTTGAGGGTCAGATACCGAAAACATAAACTCATTAGAAGAAATAGAACCTTGTGTGCCGCCACGTATACCGGTTTGAATTAAACGGCCTTCATTGGTTTTAAAAAAGTAGCCCTTTTTAACAATGTAATTTAACTCTCCGGGCTTAACACCTTCTCCAAAAACAAAAAAATAACGGTAATATACCAGGCCTGCTACCGCAAGTAGTACAATAAGCGAAATAATGGTTACACTTTTTTTCATATCATTAAACAAAGGAATCTGTTGACTATAAGTTTTAGTTTCTGTTTACAAATTAAGTTAAAAGCTTATTTGTTTTGATCATATTAAGATGGATGCAAACAAAATAGTTGCAGTTTATTAGGATTAAAGATTTATGCTGCTAAAAACAGCATTAGTAAATAAATAAATTTACTTTGCAGTAATGGAAGAAACAACAAACACTTCAAACAAAAAAGTAATTGCTGCTTTCGATTTTGATGGAACGATTACAAAATACGATAGCCTGTTATTTTTTATTTGGTATTCTGTAAACGTTTTTAAATTAGGCTTTGGCACTTTAAAATTGCTGCCAACTTTGGTGCTTTATAAACTTAAAATTATACAAAATTATAAAGCGAAAGAAAAGCTTTTCGGTATGTTTTATCAAAACCTTGCGCTAACTGCTTTTGATGATTTAGGTGTTCGGTTTGTATCTCAGTTAGATAAAATGATCAAACCGGAAGCATTAAAAAAGTTAGCCTGGCACCGGCAAATGGACCACAAAATTGTGATCATCAGTGCATCTGTAGAAAATTGGATAAAACCCTGGGCCAAAGCAAACGGCATAAATACCGTGTTAGCTACTCAAATCGAGGTGAAAAACCAAAAACTAACCGGTAAATTTTTATCTAAAAACTGTTACGGAGCAGAAAAAGTTAACCGTTTGCTATCACAATTTCCTGAAAGAGATGATTATGAATTATATTTTTATGGAGACAGTAATGGTGATAAAGAACTTTTAGCAATAGCAGATTATCCTTTTTACCAAAAATTTGAATAAAATTTTCGGTAAAAAGGTAGCTTTAATCCTGATTAAAAACTTAAAATTACGCCGTTACTGGCTGGCAAAGTTATATTTAAACCATCATTTAAGTTGTTTGATGAAACTTGATTTCCTGTTAGCAAATCTGTAAAAATGTAGTTTCCTGGTGCTGCTATTTCAAATTGATGAAGTAAATCATGCGGAAATTGAACTTGTAGCGTTACTTCGTTTTGATTAAAGTTAACCAAAATCAATAATCTCTCCTGGTCAGTATAACGCAAAAAAGGATAAATTTTATGATTGAAACCGCGTTCCTGATCATTTAAATACAGTAAATCATAAAATTCTCCATTGCTGATAGCTTCGTTTTCGGCAGCTAAGCCCAATAATTTGCAGTAAAAAGAGCGTAGGCTAATTTGAGATTTGGATAGTTTGGCTAAGTTCCATTTTCCGTCGTTTAACCACTTTTGATGTTCCGGGATTCCGCAATAATCAAAGATAGAAGTGCGGCCGTCACTGGAAGAAAAACCGGTTGTACCTTCGGCCGGTTCTCCAACTTCTTGGCCATTATAAATCATAACCGGCCCGGTAGAAAGTGTTGCCAAAATAATCATCGCCGGAATTGCCAAAAAAGCATCGTCGACAAAAAACTGGGATGCAATACGAACTTCATCATGATTTTCCAAAAAACGCAGCATATGCTCTGTAAAACCATTGTGCTGATGCTGCCACTGATCGCGGATTTCGTGTACATTCGCATCATATTCATTCCGGATCAGCTTTTTTAAAGTATCATACAAACCTACTTTATCATACAAATAATCAAACTTGCCTTCAAAAATATATTTGCTGTAAACGCCCGGATTATAAGCTTCTCCAACAAAAATAACTTCCGGATATGTTTCTTTTACCCGTGAAATCACCCAGTTCCAGAATGCAACCGGAACCATTTCAACCATATCACAACGAAAACCATCCACACCTTTTGCTGCCCAAAAAAACAGAATATCCCGCAGCTTAAGCCACAAAGGCGGAATTGGCTCGAAGTAGTGTGGCCGCCATTTACATAATCTACGCCGTAATTTAATTTAATGGTTTCGTACCAATCATTAATTGACGGAGCTTCATTAAAAACATCATTGCCAGTTGCTTTTGCCGGATTTTCACTAAACATGCCATTTTTTAAATCGCTTCTAAAGTTGTCCCTATCAGCATTTACATCTCCCGGAACCCAAAACTGTTTGCCCGGCAAGTAATAAAAGTCGTTTAGCGGACTAAATGCTTTGCTTGTATCATCATCCTGGCCAATATCTTTTACATCCGCAGGTTTTGCATCTGATTTATAAGTTCGCGCTACATGATTTGGAATAAAATCTACAACTACCTTTAAATTATTAGCGTGTGTTCTCTTAACCAAAGCCTCAAATTCCTGCATCCGCTCGTTTACATCTACAGCTAAATCCGGATCAACATCATAATAATCTTTAATGGCATACGGAGAACCAGCACGGCCTTTTACCACATCCGGATCATCCAGTTCTATCCCGTAATAAGAATAATCCGTCATGGTTGCGTGCTCCATAACTCCTGTAAACCATACATGAGAAAAACTCATCTTTTTGATCTCGGCCAACGCCAGATCATTAATATCGTTAAACTTTCCGCAACCGTTTTCTTCTATCGAACCATAATATTTATTGGTTTGATTTTGGTTGCCAAACAGCCGGACAAGTAGCTGATAGATAAGCAATTTATGGCTGTTTTGCATGTGAATTTGGTTTAAGATTTGTTGGTAAAACGATAATTAACACTAATAATTTTATGCCGTAAAAACAGTATGAATAAATTAAAAATTAATGCTGATAAACGGTAATTTCCTGGTTGCCTGAAACTTTTTGTTCCTGATTATAAACCAAAATTTTAACTTCCTGATCAGATTTATTGCTGATTTGAACCTGACCTGCACTTACTTTTATTGCCAGCAATGCATTCCTGAAATTGATATGGAAAGAGAAATTCTGCCATTTTTCGGGTAAAAAAGGATTAAAACTGAGTTGTCCGTTTTTCACGCGCATTCCGCCAAAACCTTCCACAACAGACATCCAAGTTCCAGCCATAGAAGTGATGTGGCAGCCATCTTCCGTATCATTGTTGTAATTATCCAAATCTAGGCGTGCCGTGCGTAAATAAAACTCGTAAGCGCGCTGCTCATCGCCCAGTTTCGCTGCTAAAATGGAATGAACGCAGGGCGAAAGCGAAGATTCGTGCACCGTTCTGGCTTCATAAAAATCAAAATTTCTGCGGATCGTTTCCAGATCATAGCGATCCTGAAAGAAATAAATTCCCTGTAAAACATCAGCCTGTTTGATAAAGCAGGAGCGAAGTATGCGATCCCAGCTCCATTTCTGGTTGATTGGACGCTCGGTTTCGGGCAAATCTTTAACCAGGATTTGTTCTTTGTCTAAATAATTATCTTGCTGCATAAAAACCTTGTTGGTTTCGTCAAACGGAAAATACATCTGATCTGCAATTTCATTAAATAAGGATACTTCTTTTCTCGCATCAAAATTGATGATTGATAAAATCTCTTCCAGTTTTTTCGGATCATTTTGTCGGACAATTTCAATCGCTTCTAAAGCATATTTTAAACACCAAGCTGCAATGGTATTGGTGTACCAGTTGTTGTTGATGTTGTTTTCGTACTCGTTCGGACCGGTTACGCCAAGCATCACATATTGCTGCCGCGCTTCCGACCAGTTAACGCGCTGCGCCCAGAAACGTGCAATTCCAATTAAAACTTCCAGCCCGTGGGAAGCCAGATAAACTTCATCACCTGTATAATTGATGTAGTTAAAAACAGCATAAGCAATTGCGCCGTTCCGGTGGATTTCCTCAAACGTAATTTCCCATTCATTATGGCATTCTTCGCCGTTCATCGTTACCATCGGATACAAAGCTGCACCATTTTTAAAGCCTAATTTTTCTGCATTTTCGATAGCTTTTTGCAACTGATCATGGCGGTAAACCAGCAGATTGCGCGCAACTTCCTGTCCAGCTGTTGCCAGATAAAACGGAATGCAATAAGCCTCTGTATCCCAGTAAGTTGAGCCACCGTACTTCTCGCCGGTAAAACCTTTTGGGCCGATGTTTAAACGCTTGTCTGCGCCGGTATAAGTTTGTTCCAATTGAAAAATATTGAAACGAATAGCTTGCTGTGCTTCCACATCGCCTTCAATCCGGATATCGTTCATCTGCCATTTTTTGGCCCAAGCTTCAGCCTGTTCTTGCAGCATCAAATCAAAACCTTTTTTGCTGACTTTTCCTAAAACATTAGCAGTCAGATTTTGCAGTTCTTCTTTTGGATGATTAAGCGATGAAAGGTTAGCCGCATATTTATAAAGTATAACCGTTTGTGCTTCTTTTACCGATGTTTTTATTTGAAGTGCAGTATGTTTTTCTCGTTCGATTTGGGTTGAATTGAGTTCGACAGCCTGATCATCAACCGAGATTGAAAACTGCATTCCCGTGCAAACCACAAAGCCGGTTTTTTTGGTTTGCATTTCTACAAAGCTGCCGTTTTGGTAAAAACCTTTTCCGGTTTCATCCCAAAATTTCTCGTCGTAATTAGAATCCTGATTTTTGACATCACCATTGATAAAAGGCGTTAACGAAATTTCGCCCGAAAAATTAACAGCCGTTAAAGCATAACGTACCGCAGCACATTCATCATCAGCCATGCTGCAAAACCGAATTGCTTCCACTTTCACTTCTTTGTCCGAAGCTGTTTTTGCTTGAAAAGTTCGTCGTAAAAAACCTTCCTTCATATTCAGTTCTCTGCGGAAATCAGAAACTTCACATTTGGCCAAATCTAAAACTTCATCATCTATTTTGATTTCAATTCCGGCCCATTCTGCAGCATTTAAAACTTTGGCAAAATATTCCGGATAACCGTTTTTCCACCAACCAACACGTGTTTTATCCGGATAATAAACACCAGCCACGTAATTTCCTTGCAAGGTTTTGCCGGAATAAGTTTCTTCAAAATTGGCGCGCTGGCCCATCCGGCCATTTCCTAAACTAAATATGCTTTCAGATATTTCGTGGTTTTCGGCATCAAAACCTTCTTCAATTATTTTCCATTCATCTACTTGCAAATATTTTTTCATACTTCTTTTATAAGGTATTTAATTTTTCCAGGTCCATTTTATCTAGGCCTGAAACCACCAGGTTTGCTTTGTTTAAGATCTCCGCTGAACCAATTCCTACTACTTTCATTCCTCCGGCCAAAGCAGCTTCTACGCCGGCAATTGCATCTTCAAAAACTACACAATCAGTAGGTTGTAAGTTTAAAGCTTCGGCTCCTTTTAAAAAAACTTCTGGGTCTGGTTTGGCTTTACTTACATGGTTTCCGTCAATAATCGCATCAAAATAAGCCGTTAAACCGGTTTTTTCTAAAATAATCCCGGAGTTTTTACTGGCCGAACCCAATGCTGTTTTTATGCCTGCATTTTTGACCAAAGTCAAAAACTCTTTTGCGCCGGGCAAAACTTCTTCCGGTTTCATTTTGCTGATCATTTCTGTGTACCAGGTGTTTTTACGGCTGGCTAGCTCTTCTTGTTCGGCAGTAGTTTTGGTTACATTTCCAATTTCCAGGATAATTTCCAGTGAACGCACGCGGCTCACACCTTTTAATCTTTCGTTGTCATGCAGCGTAAAATTGATACCCAGCTCATCAGCCAACCGTTTCCAGGATTTAAAGTGATATACGGCCGTATCTACAATTACGCCGTCCAAATCAAAAATACAAGCTTTAATATTCATGCTGTTTTTACAGGCTAAAAATGGAAAAAATCTATTATAAAAAACCCGGCTGCTTCGCTTTTTGCGCTGCAACCGGGTTTTAAAATTCATAACGAAATTATATTACAGGTTTTTATTAACCTGCTGATGGTTTAACTTTGCTTCTATAGCTGCCGATTGATTGCCGGAATAAGTTCCGAAAGCACTTACCAATGTACCTTTTAAGTTATATTTCTCCGAAGAAATACCATATAAAATAGACATATCTGATGGGTTGCTCATTCCTTCAAAACGATAAAATTCATCAATTTCAAATTCATCTACAGTCATTTTTACATCTTTTTCCCTGCATTGCATGGTATCCAAATCAACATTAAAATCTTCTGTATAGCCACGCGCTATCAAATCATTTAATGCATCTAATAAGGTTTCGTAATTTTTCATGATATGATTGATTAAATCTCTTTTAATTTTTTACAATAATAAGTTATTATCGCTGATTTCGTCTCTGCCGGATTTAAAATTGGAATCAATTTCCCGGTCGATCACATCTTTTAAAGCCTCTTCTTTGGATTTTATAAAAGCTTCGTTTGCTTTTTGATTCTTTGAAATCATATCCAGAATCCGGTCTTTTTCGCGCTTGATCGTTTCAGCTGATTCTACAATTGGTTTTACGCTGTAAATAGTAAGCGCAAAATAACCGCTATGGTCGGTTAAATAAATTTCTTCTTTTGGATAAAGAGTGGTGTATTTCAGCGCATCAATTTTACCGCTGTACGGAACCGTGTAAATAGCATAATATAAAGTTACATAATCTGTTACAGCAAAACTGGTTACAGCCAAACCCATCATATCGGCAGCAATACTTCTTTCAAAAGAAAATTCCTGATTTTGAACGGTAATATCTTTTGTTTTAATTTCAAATTCATCTAAATCAAAACTTTGTGACAAATCACTGTAAACATCTTTTTTTATTTTCTTGAGGTCTCCGTCTTCCAAACTGTTGGAAAGCTTTAAAGCCTTAATCATCTCTGGAATTCCATGAATAAGCGTATTGTATTTTTCTTCCAGACGATGTTCAAAAAGTGTGAATTTTGGTATGCTCATTTTTTTATAATTTAAGCTGAATATTAAAACGGTTGAATTAGTTTTTTAACCTATTTGGTATTATTATGTTTTAGATTGATTTTTTTATTTCTTTTTGGCCGATTGAAGTTATATTGGCTGCAAAGGTATTCTAAATAAAAACATCTGTCTTACAGATAAGTTTACCTGTGGATAACTAACTAAAAAATACTTGCTAAAAGAAGCATTTATGTTGATTAACCAGGCAGAAATTGATTTATTGATTGATATATAAATGAGTTTTATACTTACAAGATATTAAAATATGAGCTTAAATGAATTGACCAAACATCCGAAAGTTGTAATTATAGGTGGTGGTTTCGGTGGAATTGAATTGGCAAAAAGCCTGCAAAAACTAAACGGAGAAATAGTTTTGATAGATAGGCATAACTATCACACCTTTCAGCCGCTGCTTTATCAGGTAGCTACAGGTAGTATTCAGGCAGAATCTATTGCGTTTCCGTTAAGAAAAATTTTTCATGATCAGGAAAATTTAACTTTTGTTTATACCAACGTCATCAGTATAAATATTGCTAATAACAGCATCACAACTACTGATGGCGAGGTTAATTATGATTATTTGGTGCTGGCAACCGGCTCAGACACTAATTTTTTCGGCAATAAACAGATTGAGCATTTTGCCATGCCCATGAAAAATATTACCGAAGCTTTAAACCTGCGCAGCCTGATTTTACAAAATCTGGAAATTGCTTTTTTGGAAGAAGACCCGGATAAAAAGCAGGCTTTGTTAAATTTTGTAATTGTGGGCGGCGGACCAACCGGGGTAGAACTTGCAGGTGCAATTGCAGAATTTAAAAATCATGTTTTGGCGAAAGATTATCCAGACCATAAAAAAGAAACCATGAAAGTTTACCTGGTAGAAGGTAAAACCGATTTGCTTGCAGCAATGTCTGATCAGGCTTCTTTTCATGCTAAACGGAACCTGGAAAAAATGGGTGTGGAGATTAGCAACGATGTACATGTAAAAAGTTACGACGGCGAGTTGTTAATTATTGATGATGGCCGAACGATCCGTACAAAAAATGTTATTTGGGCAGCAGGCGTAAAAGGGAAAATACCTGCAGGTTTTTCGCCAGGTGTAATCACAAAAAGTAATCGTATTCAGGTTGATACAATCAACCGCGTAAACGGTCTCCAAAATGTTTTTGCTATTGGTGATGTTGCTGCCATGATTACGCTGGAAACGCCGCAAGGCCATCCGGGTGTGGCACCTGCAGCCATACAACAGGGAAAACATTTGGGCCAAAATCTAATCAAACTCATAAAAGGAGAAGCTACAGAACCTTTTGTTTATAAAGATAAAGGCTCGCTGGCAACTATTGGTAGAAACCAGGGCGTTGCAGATTTAGGCAAATTGCATCTGCATGGTTTAATTGCCTGGCTGATCTGGATTTTTGTACACTTGATGTCATTGGTAGGTTTTACAAACCGACTGATTGTATTTTTAAGCTGGGCATCTAATTATTTTACTTACAATGGTGGTAGTAGGCTGATTATTAGGCGTTTTAACAGTAAAGAAATGAAACTGGAAGTCGATCCAGATTAAGTTGGTTTTATCTTTTTGATTGTAAGCTATTTAATTTAATGCTTCTTTTATCAACTAAAATTTCATGTTTTCCTGATATCAATTAAGAAATTATAGTGATAAAAAAAGCATTCTGATTTTGGCGTATAATTAAACAAACGATCACCTAAAAAATTTTGCCTGAATTACTAAAATACCTCAGGCAAAATTTTTAAGACCGTGGTTTAAAGCCTTCAAATTCCATCATTTTTCTGGTTTCCAGTTCAGGTATAGGAATTGATTTGTAAGCTTTGTAATCATAATGAATACAAACCGTTTGGCCTGTTGTACAAATTTGTTCTTCGCCGGTTTCGGTTAGTTTTACAATAATGTAATCCATATCAAAACTACTGTTTCCAATTCTGGAAGTACGTACATAGCAAAAAATCGGATCGTACAATTTAAGTGGTTTCAAGTAATTTATTTCTGATTTTCCCAGAATAATATTGGTTTCTTTCCAGTCCCATTCAATAATTTGTTTCCAGTAGTTGGTTCTAGCAATTTCAAAATAAGTTAGGTAAACTGCATTGTTTACATGTCCGAAACCATCCAAATCAGAAAATCGGATGTAAATAGGCGTTTTAAATTTGTAATTAGGAGGAATTCCAGTCATCTTATGTCAATATGTCTTATTAAAAAAATTATAAATGCCACAATGTCATTGCAAATTGTGTTTTTTACTATTGGTCTGTATTTTGAATAATAGGTTTGAGAAGTTAAATAAACAAAAAATAAAATCTATAAAGAAATGACACTTGTAAAATTTAATCCGACAAAAAATTCAGCTCCCGTTAACCCTTGGTTTACGGATGTTTTTGAATCTGTTTTCAATGATTCTATTTTGACTGACCGTTTAGTGAGCCGTGTACCAGCAGTAAATATTGCTGAAACAGATAGCGATTTCCAGATTGAACTGGCTGTACCGGGTTTCAAAAAAGAAGATTTCAAAATAAGCGTTGATAAAAACGTTTTGAGTATCTCTACAGAAAAGAAAAACGAAAATGTACAGGAAGGGAAAAAGTTTAGTAAACGCGAATTTAATTATACTGCCTTTACCCGTTCTTTTAATTTGCCAGAAACAGTTGATCATAGTAAAATTGATGCTGCTTACGTTGATGGTATTTTAAAACTGACTGTTGCTAAAAAAGAAGAAGCAAAAGTTCAGTCAAGAGAAATTGTAGTACAATAATTAAAATAAGTTTTTTTGGTTGATAGTTTAGTTGATGAAAGGGCTTGTTCTGACTGGAACAGGTCCTTTTTTGTGCGAACAATTTTTAGCTAAAAAAACAGCTATCCTATTTAAAAATAATTTCTGGTAGTTTAAATTAAATTCATTAAACATAAAAAAATAAATGGTGTTGTTTTAAGAAATCAACTCTTACCAAAATGAAAAATTCTAAATTAATGATGTGGGCCTTAGCAGCATCAGTTAGCTTTGCTGCATGTAACTCTAACAAAACTTCAAGTAGCACTTCAGATTCTTCTTCTACCGGAAGTGCAATGGATTCAACCTCTGCTGGAAGCAGTACAACCGGATCAGGATCTGGAACCGGAAGCAGTACTGGCGGAACTGGCACTAACACAGGCGGAACTGGAACAACTGGAACAGGAACGGCTACCGGAACAGGTACAGGAACAACTGGCACAGGAACCGGAACTACTGGAACAGGAACAACCGGAACAGGTACAGCTACTGGAACAGGAACAGGTTCAGGCAGTACTGGAACAAATGGAAGTGGAACAAGTAGCACTGGTACAGGAAGCACAGGAACTCCGCAATAATTAACGTTACTGGGTAACAAATTTTAAGGGCTTGGAAACAGGCCCTTTTTTATTGTAATTTTTCTTGATTTAATTTTTAATAACTGCAAAAGAATTTAGAATGCTTCTTTTATGCCAATAAATTTGTGATTGCTAATTTTATGTTGATAAAAGGAGTTACCTGTTATCAAATTTTTGGAGGAAAAAGGGTTTAAAACAATAAATCGTAGTTGTATTTGATCTGTCGGTACACATCCCGAACAAAAGCTAATAACGGGTTATTGCTTTGTGTCCAGTTGCTTCTGCTCATAGTACTGGGTTCTTCGGAAGAATTTATCTGCTTAAACAAAGCTTTAAAATCATCATAAAACAAAGCCTTGCCTTTATTTTTGATAAAGGAAACGCACATCCGGTATTCGGTTTTATCTCCTTTTATTCCTTCTGCATAACGTCCGAATTTATCAAAAAACGAACTGCGACGCACATGCGGATGATCACTATAATAATATATTTTTTTGTAATTAGTAAACCAGGGCTTAATCAGCATTAGCGAAAAACCTTTTTGGTAAGACTTTAAATACGGATATTTTAAGTAAGCATAAAAACGTACCATATCCAGTTCTGGTTCCTGATCCAGCATTTGCATAGCATCAAAAAAATGACCGGCAAAAGAAGCATCAGGTTCAAAATCTTCCTGAATATATAAAGTATAAGGTGTTTTTACAGCGTCCTGGCCTTTGTTAATGTTATTGCCTAAGCCTTTATTTTGAGGAGTAGTTATGAGCTTGAAAGCAAAATCGGTTTGCAGGTTTTTTAAAACCGCTAAATGTTCCGGTTTGCTGCCATCATCAGAAACAACAATATCTCCAAAAGTGCATTCTTGCTTTTGAAAAGTGCTTAACAAATTTTCGAGTGATCGGCTTCGATTATAATGTGTAACAAGCAATGTAACCTGCGTAAAATGATAAGCCATGATGAAAAGAAGAATAATATCTACTCAAATTGATACGTTTTTATGCAAATTTGGTTACTGTTTTTAGCAGTGTTTTTTTGAATTTAGAAAGGCTTTTCCTTCAGCTCTCCCAAAAATATGCTGTAAAAGAAGTACGATATTATTAGAAATTTTATTAATCCCGAAATTGTCCTTTCAATCGCTCCAAGCGGTTGATGATCTCGCTAATTTTTTCCTGTTCAGTTTTGACAATCCATTTCTTCAAGTAAAAAGTAACCAGTAACATCCAGCCAAAAAATATTGTGTAAGCTATTATCTCCAAAAATAATGGGGTAGATTTTAGAATTTCTATTAAAAACAATCCCATTCCCAATGTCAGCAAAATAGTATAAACATAGTACATTTTTCCATAAACCTGCGTTCTGCTAGTTTGGTAAATTTTCAGTTTTTCTAAATAAACGTTCACTTCTATTGTTGGATCATGCGAGGCCAACAACCGATAATCACGGAACATCATAATAGTATAAATTAAAATGGTGCTCATCGTAATAAAAATACCAGCATAAGTAAGCCAGGAATTGAACAAAAAAAACAGGAACAGTACGATCATAAAAACGAAAGTGGCTGCCATTAACAAAACCGAAAACAGCAATTTACGGTTAAGTGCCGAGGTGCCTTTTTTTACTTGTTTTAATAAAATATCTACAGGTATTTGCGCTGCCTGTGGTTGTGCAGTCCACATCGAGCTTAGTTCTTCAAAGTTTTTCATAATGATTATACAGCTCGGTTAGTTTTTGTTTAATGCGATGAATTTTCACTCTCAGATTTCCTTCGGAGATGCCGGATATCTCGGCAATTTCCGGATACGGCAATTCGTCTAAAACCATCGTAATCAATATTCTTTCAGATTCTTCCAGTTTGGCAATACATTGGTAAAGCAAATCAACTTCTTCTTTTTTTTCGGATACTTCTTCTTTTTCGTTGTCTTCTATAAACGGTGTCAGTTCTTCTTTAGCTTGTCGTTTTTCAGATCGTAAATAAGTTAAACAAGTATTCACAGCAATCCGGTAAATCCAAGTAGAAATCATGGCCTGGTTACGAAATTTGTCCAGATTTTGCCAAACCTTCAAAAAAGTTTCCTGCAATAAATCATTTGCCGCATCATCATCGGCCGTGTAAGAGTAGCATAAACGGTAAATGCGTTTAGAATTTGCTTCGAAAATTTCCCTGAAAGCACTATCTTTTGTTTTCACCAGAATATGGGCTTGTTTTATAGTTGGAGCAAACTAATTGAAATTTGTTACAGCATGGCCGGTTTCTTTTCAAACCAATAGATTTCTTTTTCTGCTTCTGTTAACATTTCTTCGTACAAATTTCCATAATCATACTGCAAATCTTCATGCAGCTTTTCAATTGCAGCTTTTACTTTTTCGGTGTGCCGGTAAAAAATACTGCGCAATGGTTTGTATTGTGTGTGATAATTTACATAGTTGATGTAATTTTTGCAGTAATGCAGCAGCAATTCTGTTTTAACTACTTCGGAACCTGCATACCGGATTTGGTTATTCATCTGCGTTGCGATTTTTCGTAGTGTTTTTACCACTAAAAAACTTTTGCCGCTAATTTTACCAAACTGCAAATCCATTTCTTCCTGATATTCTTTGATAAATGCGTTCGGATCATCAGCTTTAAACAACAAATAAGTTAGCAGTTCTTTGTTTTCTTTTTTAAAACGTGCCAACCTCAGGCAAAGTGCAGCAACTTCTGGAGCACTTAATTGCTGTAATTCTTTTTTCAGATCAGATGAAGGATAAACAAGACTCATAAAGGCAAATATATTTCAACTAAACTGTAATTTATTGTAGTTTTAGGCTTTTTGGATTAACTATGGCAAAAAGCAAACTTACTTTATACATCTTTTTAGCGCTAATTTTCGGGATTTTAGCAGGTTACATTTATAATATTAATACGATTAGTTCTTACAACGATAAGATTTTTCAATCGGAAACTCAGATCAAATCCATCCAGTTGCAGATGCTTTCTGTAAAAGATACCACATCACAAACTTATCAATCCTTAAAAACACAAAAAGCTGCTCAAAATAGTATCCGCAAAGAAAATGATACCATACGCGAAAGTAAACTGGAATATTTTACCATGCTGAGCGATATTTTTTTGCGGCTGATTAAAATGATTGTAGCACCGTTGGTTTTTACCACGCTGGTTGTTGGCGTAGCTAAAGTTGGCGATATTAAAGCTGTTGGCCGGATTGGCGGCAAAACCATGCTGTGGTTTGTGAGTGCTACAGTAGTTTCTTTATTGCTGGGAATGGTTTTGGTTAACTTTTTTGAGCCTGGCAAATCGATGCATTTGACTTTGCCGGATGAACATTTGCAGTCTGGCATCCAAAAAACAGCTTTATCACTAAAAGATTTTCTGGCACATGTTTTCCCACGGAGTTTTGTAGAAGCGATGGCCAACAATGAAATTTTACAAATCGTAATTTTTTCTTTGTTTTTCGGCGTGGCAACTGCGGCTATTGGCGAAAAAGGTGCAATTATAATTAAAGCGATGGATGCAATTGCGCATGTTATCCTCAAAATAACTTCTTATGTGATGTACGTTGCACCTTTAGCGGTATTTGGAGCGATGACCGCTATCGTAGCTAAACAAGGTTTAAGCGTTTTGGCTACATATGCTGTTTTTATAGGCGAATTTTATTTTGCGCTGCTTGTTTTATGGTTAGTGCTTGTACTTGCCGGATTTACAGTTTTGAAAAAGCGCGTTTTCACTTTAGTAAATAATTTAAAAGATGCGATGCTGATTGCTTTTAGCACATCTACCAGTGAAGCAGCTTATCCGCGCACCTTGATAGAATTGGAACGCTTTGGTTGTAAAGATAAAATTGTAAGTTTTGTGTTGCCGCTGGGTTATTCTTTCAATTTGGACGGATCTATGATGTACATGACTTTTGCATCGCTTTTTCTGGCACAATCCTACAATATCCATCTATCTTATCAGCAGCAATTATCTATGCTTTTAGTGCTGATGTTAACCAGTAAAGGTATAGCTGGTGTGCCGCGTGCATCATTAGTGGTTATTGCTGGAACAATTGCCAGTTTCAATATTCCGGAAGCAGGTTTAGCTTTACTAATCGGCATTGATCCTTTATTAGATATGGGCCGTTCAGCTACCAACGTTTTAGGTAATGCTATGGCAACAGCAGTAGTTAGCAAGTGGGAGGGAGAGCTAGAAGGTTAAAGTTTTTTATATGATAAAAGGAGCATTATAGTTATTAAAAACGAATGCTCCTTTTAGTTGATAAATTATGTAACGATAGATGCGAAACTAGCGTTTTAGTAAATTAAATTGCAGCTGTAACAGTTGCGTAAACTACAATATCGTTGAAATCATGGTCACAATTAGCTAATGTTCTGTCCAAATCTTCAAATCCAATTAAAACTTTGTTTTCTGGAGCATAATTTATTAATACAGCATGTTTTTTTAAGTTTACATCTACTTCAGGATTCAGTGCATCATTAGAACAAAAATGAACTGCATCATTAACTACAGCTTTTGTAACAGGATTCCAGCCATTTTGCAACAACACAAAACCGATAGAAGTTCCTACACCAAATGTTCCGATTTTAACTTTATCACCTGCTTCTAAAGTTGTACCGTTACCAGCAAGAGGGAAAATGTATGTAATGTTTTTAATATCTGCAGCAGTTGCAGGAGCACTACCTGTAGGATAAGTGTAAAAACCAATTGCATCTGCAACACCTGTTCCCTGCTTAACAAAAGTGATAGAAACATCAGATTTTTGAGTCATAGTGATATCTGCAATAGATTTTGTAGTCAACAGATCCGGATTTGATTTTCTTAAATCAGTACGTTCCGGCAAAGTAGTATTAAGGTAAGAAGTTAAACTGGCCGAAATAACATCTTTTGTACTTAAGTAATCGATTGGTTTTCCGTTAGTATCATATTTTCCTAAGAAAGAATACGTTGTAGCTGTAAATTGTACAGGTACAGTGGTAGGCGCAACTTTGTCTTTTTTACAAGCACCAAGCATTAACAGCGCAATAAATAAAGGAGAAATCTTTTTCATTTTTTGATTTATGTATATAAATTAAGTCGTCAAATTTAAAGCCAATTAATAATTAATACACTAGACGAATTATATTAGTTAATATAGATATCCAAGTGGTAGATTATTTTCTACATTTTGATGCAGTATTTGCTCAATTTTACCTTTAAACTTTTGGTTCGTTCTCATTTTTTATCCGGTAAAAACAGTATCAGCTAAAATCAATATTTTGCATACTGGTTTTTATAAACGAATTTTGAAGCTGAAAATTTAATCTTCCACTTTGAAATGACTGATCGTTCTAAAAAAATATTTCTCGGTTTCAGCATTGTTGTTCCGTTTATGCTGTATTGCGTTTATTATTATGGGATGATGATTGGCAATGCACCGTTCAAGTTTTCCGAATTTGAATCAATAGATTTTAAATATGGCGAGGGCAACAACCTGAACAACAGTTACAACTCTAAAACCGGAAAGTATCAGTATATCAACAATCATGATTCTTTGGTGGTAAAAACAGTACGCTTATCAAAGGATGATTTGCTTTACCTGCACCGTAAAGCTGCCGAACTGGGTTTTTGGGATTTCCCGAAACAAATATTGGCCGATACAACTGGTAGAAATGTAAAAAACGCTTTGCACTATTACATTGCCTTTCATTATAAACGTAAAAGCAAGGAAGTTTTGTTTGATGTTGCTTATAATGATGATCCAAGATTGCGGGATGCCGCCATGCAGGTTGCCAAAGAAATAGAACAAAGGCTTGCCGATGCAGAAGACCGCAAAAAATAGCATTTACTACTGTTTTTATTAACAAAAAATGTTGCTATATTTGCGCCTCATTTAAAAAATTTATTTAACAATGTACGCAATAGTAAGTATAGCCGGACAGCAATTTAAAGTTGCTAAAGACCAGAGGCTTTTTGTACACCGTTTGCAAGGAGAAGAAGGCGCTAGTATTGAATTTGACCAGGTATTGTTAGCAGAAAATGAAGGTAATTTTTCCATCGGAAGCGGTTTGGAAAATGCACGTGTTACTGCTAAAATCGTGTCTCATTTAAAAGGTGATAAAGTAATCGTTTTCAAGAAGAAACGCCGTAAAGGTTACAAGAAGAAAAACGGTCACCGTCAGCAATTCACAAAAATTGAGATTACAGGAATCACTTTATAATTGATTTTTAAATTCTGAACTGATTGCAGTTCATCAAAATTAAAACAAAATGGCACACAAAAAAGGCGCGGGTAGTTCCAGAAATGGTCGCGAATCACATAGTAAACGTTTAGGTATTAAAATATTTGGTGGTCAGCCAGCAATTGCTGGTAATATCATCGTTCGTCAGCGTGGTACGCCACATAATCCAGATAAAAATGTAGGTATTGGTAAAGACCATACTTTATTTGCTTTAGTTGATGGACACGTAGTTTTTAGAAAAAAAGCAGATAATCGTTCTTACGTTTCTATTATTCCTTTTGAAACTACTGATGTTGCACAAGCAATAACACCAGAGCCGATTGCTTTAACTGAAACTGTAGATGTTCATCCAACGGTAGTAACACCTGAAGGCAATTTAGTTGATGAAGCAACTGCTGCTACAGAAACTGAGGGTGAAGGAGAAGCTGTTTCAGCTTAATACTTCTTTTACATAATAAAAAAGCCCTGACTTGATCGATCAAGTCAGGGCTTTCTTTATTATAGCCATAATATTATCAAATTCTAATTCAACACTGAGGGCATTTGTACCGTATACAGCTTTGTCTACAACTATTTTAAATCAACCATAACAACAAGCCAAATTATCCACGAAAAAATGTATTTCCTCATTTATAGTAGTTATGCTAAAACTGAATTTAATGATGCGGACTTAAAAACATTACTGGTTGTATCACGTGAAAAAAATAAACGATTTGGGATAAGTGGAATGCTGTTGTTTTTAAAAGGAAAATTTATTCAACTTTTAGAAGGAGAAGAACAAGACGTTAAACTACTTTATGCTACAATCAATCAGGACAAACGGCACACAAGCGTAGTGCTTTTAAAAGAAGGAATAACGGATAATCGATTATTTACCAACTGGTCAATGGCTTTTAGTTCTGTAACTCCTGCAGAATTGGCAAGCGAAGAAGGTTTTGAAAAAGTAAACTCGTCTTCAGCCTTGCAGGTATTTACAAAACTATCCTCTAATTTTTAGAGGTTGTTTAAAATAATGATTCTAATTTTCCCGGACCAGCAACATATCTGCAAACTCAAACAATTGCGATTTTTGACTTTCATCCAAAGGTAAATCTTTTAAACTCTGCATGGCTCTTTGCGCATACCAGTTCATTTCTTGCTCAGCTTTTTCCCTGATTTCCATTTGATCAAACAAGTCTCTAACAGCAGATACTTTTTTTATCACATCAAAATTGCTGAGCTGCAACCAATAGTTTAATTTCTGCAATTGTTCCCGATCAGCTGTTTCTAAGGCTTTTATTAACAAGTAAGTTTTTTTATTGGAGATAATATCGCCGCCAACCTGTTTGCCAAATTTTTCAGGATCACCGTAAACATCCAGAATATCATCCTGCAACTGAAATGCAATGCCAAGATCTTCGCCAAAAGCATAAATTAATTTCGCATCTTGTGGATTGGCACCTGCAATTAAAGCTCCGATTTTTAAAGCACCGCCTAAAACGACGGCTGTTTTAAGGCGAATCATGTTGATGTAAGCATCAATTTTTACTGCTGCTAATTGCTCAAAATTCATATCCAATTGCTGACCTTCGCAAACGGCAATTGCGGTATCATTGAAAATCTCCAAAACCGGACGTAGAACTTTTTCGCTAACCTGCATCATCAGCTTGTAGCCTTCCACCAGCATGGCATCACCAGAAAGAATGCCGACACTTGAATTCCATTTTTCATGCACCGTAGTTTTTCCTCTACGGAGAGGCGCGTTGTCCATAATGTCATCGTGCATCAACGTAAAATTGTGGAAAACTTCAATAGCAATTGCTGGGTTAATGGCTTGATAAATATCTCCACCAAAAGCATCACAGCCCATTAAAAGCAGGGCGGGACGAAGTCGTTTTCCGCCTAAGTTCATCATGTACTGCATGGGTTCGTACAATTCTGCCGGCTCTTTAGGATACTTTCTACAGTCGATTGCTTCGATAATAATATTTTGCAGTTGCTGAATAGAATACATAGAATTTAAATAGGAAATTATTGCTGCACCAGTGAAAAATCGATTTGTTTTTTGGTGAGGTCAACGCTTTTTACTTTGATTTGGACTTCGTCGCCCAGCTGGTAAACTTTCTTTTTACGCTGACCAATAATGGCATAGTTCTTTTCGTCCAAAGTATAAAAATCATCAGAAATATCGCGCAGCCTGATCATGCCTTCACATTTATTTTCTTCAATTTCTACATACATTCCCCATTCTGTCACGCCCGAAATTATGCCGGTAAAAACAGTACCAATCTGATTTTGCAGGTATTCTGCCTGTTTGTATTTTACAGAAGCACGTTCTGCATCGGCGGCTTTTTTCTCCATTTGAGAAGAATGCACACTCATTTTCTCATAAGTTTCCACATCTACAGATTTGCCGCCAGCCAGATAAAGTTCCAGTAAACGATGCACCATCACATCCGGATAACGGCGGATTGGCGAAGTAAAATGCGTATAAAAATCAAAAGCTAAACCGTAATGACTTGTTTTTTTAGTCGTATAAACAGCTTTGGCCATCGAACGAATGGCAAGTTGCGTTAACACGTTCTGCTCTTTTTTGCCTTCCACATCAGCCATTAAATGGTTAAGCGAACGCGCAGTTTCTTTATCAGAATTGATGTTGATTTTATAACCAAAACGCAAAGCGAACTGTGCAAAAGAAGCCAGATTATCTTCCTTTGGTGTATCGTGCGAACGGTAAACAAATGTAAGTTTGCTTTTCCCTTTGCCTTTTTTACCGATAAATTCTGCCACACGGCGATTGGCCAGCAACATGAAATCTTCAATCAGTTTGTGTGCGTCTTTTCGTTCTTTTACATAAACACCTAAAGGTTTTCCAGCTTCATCCAGCTTAAATTTCACCTCTGTTGTTTCAAAACTGATGGCTCCGTTTTTAAATTTGCGGTCGCGCAGTTTATAAGCCAGCTCATTCAGCAACAAAATTTCTTTTACAAAATCTCCTTCCTGCGCTTCGATAATTTCCTGCACATCTTCATAAGCGAAACGGCGGTCAGAATAAATAATCGTTTTGCCAAACCATTCGGTGATGACTTGAGCATCAGCATCCATTTCAAAAACTGCCGAAAAACACAGTTTTTCTTCTTTAGGCCGAAGTGAACACACACCGTTCGATAACCTTTCCGGCAGCATTGGGATTACACGATCAACCAGATAAACCGAAGTTCCGCGCTCAAAAGCTTCCGCATCTAAAGGCGTACCAGGCACAACATAATGAGAAACATCGGCAATGTGGACACCAATTTCATAATTGCCATTTTCTAAAAACTGAAAAGAAATCGCATCATCAAAGTCTTTGGCATCAACCGGATCAATCGTAAAAGTGGTAATCTTCCTAAAATCGCGTCGTTTCTTGATTTCTTCTTCCGAAATTTCATCACTGATTTCGTCTGCTTCATGTTCAACTTCTGCAGGAAAAGATAACGGAAAACCATATTCTGCCAAAATCGAATTCATCTCCGTATTATTCTCGCCCTGTTTTCCCAGAATTTGTTTGATTTTACCAATCGGATTTTTTGCTTCCGCCGGCCAGTCGGTAATTTCTGCAATGGCTTTAATACCGTTTGTAGCACCATTTAATTCAGAAATCGGGATAAAAATATCACGCAGCATTTTGCGATCGTCCGGGATAAAAAAAGCAAAACGTTCGCTCAATTTTACAATTCCGGAAAACTCCATTTTTGCCCGCTGGATGATCTCGATTACTTCGCCTTCTTTATGTTTTCCACGAGAAGATTTTCCGTAAACATAAATCTTCACGCGGTCGCCGTGCAAAGCATTCCGTAGTTTGCGCGGAGCCACAAAAATATCGGTTTCCGTTTCATCATCTGTAACGATAAATGCCGAACCATCTGCCGTTAAATCAACCCGGCCTTCTACAAAAGTTTTCAATTCTACCACTTGAAAGTTGCCGCGGGATACTTCTTTTAGCACCTGTTTTTTGGCTTCTTCCTGCAAAATTTCCAGAATAGTTTCCCTAGATTCCGGATCAGTAATATTTAGTTTAGCAGAAACCTGCTTGTAATTATAAGTTTGATTGCCATTTTGTTCGAAAACCTGCAGTACCAATTGCGTTAATACCTGTTTTACCGAATGACTGGTTTTGTTTTTTGATGCCATAAATTAATTGTAAAGATATAAGGATTTAGCCTTATAAAGTGTTTGCAGCAAGATCAGGATTTATGCGGAATGAAAACCAGTTCCTGGAATAGAGGCAATCAGTTTTTGTGTATAAGCTTCTTTTGGATGGTAATAAATTTGCTCAGGATCGCCAATTTCTACAATTTCGCCTTTGTTCATCACCATTATCCGGTCGGCAATATGTTTAACAACAGAAAGATCATGCGAAATAAAAATATAAGTGAGGTTGAATTCGCGCTGCAATTCTTTCAGCAAATTTAAAACCTGCGCCTGCACAGAAACATCTAATGCGGAAACAGATTCATCACAAATCAAAAATTCTGGTTGTAAGGCCAAAGCACGTGCAATTACAATACGTTGCCTTTGACCGCCGGAAAACTCATGCGGATAACGATTAAAATGCTCTGGCAATAAGTTTACACGATCTAATAGTTCCAGCACTTTCTTTTTTCGTTGTTGCTGATTTTCATGCAATTGATGCACTTCCATCGGTTCCAATATTGTATTTCCAACCGTTTGTTTTGGATTGAGCGAGGAGTAAGGATCCTGAAAAATTAACTGCATTTTTTTGCGCATCCGAAGCATCTCACTTGGCGGCAGCGACAAAATATCCTGGTTTTTAAAACTGATTTTTCCGGAAGTTGGTTCGATTAAACGAATAATGCTTCGTCCCAACGTTGTTTTTCCGCAGCCAGATTCGCCAACTAACCCTAATGTTTCTCCCGGAAAAATCTCAAAGCTGATATTATTAACCGCTTTTACGGTTTCTGATGATCGTTGTAGA
Source organism: Janthinobacterium lividum (assembly GCA_050955045.1). GTDB lineage: Bacteria > Bacteroidota > Bacteroidia > Sphingobacteriales > Sphingobacteriaceae > Mucilaginibacter_A. The sequence continues at coordinate 65,872 of JBPBQV010000020.1, read as the reverse complement.
AATCCTTTTTTAACAGGAAACCAAATATTCAGGTTTTTGATCCGGAGCAAAGGTTCCTGATCGTAAAGCTTCTTTTGCCGTTGTTTTTTTTCGTCGTCGCTTAAAGCATAACTTTCCCTGATTTCCTGAATCGTTAAACCGGAAGATTGGATTTCTCCCTGCTGATCAACCTTCAAAAAATCACTGATAACAGGTAATTTTTTGAGTTGAAATTGCGGAGAAGGACGACAAGCCAACAAACCTTGTGTGTAAGGATGTTGCGGAGAATTAAAAATCCTTTCTGTATCAGCTTGTTCTACAATTTTACCTTTGTACATTACTATAACTTCATCGGCAATTTCCCGGATCACACCCAAATCATGCGAAATAAAAATCAGGCTGCTGTTCCGCTCATTTTTGATGCGTAAAAGAAGCTTTAGTATTGATTTTTGAACCGTTACATCCAGCGCAGTTGTGGGTTCATCAGCAATCAAAATCCCCGGGTTGCAACTTAGCGACATTGCAATCATCACACGCTGTTTTTGTCCGCCCGAAATCTGGTGCGGATAGCTGTCAAAAATGGCTTCCGGACGTGGCAGTTGTACTTCTTTAAATAAAGTTATCGTTTGAGTTTTTGCTTCTTGTTTTCCAACTTTCAAATGCAATTGAATAGCTTCCGCAACCTGATAGCCGCATGTTAGAACCGGATTAAGTGAAGTCATCGGTTCCTGGAAAATCATCCCGATACGGTTGCCGCGATAAGTTCGCATTTCTACTTCCGAAAGTTCTAATAACGCTTTATTATTCAGTAAGATACTGCCTTTTATTTCTGCTTTTTTTTCATCTAATAATCTCATTAGAGCCAAAGAAGTAACAGATTTTCCGGAACCGGATTCGCCTACAATTCCAATTACTTTTCCTGTATTCAGTTCAAATGATACTTCTTTTACCGCATTAAAAACAGTATCTCCGGTTTTAAAACTTACTTGTAACCGATCAACTTTTAAACTCATTCATTAATCAGTATAAGTGATGTTTTCTTCGGAAATCATTTCCTCACCGCGAAATTTTTTAATCAGTTGCGCTGTGGTAATTACATCTTTCTGGCAATAAACACGGATTCGTTCTTGATCGTTTTCTTCCCAATAAACGTAACCAACCTGACTACCATCAATATCATCTTTTGGTGTAGGAATGTTGAAAATAGCAGCTAGCAAACTCAAAGAAGTATAGTTTTTATGATCGCCAAATTTCCATAAATCCATTGTATCTAGATGGTTAACTTCCCAGGGCTTTTTGCCGAAAGTTTGCAGTTGTGGCGGAATTGTGATGCCGTTGATCAGCATTCTCCGGCACAAATACGGAAAATCAAACTCTTTGCCGTTGTGCGCGCATAAAATTTTATTGGCTGGTTGCCTGCTTAACATCGATGCAAAATCTTCCAGCAACTCTGTTTCCTCGTCGCAGCAATACGATTTTATGCGGAGCGAAGTATTTTCTGCCGAAGTAAAAACGCCAGCAGAAATGCAAACGATTTTACCAAATTCAGCCCAAATTCCGGCACGGTCGTAAAAATCTTCTGCTAAAAGTTCTTTGCGCTGGTAAACTGTTTTCTGCTCCCACAAACCCTGCAAATGCTTTGGCAAATCCTGGTAACTGCGGTATTGCGGAACAGTTTCAATATCAATAATTAAAAGGGTTTGTAAATCAAGCTGTTCGAGCATGTGCTTCTTTTATAATACTTTTTTCAGGCTGATAAAAGTTTAGCGCAAACTACTGTTTTTCGTAGTATTCAACAACTGATAACCAACCAATTCTTCGTAACGGCTGCCTGTTCTTTTGTAGTAAACCAGAATCTGGTAATCATTTTCTGTTTCAAAATGACTGCCATCGATTGTCGTTTGATCAATTTCCTGATTGCTCTTCAACACATAATGATAATCGTAAACGCCCTGCTTCAAATATAAATCCTTATAAAAATTGCCTTTACTCGCATCGTAATTCATTTTGCTGCTTTCATCCAAATGGTAATTATTGAAATTTCCGGTGATAAAAACAGTATTGTTTTGATTTTGCGGACTGTAATTTAGGTTGAAATAAATATGTGCATAATCCGCATCCAGGTGAGGATCGCGGCCATCCGTATTCAAAACAAAAAACTTGCCGTTATTATCATACTGAAAAGTGTAGTTTGGTTGATCCAAAACTCTGTCGCCTATTAACATAACCGTGTTTGCTGTATCACGATAAATTTTATCAATATGTTCTGCACCAGCATTTAAAGAACGCAGATCAAACCGCCTGAACTCATTTCCGCCGGCAAAATCATTGGTCTGTAAATCATTGTACTGCAAAAGGTTGCCTTGAACAAATTGCGGGCGCGTATTCATTTGACTTACATCGGTTCGGCCATTTTGCATAATTAATGTACGAATTTCTGCATAAGGATTTTGAACCGACAAAGCAGCAACATCAACACTAAAATTAATTTTCTGGTTGCTGGTTCTGTTTACAACATTATTAGAAGCGCTGATGCCCGCAGCCAAACCAACTTTTTGATCAACCACATAAAACTGACGCGTTAAAATTGGTTCTGCCGGATTTCCTTCGGGATAAACTTTTAACAAATAATTTCCGGAAAGCTTTGGAGCAATGTTGTAATTGGGCAACGTTAACTGGTAATGCGTATATTTCTGTTTAGTGTTGAAAGAATAACGGTAATCCATAATCCGGTCTTCTGTAAAACTTTGCAGATATTCGGAAGGCGACAAGTTGGAAGGTTTCCAGTCTGCATCACAATGTTGAATGGTATAAGAATAGGATTTTGAGCCGCCATTCAGATCATCAAAACTCAACAATAAAACATCATTGGTACGTAAGCTAACAATAGGAAAAGAGCTTTCCTGCTGACCGTTAAAAACCTGTACGGATTTTATATTAGATTGATAAACAGAATTTTGAGCTTTTACCTCAATAGAATTTAGAAGGTAAAAGAAGCATATCAACCAAAAGCTTAAACTTATTTTTACAGACATTTTATTCAGCTAATTCTTCCGGAGCGCGTTGATTGATCCGGTAATAAGTAATGTTTAAATTCATCACCTCGCGATAAGGAATGATGGTAAAATCTCCCGGCATATAATAATAAGGGTCTACGTTTTCGGGCTGCTGATCGTCTTTTAAATACCGCCGTTTTACATCGCTCAAATACAATTGATCTATTCCGTTGGAACTGGAAAGAACGTAATGCGAGAGGTAGCCGCTGTACAAAACACTACCTTCGGCAGTTTTTACCAAAGCATCTACATACTGAACTTCTGGCTGCACATCAGCTTGCCCAGCAATATTTGGAAAATCTAAAATTTCTCCGGTAAAAACATAGTGCCACTCATTTTGATAACGAAATAATTGGTATTTGCGGTCAAACTTTAGTTTCCTGACAACATGTTTGCCTAGCTGACCCAACACTGCGCCGGTAAAAGCAGTAAACGTAAAGTAAAAGAAAAGATGATAAATGTTTTGATAAATCTGCAGAAAAGCAATACCAGTTTCGTTACTGCTCCCATTGCTTCCGATGAGTAAAAACAACGGCCACAAACTTATTTTAAAACCAAAAATCCTGATAAAGCCTTGGCAAAAAAGGTGAATCAGGATGCTGAAAATGAGTGAGGGAAAAAGGTAATCAGTAAAGTTTTGCTTAAAATATTCTTTAGAAAATTCTCCGCTATAATACAATCGCCTGAATAAAAAACCCGGCACCAGCATCAACAGCAAAATGATGGTAGGCAGGGCAAAATTCATTTATTTTTTAGGAAAAGAACCTAAGCGTTCAACTGTAATCAATCCGTTTTTAGATGTTCCTTTAAGTGATGATTTATTATGGCGTTCATCATAAATTGCTTCCATAATATCAGGTAAATGGCCCGCTTTTGCAAGCTTGATAAACCTGTCGCTCAACAATTTAGGTGCAGTATTGAAAAATGAAAAAGCCATAATTTTGATTTCCTGTTTAAAATTAACAAACAATTCTATAATAAAAAATACTACAGAATTATTTGTTCAATGTTTTTTGCCGGTAAAAACAGTATCAATTTTCTTCCATTTCCAGAATCTGATCAGCAAGCGTTTCCCATTTTTCTTGTTGCTGTTTCAGTTCCTGCTGTTTTTGCTTTAGGTTTTTGTTAACTTCCTGTAAACGGCTTTGCTGTTTGTAAATTTTTTCGTCGCTTAATTCGGCTTCCAGTTGCTTTACATTTTTTTCCAGTTCGGCAATTTTTTGTTCCATCCCGGAAAGATCCTGGTTCAGTTTTTTAAGCTGTTTAGATTTATCTTCTGTTGGTTGTTTAACAGCAACTGTTTCTTTTTTTACTTCTTTTTTAGGTTGAGGCGAAGCTGGTAATAACTTGGCTTCTAACTTTCTCTTTGCCTGCCAGATTTCGTATTCAGCATAAGTTCCCGGATAAACCTTAATTTGCTGATCTTCTATAAACCAGATTTTATTAGCAATATTATCCAGGAAATATCTGTCGTGAGATACGGCAATAACAGTTCCTTCATATTGCTGTAGCGCCTGTATTAAAATATTTACCGAAGCAATATCCAGGTGATTGGTCGGCTCATCCAGAATCAAAAAGTTTGCATCCGCAGTTAACGCTTTGGCTAACGCTACGCGTGATTTTTCTCCTCCGGAAAGTACCTTGATTTTTTTGAACACATCATCACCGGTAAACAAAAACGAACCTAAAATAGAGCGTAATTCCGTTTCGTTATGCTTTGGCGCGAAGGACTGCAATTCCTGTAAAATTTCACTGTCTAAATGCAAAGCTTCCAGCTGATGCTGCGCAAAAAAAGTTTGCGTTACATTGTATCCGGTGTCGCTTTTGCCTTCAAACTCTTTATCCGCTCCAGCAATAATGCGCAAAACGGTAGATTTACCACGACCGTTTGCACCGATTAAAGCAATTTTATCGCCTTTTTCGATAATGGCGTGTGCATCTTCAACAATATCAATAGTGGGATATTTTTTGGTCAGGTTTTCAATATTGATAACATGGCGGCCAGATTGTTTAGAAAAACGAAAGCTGAAATTAACGGATGGATTATCGTCATCCACATCATCCACACGTTCCAGTTTATCCAAAGCTTTGATACGCGATTGCGCCATTTTTGCTTTGGAAGCTTTTGCACGAAAACGCTCGATCAACCGTTCTTCCTGTTTGATTTTTGCCTGCTGGTTTTTAAATTCTCCCTTCTGGATTTCGCCGCGCAACTGTTTTTCTTCTACATAAAAAGTATAATTGCCCGAGTAAACATTTAGTTTTCCTTTGCGGGATTCTACCGTTTTGTTGATTACTTTATCCAAAAACCACCTGTCGTGGGAAACGATCACAACCGCACCTTCAAAAGCTCTCAAATAATCTTCCAGCCATTGGATAGAAGGTAAATCCAAGTGATTGGTTGGCTCATCCAGCAACAAAATATCAGGAGCCTGCAACAGGATTTTAGCCAGCATCACACGCATCCGCCATCCCCCGGAAAAAGTACTTAGTTTACGTTGCGTTTCAGCTTCACCAAAACCTAAACCGGCCAGAATTTCGTGTGCTTTGTATTCGATATTGTAACCGTCCAAAGCTTCAAATTCGCTTTGTTTATCGCTTAATTTATGTAAAACATCTTCCGAATAATCGGTTTCCAGTTTTTTCAGCAATGCTTCAATTTCGTCGTGCAACTGGTTCTGGCGCTCAAAAGCTTCCATCGCTACATGCAGAATACTTTTATCAGAAGCGTAAGAAAGCAAATCTTGGTTTAAGTAACCGATAGTCAGTTCTTTAGATTTGGAAATAGTACCCGAAGTAGGTTTTAAATCGCCTACAATCAGTTTCAGCAAAGTCGTTTTTCCGGTTCCGTTGGCACCAATCAAACCAATTTTTTCGCCTGGTTTTATGTGCCAGTTGGCTTCGTCGTATAACGCTCTGGAACCAATTTCGTAAGTTAAATCATTAATTGCAATCATTGCCGCAAAGGTACGTTTTATCAGGCATAATTTACGTTATTTGAGCAGGATAGATACAGGAATATTACGTTTAATAGCTAATTTTGACGCTGAAGTAATGCTTCTTTTAGCACATAAATCTTAGGATTTTAAAATCAGGTTTAATCAAGCAGACAAAAGGTTGTTCAAATTTAAAAAGCCGCTTAGCAATTTTGCATGGATCAGAAACAAATAGATTTTTTACTGTACATTTTAAAATGCCTGATCGGCGCAATCATTGGTTTTATAATTTACCGTGCTTATCCGGAAAGTGGTGCATGGAGTATGGTTTCCATTTTATTAGTGCTTTCTCCCGAAGGAAAAGATGCGATTACTTTGGCCGAAGTACGCATTAAAGCCAATCTGGTAGGAGCGAGCACGGGTTTACTTTTATTTTTTATCCATCCACCGGCATTGATTATGATTTGTTTGGGTGTAGTAATTGTGCTGGTGATATGCGAATTGCTGAAACTGCAGGTTGCTACACGTTCTGCGCTGGCTTCAGTGGTAATTATCTGTATTCATGAATCGGGACGATATTTCTGGCAGGTAGCGGTAGAAAGAGCTTCCGGCGTTATCGGTGGTTGTTTAATTGCTTTGCTGATTACGTATCTGGTTCATTACAAAACCCTGATCAGTAACGTTCGGGAACGGAAAGCACGGATTTCCTGGCAGCGTAACCAGTTCAGAAAACAGCAGGAACAGGAACCGGAAACCGAAGCGTAATTTTGCCAGATGCTTCTTTTATGGCGTATAATCTACCGGAACCAGTTCGGCCAGTTTATCGTTGGCCCAATCTCCTTCAAATAAGGTGCTTTGTTGCGAAACCACCACGCCGTTTAAATCAAACAAAGCATATGGCTTAAACAAATTAATCAAGCTTACCGCATAATTTTCCATATTCAGCGGACGGTAAATATCGTTTGTAATTTTTTCATCATGCTTGTTGGTATAAACCACATACAGCAAATCAGGAAAAGTAAGCGCAAATAATCCTGCCTGATCTGTATTTCGCAACACATCTTCTATTTTCAACGGCTCTTTAAACAGGTTTTCAATAAAGCGCGGCTGTTGTGCCATCTGGTTCCAGTAATTTACAGAATCGCGGTTATTGCTTCCGTTAAACTGTTCATATTTTTGCCGGATCAAAGCTTCCGGCAAACGTTTTGGATTAGGTTTTCGCTGCAATTGATACATTACGAAACCTTGTTGCTGCAAGTTCTGGCGAGAAAGCGACCGGAAAAAATGCATACTCGAACCATAATAAGCTTCCTGTCGTTTTAGTTTCCATTTTTGCAATTGTGTTTTGCTTCCTTTCAGTTCCTCAAACAAAACCTGTCCGGAATACCGGATTTCATTCGTGAGTGAATTGCTTGAAAATTGATTGACCAAAAAACGCACGCGGTAACCCAAAGCTTTATTTTCGACTACCAGAAATTCATCCGTAGAAGCTTCCAGCGTTTGTGTTTTTTTATGATAAATTAGATTTACCGAATGCGGATTGATGACTTTGCACAACTTGGAATTGGCAGAAGTGCCGATAAAATCCTTCACAAACAAAGCATAATTTTTTTTCCAATTAACGTTTGTGGTGATGATTACTTCTTTCATCTGGATGGGTCGCGGAATCATTTCGATAACCAATTGTTGCGGTTTTTCTCCAACCAATATACTTTGCGAAAAATTCTCGTAACCTAAAATCGAAACTACCAGTTCGTACTGGCCGGGTTTTACGCCATTTAGGGTGAAAGTTCCGTCATCCGCAGTAACTGTTCCGAAAGTAGCGTTACTTAAAAACACACTTGCTTTTGCCAACGGACTTTTAGTATCGATTGCGGTAACTTTTCCGGTGATGGTGCCGGTTTGTGCAAAAGAAATTACAGGAACAATTATTATCAGCCAGAAATATAAGAAAAAACGCATGGCTAAAAGTAATAGAAATTCTCCTATTAAAAACTTAGTTGATGATTTTTAGGCGATAAAAACAGCATTCCAAAATAGTAGAATTAGTGTAGAAAATAATTGATCAAAAAAAATCCCTGCCTTTTGCAAAGCAGGGATTTAATTAAAACAGAACATTAACCAATATATTTCTAAAACCACTTACTTGTACGACATCATTTGAAGCAAGGTTACAGGTTTCTGAAAAATATTTATTTTATGGAAAATAGTTTTCGAGGGAAAAGGTTGATGCTTCTTTTATCGGTGTAAAATTGGTGTTAGATTTTATTGGTTTGAAACGATTGAAAATGCTTGATCCAAAAGATCAAATTGCAATTCAGAACTATAATAAGGCGAAATTTTTTGTTACGCTTAAGCAGTTGATTTTGTTAATTTAGAATTGAAAAATATATCTTCTGCAATCGCTAATCCTAAATCCACACCACCAACACTTTGCCCTAAAACTGGAGTTACATTATCTGGGTTTGTTTTAAATGCATCGAAAGACCAGTGAACACCTAAATAAATTCTGCTTAAAGCATTTTCAATAATCATTTCCCATAAACCATTTGGAAAGTTTCTGACGTGGGATGGCCTGATCGTACCGTTATTATCTTTAGTAACCCCATTAAGTTCGTCCGAAATAATATAACAATTTCTAAATAAACCATCGCTATTCTTATCTCCCTTTGCTACACCAAAAAATAATCGGGCAATATGTAAAGAAGCAGAACCGAAAGTAGCATGGCCTGATGGATAGGCAGGAAAATCTGGGGTGAAGTTTTTACTGCCATCGTTGTTAGATTTTGGCGCACCCAAAGGAAGCCACATCGGATCGCAATGAGCATCAATTTGATTGTTACCAATACCGGTTGAACCCATTGATTTGTCATGCTCTCTAACGCCTATTACCGGACGCCAAAAATTGTGTACATATTTTTGCTCCCACGCCAAAATACCTGCATCAGCCAACGCAATGTTTACCAACGCAAACAATCTTACATTTCTTTCAAATTCATCCTTGAAAAATTTATTTCCTGAGAGATCTGAATGATCTTTTATATCATGATTGTTCATTGCCAGTGCCCGTACAATTTGATTATACAATTTTGGAGGCGTACCAATACTATTAGAACCATCATAAGCCCAAAAAATACCGATTAATGATTCATTTGCAGTTCTTTTAGCGTTAGGATTAGGTAAAGTACCCATCAAATCAGGAGCGATACCTTTTTCTCTCACATTTTCAAGTGCCCTTATGTAATCACCATTATACACAAGAGGAGTATTCGTGGACAAAAAAGGCGGTGCATTCAAAGCATGTCTGGTAGTGGCCGAAAATAATTTTGAACCGCCATAAAAAGGACCTAAAAATCCCTGAGCATTATCAGGATCAGATTTATGTTTTCCTTTGCCAACATGCGGTATGTACCTGTCGTTTGGGTTACCGGGATTGGCATCACCATTTCCCGGATCATTTTTTCTTAATTCTAAAATAGTTTTTGCAACCATACATCCATATTGATATCCTTGTTCTTTTCCGGTAAGGATATGTGGTATTGTGTTTAATTTACTATCAAAAAAAGATTTTTGTTTTGGATAAAGTGATATTAATGTTGTGTGTGCTGCTCCTGCCACTGCGGCTGACGGGTCTGCTGAACTTGGTGCAGGCTTCATAGGCAACAAGCTACCTAAGTAAGCTGGAAACGTAGTCGTATTTGATGATCCAACATAGGCATCGTGCATGGCAATATGGATAATGCCTAATGCCCGCGAACTTAAGGTTGGTCCTCCTTGTTCGCTTTTGTCTTTGTCTGTAAAACTTACCCGATTTGCTTCTAAAGCAACCTCGTTCCAATAAAGAACTTGATCCATGATGATTGATTTTAATTTTTATAAAAGTCATCATGGATTTTTGAGTTGAAAAGCGTAAAAACACTCTTTTATTGAGGTGGTATCACGGATTTTAATGTGATAATGGTAATATTTATCCAACAAAAAAATCCCCACCTTTTCAGATGAGGATTTAACTAAAACAGAACATTAACCAATATATTTCTAAAACCACTTACTTCTACGGAAAGGTTTGAAGCATGGTTACAAAATTTTTTAAGAAAAGATTAATATTTTATCAAACGTCTGATCGCAATACTTCCAGCGGTGGTTTGTTCAAAACACCTCGGCTGTTAAAAAGGCCGATAAAAACAGTAATCAGCGCGACTACAAAAAACAGGATGACAACCGGCAGTAACGGCGGCGAAAACGTCATATCAAAACTGTATTTAGCCAAAGCCCAGCTTCCCGGAACGGAAATTAAAATGCCGGTTAAAGCTGCAATTGCACCCAGGAAAAAGTATTCCAGTCCGGTGATAATTAAAATTTGTCTTTTGCTGGCACCTAAAGTCCGCAGCAAAACACTTTCCTGGATGCGCTGGTATTTACTGATCAGCACGGAAGCAACCAACACAATTAAACCGGTAACAATACTGAAACCAGCCATAAAACGGATCACAAAACTAATTTTTCCTAAAATATCATCCAGCAGTTTCAGTACCAAAGCCAAATCAATAACAGAAATATTTGGAAAAGACTTTACGATAGCCTGTTGGTATTTGGCGGAAGCCGAAGCAGAAGGCACATGCGTAGTAAACACAAAATATTGCGGTGCCTGCTCTAAAACGCCTTTTGGAAACAATACCAGAAAGTTGGTTTGAATACGGTTCCAGTTTACTTTGCGGAAACTGGTAATTTTAGTTTCCATGTTTACGCCTTGTACATTAAACAGCATTTTATCACCAAGTTTCAAGTGGTTTTTCTCAGCGTATTTTTCTTCAATCGAAATTGGGATAATTGCGTTTGCTTGGGCTTTGCCGATCCAGTTTCCTTTGTTTATTTTCTCCGAAGAAACCAGTGTATCACGGTAGGAAACACGATATTCCCGACTAAAAACTGGTTTCGGAACTTTTAAAGAAGTATCTTTTTTATAAACTTCAGCAGTTTTTCCATTCAGCTCTTGCAAGCGGATGGTTACGATTGGCACCATTCCCATCACCGGCAAATGCTGTTGTCTGGTTAAATCTACCACCTGTTTTTGCTGGTTGCTTTGGATATCAAATAAGATTAAATTAGGTTGACTTTCGCCGGAAGATAGATTGATCCTGCTCAATAATATCGACTGGATAAAAAATAAAGTGCTGATAAAAGCAGTACCCAAACCAATAGAAACCAGCAAAATAATAGTTTGATTATTTGGTCGGTACAAATTGGCAAAACCTTGCCGGAACAGATAACTCCAGGACAAAGGCAAAAACTTTTTGAGTAGCCACATAATTAAAGTTGCCAAACCGGTAAGCACCAGAAAGGCGAGTAGCACAAACGCAGTGAAAGCAATAGCTTGTTTCCAGTCTTTTAATTGCAGATAAGTAAAGCCGACAATGAAAGCGAGAATCAAAGCGTAAACCAACCATTTCAGCGGATCGCGTTTGGTATCTGCGGATTCATCAGATATACGTAAAGTATTTAGCGGGGAAATATTGCGCACCGAAACTAAAGGCAGCAAAGCGAACAGCAGGGAAATAACTACCCCAAGCAAAATACCTGTTCCGATGGACGACCAGGAAATATTGACCGTGATATCAATCGGCAGAAAATCTTTAAAAGCAATTGGCAGTAATTGCTGGATAACTGTTCCTAAAGCGGCACCAATAACAGAACCGATAAAGCCGATAATTACAATCTGGATCAGATAAATCAAAAAAGCTTCAGTAGATTTTACGCCTAAACAGCGCATTATGGCAATGGCTTTTAGCTTTTCGCGCACATAAATATGGATAGAACTGGCCACACCAATACAACCTAAAAGCAAAGCCACAAAGCCAACCAAAGCCAGAAAACGCGTTAAATCCTCAAAAGAGCGCGAAGTTTGTTCTTTTTGGGAAGCTACGGTTTGCAGGTTCAAATCTTCTTTATCCAGCCGCGGTTCAATTTTAGGCGTTAGTTTTTCAATATTTTCCGGTCGGTCATATTTAAAAAAGTAACTGTAATTGATTCGGCTTCCACGAGCCATCAAACCGGTTTGCTGCAAATAAGCCATCGGCATATAAATTACCGGCGCAACTGAAGCAGCTAAACTGGTTTGGCCGGGTGCTTTGTCTAATATTCCGGCAATGGCAAAAGTTACGTTTCCAATTTTTAAAGAATCGCCAGGATGTGCGTTAAATTGCAGCATCAGGTTGCGGTCGGCCAGCACTTGTTTGTTTTTCCGGAAAATTTTTGCTGCTGAAACCGGTGTAGTTTCTATCGAGCCGTAATACGGAAATTCGCCTTCCAGCGCGCGCACTTCTACCAAACGTGTTCCCTGGCTTTTGGTAAACAAAACCATCGAAACAAAGCTGCGTTGCGTAGATTTTCGGTCGCCAAGCGAATCAACCAATTTCTGTATCTGCGGAGAAACCGGTTTATTTCCGGAGATCACCAAATCGGCGCCAACTAATTCTGCTGCCTGATTATCAATATCTTGCCTCAAATTAAAACCAAAAGAATAGATGGCAACCAGCGAGGCAATTCCCAAAACAATAGAAGAAATAAACAGGAACAAGCGCGAACGGTTTTTGCGGCTGTCGCGCCAGGCCATTTGCAGCAACCAGCCAAAATTAATCGGCCGTTTATAATTAACAGGTTCGTTATTCATTAAAAAGTATCGATAAAAGAAGTACTTAAATTGCAGCAGTTTTCTCGTCGGAAATTAAATTCCCGCCTTTTATGCGGATGATGCGCTGCGTTTTGGAAGCCAGTTCCATATCGTGCGTAACCAAAATTAAAGTGGTTCCGCTTTCGCGGTTCAAATCGAACAAAAGTTTGACCATTTTTTCGCTGGTTTCGGCGTCTAAATTTCCAGTTGGTTCATCAGCAAATAAGATTTTGGGTTGATTGGAGAACGCGCGCGCCAAAGAAATCCGCTGCTGCTCGCCACCAGAAAGTTGGGTAGGATAGTGGTGACTGCGATTGGCCAAACCAACTTTTTCCAGCAAATCCATAGAACGGGCGCGTGTGTTTTTCTCTCCGCGCAACTCCAATGGAACCATTACGTTTTCTAAAGCAGTTAATGTTGGCAGCAGTTGGAAATTCTGGAAAATAAAACCTACATATTGATTACGAACCTGAGCGCGTTCATCTTCGCCTAAATTATCTAAACGAACGCCGTTAAGTTCTACCAAACCGGAAGTGGAACGATCTAAACCGGCACACAAACCAAGTAAAGTTGTTTTTCCGCTTCCGGAAGGGCCAACGATGGAAAAAGTGGAACCTTCTTCCACAGAAAAATTAATATTGTTTAAAACAGTTAAAGTATTGCCTGCACTTTTGTAGGTTTTGGTGAGGTTTTCTATTTTGAGGATATTGTTCAAGCTGAAGGAATATTAAATGAGTGGAAATATACGTTTAAAGCTAAACTTAAATGTCAGCGGTATGTTTAAGAATTTATTTCAGCAATTTTGTTACGCCTTTATGCAAAGATTTTTCCCATTCCTGTCCTTCATTTTAATTTTTACTTTCTACGGATGTGGAAATAAAGCCAAACAAAATGCTGATCAAGAAAAAGATACAGTAAAAGAAGTATCAGCTCAAACCAATCAGCAAAAAAATATCCTGTTTTTTGGGAATAGTTTAACGGCTGGTTATGGTTTGGAGGATCCGGCAGGTGAGTCATTTCCATCTATCATCCAGCAAAAAATAGATTCGCTGAAATTGCCTTATAAAGCAGTTAACGGCGGTTTAAGCGGAGAAACCACATCAGACGGAAAAAACAGAATTGGCTGGACTTTGAAGCAACCGGTTGATGTTTTTATCTTAGAATTGGGCGCGAATGATGGTTTGCGCGGCATCCCGGTTGCAGAAACGGAAGTAAATTTACAGGCCATTATTGATCAGGTAAAAGCAAAATACCCGAAAGCAAAACTGATGCTAACCGGAATGCAGGTTCCGCCAAATATGGGCGCCAAATATGCTGATAATTTTAAAGTGATATTTCCGCGACTGGCTCAAAAGAACAACATGCAATTAGTTCCGTTTCTGTTAGAAAACGTAGCCGGAATCAGAGATTTAAATCAGCGCGATGGCATTCATCCAACGGCAAAAGGTGCTAAAATTGTAGCAGAAAATGTATGGCAGGTTTTAAAAGGAATGTTGTAATACTGTTTTACCGGATGTTTTTAGCGGTTGATTTAAAATAATTTTTCGAAAATGCCAGCGTTGTTGTGCTGAATTATCTTTCAGAATAAAAATTATATTTATCAATTAATTGAAAATCTCAAATTATTAATATTTGGGATTTTGTATTTTAAACTGATTTTTAGTTAGTAGATTAGGAAGCTTTTTTAGATAAAAAAGCTTTTTTATAAAGGAAAAATATCAGTGAACAGATGAGCATAATCTCTCGTATTTTTCTCCATTTGTACGCCTTAAAAATAAATAGGTTACTATAAAAACAATTGTGAACAGCAGAATTGAGCTTATAAAAACAGTATGATAAAAATTTTCTTCTGCTGTATTTTTTCTTTTTTTCTCTTATCAGGATATACTTTTTCTGCTTTTGCACAATCCAATAAAGGCACAGAATTTTATACTGCTTACATGGCCAATATTCGGGGTGTTACCAGTAATACGCCCTGCCAGATGAGCTTATATTTAACTTCTGACGTTAGTACAACAGGCACAATAACTGTTGCAGATGGCAGTTACTCGCAAGGGTTTTCCGTAACGGCCAACCAGGTAACAGTTGTTACGATGCCCCAATCAGCTTTTTTAGGTACAGAAGGCCAGTCCCGAAAAGGGATTCATATCACTGCTGCCAGTGCAATTGTGGTTTATGCCCACATTTATGCTTCAAACGTATCAGGTGCAACCTTACTTTTACCAGTAAACACACTTGCAAAAGATTATTATTCCATCAACTACACACAAAGATCAAACGAAGCCAATTGCTATTCCAGTTTTGCTGTAGTAGCCACCGAAGATACAACCACGGTAGAAATTACACCTACGGCAAGTTTAAATAGTGGCCGACCGGCAAATACTCCTTTTACCTTAACTTTACAAAAAGGAGAAGTTTACCAGGGATTATCTGCAACAGATTTAACTGGAACACGCATTCGTTCCATCAGTTCGGGTACAAATGTTTGTAAACGGATTGCGGTTTTTTCGGGCAGTAGTAAAATTTATATTGGATCGCCTGTTACTTCGGCAGACAACCTTTTTCAGCAGGTTTATCCAACCGCATCCTGGGGCAAAAATTACATCACTGCACCGTTAAGCAACCGGCCTTATGATACGTATCGTATCGTAATCAGCGATCCCTCAACCCAGGTAAATTTAAACGGATCGGTTTTGAGTAGTGCTTCTTTTACCAATGGTTTTTATTACGAATTTAATAGTACTGCGCCCAATATTATTTCTGCTGATAAACCGATACAAGTAGTTCAATACGCAGTTACGCAGGGAAATTCTTTAAGTGGAATTCGGGTTACTTCTGATGTTGGCGACCCGGAGATGATTTACCTCAACCCGATTGAACAAAGCATAAATAATGTTACGCTTTACTCGCCGTCAGCTTATCAAATTTTGCAAAGTTATATCAATGTAATTATATCTGCTACAGCAGCTTCCAGTTTTACAATTGATGGCACAGCAACAGGCGGGTTTAAACCTGTACCCGGAAACGCGGCTTATGCTTACGGACAATTTAAGGTTTCTTCAGGAACGCACAATATCAAAGCGTCAGATGGTTTTAATGCGATCGCTTACGGTTTCGGTAATGCAGAATCTTATGGTTACTCGGCTGGAACTAATTTAAAAAACTTGAATGAATTTGTGCAGGTAAAAAATGTATTGGGCGATACTTTGGCAAGTTCCTGTGTAGGCGAAAATTTAAAGCTGGAAGTCACTTTGCCTTATCAAACGGCACAACTAATTTGGACACCGGAAAACGGCGACCCAGTTTATAAAGACAGCAACCCAAAACTAGTTGCACAAACCGTAAAAGATGGTAAAACTTTATATACTTACGATTATCCTAAAACGGTTGTTTATACCAAAGCAGGCGTATATGATGTAAAAGTTAAAGCTTTTAATACTATTGCCGATGCTTGTGGTTCTTACGAAGATGTTGATATTGTGTTTACGGTTTACGATAATCCGGTGGCTGATTTTGTGTCAAAAACAGAAAATTGCCAATCGGATACGTTAGGTTTTACAGATAAAAGTACAGGCGTTGGCGCAACGATAAAAACTTGGGTCTGGAATTTTGGTGATGGTGGAACTTCAACTTTGCAAAATCCAACACATGTTTATAATCAGCCCGGAAATTTTATAACTACATTACTGGTAACCAATTCTAATGGTTGTACTTCGGTTTTAGATTCACAAAAAATACATATTTACGCTAAGCCTGTTGGTAAGTTTATGGTTTCCAATCCAAATTGTGTAACTAAAGAAATTACTTTTACTGATCAGTCAATTTCTTCAGAAGGTAATATTTTACAGTGGGTTTGGACTTTTGGTGATGGAAGCAAGCAAATCCAAACCAGTAATGCACCGTTTCAGCATACATATAAAGCAATTGGAAACTACAATGTGCAGTTGATTACTTATAGCAATTTTGGTTGTCATAGTGATCCGGTAATTATTCCTGTTGTAGTTCATCCGCAACCAGTTCCTAATTTTGCAATACCTGAAATTTGCCTTTCAGATGCTTTCGCAAAATTTACCGATAAAAGCAGCATCAGCAATGGTACAGAATCAGGGTTTACTTATTTATGGAATTTTGGTGATGCCGCCGCAACTACTGCTAATCCAAACACTTCAAGCCAAAAAAACCCAGAGCATAAATACACCCGCGCAGCAGATTATCAGGTAAAATTAACAGTAACTTCTGCTGATGGATGTTCTGCTGATACCACCATTAATTTTACAGTAAATGGTGCTGTACCGAAAGCTGATTTTACTGTGCTAAATTTAGCAGGATTATGCAGTAAAAATGCAGTTTTGATCAGAAACACATCAACGCTGGATTTCGGCAATTTCACTAAAGTGGTGATGTATTATGATTTGATCAATCACCCCGATCAATTTGAAACAGATGAAAATCCTGCACCGGATAAGTTATATCAGCACCAATACTCTACTTTTTATACGCCGGCAACTGTAAATTATACCGTTTTGATGCGCACTTATTCTGGGATAACTTGTGTGGATGAGAAAATGCAAGTCATCACGATAAAAGCAAACCCGGAAGTATCGGTAACACTTCCAACTCAAATTTGTGCAGAAACAACGCCATTTCAAATTGTAGCTGCAGAATTGCACGGATATACCGGAACGGGTATTTTTACAGGTAAAGGTGTTAGTGCAACCGGATTGTTCAATCCATCTGCAGCAGGAATTGGTACGCAAACGATCAGCTATATTTTTACAGCAACTAATGGTTGCGCAGATACCATCAGCAAGCAAATTATCATCAATCCAACACCAAAAGTAGATGCAGGAAAAGATATTTCATTGCTGGAAGGAAACACTATAACTTTAAACCCAACAGTTTCAGGTAACAACTTGCAGTATAAATGGACTCCAGCAGTTGGTTTAGATCATGATAATATCAAAAATCCGATTGCAAGTCCGGTTATAAATACTATTTATAAATTGACGGTAACATCTGCAAGCGGCTGTACCAGTGCTGATGAAATAACCATAAATGTGTTAAAAATACCGATAATTCCAAATACATTTACTCCAAACAATGATGGCGTAAATGATACTTGGAACATTAAATATTTAGATGCATATACAGAGGTAATAGTAGAAGTTTTTAACCGTTATGGTGAGAGAATTTATTATTCTAAAGGATATACGACACCGTGGGACGGCCATTACAAAGGAGCAGAATTACCCGTTGGTACTTATTATTATATCATTACTCCGGGCAGCGGAAGAAGTAAAACAGCCGGCCCGATAACGATTATCAGATAATCTATGAAGACATCTATTTTTACTTTTTTACTGTTTTTGAGTTCAGTTTGCACTTTTGCACAGCAAAAACCGCAATACACGCAATATATTTTCAATAATTACCTGATTAATCCTGCTATTACCGGAATTGAAAATTATACCGATATAAAAGCCGGTTATCGAAACCAATGGAGCGGATTAGAAGGTGCACCGGTTACTACATATTTTACGGCGCATATGCCTTTAGGAAGTAAATTTATACAAGGTGATGCCATGAGCCAGCCATCAAACGGAGAAGATCCGATGAGTCGCTCTTATGTACAAGATTATCGTGCGGCGGAGCCACATCATGGTATCGGAATTACAGTAGTTTCTGATAAAGCTGGTCCGATTACACAAAGTAATTACAACCTGACTTACGCTTATCATCTCGGAATCAGCAGCACTTTAAATTTGGCTTTAGGAGTTTCTGCTGGTTTGGCTAGCATCAAGTTAAATACAAGTGAAATTACTTTGGAGAACGCGCTTGATCCGGCTATTGCAAACGGCAATACAAATCAGTTAAAGCCAGATTTAGGTGCCGGCATTTGGGCTTATTCATCAACCTATTTCTTTGGCGTTTCTGCCCAGCAGGTTTTGCCGCAAACTTTGTATTTTTCTTCCAATTCAAGTTATAATCAGAGCAAAACCGTTCCGCATTACTTTGTAACCGGAGGCGTGAAACTGTTTTTAGCAGATGATATTACACTTTTGCCTTCGGTGATGTTTAAGTATGTAAAACCGGTGCCAAGTACGTTTGATATAAATCTGAAAATGGCTTTCCAGGATAAATTCTGGATAGGAGGATCGTACCGTAAAAATGATGCTTTTGCCGCCATGGCCGGTATAAATGTAGGCAGCTTTTTAAACTTTGGTTATGCTTATGATTTCACAACATCAAACCTAAATACAGTAAGCAACGGAACGCACGAGATTATTCTGGGTATTATGCTGAATAATGCTTACAAAGTTATTTGCCCGAGAAGATTCTGGTAATCAGAAGTATATAAACAACTTATATAATTTTATCTGTATATAGTTGATGCTTCTTTTAGCACCTAAAAATCGAGGTGTTTAATAATATTTCTGAAAAAACCTGCCTAAAAGAAGCATTCAAATTTTTAGTAATTGATTACCTGTTCTTCCAATTGTACCGGAAGTTCTCGCCATTGGTATTTTTGGTTACGCAATTGCGGTTCAAATCCAGTTTCCAAAATTGCATCCTGAATGCCTTTTGCGGTAAAACGATGCGGCGCACCAGCTGCAGAAACCACGTTTTCTTCAATCATAATCGAACCAAAATCATTTGCGCCAGCTTGCAAACAAAGTTGTGCAACTTGCTTTCCAACAGTTAACCATGATGCTTGGATGTTTTTGATATTCGGCAGCATAATCCGGCTTAATGCAATCATCCGGATATATTCGTTTCCGCTTACATTGTTGGTAATGCCACGTACTTTTCGTAATAAAGTTCCGTCATCCTGAAATGGCCAAGGAATAAATGCTACAAAACCGTAAGCTTCAGCAGGTTTTTCGGCTTGTACTTCGCGTATCCAAACCAAATGTTCAAAACGTTCTTCCAGGGTTTCTACATGGCCAAACATCATCGTGGCCGAGCTTGGAAGATTAAGCTGATGCGCTGCACGCATTACATCCAGCCACTCTTTTCCGCCACATTTTCCTTTGGAGATTAATCTGCGGACACGATCATTCAAAATTTCTGCGCCAGCGCCCGGAAGCGAATCCAAACCTGCTTCTTTTAATGCTGATAAAACTTCTGTATGTGTTAACTTATCTAATTTTGCAATGTGTGCAATTTCGGGCGGACCTAAAGAATGCAGTTTCAAATCAGGATAAAGCTGTTTTAGCTGAGAAAATAAATCAACATAAAACTGCAAACCTAAATCCGGATGATGGCCGCCTTGAAGCAATAGTTGGTCTCCGCCAAAACGAAAAGTTTCCTCAATTTTTTGCTTGTATGTTTCAATATCTGTAATGTAACTGTCTGCATGTCCCGGCCGGCGGAAAAAATTGCAGAACTTACAATTGGCAATACAAACATTGGTAGTATTTACATTTCTGTCAATTTGCCAGGTAACTTTACCATGCGGAACCTGTATTTTTCTTAATTCATTTGCCGTAAACATCAGCTCTGCAGTTGATGCATTATTGTAAAGAAAAAGACCTTCTTCAATTGTTAAAAATTCAAACTGAAGGGCGCGGTCTAACAGTTCTGCTGTATTCATACTGCAAAGATAATTAGAAGCAGTTGATAAAGAATAAATGTGAATTAAACTTACAATGTGGTGGAGAAGGAGATTGATATCAGAAATTTAGGTGATAAACGAAGTATTATTGATAACTGATAATTAGAGCGATATACTGACAACTTAATTGAAATACTTAATACTTCTTTTATCACCTACTTTTAAAGCTGTTTGCTAAAAGCTAAAAGCTTGTGGCTTTTTCCTTACCTAATCATTACGCCCGGTTTGTTCAAAATTGGTAAACGGATAAAATTAGATTCAACAATACTTTCCGGCAAAAAAATAAATTTCTTATCGTAAATCTGGCCGTTGATGTAATAACTCAGCCAATATTCATTAGCTAAGCCAAAAGTTTCTTCCGCAATGGGTTCGATCAACGTAAAACTTTGGGCAACAATAAGTGGAAAGGCATGGCGCAAAGTAGAAGTTTTTACCTCTTCGCCATCTTTGTGGCCATAACCGCGCGACGTAACTAGCGCGTTTTCAATTTCCTGTTTTTTCAGGTTGATCAAATAAACGTACCAGATTTTACTTTCCGGGCTTTCGCTTTCCAGTGCTACGGCAACGGCTACATCTTCAACTATATTCTGTGGGAGGTCTTTTAACATTTAATTATCAAAAATGAACCTGTTTGAATGTTGCTCAAACAGGTTTAAATTATTTCTTTTTGACAGCTTTTTTAACTAGCTTTTTGGCTTCTTTTACAACTGGATTTTTAGCTTCTTTTATAGCCGGTTTTTTAACTTCTTTTTTGGCTGGCTTTTTAGTGTCTTTTTCGACCGCATCGGCCAATGCTTTGCAATCTGCATACGAAAGTTCTTCCGGTTCTTTTCCTTTCGGGATTTTTACGTTGAGCTTTCCAAATTTAATATATGGGCCCCAACGGCCATTTTCGATACGCATTTCCTCATCTTCTGTAAAAGATTTGATCAGCTTATCTCTATCGGCCTGGCGTTTATTTTTTATAATTTCGATACCGGCTTCTTCATCCACATCCAACGGATCAACGCCTTTTGGCAGCGAAAAAAACGCACTGTTATGGCGGACGTACGGCCCGAACTTACCGATGGCAACCGTCATGTCCTGATCCTCAAAAGCACCAATTTTTTTAGGAAGTTTAAAAAGTTCCAGTGCTTCTTCCAGCGTAATTGTTTCGATCATTTGACCGGTTCGCAAGCTGGCATAAGCAGGTTTTTCTTCGCCTTCAACCGCTTCGCCTATTTGCACAAATGGGCCGTAACGGCCAATGCGGACAGTCATTTTTTTTCCGCTTTTTGGATCGGTGCCTAATTCCCGTTCGCCGCGTGTCCGATCGGCAGTTTTGATAGTTTCTTCTACTTCCAAATGGAAAGGATCATAAAACTTTTTCAGCATTTTGGTCCAGTCTTCCAAACCTTGTGCAATTTCATCAAACTGCTTTTCTACACCGGCTGTAAAGTGGAAATCTACAATTCCGTTAAAATGCTGCACTAAAAAATCATTAACAACTGCACCAATATCAGTAGGAAATAATTTTGATTTTTCTGCGCCCGTAATTTCAGATTTTTGGTCTTTAACTACTTTTTTATTGGCCAGCGTTAAGACAAAATAATTACGGGTTTTGCCTTCGCGATCTTCTTTCACTACATAACCACGATTTTGTATGGTAGAAATAGTAGGAGCGTAGGTTGACGGGCGGCCGATACCTAGTTCTTCCAATTTTTTTACCAAACTGGCTTCAGTATTTCGTGCTGGCGGACGGCTAAAGCGTTCTGTTGCATTTAAATCACGAAGATTTAATTGTTGGCCTTTTGCAAGCGGCGGTAAAATAGCATTTTCGCTATTGTCGTCGGCTTTAGTTTCCTCTTCTTCATCGGATGATTCTAAGTAAACTTTTAAAAAACCGTCAAACTTTAAAACTTCGCCGTTAGCAACCAGCTCATCTTTTCTGGTAGAGATGCTGATTTTAGCAGTAGTTTTTTCGAATAAAGCTTCACTCATTTGCGAAGCGATGGCGCGTTTCCAAATCAATTCATACAGACGAATTTCTGCCGGATCACCATCTGTGCTATGTTTATTAAAATATGTTGGGCGAATGGCTTCGTGTGCTTCCTGCGCACCAGCCGATTTGGTTTTGTATTTTCTAGAATGATAATATTTATCGCCATAAGCAGAATTGATTTCTTTTGCGGCTGCCTCTAAAGCTGTATCTGATAAATTAACCGAATCGGTACGCATGTAAGTAATCTTCCCAGCTTCGTACAAACGCTGCGCTAAGGCCATCGTTCTGGAAACCGAAAAACCAAGTTTTCTACTGGCTTCCTGCTGCAAAGTAGAAGTGGTAAACGGTGCAGCCGGAGCGCGTTTTGAAGGTTTGGTTTCTAAACTATTGACGGTAAAAACAGCATCGGCGCAATCCTGCAAAAACTTCTCTGCATCATTTTGCTGGATAAAACGCGTTGGCAACTCTGCTTTAAAGTTTTCTTTATTTTTTCCGGTGGTAAAAACAGCAGTAGTGCGGTAAGCCGCTTCCGGTTTAAATTTATTAATCTCACGTTCGCGCTCTACAATTAAACGCACGGCAACAGATTGTACACGGCCTGCAGAAAGGGAAGGTTTGATTTTTTTCCATAAAACCGGAGAAAGCTCAAAACCAACCAAACGATCTAAAACGCGGCGTGCTTGCTGTGCGTTTACTAAATTGTAATCTATTTTCCGCGGAGATTCTATGGCTTTTAAAATAGCCGGTTTGGTGATTTCATGAAAAACGATGCGGCGTGTATTGGCATCTTTCAAACCCAACGTTTCAAACAAATGCCAAGAAATAGCTTCACCTTCGCGGTCCTCATCCGAAGCAAGCCAAACAATGTCTGCTTCTTTAGCCAGTTTTTTCAACTCGCTTACAATCTGCTTTTTATCAGCAGGAACTTCGTATTTCTGTACAAATCCGTTAGCAACATCAATGGCATCATCGGATTTCACTAAATCGCGAATGTGCCCGTAACTTGATTTCACTGTAAAGTCTTTTCCAAGATACCCTTCAATCGTTTTCGCTTTTGCCGGAGACTCAACTATCAGTAAATTTTTTGCCATTAATTGGATTTAATTTCTGCAAAGGAAACATATACATACGCTAAACACAATATTTATTTGTGATTAAAAATATGATTAACCGGCACCTCCAAAAAAAGTATCAATAAAAGAAGCATTACTGCTGATATTAATCAGATTAAAAAACCGCCTCCCAGCAAATCGTTTCCTTCATAAAAAACAGCCGATTGACCCGGTGCAATACCTGCAACTTTATGATGAAAATCTATCTTTAAATGATCATTCATTTGCGTAACGGTACTCATCATCCCCGAATCTTTGTAACGGATTTTACTAACAGCTTCAATACCATTGTGCAAATTATCGTATTTAACCAGATTAAAATCACGCACCCAAGCTTCGCTGCTTTCCAAATCTTTTTGTTCGCCTAAAACAACTGTATTCGTATTTGGATCGATTTTAGTTACGAACATCGGTTTGCCTAAAGCAATACCTAAACCTTTGCGCTGACCAATCGTGTAAAAAGGATAACCCTGATGTTTGCCAACAACGGTTCCATCGGTTAAAACGTAATTGCCACCGGCAACTTTTTCTTCTAAATCTTCAACCTGATGTTTTAAAAAGGCGCGATAATCATTATCAGGTACAAAACAGATTTCATAGCTTTCACTTTTATTAGCTAATTCAAGCTGGCCCATTTCTAAAGCCATGTTTTTAATCTCGGCTTTGGTAAAAGAACCTAACGGAAAATGTGTGCGTGCCAGGTTTTTTTGAGAAACACCCCAAAGTACATATGATTGATCTTTATGTTCATCTCTGCCCTTAGAAATCACATATCTGTTGTTTTCCTGCCGGATGTTTGCATAATGTCCGGTTGCAATCAATTCGCAATCCAGTTTATCAGCTCTTTTTAATAAAGCCTCCCATTTAATATGTGTATTGCAAAGCACGCATGGGTTTGGCGTGCGGCCAGCCAAATATTCATCCACAAAATTATTGATAACAGAACCGCCAAACTCGCTACGGATATCCAGAATATAATGCGGAAAACCATAGCCAACGGCTAGCGAGCGTGCATCGTTTATGCTATCTAAACTGCAACAGCCAGTTTCTTTGGAGTTGGAGCCGGAAGAGGCGTAATCCCAGGTTTTCATGGTTAAGCCAATCACTTCGTAACCTTGTTCGTGCAGCATTACTGCCGCTACCGAACTATCCACTCCGCCACTCATGGCTACTAATATTCTTCCGTGCTTACTCATCTGTAATTAAAATACAAAAGTAAGTTATGAGTTCTATATATAAAATGAGTATAGGTCAGCGTTAGGTAATACTAAATTGAGCTGTAATTGTGATAAATCAGTTTTATAAACAGATTTTTACTAGAAGCTAGCATAAATTTAAAACTATTTTAAATTTATATAAAAGTTGTAAAACTAATTTCTACATTAGCCCTAACAACCAATCATCCTATTTAAATTTTTCTTGATTTATGGACAGCAACGTATATGACGCAATAGTTATTGGTTCCGGCATTTCTGGTGGGTGGGCAGCCAAAGAACTTACTGAGAAAGGGCTAAAAACCATTATGCTTGAGCGCGGTAAAAATATCGAACACGTTAAAGATTATGTAAACGCTAATAAAGCACCCTGGGAGTTTCCGCATCGTGGAGGAAAAACTCAGGAAATGATCAGCAATTATCCAGTTTTAGGGCGTGATTACACTCTAAACGAGATGAATCTGGATTACTGGACTAATGAAAAAGAAAGTCCTTACACAGAGGTAAAGCCGTTCGACTGGTTTCGTGGCTATCATGTTGGTGGCCGTTCCCTGATGTGGGGAAGACAATCTTACCGTTTAAGTGATTATGATTTTGAAGCCAACGCAAAAGACGGAATTGCAGTTGACTGGCCGATACGATATAAAGATTTAGCTCCTTGGTATAGTTATGTAGAAAAGTTTGCCGGCATCAGCGGAAACCGCGATGGCTTGGCACAATTACCGGATGGCGATTATATGCCGCCAATGGAAATGAACATTGTGGAAAAAGATGTTGCCGCGCGTATCAAAGCACATTATAAAGATATGCGCCATATGGTAATTGGTAGAACAGCTAACATTACCGAAGCACTTAAAAATAGAACTAATTGTCAGTATCGTAATAAATGCTGGCTGGGTTGCCCTTTTGGTGCTTATTTCAGCACACAATCTTCTACTTTGCCGGCAGCTAGGGCTACGGGTAATTTAACACTTCGGCCATTTTCTATCGTTACCAAAATTTTGTATGATAAAGACAGCAAAAAAGCAACAGGTGTAGAAGTGCTCGATGCCGAAACTAACAAAACTTACGAGTACAAAGCAAAAGTAATATTTCTAAACGCTTCTACTTTAAACTCGGCCTGGATATTAATGAATTCTGCTACCGACGTTTGGCAAGATGGTTTGGGCAGCAGTAGCGGTGAGTTGGGGCATAATCTAATGGATCATCATTTCCGTTGCGGTGCCAATGGCCGTGTAGAAGGTTTTGAGGATAAATACTATTATGGCCGCCGTGCCAACGGTATTTATGTACCGCGTTTCCGTAATTTATTTGGTGATAAAAGAGATTATATCCGTGGTTTTGGCTATCAGGGAAGTGCGAGCAGAGAAGGATGGAGCCGTGATATTGCTGAAATGAATATAGGTGGCGAGTTTAAAGATGCACTAACGGAACCGGGAAGCTGGAAGATGGGTTTAGGCGCTTTTGGCGAAACTTTGCCTTATCACGAAAACCGCACTTATTTGGATAAAACTAAGAAAGATAAATGGGGATTACCAATATTGGCAATGGATGCTACCATCAAGGACAACGAGCATAAAATGCGCATAGATATGATGGAAGATGCAAAAGAAATGCTGGAAGCTGCAGGTTTAAAAGATGTAGAAACTCATGATAATGGTTACAACATGGGAGGTGGTATCCATGAAATGGGCACAGCACGTATGGGCCTTGATCCTAAAACTTCTGTATTGAATAAACACAACCAGGTTTGGGATGCTACAAATGTTTATGTAACAGATGGTGCAGCTATGACTTCTGCAGCTTGTCAAAACCCATCTTTAACATACATGGCTATGACAGCCCGTGCAGTAGATCATGCAGTTAGCGAAATGAAAAAGCTAAATATTTAACCGATAAAAAAAGCATATCCAATCTATTAAAATATGTCTGAAGATTCTTCAAATCCGATACAAAAATCACGGCGAGGTTTTATAAAAAGTTCTACGGTTGCTGCGGCGGCTTTCACAATTGTACCACGTTTTGTTTTAGGCGGAAAAGGCTTCACAGCACCAAGTGATAAATTAATTATCGCAGGAATTGGTGCTGGTGGTAAAGGTGAAAGTGACATTGCCAATTTTTATAAAAGCGGTAAAGCAGAAATTGGTTTTCTGTGCGATGTAGATGATCGCAGGGCGGCAAAATCAGTTGCAGCCTTTCCAAAAGCAAAATATTACAAAGATTGGCGTAAGCTTTTCGATCAAGAAGCAAAGCATATTGATGCGGTTTCTGTATCAACACCAGATCATAATCATGCCATCATCACATTGGCGGCAATGCAACACGGCAAACATGTATATGTGCAAAAACCACTTACACACGATATTTATGAAGCCCGGATGCTAACCGAAGCTGCTAAAAAATATAAAGTTGTAACCCAAATGGGTAATCAGGGGGCATCTAACGATGGAACCCGATTGTTAGCAGAATGGTATGATAATGATTTAATTGGAGACGTACACACGGTTTATTGCTGGACAAACCGCCCTGTTTGGCCACAAGGAATTCCATGGCCAACAACTAAAGCAGATATTCCAAAAGAACTGGACTGGAATTTATGGTTGGGTACAGCTCCAGAGAAAAACTACGTTGACAAGCTAATTCCGTTTAACTGGCGTGGCTGGTGGGATTATGGAACTGGTGCGTTAGGCGATATGGGCTGCCATTTGGTTGAAGCACCTTTTAGAGTTTTAGGGCTGCAATATGCAAAAGATGTACAGGCAAGCGTTGGAAGTGTGTATGTTGATGAATTTAAACGAGGCGTGTTTCCGGATAGCTGCCCGCCATCAAGTCATATTACGCTTACTTTTCCAAAAACTAATAAAACAAAAGGTGATGTTACCGTACATTGGATGGACGGCGGCATTCAGCCGGAAAGACCCGAAGAATTAGGTGCAAATGAAAAATTTGGCGATGATGGTAACGGTACTTTGTTTATCGGTACAAAAGGTAAAATGATGGCCAGCACTTACTCTGAAGATCCTTTGCTGTTGCCAACATCACGTACCAAAGAAGTAAATGTTAAACAAACAATAGCACGTGTTCCAGGTCAGGCAGACGGACATTATGCACAGTGGGTAGAAGCATGTTTAGCCGGATATGGCAAAAAACAAGTAAGTTCACCATTTGAAATTGCTGGTCCGTTAACAGAAGCTCTGTTAATGGCAAATCTAGCAGTTAGAGGAAATGAACTTAAAGGCGGACATATCAAAATGCTTTGGGATGACAACAATATGCGTATTACAAATTTTGATGCTGTAAATCAATACGTTAAAAGACAGTATCGTGCTGGTTGGGATTTTAAAGTATAATTAGAATATTATATACTGTTTTTATCATACAAAAATATGGATAGGAGAGAAGCTATTTCAAGAGTTGCTTTATTGTTAGGCGGCACGGTTTTAGGAGCCGAATTTTTTCTACAAAGTGGCTGTAAATCAGGCCCCGAAAAAGTCAAGGAATTATTTAGTCAGGAACAAATCAATTTTTTAAATGAAGTTGGAGATACCATTTTGCCAACTACTAACACGCCTGGTGCAAAAGCTGCCGGTGTAGGCAGTTTTATGGCCGTGATGGTAAAAGATTGCTACAAGCCAGAAGATCAGAAAGTTTTTACAAAAGGTGTGGAGCAATTGGATGAAGCCAGTCAAAAAAAGAATGGCAAAAAATTTATGGAATGTGATCCGAAACAGCGAACTGCTCTTTTGATTGATTTGGATAAGGAGCAAAAAGCTTATCAAACAACAAAAAAGAAGGAAGATCCGAATCATTATTTTAGAATGATGAAAGAACTGACTATGCTAGGCTATTTCACTTCAAAAGTAGGTGCAAACGAAGCATTACGTTATTTGCCGGTTCCTGGAAAATATGATGGTAATGTGCCTTATAAAAAAGGTGATAAAGCCTGGGCACTTTCCTAAATTTAGTTAAAATATGAAGTTAAGGTTAGGAATGATCGGTGGTGGGCAAGGTGCATTTATTGGTGCTGTACATCGTATTGCTGCCAGAATGGATGACCAATACGAACTGGTATGCGGTGCGTTTAGCAGTGATCCTGCAAAATCAAAAGCCAGCGGCTTATTATTAAATTTAGCAGAAAACCGGATTTATAATTCCTGGCAGGAGCTAATCGAAAAGGAAAAGAAATTACCTGAAAATGAACGTGTTCAGGTCGTTAGTATTGTAACACCAAATCACGTCCATTTTGCACCTGCAAAAGCAGCATTGGAAAACGGTTTTCATGTGATTTTAGATAAGCCAGCTACATTTTCTTTACAGGAAGCAAAAGATTTGCAACAAGTAATTCAGGCAACTGGAAATTTATTTTGCCTGACGCATACTTATACTGGCTATCCGATGGTGAAAGAAGCACGGCAATTTGCGCTTTCAGGAAAATTGGGTAAGATTAGAAAAGTTTATGTTGAATATCCGCAGGGCTGGTTAAGTAAATTTGAAGAAGGAAGTAATAACAAACAAGCATCTTGGCGCACTGATCCAACAAAAAGCGGTATAGCTGGCGCAATGGGTGATATTGGTACACATGCTTTTAATTTGTGCGAGTACGTTTCTGATCTGCAAATTAATAAACTATGTGCTGATATTAATATCGTTGTTGAAGGACGGCAACTGGACGATGATGGTGCAGTTTTGCTTAAGTTTGAAAACGGAGCAAGCGGTGTTTTAATTGCTACACAAGTTGCAGCAGGAGAAGAAAATAATGTTAAAATTAGGGTTTATGGTGAAAAGGGTGGCTTAGAATGGCAACAGGCTGATGCAAATACTTTAAAAGTAATGTTGCTGGATCAGCCAGTAGAAATTTGGCGCACCGGAGGCGGATATACCAGTTCTTTTGCACAACAAAATACGAGAACTCCGGCTGGCCATCCTGAAGGTTATTTGGAAGCATTTGCCAATCTTTATAAAAATTTTGCCCTTACAATTAAAGCACAATTAGAAGGAAAAGAACCACAGGCAGAATGGCTGGATTTTCCGGGAATTGAAGAAGGTGTGCGCGGCATGGCATTTATAGAAAATGTTATTGCATCTGGGAAATCTGCACAAAAATGGACTGATTTTACAATATAATTTTATGACTACTTTACTAGGTCCAGCTATATTTTTAGCACAATTTATTGGTGAGGAAGCACCATTTAACAACATAGATGCCATTTGTCGCTGGGCTGCTGATCTTGGTTTCAAAGGAATACAATTACCAACTTTAGATGCTCGTTTTATCGACCTAAAACTTGCAGCAGAGAGTAAAACATACGCTGATGATTTAACCGGAAAAATAAACAGTTACGGTTTACAAATCACAGAATTATCTACGCATCTGCAAGGACAACTAGTTGCTGTTAATCCTGCCTATGATACTTTATTTGATGCTTTTGCACCAGTACAATATCAAAATAATCCGAATGCGCGCAAAGAATGGGCTATTCAACAATTAAAATTTGCTGCTAAAGCATCTCAAAATTTAGGTTTAAAAGCACATGCTACTTTTAGCGGAGCTTTATTGTGGCCAATGGTTTATCCCTGGCCGCAGCGCCCTGCTGGTTTAGTTGATACTGGTTTTACAGAACTGGCTAACCGATGGCTTCCGATTTTGAACGAATTTGAGGAATGCGGCGTTGATCTTTGTTACGAAATTCATGCAGGGGAAGATTTACACGACGGCGTAAGCTATGAGATGTTTCTTGAAAAAGTAAATAATCATCCACGTGCATGTTTACTTTATGATCCTTCGCATTTTGTGTTGCAGTGTTTAAATTATCTGGATTATATTGATATTTATCACGAACGTATTAAAATGTTCCATGTCAAGGATGCAGAATTTAATCCAACAGGAAAACAAGGTGTTTATGGAGGATATCAAAACTGGCTTGATCGCGCCGGAAGATTCAGATCTTTAGGCGATGGACAAGTTGATTTTAAATCCATTTTCAGTAAAATGGCTGCTTGTGATTTTAAAGGCTGGGCAGTTTTAGAATGGGAATGCGCTATCAAAAATCAGCAAGATGGTGCAAGGGAAGGAGCAGAATTTATAAAAAATCACATCATTAAAGTAACAGATAAAGCCTTTGATGATTTTGCTGCATCTGGGTCTGATGCTTCTTTTAACAGAGCTTTATTAGGAATATAATTTAATACTTCAATATATCACAAAATGAAAAAAATAGCCATTGTATTTAGCCTGTGTGCGGTAATAGCAGCTTGCAGTAATGATAAACCCGGTCAAGATTCTTCGGTTGCATCCAATGAAACTGCAACAAGCAGTGCCAATGCAAGTACCAGTACTGCTGCAACTCCGTCTTCAAAAGGTGCACAGTTATTAGCCTCTTCTGATTGTTTGGGCTGCCATAAAGAGCAAGAAAAATTGGTTGGTCCCGCTTATAAAGACGTGGCTCAAAAATACACTTCCAGCGATAAGGATGTGAATTATTTATCCAACAAAATTATAACTGGTGGCAAGGGAGTTTGGGGAGATATTGCCATGACGCCGCATCCAAATTTAGCTTTAAATGATGCCAAAGAAATGGTTAAATATATCCTGACTTTGAAATAATAGCTGCTACTTTCCAATCAACCTAAACTAAATAAACTATGACTGCTGCTATCCGCACCAAGTTATCAACCATGATGTTTCTAGAATTTTTTATCTGGGGATCGTGGTTTGTAACTTTAGGTACTTTTCTGGGAAGTAATTTAAAAGCATCGGGTTCCGAAAGTGGAGCCGTTTTTTCAACTCAATCCTGGGGAGCTATAATTGCCCCTTTTATTGTTGGTTTAATTGCTGACAGGTATTTTAATGCGGAAAAAATATTAGGCGTATTGCATATTCTTGGTGCAGTTTTAATGTATCAGATGTACAATGCTCAGGATGTTAGCGTATTTTATCCGTACGTTTTAGGCTACATGATTTTATTTATGCCAACATTAGCATTGGTAAATTCAGTTGCATTTAACCAGATGAAAGACCCTGAAAAAGAGTTTGCAAACATCAGGGTATTTGGAACTGTAGGTTGGATTTTAGCAGGATTAGCTATCAGTTTCTTGTTCCATTGGGATTCAGCAGAATCTATATCTCAGGGATTTTTAAAGAATACTTTTCTTTTAGCAGGAATTGCATCTTTCATTTTAGGGTTATTTAGCTTTATTCTCCCTAAAACACCTCCAAAAGTTTCTTCAACAGAAAAAATCAAAATTGGTGATTTATTGGGTTTTGATGCCTTGAAGCTTTTAAAAGATAAAAACTTTGCCATATTTTTCGTTTCCTCTATTTTAATCTGTATTCCATTAGCTTTTTATTATCAAAATGCACATCCGTTTTTAACCAGTGTCGGAGTAGAAAATCCTACAGGAAAAATGGCAATTGGTCAGATTTCAGAAGCACTATTTTTACTATTTATTCCTGTATTCTTTGCAAAATTTGGGTTTAAAAAAACAATTTTAGTAGGAATGCTGGCTTGGGCAATTCGTTATGTTTTGTTTGCTTACGGAAACGGAACAGATTTGAGTTTTATGCTGATTATCGGCATTGCTTTACATGGTGTTTGTTATGATTTCTTTTTTGTATCAGGACAAATCTATACCAACTCTAAAGCAGGAGAGAGATATAAAAGTTCTGCACAAGGCTTAATTACATTGGCTACGTATGGCGTAGGCATGTTAATTGGTTTTGAAATAGCAGGTATAATTACAGATACTTATAAGTTGGCAGGTGGTGCGGTAGATTGGAAAATGGTTTGGATTATTCCGGCTGGAATTGCAGCAGTTGTATTTTTACTTTTTGCTGTATTGTTTAATGACAAAACCAAATCGGAAGTAGAAACGGCATAATGGCATCAAACTTAAATAGAAGAACTGCTTTAAAAGGCATTATCGCAGGAACTGCTGCAATTAGTGCATCTTCTGCTTTTTCTGCACTCGCTATGGATCAAGAAGAATTAGAATCAGCACTAAAAGGAAATATAAATCATTCTGCATGTCGCTGGTGTTATAATGATATTCCGTTGGATAAACTTTGTTTACAGGCAAAAAAAATAGGTCTTAAAGGAATTGATCTAGTTGGGCCAAAAGAGTGGGACACATTAAAAAAGTATGGTTTGGATTCTCCCATGTGTAACGGTGCCGAAATTAGCCTGACACAAGGTTTCAATAATAAAAAATACCATGATACTTTAGCTAAAAATTACTCAGAAATAATTCCGTTAGTAGCTAAAGCAGGCTATACAAACCTAATTTGTTTTAGCGGGAGCCGGGAAGGAATGGATAACGAAACCGGCTGGAACAACAGTGTGGAAGGTTTAAAAAAGGTAATTGCTTTGGCCGAAAAACACAAAGTTGTGCTGGTGATGGAACTGCTAAACAGTAAAATTAACCATAAAGATTACCAGTGCGATCGCACTTCCTGGGGTGCAGAATTGGCGAAAAGACTAGGTTCAGAAAACTTTAAATTGCTGTATGATATTTATCACATGCAGATAGATGAAGGAGATGTAATCCGGAATATTCAGGATTATCATCCGTATATTGCACATTATCATACTGGTGGCGTTCCAGGAAGAAATGAAATTGACGATACACAAGAATTGTATTATCCGGCAATAATGCGTGCTATTGTAAAAACCGGTTTTAAAGGATATGTAGCACAGGAATTTATCCCAACCAAAAAAGACAAAATTGCTTCCTTAAAAAAAGCAATTGAAATTTGCGATATCTGATTTTTAGCTGATAAAAACAGTATCGATACTAAATCAAAACAATGTTAACAAGAAGAAAATTTTTAGCCCAAACCGGATTAGCTACAGCTGGTTTGCTGGTGTCCTCAAACTCATTATTTGCAAAACCGAAATATAAAACTGGTTTGCAGCTATACAGTTTGCGTGATGAAATTGGCAGTAATATCAAAGGTGTTATTGCCAAAGCTGCAAAAGCAGGTTATCAGGAGTTGGAAACTTATGGTTACGACCCGAACAAAGGTTTTTTTGGGTTGACTCCCACTGAATTTAAGCAAACTTTATCAGCAAACGGAATGAGCACGCCGAGCGGTCATTATGGTATAGATTCTTATTTAGGAACCGGAAATGAAGAAGTGCTGAAGGTGTATATTGATGTTGCAAAAACAGTTGGGCAAGAATATTTAACCATTCCATATATTGGTGCAGATATTAGGAAATCAGTTGATGATTTTAAAAACTTAGCCGAAAAAATGAATAGAGCTGCAGAGTTATGTAAGAAATCAGACTTAAAAATAGCTTATCATAACCATGATTTTGAGTTTATGCCGATTGATGGAACGATGCTGTATGATGTTTTATTGAAAGAAACCGAACGCAAACTAGTAAGCTTTGAAATGGATATTTATTGGGTTGTTCGTGCCGGGCAAGATCCGATAAAACTGATTAATCAGCATCATGGTCGCTTTTCTATGTGGCATATTAAAGATATGGACAAAGGCAACAAGGAGTTAAACACCGAAGTTGGAAATGGAAGTATTGATTTTAAAAAGATTTTTGCCAAAGCCAAAACGTCTGGTTTGAAGCACATTTTTATGGAGCAGGAAAATTTTACCAAAATTGATCCTTATAAAAGTATCACCCAAAGCGCATCCTACATCAAAACGAAACTGCTTTAAGTAGAACCAATTATCAATACTTGTTTTATCAGTATAAAATCATGCAAAAATCATATTTTTTAACTGTCATTTTAGCAGGAACTTTTTTTATGGCGAATGCCCAGCAAGCTGCAAAACATGAAGATACAGAGTTTTATGAACCAGTTCCGAATGTGGTAACGCCTGGAAAAACTAATTCAGAACCACCTTCGGATGCTATTATTTTATTCAGCGGCGGAAATTTAAATCAATGGGTTTCTACAGATGACAACAGTAAACCGGCAGCCTGGACAGTAGGAAAAGACTTTTTTACTGTTAAAAAAGGTACTGGTAATATTGAAACTAAAAAAAAGTTTAACAATTACCAGTTGCATTTGGAGTGGCGTATTCCTGCAAATATTACTGGTGAAGGTCAGCTTCGTGGAAACAGTGGTTTGTTTTTAGCTTCTACCGGAAAAGGTGATGATGGTTATGAATTGCAGATTCTAGACTCGTACAATAATAAAACATATGTAAACGGGCAGGCAGGCAGTATCTATAAACAATTTATTCCGTTAGTAAATGCTAATAAAAAACCGGGCGATTGGCAAACGTATGATGTAATTTGGCAGGCAGCAACTTTCAAAGCTGATGGAACTGTAAATACACCAGCAACTGTTACCGTGTTGTTTAATGGTATTTTAGTCCAAAATCATATCGTTTTAAAAGGCGAAACACTTTATGTTGGTCAGCCAAAATACAAAGCTTATAGTGGTGGCGCATCAATAAAATTACAAGCACATGGTGACAAAAGCGAACCGGTAAGTTACCGCAATATTTGGGTTAGAGAATTATAATCCAATTTTATAGTGATAAAAGAAGCATCAGTATCAATTAAACAAAAGTTGATTTGTTTAATTTTAGTACTGATGCTTTTTTGTACCCGGAATAGTCTATTTGCGCAGCTTAAACCTGCTCAATATATTCCGGATTTTACCTTTTATGATCTAAACGGACAAACCTTCACCCAGAAACAAATCAAAAAAAGTAATAAAATTTTATTTCTATTTTTTGATGCTACTTGCACGCATTGCCAGTACGAAATGCAGCTGATTGGATCACATTATCAGGATTTTAAAAACACCAGTTTTTATATTATTTCGATGGACCAAAAGCAGCAGATACAAAAATTTATGGCTACTTATGGCAAACAGCTTAACGGTAAAAAAAATGTAACTGTTTTAGTTGATTTGAACAGGCAATTTATACAAAAATTTCTACCCTTACAATTTCCTGCATTATACATTTATAACGCTAATCATCAATTATTAAAATATTGGGACACGCCGGTAAATATTGACCAGGTTTTAAATGTTATTTACACACCCTGATTTTTGTGCCATAAAAGAAGCATTATCAAAAAAAATAAGTAGATTTAAACTTCTTATTGCTTCTAAACCTTCTTATACTTTTTACTAAAATAAACTTATCATGGACAGGCGATCTGCTCTTAAAAATATGACCATTTTGGCAGGTGGTATTTTCCTTTTTCCTTCGTGTTTAAAGCAAGTAGACGGAAAAGTTTCTATTAAGCTGCACAAAATGAATATTAATGCAACACAGGAAAAATTAGTGGCTGATGTAGTTGAAACAATTATACCGCAAACTGCTACACCTGGTGCAAAAGCTTTGAACGTGCATCATTTTGTATTAAAAATGATGGATGATTGCCACAGTAAAATAGACCAAGAGAATTTTTTGTTTGGCTTGAAAAAACTGGAGGAAATTACACAAAAACGATACAACCATACTTATGCTGAATGTGAATCCAAGCAGCGGGAAGCTGTGTTGATGGCAATAGAGGAAAACCCAAAATTACAACCGCAACTGGCTGTATTTTATCAGATGACAAAAGAGCTTACGGTAAAAGGTTACTCTATTTCTAAATACGTAATGACTACAAAACTTCCTTATGAACTGGTTCCATCCAGATACAGTGGATATTTTCCTGTGAAAAATCTAAAAACAGCAGTTAAAAATGGCTAACTTAAATATAGACAGCATTAAGAATCATACTTTTGATGCTATTGTAATCGGTTCCGGCATGAGTGGCGGTTGGGCAGCTAAAGAACTGACGGGCAAAGGACTTAAAACTTTAATGATAGAGCGTGGCCGGGATGTTAAACATATCAAGGATTATCCAACCACCAATATG
Organism: Janthinobacterium lividum; assembly: GCA_050955045.1. Lineage (GTDB taxonomy): Bacteria > Bacteroidota > Bacteroidia > Sphingobacteriales > Sphingobacteriaceae > Mucilaginibacter_A. Next base: position 29,460 of record JBPBQV010000020.1, on the reverse strand, counting down.
TATCCCTGGGAGTTTGAACATCGGGGAGAAATGCCGCTAGATGTAACAAAAGCAAACCCGTCTATCAGTCGTTGTTATGCTTTCCGGGAAGATGCCCAACACTTTTTTGTAAAAGATACGGCCCATCCTTATGTACAAACCAAGCCTTTTGATTGGATCAGAGGTTATCAGGTTGGCGGAAAATCATTGATGTGGGCAAGACAAACGCAGCGATGGAGTGATTTTGATTTTGAAGGACCGGAAAAAGACGGCTTTGCGGTAGATTGGCCGATTCGATACAAAGATATTGCTCCGTGGTACAGTTATGTAGAAAAATTTGCAGGCATTTCTGGTAACAATGATGGTATAGCTAATTTACCAGACGGTGAATTTTTACCTGCTTTTCCGTTAAGCTGTGTAGAAGATTATTTTAAAAAGCAATTAAGCAGCAATTATAAAAACAGGCACGTAATTAGTGCGCGCTGCGCCCATCTGTCTAAACCGAATCAAGTTCATTTTGATCAGGGAAGGGGACAATGCCATAACCGGATACTATGTCAGCGTGGTTGTCCGTTTGGAGGTTATTTCAGCAGTAATTCTTCAACTATTCCATGGGCAGAAAAATCAGGAAACCTGACTATGCATACCAACGCGGTAGTGCAGGCTGTTATTTATGATGAGCAAAAAGGCAAGGCTACTGGCGTAAGAGTTTTAGATACACATACAAAAGAAACAACAGAATATTTTGCGAAGATTATTTTTGTAAATGCGGCTGCCATCAACACAAATCTACTGTTGCTAAATTCAACTTCCAATCGTTTTCCAAACGGTTTAGGAAATGATAACGGTTTGATGGGCAAATACGTTGCTTTTCATAATTACCGCGCAAGAATAAATGCAGAATACGAAGGCTTCAAAGATTTAACTACCGATGGTCGCAATCCGGCTGGCGGAGGTTACATTCCTCGCTTCAGGAACGTTTATAAGCAGGAAACTAATTTTTTGCGTGGCTATGCGGCTGGGTTTGGTTCTTACAGGCGTACTTTGGTAAACTCAAAAGGCGTTGGAGTGGATTTTAAAGAAAGCCTGTTTCACCCGGAACTAGCACCGTGGATGGTAGGTTCGCACATGATGGGAGAAACCATCCCTAAAGAAAGCAATTATGTTAGTTTAGATAAAAACCACAAAGATGAATGGGGGATGCCTTTGGCTAATATTTCAATTGCTTATGATGATAATGATGAAAAAATGATCAAAGATTTTTTCGAACAGTTTACAGAAATGTACACCAAAGCAGGTTTTACCAATATTAAAATCAACGATTCTCATCAGGCTCCAGGTCTGGATATTCATGAAATGGGAGGTGTACGAATGGGTAAAGACCCAAAAACATCTTTACTAAACAAATGGAACCAGTTGCACCAATGTAAAAATGTTTTTGTAACCGATGGTGCCTGTATGACTTCTACTTCATCACAAAATCCTTCGCTTACTTATATGGCTTTAACTGCACGTGCGGTTGATTATGCTGTTGATCAGCTGAAAAAACAAGAATTAGTCTGATCTATTTCTTAAGTTGATACTGTTTTTATAAGCATAAAAACAGTATCAACTTATATCCTGTCTTCAAAATTTTAATTAATAGTGTTAGCTATTAATTAAATAATCTACTACATTTACTACCATAATAAACCAATTGTAAATTATTGGTGCATCACCTTTGGTTGCACTCATGTATTTAAAAGATTTTCATTTTTAAACCGAAACCTGATTTCTTAATTGAAACAGATTATGTACGACGTAACAAACAGATGCGCTACAAACTGCTATTTATCCATTTTTTAATTATTTGGACAGCAGGTATTTCGCTTGCCCAAGAAAACCGTTATCAGTTTTCGCATCTGAATATTAATAATGGGCTTTCGCACAATCGCGTTACTTGTATTTATAAGGACAGCAAAGGCTTTATGTGGTTTGGCACTAAATCTGGTCTTAACCGTTACGACAGTTACCGTTTTAAAGTATTTAAACATAATCTTAACAATTCATCTTCTATTAGTGATGATTGTATCATCAACATTAATACTGGGCCGGATAATAAACTTTGGATACAAACCAGGAGCGGTTTTGATATTTACGACCCAAGTACCGAGCGTTTTGGCCATCATATTAAAAAAGAGCTGCAAAAGTTTGGCACCCCGGACTCTTTGATTATTGGTTTCACGAAAGACAGGTTCGGAAACTTTTGGTTTTTACATGTAAATAAAGGCGTTTACAAATTTAATCCTGCTAAAAGAAGCACCGTACATTTACAACATTTACCAACGGATACGACAAGTTTGTATGCGGGAGAGGCCAGCAACATTGCCGAAGATACCGCTGGCAATATGTGGTTAATTTACAAAAACGGGGTAATTGAAAAAATTGACTATAAAACTAACCGGATTACTAAAAGAATTTATACCGTTAATCATATTACTTCCAATGAACCGGTTAATTATCATTTTTATATTGATCAGCAAAATGATTTCTGGGTATTTTCTCCTACCAACAAAATGGGGACTTTTTATATCAATCCCGAAAAGAACACTTTTAAATGGTTTAACAGCAGCTCGGTTACAAATATAATAAGTTCTGATATTGTTTACAGCGTAGTGCAGGACAATAAAGGTTTGGTATGGATTGCTACCGACCATGGCGGAATTAACTTGTTGAATAAAGCGAACTTTCGCGTTCAATATCTAAAGAAAAGTCCGGATAATGACAACAGTTTAAGTGAGGATTGCATTGTTTCAATGTATAAAGACAATGCAAATATTATCTGGCTGGGTACTTTTAAAGAAGGTATTAGTTATTATCATGAAAATATCATCAAGTTTCCATTATATAAACATCAGGATTCTGATCCGGATGGTTTAAGCTATAATGATAACAACAAGTTTGTGGAAGATGCTAAAGGCAATATATGGATCGGTAGCAACGGTGGCGGGCTGATTTATTACAACCGTGCAACCGGAAAATTTACTACTTACAGGCATAATCCGCTTAACACAAATAGTTTGTGCAATAATGTAATTGCCAGTATGTGTTTAGACCACGAGCAAAAACTATGGATTGGTACTTATTTTGGTGGAATGGATTGTTTTGATGGTAAAACATTTACGCATTACCGTCATAATCCTGCTGATAAAAGAAGCATTTCTGACAACCGGGTTTGGGATATTTTAGAAGACGCTAAACACAATTTATGGGTAGGAACATTGAGCGGAGGCTTGAACCTTTTTGATCGTAAAAAAAACGAGTTTAAACATTATTTGCCAGGGCAGCAAGGCGGCGGGATATTTGATCAATACGTTTCCGGTTTAATGGAAGATCACGAAGGGAACCTTTGGGTTTCGTCCAACCAGGGTTTGTATTTAATTCGTCATGATTCTCAAAAAATCATTCATTATCAACATAACGAAGCAGACCGAAATAGTTTAATTAACAACAATGTATCTAATTTGCTGGAAGATAGCCGAAACCTGATCTGGATTACCACGAACGAAGGTTTAAGTATGTTTGATGCTAAAACCAATAAATTTAAAAGTTTCAGGCAGGAAGATGGCTTGCCTACCAATACGGTATTAAGCATTTTAGAAGATAATCGCCATCAAATGTGGATGAGTACAGCAAACGGCCTTGCCAGATTAATTATCAGTATAAAAAACCGAAAGTATAATTATCAATTTAAAAACTACGATCAAACAGATGGTTTGCAAGGCAAACTATTTAATGAAGACGCTGCTTTTAAAACCAAATCAGGAGAACTGATTTTTGCAGGTGCAGATGGGTTTAATTTATTTAAGCCAGAAAATATTATTTCTGATAAAACAAAGCCTGTTTTAGTATTAACAGATTTTCAGCTTTTTAACAAAAGTTTACAAGCAGGCGAAGAAACAAACGGACATCAAATTCTTTCCCGTTCCATAAACGAAACAAAAAATATTACTTTAAAATACAATGAAAATGTGTTTTCTATTGAATTTGCAACGATACAGTTTTTTAGTCCTACAAAAATAAAGCAAGCTTATTTACTGGATGGCTTTGATAAGAATTGGATTGTTGCTGATAACACCGTAAAAAAAGTTAGTTACACCAATTTAGATCCGGGAGATTATGTTTTCAGGCTGAAAGCAACCGATGGCGACGAAAACTGGAACAACACGGAAATAACACTTAAAATTACAGTACTGCCACCTGTTTGGAGAACGGTTTGGGCCTATTTTTTATATTTATCAATTCTTGTAAGTGGTTTACTTTATTTGCGTTATCGTGGTATAAAAAAGTTAAAAAATAATTTCAAACTTGAACAGGAACGGCAGGAAGCCAAGCGTATGCACGAACTGGATTTGATGAAAATTAAATTTTTTACCAATGTTAGTCATGAGTTTAGAACGCCTTTAGCGCTGATACTGGCACCAGTAGAAAAGTTGTTAAAACAGTTTGAAGGAACTGAACAGCATAAACAATTGCTGATGGTTAATCGAAACGCTCGCAGGTTATTAAATATGGTTAACCAATTGCTGGATTTTCGTAAAATGGAAACACAGGAAATTAAGCTTAACACTAAGCACAGCGATATCATTTCCTTTACAAAAGATGCAGTTTACTCTTTTTCGGATGTAGCTGAAAAAAAGAATATTGCCTTATCATTTCAATCAGCTGTGAATATTTTGCTTACAGATTTTGATCATGACAAAATAGAAAGGGTAATATTTAACCTATTATCTAATGCTTTTAAATTTACAGAAGATGAAGGAACGGTAAGTGTACAACTTTCGCTCGTAAACAAGCAAGATTACACCAACAAAATACTGGTAATCAAAATTATTGATTCTGGAATTGGGATTGCAGAAGAAAAGCAGCAAAAAATATTTGAAAGGTTTTTTCAGAATCATATTCCCGGTTCTATGGTAAATCAAGGAAGTGGCATTGGCCTTTCTATCGTAAAAGAGTTCATCAACCTACATAATGGTGAAGTATTTGTAGAAAATAATGCCGATAAAGGAAGTTGTTTTACTGTTTTACTACCGGTTAAAATCAACTTGATTTTGCAGGATCTGGATGTTTCGCCTTTTGTTAAAGAAGAAGCTTTAACAGTAGAGATTATAGAAAAACCGATAACCGTTTTTAAAGTTAAAACCGTAGATACTGTAAAAACTACTGTAAAGAAAGCAACCGTTTTAATTGTAGAAGATAATGATGATTTCAGGTTTTATTTAAAAGACAACCTGAAAGAGTATTTTGAAGTAGCAGAAGCCGTAAACGGTAAAGAAGGCTGGCAAAAAGTATTATCAATGCATCCTGACCTGGTGGTTAGTGATATCAGTATGCCCGAAATGGATGGCATAAGTTTATCTGACAAAATAAAACATGATGCCAGAACTTCACACACACCAGTTATTTTACTTACAGCAACTATGCGCGAAGAAGAGCAGATTGCAGCATTAGAAACTGGTGCAAGTGATTATCTGACTAAACCTTTTAACTTTGAAATATTACTATCTAAAATTAAAAATCTGCTCGAACAGCAAAATATACTTAAAAAAACTTATCAAAAACAGTTAAATACTACACCGTCTGATCCGATTTTGGTATCACAAGATGAGCTGTTTATGAAAGGATTGCTGGAGGTAATTGAAAGGAAAATGGCTGATCCGGATTTTTCTGTAGAACAGCTTAGTTCTGATCTGGCAATGAGTCGGGTAACTTTGTATCGGAAGGTTTTGCTAATTACAGGTAGAACACCAGTAGAATTTATTAAATCTATTCGATTAAAAAGAAGCGCGCAGTTACTTAAAAAAAATCAGATGAACATTGCAGAAGTAGCTTACCAAGTTGGCTTTAACAATCCCAAATACTTCTCAAAATTATTTAAGATTGAATACAACATGTTGCCTACAGAATATAAAAGCTTTATTTGCAAACAAGCTGAAAGTCAGGAAGTAATGTAAAGATTTTTTTAAAATAATTTCGTTATAAAAATTTGTAATGCTTCTTTTATGCCTATAAAATTTGTTTTATGGCTGATGTTGTAAAAAAGAATCAAGAATTATAAATGCTGTTTTTAGCAGTAAAAAATCAGGATAGATAGATTACGGATAGTAATAAAAACAACAGCCAAGCGCTAATGGCAGACCAGTAAAAGTAGTTGGATTTGAAACTGGTATCTAATTGTTGCTTCAACAAATTCATGGTAACACAAAACTAATTATGTTGTTAAACGAAATTGTTAAGAAAAAGTTAAAGTTATTTCAAAGTAAATATCCCCAAGATTAAATAATAGCTGCTTACTTCAATCGTAAAAATTGCAGGATTTCAAAGAAAAATAAGATTTTTAATTGATTTAATTTTTACAGTGTGTTTTTGTAAAATGAAAACACACTGTAAAAAAGGATTGGTGCCCACGGAGAGACTCGAACTCTCAAGAGACAATTCTCAACGGCTTCTGAGACCGCAACGTTTACCAATTTCGCCACATGGGCAGTAAAATGTTTGAAGTCGCAAATATAGCAGATTGCCGCAATTGCTGCCGAATAATAAATATTATTTGTATTGCGCTTGTTATCGTGCCAGATTGCTGATATTTTAGAAGCCATTAACGCTTTGTAATGCTTCATAAATTATATTTTTTACTGCTTTTATCAGGTTTGCTTAACCTGATAATTGTAAACTTAATGTTTGCCCAATCAGTTAAAATTTTGCAGCAGGGGCAGCCTTGCAGCATTCGTGGTTTATCTGTAGTTAATAACCAAAATGCCTGGGCAAGTGGCAGCAAAGGGCATATTGCTATTACACACAACGGCGGCAAAAGCTGGGCCTGGCAACAGATAAAAGGTTTTGAGCAAAGTGATTTTAGAGATGTAGAAGCTTTTTCGGATCAGGAAGCTATTGTGATAAGCTCTGGTACACCTGCTTTGATTTTGAAAACAACAGATGGTGGCATTAATTGGACAGTATCTTACCGTAATGATAACCCTGCTTATTTTTTGGATGCAATGGATTTTTTTAACTCCCGAAACGGATTAATAATGGGCGATCCAATTAATAGTAAATTTTTATTGTTGGAAACTCAAAATAAAGGTAAAACCTGGGAAGAGCTAAAAACTGCACCATATGCTTTATTTGGCGAATCTGCATTTGCAGCAAGCGGCACTTGTTTGCGTGTCAGAAAAAATCAGAATAGGGCGGTGCTTGTTACAGGTGGTTCAACAAGCCGTTGTTTAGTTGGTAGCCAGTTAAAAAACTGGATGGCAACACTATTACCATTACCGCAAGGAAATGCTAGTAAAGGCGCATTTTCAATAGCTTCAGGAGGTGGTTACACAATTATTACCGGTGGTGATTACCAAAAAAACAACAATACCGATTCAGTAGCTTGTTATAATGCTGATAAAAGTAATACCAGCAATTTTCAACTGGCGCAAAGTATGCCCGCAGGTTATCAGTCGTGTGTTACTTATATCAATAAAATAACTTTTATTGCAACAGGTACATCGGGCACCAACATAACTTTTGATGGCGGTAAAAATTGGAGGCAAATAGATGCAAATAGTTTTAATATTTGTGCGAAAGCCAAACATGGAAACTTAGTTTTGCTAGCTGGTGACGGAGGTAAAATAGCCTGTTTTAAAAATCAGTAGCCTGACAATAAAGCCATTACTCTGCCTGTTAAGATTATTTTAAATTAACACTTGCAGTCTATTATATAAACTTCTATATTTGCACCACTTTAAAAAACAGCAATAGTTTTTAAAAGATGATTCCGTAGCTCAGCTGGTAGAGCATAACACTTTTAATGTTGGGGTCCTGGGTTCGAATCCCAGCGGGATCACAAAATAGCCTTCGAAAGAAGGCTATTTTTGTTTAAAGTTCTATTTTATTAAAGCCAGATCAATTATTGCAGCTAACAATAAAAGATTTTTAATACAGGATAAGTGTTATCTCAACATTTTGTCCACCACAAAATATTTTTAATTCATTCACCTTAACCCGTTATCTAACCAAGTTTCTTCTTAGGTTTTAAATCAATAATATTAATTCTTATAGATCTATTCGAAATTCTATCAAAAAATAATGCTTCTTTTATCCCTGTAAATCTTTGAAAAACAAGTGATAAAAGAAGCATGTAAAATATGGTGTACTTTCGAAGGTATGATGACTGTAAAAGTCGATAATTTTATTTCCAGCCGCCTCCCAAATATTTGTAGATGTTGATAACAGCGTTAAACCGTTCTTTTTTGGTATCGATCAATTCGAGTTTAGATTCTAGCGCATCGCGTTGCGTTAACAAAACTTCTAAATAATCAGCTCTGGCAGATTTAAACAAATCATTAGAAATATCAATTGATTTAGTTAGGGCGTCCACTTGTCTAGACTTCAAATTATAACTTTTTTCTAAATTATTAATATTCGAAAGCTGCGTAGAAACCTCCATATAAGCATTTAAAATAGTGCGCTCATAATTGATGAGGGCTTGCAATTGTCGGCCATTGGCTGTATAAAACTCAGCTTTAATTGCACTCCGGTTAATAAGTGGCCCTACAATATCACCCGCAAACGAATATAGTACAGACTCCGGAAGCGTACCCAAATACTTAGGATTGAACGCCTGAAGCCCTAACGCAGCTGAAATTCCTAACGAAGGATAAAACTCTGCACGTGCAACTTTTACATCCAGTTTTGCAGCAGTTAATTCTAGCTCTGCCTGTTTAATATCTGGCCGGTTGGCTAGCAATTGCGAAGGAATTCCAATAGTAACTGCCGCGGGCATAGAACTTACAAAGTAACTTTTATCTCTGGGGATTTCTTGCGGATAACGCGCTAACAAAAAGTTAATTCTATTTTCTGTTTCTGTTATCTTTTGAAGGATTTCAAACTCCAAACTTTGGGATTTTAACACTTCAGCCTGAAATTTTTGAACAGCCAGCTCGGTTACTCTGGTTGCTTCTTTTTGAACTTTTACAATTTCTAATGCATTTTTTTGCAGGCTGATGTTTTGCTTCACAATTTCCAGCTGATTATCATAAGCCAGCAGTTCGTAATACGAATTGGCAACATCGGCAATCAGGTTAGTAAGCACAAAATTTTTGCCTTCCACGGTTGATAAGTACCTGGCAACAGCAGCTTTTTTAGCATTGTGAAGCTTTTTCCAGATATCTACTTCCCAGTTTGCAACAGCTGATACCGTATAATTTGTTAACGGATCTGGAAATTCTCTTCCGGGAGCGATTTCTGTAGTAGCATCTCCAGCACCCTGGCTGGTGTATCTTCCTACTTTTTCTACACCAACACCAGCATTTAAGCCAACTGTTGGCAGTAATCGTCCTTGCCTTAAACGAATGTCGTTTCGTGCTATTTCAATGTCTTGCAGCGTACTCCTCAACTCCTGGTTATTTTTCAGAGCAGTATCAATCAGGTTCACTAAATTTTTATCGGTAAAAAAAGTATGCCACGGTGTAACCGACATATTAGTGGTGTCCTGATTGTTGTTGTAAGACCCGGGAACCGATTTGTTCTCTGTAGCCTGCAAAATAGCCGGGGTTTTGCAGCTTGCAATAGCCAGGCAAATACTGAGCAGGCCAATGTATTGAGTTATTTTGATTTTATACATTGTGATCAATTTCTTCGGTTAAAGGATTTTCTACTTCATCTTTTACAAGAACAAATTTTGCTGAGATCGTACCAAATATGTAGTACAATCCGGGTATGATCAGCACGCCGAAAATGGTTCCGAACAGCATACCTCCAGCAGCGGCAGAACCAATTGTTCTATTACCAATTTTACCCGGACCAGAAGCCAAAACTAACGGAATCAACCCGGCAATAAATGCAAAAGAGGTCATCAAAATTGGGCGGAATCTTACCGCTGCACCTTCCATTGCTGCTTCAAGCACTGTTGCTCCTGCCTGATGTTTTTGTACGGCAAACTCTACAATCAGTACGGCATTTTTACCCAGCAAACCAATCAGCATCACCAGGGCAACCTGTGCATAAATATTATTTTCCAGTCCGCAAATTTTCAGCATTAAAAAAGAGCCAAAAATTCCGGCAGGAAGAGAAAAAATAACCGCTAAAGGAAGTATAAAACTTTCGTACTGCGCGGCCAGAATCAGATAAACAAAACCCAAACAGATCAAGAAAATATAAATTGCTTCGTTGCCACGGGCTACCTCATCTTTAGAAATTCCGGCCCAATCAATTCCAAATCCTCTCGGTAAGGTTTTTTGAGCAACTTCATTAATCGCGTTAATTGCGGCACCACTACTGTAACCAGGCGCTGCTGCACCGCTAATTTCCGAAGCATTGTACATATTATGCCGGGTAATTTCGGATAAGCCGTACACCTTGTCCATCCGCATAAAAGCTGAGAAGGGAACCATTTCATCCCGGTCGTTTTTTACATATAACTTCAAAACATCTTCAGGCAATGCGCGGTATTGTGGCAAAGCCTGCACCATTACTTTGTACTGATGGTCGTATTTGATGAAGTTGGTTTCGTAATTACTTCCTATCAGCGTAGAAAGCGTATTTGTTGCGTTTTCAAGCGTTACACCTTTTTGCTGGGCAATATCATTGTCGATATGAAGCATATATTGCGGGAAACTGGCACTGTAAAAGGTAAATACTGATGCTAGTTCCGGGCGTTTGCTTAATTCAGTTACAAAATCCCTGCTTACGGTTTCCATTTTCTTGAAATCACCTGATCCTGCCTTGTCCAGCAAGCGTAATTCAAAACCACCGGCAGCTCCATAACCGGGTACAGCTGGCGGCTGGAAAAATTCAATAGTGGCACCCGTAACATCCTGAGATTTCTCTTCCAGTTCATTGATCACATCCTGAACAGTATTTTTTCGATCTTCCCAGCTTTTTAAGTTGATTAAGCAGGTTCCTGAATTGGCTCCGGTTCCTTCCGTCAAAATCTCATAACCCGCTAAAGAAGAAACAGATTGTACACCTTCAATTCCTTCAGCAATTTTTTGTAGTTTCTCAGCAACCTGATTGGTTCTTTCTAGAGATGAACCTGGAGGCGTTTGAATAATGGCATAAAACATTCCCTGATCTTCATTTGGGATAAAACCAGCCGGAACGCTACTATTCAGAAAATAAGTTCCGATACAAAAAGCTACAAGTAGGAGGAAAGTTATTACTCTTCGGTTAACAATAGTGCCCAGCACTTGCTGATACCTTCCAGAAAGGCGGTTAAAGCCATTATTAAAGCCATTCAAAAATTTATCCAGAACGGTTGCCTTTTTAGGTTTACCATGATTGTTTTTGAGTATCATGGCGCAAAGTGCCGGCGTAAGTGTAAGTGCTACTACTCCGGAAAGAATAATAGCCGTTGCCATAGTAATAGAGAACTGCCGGTAAAAAATGCCCACCGGGCCAGACATAAAAGCAACCGGGATAAATACTGCTGCCATTAAAAACGTGATGGCGATAATTGCTCCGCTGATCTCGTGCATCGCTTCTTTCGTAGCCCTGAGTGGCGGAAGATGCTTTTCTTCCATTTTAGCATGAACGGCTTCAATTACCACAATCGCATCATCCACAACTACACCAATTGCCAGCACCAGTGCGAATAAAGTAATCAGGTTAAGCGTAATGCCAAAGAATTGCATGAATACAAATGTTCCAATAAGTGATACCGGAACTGCGATGGCCGGAATCAGGGTTGAACGCCAATCGCCCAGAAACAGAAATACTACCAATCCCACCAGAATAAAAGCTTCTACCAGCGTATGAATAACTTTTTCGATAGAGGCGTCCAGGAATTTGGAAACATCATAGCTGATTTCATAATCCATTCCTTTAGGAAAAGACGTTGCCTTCAGCTCTTCCATTTTAGCCTTGATATCCTTAATTACCTGGCTTGCATTACTTCCGTAAGATTGTTTTACAGTAATAGCTGCTGAAGACCGGCCATTCAGGTTAGAATAAATGTCATATAAAGAGCTTCCGAATTCTATCTCAGCAACATCTTTTAAACGAAGAATTTCACCATCCGCACTGGATTTTAAAATAATATTTTCGTAACCTTCTTTAGTAGTGAACCTGCCTGGATATTTCAACACATATTCAAATGCTTGTGATCTTTTGCCTGAACTTTCACCTGTTTTACCTGGCGAAGCTTCCAGACTTTGTTCGTCCAAAGCTTTCATCACTTCGTCAGCCGAAATTTTATAAGCCAGCATCCGATCGGGTTTCAGCCAGATTCGCATGGCATACTCCCGGTTACCCAAAATATCGGCAACACCCACACCGTCAACTCTTTTTAGTTCGGATAAGATATTAATATCCGCAAAATTGAAAAGAAATTTTTGGTCTGTATGAGGATCTTTACTATACAAGTTAATGTACATCAGCATATTCGATTCCTCGCGTGTTACCTTTACACCTTCACGTACCACCAGTGGCGGCAGCTTATTAACTACCGAAGCAACTCGGTTTTGAATATTTACTGATGCCTGATTTGGATCAGTTCCGAGGTTAAATACTACTTGAATAGTTGCTTCGCCATCATTACCGGCATCTGAGGCCATGTATTTCATTCCCGGTACGCCATTGATGGCTCTTTCCAGCGGAATAACTACTGATTTAATTAAAAGCTCGCCATTTGCTCCGGGATATTCTGCCGTAATATTCACCTTTGGCGGTGAAATGGAAGGAAATTGTGTTACCGGTAAATGAGTCATGGCCAATGCTCCCAGAAACACAATAATGAGCGATATAACGATAGACAGAACCGGCCTTTGTATAAATTTATTAAACATTTGATTTTACTTATTTAGGGATGGAACCACTATTCTGCTTTTAATCGCAAATGGGAAATTACTTCCTTAGGAGACAAGAAATCATAGCTAATTTTATCATCCTCTTTTACCTTTTGAACTCCTTCCAGCAGAATTTTATCATTACCCAAAATGCCGCTTCCAATAATATACAAATCAGGCAGTTCGCCGGTGATGGTAATATTTCTTGATCTTACTATACTGTTTTTATCGACAATAAAAACATATACCTTATCCTGGATTTCATAAGTAGCTTTTTGCGGAATAACCAATGCGTTTTTGAGCGGAACAGTCATTTGAACTTTCCCCGTTTCACCATTTTTTAAAAGCTTATTCGGATTTGGAAATCTTGCCCTGAAAGCAATATTTCCTGTTTCATTGTTAAACTCACTCTCAATCGTTTCCACATCGCCTTTGTATGGCAACGGTTGATTATTGGCCAAAAGCAGACTTACTTTTTTGTTTCCGCGTCCTTTAGTATTGGTTTCATAATCCAAGTATTCCGGCTCGGATACATTAAAGTAGGCGAACATTTGGCTGTTATCTGAAAGGCTGGTTAATAATTCGCCTTCATCAATTAAACTTCCCAACTTTTTTGGAATGCGGTCAATTGTTCCGGCAAATGGTGCCCGGATTTCAGTAAATGACAGATGGAGCCTTGCAAGTGATGTTTCGGCTTTTGCCTGGTCAAGTTTCGCGTGAGCCATAGCCAGCTCATTTTTCGAAACCACATTTTTATCGGCTAGCGTTTTAGTATTTTGTACTTCAATTTCGGCTGCTTTGGTTTCAGCTTGTGCTTTTAAAAGTTCAGCTTCGTATATTTTCGGCATAATCCTGAACAGCAGCTGACCAGCTTTTACAGATTGGCCTTCATCAACATAAATGTTTTGCAGATAGCCTTTTTCCTGTGCTCTAAGCTCAATGTTTCTAACAGATTTTATCTGCGAAACATATTCTTTGGTAAACGAAGTATCAATTTTTAAAGGATTGGTAACGGTATATTTACCAGCTTCTTCCTTTTTTTCTTTTTTTGGTGTGCAGCTGGTTTGGTACAACAAGGCAATTAAGCCACTGAGTATAACAATTCTCTTCATGGTATTAATTAAATAATAAGCGGTTGAATGCTTGAAAAGCAAGAATTCCTTTGGATGGAAAAAATGGAATCAGTTGTTGGAGGTAAGCCTGAAGTGTTAGGAAGAAAAAAGTACTGTTAAGTTATAATCTACCAATACTACGAAAACATACCTGCCTTTGATAACTGATTTAGTGTGGATCAGATTCTTAAAGCTCTCTGTGTAAGATATTTACAAGAGCATGTATAAGTTAAATGTATACAAAAAGGTAAGCGATATTTAAAGCGGCTATAGAGAAAGCCTAAAACAAAAGTGAAGGAGAAAATTAAGAAGTAGTTGGTTTGCAATAAATGTTTCCTTGCAAATACTGTACTTTCATTCTCATCTTCATCTTCAACAAAAAAGTCTTCATTTTCGCTTGTTGCAGCACTTTTAATTACCGCCTGGTACTGATTTAGATTGGCAAACTTTACCAGTTGTGTTTTTTCAGTTTTATAGGCTGAGATTTGATGAGCACCAGTATGAATAGAAGTGTCTTCTTTCGAAAAAAGAAAGTGCAGAATTGTAAAAAACAGGTGGATAAATCTGATCAATGCTTGCAAATATAATATTTAACGCATGAACTTAGTAGTTTCTACAGATATTAATCGCTAAGCTTTGATTTACAATCTTTTGAAATTCGTATTTCATTCCTTTTGCTATCATTTTTAAAAAATCAGAAGTGTTTTTAGCAAAGCTTTATTTAATCATTGTATGATGCTTCTTTTATCGATACAAAATCATGACGTCTTTATTATTTTGTATCAATTACATGTGTCAAAATCAAATAAACTTTAAAATTTAGTTTTTAGATGATATAAAATTACATTCTCATGAGAAGCATAAAAATTTATATGGCTGCAAAAAATAGCTAAAATTAGCTATTGTAACATTGTCTTTTAAATAACTAACTTTATTAGAAAAATCAATTAATTATTAAATAAAAGAAAAAAAACTGCTTTGTATTTTTACTCGTATTTAAATTTTTTAATGTAGATTTAGGTTAGCGTGTTTACTACTATCTTAGGTCAAATCTAACTTAAACCAGCTGGTCTTCCATATTTGCTATTTATAAATAAACCTTGTGAAATTGCATTTTTATGAAAACACCAAAACAAGCTCTTTCGGGCAACCCTTTTGTTAATATATTTCGATTAATGGTAGCTGATTTGCAAAAAAAGGAAACCATTAAACGGACAACATTAATATCTTTTGTTCTGCTCTGTATTTTAATTAGGTTCAGTATTCTTTCTCTGGACAAAAATTTAGTAAAGCAAAATAAGCCAACTTCATTTTCTGTTGAAAACCTAAACCAGCCGATTTGGCCTGCCGGGTTGATGTTTAAAAATGAAATAGATAAAAAGCAGTTGTTCAATCAGCTTAAACCACAACACAAAAGTTTTAACCAAAGTAAAAAGAGCTTAAATTCATATCTTGCAAACTGATGGATATTGAATGAAACGCATTATTACTTGCTCTGACGGAACCTGGAACAAACCAAATGAGTTTTATAAAGGAAAGCTGGTTACCACAAATGTTCAGCAAATTTTTGAAGCCATTTGCAACAGCGATAATCAACAGGTAAAACAGATAAAATATTACGATGAAGGCGTTGGGGCAGAAGGCTCTTGGTTGAGTAGAAGACTTGATGCTGCAACCGGAAAAGGTATTGATGAAAATATTTTAAGTGCTTACAAATTTATTTTATGGAACTATGAGCCAGGCGATGAATTGTATTTGTTCGGGTTTAGCCGCGGCGCTTACACGTCCAGAAGTTTGGCAGGATTGATTCGTAATTGCGGTATTCTTAAAAACAACAATTTATCACTGATAAAAGAAGCATACCGGATTTATCGTGCCCGCAATCCCGTAAAAGATCCGAACGGCTTGGAAGCAACAACTTTCAAACAAAAAAATTCTTATTACGAAAATCTGCGCATCAAGTTTATTGGCGTTTGGGAAACAGTAGGTGCATTGGGCATTCCGTCGCGGTGGTTTCAGTGGTACAACAATAAAAAATATCAGTTCCATGATACTACGCTTAGCAGTATTACCGAACATGCTTATCAGGCCTTAGCTATTGATGAAAAACGATCTAATTTCAGACCCACACTTTGGGAAAAAAGCGATAAGGTTTTGCGTGGAGAAGTACAGCAGGTGATGGAACAGGTTTGGTTTCCTGGTGTACATTCTAACATTGGCGGCGGATATCCGGATCAGGGTTTAAGTGATATTACCTTAAATTGGATGATCAACAAAGCAAAGGAAACAGGTTTAGGTTTTGAAAAGAAGTATTTGGATAAAGAGCTGAATCCAGATGTTAGTGGTAAACTATATCACTCCAAAATATTTCCGTTTAATTTATTGCCAGATTATCTTCGTCCGGTTTGTGAAAATCCTTTGGCCAATGAATTTGTGGATAAAGCTGCTTTTGACCGGATGAAACTGGTGCCAAACTATCAACCTGAAAATTTAAAAGGATTAAGCAAAAAGTAGTTTCCAAACTCCAAAAAACGCTACTAAAAGAAGCATCAAAGCATTGATTTGAGCATAATTGGTTTTAGCCGGAAATTTTTATCTTTCGGGCAGATGCGATTACTTCTGCAAAAAATATTAAGAAAATTAATAGGCCGCCTGGCTAATAAATTTGGTTCGCGGCCAAACCGGGAGCGCGTACACAATGCGTTGAGTGCGTTGTACCAAAGTTTGATTGAATCGCCAGGCAAAAAAGGATTGCTAATTCCGTTTAAAGCTTCACAGCGTTTTATTATTTTTTCTGATCAGCATAAAGGAGCTAAAGATGGTTCGGATGATTTTGCTTTGGCAGAGAAAAATTACCTGGCTGCATTGGCGTATTACGAGCAGCAGGATTATTTTTACATCAACTTAGGCGATTGCGAAGAATTGTGGGAAAATAGTTTGGGGGCAGTACGTAAAAAAAATACATTAAGCTTTGAGGCAGAAAAGCAGTTTTTAAAAAAGCAGTCTTTCGTTAAAATATTTGGCAACCATGATTTGTACTGGGATAATGATCCGCTGGCTGCACTAAATCTGGAAGAGATTTATGGTGAGCCGCTGAAAGTTTATGAAGGTTGTATTTTGCAAACCAGCATCAACAACCAGCAATTACATATATTTATGACACATGGCCACCAAGGCGATTTGCAAAGCGACGGCAACTGGTTTAGCAAATGGTTTGTATCCAACGTTTGGGCACCGTTGCAAGCTTATCTACAAATCAACATCAACACGCCTGCCAATAATGATCAGCTAAAAACAGTACACAACAGCATCATGTCTGATTGGAGTGCCGTCCCAAAAAATACACTTTTAATAACCGGCCATACACATCAGCCTGTTTTCCAATCGCTTACACATTTAGAAAGTATGTATAGGCAGCTAAGTATTGCAAAAACAGCAAATAACAAGGAAGCTATACAGCAATTACAACAGCAAATTAACCTGCGTAGAATTAAAGGCGACCCAGACCCGGATTTTACCAGCTATCAGCCTTTTTATTTTAACAGTGGCTGTTGTTGTTTTGATGATGGCGATATAACTGGTATCGAAATAGCAGACGGACAAATCCGGTTAATTCGCTGGAAATATAATTTCGAAAACAAAGCTGAAAGAACAGTGCTGGAACAAGCTGAATTAAGAAGCCTGCTAAAAGAACCTATGTTTACTTTGTAAAATTGGTTTTTTGATAATTTATTTCTTAATTGTTAAATATGCATCTTTCATTATTAGAAGTTTATGTAACACAAAGTATACATCAACGTAAAATAAATGGCTGAAAATAAACTATTTATTAAATGCAAACACGTAATTCTAATTTAACAGTTGCTATAATTCTTGTGCTTGCTTCGGTTATCTATTCTGCTATTCTACTTAAAACTAATTTAGATGTTGTTAAAAATAGCAAATCAAGTATTACTTTACAGCAAATAAATGCGCAAGAATTAAGCACCGCATTGGGTAATTTACAACTAAATATCAACCGGTATATAATTATACGAAAGCAAACATCACTAGATAGCATTAACTTGTACAAAAGAAGCTATCAATCGCAGGCGAACGTATTGTATCATATTACACAAGATATTCCTTCACTAAAAAAAACAGGCCAGATACTCAAGTTTGTATTTCCAATAATTATGGAACAAACAGAAAATAAGCTAAGAGCATTGCCTTCAAAAATAACAATTACAAATGCGGCTGATGTTTTTAACAAAAATAGCGATCCTTTTTCTGTATTGTGGAAAAATATTGATTCAGTGCGATCTTATCAAATCAAATTAATTAAAACCAATACACAACAAACAATTACTGCCGGCGATATTTCTTGGAAAGTTTCTATCCTGGGAAGTATATTTATGTTTTTTGTGATATTGGCCAGTTATCTTTACATAAGAAAAAGTTATAAAAAGCAAAAAAATGCAGAAGAAAAAGAATTAGTTAGCGAAGTAAAGCACAAAGAAAATGAAAAGCTGATGCAAGCTGTAATAGATAACTGCAATGCGACTATCTATATTAAAGATAAAGATTCAAGATTTACACTGGTAAACAAAGCATTTAGAACCACTTTTAAATTAAAAAATAAAGATATTATAGACAAAACGCATAACGAAGTGTTCGGAAAAACCTATCCACAATACATTTCTACAAATGAAGAACGGATATTAAATTTAGGTGAGTCAGAGGAAATAAGTAAATGTATTGTTTTTCCAGACCAGAAACGATATTACCTCACCAATAAATTTCCGCTTTACAACACAGGAGGAGAAATTTTTGGGCTTGGAGCTGTTTCTACCGATATAACCGAGCAGAAAGCACGCCAAGATGAATTAACACAAGCCAGAGAACTTGCAGAAGCAGCCAAAATAAGTCAGCAGCGCTTTTTGGCCAATATGAGTCATGAAATTCGAACACCAATGAATGGTGTGATCGGGATGACTAATCTACTGGATTCAACGCCGCTAAATCCGGAGCAGGCAGATTATGTAAAAGTGATCAGGCAATCATCTAATATCTTGATGCTGCTGATTAATGATATTTTGGATGTTTCTAAAATGCAGGCAGGAATGCTGCAACTCGAAAAAATACCCTTTGAGGTGCGCGAATCTATTAAGCAGATATTTTTGAGTTATAAACCTTTGGCCGATGAAATGGGCACTACTTTAAATTGTGAGATAGATGCTGCAACACCCGAGTTTTTACTTGGCGATCCGTTACGTTTAAATCAAATTATTTCTAACCTGGTAAATAATGCTATTAAATTCACTTCGGCAGGCAGTGTAAATATCAAAGTATCTGCTAATCAAAAAGAAGCAGATGTGTTTGCGCTTAAAGTTGATGTTATTGATACCGGAATTGGTATTCCTGCTGATAAGTTGACCGACATTTTTAAAAGTTTTACCCAAAGCAGCACCAGTACAACCAGAAAATACGGTGGAACCGGCCTCGGTTTAGCTATTGTAAAAGAGCTGGTAGAAATGCAAAATGGTACTGTACACTTGGTAAGCGAACTGCATGTTGGCAGTACTTTTACCATAATTATACCTTTTCCACTAGCAGAAGTAGATAAAACACAGCAGCAAAAAAGCAAAGGCGCACAAAAATTTGCTTCCTTAAAAAACAAGAGAATTTTAGTGGTAGAAGATAATCTGATCAACCAAAAAGTAGCAAGGCAAATTTTACTGAAAGCAGGTTTTGAAACGGTTGATATTGCAGATAATGGTCTTAAAGCTTTAGATATTCTGCGAATAGAATCATACGATGCTATATTAATGGATGTGCAAATGCCAGAGATGGACGGTATGGAAACTACCCGGCATATCCGGAATGAATTAAAACTTTCGCTGCCAATTATTGCACTTACCGCTTCTGCACTGCCCGAAGACAGGGAAGTTTGTTTCAACGCCGGGATGAACGAGTACGTAACCAAACCTTTTTTACCGGAAGATTTACTACAAAAATTATCAATGTTGCTGCAATAGTTTTCTGCTGAGTAATACTCTTTTTACGACTGTTTTTTTGTTGATCAGGTAACTAATTTCTATATTTATTTTCAACTTAAAATACTGTAAAATTAATTTATCGATATTTAATTTCTACAATATTCCAAACAATAATGCTATAAGCTTTCTTCTAAAATCAAACTAAAAAAATCTAAAAACATGGCAACCACAAATCAATTAAACAGCAGTTTAGATGAGCTGCCTTTAACCACTACCGGAGAACCGACAGACCAACTAACACCAGAAGAGGACGAGGAACTAGATGATACAGATTTGGATGAAGATGATTTGGATGATGACACAAATTTAGATGACATCGAACCAAATACAGATGATGCCGAGTTTGATGAAATACCGCTTGATGATGATGAGGAAGATTTGGACGAAGATGAAGTAAGCCGTTTATTTCCTGGTGAAAATAGTTATCAAGAAGATGAACCTGATGACGATGAGCCTTATGAAGGTATCCGTAAAAAAGGTAAAGAAGGTGATGATCTGGTAGATGATAACATGACGGGAATGCCTGTTGTGCCATCGCCATCGTAAAAACATAGGTTTAACACTTTAATTCTGAGCAGGTTTACAGTAAAACCTGCTTTTTTTATGCCATAAAAACAGTATCACCTTCGCATTTATCCATAGTAACAGATTTCTTTTAATCCGAAAACTTTAACTTTGCATTTATTTTGTAATCAGGTTTTAAGATATTTATGGTCAAATTTGAAAGATTTACACTTGCTAATGGCTTAAAAGTGTTGGTGCACGAAGATAAAACTACTCCGATGGCCGTAGTTAACGTGTTGTACGATGTTGGTGCACGCGATGAAAACCCGGAACAAACCGGTTTTGCCCATTTGTTTGAGCATTTGATGTTTGGCGGATCAGAAAATATTCCAACTTATGATGAACCGCTGCAACGCGTTGGCGGAGAGAACAATGCCTTCACCAGTAACGATATTACCAATTATTACATCACACTTCCTGCTGTAAATATAGAAACTGCTTTTTGGCTGGAAAGCGATCGTATGCTGAATTTAGCTTTTAGCGAGAAAAGCCTGGATGTGCAGCGCAACGTGGTTTCGGAAGAATTTAAACAACGTTATTTGAACCAGCCTTATGGTGACGTGTGGCTGAAGCTGCGGCCATTAGTTTATAAAAAACATCCTTATCAGTGGTCAACCATTGGTAAAGAACTTTCGCACATAGAAAATGCAAAAATTGAAGATGTAAAAGCCTTTTTCAAAAAACATTACAATCCGCAAAATGCAATTTTGGTTGTGGGAGGTGATGTAGATGTAGCACAGGTAAAAACTTTGGCCGAAAAATGGTTTGAGCCAATTCCCGCAGGAGAAAAATACTACCGCAATTTGCCACAAGAACCAGAACAACTGGAAGAACAACGTAAAACTGTTACTGCAAAAGTGCCTTTAAACAGTTTATACATGGTTTTTCATGCGCCGGGACGAATGGAAGCAGCAAGTTATCCGGTGGAATTGCTAACTGATATTCTTTCCCGCGGAAACTCATCCCGTTTGTACCAGGGTTTGCTGAAAGAAAAGCAATTGTTTAGCGAAATTCATGCGCATTTATCCGGAAGTTTGGATGCAGGTATGCTGATTATCGAAGGCAAGCCGCTCGAAAATATCAGCATAGAACAAGCAGAAGCAGGTATTTGGGAAGAGCTGGAAAAGCTTAAAAACGAACCAATTCCAGAAGATGAGCTAACGAAAGTAAAGAATAAAACAGAATCAACTATGGTTTTTGCAGAAATGTCTTTACTGGAAAAGGCCATGAACCTGGCTTATTTTGAGTTGATGGGCGATGCAGAAAACCTGAACCGCGAAACCGAAAAATACTTGGCCATAACAGCAACCGAAATCCGCGAACAAGCCCAAAAAATCTTCCGCAGAGAAAACCTTTCTACACTGGTTTACCTGGCGGAAGAAATTGCAGAAACCATATCTGCATGATTTTTATATTGATAAAAGAAGTATGCTGAACAGAACATTAGCGCCTGATTTTCATGCAATTGAAGAATTGACATTGATCAGGCCACAAGAAATAGTATTAGAAAACGGCTGCAAAATATTTTCCTTTAATTCTGGCGGGCAAGAACTGGTTCGCCTGGAATGGATTTTTAACAATTTGGGTTTTAATCCGGCCAGCCCATTATCCAACTCTACCGTAAATACTTTATTAACAGAAGGAACAAGCAGCCGTACAACAGCCCAGATTGCTGCCGAAATTGATTTTTACGGTGCTTTTTTACAGGTGGAATGCAGTGCAGACCAATCGCAGGTTACACTCTATACCCTAAACAGGCATTTAGCGGCAACGTTGCCCATTGTAAAAGATATTTTAACCAATTCAATTTTTCCGGATAAAGAAATTGAAACCTATGTCCGGAACCAGCAGCAAAAGTTGCAGGTTTATCTGCAAAAAAACGATGTTCTGGGCCGGCGTACTTTTAACCAGGCTTTGTATAAAGGAACAATTTACGGCTATGCACCGGAAGCTGATGATTATGTGCATATCAAAAAAGTAGATTTACAACTGCATTTTCAGCAACAATATCAGCCGGCCAACTGTACTTTAGTGGTTTCGGGCAAAGTTGATGAAAGTGTATTAAGTTTAATTTCGGATACTTTTGAAGACTGGCAAAATACAGTTACCGCTAATTTTACGCAAACCGAAGTTGCTATAGCAAAAGGCGAACTGCTGATTATTGAAAAACCGGAAGCACTGCAATCTGCCATTCGTTTAGGTTTTTCTACCATCAATCGCACACATCCGGATTTTCCTGGTTTGCAAGTATTGAATACGGTTTTGGGTGGATATTTTGGTTCGCGTTTAATGGCCAATATCCGCGAAGATAAAGGTTATACTTACGGCATTGGTTCGGCGGTGGCTTCCTTAAAAAAAACTGGAACATTTTTTATTGCTACCGAAGTTGGAGTTGATGTTTGCCGCGAAGCGTTGCAGGAAATTGAGAAAGAAATTAACCTGCTAAAAACAGTATTAATTTCTGATGAAGAGCTTGCTCTGGTTCGTAATTATATGTTGGGTTCGTTGCTGGGCAGTTTGGAAAACGTTTTTTCTCATGCTGATAAATTCAAAAACCTGTATTTTTCTGGCATGGATTACGATTATTATGATTTATATACCAAAACGGTTCAAAGTATCACTTCCGCAGAATTGAAAAATCTGGCAAATCAGTATTTTGATTTTGATCGTTTTGTAAAAGTGATTGTTGGTAAATATTGATTTTGATCAAAGAAATTGCCTGCTTCTTTTAGCAGGTAATTTCTTTAATCAATCCCGCCACAAATAAGGAAATAAAACTAAAGAAGTTGCTACCACAATTAGATTGATAGCTGTAAGCACAATCATATCATGATAACTGGCACTGCGTTCGATGCCGTCCATTGCGTTTTTAGAAAAGCGGATCAACACTAAAATCACCGGAATAATAATTGGGAAACACAAAATTGCCATAATCGTTCCGTTGTTTCCGGCTTTAGAAGCAATAGCCGAAAGCATTGTGAAAACCATCGAGAAACTGATGCTTCCGCTTAAAACAGCTAAGTAATAATAAAGCGGATCGCCCAGCGTATTTTTAAAAAACAACAAATAAATTATAAGTGCCAGCGTACTTAACAGCATCATTAGCAAACAATTGTAAATTATTTTAGCCAGAATAATGGCTTTTGCGCTGGCAATGGTGTAATAATACAAGAGCCTGTTGCTGCTTTCTTGCATAAAACTTTTGGCAATCGCGTTGACTGATGCAAACAACAAAATGATCCAAAATAAAACATTCCACAGAATTGGATAACTCTGATTATTGCTGAAACCCGGCGATAAATTGAAAGAAATATAGCATACAAAAACAGTAGAAACCACGTAAAGCAGCACGCCGTTAAAAGCATATTTTGATCGCCATTCTAACACAATCTCTTTCCGAAGCAAAAATTTAACCTGATTAAATAAGTTCATTGGCCACAAATATAACAAGGCAAAACGGCTTTAATTTTATTTTATCTTTGAAGATGACCGTTGCACATTACCGTTCGCCGATTGGAATTGTTAAAATTGAAGAAACTGAAGGCAGCATCAGTTCGATCACCGTTTTGAATGAAGAAGCAGAACTTGCAGAACCTATTACCGAAGTAACAAAACTTGCTGTACAGCAGTTACACGAATATTTTGCCGGTAAAAGAAGCATATTTGATTTTCCCTCCCATCAACCCGGAACAGCTTTTCAAAAACAAGTTTGGCAGGAATTGGGAAAAGTTGAGTTTGGTTCGACTCAAAGTTATTTGCAAATGTCGCAACAGTTTGGTAATCCGTTAGCTATCCGCGCCATTGCTTCTGCCAACGGCAAAAACAAATTATGGATTGTGGTTCCCTGTCATCGCATCATCGGCAAAAACGGCGGATTAACAGGTTATGCTGGTGGTTTATGGCGCAAAAAATGGCTGCTGCAGCACGAAGCTATTGTTACAGGCAAAGCGCAAACAGAATTATTTTAAATTTTTGTATAAAAAACACTGCTAAAAGAAGCATTGCTAATTTTAGCAGTGTTGTACCAAAATTTATTTTTTCCAGATAGATTTTATCGGCTCAAAAGTTAACTGATCTATAGTTAACCCGTTAGGTGCTTTAAGCTGAATATGATTGTAAGGTTGCTTCGGAAAAAATATAGTTGCCATACAAGTTAAACCGCCATCAGCAAATAATTCAGCAGAAGTATGATCAACCAAAAGCGTAAGTTCTGTTGCTGAGTCGGATGCAATGCGTGGTGCAAAATGTGTTTTTGCAAAGCCTTTCTCAAAATCAACTTTTCCAGATTTACTACGATCTGTATAATACTGATTTGCTTTTTTGTCGTAGCCAATTACCAGCTGTTCATGCGCATCATTAGAAAGAATGATACAAAAATCATTGATTTGTTTACCAGAGAAATTTAGTTTGTACAAGCCAGAAGTTACATCAAATATTTGTGTCAAATCATAATCGTTTTTAATATTAATTTGATCTAAAGAAACAGCTTTACCTGCAATTTTTTCTAAAGCTTCTACCGGTTTTGAAGCCAAATAATCAGAATTGTTTACTGTTTTTAAAGATAATTTTCTGGGGATAGTCATGGTGCCTCTCCAGGTTTTTGTTGGAACTAACTGTCCGTATTGCCAATTGCTCATCCAACCTAAAAATAGTGGCGCGCCGCTTACGTTAGACCAAGTTACACCGGCATAATTATCCGTTCCGTAATCAATCCATTTGGTTTTGGTATCTGCAGACGTGAAGGTTTTTCCGTCGAAATTTCCGGTAAAATACTGTGTAGCAGAACCGCCATTCGGGCCGCCGGGATTTATACTGACCAGTAAAACCCATTCTTTTTTCCCGGCGTTATCCATTTCAATTAAATCCGGGCATTCCCAAACGCCGCCGTGACTGCCTCTATTCACACCAAATTCGCTTTCTTTTGTCCATTGTTTCAGATTTTTAGAAGAGTAAAAATGAATACGGTCTTTTACAGCCAAAGCCATAAGCCATTTTTTTTGCGGTTCGTACCATTTTACTTTCGGATCGCGGAAATCTTTAATACCCGGATTTTTCAGTACCGGATTACTGCTGAATTTAGTCCAGCTTTTACCTTTATCCAAACTATAAGCCATGCTCTGGTTTTCGTAAGTGGTTTTGCCTGCTTTTTCGCCCTGCGGATTATGGCTGGTAAAAAAAGCAACTAACGGCGTTTGACCATTTTTACCAAAACCGGAAGTGTTGTTTACATCAGCAACAGCACTTCCCGAAAAAATATAACCTAAACTGTCTGGGAACAAAGCCGTTGGCTGCTGCTGCCAATGTATTAAATCTGTGCTGGTTGCGTGCCCCCAATGGATTGCGCCCATAGTTAAAGCAACAGGATTTTGCTGGAAGAATAAATGATAAGTACCCTCAAAATAAACCATTCCATTTGGGTCGTTCATCCAGTTTTTTTGTGGTGAGAAATGGAACTGCGGCCGGTACTGTTCCTGATAAACACCTGATTGTGTAGCAGATGGTTGAGTAGGAGAGCCGCAACTTGCTAGCAGAATAAACACAAAAAAGAAGCTTAAATTTTTCATAACTTGAGATGAACTGTATCTTTTAAAAATGGAGAATTAGAACGTAAGATTTAACTTTTACTACAGATTTATTTAAAATATTTGTGAGCAATCAAAGTATAAATTTAATTGTTGCCTAATCAAAATAAAATCATGAATCAATATTTGATAAACGCACTAGATTTTACAGACGAAAACGCTTTGGAAAGAAGAATGCAAGCTCGGCCAGCACACTTGGAAAACGTAAAAGAAGCCAAAAACAAAGGCCATTATTTAATTGGTGGCGCCTTGTTAAATAATCAAAAGCAAATGATTGGTTCGGCTATGATCGTGCAGTTTGAAACGCCCGAAGCTTTGCAGGAATGGCTAAACAACGATCCATACATTAAAGGCAAAGTTTGGGATCATATTGAAATCAAGCCTTTTAAAGTTGCCGAATTTTAGGTGATAAAAGAAGCATTCAGTCAGCAAAAATCATTTTCCTGCCGAATGAATGCTTTTTGTTTTTCTTGATCCAAGCAAAGCCAGAACTGGCCCGGCAAATAATACAAACCAGCCCCAACGGTAGTGTATCAATCCGGATAATGTTTGCGAAATTTTAGGAAACGGAATAAAGCTGAACGAAGTTTTTACTTTCATCACCGCAGCAACAAAAACCAGTATGGTTAAAGCAAGCGAAATCAAAGCTGCAAATTTAGACAACTGTTTATTTTGTATAACTATTCCAACCAAACCAACAATTGCAACTACCAAAACTACAATTGCAAAAGCTTGGTTCAGATCAAACAAGTTCCATTTGACTAATCCTAATGGGCTAATCAGAGGAGAAAATATCCCAACAATCAGCATAACAAATCCGGCAAAAGTTACAAAAGTTCGTGGTGACATGATGCTGTTTTTATCCTTGTTTTATTTCCATTTTATCGGCAAAATGCGCACAGTAATCACGCAGATCTTCTACAATATTTTTTTCGCCGGTTGCACGTAAAAAGCTATCGCCCATGGTTTGTAAGGTTTCATAAAAGAAACGTTTCATTTCGTCAACCGGCATTTCTTTCGTCCACAAATCAATTTTCAAGGTGTTTTTATACTGATGATCCCACAAAGCCAGCGTAAATGCGGTTACAGGCAAAGCTTCTTTCGTAGTTGCATCGGTAGATTCCCAGGTTATTTTTTCCGGAACGTTCAAATCGTCCAGTTCTATGGTTAATTTTATTTCTGCTTTTTTCATGAGAAGGTTTTGAGGTAAGAAGGTTTGAGGTAAGAGGATTGATGTGTCAGCTATCAGCAATTAGTTATAAACTATCAACTTCCTCAGCTTACTAAAAAATACATTACAGTTGTTAGAACGATCAGGCTGATTTCTACCAGCCATAACTTTTTTGTTTCGGGGAAATAATTCCGGAGTGAAATATCTAAAAAAGATACGGCAGCTGCAAAAAGCAAAAATATCCAGCTGATGGCACTGCCAAAATGCTGGTATTGCCCGCCGGAGATTTTTGCGCCGTTTATCCAGATATCAACTGCCAGCACAATAAAAGCGGCTGTTGCCAGGTTAAACGGTGTAATTCTGAATTTCATGCTGCAAAAGAACTATTTATTCCCGAATTTTTTGCCTCTTGCTGCTTTTGCCGACTTAAACTTGCGGTCGCGTTCATCTTTTTTCTTGGGAAGATTGCTCTTCTGATTAGACAATTTCTTCTCGTGGAAAGCACCTTTAAAATCAGGATCTTCTTTCCGCATTTGCAAATCGATTTCTTTGTTTTGTTCCTGCCGCTCGTCGTAACCGGTTTCTTCCACAAAAACACCTTCAGGAATTGGTAAAATTTCTATTTTCTGGCGGATCAGTTTTTCAATTTTCTTCAAATAATACTCTTCATGAGGCGCACAAAAAGTAATCGCTTCACCAGATTGTAAAGCTCTTCCGGTTCTGCCAATGCGATGCACATAATCTTCAATCACCACCGGAACATCAAAATTAATCACATGACTTACCGCACTTACATCAATTCCGCGCGAAGCAACATCGGTAGCAACCAATATTTTTACTTCATCATTTTTAAAGGAATTAATAGAGTTGATGCGCGTGTTCTGGCCTTTATTCGCGTGCAAAACTTTAACCTGTTGCTGCCCAAGTTTTCGTTCTAAAAACTTAAAAACATCTTCTGCAGATTGGCGGGTTTTACAAAAAACAATCAGTTTGGTAATACTTTCCGGATCTTCCAGCAGTTTTTTCAGCAGGTTGATCTTGGTTTTCATATTCGGCACAAAAAATAACTTTTGTACTACGGTTTGCGCGGGCGTTGCCTGCGGCGTAACTTCAATTATGGTTGGAAATTCTAAGAAATTACCTGCTAAAAGATGTATCTTATCGCTCATTGTTGCCGAGAATAGCAGGTTTTGCCGTTTGCGCGGAACAACTTCCAAAATCCGATTGATCTGCGGCATAAAACCCATATCCATCATTTTATCGGCTTCATCCAAAACTAAAACCTGCAACGTTTTAGTAACAATGTGGCCTGCCAGATACAAATCCAGGAACCTTCCAGGCGAAGCAACGATAATATCAACACCTTTTTGGATTTGCTCAATTTGTGTTTTTGGCCCCAAACCTCCGTATAAAACCACCGTACGTAAATCCGTATTGGCGGCATAAGCGATAATATTTTCTTCAATCTGCATCGCCAGCTCACGCGTTGGCGAAATAATCAATGCGCGCGGTGCATCACCTTGCGCATATTTTAGTTTCATCAGCAAAGGCAAAACGTACGCAGCCGTTTTGCCGGTTCCAGTTTGCGCAATTCCCATTACATCCTGACCATTCAAAATCGGCGGAATGGCTTTTTGCTGAATTGGCGTTGGTTCGGTATAACCCGCAGCAGCAATCGCGTTCAGTATCTGCGGGTTAAAATTAAAGTCCTCAAAAGTTACGGGCATACCGCAAAGATAAGGTTTTCTTTAGGAGCAGGGAGCGCAAGGTATACAGAGTGAACTGTGTAAGGAATGAAAAGTAGCAAGCCTGATTTTTATGTGCTAAAAAAAGCACTGAACTTCAAACCTCGCAATTCGAAATTTACTTGCCAATTTCTTTATCAAAAGTAATATAACCCGGATATCTAATTTCTTTATTGCCCAAATCCAGCGTTGGTTTTATTTTGATGGTGATCATAGATTTTCGTGCATTTTTAGCTCCGGATAAATTCTGCACCAAATCTGTAAAAGAATTGCGCGTTTGCTCGTCTGTAATTAAATGATAAGCGTTTGTGGTAATATTTATTGGCACATTTGTTTTTCCGCCGCCGGCAGAAACCTCTATCCTGTGATTCACAAATCCGTTAAAAATTTCATTATTCTTCAATAAAATTTTATATTCAAACTGATTGATGGCAGCCGTTTCGCCGCTTGGATT
>JBPBQV010000019.1:0-180229 GCA_050955045.1 Janthinobacterium lividum | reverse complement strand
CGCGGAGAATATTCTGTAATTTCTACGTTTCTGGAAAGTGCAGCCGCCATGGCAACGCCTTGCGCCCGGCCCAATTTCAGCATCACCTGAATATTTTTGCCATAAAAAGGAGCTTCAATGGCCAAACAATCGGGATGATAATTGTCAATCAGGTTTACTGTTTTTTCAAAAATGCGCTGCAATTTCAGCATGTGGTCATCTAAATGATCCATTTTTACTACGCCTAAACTCAGCAATTCCAGCTTTTGTCCGTTCTCTTTCACCAAACCATAACCCATTACTTTCGTTCCGGGATCGATCCCCAAAATCACCCTTTCCTTCGATTTTTCCACCTGCATAGAACAAGTATAAGTCAAATACGTAACATTGCAAAAAATTACAATTTGGTCCGCATTGCCCGTAAAACATTAAGTCCCCTGTTAAAAGCCAGTATTGTATTGCTAACTATTTGGTTTGTTTACCGGCATATCAACAACAATAAAAACCTGGGGCAATTTTTAAACAGCATCAACCGCATTGGTAAAACCCAGGTTTATACCGCATTATTTTCGGTTACAATGCTGATGTTTTTAAACTGGCTGCTAGAAGCTTTTAAATGGAAATACTTAACGCGGCTGCTTGAAAAAATGCGTTTGTGGAAAGCCATTGAAGCTATTTTCTGCGGATTAACAATGGCCATCATCACGCCAAACCGAATTGGCGAATATGGCGGCCGGATTTTGTATCTGCCACCACGAAAACGTATTCACGGTATTTTTGCGATGGCGGTAGGTTCTTTCAGTCAAAATACGGTTACCAATGTGGTTGGCGCACTTTCGCTGATTTATTTTATCCATACTTACCTCCGTTTAAATACCTGGATTGCTTTAGGATTAACCTTGCTGGCCATCATTTTTATTTGCCTGATGCTGCTGTTTTACTTTCGTATTCGCTGGCTGGTTTTTTTGCTGGATAAAATTAAATTCCTTAAAAAGTATCATCGCTTTTTTAGCATTATGGCGAAGTACAGTTTCCCGCAGCTGGTTTCAATTATGTTGTTAAGTTTGGCTCGATTTGTTGTTTTTTCTTCTCAATATTATATACTGATCCATATTTTATTGCCCGATTTGCATTTCATTCCCGTTATGCTAATGGTTTTTAACTTATTTTTTATCCAATCGGCCATTCCGTCGCTGGATTTGCTGGATATTGGCGTGCGTAATTTTATTGCCAATTATCTGTTTGGTTTCATCACCACACAATCGGTTGCCATTATGGCTTGCGTTTCGTGCATCTGGCTCATCAATTTAATAATTCCGGCTATATTAGGCTCCGTTTTCGTACTTAAACTTAACTTCTTTGGCAACAATACTTAGTTCGGTGGCTATTATTTTCACAGCTCTATATTTAATTTTATTTATTTTTTTGATTGTAGGATGGCTGCGTGTAAAACGAACTTTTTATCAGGTAAAAACAGTATATCAAACCAAAGTAACGGTGCTGATTGCTGCGCGAAATGAGGAAGCCGGTATCCACCAAACCATTGAAGATATTCTGGCGCAGCAATATCCAAAACATTTGCTGGAAGTGATTATTGCAGATGACCATTCTACCGACAGAACCGCCGAAATTATTTCGAGTTATGCTGATCGCGGCATCAAATTGCTTCAGCTTAAAGAAGACAAAGCTTTAAATTCTTACAAAAAGAAAGCGATTAGTGAAGCCATCCGATTATCTACCGGCGATTTAATGGTTGCTACCGATGCCGATTGCCGCATGGGGCCGCACTGGCTGGAAGCTGTGGTAAACCGTTTTGAAACAAGTGATGTGCTGATGCTATCTTCGCCGGTTACTTTTTTTGAAGATAAAAACCTGTTTGAAAGTTTGCAAACACTGGAGTTTTCGGCTTTTATTGGTTTGGGCGCAGCTACCATCGGCAACAAAAAAGCATCAACCTGCAACGGCGCAAATTTGGCTTATAAAAAGACTATTTTTAACGAAGTTGGCGGTTTTAAAGGAATTGATGATCTGGCTTCCGGCGATGATGAATTACTGCTGCAAAAAATTGCGGCCAAATATCCAAACGGAATCGGTTTTTTAAAGCAACGCGAAGCCATCGTTTATACGCACGCCAAACCAACCTGGGAAGAATTTAAGCAGCAACGCCGCCGCTGGGCATCCAAATCTGTTAAATACAAAGACAAAGCTATTGTGGCGCTGGCTGTTGGTTTCTGGCTTTTCAATATCTTTATTTTGGTTAATTTAGTAGCTGGAATCTTCAATTCTTATTATTTGAAAATTGCTTTGGTGCAACTGCTGCTAAAAATTGTTGCCGAAGGCTGTTTCCTGTTGCTGATTGCTGCTTTTTTTAAACGGAAAAAGCTGTTGCTGCTTTTGCCGCTGGGTTCTGTGCTGCATGTATTTTATGTAATTTATATCGGCATAATCGGTAATAAAGGCACGTATGAGTGGAAAGGCAGAAACGTACATTAAAAGAATTTTTACAAATAAAACAGTTTGTTTAAAGCATCAAATCCTATATTTAAAACTTAATATTTCTATTTGATTAAACATTGACAAACGCTAATCTGTCTGCTTTTAACCAAAAGTTTTTTCTGCAAAATAAACTAGCCGCTGCAGGTATGTTATTAATTATTATTACTTCGTTGCTTGCTGTTTTGGGTTATTTAGTTACGCCCGATCATACACCTCAAGCTAATGATATGCTGGTGCAGTTAAGCCTGAAAAAGCCTGGTACATCTTTTGCCTTGTTGCGCATTAAAAAACAAGACGAAACAAATACCGTAAACTTTTTGCAGAAAATGCTTTTCGGACAGCCTTCTATGTGGCGTAACATCCCGATTACGTCTTTTCGTTTTAGCGGAGATTCTATTTATGTTCGCGAATATATTGGTGATGAAGATGTATCCGCAGAAACGGCTTTCAATATTTATAAAATAGCGGATAAAAGAAGCATCGTTTCAGATTCATCAACACTAAACTTTAAAAAACAGGTGCTAAAAGAAGCATCCGTTTTGGCGGTTAGAAAAGAAATTACCGATATTCAAATCATCAAAAAAACGTACTGGCTGGGCACAGATATTTACGGTCGAGATATGTTGAGCCGGCTAATTATTGGTGCACGGATTTCGCTTGCAGTCGGGTTTGCTTCGGTTATCATCAGTTTGATGGTTGGTGTATCTGTTGGTTCTGCCGCAGGTTATTTCGGCGGAAAAACAGATGCTGTTTTAAGCTGGCTGATGAACGTTTTGTGGGCATTGCCAGCACTACTGCTGGTTATCGCTATTTCTTTTGCTTTAGGAAAAGGTTTGTGGCAGATATTTGTTGCTGTAGGTTTATCCATGTGGGTTGAAGTTGGCCGCCTAGTACGTGGCCAGGTTATCGCGTTAAAACAAGTAGAATTTATAGAAGCTGCACGTGCGCTTGGGTTTGGCCATTACCGCATCATCCGCCACCATATTTTACCCAACATTACCGGACCAATTTTGGTGCTTGCTGCTTCTAATTTTGCATCAGCTATTTTGCTGGAAGCTGGTTTAAGTTTTTTGGGCTATGGCGCGCAGCCGCCTGCTCCTACCTGGGGCGCAATGATTAAAGAACATTATGGTTACATCGTAATAGACTCGGCTTATCTGGCTATTTTGCCTGGTTTGGCCATTATGCTGATGGTTTATGCGTTTAATGTGGTAACTATTGGTTTAAGAGATGCGTTTGATGTAAAAGCTGATACTACACGTATTTAAACTTAAAAGATGATAGGAAAACAACTATAATTCATGCAGAACTATAATGATGAGGAAGAAGATGAACTGATTCGCCTGCTTTTAAAGAGACAGGCGGAATTAAACGCCCTGCTGGAAATAACACAGGCAATTAATAAAAGTGCATCTATTATGGTTTTGGTTAATATGCTGGAGGTAATAATGAAAGATTACCTGCATGTTGGCAAATTTCGTTTTATTACCGAAATGGATAACCGCTTTAAATGTATTTCTTACTACGGCGGCGAGTTTGAGCAGCACAAAACACTAATTAAATGCTGTAAAGGATTAGGAAAATTTAAAGGTCCGGTTTCTGTAAAATCACACGACAACGAAATCCTGAAAAATTACGATTACTTTATTCCTGTTTTTCAAAAAAGTAGACTACTGGCTTTTGCCCTCATCGGTGATTTTAATACCACTTCGCAGATGATGGGCAATGATCTCAATTTCATCCAAACGCTAACCAACGTAATTGTGGTTGCGCTGGAAAATAAAAAACTGTTTCAGAAACGGATTGAAGCAGAACGTTTTCAGCGCGAAATGGAACTGGCAAGCGATGTACAGCAAATGCTTATTCCGATCACTATTTATAACGAGCCTGGCATTGATGTAGCAGCACGCTACCTGCCGCACCAAAACATTGGCGGCGATTATTACGATTTTATCCGCTTAAACGAACATGAGTTTTTGTGGTGCATTGCAGATGTTTCGGGCAAAGGTGTTTCTGCGGCTTTGCTGATGGCAAATTTGCAGGCCAGTTTACGTGCCTGGGCATCGGTAGAAGAAGATTTGACTACAATTATCGAAAAGCTGAACAACGTAATCATCAAAACTACCAAAGGCGAAAAATTTATTACCATGTTTTTGGGGAAATTTAACCAGCAAACGCGCTTGCTTACTTACATCAACGCTGGTCATAATCCGTCTATTGTTTATCACCAGGATTGCATAACCGAGTTAAAAAAAGGTACCACCATGATTGGTGCGCTGGATACACTTCCGTTTATCAACACCGGCACCATGCTGCTAGAAAACGAGTTTATGATTTTTAATTACACGGATGGCCTGATTGAATACGACCAAGAAAGCCCGCAATGGAATGAAGAAAAATTAAGCGAGTATGTTAAAACGCATGGCAAGCTCAAGCCAGATCACTTCAACACAAAAATTTTGGAACACGTAAACCGTTTGGTAAAAGGCAAACCCATTGATGATGTTACGTTGCTTACCATCAGCTGCAAAAAACCTTTTAGTTGATGATTCAAGTTTTTTATTGATAAAAACAGCATTACAGGTTTAACTTTGCAGTCTGTGCTGTTTTTAGCGCATAAAATTTAAGGTTGATGATTCAAAAAGAGACACTTTTGTCCCGCTATCAAAACGTTTTGCTGGAAGCTGGCTGCGACGAAGCCGGCCGTGGCTGCCTCGCCGGGCCTGTATTTGCGGCAGCCGTAATTTTGCCAACTGATTTTGATCATTCAATACTAAATGATTCTAAACAGTTGAATATACGCACTCGCAACCAGTTACGCTTAGAAATTGAAAAAACTGCGCTTGCTTTTGCTGTAGCTTCGGTAGACAACCAGGAAATTGACCGGATCAATATTTTGCAGGCTTCTATTCTGGCTATGCACCGCGCCATTGATAAGCTTCCTTTACACCCGGAATTCTTAATTATTGATGGAAATTATTTTAAACCTTACACTTCGCTAGATCATGCTTGCATTGTACGAGGCGATTGCAAATACTTCAGCATTGCGGCAGCTTCCGTGCTAGCCAAAACTTATCGCGATGAGTATATGAAAAAGTTGTCTGAAGAATATCCCGAATATTTGTGGCATCAAAATAAAGGTTATCCAACTATTAAGCACCGCATTGCAATTCTGGAAAACGGATATACACCGCATCATCGCCGCAGTTTTAAAGTTCGCGATCCGCGCTTAAATATTCTGGATAGCACGCCGGTTGTAACATTTTAACAGCCGTTATCCTTCTTGATTTTACTACTTTTACCACATAAAAATTCTTCATGAAAAATACTGCCCTCACCGATGTTCACATCAAAACCGGAGCTAAAATCGTTCCTTTTGCCGGTTATAACATGCCTGTTCAATACGCCGGAATCAACGCAGAACACGAAACCGTACGTAAAGCTGTTGGTGTTTTTGATGTAAGCCACATGGGCGAATTTATTTTGAAAGGCGAAAAAGCACTGGATCTGATCCAGAAAGTAAGCAGTAATGATGCTTCCAAGTTATATGACGGCAAGGTGCAATACTCCTGTTTGCCCAACGAAACCGGCGGCATTGTGGATGATTTGCTGGTTTACCGCATGGACGAGCAAACGTACATGTTGGTTGTAAACGCTTCCAATATTGAAAAAGACTGGGACTGGATTTCTAAATACAACGATTTTGGGGTGGAAATGAAAAATATTTCCGATCGGACTTCGCTACTGGCTATTCAAGGCCCAAAAGCTGCCGAGGCGCTACAAAGTTTGACAGATGTTGATTTAGCTGCAATGGAATATTACACCTTTAAAAGAAGCACTTTTGCTGGAATAAATAATGTAATTATCTCTGCTACAGGCTATACTGGCGCCGGAGGTTTTGAAATTTATTTTGATCATGAACATTCTGAACATATTTGGGATGCTATTTTTAAAGCCGGCGAACCATTCGGAATTAAACCAATTGGTTTAGCTGCGCGCGATACGTTGCGCCTGGAAATGGGTTTTTGCTTGTACGGAAATGATATTGACGATACCACTTCTCCACTGGAAGCAGGTTTAGGCTGGGTAACTAAATTTAACAAAGATTTTGTTAATGCTGAAGCTTTGAAACAGCAGAAGGAAACCGGTATCAGCAAAAAACTAATTGGGTTTGAAATGATTGATCGTGGCATTCCGCGCCACGATTACGAAATTGTGGATGCCGAAGGAAACTTGATTGGCAAAGTAACTTCCGGTACGCAATCGCCATCACTACAAAAAGCAGTTGGTTTAGGTTATGTAAACAACGCTTTTGCTAAAGAAGGAACCGAAATCTACATCAACATCCGTAATCAAAAAATCAAAGCTAAAGTAGTAAAGCCACCATTTTACAAATAAGTTCATGCTTCTTTTATCGCCTAAAAATTGGTGCCTCACCTGCTTATGACCAAACTTAAAATTGAAACTTGCCTAACGCCGGCTCTGCTCCCACTATACGATATCGAAAATAGTATTGCTATTATTATTGATATTTTCCGTGCAACATCTTCCATTTGTTACGGAATTGAAAACGGCGCAGAAGCTATTATTCCGGTTGCGCAGGTAGAAGAATGTACTGCTTACCGCGAAAAAGGCCTGGACTATTTACTGGCTGCCGAACGCAATGGCGAAGTAGTGGAAGGTTTTGATTTTGGCAATTCGCCATTTTCTTACACTTCAGAAAAAGTTGCCGGTAAAACAGTTGTCCTTACTACAACCAACGGTACGCACGCGTTGCATCTTTCGCGCAGCGCTAAAAAAGTAGTAATCGGTTCTTTTTTAAATTTGAGTGCTTTGTGCAATTGGTTAAAGTTTCAGCAGGAAAATATTTTACTGGTTTGCGCCGGCTGGAAAAACAATTTTAATTTAGAAGATACCCTGTTTGCCGGAGCTATTGTGGAACAATTGAAATCAGAAAACTATAGGCTGGATGACCCAAGCACCGCTGCAAACGATCTATTTCAGTTAGGAAAAGATGACCTCAACGCTTACCTGCAAAAAACAGCACACAGTGAACGGTTGAAGAAATTAGGGATTGAGGAAGATATTCGTTTTTGTTTACAAGTTGATTTAACTACCGCTATTCCGATTTTAGAAGGGGAAAAGTTGGTGAAACTACAGGAGTAATATTTGATTTTGTAGTGATGAAAAAAACTATTAAGTTTAAAATTCAAACTGAAAAGTTGCACAACGAGACGTTGTATTTATTGAAAAGTTCAGCTAATGCAAAGCGGTTATTAGCCAGTTTAGAGGAATATAAAAAATATTTAAAGCAATAATTTCTCACTTCAACTTCTCATTATTCCGATGTCGGTCCGCATCACGAATACTCTTTTTAGCCATGTTTTTTTCTAATGCTTCCGTCAAATCAATCCCGGTTTGATTGGCCAGACAAATCAGCACAAATAAAACATCGGCCATTTCATCAGCTAAAACCACTTCTTCATCAGATTTTTTGAAAGATTGCTCGCCATATTTCCGTGCCATAATGCGGGCCACTTCGCCCACTTCTTCCATTAAAATAGCCGTGTTGGTGAGTTCATTAAAATAGCGGATACCAATGGTTTTGATCCATTCATCAACTGCTTGCTGTGCTTCTTTTATCGTCATAAAATCAGTGGTTGTCTTTATCTTTTGTATCCATGATGATGGTTACCGGGCCATCATTAATTAAACTTACTTTCATATCAGCACCAAAAATTCCGGTCGAAATACTTTTGCCCAACAAGTTTTCCAGCGTTTTAATCATCATTTCATATAGCGGAATTGCTTTTTCAGGTTTTGCTGCGCGGATGAACGACGGCCGGTTTCCTTTTTTAGTTTGTGCAAAAAGTGTGAATTGCGAAATCAGTAAAATATTGCCATTTACATCAACCAAAGCTTTGTTCATCAAGTTATTTTCATCACCAAAAATCCGCATGTTAATAATTTTTTGTGCCAGCCAGCTCACATCTTCTTCGGTATCGGCATCTTCAATCCCAATCAAAATCATAAAACCAGTTTCAATTTCACCGGTTATCGTGCCATTTACTTTTACAGATGCTTCGCTTACGCGCTGGATAACTGCTCTCATTTTACCTTTTAACTTTTATGAGCTGTAAATTCTCAAGCCCGCGTATCATTTCCATGATAAATGCTCAAATAACTTTCGTAACGGGAAGGTGCAATTTCGCCTTCCTCCAGCGCAGCTAAAACGGCACAGCCGGGTTCATTAGTGTGACGGCAATTGTGGAAACGGCATTGGTTCAGCAGTTCGCGCATTTCAGGAAAAAAGTGGCTTAATTCCTGTTTTTCAATATCAATTACACCTAATTCGCGGATTCCCGGTGTATCAATCAGGGAACCGCCAAAAGGCAACTCAAACATTTCGGCAAAAGTAGTGGTGTGTTTTCCGGAATCGCTCCAATCAGAAATTTCTCCGGTTCTTAAATTTTGTTCAGGCAAAAGTGTGTTGATCAAAGTAGATTTTCCTACGCCGGAGTGGCCGGAAAAAAGTGTGGTCTTATTTTTTAAAACCGTTTCTACTTCTTTTATGCCTGTTTTTTTTAAGGCCGAAACTTCCAGGCATTGATAGCCGATGTGCTCATAAACAGAACGGTAATCAGCCAGAATTTCCAAACCTTCATCGCTAAATAAATCCAGTTTATTAAAGATAATTCCAGCCGGAATACCGTAAGCTTCGGCAGTAACCAAAAAACGATCTATGAAACCCAAAGAAGTTCGGGGCGAAGCTAAAGTAACCACCAGCAAAGCCAGATCCAGGTTAGCAGCAATAATTTGTGCTTGTTTACTTAGGTTAATGGATTTTCTAATAATATAATTTTTTCGGTCGTGCAACTTGTGGATAACACCGGTTTCCTGTTCCGGCTCAATTTCAAAATCAACACGATCGCCAACGGCAATTGGGTTGGTAGTAGTTAAACCTTTCATCCGGAACTTGCCTTTAATACGGCAATCAAAGCGTTTTCCTTCCGCATCCTGCACCTGATACCAACTTCCGGTAGATTTTGTAACAATTCCTTGCATAGCGGTAAAGTTAGCAAGTTCAGAACATTTTTTTTGACGACAATTTTTTGCCGATAAAAACAGCATTAAAAAATTATAATTCTTTCTTGCTTAAATCGAAAATATGGTTTTACTTTACACTGTCCGCAATAAGGGCAATATATGTTAAGCAATCCATCCATTACGATTATCAAAATTATTACCACCGAAAAATTTTCGGAGGAAGGATAGTTTTGGGTAAATCGACAAGATAAAAACACACAAAAAACCTTCCTCCAAAAAGAGGAAGGTTTTTTTATTAAATACTCAAATGAAAGTATTAAAATTCGGAGGCACATCCGTAGGTTCTGCCGAAAGTATCCAGACGTTGCTGCAAATTGTAAAAAAAGAAAGTGCAATTTCCGGTAATCCAATTGTAATCGTATCAGCCATGAGCGGCGTAACCAACCTGCTTTCAAAAATGGCCGAAAAGGCTTCCATTGGAGAGGATTACGCGCTTTATTTATCAGAACTGGAAACGCGGCATTTTGCCATCATCAAAACTTTGCTGGATGTGCAGCGGCAAAATCCGGTTTTTACCAAGCTCAAACTCTATTTTAATGAGCTGGAAGATTTGCTGCAAGGCGTTTCCAGTTTAAAAGAATTAACATCGCAAACGCGCGATCTGATTTTAAGTTATGGCGAGCGTTGTTCGGCTTTCCTGATCAGTAAAATCGCCGAACAGCATTTTACAGAAACGTGTTTTGTGGATGCAACCGAATTGATCAAAACAGACAGTAATTTCGGTCAGGCGCGTTTAAATACAGAATTAACCGAACAGCTGATTCAGATTTTTTGCCAGCAAAAGAAGCATCAGGTTTTGTTTGTAACCGGTTTTATCGGCAGCAACGAAAAAAATCGGATTACCACTTTAGGCCGTGGCGGAAGCGATTATACTGCTGCAATTTTCGGTTCGGCGCTGAATGCAGAAGAAATCCAGATCTGGACGGACGTAAACGGCATGATGACTGCCGACCCACGAATGGTCAAAAAAGCATTCCCGCTACCCGAACTTTCTTATACTGAGGCGATGGAACTTTCTTACTTCGGTGCTAAAGTAATTTATCCGCCAACCATGATTCCGGCGTTCTTAAAACGCATTCCGATCGCTATTAAAAACACTTTTGAACCGGAATTTCCCGGAACGGTTATTCGTCATGATTGCGGCAAATCAAACCTGACTATCAAAGGAATTTCTTCGATTAATGACATCAGCATTATCAATCTGGAAGGCAGCGGCATGGTTGGCAAAGCTGGTTTTAGCGGACGGTTATTTTCGCTGTTGGCAAGAGAGCAGATCAATATTATTCTAATTACGCAATCTTCTTCCGAGCACAGCATTACGTTCGCCATTCATCCGGCCGATGCTTTGAAAGCGCAGCATTTGATTGAGCAGGAATTTGAGCTGGAGTTACTGGCAAAAAAATTGGAAGTTCCTGTTTTTGAGCAAAACTTATCTATTCTGGCCATTGTGGGCGAAAACATGAAGCAAACGCCTGGTATTTCTGGTAAGTTATTTCATGCTTTGGGTAGAAATGGTGTGAACGTTCGTGCGATTGCGCAAGGTTCATCGGAATACAATATTTCGGTCGTGATTTCCAGGCCGGATTTAAACAAAGCTTTAAATGCCGTGCACGATGCTTTTTTTATCGAGCTAAATAAAACGCTGCACGTTTTCAATATCGGTACGGGCAACATCGGCAAAACTTTGTTCCGCCAACTGGAATCGCACACTAATTTTCTACAGGAAAACAATGGCATCCAGGTAAAAGTTGCCGGTATCAGCAACACGCGAAAAATGGTTTTTGATGCGGAAGGTTTGTCGCTAGATAACTGGCAGGAAACGCTTGACGCAGCTACGGAAATTGCTGATTTAGAGCTGTTTGTTGCCCGAATGAAAGAGATGAATTTGCCGAATGCTGTTTTTATCGATAACACAGCCAGTCCCAAACCAATTGCCTTTTATGAAGCAGTTTTCCGATCAAACATTTCCATCGTAACCTGTAATAAAATCGGCAATTCTGGCACTTATCAGCAATACAAAAAATTTAAAGATACGGCTAGAAGTTACGGTGTTGATTTTTATTACGAAACCAACGTTGGTGCAGGTTTACCGATTATCCAAACGTTAAAAAATCTGATGGTTTCCGGTGATCGGATTATTAAAATTGAAGCGATTTTATCCGGAACGATTTCCTTCATTTTTAATAATTTTAAAGGCGATGCCAATTTTCATGATGTGGTTAAAATCGCGCAGGAAAAAGGTTATACTGAACCAGATCCGCGTGATGATTTAAGCGGAATGGATTTTATGCGGAAAATGCTGATTTTAGCGCGCGATGCTGGTTATCCGTTGGAAGCAAGTGATGTACAACTGGAAAATATGTTGCCAAAAGCAGCAATTGATGCCGGTTCTGTAACCGAATTTTACAAAGCTTTACAAGCAGAAGATGCTTATTTTAATGCGATAAAAACAGCAGCGGAAAGTAACGGAAAAGTATTGCGATACATCGGAAAACTGGAAAACGGAGAAGTTTCTATTTCCTTACAACAGGTTGATGCCGGTCATGCTTTTTACTCGCTTTCGGGCAGTGATAACGTGATTTCTTTCACCACAGAACGTTATAAAGAACGTCCGCTGGTTGTAAAAGGTCCGGGCGCAGGTGCAGAAGTTACTGCGGCAGGCGTTTTTGCTGATCTGGTAAATGTGGGTGCG
Source organism: Janthinobacterium lividum (assembly GCA_050955045.1). Classification (GTDB taxonomy): domain Bacteria; phylum Bacteroidota; class Bacteroidia; order Sphingobacteriales; family Sphingobacteriaceae; genus Mucilaginibacter_A. The sequence goes on along the minus strand of JBPBQV010000019.1, from coordinate 167,955 downwards.
CATTAATGCTTCTTTTATCGATAAAAAATTAGGTTAAAAGAAGTACAGATTTTTGAATAATGAAAAGTTCTATAAAAGTATTTGCCCCGGCAACAGTTGCCAACGTAGTTTGCGGTTTTGATGTGTTGGGATTTGCCGTAAACGCGCCGGGCGATGAAGTGGTGATGCGCCGAGTGGATAAACCGGGCATTACTATTAAAAAAATAACTGGTGATGATGGCCGTTTGCCTTTGGACGCTGCAAAAAATACGGTTAGCGCCAGCGTGAAACATTATTTGGATCATATCGGTCAGCCAGATTTAGGCCTCGAAATCGAACTTCATAAAAAAATGCCGATTGGCAGCGGTTTAGGCTCCAGTTCGGCTAGCACCGTTGCAGGTTTGTTTGCGATAAATAGTTTGCTGGATAATCCGTTAACGCAACAGGAAATGGTTCCGTTTGCCATGAAAGGCGAAGAACTTGCTTGCGGTTATGGTCATGCGGATAATGTTGCACCAGCTTTATTGGGCGGATTTGTGTTGATCAGAAGCTACGATCCGCTGGAAATTATCCGTTTGCCGCACCCGGAGAGTTTGTATTGCGCCATCATTTTCCCAGAAGTTGATGTGCCAACGCGTGATGCACGGCAAATGATCCGTCAGAAAGTATTTTTAAAAGATGCGGTAACGCAATGGGGAAATATTGCTGGTTTGGTAAGCGGTTTATTTTTGAAGGATATTGATTTGATTGGCCGCAGCATGAAAGATATTCTGGTAGAACCGGTGCGTTCCATACTGATTCCTGATTTTTATAAAATGCGCGAAATGGCGATGGAAAGCGGTGCCGTAAGTTTCGGGATTTCGGGTTCTGGGCCATCCGTTTTTGCTTTTACTAAGAGTGAGGCGGATGCTGTTTTTATCACCCAAAAAATTGCAAACCATCTTTCTGGCATTCAAATAAAAAGCCAGACTTACGTTTCACCCATTAACGATAACGGACCAATAATTTTAGATTAAAATAAGTTTTCGGTTGCCAATTGCGCGTCCTTTATACCTGAAACCTCATATCTCAAAAATGAAACTCTACAGTACCAATAATAAAACCCACGAAGTATCTTTCCAGGAAGCTGTTTTTAACAGTTTGCCGCAGGATAAAGGTTTGTATATGCCGGTGGAAATACCTCGTTTACCGAATGATTTTCTGGAAAATCTGCATCAGTATTCACTTCCTGAAATTGCTTTTCGTGTTGCTGATAATCTGTTGCAAGGCATTATTCCTTCAGAAGATTTAAAAACGATTATTGATGATGCGATTAATTTTCCGGCCCCGGTTGTCAAGCTGACAGAAAATAAATATGTATTAGAGCTTTTCCACGGACCATCTTTAGCTTTTAAAGATTTTGGCGCAAGGTTTATGAGCCGCGTGATGGCACATTTTCTCCGCGAAGGCGAAAAAGAACTAAACGTTTTGGTAGCAACTTCCGGTGATACGGGCGGCGCTGTTGCTTTGGGTTTTCTGGGCGTGCCGAATACGCTGGTTACGATTTTGTATCCGAAAGGAAAAGTGAGTTTGATACAGGAACTGCAGCTGACTACAAACGGACAAAATATTCGCGCCATCGAAATTGACGGTACTTTTGATGATTGCCAGGCGTTGGTAAAACAGGCTTTTGTAGATGCAGAGCTCAATGAGAAATTCCGTCTGACATCAGCTAATTCCATCAATATTTCCCGTTTGATTCCGCAAACTTTTTATTATTTCAATGCCGTTGCCCAGTTGCTGCGCGAAGGTAAAAAGGACCTGGTTTTTTCTGTTCCCAGCGGAAATTTTGGCAATATTGGTGCAGGTTTATTGGCCTGGAAAATGGGTTTGCCGGTGAAGCATTTTATCGCTGCAACCAACGCAAACGATACCGTTCCAACGTTTCTGAATGGCGGCATCTATCAGCCCAAACCTTCTGTAGCTACGATTTCCAATGCAATGGACGTAGGCAACCCGAGCAACTGGGTGCGGATTATGGATATGTTTGAGGAGGATCAGGCCGAAATCAGCAAACTGGTTAGCGGCGATAGTTTTAACGATGCGCAAACGGCAGATGCGATCCGCCAAGTGCATTCGATGCACAATTATGTGGTTTGTCCGCATACAGCCATTGCTTATCTGGCGTTGGAAGTTTGGCAAAAACAACATCCGCAGCAGGAAAACACAGGCGTATTTTTAGCAACGGCTCATCCATGTAAATTCCCGGATGTTTTTACAGATGAAATTGCTGCGGAAATTGAAATCCCAGAACAGGTTTTGGAATTGATGGATAAACCGAAAAAAGCTGATTCTTTAGGCGTTGATTATGCTTCTTTTAAGGCCTATTTATTGGCGGAGGAAGGAACTTCAATCTAAACTTTTTAGTGATAAAAGGAGTATTACTGCTCTACAAAATCAATTATTTTTAAATTAGAAATTTCATGATCAACACCATTATCTTCGATTTAGGCAACGTTTTAATTAATTGGGAACCTAAGCTTTTATACAACAAGATTTTTGATTCGGAAGAAAAAACCAATCATTTTATAGAAAATATTTGCACGTTAGCCTGGAACGAAGAACAAGATGCAGGCCGAACTTTGAAAGAAGGAACCGACATCTTAGTTGCACAATATCCTCAGCATCAAGCAGAAATCGAAGCTTATTATGACCGTTGGGAAGAAATGCTGAACGGTGCAATTGAAGGTTCTGTAGAGATTTTTCGAAACTTAAAAGCCAGCGGAAAATATAAAATTTATGCGTTAACCAACTGGTCATCAGAACTTTTTCCAGTTGCTTTGCGAAACTTTGAATTTTTAAGTTGGTTTGATGGAATTGTTATGTCTGGTGATGAAGGCATTCGCAAACCGGAAGCAGCATTCTTCCAAATTTTATTTGATCGTTATGAGGTAAAACCAGAAGATGCTGTTTTTATCGATGATAATTTGAGAAACATAGAAGCCGCCCGAAAATTAGGAATTCAATCTATTCGTTTTACTTCTGCAGGAGAATTGGGAAAAGAGTTGTCTGATTCTGGCATTTTATAACCAGAATCAGCTAATACTTCTTTTATCAACATAAAATCAAAATACTTCTTTCGCAATCCTTTTTGTAGGCTCCGCATTGCCCATCGTGTAAAAATGTAAAACCGGCGCGCCCATTTCCATCAGTTCTTTGCATTGATTAATCATCCATTCTACACCAACTTCTTTTACATCTTTTTCATTTGTGCAGGATTGAACGGCATCGCTTAAATCTTCCGGAATATCAATGTGAAATATTTTGGGCAGATTGATCAGTTGCTTAGAAGTTGTAAGCGGTTTTAAACCTGGAATTATAGGAATGTTGATATCATTTTCACGACAACATTTTACAAATTCACGGTATTTGTTATTGTCAAAAAACATTTGGGTAACCATAAAAGTTGCACCCGCATCGACCTTCTTTTTTAAAAATTGGAAATCAGATTTTAGATTTGGTGCTTCAAAATGTTTTTCGGGATAAGCAGCAATTCCTACACAAAAATCAGTTTTAACCGCTTCGTATTCATCGTGCAAATAAATACCATTATTCATGTTGATAACCTGCTTTGTTAGCTGCGTTGCGTACGCATGTCCGCCTGGCGTCGGGATAAAACCAGCATCGCCTTTGCGCGCGTCTCCGCGTAAAACCAGTACATTATCTATTCCCAAAAATTGCAGGTCAATCAACGCGTATTCTGTTTCTTCTTTGGTAAAACCACCGCACAGCAAATGCGGAACAGCATCTACTTTGTAACGGTTCATGATGGCGGCACAAACGGCAACAGTTCCCGGCCGTTTGCGGTAAGTTACTTTTTCCAGCAAACCATTAGAACGCTCTTTGTAAAAGTGGTCTTCGCGGGAAGTGGTTACATCGATAAAAGGCGGATTGAGTTCCATCAACGGATCAATCGCATCAAAAATTCCTTGAATGCCATGCCCTTTTATAGGCGGTAAAAGTTCGAAAGAAAAAAGCGTTTTGCCAGCTGCATTGGCGATATGATCGGTAATTTTCATGAAGTAATAAGTGGATGCAATATTAGTAAGAAAGGTTCGGACTTAACCAGCGTTCAACTTCCTCTAAATCCATTTTTTTTCTGTTTGCATAATCCTCAACTTGTTCTTTGGTAATTTTGCCTAAACCAAAATATTTAGATTGCGGATGCGCGAAATAGAAACCACTAACAGATGAAGCTGGCATCATCGCTAAACTTTCAGTTAAATACATGCCAGTATTTTTTTCGGCATCAAGCAACTTGAATAAAGTCCATTTTTCAGTATGATCCGGACAAGCCGGGTAACCTGGTGCCGGACGAATGCCTTGATATTTTTCCTTGATCATATCTTCGCTGCTTAAATCTTCATCTTTGGCATAACCCCAATATTCACGACGAACTAATTCGTGCATTTTTTCGGCAAAAGCTTCTGCCAAACGATCTGCTAAAGCTTTTGCCATAATGCTGTTGTAATCATCATGGTCTTTTTCAAATTCTTCAACTAATTCATCACAACCTAAACCTGTAGTAACGGCAAAACCGCCCCAGTAATCAGGAATGCCCGAAGTTTTTGGGGCGATAAAATCAGAAAGCGCATAATAAGGCTCGCCTTTCGGTTTCTCGGCTTGTTGGCGTAAAGTGTAAATCGTATCCAAAACTTCGGTACGAGAATCATCTGTGTATAATTCAATATCATCACCAACGGAATTAGCTGGCCAGAAACCGATTACTGCGTTTGCCTGAAGCTGTTTTTGGGATACAATTTCCTGTAACAAAACCTGCGCATCATCAAAAAGCTTCTTGGCTTCGGCACCAACAAATGCATCGTTAAATATCTTCGGATAACTGCCGCGCAGTTCCCAAGTGTGGAAAAAAGGCGTCCAGTCAATGTATGGAAGCAAATCTTCCAGCGGATAATCTTTAATTGTTTTGGTACCGAGGAAAGTTGGTTTTTGGGCGATATCTCCATCCAAAATGATTTGAAATTTTTGTGCAGATGCTTCTTTTATCGGCATAAATTTCTTGTCGGTACGCTTGTTCAAATGTGCTTCACGCGCTTTGGCGTATTCCTCTTTGATGTTTTGAATATAAGGTCCGCGCTGATCTTTATTCATCAAACTGCTGCAAACCGTTACGCTTCGCGAAGCATCCAAAACGTGAATGGCTGCGCCAGAATAATTTGGGTCGATTTTTACCGCTGCGTGAATCCGTGAAGTGGTTGCGCCGCCCACAATCAGCGGAATTGTCAAACCTTCACGTTCCATTTCTTTTGCAAAATGCACCATTTCATCCAGCGAAGGTGTAATTAATCCGCTTAAACCGATGATATCTACTTTTTGCTTTTTGGCTTCTTCCAAAATGCGTTGTGCCGGAACCATTACGCCCAAATCAATCACTTCAAAGTTGTTGCAGGCCAAAACAACGCCGACGATGTTTTTACCAATATCGTGTACATCGCCTTTTACAGTTGCCATCAAAACCTTGCCGGCGTTGCTGCGCTCATCGCCTGTTCCTTCTCCTGCAGAAATCACACGCGCTTTTTCTTCTTCGATAAAAGGCAAAAGGTAAGCAACCGCTTTTTTCATCACGCGGGCAGATTTTACAACCTGCGGCAAAAACATTTTCCCGGCACCAAACAAATCACCAACTACATTCATGCCATCCATTAGCGGACCTTCGATAACTTCTAGTGGTTTACTGGCTTTCTGGCGTGCTTCTTCCACATCAGCGTCCAGATACTCAATAATGCCTTTTACCAACGCGTGCGACAAGCGTTTTTCAACCGGTTCTTTGCGCCATTCTTCATCACGCACAATTTCTTTTCCTTTACTTTTTACCGTATCAGCGAAAGTAACCAATCGTTCTGTGGCATCTTCACGCCGGTTTAACAGCACGTCTTCCACCAGTTCCAGCAAATCTTTTGGAATTTGTTCGTAAACTTCCAGCATTCCGGCGTTGACAATGCCCATATCCATTCCGGCCTGGATGGCGTGATATAGAAACGCTGAGTGCATTGCTTCACGCACCACATTATTCCCTCTAAAAGAAAACGAAATATTACTTACCCCGCCGCTCACTTTTGCCATCGGCAGATTTTGCTTGATCCAACGTGTAGCGTTGATAAAATCAACCGCGTAGTTGTTATGCTCTTCCAAACCCGTTGCAACGGTTAAGATGTTTGGATCGAAGATGATGTCCTGCGGCGGAAAACCTAATTCATCAACTAAAATATCGTAACTGCGCTTGCAAATTTCAATGCGGCGCTCGTAATTATCTGCCTGACCGTTTTCATCAAACGCCATCACCACGGTTGCGGCACCGTAATTCATGATTTTGCGCGCGTGTTCTTTGAAAATCCCTTCTCCTTCTTTTAAAGATATGGAATTGACAATGCCTTTTCCCTGCAAACATTTCAAGCCGGCTTCAATAACCGTCCATTTGGAGGAATCGACCATGATGGGCAGCTTGGAAATATCAGGTTCAGAAGCAACAAGATTCAGAAACTTCACCATAACCCCTTCCGAATCAATCATGCCTTCATCCATGTTGATATCGATCACCTGCGCGCCGCCTTCTACCTGCTGGCGGGCAACGGTTAAAGCTTCTTCATAATTCTCCGCTAAAATCAGCTTGGAAAATTTGGGCGAACCGGTAATGTTGGTTCGTTCCCCAACGTTTACAAATATGCTTTCGGGCGTAATGGTGACTGCTTCCAAACCGCTTAAACGCATATTTGGTTCGATTTGCGGTTTTTGTCGCGGTGGATATTTAGTCGCTTTTTCTGCAATACATTTAATGTGATCCGGCGTTGTTCCGCAGCAACCACCAACAATATTAACAAAGCCTGACTGCAGGAAATCTTCCACTAAATGTGCTGTTTCATGCGGCACTTCATCATATGCACCAAACTCATTTGGCAAACCGGCATTTGGATAAGCCGAAATATACACATCGGCTTTTTGTGAAAGTTCTTCCAAGTGCGGTCGCATATCTTTAGCACCCAACGCACAATTTAAACCCACGGAAAGTAAATTAGCGTGGCGGATGGAATTCCAGAAAGCTTCAACCGTTTGTCCGGAAAGTGTACGGCCGGAAGCATCGGTAATGGTTCCGGAAATCATGATTGGTAACTTTTTGCCGGTAAAAGAAGCATACCGATCGATCGCGAAAAGTGCTGCTTTAGCATTTAGCGTATCAAAAATAGTTTCTACCAAAAGCACATCAGAACCGCCATCAACCAGGCCGCGCACCTGATCGTAATAAGCTGCTTCCAGATCATCAAAGCTGACTGCGCGATAACCGGGATCATTTACATCCGGCGAAAGAGAAGCTGTACGGTTTGTTGGACCAACAGCTCCAGCCACAAAACGCGGTTTTTCGGGCGTTTTTAAATTATATTCATCTACAACTTCGCGTGCTATTTTTGCACCTTCAAAACTGAGTTCGTAAGCCAGTTCTTCCAGGTGATAATCAGCCAGAGAAATTATTTGTGTGCTAAACGTATTTGTTTCGATAATATCAGCGCCGGCATCCAGGTATTCTGCATGAATGGCTTTGATGATATCCGGCCGTGTGATATTCAGTAAATCGTTATTTCCTTTTAAATCAGAATGATGATCACGAAAACGTTCTCCACGGAAATCTTCTTCTTCTAACTTATACCGCTGGATCATGGTGCCCATCGCGCCATCAATAATCAGGACTCGTTTTTGTAATTCTTGTTCGATATTCATGAGTTGTTTATTGTCAGTTGCCGGTTATAAGTTTAAACGGAAAACTTACAACTGAAAACTAATTTGGCTTATATCGAAATTTGGTTTTTAGATTCCTCTTTCGCTTATCTTTCTCAACCTAAAATTGGTTTGAGTAGAATGCAGCACCTTGTAAGTACAGGTTGCTAAGACATCGTTGGGTCTAATCCCTCCGCCTTTCTTCATAAGCAGATACAAAGCTGCTAAAAAAACTGGTATAGTGCAATCATAACGGTGCAATAAAAAAGCCCTGCCGATTGTTACGACAGGGCTCTTTGCATGATAAAAACAGTATGCTTAACCTCTTCTTCTGCCGCCGCCAAATACTTGTAGCAACATTACAAACAGGTTGATAAAATCCAGATACAAAGTCATGGCACCCATAATGGCCATTTTTCCGGCAGAAGCATCACCGTATTCTAAACCTTGTCCGATTCTTTTAATGCGTTGTACATCGTAAGCGGTTAATCCTACAAAAACAGCTACACCAATATAACTGATGATGTATTGCATTTGCTCGCTTTTTAACCAAAAGTTGATGATCGAAGCGATAAAAATTCCCATCAAAGCCATAATCATGATTGAGCCAAATTTACTCAAATCTGTATGCGTGGTATAACCGGCAACGGCCATCATCCCAAAAACCAAAGATGTGGTTAAAAAAACTGTGGTAATCAAGGCTGAAGTGTAAATCAGGAAAATATAACTTAAACTAACGCCCATTACAGCGGCAAAAGCCAGAAATAAGAACGTTAAAACCGGTTGCGAAATTTTATTAATGCCGAAAGACATGATTAAGATGAAAGCTAACGGCGCAAACATTACAATTATGCCTAAAGTAGTATTTCTGCCTGTTTCCGGGCTGCGCAGTAGTTCAAACAAGCTTTGATCATGCGAGAAAAGGTAAGCAGCAACTGCAGAGATAGCTAATGCCACAAACATCCACATAAACACGTTGGCCATAAATTTACGCGTGGTATCTTCGCTCCCATCCAATTGGATAGTATTTTTAAAATCGTATTCGTTTTTTCGGGTTTCCATTATTTTTTTATTTGATTTTTAGACAATCTACAAGTAGAAAAGTTTAATTAATTCAGCCGTTTTTGTAGTTGCTCCTGAACCTTCTGAAACAGCTGTACAGGTTTTAAAGCACGCCAGTTCATATTTTCTAAACCGCCGCCAAAGTTAATGTAATAGTCGATATTGCTCTGTTTAAATTCTTCTAAAACATGTTCTCGAAAATTGATTCCTGCAATCCAGCCATCTTCCACTTCCTGGAACCATTCTTCGTAATACGAATCATCTGAAGTATGAAAATTCAAAACGTTTTCGCCCAAAAGTATAAAATGGTTAATGCCTTCGTCCATCATTACTTCCAGTATTTCCCGTTTCAGCAGCATAATATCATTATCGATGGCATCATTCCATTCGCCCATTAATTCGATGATGGTAAAGCCGTTTTCGTAATCAGCGTAAAGCACTTTCAGATATAAGGTTTCGGAGCCGAAAGAATCCCACTGCGGATGAATCAGGTAGTTGTAAACCTGTTTATCAAACTGAAATTCGTTGTATTGAGTTTGATAGAAAGGCGAATGCTCATCTTCGGCAGCAATATAATCGTCTCGCCATTTATAATAAGGTTCAATTTCGTGCATGTTTTGTTTTTTCTTTCAACATAATAAATGATTAAGATTTTTTGCCGGTAAAAGAAGCATCCACAGCGCGGCGAACATTACCGTGTTTTTGCAACAAGGCGGAAGCTTCATTTTCATTTAAACCTGTTTCGGCAACTACCATGCGGATAGCACGGTCGACCAGTTTATGATTTGTCAGCTGCATATCTACCATTTTATTACCTTTTACGCGGCCCAACAAAATCATGACAGAAGTTGTTAGCATATTTAACGCCAGTTTCTGTGCAGTTCCGGCTTTCATTCGGGTTGATCCGGTTAGAAACTCTGGTCCGGTTACAATTTCTACCGGAAATTTAGCTTCCGCAGCAACCTTACTGCCCGAATTACAAACAATGCAACCAGTAACAAGTCCGGCTGCATTTGCTTTTTGCAAACCACCAATTACGTAAGGTGTAGAACCAGAAGCAGCAATGCCAACCAGCACATCTTTTGAGTTGATTTTATAGTGTTCTAAATCTATCCAAGCTTGTTCGGCGTCATCTTCGGCAAATTCTACTGCTTTACGGATTGCAGTATCGCCGCCAGCAATAATCCCAACAACCCAATCAAACGGAACACCAAAAGTTGGCGGACATTCAGAAGCATCAACTACACCTAAACGGCCACTTGTACCGGCTCCAATGTAAAACAATCTTCCGCCATCGCGCATTTTTTCGGCTGTTACTTGTGACAGTTTTTCTAATTGCGGAATGGCTTTTTCAACAGCATCAGGCACAGTTTTATCTTCTTTATTGATGTTTTCTAAAATTTCGTGCAACGGCATTTGCTCCAAATGGTTGTATATTGAGTCTTTTTCGGTTGTTCTTTGTTCCATGCCAATGCTTCTTTTATCATGCAAAAATCGGTAAAAATAAAATAGCCAATGCTTCTTTTATCGGCAAAAAAATGGCGGACAAAATTGCGTTATATTTGTGTAGATAAAAGCCTGATCAAAATGGATGTTAACGATAAAAGCACGCTGGTACAAATGCGTTTGCAGCCGGATACGCTGGAAAGAATTGAAAAACTAAGCAAGCTCACCCAAATGGATAATCGTGCACAACTGATTTCATCGGCTATCCGGTTAACAGATGATATGATTAATTTGGTTAAAAACGGTGCTAAACTTTATATCGAAAAACCCGACGGAACAAAAGAACTGCTTAAAATAACCGGCATATAACGATGGCAGAAAATGACGAAACGACAGAACAACCAGTTTCTTTTGGCGAAGAACAATCTGTTACCAAGTTTCAAAACCGGCAGTTACGGGTAGAATCATCTCAGGTTTCTGAACGCGATATTTTTAGGCTGGCAAAACTGATCCTAATTATCTGTACCGGAATTTATGTGTTGATCGCCATTTTTAAAGTTTCTTTAGAAAAAGAAAAAGGAATTGATGACGTTTGGGAATACTCCAAAGTCGTCCTCAATTCCATAATTTCCTTGGTGCTGGGTTTATATTTTGGTCAGAAGAAAAACAACCTGTAAAAACAGCATCGAATTTATTTCTGCCTGAAAAATATTTGAACCGGAACGCCTTCAAAATCAAAGTTTTCGCGCAATTTGTTTTCGATGAAACGCTTGTAAGGTTCTTTAATGTATTGCGGCAAGTTGCAGAAAAAGGCAAACATTGGTGCAGTTCCGGTAATCTGCGTTACATATTTAATTTTTACGAATTTCCCTTTTAGCGATGGCGGCGGAAAAGCTTCAATCAGCGGCAACATTACTTCGTTTAGCTTAGAAGTTGGAATTTTTTTCTTCCGATTTTCGTAAACTTTGCTCGCTGCTTCTATTGCTTTAAAAATCCGTTGTTTTTCAGTAACGGAAGTAAAAACGATTGGAATATCGGTAAACGGAGCCAGTTTTTGCTTGATTTGTTCTTCAAAAACCTTAGTCGTTTTGTTGTTTTTTTCGATCAAATCCCATTTATTCACCAAAATTACAATACCTTTTTTGTTTTTTTCGGCGAGGTGAAAAATGTTCACATCCTGACTTTCCATGCCTTCCATTGCATCAATCATAATCAAAACCACATCAGCTTCTTCCAAAGCTTTAATGGTTCGCATCACCGAATAAAACTCGATATTTTCATGAACTTTGGTTTTTTTGCGGAGGCCGGCTGTATCAATCAGCATAAAGTTCTGGCTAAATTTGTTGTAATGAATGTGGATCGAATCGCGCGTGGTGCCGGCAATTGGTGTTACAATGTTCCGATCCTGACCAATTAAAGCATTAATAATAGATGATTTTCCAACATTTGGCCTACCAACGATTGCATATTTCGGCAAGCCATTTTCTTCAACATCTTCATCATCAAAACCTTTGATTACTTCGTCCAGCAATTCTCCCGTTCCAGAACCCGTCATGGAAGAGATCGGGAAAATCTCACCCAAACCTAGACCGTAAAAAATGCTTGTTTCGTCGTATCTAGCGGTATTGTCTACCTTATTTACCACTACATGCACCGGTTTTTTACTTCTGCGGAGTAGAGATGCAATGTCATCATCCAAATCCGTAATTCCGGTTGTTACATCCACCATAAATAAAATTACGGTTGCTTCTTCTATGGCGATAACAACTTGTTCGCGGATGGCGGCTTCAAAAACATCTTCCGAATTGGCTACATATCCGCCGGTATCAATTACGGTAAAAGTACGGCTTACCCATTCTGCGTGGCCGTAATGCCGGTCGCGGGTTACGCCGCTGTAATCATCCACAATGGCTTTACGGCTCTCGGTTAAACGGTTATATAAAGTGGATTTGCCTACGTTGGGGCGGCCAACTATGGCTACAATGTTACTCATGTTCAGTTTGTGTTTTGGGTTGTCTGTTGTCGGTTTTAAATTGACAACCTGTTATTTTTAATTGATTTTTCCGCTTGAACTGACAACCCGCAACTTGCAACCGGAATCCGATAATTAATCTTCGTACCCGAACTGTTTCAGGTAATTTTTTTTACTGCGCCAATCCGGAATTACTTTCACGAACATTTCCAGAAAAACTTTCCGCTTAAAAAACTCTTCCATGTCCTGCCTCGCGTGCGTGCCAATTTTTTTCAGCATAGAACCTTGTGGACCAATCAAAATATTTTTTTGCGAATCTCGCTCTACAATAATTTCTGAACTGATTCGGTAGATCTTTTCATCTTCCTTAAAAGCCGTGATAATTACTTCGGTGCTGTAAGGAATTTCTTTTTTATAGTTTTTGAATATTTTTTCGCGAATAATTTCTGAAGCGAAAAAACGGTCGTTTCGGTCTGTTAAAAAATCTTTCTCATAATACGGCGGATGCTCCGGCATATACGCCAAAATTGTGTTGATAAAAGAAGCAACATCTTCCATGTGCAAAGCAGACATTGCATAAACCGCTTTGGGTTGTAGTTTTTCCTGCCAGTAAGCTATTTTTTGCATCACCGTTTCTTCATCGCTTTTATCAATTTTGTTGATCAAAACTACCAACGGCGCGTTAGAGCCCTCCAGTTTTTCCAGCACATCTTGCTCATCATGTTGTTCATTGATATCGGTCATCAGCAAAATCAGATCGGCATCTACAATAGAACCTTCTACCTGATGCATCATACTTTCCTGCAAAGCATAATGCGGTTTGATAATGCCGGGCGTATCCGAAAATACAATCTGATAATTCGGATCGTTCACAATTCCCAAAATACGATGACGTGTAGTTTGTGCTTTGGAGGTGATGATCGACATTTTTTCGCCAACCAGCGCATTCATCAATGTAGATTTCCCTGCGTTTGGTTTACCGATGATGCTTACAAAACCTGCCTGATGACTCATTGAAAAATAATTTAAAATAAATTTGGACTGCAAAGAAACGAATTATATCTTTGCAGTCCAATTCAGGGAAACATTATTCGTTTTGATTTACTGAAAAGGCTTTCGGAATTTATGACCGAAAAGAAATTAAAAACAGTGCGGGATGGAGCAGTTGGTAGCTCGTCGGGCTCATAACCCGAAGGTCGTAGGTTCGAGTCCTGCTCCCGCTACCTCAAAATAGATTAAAGCCTTTCAGAAAAACTGAAAGGCTTTTTTACTTTTAGCTGAACATTTACGATCACTTCAGCAAATTTATAATCATTTCTTTAACAGCATTATCTTAGGAAACGGTTACCAATCTGGAAATTTAAGGCTTCATCCTTATCAATAAAATAAACAATTCCAGCAGAAACATGATCTTCCTGGTTGATAAATTCTATAGAAGTTCCCCAAAAGGTAAAACCAAGAATATCCGTGCTGATGACATTCAGAACATTTAGTACGGTACAGTATTGCGTTGCATTCATATCATATTCTTTTAGTTAAGCCAGACAGCAGGCTGTGTTTCTTTGTACGATTGCTTTTTAATCCGGTTAAGGATTTTTATCGTTTAGCTAAAAGAATATTTTATCAGCTGTAAATAGATTAGGTTACTCTCAAATTTTAGCTTATTGATAATTCAACAGTTAAAAACTTAAAGTAATCAACCAGTAAATTACCACAATGCTTCTTTTAACAGTATAAAAATTCAATACTGTGTTAGAAATAACAGATATTTGAGCGGACTTAATCTGCCTGAATGTCTTTAATTGATTTTTTTTCACCTGTTGATACCGAACGCCTTTTACCTAATAACACTACGATAAAAGGCCGTTTGGGCACTTGTGTTACTGTTTTTACCGAGCATTTTCCTGATCTGAAAAATTTAAAGCCAGATCTGGCCATCATCGGTGTGCAGGAAGACCGAAATGCCAGCGGAAACACGGGTTGTGCTTTAGGCCCGGATTACATCCGCGAAAAATTGTATCATTTATACGAAGGAAGCTATAAAACCAAAATTGTTGATTTGGGCAATATCCGCCGCGGCGAAACCGTAATTGATACTTATATTGCTGTTAAAACAGTTTTGGCTGAGTTGATTAAAATGAATATTCTGCCGATAATTATTGGTGGCAGTCAGGATTTAACTTATGCACAATATCTGGCTTACGAAACATTGGATCAAAAAGTTGATCTGGTAATTGTAGATGCGCAGCTGGATATGGAAGATGATAATTATCCGGATAGCATTGAAACTACTTCAGCCGCTTATCTTAATAAAATATTTATGCATGAACCGGATATGCTTTTCAATTTCAGCAATCTGGGTTATCAAACTTATTTTGTAAATCAGGAGCGTTTAGCTATGATGGAAAAGCTGTTTTTTGATGCGCACCGTTTAGGAAGTTTGTCCGGCAAAATTCAATTAACCGAACCTGTAATCCGTAATGCCAGCATGATTAGCTTTGATGTTGGCGCGATCCGTTCTTCGGATGCGCAGGCTAATTTCAATGCTGTTCCGAATGGTTTTTATGGAGAAGATGCCTGCCAGATTTGCCGTTATGCCGGTTTCAACGATAAATTAAGTTCGATTGGATTTTACGAATTTAATCCGGCTTACGATCAAAACGGACAAACGGCGATGTTGCTGGCGCAAATGATCTGGTATTTTATAGACGGTTTTTACAACCGGAAAAAAGATTTTCCACTTCATCCAAAATCACAATATTTAATCTATAAAACGAGTTTAAAGCATAAAGAACATGAACTGGTTTTTGTAAAAAGTAAAAAATCAGATCGCTGGTGGATGCAAATTCCATATCCAACCGGTGGCTCCAAAAACGAACGTTTCCATTTGGTGCCTTGTCATTATGATGATTATTTGCTAGCAGTTTCCGGTGAAATGCCTGATTTATGGTGGCGCACTTATCAGAAACTTATTTAATAAACTTGGGTAAACAAGTGCAATGCTTCTTTTATCACACAAAAAGTCTCACATGAAAAAAATATTGTTTTTAATGCTAACTGCTTCGCCATTTTTGGCAGCTGCACAAACTGATGATTACAGTTTAAAAGGAAAAGTAGGCAGCTTGAACTCACCTGCAAAAGTATATTTGCTGCACCGTGAAAACGGACAAAACATAACAGATTCTGTTGCATTACTTGCCGGGAACTTTGAGTTTAAAGGAAATTTAACTGCGCCAACACAAGCAATTTTACTGCTTGATCATACAGGAAAAGGCATTGCCAATTTAGGTGCCGGATCAGATGCACTCAATTTATATCTCGAAAACGGAAATATTTTGATTAATGGAAAAGATTCTGTAAAAAAAGCAAAAATTACAGGTTCTAAATTAAACGATGATAACGTAAAATTGGCAGCAGCTGTAAAACCTGTGATGGATAAAGCGGTGTTGCTAAACAAAGAATATCAGAAAGCTGCCGAAGCTGACCGGCCGAAAGTGGCAGATAAGTTTAAAGATTTGCAGATCGAACAAAAAGTGATTCTGAAAAAGTATATCCAGCAAAACCCGGCTTCATTTGTTAGTTTGGATGCGCTGCGGTCTTTTGCTGGGCCATCTCCGGAGTATAATGAAGTGATGCCATTGTTCAATATCTTGTCTTCGAACATACAAAATACTGATAATGGAAAAGATTATAAAGCAACTTTAGAGAAACTGCAAGCGACTGCCATTGGTTCCATTGCTCCAGATTTTACCCAGAATGATCCTTTAGGCAAACCAATTTCTTTATCTTCTTTTAAAGGAAAATACGTTTTGGTAGATTTTTGGGCATCGTGGTGCGGCCCTTGCCGCCAGGAAAACCCGAACGTAGTGAAAGTTTACAATCAATATAAAGCTAAAAATTTTACTGTTTTAGGCGTTTCTTTGGATAAACAAGAAGGAAAAGCTGCCTGGTTGCAAGCCATTAAAGATGATGGATTAACTTGGAACCATGTTTCGGATTTGAAATTCTGGAACAATGAAGTTGCTGCTTTATACGGCGTTCGCTCTATCCCCGGAAATTTTTTAATTGATCCCAACGGAAAAATTGTTGCCAAAGATTTACGCGGTGATGATTTGGAGCAAACATTAGCAAAGCTGCTGAAGTAAGAAAAATACAAGGTAAAAGAAGCATTGGATTTATATAAATCCAATGCTTCTTTTTTTATTTCTCGTCTGCTGATGGCCCGTAAAGTCCCGGAACCGGAATATCGTTCATCCGTAAATAAACTGTTAATTGTCCGCGGTGATGAATCAGGTGATTCATTAGGATTGACCGCAAAACGTTGATTCGTGGCATATCAAAAATTACATATTCACCGTTTGATAATTTCCAATTAGCCAGTAAAATTTCATCAGAAGCTTTTTCAAGCGCACTTAAAGCTTTTTCTGTATAAATTTTATGATTTTCAATAAGTTCAGCTTGTGTTTTCGCTGGTTTTGGTTGTTCGGAACTAGCAAAATCCATACTTTCCGTTTCAATTACCGCAATAATCCATGAGGTAAGCTGAGAAATGTGATTGGCCAACTGACCAAAACTCATGCTTTTTTCATGTGGTTTCCAGCTCAGTTTTTCATCAGGAATGCGTTCAAAAACCTTTTCCGTTGAAGCTGATTCTTGCTTCAACTCTTGTATAAATGCTTCGTTTAATGCCATTTTTTTGTTTTAAATAGTGAGTTATGTTAAATTAGACAATGTTAAATTTTTAAAAAATCTTCTCTGCGCGGATTGAAAGCATCCAGCAAAACGCCAGCTTCCAAACAAACCACGCCATGCAAACTGGCTGGCGGAACGTAAAAACTGTCTCCCACGTTTAAAATCTCAGTTTTTCCGTTGATAGTTACTTCAAATTTTCCGCTTAACAAATAACTGGTTTGCGTATGGATATGTTGATGTACTGTGCCGATAGCGCCAGCTTCAAATGCTACTTTTACCAGCATTAAATCTTCATTATGTGCCAGGACTTGCCTTTTTACACCGGGTTCTGTGTTTTCCCAGGCTTGTTCAACGCCTTTTATAAATATTTCGCTGTGATTCATGATGCTTCTTTTATCGGGTAAAAATCATTAAATCAGATCAAAACCAATATCTTTTCTGAATTGCATTCCGTCAAAATAAATTCGGGCAGCATCTAAAGTTGCCTGTTGTAGTGCGTTAAATAGCGTATCCTGCAAACTGGTAACAGCTAAAACACGACCGCCAATAGTTTTAATTTCACCATTTTCCATTGCCGTTCCAGCCTGAAAAACGATGGAACCGCGCACATTTTCAATGCCGGTAATGGTTCTGTTTTTCAAATATTCTCCCGGATAACCGCCAGCCACACACATTACAGTTGCCGCAATTTTATTGGAGATTTTAAGGTTGATCTGATCCAGTTTTCCTTCAGTAACAGCTTGTAAAATTTCTACCAGATCATTTTCAATTCGAGGCAAAACTGATTCCGTTTCCGGATCGCCCATGCGGCAATTGTACTCGATCACGAAAGGTTCGCCGCCGCAATTCATCAAACCAATAAAAATAAAGCCTTTGTAGGGCAGATTGTCTTTTTGCAAACCTTGCATGGTCGGAATCACAATGCGTTCCTCAACTTTTGCCATAAAAGCAGCATCCGCAAACGGCACTGGCGAAACCGAACCCATTCCGCCGGTATTTAAACCGGTATCGCCTTCGCCAATGCGTTTGTAATCTTTGGCTTCGGGCAAAATTTTGTAGTTTTTGCCGTCGGTTAATACAAAAACAGAAAGCTCAATTCCCTGCAAAAATTGTTCAACTACCACTTTAGCACTTGCTGCACCAAATTTGGCATCGCGCAGCATGGCGGTTAATTCGTGTTGCGCTTCTTCCCAGCTGGTGCAAATCAAAACGCCTTTTCCGGCGGCCAATCCGTCGGCTTTTAACACGATTGGAAGTCCGTGTGTTGCCAAATAAGCTAAACCTTCATCCAAAGTTTCGGGTGTAAAAGTTTTGGAAGCCGAAGTTGGAATGCTGTTTTTAAACATAAATTCTTTAGAGAAATCCTTGCTGCCTTCCAGTTGTGCGGCTGCTTTTTGCGGACCGATTACCGGAATATTTTTGAGGAATTCATCTGCCAGAAAAAAATCGTGTATGCCATTTACCAGCGGTTCTTCTGGTCCAACCAAAACCAAATCAATGCTGTTTTTATGCACAAAATTTTTGATTCCTTCAAAATCATTCACACTGAGGTTTATGTTCTGGCCATAAATTCCGGTTCCGGCATTGCCGGGCGCAATAAATAAAGATTCGCATTTCGGACTTTGAGATAATTTCCAGGCAAAAGCACTTTCTCTTCCGCCGGAACCAAGAAGCAGGATATTCATAAGGCCAAAGATAGAATTTGCTGATTGTTTTAAACGTAACCTGCAATAAATCTGTTAGAAATCCGTAATTTTACCTGCCATTGTGGCTTCGGTTACCGCTGGCGTAATTGTTGCAAACGGAGTATTTTATCTTAGAGATTACAACATGTTAGGATTTATTAGTAAGCTTTTCGGAAATAAATCGGAGAGAGATGTTAAAGGTGTAAACCCTTTAGTAGAAAAAATAAAAGCAGAATTTGCCAAGCTGGATCAGATCAGCAATGATGAACTGCGTGCAAAAACGATTGATTTTAAGGCACGAATTAATGCTGGTTTAGAAAAGATTGACACGCAAATAAAAGCTTCTAAAGAAGAAGCAGAAAATAACCAGGATTTAGAAGTTAACCGTAAAGTAGAGCTTTATACGGAAATTGATAAACTGGAAAAGGACCGCAACAAAGAACTGGAAGTTATCCTGATGGATATTTTGCCGGAAGCTTTTGCGGTAGTTAAAGAAACTGCAAAACGTTTAGCCAACAACAAAACGCTGGAAGTTACCGCAACAGATTTTGACCGTGAACTGGCTTCTTACAAAAAAAATGTGCTGATTGCTGGTGATAAAGCCATTCATCATAACACCTGGATTGCTGCCGGAAATGAAGTTACCTGGAACATGGTGCATTATGATGTGCAGCTGATTGGCGGCGTAGTTTTGCATCAGGGGAAAATTGCCGAAATGGCGACTGGTGAAGGTAAAACGTTGGTTGCAACTTTACCGGCTTATTTAAATGCACTTGCCGGACAAGGTGTACACATTGTTACAGTGAATGATTATCTGGCGCGTCGGGATAGTGAATGGATGGGTCCGTTATATGAATTTCATGGTTTATCGGTTGATTGTATTGATCGGCACGAACCAAATTCGGAAGAACGCCGAAACGCTTATTTAGCAGATATTACTTTCGGCACAAACAACGAATTTGGTTTTGATTACCTGCGTGACAATATGACACGTAGTCCGGAAGAATTGGTGCAACGTAAATTGCATTATGCAATGGTGGATGAGGTCGATTCGGTTTTAATTGATGATGCCCGTACGCCTTTGATTATTTCTGGTCCGGTTCCACGTGGAGATGAGCACGAGTTTTATGATTTAAAACCACGTATTGAACGTTTAGTTAACGCGCAAAAAACCTACGTAACTACAAAACTGAACGAAGCTAAAAAACAGATTGCAGAAGGTAAAACAGGCATAGAAGAAGGAGGTTTGGCTTTGCTTCGAGCGCACCGTGGTTTGCCAAAAAATAAAGCATTAATTAAGTTTTTGAGTGAGAATGGTATTAAACCCGTGCTCAACAAAACAGAAAACTATTATATGCAAGACCAAAATAAAGAAATGCCGAAAGTAGATACGGAACTTTATTTTGTGATTGATGAGAAAAATAATCAGGTTGAACTGACCGAAAAAGGCATTGAGCTAATTACTTCCTCCGGCGAAGACCCACACTTTTTTGTAATGCCGGATGTTGGAACAGAAGTAGCCGACATTGAAAAATCAGGTTTATCCCCAGAAGATAAAGTGACCAGAAAAGATGAGTTGATGCGTGATTTTTCGATTAAATCAGAACGTATTCATTCTGTGAATCAATTGCTAAAAGCTTATACTTTATTTGAACGCGATACAGAATATATTCTGGATGAAGGCAAAGTAAAAATTGTGGATGAGCAAACCGGCCGTGTGCTGGATGGCCGCCGTTATTCTGATGGTTTGCACCAGGCAATCGAAGCTAAAGAAAATGTGAAAGTAGAAGATGCGTCACAAACTTTTGCTACGGTTACTTTGCAAAATTATTTCCGGATGTACCACAAATTATGTGGTATGACGGGTACTGCTGTTACAGAAGCTGGCGAGTTCTGGGAAATTTACAAATTAGATGTTGTTGAAATTCCAACGAATACGCCAGCAAGCCGTTCTGATCGTCAGGATTTGGTTTATCGTACCATTCGTGAAAAATACAATGCAGTTGCAGATGAAATTGTGGCTTTAACGCAAGCTGGTCGACCGGTTTTAGTTGGTACAACTTCAGTAGAAATTTCGGAACTGTTAAGTCGAATGTTAAAGCTTCGCGGCATTAAACATAATGTTTTGAATGCGAAAATGCACCAAAAAGAAGCAGACATTGTAGCGGAAGCTGGTAAAACAAGTACTGTTACGATTGCAACTAACATGGCTGGTCGTGGTACGGATATTAAATTAGGTGAAGGCGTAAAAAACGTTGGTGGTTTGGCAATTGTAGGTACAGAACGCCACGAATCTCGTCGTGTAGATCGTCAGTTGCGTGGTCGTTCCGGCCGTCAGGGTGATCCGGGTTCTTCTCAGTTCTTTGTTTCGTTGGAAGATGATTTGATGCGTTTGTTTGGTTCAGAGCGTATTTCTGGATTAATGGTTCGGATGGGAATTGAAGAAGGCGAAGTAATTCAACATTCCATGATTTCCAAATCCATCGAACGGGCACAGAAAAAAGTAGAAGAAAACAATTTTGGTATCCGTAAGCGTTTGCTGGAATATGATGATGTGATGAACTCACAACGTACCGTAATCTACACACGCCGTAAAAATGCTTTGTTTGGCGAACGCTTGGATGTCGATCTGAACAATACCATTTTTGATGTTACCGAAGATGTAGTAACTGAATTTAAAGACGCAAACAACTATGAAGGCTTTCAATTAGAAATGATTCGTTTGTTTTCGGTAGATACCGAAATTACAGCAGATCACTTTGCTGCAAAACCAATTTCCGTGTTGGTAGAAACTGCTTTTCATGAAATTACTGATTATTACAAACGCAAATCAGAAGCGATTGCCAAACAGGCTTATCCGGTTTTGAGAGATGTTTTTGATACGCGCGGAAACATGATCGAAAACATTATCGTTCCATTTACAGATGGCATTCATGGTATACAGGTTGCCGTTCCGTTGCAAAAAGCGATAGAAAATGAAGGCCACGAAGTGTTAAAATCTTTCGAGAAAAATGTGGTTTTAACTTTTATTGATGATGCCTGGAAAGAACATCTGCGCGAAATGGACGAGTTGAAGCAATCGGTACAGAATGCTGTTTACGAGCAAAAAGATCCGTTATTGGTTTATAAGTTTGAAGCGTTTGAATTATTTAAACAAATGCTGACCAACGTAAACAAAGAAATTGTCAGCTTCCTGTTTAAAGGAGGAATTCCGGTACAGCAGCAGCCAGAAGAGATCCGCGAAGCGAAACCAGAACCGAAACTGGATATGCGCCAAATGCGTGTTACAAAACCGCAATTGGTGCACGAGACGAATGGTGTGCCGGATGAAGATACGCGCGAATTGCAAAAACCAACGCCTGCAAAAGCAGAACAGAAAATTGGCCGTAATGATCCTTGTCCTTGCGGAAGCGGCAAAAAATTTAAAAATTGTCATGGTGTTGGAGCAGTGTAATTTCGTTCCAAACAAAACAATGAGTAATAAAAATTTATGTGCTAAAAGAAGCATCGGTGTAATAACCCGAATGCTTCTTTTAGCACTATCTTTTTCTACTACCGTTTCTTTCGCACAAACGCGCGGACAAGTAGAAGTTGTAAAAGATCCACGTATCGATTCTTTAATTGCGCATCGGTTGCTGACAACAAAATCTTCATCAGGAAGAATTGGAAGCAGTTTTGGTTATCGTGTGCAGTTTTTTACAAGTTCTAACCGGAATGAAATTTATGCTAAACAGGCTGAATTCAATCAAATGTATCCGGAGATGCGCACATATATTATTTACCAGGAACCAAATTACAAGATAAAAGCAGGCGATTTCAGGACACGATTGGAAGCACAAAAACTGATGCGCGATTTGCGTCCGCAGTTTTCAACTTTGTTTTTGATTTCCGAAAAAATCAATTCGCCAAAATTGGAGACAACCGATGATAAAAACTAAAATACAGGAGCTTTCTAAAAATATCCATCAGGAAGTTATAGCCAACAGAAGGCATTTGCACCAGTATCCGGAGCTTTCTTTCCACGAAGAAAATACGTATCAGTTTGTTGCTTCTAAGTTGGATGAATTAGGAATTAGCTATGAAAGAATGGCCGGAAATGGTTTGGTTGCTTTATTAAAAGGCGAAAAACTATCTGAGCAGGTTGTTGCTTTGCGCGGCGACATGGATGCGTTGCCAATTACAGAAGCAAATGATGTTTCGTACAAATCTCAAAATCCGGGTGTGATGCACGCTTGTGGACACGATGTGCATACGTCTTCATTATTAGGAACAGCAAGTATTTTAAACCAGTTAAAAGCAGAATTTGGCGGAACGGTAAAGTTTATCTTTCAACCGGCAGAAGAAAAATTACCTGGCGGTGCCAATTTAATGATTCAGGAAGGTGTGCTGGAAAATCCGAAACCGCAAGCCGTACTTGGCCAGCATGTAATGCCTTTGATTGATGCCGGAAAAGTAGGTTTTCGTGCCGGAAAATATATGGCTTCCACCGATGAACTTTATGTTACAGTAAAAGGAAAAGGCGGACACGGTGCGCAGCCGCAGCAAAATATTGATCCGGTAATTATTACAGCGCATATTTTAACAGCATTGCAGCAGGTTGTCAGTCGTTTTGCTGATCCGAAATCACCATCTGTTTTATCTTTTGGAAAAGTGATTGCCAATGGTGCAACCAACGTGATTCCAAACGAAGTTTACTTGGAAGGAACTTTCCGCACGATGGACGAAGATTGGCGCAACGAAGCGCATATCAAAATGAAAAAAATGGCAGAAGGTATGGCCGAAAGTATGGGTGGAAGCTGTGATTTTGAGATAAGAAAGGGCTATCCATTTTTGATCAACGAAGAAAAACTGACGGCAAGTACACGTGGTTTTGCAGAAGATTATCTGGGAAAAGAAAATGTATTGGATTTGGATATTTGGATGGCTGCCGAAGATTTCGCTTATTTTTCGCAAGTGGCAGATGCCTGTTTTTATAGATTAGGAACAAGAAATGAAGAACGTGGGATTACCTCTTCCGTACATACACCAACTTTTGATGTAGATGAAAGTTCACTTGAGCTAAGTACGGGTTTGATGGCTTATCTTGCAATTAAACAATTGGGAAACTGATGCTTCTTTTATCAGTATAAAATTAAAATTTTGTCATTTCGACTAAAGGCAGAAATCTTCATCCAAGCAACTTGTATTGTTTGATGAAGATTTCTCTCTTCGTTCGAAATAACTATTTACTTTTCATTTAATAAAAATACTACTCACATTTGTAATCTTCCAACCGTCGCTGCATTCATTCATAGTTACATAGTTGATGCGTGAAAAACATGGATACTTCATTGCCACTTTGATCAAAGCATATTTATCAGAAGCTTCCACCACATTGTAACTTGTAGCACAATTTTGTTGTACACCACGTAAATATTCCATCTGTTTAACTATCTGCTTCTTAGTAAAGCTAAACATTTCACCGCTACGCATCATTGTAAACTTTGCGTTATCATTAATAATATCTGACAAGCCATCACAAATACCACGTGTATCTGCATCGATAAAAGAACTGATAGAAAATTTCATGGTCAGTACAGAATGTCTTTTGGGTTCGTCTGCTTTTGCAACTTCAAGTAAAAAGAACAAACTTAACGCAAGGAAAGTAACTTTAATAGTTTTCATGGTTTTAGTTTTTTTAATTAATAGATTTAATATTCATCAAAGTTGAGGGTTAATCTAAATTGGATCAATCATTATAATACTTATACTGTAGCTTAATATCACGGTAAATAAAAAAGATAATTATGCAATTAGAGGAATTTTCAAAATTGCATATTTATCTAATTATTATTTTGAGGAAATACAATCAAAGAAAACAATTGTATCAGATTGATGAATTTACTTTTGTAAGTAACTGAATTATTTTTCTTAAAAAGTTTAAAAAACACACGATTAAAATAGTATCAATATAAGCTTTAGCATAATTGAAAAAATACAGTATGCTGGTTAAAAAACAAATTTCAAAAAACATAATTCTAATTGTTTATTGGTAAGTAAAATAATGCTTAGTGTTTACGTCTGATTACATTTGCCAGGTTTGGCGTTGTATCAGAATTATTCTTACTTTTTATAACAATAGCTAAAGCACTGTCCAACATCTTCCGAATATTTTTTCTGGAGTAGTTTAAAATTTTCTGACCGTAAGCTTCCTGATAAATTAATTGCTGGTCAACATCATAGAATTTAACCAATTGCTTTTGTGGCGCTTTTACATTGCTTTCTACAACCCAGCAGCCTATACTTGCATTTGTTATTTCTGTTTTTTGTTGCGCTTGTGCAACGGTAGCTGCACTTAGCAGAATCATAAATAATAATTTTTTCATTTTACACTGATAATCATTGTAGATTATAAGTGTAAAATTCTATTAATAAATAGATGATTTAAACCGTTATAAAACGCTATTTACATCAGTATAATTACGTAGTTTTAATGCACTTAATACGTAGTTTATTACGTAAGAGAGAAACAAACAAACGATTCTATTTGAACTTTTTTAAAAAGTGCAAATTTGTAATATTTTCAAACGCATACTTTTATAGCATAACATTCTAAAATTATTAATGAAAAAACCCGCGCTTATAATTCTATTCTTGTTTTGCTTCTCAAGTATCTTTGCTCAGCAAATTAAAAGGTTCAATCCGGATACGGTTAAAACAATTGTGGTAGATACAGCTGTAGCAACTGTACGTGCACGTGGCGGCTTGTATGCACAGGATTTTATCGATCAGATTTTACGTGATACCAGCTTTTATGAAGCTTTCCGCAACATGAAAAAGTATGCTTTTACCGCAGAAAACCGGGTTTATACGTATGATAAAAAAGATAAAGTTGAAGGAAAAATCTACCGAAAACTAAAACACAGCAATTTTGCCGGAGCGCACAAAATTCAATATTTAGCTAAGCGCGACAGCGGAAATGTTTACAAACGAAATGGTAAATACGAGTTGTACACCACAGAAATGTTTGATTACATTTTTATGAATGCTTACAATTCTGATTTTATAAAAGGCGGAGATTCTCCAAATGCTGGCGGCAAAAACGAATCATACAAAGACAAGTTAAAAACATTAATATTTAGTCCGGGGCGGCCAATTAGCGGCATTCCTTTTATCAGTAAAAAAACAGAAATATTCGGACCGGAATTGAAAAATTTTTATCGATACGAATTTGCAAAAGGAACTTATTTGGATTCGGTTCCGGTTTATCGATTTAAAGTAATTCAACGTCCGAATTTAAACGATGATCAGAAAGATGAAGTGATGATTAAAGAACTGACAACCATTTTTGATCGCCGGAATTTTCAAATTTTAGGTAGATATGTGGATATGAAATTTAGTAATATGGTTATGGATTTCAATGTGCAAATGAACATCGAATTGAGTCGTTTTGATGGAGAACTACTTCCCACTAAAATTAGTTATCAGGGAAATTGGAATGTGCCTTTTCATAAAGAAGAACGCGCAAGTTTCCTGGTTTTGCATAAAGATTATCAGGTAGAAAAGTAAAAGATTAATCCAAACTTTTCTCCATCAGCCAATCTTGCTGTAAATCGTTTCCCAGCTTAAAATCGTGAACGCCGATTTTTGTAAATCCCCATTTCTGGTAAAATGCAATTGCTTTTTGATTATGCTCCCAAACGCCAAGCCACAATTTTACAGCCTGATTTTTTGATGCAAAATCAATTGCAAGTTGCATTAAAGCTGCTCCAATTTTTTGATTATGATAAGCTTTAGCAATATACAATCTCGAAACTTCTGCTGTTTTTATGCCAGTAAAAGAAGCATCATTTTGATGTAGAATAAGTTTAATTGTGCCAATTGGAATACTGTTTTTAACAGCATAAAAACAGTATGCAGTTGGATCTGATAATTCCTGATTAATTTTTTCAACGCTAAAACTTTCGGCCAGATATTGTGCCATATCCTGTGGATTATTAAACTCAGCGAAAGTTTCTGAAAACAAATCGGCACCCAACTTGGCAAATTCGGCAGCTTCTTCAGGTTTTACCTTGCGGATAATGATTTCAGGATTCATTTGAGTTAAAATTCCGCATTTTTTGGAAATCTTGGGAAAGGAATTACATCACGAATATTATTCATTCCGGTTACAAACAGCACCAAGCGTTCAAAACCTAAACCAAAACCAGCATGTTCGCAGGCACCAAAACGGCGGGTATCCAAATACCAATCCAGTTCTTCTTTCGGAATATTCATTTCGTCCATGCGACGTTCCAGCTTGTCTAAACGTTCTTCGCGTTGCGAACCGCCAACCATTTCGCCAATTCCCGGAAATAGAATATCCATGGCACGCACGGTTTTCCGTCCTTCCGCATCCGGCTCGTTTTGACGCATGTAAAATGCTTTAATTTCTGACGGATAATCAGTTAAAATAACTGGTTTTTTAAAGTGCTTTTCAACCAGATAACGCTCGTGCTCCGATTGCAAATCTGCGCCCCAGCTTTCAATTAAATAAGTAAATTTCTTCTTTTTGTTTTGGGAAGAATTTTTCAAAATCTCAATCGCTTCGGTATAAGTTAAACGCTCAAAATCATTTTCCAAACAGAAGTTTAGCTTCTCCAGCAAATTCATTTCCGAACGTTCATTTTGCGGTTTTTGCTTTTCTTCTTCAGCTAAACGCTGCGCTAAAAATTCCAGATCATCCGCATTTTTTTCCAATGCTTCTTTTATCACATATTTTAGCAGGTCTTCCGCCAAATTCATGTTATCTTCCAGATCATAAAAAGCCATTTCCGGCTCAATCATCCAGAATTCGGCTAAATGGCGCGTAGTGTTAGAGTTTTCTGCACGGAAAGTTGGACCGAAGGTATAAACATCACTTAAAGCCATTGCACCTAACTCGGCTTCCAGCTGACCGGAAACGGTTAAATTGGTTGCTTTTCCGAAGAAATCTTCTTTGTAATCTATTTCGCCCTGATCAGTTTTCGGAACGTTCTGCAGATCAAAATTAGTTACGTGGAAAGTTTCGCCCGCACCTTCTGCATCAGAAGCAGTGATAATTGGCGTTTGTAAATTCACAAATCCGCGTTCCTGAAAAAACTGATGAACAGCAAAAGCCAGCGTATTTCTCACCCTAAAAATAGCAGCAAAAGTATTGGTGCGGAAACGCAAGTGCGCAATTTCCCGCAAAAATTCCAGGCTATGTTTTTTAGGTTGAAGAGGATATTTTTCCGGATCAGAATCGCCCAGAATTTCTATTGATACTGCTTTTACCTCTACTTTTTGTCCTTTTCCCAACGAAGCAACAACTTGTCCGGTTACACTGATTGCTGCGCCCGTTGTAATGCGTTTTAAAAGTGTTGGATCAGTATTTTCGTAATCAACTACTACCTGTAAATTTTGATTGGTTGAGCC
This sequence comes from Janthinobacterium lividum, assembly GCA_050955045.1. GTDB lineage: Bacteria > Bacteroidota > Bacteroidia > Sphingobacteriales > Sphingobacteriaceae > Mucilaginibacter_A. Next base: position 139,938 of record JBPBQV010000019.1, on the reverse strand, counting down.
ATCATTCAACGCAATAAACTGGTTATTGCGGAACGTGCGCACCCAGCCTTTTACAGTAGTTTCAAATCCGGTTTCTTCGCTTTGCAAAAGCGCCTTGATTTTTGTTCGCTGACTCATCTTAAAAGTATTTTTTTGAGCCGCGAAAATACAATTATTAAGTTTAGAATAATTTGAATTTGCTGTAAGTAAGTTCAGCATCAAAAAACAGTCGATAAAAACACTAGCTTGAGTAAAATCTATTTTGCCTTAAACAAAAACTATTTTGCTTTTTAATCCGTAAGTTTTACCATTTATTTTAGAAATATTCTTTCTATGTAAAGTATAAATTAACTAAACAAACGCATTTAAATTAGCGTTAAAAGTCTTTTACAACATTTAAACACATTTAATTTTTATGAAAAACAATTTCATCAGTAAAGCAAACTTTGCTATTTGCGCACTGGTTCTTGCAGGCGTTACTTTTGCATCCTGTAACAACGGTACTAAAGCAACCAGCAGCAGTGATACTTCCAGCACAACTTCTACGCGAGTAGATGTAGATACAGCTACAACAGAAGCTAAACCGCTAACGCCAAAAGGCCCAAAACCAACCTGGGCACCAGATATTAAACCGGAAATGGCTGTAGTTATTGAAAAATTAGCTAGTTATGGCGATAAACCAATTGAAACACTTACTGCGGTAGAAGCTCGTAAAAACCACACCGCAACTGATGCCGTGATGGATGTGATGAAAGATAACAACATCCCGATGCCGGCACCAAAGGTTGATACAATGGGCAAAGAAATCCCGGTTGCTGGTGGTAATATCCATTTAAGAATTTATACACCGAAAGAAAAGAAAGATGCTTATCCGGTTATCGTTTATTATCATGGTGGCGGTTTTGTAATTGCTAATATTGATGTTTACAACGCTTCTGCACAGGCAATGGCAGAGCAGGTTGGCGCAGTTGTGGTATCTGTAGCTTATCGTTTGGCTCCAGAACATAAATTCCCAACAGCACATGATGATTCTTATGCAGCTTACGCCTGGGTTGTTAAAAATGCAGCTTCTATCAAAGGTGATCCAAAAAAGATTGCTGTTTTGGGTGAAAGTGCCGGTGGAAACTTAGCCGTAGCAACTGCAATCAAAGCTCGTGATAACAAAATTATGGTTCCAACACACATTGTAAGTGTTTACCCGATTGCACAAGCTGATATGACTACACCTTCTTACACTAAAAACGCAAACGCAAAACCATTGAATAAAGCAATGATGATGTGGTTCACTAAAAATTATGTAAGAACAATGGCTGATGCGAAAGATCCAAGAATTTCTTTAACGATGGCAAATTTGAAAGGCTTGCCCGCTACAACTATTATTACTGATGAGTATAATCCGTTGCAAAGTGATGGCATGATGCTGGCTGATAAATTAAAAGCTGCCGGTGTTGATGTTACCAGCAAAAACTATGATGGTGTAACTCACGAATTTTTTGGTATGGCAACTGTTGTGCCGCAAGCTAAAGAAGCACAGGCTTTTGCAGCAAGCGCATTGAAAAAAGCTTTTGGTATGTAATTATCAGCATTTTTTAATTTATAAAAAGAGCCGTTTTGAACTATCAAAACGGCTCTTTTTATATGCAGGATTTTTACTTTACGATACCAGGTTTTTGACAACAAATAAAATATGATACTTCTTTTATAAGGCAAAAATTAATTTCCGGAGAAAAGATATCCTGAAACAAGTTTATGATGATAAGTTCAACACAAAAACTATCGGCTTATCTCCATAATTTCAAACTCAATTTTACCAGCCGGAACCGTAATTTCTGTTTTTTCGCCAACTTTTTTGCCCAGTAAACCTTTAGCAATCGGCGAAGAAACCGATATTTTGCCGGCTTTAAAATCAGCTTCCGTTTCAGATACTAACTGATACTGCATTACAGCACCATTTTTTAAGTTTTTTATTTTCACAACAGATAAAGCCAGCACTTTAGAATTATCCATTTTAGATTCGTCCAGCAAACGGGCACTGGCTAAAACGAGACCCAATTTTGCAATTCGTCCTTCGTGCAAACCCTGTGCTTCTTTTGCGGCATCATATTCTGCATTTTCAGATAAATCACCTTTATCGCGCGCTTCGGCAATTGCTTTAGCGATAGATGCGCGGCCTTCCGTTTTTAAAAATTGTAGTTCTTCTTTGAGTTTCTCTAAACCTTCTTTTGTGTAGTAAGCTACATCTGCCATAACTCAGTTTGATTAATATTGATGATTATCTTAAACTAAAACATCCCTCCGAAAAAGAAGGATGCACATTTATAAAAAACAAACAAGACTATACCGGCGTGCCTGCATAGTCTTGCTTTTATTAAAACGAAGATAAAAAATTTAAACCTTAAACTCCAAATTTTTAAGCTTTTCGGCCAGCACTTCGCTAATTTTCCGATACGAATCAAAAGTCCAGCCTGCAACATGCGGTGTGAGCAAAACTTTACTAGAAGTAATCAACTCCTCAAACCAAGTTTGTTCGGCCAACGACGGAAATTTTTCTTTTTCCAACACATCCAAACCAGCGCCTAAAATTTTGCCGCTTTTAATTCCGTTTAAAACAGCCTGAACTTTAGCTATTTCGCCGCGCGCCGTGTTGAGCAAAAATATCGGTTTGCGAAAATGGAACAAATATTCATCATCCACCATTCCTTTCGTTTCCGGTGTAAGCGGAATATGAAAACTGACAACATTGCTTAGCCGCACAATTTCTTCCATGCTTACTTCGCGTGCAAACTTGTCGGAAAAGCCGGTTTTGTATTTATCGTAAGCAATTACTTCCACACCAAAACCACTTAGTTTTTGGGCGAAACTTTTGCCCATGTGCCCGTAACCGATAATGCCAACCGTTTTACCTTTTAATTCGTAACCGCGGTTGCCTTCACGGTCCCATTTGCCGTTTCTGATTTCAATATCTGCTTTCATAAAATTATTCATCAGCGAAAGCAGTAAACCAACCGCATGTTCGCCAACGGCATCGCTGTTTCCTTCGGGTGCGTTGATGCAGGCGATGCTTCTTTTATCAGCATAAATCTCGTCGATGTTATCCATTCCGGCACCGGCACGCGCAATAAACTGAAGTTTTGGTGCTGCATCCATAAGTTCCTGATCTACCTGAAATTTGGTCCGGATGGCCAAACCTTCATAATCAGCAATTACGCTTAACGTTTTTTCCCTGGTAAAAGAAGCATCGACAGTGCAGGCGTAACCTAACTTTTCGGCAGCCTGGGCGAAGGCTGGATGCAGATCATCAACGATTAATATTTTTTTAGAATTCATATTTTATTTAATGCAATCATATTCGTCAATTTAACAAAATCTGCAACACTCAATCTTTCCGCGCGTAAATTCAGCATCGGTTCTTCCGTCATTTTTTCTTTATTAATGAGCGAAGAAAGTGCATTACGTAAAGTTTTTCTTCGCTGGTTAAAACCTGCTTTCACAACCTGCCAGAACAGTTTTTCATCACAATCCAATTCTTTAATTTCATTTCTGCTGAGGCGCATAACTCCTGAAAGCACTTTTGGTGGCGGATTGAAAACGCCTGCTTTCACCGTAAATAAATATTCTACTTTGTAATAAGCTTGCAAAAAAACGCTCAAAATGCCGTATTCTTTACTTCCCGGTTTTGCGGCACAGCGTTCGGCCACTTCTTTTTGGAACATGCCAACTACTTCCGGAACTTTATTTCGATTATCCAGCACTTTAAATAAAATCTGCGAAGAAATATTGTAAGGAAAATTGCCAATGATAGAAAAAGTGCTGGTAAAAACAGCATCAAAATCCATCTGCAAAAAATCGGCATTAATCAACTTTTGTTCCAATTGCGGATATTTTTTCTGCAAAAACTGGTAAGATTCTGTATCAATATCAACCAAAAAAACTTCCAGCTCGGGTTTCTGCAACAAAAAGTCTGACAAAATTCCCATTCCCGGACCAACTTCCAGCACTTGTCCTTCCGAATTTAAACTGTTTACAATTTTAGCGGCAATGTTTTTATCGGTTAAAAAATGCTGACCTAAATGTTTTTTCGCTTTAACTAATTGCATCTGCTCCTTAAATTGATGCAAAATACGTCATATTTGTGCTTTATCTGGCTTTTTGTGGCTGGTCATTTTTATTTGTATCGATAATTGAAACTCCAATGAGTGAAAAAATAAAAGTCGGGATTAGCATCGGCGATGTAAACGGCATCGGCATGGAAGTAATCATCAAAACACTTGCAGATCCAATCATGCTAAATTATTGCACACCGATTGTGTACGGCAATACCAAAATTGCTTCGTACAATCGTAAAAATCTGGGTCTGAATGATTTTAATTTCAATGTAATTGCAGAACCTGATCAGGCAAATCCGAAAAAAGCAAACCTGATCAATTGCTGGGAAGAAGATGTGAAAATTAACTTTGGCGAAGCAAACGAAACGGGTGGAAAGTATGCTTTTATTTCCTTAGAAAGAGCAACAAACGATTTAATTGAAGGTAAAATTGATGCTTTAGTTACGGCACCAATTAATAAGCACAACATTCAAAGCGAGCATTTTAATTTTCCGGGCCATACAGAATATTTGCAGGAACGCTGTGGCGCGGCCGATTCGCTGATGTTTTTGGTAAGTGATGAGATGCGTGTTGGCGTAGTTACTGGCCATATTCCGGTTTCACAGATCAGTGAGAAAATTACGGTTGCCAACATCATGTCAAAACTAAATTTAATGAACCAAAGTTTGAAGGAGGATTTCTGGATCCGTAAACCGCGTATTGCTGTTTTAGGTTTGAACCCGCACGCTGGCGATAATGGTTTAATTGGAATTGAAGAACAATTAACGATCATTCCAGCTGTAGAACATGCCAACACAGAAGGAATTCTGGCCTCCGGCCCCTTCCCTGCCGATGGTTTTTTTGGAAACGGAACGTATAAAAACTTTGATGCCGTGCTCGCCATGTACCACGATCAGGGTTTGATTCCGTTTAAAAATACCGTTTTTGATTTGGGCGTAAACTTCACGGCCGGCTTAAATAAAGTGCGTACTTCACCGGATCATGGAACTGGTTATGGGATTGCCGGCAAAAATATGGCTTCGCCAACTTCGTTTCGTGAAGCTATGTTTACGGCCGTTCATGTAGTAAAAAACCGTGCAGAATCGGCAGAATTATCAAAAAATCCGTTAAAGTTTAGCAAGTTTAGTCGGGATCGGGATTGATCAAAAAATTGCAGTACACTTTTAACATGCTGTTTTTATCGGCATAAAAGAAGTATCAGCTGTTAAAACCCAGTTAATCTATAGCAAAACAGGCTTGCTGCTGATGCTGTTTCTATTGCGTAATTTTCATTTTCAAAAAACAATTTTCTATTGTATAATTTTTCCTAAATTTGCGGGCTAATTATTGCTCATTGAAAACGCTGAAAATATATTCGATTCCTTTTAAGGGGCTGAAACTTGGAAAGCATCAGTTTGACTTTCAGATTACAGATTCTTTTTTTGATGAGTTTGAATATTCACTAGTTAAAAAAGGAAAGCTGGATTGCAAAGTTGAGTTGGAAAAACAAGAAACCATGTTGTTGCTGGATTTCAAAATTAATGGTGTGGTAGATCGTTCCTGCGACCGTTGCTTGTCTGGCTTCCCAGAACTTGTTAATATTCAGGAAAGACAGATTGTTAAGTTTGGTGAAGCAGAGCCGGAAGAAACAGATGACGATATTATGTTTTTAACCCGAAATGATTTTGAACTTGATTTATCCGAACTGATTTACGAATATATTAACCTGGCTATGCCTTTAACAAGCGTTTGTGCGGATGAAGGAAACCTGCCATTTTGTGATCAGGATATGCTGGACAAACTGAAACTGTTTTCCGGGAGTGAAGAAGATAACAAAAATACCGACCCGGACCCACGTTGGAACGTGTTAAAGAACATAAAATAAATTTAAATACTTAATAAGTCATGCCACATCCAAAACGAAAAATATCCAAATCAAGAAGAGATAAACGCCGTACACATTACAAAGCGGAAGCTCCAACTTTAACTACCTGCAAAACTACCGGTGCTATACATTTACCACACAGAGCTTATACCGTAGATGGCAACGTTTACTTCAACGGTAAATTACTAATTGAACGGACAGCAGTAGCTTAAGTTAATTTTCTGTAATGAAGTTCGGCTTAGATATTATGGGTGGCGATTATGCTCCTGAAGCAACCGTTTTAGGAGCAATCGTTAGCTATCAATTCTTATCTCCTGACCAGAAACTGGTTTTAATTGGCGATAAAAAAATTGCCCTGAAAATTATCAGGGACAATAAATTTGATGAGAGCTGCTTTGAATACGTGCATACTACAGAAGTGATTGGTATGGCCGAACATCCTACAAAAGCTATTGTTCAAAAACCAAATTCAAGTATCAGCATAGGTTTTCAATTATTAAAAGAAGGCAAGCTGGATTCTTTTGCTTCTGCTGGCAATACGGGTGCAATGCTGGTTGGGGCGATGTTTAGTGTTAAAGCTATTCCTGGTGTTATCCGTCCTGCAATTGCCGGAATTGTGCCTAAACTAAAAGGCGGATGCGGTATTTTGTTAGATGCTGGTGCTAATGCTGATTGTAAGCCAGATACTTTAGTACAATTTGGCATTTTAGGCAGCTTAATGGCCGAAGCTTTATATAATATTGAACAGCCAAAAGTTGGTTTAATTAACATTGGAGAGGAAAAAGAAAAAGGTAATTTGCTTTGCCAAACTACTTACCCTTTAATGGTAGAAAATAAGCAAATCAATTTTATAGGCAATGTAGAAGGTCGGGATTTATTTACAGACCATGCAGACGTGTTTGTTTGCGATGGTTTTACAGGAAATGTTGTTTTAAAATTGGCTGAGAATTTTTACGAGGTTACTTTACATAAAGGAATGCGTAATGAGTTCTTTGATCGTTTTAATTACGAGCAATACGGTGGTAGCCCGATTTTGGGTGTTAATGCACCTGTAATAATTGGTCATGGAATTTCTACTCCTGAAGCCATTAAAGGCATGATTATGCTTTCCAGAAATACAGTTACGTCGGGTCTGATCAACAAGATCAAACAAGCTTTTCTTTAATATTAATATGGATAAAATTTACGCCGCGATTACTGCTGTAAATGGTTATGTACCCGACTATGTATTAACCAATCAGGAACTCGAAACCATGGTTGATACTAACAACGATTGGATATTAAGTAGAACAGGCATCAGTGAACGTCGAATTTTAAAAGGAGAAGGCTTAGGCGTTTCTGATCTGGCCGTTCCTGCTGTAAAAGGTTTGCTAGAAAAACGCGGAATTAGTGCATCAGAAATTGATTTGCTTATTTTTTGTACTACAACTCCTGATATGCCTTTTCCGGCAACAGCAAACATCATCAGTGCTAAAGTTGGTGCTATCAATGCCTGGGGATTTGATTTACAGGCAGCTTGTTCGGGATTTTTATATGGTTTAACAGTTGGTGCCCAGTTTATTGAAACGGGTATGCACAAAAAAGTATTGGTAGTTGCAGGTGATAAAATGTCTTCTATTATCAACTATCAGGATAGGTCAACTTGTATCATTTTTGGTGATGGTTGCGGTGCAGTGTTGTTAGAACCTAATTTAGAAGGCTACGGATTAATTGATGCTAATTTACATAGTGACGGCACTGGTATCGGCCATCTTCATCAAAAAGCTGGAGGTTCTGTAAAACCTACAAGTCATGAAACCATTGATGCCCGCGAACATTACATTTATCAGGAAGGAAAAGCTGTATTCAAGTTTGCAGTAACTAACATGGCCGAAGCTGCTGCCGAAATTATGGAACGTAACAACCTAACCTCGGAAACAGTAGATTGGTTAGTGCCACATCAGGCTAATAAACGCATTATCGATGCTACTGCTAGCCGAATGGGTGTTGGTGAAGAAAAAGTAATGGTAAATATAGAACGTTACGGTAATACAACCAATGGTACGATTCCTTTGTGTTTATGGGAATGGGAAAGTAAACTTAAAAAAGGTGATAATTTAGTTTTAGCTGCTTTTGGCGGAGGCTTTACCTGGGGTGCTGCTTATATTAAATGGGCATACTGATTTTATCTCTGCTTTTTTGTTATTTAATGATAAATTAGCCTGCCAAAAAAATTATCACATCTAAATTAAACAAAATAATAAGCATGGATATGGATATTAAACAAATTCAGGATTTAATCCGGTTCGTTTCCAAATCAGGAGTCAATGAGGTTTCTATTGAACAGCAAGACTTTAAAATCACCATTAAAACTAACCAGCCTCAAACGGCTGTTGTTACTACTACTCTACCAGCCAGTATAACAGAAAATACAACTTCTGTTCCTTCCATAACGGTAACTACACCAATTGTTACTGTACCAGCTGCCGAAGATACTTCAAAATATATCACCGTAAAATCTCCGATGATTGGTACTTTTTACCGTTCTGCGGCTCCGGAGAAACCACTTTTTGTTAATGTAGGCGATGAAATTAAAGAAGGCCAGGTGCTTTGCATTATAGAAGCCATGAAATTATTTAACGAAATTGAATCAGAGGTATCAGGCCGTATTGTTAAAGTACTGACAGATAATTCTTCTCCAGTTGAGTATGATCAGCCTTTGTTTTTAGTAGATCCGGCATAATACTTCTTTTATCACCTTAAAATTGATGAAGGTAATTTCAAAAGGCAGTATTTTTAAAAGCTAATTAAAGTAATGTTCAAAAAGATATTAATTGCTAACCGTGGCGAGATTGCTCTGCGAATTATCCGTACCTGCAAAGAAATGGGGATAAAAACAGTAGCAGTTTATTCTACTGCAGACCGCGACAGTTTGCATGTGCGTTTTGCTGATGAAGCCGTTTGTATTGGTCCGCCGCCGAGTAAAGATTCTTACCTCAATATTCCGAATATCATTTCTGCAGCCGAATTAACCAATGCTGATGCGATACATCCGGGTTACGGCTTTTTGTCTGAAAATGCTAAATTTTCTGCAATTTGTACAGAGTATGGTATTAAGTTTATTGGTGCAACAGCAGCTCAAATTGATGCCATGGGAGATAAAGCATCTGCAAAAGACACCATGAAAGAAGCTGGCGTACCTACTATTCCAGGTTCTGACGGTTTATTAACAGATGTAAAACAAGGCATTCAGGTAGCCAACAAAATTGGTTATCCCATTATTTTAAAGGCAACTGCAGGCGGTGGTGGCCGTGGAATGCGAATTGTTTGGAAAGACGAAGCATTTGAAGCAGCCTGGGACTCTGCCCGTGCCGAAGCCGGAGCTGCTTTTGGTAACGACGGTATTTATTTAGAAAAATACGTAGAAGATCCACGCCATATTGAAATTCAGGTAATTGGAGACCAGTATGGTAAAGTTTGTCACCTGTCAGAACGGGATTGTTCTATTCAGCGTCGCCATCAGAAACTGGTTGAAGAAGCTCCTTCTCCTTTCATGACTGAAAAACTACGCCGCAAAATGGGTGAAGCTGCAATAAAAGGTGCAAAAGCTGTAAAATATGAGGGTGCCGGAACAGTAGAATTTTTGGTTGATAAAAACCACGAGTTCTATTTTATGGAGATGAACACGCGTATTCAGGTAGAGCATCCGGTTACGGAAGAAGTGATTAACTTCGATTTGATAAAAGAACAGATAAAAGTGGCGGCAGGCATCCCGATTTCGGGCAAAAATTACGAGCCGACAATGCACGCGATCGAATGCCGCATCAATGCAGAAGATCCGCTAAATAATTTCCGTCCATCTCCCGGGAAAATCACTAATTTTCATTCGCCGGGCGGTCATGGTGTTCGGGTTGATACGCACGTTTATTCCGGTTACATCATCCCGCCGAATTATGATTCGATGATTGCCAAACTGATTTGTGTGGCACAAACCCGTGAAGAAGCATTAAATACAATGGCACGTGCCTTGAGCGAATTTGTGATTGAAGGCGTTAAAACAACTATTCCGTTTCATCTTAAACTTTTACAAGACCCGAATTTCAGGGCCGGTAATTTTACAACTAAGTTTATGGAGACTTTTGAATATACCGAAGACTAAAAAAACTGATTATAAATTTAAACGTAAATACCATTCTAAATCTTCCCGGAATGGTATTTTTGTTTTTACAACACTATGAGCGATCTTAAAGATAATAAACTGTTTAAAGTATTAAAAGACAAAGGCAGTAACCTGGAAGCAGAAATGTCTTTTTTTGATCATCTGGATATACTCAGAAAGCATTTGATCCGCTCGGCTATAGCGATTATCCTGTTTACCAGTTTGGCATTCTATTATTACGATTTCTTTTTCAATACCGTAATTATGGGACCAAGTAAAACCTCGTTCTGGACGTATCGGATGTTATGTGAGTTAGGGACTTATTTGCACCGGCCGGGGTTTTGCATTGACAAAATAAATATCCAGCTAATTAATACAGAAATGGCCGGACAATTTACGCTACAAATCAATTCCTCGTTCATGATTGGGATTGCAATTGGGTTTCCTTATTTATTATACGAAATCTGGCTATTTATCAAACCGGCTTTGCATGATAAAGAGCGTAAGGCAGCCAGTGGTTTTGTGCTGTATGCATCTATGCTGTTTTTATTGGGTGTTTTATTTGGCTATTTTGTGATTACAGCTATGTCCCTTAGTTTTTTGGCGAGTTATAATGTGAGTTCTTCTATTCAAAATTTGTTTAGCATTGATTCCTACATTTCCTCGGTAGCAACTTTAACGCTTGCTACCGGAGCTGTTTTTGAACTGCCTATTTTGATTTACATCCTATCAACAATGGGATTATTAACAGCAAAGTTTATGCGGGAATCTCGGCGTTATGCCATCATCATCATCCTAATTATAGCAGCAGTAGTAACTCCAACACCGGATATGCTAACTATGACGGTAGTAAGTATTCCATTATTTTTACTATTTGAAGCCAGTATTTTTGTAGCTGCTTCGGTAGATAAACGTCGGGCTTTAAAACATGATGAATTGATGGGATCCTAAAATATCATCATAATCCATACTGTTTTTATCACCTGAAAATCAATCAATATGAAAATAGCAATTGGTGCAGACCACGCAGGATTTGATTATAAGGAAGCGCTAAAACCTTTTTTAAAAGATGTAGTAATTAAAGATTTTGGCACCAATTCCGCTGATTCTGTAGATTATCCTGACTTTGCCCATCCGGTTGCTTTTGCGGTAGAAAACGGAGAATACAATTTGGGTATTTTAATTTGTGGCAGCGGAAACGGAATTGCAATTACGGCTAACAAACATCAAGGTATTCGTGCGGCTATCTGCTGGAATACAGAACTGGCAAGCTTGGCCCGAAAACACAACAACGCCAACATACTTTGCCTGCCTGCCAGATTTATATCGATAAAAGAAGCACAGGAAATTACCACAACATTTTTAAACACCGATTTTGAAGGCGGACGACATGCAAACCGTGTCGGCAAAATCTCCTGTTAATATTAATTAAAAATGAAAAAGACTTTATTATACTTACTTCCGTTTGCCGTCTTTGGTTGTGTACAGGCACAAAAATCTGATCCAATTCAGCAAAAATACGCAGCTTATATTACTGCCGAAGATGCCAGAAAACATTTAAGCATTTTGGCTTCGGATGCTTTTGAAGGACGTGAAACCGGCAAACCCGGTGCAGAAAAAGCAGCAAATTATATTGCAGGAGAATTTAAAAAATTGGGTTTACAAGCTCCGGTTAATGGTTCTTATTTTTTTAATGTTCCGCTGATGGAGAGCAGTTTACATGCGGATCAATTCAAAATAAACAATACTACATTTGCCTTCGGAAAAGATTTTTACATCAGCGGTTCAGCTTCTTCCAAAAATATCAGTGCAAAAGAAGTAGTTTTTATTGGCTATGGTATCAGCAGTGACCGTTATGATGATTTAAAAAACACAGACATTACCGGAAAAGTAGTGTTGGTTATCAACAAAGGCGAGCCGATGAAAGATGGCGTTTCGGCCATTACACAAACCACTACCGCTTCGGATTGGAGCACTGGCCGTAACAAACGCCTGCAATTTCTACTCAGCAAAAACCCGGCTTTAATCTTGTCAGTAAACCCTGATTTAGAAGCTTTGCTGCAACGTATGGCTAAAATGAACTATGATTTAAATGCAGGTCGGATCACCATTAAAAATGATGCGCTAAAAGAAGCAAAAGCTGCAGTAATTACCGTTACGCCTGCCATTGCTGATGCGATACTTAACAACAGCGGCAAAACTTTAGAAGCGCTAAAAACAGCAATTGACCAAAACGGAACGCCGCAAACACAAATTATCAAAACAGATTTTTCGGTAGCTATCAATCAGCAAAATAAGGATGTAAAAGCAGTAGATGTATTAGGTTATTTGCCCGGAACAGATTTAAAAAATGAGGTTTTAGTTTTTTCGGCTCATTACGATCATATCGGTTTAACCACAAGCGGAACGGATAAAGTAAACAACGGTGCAGATGATGATGGTTCCGGCACAACAGGCGTTTTGGAAATTGCACGTGCTTTTACCGAAGCAAAAAAAGCTGGTCATGGTCCGCGTCGCAGTATTTTATTTTTAGGAAATGTGGGCGAAGAAAAAGGTTTGCTGGGATCAGAATATTACACTGATCATCCTGTTTTTCCTTTAAGCCAAACCATTACGGATTTAAATATTGATATGATTGGCCGCACGGGTTATGATTATATTGGAAAAGCTGATTCATCCAATTATCTGTATGTGATTGGTTCTGCCATGCTGAGTACGACCTTGCGCAAAGTTACCGAGGAAGTAAATACGCAGTATACAAAGCTTGATTTGGATTATAAATACGATGATCCGAATGATCCAAACCGTTTTTATTATCGTTCAGACCATTATAATTTTGCCAAGCACGGCGTACCGATCATTTTTTATTTTGATGGTGAAAACCCGGATTATCATCGGCCAGGTGATGAAGTAAGCAAGATTAATTTCCCGATGTTGGTAAAACGAGCACAATTGGTATTCTATACTGGTTGGAATTTGGCTAACAGAAATGAACGACCAGTTGTAGACGTTAAAACTGACAAACCAAACGGCCAGTAAATGACTAATACTGTTTTTATCACCTAAATTTCGTTATAAATATTAGTAGTTCTAACATTAGAATTCTAATTCAGTAGTAACAATGATAAACAGTTTACCAACTTACATATCTTTAGTTTTCGGGTTAATAACTTTAGCAACTTTGCTTTTATTCTGTTGGACAATTAAAAACTCTTCACTAAAAAGTACAAGTGTAAAGGTGAATAAAGTTTTTATAAGCTTAACCTTGTGGTTAGTTTTTCAAGCGATTTTGAGTTTAAATAATCTTTATAATTCTGATACCAACTCTCTGCCGCCTAAAATTGCTGTTTTTGGAATTTTACCAACAATTCTAACCATTCTGTTTCTCTTTACTACTTTAAACGGAAAGCGCTTTGTAGATAGTTTACCATTATTAAATCTAACTTATGTAAACATCGTTAGAGTGCCCGTTGAAATAGTTTTGTATTGGTTGTTTTTATACAAAACTGTACCAGAACTTATGACTTTTGCAGGGCATAATTTTGATATTATTGCAGGAATTACAGCACCTCTTATTGCTTTTTTTGGTATAGCAAAACAAAAGTTTAGTACAAAAATTATTCTGATTTGGAATTTTATTTCACTCGGACTTTTAATGAACATTGTAATAATTGCAATTCTGTCGGCACCATTTCCGCTTCAAAAGCTTGCATTTAACCAACCAAACATTGCAATTCTCAATTTCCCAATCAGCTGGTTACCTACTTTTATCGTTCCAACTGTTCTTTTTGGACATTTAGTATCCATCAGGCAACTGTTAATAAATAAAGCAATACAGCAAAAAAGTATATAAATATTTTTAACAGTAAAAACGAGAATTCAATGTTTACATGTCAAGCTTTAAATAACAAAACTTCTCCTCATTTCAACAATAACTAAAACCTAAAATTGGCGTTAAAAGCTAAAACCTTAATTTTACAGCATGACCAAAACTGCCGAAGATTTTATTGCGAGTGCTGAAGTTAAAGCTTTTGATTTAAAACATCGCAGCATCATTAATTACAATATTGGTAAATACGATGCTGCTGTTTCCCGGGGAATTACCCGTTTAACTAACTTGGAAAATACCAAGCGCAAAGCGCACGCAATTAAGTGGAAAGTGATGGAAAACTTAGACAAGCTTTTGCCTGAGTTTGAAGCCAATTTCCAGCGTAGAGGCGGAAAAGTGATATGGGCGAATGATGCAGAAGAAGCGCAAAAAGAAATCCTGAAAATCATCCAAAAAGCAGGTGCAAAAACAGTAGTCAAATCAAAATCAATGGTGACGGAGGAGATTCACCTGAATGAATTTCTCATCCAAAACAATATTGAAAGCCTGGAAACCGACTTGGGCGAATACATTGTGCAGCTACTTGGCCAGAAACCGTATCATATTGTTACGCCGGCCATGCACTTATCCAAAGAAGATATTGCTAAATTGTTTAACGAACGTTTTGGCACGCCAATCGATGCCACGCCAGAACAACTGACGCTGAAAGCACGCGAACTGCTTCGTACAAAATATGTTCATGCTGATGTTGGCATTACCGGTGCAAATTTTTTAATTGCTGATTCGGGCAGCATTTCTATCACCGAAAATGAAGGAAATGCACGTTTATGCACTACTTTCCCAAAAATACATATTGCCGTTGTGGGGATTGAAAAAATGATTCCTTCTATTGCTGATCTGGATTTGTTTTGGCCGCTGCTTTCCACACATGGAACCGGGCAGAATTTAACAGTTTACAATTCTATTTTAAGCGGACCGCGACAAACGCACGAAACCGACGGACCGGAAGAAATGTATGTGATTTTGCTGGACAATGGCAGAACAAATTTGCTGGCGCAAAAAGACCAGCGGCAGGCTTTGTACTGCATTCGTTGCGGCGCGTGTTTAAATGCTTGTCCGGTTTATAAAAACATCGGCGGCCATACTTACGAAACCACATACAGCGGGCCAATCGGTTCTATCATTACGCCGCATATGAAAGGCATGGAAGAATTTAAGCATTTAAGCTATGCTTCCAGTTTATGCGGAAAATGTACTGAAGTTTGTCCGGTAAAAATTGATCTGCATAAATTATTGCTGCTAAACCGCCGCGATTCAGTAAAACAAAACCTCAACCCAATTAAAGAAAAATGGGGATGGGCTTTGTGGAAAAAAGGAATGTTAAGCCGAAAACTGACCGATTATTTTGGTGGAAGCAGCAAGAATTTCTTGCTAAAACTACTTTTTAAACATACTTGGGGACATTTACGGGAAATGCCCGAGATCGCGCAAAAATCTTTTAGTCAGCAATGGCAGGAAAAGAATAAAGAGTAGTTTTTTGGTTTATGATAATAGTTCATGGCTATGAATTGGCATCCATGAACTTTAAATAATACAACAAAATAAATGCGCAAAATTACACTAAATATTGCAACCAGTCTGGATGGTTATATTGAAGGACCAAATGGTGAAATTGACTGGTGCCTGAATGATCAGGATTACGGCTTAACCGAGTTTTCGGAAGATACCGATGCTTTGTTTATGGGCAGAAAAAGTTACGAGCTGATTGCCCAGGCTGGTTTAGGTTTTTTTGACGATAAAACACTTTATGTTTTTTCGGATACACTTTTGCAGGACGAGCATCTGGCAGTAAATATTATTCGTAAAGCCGATTTTGTATCTTTTGTACAGAATTTCCGCGAAGAAGAAGGCCGGAACATTTGGTTATTTGGCGGAGCTGATTTGCTTGCTTCTTTTATGGCAGAAAATTTAGTAGATGAGTTTTTAATTTCTGTCCATCCTTTGATTTTGGGTGGAGGGAAACCACTTTTTTTAGCTACCAAAAATAAAACTGATTTAATGCTGATCAACCATAAATCTTACTCCAGCGGTTTGGTACAGTTGCATTATATTATTCCGCCAAAGTTTGATTTAAGTATGCTGGATATTTCTCCGGATTTTTAAGTTTAACTTGCTGTTACCAGTTCTACTTCTGCAACCGGATTAAACAAATAAACCCGATTTGTACTCACTTCTACACAGCGATAACGTTTCCGCAAACGTTCTTCTCTGCGGAAAACTCGTCCGTCTTTCCATTTAAACAAACCGTTTGTTGGAATTTTTTCTATGGAGATGACAGATGCTTCTTTTACATCATATTTTTTGAGGGCGCGAAATAAAGTAAGATCGGAACAGCTAGAAGCTGCCGGATTATCCAAATAATTCTGGATGACGGATTTAATATCCGTAGGAAAAATCTCCAGCTCAAAAAATGGTTTCATCATTCTCTTAAAGTTGGTTTTCCATTCTGCGCCGTGTGGTTTCGCTTTATGCTGATACTGGTTGAAAGTGTATAAATGCGCAAACTCGTGTACGGTGGTTACCAAAAAAGCGTAATGATTCAAATCGAAATTAACAGAAATTCGGTGTCCTTTTCCGCCAAAAGGCGAACGGTAATCGCCAAATTTGGTTCCGCGATTGCGGGAAACTTTAAATTCGCATTGAAAATAATCTATCCATTTGGCAATTACGGGCGCAGCTGTTTCGGGCAAATATTTCTTTAAAATTTCAGTTTTATCCACGTTGTAAAATCGTGAATTATTTTAATAAATGGAAAGTAATAAAGCTCGCGGCGTAAGCAAGCACCGTCATGTAAGCAAACTGGATAGCAGGCCATTTCCATTCTTTGGTTTCTCTGTAAACTACAGCAACCGTACTGGCGCATTGCATGGCAAAAGCGTAAAACATCATCAGCGACATGGCAACAGCGAAAGTGAATACCGGCTGATTTGTTTCTGGATTTTTAGCATGTTTCATCTTATCTAAAACCGAATCCAGTTTATCTGCATTGCCATCTACACTGTAAATCGTAGCCATCGTTCCTACAAAAACTTCCCGTGCAGCAACAGACGTAATTAAGGCGATGCCAATTTTCCAATCAAAACCTAAAGGACGAATAGCAGGTTCAATAGCGTGACCTAATATACCAGCATAAGAATTTTCGAGTTTATCTGTTGCTTTCAAACGATCCAGTTCCGTTGCTGATTTTGTGCCGATAAAAGAAGCATTACTATATTTCTGGTCGATCTGCGCCATCCGATTTCCGGGTCCATACGATGCCATCACCCATAAAATAATAGAAACGGCAATAATTACTTTCCCAGCTTGGATTACAAATGTTTTAGAACGTTCGTACATGGTTAAACCTACGTTTTTCCAGCGCGGAACACGGTAAACCGGCAATTCCATAATGAAATAACCACGTTCCCGGCTTTTCAAAATCAGCTTGAAAACCCAAGCTACAATTACTGCAGAAACTACACTGAATAAGTACATCGACATCATGGCAATACCTTGCAGATTAAATATCCACCAGATATTTCTGTTCGGAACCACCAACGAAATTAATAAAGTGTAAACCGGCAAACGCGCCGAACAAGTAATCAGCGGTGTAACCATTATGGTAATCATCCGGTCTTTCCAGTTTTCGATAGTGCGCGTACTCATTATAGAAGGCACGGCGCAGGCAAAACCGCCAATCAGCGGCACTACGGATTTGCCGTTTAAACCAACTTTTCGCATAATCCGGTCCATCATAAAAGTAACGCGAGACATGTAACCGGTATCTTCTAAAATGGAAATAAAAGCGAACAAAATGGCGATTTGCGGAATAAAAACCAGCACGCCGCTTAAACCTGCAATTACGCCATCCAGCAATAAACTGGTTAATGGACCAGCCGGAAGTAAGCTATGCAATGTTGATGTTAGCCAGGTAAATAGATTTTCAATCAGCGCCATCGGATAAGCTGACCAAGAAAATATCGCCTGAAAAATAAACATCAGAATGGCAAAGAAAATAACGAAACCGAATATTTTATGGGTGAGAAACTTGTCGATCCTGTTGCTGTGACTTTCTTCCTGCGCGAAATGATTTTTGCGGATGACGGTATCAAATAAAATATCGTTGATAAAATTATAACGCGCAATGGTTTCTGTAGCCTGTGATTTTTGTGAATGAAAAGCATATTGCTCTTCTAAACTCTCGATCCGGTTGTTTTGCTGCGGCGATAAAAATGGTAAATATTCATGCTGATGTGCTAGTTGTAAAGCGTAATAATTATTATCCACCTGAATTTCTTCCCGGATACTGCTAATTAGTTCTGGTGCCAATTGTGCTACATCAATTGTATCTTCCTGCAAAGCAAAACTGTTAGCATAACTGATTGCTTCTTTTAATGCAGTAATTCCTTCGGCTTTGCGCGCAGAAATCGGCACAACCGGAACACCTAGTTTTTTGGAAAGCAAGTTTACATTAATTTCCAGTCCGGCTTTGTTAGCCAGATCCATCATGTTTAAAGCGAGAATAACCGGAATTTTTAGATCTGCTACCTGCGTGTAAACTAACAAGTTGCGTTTTAAATTAGATGCATCTAAAATAACAACAACCAGATCGGGATGATGAATATTGGAATGATCTGCCAAAACAGAAAACACGATTGATTCATCCTTACTTTTAGGATATAAACTGTAAGTTCCCGGCAAGTCAATGATTTCGGCACGGCGGCTATCGCTTAAATTGCAGAAACCGGTTTTCTTATCAACCGTAACACCCGGAAAGTTGCCAACTTTTTGGTTTAAACCGGTTAGTACGTTAAAAAGTGTTGATTTACCGGTATTGGGGTTTCCTACAAGTGCGACTTTCAATATCAGACCTCAATTCAAAATTATTGTAAAATAATGGTTGAGGCTTCGCGTTTACGCAAACTTAACTGGTAACCGGAAACATTGATTGCAATCGGATCGCCAAGCGGCGCAACACGTTGGATGCTTATTTCTTCGCCTGGCAAACAACCCATTTCCATTAGTTTAACAGACATTTCCAAATCGGTAAATTCTTTGATGATGCCTTTTTTTCCTACTGCCAGTTGCGAAAGTTTCATGGATATAATTTATAGCAGTAAAATTACTTGTTATTTAAATTAAATCCAAATAAGATTAAATAATCCTGATGTAAATATCCATGCTTCTTTTACCGGCAAAAATTTGGAATCCGTTCAAAAGTCGAGCTGTTTTTTATTTCTGCAGAGAAGAATTGTACCGGAAATGCGGACAATTACAGCTTTTTTTAAATATCCCGCAGGAAGAAAGCATTACGGAAACTGCCAGAATAGTTCCAAAAAGATATTTATTTAGTTTGAGATATGGCATACGTTGTAAGTAAAACACTAAATATTCCCATTAAAGAGCCTAATATATCACAAAAAAGATCATTCCAGTCGCCGCTGCGATACGTAAAAAGTTGCCATTGTAAAAGTTCTATTGCTCCTCCGTATAAAAACATGATAACCAGAACAGTAAGCACGACAGCTAGCGAAAAGCCGATTTGCTTCTGTTTACGAATCAAACCATAAAAAGTAAATATGGTAAGTACAAAAAATAAACCCGTATGCGTGAGTTTGTCAAAACCAGTAAAAAACAGGTGCGAACTACCAACTTTACCCAAAGAAACGCAGCATATTAAAAAAATAAATAAGGCCCACAATAATGCAAGCCTTTGATATTTTAATAAATTTTGCATTACTCGCCTACCAAAATTTTATAGTCTTCCATGGATAAAAGGCTATCTAATTCTGCAACATCTGCAATATTGATTTTAACCATCCAGCCTTCGCCATAAGGATCAGAATTAACCAGTTCCGGTTTGGTATCTAAAGCTTTGTTTATTTCTAAAATCTGTCCGCTAACGGGCATAAACAAATCTGAAACTGTTTTTACAGCTTCTACTGTACCAAAAATACCTTCTTTGGCTACCTGTTCGCCTACGGTGTTAATATCAATGTAAACAATGTCGCCCAACTCATGCTGTGCAAAATCTGTAATGCCAATTGTAGCAGTATCGCCATCAACCCTAACCCATTCATGGTCGCTGGTGTATTTTAATTCCGAATGAAAATTCATGTGTATCTATTTTTTTCAAAAATAAATAAAAACACCATTATAAATTGAACACTAAATCTGAAAGCAGAAATTTTGTCTGAATAATCAGACAAAATATGTTTTAAGGTGACAAAAACAGCATTTGCCCTTGAGGCGATACTTTTTCTTCATAATCAATTACTTAACTATTTTAATTGCTTTTTTTCCTTTTGACGAAAGTCATCCAAATATCATTCTGTCCAATCAGGCATAAAAATTTAAAAACATTTAAAACGTTAGTATAGTTATTGATTACAATACTGAAAATATAATAAAAACTACTACTATGAAAAAGATTACATTAGCAACTTTAGCCTTAATCGGACTGGT
This sequence comes from Janthinobacterium lividum, assembly GCA_050955045.1. Classification (GTDB taxonomy): domain Bacteria; phylum Bacteroidota; class Bacteroidia; order Sphingobacteriales; family Sphingobacteriaceae; genus Mucilaginibacter_A. The sequence goes on along the minus strand of JBPBQV010000019.1, from coordinate 119,518 downwards.
TTTTTCTGCAAAAGCACAGATTCAAAAAGGAAACGTTTTAGTTGGAGGAGACCTTGCAAACCTACAATTAGGTTTAAGCCAGCCAACTACCTTTAGCGGTACTATTACACCAAAAGCAGCTTGGTTTATCCAAGATAACGTTGCTTTAGGTGCTTATGGAACTTTTGGAATTGCTACTGTAAAAGGAAACGGGTCTAACATTAATTATGGTGTTGGTGCTTTAGGCCGTATTTACAGTGGTGCAGCAACTGAAGTCATTAAACATGGTCGTTTTTTTGGTGAAGCAAATGTTGGGATTGAAGGTCAAAATTATTCTGCAAAAGGTGGTTCTACTAATGGTTTAGGCTTTGGTGTAGGTCCGGGTTTTGCTTATTTTATTACGCCAAGTATTGGATTAGAAACATTGCTGAAATATAATGGTATAGTAGGTTTTGGAAGTAGCCCATTTACAAACAATGTTAACTTAAACTTTGGTTTCCAGATTTATTTACCGGGAAGAGCTACAGCTAGAAAAGTTATAAATGACGTTAGATAATTAAACTTTCCTGTTTTAAACCAGAAAAAGCATGTTTGATATTGAACATGCTTTTTTTATGCCATAAAAACAGTATTTACTGAAATAATAGTTTCAAATTAATTCCAAAATTGGTAAAAGCAGTATTAAAAGATTGAGAAGTATAAGGTTTAGTAATGTTAGAATCGTAAAATAGCTGCAGATTAAAACGCTGGTTGATCACATAGTTGACAGACGGACGAACCGTGATATTTTTTGCACCAGATGAAATATCTGCTTCCTCTACATCCGGACGATAAATGATTGTTTTGTTATCTGCCAATGCAAAATCAAGTTTAAAGTTCATATCGTTTTTCAATTGTAAATTTTGAAACAAGCCAAATGGAAAACGGAAGTGATTGGTTCGATATCCAAACCCGAATACCATAGCTGTTTCTGATTGCTGTGTTAGCTGACTATTGGATAAACTCAAGCTTAACGCCCGGCTTTTTCGGTATTCAAAATTAGCTGTCATGCTGTTTTTAAAACGGACGTCAAAGCCAACTAAAGGCACAAACTGTTCGAAAATGGTGATTTGCGCATATTGATATAAAGGCAAAAAGTTGTTGTTGGCATCGCGCACATTTACCGCTCCGTTTGCTTCTGAGTAGCGCAGCAACGTATTAAATCCATTTACACTGTACGCAGAACGGTAACCGTGCCGAAAATCAAAAGAATCAAAAAAGTTGGCTAAAAAAGGTATTTTACTTAAACCGTTATAAGTAATCTGCCAGTTTGGTATTGGTATTTTGGGAAAATTACTGGTGCTGATGCCATTAGCATCCTTGCCAGAATAAGCTGCTAAAAACGCAGGTACCAATACATCCTGATCGCTGGCACTGTAGCCATCAACAAATCCATTGGTTACTGTTTGGGTTGAATTAGGGTTTTGCCTTCCAAGCCTTTGCGAAATAACAGCACGGTTATCTAAAAAATTCTGAAAAATTGCAGAATTATTGTTGATACCAGAGTTTTTAGAAAAAGCTGTAGGCAGCGTAAAATAAGAAATACTGTAATCGCCGGTGGTTATCGGACTTAAATTTTCAATTGAACCGGTTAAAGGCGAATATTTAAAGTTAGTTTGATAATTCAGATTTTGCGTACGAAAGGCAATCAGTTCTATCCGCAAATCCGGAAAAGGTTCAACCACACCGCGAAGGTGCATATCTTCTAGTAAAGTTTTTGTATACAACTGGTTTTGCAAAGTATCTGTTGTAATCCAGCCATTTGAAATTGCACGGCTTCTAATATCACTTTGGCTTCCCAACAAAAAACCAAAACCAGGTGCATTGTAATTTAAATCTTCACCTAAAAAAGTAGTTTTGGGTAAATAACCGGGTAAAAATGTACCTTCTGTACGCGTGTAAGTTCCGCTCACATTTTTTAAACCTGTTAATATATGTAGAAACAGATTACCAATTCCGCCTTTGCCTACTTCATTTGCTTTTCGTAACGCCGGAATTTTATTGTATAAACCAATTAAATTTAAAACCGGATTAAGCTGTATCGTCCGCGAATTTTGGATAGAATTTCCTACATTAAGTGCAGGATTATTCAAAGAAAACAACGCTTGCGAATTCCAGTTAAATTGCGTGCTGTAACGCACAACCATACTTGTCCAGTCAAACCCAGGAATTTTATTGATTGGTGTAGTATAGTTAAAATTGATGGTGTGGTTATAGTTTGTAGTACGACCTAACTTTTTCAAGTTGTTCCATAAAGTATCCTGCTTTAACCCATTAATGCGGCCAGTCGGTTCATCAATTACACCTAAATTGGTGGCATCAAAATCCATCTGCAAAGATTTCGTCAAGTTCCAGCCGATACCGTAAACTCTGTTAATTAAAAAGTTCTTGTTAAAAGTAGTTGGTATCGCAATGTAATTTTCAGGATCATTATTGCGTAATGTATTTTCAGAATAAAAACGATTTAGGTTGATGTTGAAGTGCAAGCGAGATGGTAATAAACTAAAATTGATATCCTGAAACAACTTCAGCATATTATTTTTGATCAGCTTTTGAAAAGGACTGTAAAATTTAGGCTGATTGTTGTAATTATAATCTAAACCTACTACATAATTTTTCTGAAAAGCATTCTCGGTAATAAAATCATGATGTTCATATTGGGTATAAATATAGGTAGCACTTAAATTTTCTATGTCCCACAAATGATTCTTGGCATTTGGGTTTGTTTTTACTTTGCGGATATTGGACAGGTTGATGCTCTTTCTAACGGTATAATCTTCGGATACATTTAATAGAGAATCCTGTTTAGGTTTTGAAAGTTGTGACAGTTCTGCTTTCAATTCAATATCCGGCGAAGAAGGATCATATTGCGGCGTAATTTTTTGGTTAGAGTAATTTACATAAACTGGTATTTTAACACCTGCTTTTGTTGGGAAAAACTTGCCCAGTTCCATATTCGCCGATACATCTATAGATTGGTTGTCGCTCCGATTCCGATCATTAATCCTTGAATCCAGCGTACCGAAACCAATAGTGCTTTTACTGCCCGAAATATTTACATCTGCCAAATCTGCCAGCTTGGCGCTAAACCGGCCAGTTGCTGCCCATCCGCCCTGCTCTTTAAAACCGGTAAGCCGCAACTCATTAAACCAAACAATAGCTGTTTTATCCAGCCCATCATCTTTTCCTGCCGGAGAATTACCTCTGTATGGATTTCGGACACCTAACATAATCGTCCTTAACCGACTTAAATCGGGCTGGCCTTTTATAGTCACTTTATTTGTACCGTCCGTAAAAGTATAAGGGATATTCAATGGCCAAGGTGCTCCATTTAGCAGTGCATTATTACGTGCTGTTTTTGCACTGGTTAAAATAGATAGTTGCAAAGCCAAACGATTAGCTACCGGCCAGATGGCATCAGCATCGCGCGTGGCAGCTGCGGTAATTTGCAAAGGAATTTCATACTCGTAGTAATTATCAATATAATCCACACCCAAGCGGATAAAAGCACTTACGTCATTATTTTGCACTTGTGTTCCTTCTGCATGGATAAACATTTCCAGCTCTTTGTACTGGCGCAAATCATTATAAAATGTTTTAAAAGTAGCTTTGGAATAACCGTCGCGCAGGTTTGTAACATTGGTTTGCAATGATTGCTCGTTCAGTTGTGTATTAGTATTATAATTATTGAAATCGCGTTGGCGGGTAATTCCGGGCGGCACTACATAAGGAATTGGTGTCCGGTTTCCATTCTCTTCAATGTTTACGGTTGATACATTAATGGTAGAATTATCCAGCGAAGGATTTACAATTGCCGGATCTGCAATGATATTGGCCGTACTATTTTCGGTATTAAAAGCGCGCCATTCACCACGGATCAGTTGTAATCTTGCAAAACGCAAAACGGAAGTATCAGCAAAATTGGTCATGAACATCCGGATAAAACGAATGGCTTTAAAATCCTGGATGTTACCAACTTTAGATTGATAACTTTTGATAGGTACCCGAAACTGATACCAGTTGACGGCTTGTGTAGTACCATTAGCCAGTTTAACTTGTGAAGTTACTTTGTCCGTAATAAAATTCTGGCCAACCTGCATATCTTGCGGCCGGATAGAAACTCTGTACTGAAAATATTCATCGGCCTGGCTCATGTTATTATCCCGATTAATATCTTCTCCATCAGGTAAAGAAGTAGACGCTGAATTATCCAGCCCAAGTTCTGATTTCGATTGTTCTGTTGTTTTTGAGTTTCCTTCTGTACCATTATACTGGCTGTAACGACGTAAAATACCTGCGTTTGCATCATCATATTGCGCACCACGGAAATACAGGTAATCATCCGAAGAAGGATCATTATTCAATTGTGAAAATGCTGTAGAGCTTAACGTCGACCGAATTTGCTGGATAAAAGGAGCATATTTTTGCCGCTCATCAGCATCTGCTAAACCATCCAAACCAATATCCTGCAAAGTTCTGGAGGTTACATCATTATCAAAAGATTGTACTACGGGCTGTAGTTTTGGTATCCGGCCCCAAACCGTTTCATCTACTTTAGTTACATCGCCATCAGCTGGTAAACCGTTTTCAAGACTTTTGCGCCCGTCTTTTAAAATATCTTCCGTGAGGCTGCCTAAGTTAAAATATAAGTCTCCACCTGTAGAAGCCGGTTTATAGATAAAAGGATCTAAAACCCAGAATTCAATGTATTGAACATTTAATGATTCAAAATCATTGCTATCCATCCTACGGAAAATCCCGCCCCACCTGCTTTGCGGATTTAGTAGTGTTCCATCGTTGTTAATGCCTGTTGTAGTAAAGTTATATGGACCACGAATTTTAGGATAAAAAGCCAAGTTTAAAGTTGGCAAACTTAAAGGCTGACCGGTAACGCTTTGTTTATAAGGGAAAACTTCTTGTTCAATAACTTCGCGAACGTAATGGTTAGATAATTCGTTCCTCGAATCGGGTAAGGGTGGTGCTTGAGAATTACTGCGATTATAAAAAATTGGGTCGATATTGTAGAAAGCCAAACGCGCACGATTGTACCCATAGGATAGATCATTATCCAGCTGCGATTCAGGGAATAACTGTGGCGTGCCCGAAAGTTGCCAGTTTACCGCACTTTTTAAGTCTATTAAAGAACTACTGTTTTCAAAATCATCCAAATAAGCGGTTCCGTTAGAACCTGCAAAATCCAATGCAGCTGGGTGGCCGGGTAGCAATTGTGCAAATTCTCCGCTAAAGTTTACAGTTGAAGGAGCTTTAGTAGAGATAAATGGCAGTTTGTCAACCAAACGCGTTAACAACCTGGAAGAGGCACTGTAAGTTCCATCAAAACCATAAATGGTATTAGAAATAGATTCATCACCAATACTTATTTTTTGGGTGATGGGCTGCTCCGTTAAGTGCATTACCGTTGCACCTAAATTGAGTTTGTTGCTATATCTATAATCAAACCGAGAACCGTACAACGATTTTTGTTGAATGCCATATAACTCATTACTTTCTAATTTAATGTTTATTGGTTGGCCAGAAGTTAATAAAGCCTGATTAATAATCCTGATCCGGCCAATATTATAATCAACTGTATAATCAGAACCTTCTGTCAGCCGCAAAGTTCCGGCTGTAACCACTACAGAACCTTGCGGAATGTTAATTGCATTCAACTGAAATTCTGAACCGGCCTGAGAAGAATAAGTTCCGCGGATAACATATCTGTTTAACTGCGGAAAAAACTGTTGCGCAATAGTTTTAGTAGAATCATAAAGCGGCTGATAAACGTAGCGGTTAATTAAATTTTGCTCTGTTCCGGGAATAAATTGTCTGGCTAAATCGGCACCAAAAGGTTCTACTACAGGGAAAGTGATGCGGCCATTTTGCGAATCAATCGTAATTCCTTCTATAAAATCAAAATAACCATCCGGTTTTTTATCGTTTTGCTGGTTCAGGTTATCCAAACCAGTCAGTTGTAACCAAAGTTTGCTAGCTGTGTTTTGCCCTTCGCCCATAATGGGTTTTTCAATATTTGATTGATCATCTAAACGGGTTACAGTTAGTTTAAAATCATTCGGACTGATTTGATAAGCACCTAAAGTATAGATATTTTTCATCATCAAATCCCAGGTTGGCAAACTGGTTTTTAGCAATTCATTCTTTAATAATTTGGTGTACAATACTCTTGGTGTAGCTGCATCTACCGAAATATCAGTGGAGAACTCTCCAACCTGATATTCTGTTCCGTTATAAGTATAACGATAAGCCACGGCGAGCACTTCATCGTTATTTAAAGGATAATTTAAAGAGATATAGCCTAATTGCGGATGTAAAACATATTCTGTAGTGGTTAGCTTGCGCGCATAAGTTAACTTGCTGTAATTATCTGTTCTGCCGCTGGATTGAAAATAATTAGCAACATCATTTGAATTGGTCAGTCGTGCATTTGCAGGCAGGTTTTGCAATAAATTATTTGACTGCTGCGCAAAACCAGGCCCCTGGAAACCAGCAGGTAAAGCAGAAAATCCAGCCCCACCACGAACCAACGAAGTGTTATAAGGACTATATTCACCTAAATCCAGAAAAGCTAATATATCTCTGGAATCTTTGGTGGTATTGCTTCTGTTGGTTACCCAAACTTCAATTTTAGTGATGCTAACATTTGAACTGATGATTGGAATATTAGCCAGTGCACGATTGTAATTATTACGGAAATACTGCGATAAAAAATAATGTCGGTTAGCTTCATAATCAGCAGGTGAAAGATTAAAGTTTCCTTGCTGGGAACCGTTTGAAATCGTAATCTGACGGCTTTGCGACCGCTGCTGAGAAAAAATACTTGTTACGCCCAGCTTGCCAAACTGCAATTTTGTTTTTACGCCAAACAAAGCCTGGCTTCCGCTGATGAGCGAAGTTGGCAGTGGCATACTTACCGTTCCGGCTTCTATTTTCTGAATAATTTCATCCGGTTTGCCGGTATAATCCAGCTTGATCTGGTTTTCAAACTGAAACTGCGCTTCTGTATTATAATTAGTTGCAATCTTTAGTTTATCACCGATAGAACCAGTAACGTTCATTTGTATCCGCTGATCAAAATTGAAACTACCCTGACTACGCTGCCGGGTGTTAAAAAGCGGATTTTCGTTTTTGTTAATCTGCCCGGCAAAAATCACTTCTGCTGACCCCTGCGGACGAATATCAATCACTTCACTACCAAAAATTTTTTGAAAAGTCTGGCTTCTGATTTTAATTTGCGGGATAAATCCTGGTTGCTGCGAATCATTCGTGTATTTATCCGACAACTGTTTCCAGTTCTGTTTTATTTCACTGCTTTGTTTTAAGCGCAAATATTCCTGATAAGTAAGATAACGTGGCGGCCGGTACAATAAATTACCAACTTTTTCTGTCAGGATATAACGATTGGCCGCAGCATCATATTCGATTGATTTAACAAGATTAGGCGGATCTGGAAGAAAAAGTCCCTGCCTTAGCTGTGCATTTCTGGATTGTTTGGTAACAACAGGTGCTTGTACTTTAACGGTATCTTTTTTAGCTGAACCAGAGATTTGCTGTGCAAAAGAATTGATATTACAGCCCAAGACTATAACACAACACACTCCACACATCATCGTTCTCGTAAATAAATTCACCTGTTAAGCAAAAATAATAGCGTAATTATAAATTTTTCAAAGCAATTTTTATAAGTTTTTCTACTGTTAAATTTTCGTCGTCCTTTTTTATAATCTGATCGATCACTTTTTCTGCCGCAATTTTGGCAAAACCAAGCATCACTAATGCAGATAAAGCTTCTTCTTTAACCGTATGGTTTACCGGAACTGAAATCAAAGAATCTGGTCCCTCTTTTTTCAGTTTATCCTGCAACTCCAAAACTATTCTTTGAGCTGATTTCGGTCCAATTCCCTTAATCCGCTGTATCAAAGGCACATCGCCTTTTATAATGGCTTGCTGTATTTCTGCAGGTGTGATAGAAGACAGGATCATTCTGCCTGTACTTGCGCCAATTCCTGATACCGAAATCAAGTGCAAAAATAACCTCCGTTCCCCTTCATCTGCAAAACCATACAGCGTATGTGCATCTTCTTTTACGTGAAGCCAGGTAAAGAGTTTACAATTATTTTCGTTTACCGAAAGTGCGGAGAAAGTATTGAGGGAAATATTGATGTGATAACCAATGCCGCCAGCATCAATTACCACATACGCCGGACATCGGAACATTAATTTCCCGCTGATATAATCGTACATTTTTTATCAGATTTATTTATTTTATGTTGAAAAATTTACGCAATGCTTCTTTTATCAACCAAAATTTAACATTGATATTGTGTTTATGCAAATCAATTTTACCTGCATAAAAGAAGCATTGTGTAACCTGAAACTTGTGCTGTTTTTATACGTCTTTTTTTGTTGCCGCTGCTTTTGTTTGTGCATCTACCACTGCAATGGTAACTACGTTTACAATTTCTCTGACAGAACTGCCCAGCTGCAATACGTGCACCGGTTTATTCATGCCGAGCAAAATTGGGCCTACGGCTTCTGCACCGCCAATTTCCTGTAAAAGTTTATAAGCGATATTTCCGGATTCGAGGTTTGGAAATATCAGCGTGTTAGCCGGTGCTCCGTTTAGCGTAGAAAATTCGTAATTGTCTTTAAGCAAAGTTGGGTTCATGGCGAAGTTGGCCTGCATTTCTCCATCTACAATCATTTCCGGATATTGCTCATGCAAAATTCTTACAGCTTCACGTGTTTTGAACGGCACTTCTCCTTCGTTAGAACCAAAATTAGAGTAAGAAAGAATGGCAACTCTTGGCTTTACAATAAACTGACGCACAGCATTTTCTATCAAAACGGTAATATCTACCAATTGCTGCGCCGTTGGGTTAACGTTGATGGTGGTATCACCAAAAAACACCGGACCTTTTTTGGTAATCATCATATACATACCGGCAACCAATTTTACGCCGGGTTCTGTACCGATAATTTGCAAAGCTGGCTTTACCGTAGCTGCATAGTTTCGAGTTAAGCCGGAAATCAACGCATCAGCATCTCCAAACTGAACCATTGATACGCCGTAATAATTACGGTTGCGTAATATTTTTTTAGCATCAAACAAAGTAAAACCTCTGCGCTGGCGTTTCTGAAACAGAAAATCAGCATATTTTGAAGAATTTTCTGTGCCGATTAAAGGATCAATAATTTCTACGCCATCCAGCTCCAGATCATTTGCAAGCATTAGCTCTTTGATCTTTTCTTTATTGCCGAGCAAAATTGGTGTAGCAATACCTTCGTCTCTTACAATTTGTGCCGATTTAAGGATTTTATAATTATCAGCTTCAGCAAAAACCACGCGTTTTGGGTCTGTTTTGGCTTTGGCGGCAATGGTACGCATCAGTTTATCTTCTTTACCTAAACGTCCCATTAGTTCTTCGTGATAAGCATCCCAATCGGTAATGTGTTTACGGGCAACACCAGAATCCATTGCCGCTTTGGCTACCGCTATAGAAACAGTAGTAATCAGCCTGGTATCAACTGGTTTTGGAATAATGTAATCTTTTCCAAACTTAAAATTACGGGCATTGTAAGCCAAGTTTACTTCTTCTGGAACCGGCATTTTAGCCAATTCTGCAATGGCCTGTACAGCTGCCAGCTTCATTTCTTCATTAATGGTTGTTGCCCGAACATCCAGCGCTCCACGGAAAATATAAGGAAAACCCAATACATTATTTACTTGGTTTGGATAATCGGAACGGCCAGTGGCCATAATCAAATCTTTACGGGTAGCAGTAGCCAGCTCGTAAGAAATTTCCGGCACTGGATTAGCCATTGCAAAAACAATCGGATCTGCTGCCATGGATAACAGCATTTCCGGCGTAACTACATTTCCAGCTGATAATCCAACAAAAACATCTGCATCTTTCATGGCATCAGCCAATGTTTTTACGTCTGTTCGATCTGTAAAAAACTGACCACGTATCTCGTCCAGATCAGTCCGGCCATGATGCAGCAAACCATCTTTATCAAACATAATCAGGTTCTCTTTTTTCACACCAATTGCCAGATACAATTTAGAACAGGAAACAGCCGCTGCGCCTGCTCCGTTTATCACTATTTTTATGGTATCGAGTGTTTTATGCTGAATTTCAACGGCATTCATCAACGCAGCTCCGGAAATGATTGCTGTACCGTGCTGATCATCGTGCATCACCGGGATCTTCATTTCCTCTTTTAAACGCGTTTCTATTTCGAAACACAAAGGCGCGGCAATATCTTCTAGGTTGATACCACCAAAAGTAGGTTCCAGAGCTTTTACAATCTGTACAAATTCATCTACGTTTTTGGTATTCAGCTCTAAATCAAAAACATCTATATCAGCAAAAATTTTAAACAGCAAGCCCTTACCTTCCATTACAGGTTTACTGGCAGCCGGACCAATATCACCTAAACCTAAAACAGCCGTACCGTTGCTGATTACTGCAACCAGATTTCCTTTGGCTGTATATTTATAAACATCTTCCGGGTTTTCTGCAATTTGCAAACAAGGTTCGGCAACACCGGGCGAATAGGCTAAAGTAAGATCGCGCTGAGATTGTGTAGGCTTGGTGGGCAATACCTGAATTTTGCCTGGCCGGCCGGAAGAATGATAATCCAGCGCGTCCTGTTTACGGGTGTTTACCTTGCTTGTTTTACTCATCAGATTTTTTGTTTAATAAATTTTTTATGTAAAAAAGTCCCGGTAAAAGAAGTACCGGGACTTTAAAATGCTATTTGCAGAACACTAACTACGGTTAATTTTAAGCTTCATACCAGTTTGCAAATGGTTGCTTTTCAACGTGTTCAATGCTTTAATACTTTGCACGGTTGCGCCTTCATATTTATCAGCAATCAGGTTTAAAGTATCTCCTTTTTTAACTTTGTAAGTATAATAACTTTTTAATGATTTTTTTGCGGGAGAAGCAAATTCTGTAACTGATGCTGCTTTTACCAGTAATTTTTGGCCGGGAACAACATGGCCAGAATGCAAATGGTTCCAAACTTTTAAATCCTGCACTTCAACGCCATAATGATCAGCAATTTCTGATAAACTTTCTCCTTTTCTAATCTGATGATAATGAGCATGAGTATTTACTTCTTTAGAAGAATCTTCTTCACTATTTGCAGCAAAAGTTGCTACTGGCGCAACTGTAACATCAGCATCATTTAATGCCGCATAAACATTTGCAAAATCTGCATAAACTGTTTTTGGAATAATCAGACGTTTAGGCTTTTCCATCGTACCATTTACAATGCGTTTTTTGTAAGATGGATTCAGGATAGCCATTTCAGCTGGCTCTATTTCTAAAGCTTTAGATAAGTTATTTAGCGAAACAAATTTGTTAACCAAAACCGTATCAGTTAGGATAGAAAAATTACATTCTTCCGGTATAATCTGATGCTTTTTGTAGAAATTCATCACATAACTAATCGCTACAAATGCCGGAACATAACCACGCGTTTCTGCCGGCAAATAATTCCGGATCGACCAAAAATCATTTCCTCCTGATCTTTGCATGGCGCGCATTACATTACCTTTTCCGCAATTGTATGAAGCAATAGCCAGCAGCCAATCGCCAAAATCGTTGTAAGCATCTTTTAAATAACGGGCGGTTGCATAACTTGCCTGTATCGGATCTTTACGCTCGTCCACATATTTGTCCATTTTTAAACCGTACAATCTGGCTGTTGCAAACATAAACTGCCACGGGCCGGTTGCACCAACTCTAGAAACAGCATTCGGATCTAAAGCAGATTCTACAACGGAAAGAAATTTCAGTTCTTCCGGCATTCCGGCATCTCGGAAAGCTTTTTCATATATTGGAAAATAATATTTAGCTAATCCGATAATTTTAGACATAGAAGCTTTTCTGCGCGGTGCCGTATAAATATCAATATAGCTTTGAACGTACTCATTATACGTTAATGGAATTTGTTTTTGAATCGAATCCAGCCTGGCTTTGTATACCATGTTCTGGTAAGAAGTCAATAAAAATTCATCAACCACCGGAACCGGAACTAAAGTATCTGTTCTTAATATATAAGGTATATTTTTTACAGTTTTAGCGGGAGAAGAGAAGTTAACAACTTGCTTTCCTTTGAGGTTTAAAGCAGCTGTATCTGTTTTAACTTTGTTTTGCTGGGCATTTACAAAACCAGTAATTGATAAACAGATTATAAAAAATAAGTATTTTTTCATTTTTAATAATTGAATCTATACAAGAACTCAAGCAAGATTTAAAAAGTAAGCTGAAAAGTTTAACAACTCCTCTTCAGCAAAAGCCGGAGCAAGCAATTGCAATCCTAACGGTAATCCATCGGCATTGTTGCCTACGGGTAATGAAATTGCCGGAACACCAGCCAGTGCAGCCTGAACGGTAAAGATATCTTCCAGGTACATTACAATTGGGTCTTTTACAATTTCTCCAATATTAAAAGCAGCGGTTGGCGTGGTTGGCATTAAAATAAAATCATGATTATTTAAAATTTCATTCGTTTTATCTTTAATCAGCCTTCTTACTTTTTGTGCTTTTGTATAATAGGCATCGTAATAACCGGAACTCAGTACAAAAGTGCCCAGCATAATGCGCCTTTTCACTTCTTCGCCAAAGCCTTCTGTGCGGGTTTTAGTATAAGTAGTTTCTACATCTGTTGCGTTGGCACTTCGGTAACCATAATGTACACCATCAAAGCGGGAAAGATTGGAGGATGCTTCTGCTGCGGTTAACACATAATAAGTAGGAACTACATAATCCAGGTAGGTAAAAGATACAGGCTCTACTACATGACCATCTGCCTGCAAAGCCTTGATTTTGTTTTGCATCAGGTTTTTGATTTCCTGATCAACACCATCACTTTCCAGGATTTCCTGAAAATAAGCAATGCTCTTTTTACCACTACTTTTTTCAGATGAAGTATATTTTGGAACAAGGTTTTGTGCTGCTGTGCTATCATACTCGTCACTTCCGGCCATAATTTCCATCAGCAAAGCAGCATCTTCTATCGATTTAGTAATTGGCCCAACTTGATCGAAAGAAGAAGCATACGCGATAATACCATGACGGGAAACGCGGCCATAAGTAGGTTTTAAACCGATAACGCCGCAAAACGAAGCTGGCTGACGAACAGAACCGCCGGTATCTGTTCCCAAAGCGGCCAAACATAAGTCTGCCTGAACAGCAACTGCCGAACCGCCGGATGACCCGCCGGATACTCTTTTTATATCACTAAAATTTTTAACCGGACCGTAATAGGAAGTTTCGTTGGAACCGCCCATTGCAAATTCATCGCAATTGGTGCGACCAATGATAATTACATCTTCGGCCAATAAACGCTCTAGTACCGTAGCTGAATAAACAGAAGTAAAACCTTGTAGTATTTTGGAAGATGCTGTAACCTCGTGGCCCTTGTAACAAATGTTATCCTTGATGCAGATAACCATTCCGGCTAGGCGGCCAGCTGTTCCTTCTTTTAATTTTTGGTCGATAAAAGAAGCATCACGCAAAGCCTCATCAGCAAAAACCCCGTTAAAAGCATTTAAGTTTTGATGCTGAGTTATTCTGTCCAGGTAATATTCAACCAAAGAAATAACTGTAACAGCGTTGTCTCTTAAGTCCTCCTGAACTTCTTTTAAAGAAGAATAAAATTTCATAAGGGTGCCAATATAAAAAAAACTTACTGTAAAAGATTAAAACATCTTAACAGTAAGTTAATATAGCTATCGCTTATGATAAGCAATAAAGATTTAGAAAATCGGAAAGAACGAATTATAACGTTGTTCTTTCGTCTCTGTGATCTGCTGTTGTTGAAACAGGATTTGTAGTAGTTGTATGATTGGTTGTAGTAACCGGAGGATCGTTTGAAGCATCTTTAAACTCCTTTACACCTTTTCCTAAACCTTTCATTAATTCAGGGATTTTTTTTCCTCCGAACAATAATAAAACTACTGCTAATATTAAAATGATTTCTGGTGCACCTAATCCGCCCATGATATTTATGATTTAATGGTTAAATTTTTTAATTATTTAATTTCTGTAGAATTGGTATGCGGAAGATCTGAAGAATACGTTTGACGAGGCGTAATTTCAGGCTGATCAAGCGGACTAACATCCGGAACGGATGCTGAAGTTGTGGTAGCCGGAGTTTCATGCTCGTGTTGGATTTTCACTTCATCAAAACTATTGATTTGATTATGGATTTCTCTTTTCACACCATCCGAAGCATCTTTAAATTCACGAATACCTTTTCCTAATCCGCGGGCAAGTTCAGGTAATTTATTACCTCCAAAAAGTAACAAAGCTACGCCCAGAATCAAGATCAGTTCTGGCGTACCTATATTTAAAAACAAATAAACTGGGTTTATCATAACTTAGATTTTTAATGAACAAATATAAACAATAATTAATATAACAAATCAGCACTAATTGTTTGCAATCCAGCTTTGCGGATTTTGTGGTGTAAAGCCCTTCCACAATTCAAAATGGACTTGCGTATCGCCGCTTTGCGAATCTGAACCTGCAACTCCTATAGTTTGTTTAATACTTACTTTCTGCCCTTTTGAAACGCTAACCGACCGCAAATTCATGTAAGCAGTAAAATACTCACCATGCCGAATAACAATTAAATAAGAACCATCCACATTTTCTACTTTACTTACTTCTCCGGAAAAGACACTATGTACAGTTGCACCTTCGCTTGTTTTAATATCAATTCCAGAATTATCTGTTTTAATTCCTTGTATGTAAGTGATGCCAAAACGTTCTACAACTGCACCAGTTGCTACTGGCCAGGGTAATCTGCCCCGATTTCCTAAAAAATCATTTGATAATTTTGCAGCTTCCGGCGTTGCAGATAACACATCAGTTCCTTTTGCTACTGTTTTAGGAGCTACTGTTGCTGCTACAGGCTTGCTCTCTGCTCTGGCTTTTGCAGCAGCTGCTGCCACGGCCGCCGCAGCAGCACGTGCTTCTTCAGCAGCTTTGCGTTGAGCTTCTGCAATTTCCCGGCGTATAGCTGTCGAGATTGATCTTTTAATTTGGCTTAACAATTTATTTTGCTGTGCCATCTCGTTTTTTGTAAGCTTTTCCTGCTTGCTTAAATTATTTACAACCTCAGCCTCGCTATCTTTTTGCTTGCCTAAATTCTCTTTTTCTTTTTCCTGATCTATTAAAATATTGTTTTTTTCTCTTTTATCGTGGTCAAGTTCCACAATTTTAACATGCAAATCTTTTTGCGTGCCTTCAATATAACCTGCTTGCCGCTGCCGGTAATTACCAAATTGCTGCATGTATTTTAGCCTTTTGTAAGCCTGGTTAAAATCATTTGCTGCAAAAAGGAACATTAATTTATTATAAGCGCTTTGATTTCGAAAAGCAAAAAGAACCATTGCCGCATACTCTTTTTTAAGATGATCTAACTGCGATTGCAAACTACGTACGTTATTACTATTGTCGGAGATTTGATGATCCAGCAATCTGATTTCAGAATTTGCTGTTTTAATTTTTTCTTCCCGTAAATCAATTTGTGCTTTCAACAAACTCAATTGCTTTAACGATGTTTTTTTATCTCTTGAAATTTTGGTATATTCATCATTCAGCTTATCCAGCTCACTGGTAATTTTATCTCTCCGACGTTTTAATTCTGCACTGCTTTGTGCAAACGCGTGCATGGTAAACATTACAAAAAATAATAACAGTAAAGTTTTTTTCAACTTCCTCATCTTTCCGGCTATTTCTAATTAACTAATGTATAGCCTTTTGGCTCGTTAAAAGGAGTATCAAGCTGACCGTCAAACTCAGCTTTAATATAATGTAAATCAGCTTTGAGGCCGTTTTGATATGAATTTATGCTGATAGCAGAAGGTAAAATACGATTATCTGCCTGAATAAATTCACCGTTATTTACATCCAGTTTTTGATTGGCTTTTGTATTAGCTAATTTCAGACTACTTACTTTTAAATCAGCACCAAAAGTAGTTTGATAAGCAAGCTCATTCAAAATACCCGAAATAATTGTGTTGCCTCCACTTGCAGCAATTGTAGCATCTGTGTTAATAAACTCCGGAACTGCATTTCCAACCACAATTGCCTCTACCGTTTGATAGTTAATTTGCCTACCTCCATATTGATAAACATAATTAAATGGTTTTTTAAGATATGCACTTTGCAACTTGTTAATAATTTTAATGCTATCCGGCGTAATCCTGACTCTGGCTACTTCAATACCAGCAATTGCCGTAATTGAAACCCAGATTTGTTTGCCTTTTTGCACCCTGATATTCATGGTAACATCATAACCTTTTCCGTTAATTTCTAAATGTGTACGCGCTTTTCCCGAAAAAGTATTGAAGTTAATTTGCCTGGTTTTTATTGCTGCCAGTTTTTCATTTTTATTATTGTTTGTACTGCTATCTGTTTTTATAAGAGCAGAATCTGCAACCGGGCGATTAACCTCAACCAAATGCTTTTTTGCTTTGCAGCCAAACATGCTCAGGATAATTCCGGCAATCAGAACCTTATTCCACATACTTTTTCTCATTAATTTTTTGTTCTAAAACAACTGATTTACTTCCAAGTTGCCTTGCTAATTTCCAGTATTTAACAGCATTATCCGAATCGTTTAAAAAGTACAGCACATCACCATAATGCTCTGCCAAACCAGCACTGTTTTTATTGTGTTTGATGGCTTTTTCCATCCAGCTTTTAGCTTCCGAATATTTTTTTTGTTTGAAAAGAACCCAGGCAAAAGTATCCTCAAAAGAAGCATTTTCCGGTTGCAGTTCATTGCTGTGGCGAGACATTTGCGCTGCCTTGTCCAGTTTTTCTCCTCTCAATGATAAATAATAAGCATAATTATTCAGCGTGTAAGCATTATCCGGATTGTTGCTGATCGATTGATCATAAGCCGCATCAGATTGCACATCATCTTTTTGCTGATGATAACTATCGCCCAAAGCTGCATAAACCTGACTCATCAATTCTTTGTTAGTTGAACCCAAAGCAACCGCATTTTTAAAATAACTTAATGCTTCTTTTACCTTACTTTTTTGCGAATAAGCCACGCCAACCAAATAATTGGCAACTGCCTGATTTGGAAAAAGTGACAAAGCTTCTTCACCATCTTTAATGACTTGATCGAGTTGGTTTTCGCCTAATTCCAGCCGCATTAACTGCTCCCAAACGGCATAAGTCTGATCATTCAGAGCCAAAGATTTACGGTAAACTGGAATGGCCTGCGGATAAGAAGCGTTTTGTACAAGCATATCTCCGTACAAAGTAAAAGCGCGGGCATCATCAGGATGCAAAACAGAAATGATCCGGCTCAGTTCCAGCGCACTTGATTTGGCTTCAGGATCAGGAAACTTTGGGAAATAACCGGAAACGATACGCAATTTATCTTCTATTTTTAAAGACGGAAAAGCAAATGCTGTTTTTAGCTCATTAAAACAAGCAACATAATTTTTTTTATCCCGATAAACATCAGCCAAAGCCAAATGAATTAATGGATCATCAGCATTAATTTTGCCGGCACTTTCTAAAACTTTTAAAGCTTTATCGTTTTGATTATTAGAATTATACAGATCGCTTAACTGCAAATACGGACGGATTTCCTGTGGATTTTGCTGAATCAATTGCTCTAAATCTTTTGTGGCCAAATCCAGCTTGCCTTGTTTCAGGTAGATTTTTTGTTTTCCAAAAACGATTTCTTCATTTTTTCCAACCAAATCTTCTAACTGGTTATAAACCGCTAAAGCTTCATCATATTTTTTATTCAGTACCAAAGCTCTTGCCTCATTGGTGTAATTATCAGGTTTCTCCGGGTTTAGCCTGATTAATTCTTTAAACACGTTTTCCAGCTTTGGTATATCGTTAATCTTTTCATAATTACCAGCCAGTGCCAGCCAATACCATTCGTTATCCGGGTTTACAGTTACGGCTTTTTCTAACAATTGTAACGCATCAGCATCCTTATTTTGATTGGTGCGGATACGGGCCAGCTCGTACATGCCGGCATCATTTGCAGGATCAATCTCCAAAACCTGAGCAAAAAGCGTAGCAGCTGCCGGCGCATTTTCCATCGTTTTTTCGCGTAAAGCCTGATAAAAAAGCTGGTTCACAATTACACTGTCGCTCCGGGTTAAAGGTTTGCCCACAACCATTACGATACTGTTTTTAGCAGTGTTTTTTGGGTGCTGCGCGAAAGTAAAGCCCGGAAACAGCATCAACATCAAACCAAAAGCCAAGTAAAAACTTTTCATGATTTTATTACACGCCAGTATGTCCATAACCGCCTGCTCCTCTTGAAGTTTCACCTAGAATCTCTACTTCCTGCCAATCAATTTTTTCGTGCTTTGCGATAACCATTTGTGCAATCCGATCTCCGTGATTTATCGCAAAATTAGTATCAGAAAAATTGATTAACAATACTTTAATTTCTCCGCGATAATCTGCATCAACCGTTCCGGGAGAATTAACAATACCAATTCCGTGTTTAAATGCCAAACCACTTCTCGGCCTGATCTGCGCTTCAAAACCTACTGGCAATTCAATATAAATTCCTGTTGAAATAAGCAATCGTTGCATTGGTTTTAAAATTACGGTTTCCTGCAAATCTGCTTTCAAGTCCATCCCCGCAGCATGTGCTGTTTCGTAAGCAGGAAGGCTGTTGTTAGATTTATTGATAATCCGAATCGTCATGATTTTTTAAATGATAAAAGAAGTTTCCGCTCGTTATAAACTGCTGCTGCTGCAAATAAAATCAAAAACAGATTACCAATAATCAGGTTTCGGTGGAAAACTGTGAACGATAAATATACAATTACTACGGATGCAATAAGATAAGCCAAGTTTTTTTTAAGCTGATAAGGAATCGGATAGTTTTTTTGGCCGAGGATGTACGATAAAACCATCATGGTTGCATAAGCAATCAGTGAAATCCAGGCAGAAGCTACGTAACTGTATTTGGGAATGAAAATCAGATTTAAAACTATGGTCAAAACTGCGCCAATGCCAGAAATGTATAAACCAAAACGCGTTTGATCAGAAAGTTTGTACCAGATGGATAAATTCATGTAGATACCTAAGCTTACATATCCAAATAAAAGTACGGGCACAACTTGTAAACCCGACCAGTAAAGCTCGCGTTGTACGGCATCTTTACCTTTAATAAAACCTTTTAAAATTTCGATATTGGCTGATAAAGCAACAAACATTAGGCAAACCGCAATCACAAAATAAGTCATGATTTTAGCATAAGTTTCACCCGAATTTTTGTTTTTAGCCTGGCTGAAAAAGAAAGGTTCTGCACCTAAACGGAAAGCCGAAACAGCAATACTTAAAAAAATGGCGAGTTTACAACAAGCACCATAAATGCCAACATCCTGCTGCTGCGAAGCTGGCAAAAGGTTTTTAAGGAAGATTTTATCAATATTTTCATTAATGATAAAAGAAATATTAGCTACCAGCACAGGAAAACTGTACAGCAACATATTTTTGATCAACCCGACATCATACTTAAATTTAAGCTGTAATATTTCGGGCAGTAAAAACAGTAAGGTAACTACGCTGGCAATTAGGTTTGATATAAATACGTAACCGATCCAGGCTGGCCTGTACCAATTTATCAACCAGGAAGCGCCATAACCATTATGTTTGATCAGCAGTGGAACAGCAAACAGAAAAAACAGATTAGCGCCTACAAAAGTGAAAATATTGATCAGTTTAATTAACCCAAAACGCGCTGGCCGGCCATCGGCCCGAACTTTGGCAAAAGGAATAACACCTAACGCATCTACCGCAATAATGTAAATAAAATACCGGATAAATAAAACCTGGTCTGCTGCGCTTGCATCTTTGCCCATCAAGCCGGCTATGAAATTGCTTAATGGCAAACTACACAGTAAAAATAACGCCGCAATAAAAGCTATGGTAAAAAAAGTATTGCTGTAAACTTTTTCCTTATCAGCATCAGTTTTGTTAAGATAACGGAAAAAAGTAGTTTCCATACCAAAAGCCAGAATCGGATTAATCAGCGATGCCAGGCTGTACATATAAGTAAATATCCCGTATACTTTGGTTGGATATACGTAAACGAATAATGGAGTAAGGATAAAGTTAAGCACCCTGGAAAATACTGTGCTTAACCCATAGATTGCCGTTTGGCCGGCAAATTTTTTTATTGTTGACAAATTTTGAAGGTTGATTAAAGCTGAATGAACTATTTCTAATTCACTCAATATATTACTTTTTTACGACTTCAAAATTACGATAGTTTTTTATTTCACCTTCGGTACTTTTTACCTGTTCTACCCGCGCCTGGTCTGGCCCTTCGTGGCACCATTCTAAAAAAGATTCGATAAAAACAGCATCACCTTCAGCTTCTATATAAACAGAACCATCTTCTACATTTTTTACAAAGCCTTTTACGCCCAGCTGATCGGCAACGGCTTTGGTAGTAACCCGGTAAGAAACACCTTGCACTTTGCCTGTAACTTTTATGTTGAGATGTTTTTTAGCCATACTGCTTTTATCGATTAAAATATTTTGTGGAATGAAGTGAATGCGGCTTTTATTAAATCAGCTTGCGCACTTTGCTTTCGGGTGTAAGTTTCATTTGGTTTAAACCAGAAATCAGGTTCAGTCCCGGAGTTTTCCCAACTTCAATTGTTCCTTTTTCATGTTCAATCCCCAAAAACTTTGCTCCGTTTATGGTTGCCCAGGCTATAAGGTTTTCCAAATCTAAATCAGGGAAATGTTGCTGCAAAATTTGCATTTCTTTTAAAATACACAATTTGATATTTGATGCTAAGCTATCTGTTCCCAGCGTAATATTAAATCCGTGATGGGTAAAAATACTAATTTTTGGCAATGCTTTTTCAATGTACAGGTTTGCTTCCGGACAAAAACACCAATTAATTTTTCGGTCAAACCGACGGGTAAAATAGATATCCTTTATGCTGGTGAAGATGTTATGTACCATCAGCACATTTTGTTTATTGCTTAAAAGCGGTACAACAGACTGCAGAGAATTACGCGCCTGCGGTTTGAAAAAATCAATATCCAAACCCAGATCATTATAAAACTCTAAGAAACTGCCCTGTTTGTACCGGTACAATTTATTCTCTTCGTCTGATTCCTGGTTATGGATCGTCAGAATAGTATTTTGCACTTCTGCTTCTTTACGAATTAGCTTAAACAATTCTTTAGAAACCGAGTAAGCCGCATGTGGCGTTATTGAAGAAACCATTGGCTTAAACTGATCCCGCACCGAAATTGCTTGGTTAAAAACAGCATCAGCGTTTTTCGGATCAAAGCCAAAAACCTCAATAAAATTGTGGTAATAAAGCTTACTTTTTGTTTTTACAGCAGCTGTAATTGCACTGTTGGAAATATCAGCAACGGCTACAATACCGCCCTGTTCCATTTCCTCGTCTGCTTTAGCAGCAGCTTCCAGCACTTCGCTATCATCTGCTTTTCTTAATTTTTGCACATTTTTTATAAATGCAATCAAACCTTCTCCAGCAGGGATTTTTCCTTTTAGATGCGAAAGTTCAAGGTGGCAATGCGTGTTGATAAAACCCGGACAAATTATACCGCTTAATTTTTCTTCACGTAGATTAATATATTCTTTTTGTGTTTTTGCAGATGGATTTTCAGGATCTTCTATTGCTAAAATTTTCCCGGCATCATCAACAATTACGCTTCCATTTTTAATGGGATTAGTATGGGCAGTTAGAACCAGATCGGCTGTAAATTTTTTCATTTAACGGTTATCGGCATGATATTCAATAGCATAAGCACTTTGAAAGTTCTTGTTTTTGTGTAAAAAAACTAAAAAATAAGCGGGACTCCTTTTATAGTAGTATTTTTGTTAAGTGATAGCTACATATGAAAAAATCGATATTCGCAGTTTAACGCTTGAAGCAATTGAAAAGTATTTTTCTGAAATAGGAGAAAAAAAATTTCGTGCAAAACAAGTGTATTCCTGGCTATGGGAAAAATCAACTCACGATTTTGACCTAATGAGCAATCTTTCTAAAGAACTTCGCACTAAACTAAAAGAACTATTTACTATAAACGCAGCAAAAATACATATCTCTCAGTTTAGTAACGATAGAACGATTAAAAATACTTTTAAATTATTTGATAATAATTTAATTGAAGGTGTATTAATCCCGGCTCCTGAACGTATGACGGCCTGTGTTTCTTCTCAGGTCGGTTGCAGTTTAACCTGTAAGTTTTGTGCAACCGGTTATATGGAACGTAAACGGAATTTAAACCCGGATGAAATTTACGATCAGGTGGTTTTGCTGGATCAGCAATCTAAGCTCAATTACAACCATCCGCTTACCAACATTGTGTATATGGGCATGGGCGAACCACTGCTAAATTATGCCAATGTAATGAAGTCTATCGAACGGATTACGGCCGAAGACGGCTTAAATATGGCGGCCAGAAGAATTACAGTTTCTACCGCTGGAATTGCCAAAATGATTAAAAAACTCGGCGATGACCAGGTAAAATTCAATCTGGCACTTTCGCTGCATGCGGCAAATGATATTAAACGCAACGAAATTATGCCGATTAACGAGCAAAATTCTTTAAAAGCATTGGCCGAAGCATTGAAATATTATTATTCTAAGACCAAAAATCCGGTTACTTACGAATATATTTTGTTTGATAACTTTAACGATGAACTGGAAGATGCAGCAGAACTGGCAGCATTTTGCAAACATTTACCTTGCAAAGTCAATATCATCGAGTATAATCCAATTTCTTTTGCTGATTTCGTCAACACCAAAGAAGCAAAAACTGATGCTTTTGCCGCTTATTTAAAAAGACAGGGAATTAACGTGAATATCCGCAGAAGCCGTGGTAAAGATATTGATGCCGCTTGCGGACAATTGGCTGTAAAACAACAATAAATACTATTTTTAGGTCGATAAAAGAAGCATCTGCAAAATGAATTTACAGCATACTTATCTTGCAGATTTTATCTCGCTCATTTTCCCAGAACTTTGCCAGGCTTGCGCCAAAAGTTTGTACCGCAATGAGGAAATTATTTGTGCTGATTGTCTGTACCATTTGCCTTTTACTGATTTTCATTTGAATGCTGATAATCCTGTTGCCCAACAATTTTGGGGAAGAGCTCCGGTAGAAGCTGCATTTGCAATGCTTTATTTTAGTAAAGGCAGCCGCGTGCAAAACCTGATGCACCAGTTGAAATATAAAAACAAGCCTGAAGTTGGTACTTATTTAGGAAATTTAGCCGGGAAACGTCTGCTAAAAAATTCGGTTTTTGCTTCTGCGGATATGATCATTCCGGTTCCGTTGCACCAGCAGAAATTGTTAAAACGAGGGTACAACCAGAGTTTGAGTTTTGCAGAAGGACTTTCGCAGCAAATGTTAATTCCGGTAGCAAGCCAAAATCTGATTAAAACAACCAATACGGAAAGTCAGACCAAAAAATCCAGAACGTCCCGATATGAAAATCTGAAAGAAGTTTTCTCCGTAAAAAATCCGCAACAGTTAATTGGCAAACATATTTTACTGGTTGATGATATCGTTACAACCGGTGCTACTTTAGAAGCTTGTTGTACTATTTTGCTGGAAATTCCTGATGTAAAAATCAGTTTAACAGCGATTGCTTATACAGCCTGATGCTGTTTTTAGCAGGCATTTTTTAGGTTGATAAAAACAGCAGTAAACCAAATTGTATTTCGGCTTACTGCTGTTTTTATGCTGATTATTTATACAACGGAAACTTCTTGGCCAGTTGATGAACCTGTTTTTTAACTTTCTCCGTGTTTTCTTCATCATTGATTTGCTGAATAACCGAATCAATCAGTTCAACAATTTTTTTCATTTGTTTTTCTTTCATTCCTCGAGTAGTAACGGCTGCAGTTCCAACCCGAATTCCGGAAGTAACAAACGGTGATTTATCATCAAACGGAACCATGTTTTTATTAGCAGTGATGCCAGCGCGGTCTAAAGCAATTTCTGCTGCTTTTCCGGTTACGTTTTTATTTCGTAAATCAATCAGCATCATATGGTTATCTGTTCCGCCAGAAATAATATCGTAACCTAATTCTACAAAAGCTTCGGCCATTGCTGCTGCATTTTGCTTTACCTGCACAATATATTTCATGTATTTATCACTTAAAGCTTCGCCGAAGGCAATTGCTTTTGCAGCGATGATATGTTCCAGCGGTCCGCCTTGTGTACCCGGAAAAACAGCCATATCTAAAACTGAAGACATCATTCGGGTTTCGCCTTTTGGCGTTTTCAAGCCGAATGGATTTTCAAAATCTTTCCCCAGCAAAATCATTCCGCCGCGCGGGCCGCGTAAAGTTTTGTGTGTAGTTGTGGTAACGATGTGGCAATGCGGAAGCGGATCTGTAAGCAATCCTCTTGCAATTAAACCGGAAGGATGAGAAATATCAGCCAAAACCAAAGCACCAATTTGATCTGCAACTTTG
The DNA here is from genome assembly GCA_050955045.1 of Janthinobacterium lividum. Taxonomy (GTDB): domain Bacteria; phylum Bacteroidota; class Bacteroidia; order Sphingobacteriales; family Sphingobacteriaceae; genus Mucilaginibacter_A. The sequence goes on along the minus strand of JBPBQV010000019.1, from coordinate 94,980 downwards.
CGGATAAATGCATAATCCCAATCACGCGAATAAGCCGATGCACCGCATATAATTAATTTTGGTTTTTCGCGCAAAGCAACTTCTTCCAATTGCTCATAATTAATTAAACCTGTTTCTTTTTTTACGCCATAAAAAAATGGTTTATACAATTTCCCCGAAAAATTAACTGGTGAACCATGCGTTAAATGTCCGCCGTGAGATAAATCAAAACCTAAAATTTTATCACCAGCTTGCAAACAGGCTAATAAAACCGCTGCATTTGCCTGTGCGCCAGAATGCGGCTGTACGTTGGCCCATTCGGCGTTAAAAAGTTGTTTGGCCCGTTCAATTGCGATAGTTTCTATTTCGTCAACAACCTCACAACCACCGTAATAACGTTTTCCGGGCAAGCCTTCTGCATATTTATTGGTTGCTGCCGAGCCTGCCGCTTCCATTACTTGTTTGCTCACAAAGTTTTCGGATGCAATCAATTCTATTCCTTTTTCCTGTCTCTCCTGTTCCTCGTCTAATAACTTAAATATTAATTTATCTCTTTTCATGGTCTGATTTGTATTGCCCAAATTTAGCCATATTTTTATCGGGAGCCTTAACTTTTTGCAAGAAGTGCTTTGGCAGAAAAGAAACTGATGCTTTTTTTATCACCTTAAAATTGAATAGTGGCCGCCAGGAATTAGTTTTTATATTAATTGTCAAAAGAAAAAATTAAATCTTCAAACATAAACCATGCTTGTGCGTAGAATTTGAATAGTGATTATTTAACCAAATAATCTAATTTTGTTTATCTAAAAACAGCACAACGGATTACATGGAAGTACAGGCGGGGAACCTTTTGCAGCAGATTAATTACCCTTCTGATTTAAAGAAATTTAATGAAGACGATCTCCCGGAAATATCTCAGGAACTGAGGCAATATATTATTGATATTGTTTCGGTAAACGGAGGGCATTTTGGTGCAAGTTTGGGCGTGGTAGAATTAACCGTTGCGCTGCATTATGTTTTAAATACACCTTACGATCAGTTGGTTTGGGATGTTGGCCACCAAGCTTATGGACATAAAATTTTGACTGGAAGGCGGGAAGTTTTTCATACCAACCGGCTCTATAATGGCATCAGCGGTTTTCCAAAACGTGCTGAAAGCATTTACGATACTTTTGGCGTTGGCCATTCTTCCACTTCTATTTCTGCTGCTTTAGGCATGGCCGTAGCTTCGCACCGAAAAGGTGAACACGACCGCCAGCACGTTGCTGTTATTGGCGATGGTGCGTTAACTGGCGGAATGGCTTTTGAAGCTTTAAATCATGCTGGTATAGAAAATTCTAATCTGCTGGTTATTTTAAATGATAACTGCATGTCCATCGATCCGAATGTTGGTGCGCTGAAAGAATATTTGACTAATATTTCTACTTCAAAACATTATAACCGTTTTCGGGATGAAGTAGCGCATGTTTTGGCAAAAATTTCTGCGCTTGGTCCGGATGCTTTTCAAATTGCTAAAAAATTAGAAAAGAGTATTAAAGGAACCATCCTTAAAAACAGCAATCTTTTTGAATCTTTACAGTTTCGGTATTTTGGCCCGGTTGATGGCCACGATGTAAAACGTTTAGTAAAAGTTTTAAAAGATTTACGCGATATTCCCGGTCCTAAATTATTGCATTGCGTTACTGTAAAAGGAAAAGGTTATGCTTTAGCAGAAAAAGACCAAACGCTGTGGCATGCGCCTGGCCTTTTTGATAAAATTACTGGCGAAATTAAAAAACCCGTTTATGAAAAACCTAAACCACCAAAATATCAGGATGTTTTTGGGTTGACAATTATTGAACTTGCTGAAAATAATCCGAAAATAATGGGGATTACGCCTGCTATGCCTTCCGGTTCGTCTTTAAATTTGATGATGAAAGCGATGCCGGAACGTGCTTTTGATGTAGGCATTGCTGAGCAACATGCTGTAACTTTTTCAGCTGGTTTAGCTACGCAAGGCATGATTCCGTTTTGTAATATTTATTCGAGTTTTATGCAACGCGCTTACGATCAGGTAATTCATGATGTAGCGATACAGAAATTAAATGTGGTTTTCTGTCTGGATCGAGCCGGATTAGCTGGAGCAGATGGCCCAACGCATCATGGTGCATACGATCTGGCTTTTATGCGTTGCGTTCCAAACATGATTGTTTCGGCACCGATGAATGAAGAAGAACTGCGCAATCTGATGTTCACTGCGCAACAGGAAAATATGGGTCCGTTTTCAATCCGTTATCCGCGTGGCAATGGTGAAATGGTAAATTGGCAAAAGCCGATGAAAGCGTTGCCGGTTGGTAAAGGCCGCATGATTTGTGATGGTGAAGAGGTTGCTTTACTAACCATTGGAACTATCGGAAATGAGGCGGTAAAAGCAGTACAAAATTTAAATCAGGAAGGTATTTATCCGGCACATTACGATTTGCGTTTTGTAAAACCATTGGATAAAGAATTATTACATGAAATTTTTAAAAAGTTTGATAAAATAATTACGGTCGAAGATGGTTGCCTGCAAGGTGGAATGGGAACTGCCGTGATAGAATTTATGGCCGATCATGGTTATGCTGCTAAAGTTGTGCGCCTCGGCATTCCTGATCGTTTTATAGAACATGGCGAACAGCCTGAACTTTGGGCAGAATGTGGTTATGATTCCGCTTCTATCTCCTTACAAGTAAAAAAATTAGCAGTAAAAAGAGCAACACAAAATATTGCTTCGTAATCAAATAATTGATGCTTCTTTTAGGGCATAAAAAACAGAAAGTCCGGAATTTTTCAATTCTGGGCTTTCTGTTTTAAGCAGTTTTCTCAGCCTTAAAAATCATAATACAAATTGCGGAAGCTGCTGCGCAAGCCGAAGGTAAGCATTGCTGTATTACTTGTACTTAACGAATTTTTTTCCCGGCGGAGTGTTCCGCCAACTTCAAACCGTAAATTATATTTAGGATTTAAGACATAAGCAATCCGGCCTTCACCATAATATAAATTTGTGGTAATACCTTGCCCTGTATAATTTCCTAATGTTTTAGATGGATTATTGTATAGTTTGAATATATCTTTTCCGTAATTATCAGTTGCTGTTGGGTCTAATCCATAATGACCATACTCTGCTTGTCCGTAAAAATTAAATCTTCTAAACGAATAATTTAAAATCCCAACTACTTCTCTAAAATTAGCACCAAAAGGATGTGCAATCGGCTCTGCATTCTGTGCATAGTTAATAATTGAATTTGTTTCAGTATAAGTGTAAGGTTTAGTATTATTAATTTCTAACAAGTAATTTAAGTTTTTTACAGCTAATAAATCAGCTCCGCGAACACCTAATTGCCAGGCATATTTATTGCGCGAACTACCATTGCTGGAGAGAAAATTTTTAGCCTCAAATTCATCCAATGCAAACTGGCCATAAACAGCAGATTTGTCAATGAATTTGTATTTTCCGGTTAAACCAATTAACGCATTATCGCCCGAGCCGATATTTGCTTCTACCGGACGCAAGAAAACAAACGGATTAACATAGTTGAAATCAAAACCGCGCTTGTTACCGGCATTGTCTTTATCTGCCCAAATTACAGCATCAAAAAAACCTAAGGAAAGCTTATTGTTTACATTCCAATCTAAATAATGAAAAACGCCCCATTTTTTACGGTTGCCATCTTGATAAGAAAGCTTTGGTGCCGTTGGATCTTGCATATTTGCCCACATGGACATGTAACGAACATTACCAACTGTTGCCGTTACTTTAAAAAAAGGATAATTAGATGCGTAATCAGATAACAATACCGAACGATAACCATCTCCAATAAAATTTTTATCCTGACCTAAAACAACATTCAGGTATTTGTTGGGCGTAAAAGATAAAATAGTTGTAACATAAGACCAATCTTTGGTGTTTTTACCATAACTCCTGTCGTAAGCCTGGCCAGGTACGATATTAGTTCTGTTGATATAAGTATTTACATAATCCGGAAAAACACCCTGGTTTTCATATCCGCTGGTATAAAAATAAAATTTACTGCCAATTGTACCGCCAACCTGGTAGCCGCGAGTGTTTAACCAGGTACTTCTTTTACCACTAAATTCTCTGCCGATAGTTAAATCAGGTAAAAAATCGATAAAAGCTCTAATTTCTCCTGCTTTGATATCAACCAAATGCTCATTAAATAATTTACGGTGCACCCAGCTTCTTTTACCAATAGAATCTACGCCTAAATTTATTAAGGATTGATATTGCTGACTGATAAGCGGATCGTCCACTAAAAAAGGCTTCATAGAACTATGGAACCTGGATTGATTGGAATATACGCTTGAATCTAATTTTTGATAAAACTGATAAGCGTAAGGCAAGTAAACAGATTGTGCCTGCGCGCTTTGCTTAATTGATAACAGAACGAAAACTATATAAAGTAGCTTTTTTTTCATTTGATTAGTTTTAAGATTTGAACATGTGACTGATACAGAATCAGCAATTGTTAATCTCATTTATAATTTTTGTACGATAAAAACAGTATCAGCAATTTTAGTATTGCTAATACTCTTTATACGGTACAATATTAAAATAATTAAAGAAAAGAAAATTATTTTTCGGCTTGCTTACATAGCTGCAACCTGTTCCTGCAATTCCTGGTACCAATCGGCACCATATTTCCGAATCAGCGGATCTTTTAAAAACCGGTAAACACTAACTTTTAATTCGCTGCCGAAGGAACATGCAGGGCTGCAAATGCTCCATCTATCATAATACAAAACCTCAAACTCCGGATATTTGGTTACCCGTATCGGATACAAATGGCAGGAAATCGGCTTTTTCCAATCGGTAGTACCAGCTTCGTAAGCTTTTTCAATTGCACATTTGGTGATACCGTTTTCCCAGGTTACGTATGCACATTCTTTATTTCCATCAACACAAGGCGTAGTATAATCTCCTTCAAAGTCTACTACCGATGTTCCAACTTGCTCAATTGTTTCAATTCCTTTGGCCGTCATATAAGGTTTTACGGCAGGATATATTTTTTCTAAAACATTCAGCTCATCTAGGTTTAATGGCGCACCAGAATCGCCTTCTACACAACAAGCACCTTTACAACGATTTAAATTGCAAACAAAATTCTCACTGATCACATCCTCGTGTACAAGGGTACTATTTACTTCAATCATTTTTTGCTACTTGCTGATTTAGGGCATATTTAAGCCCTTTTGTGTTGGTTATTTCTAACGTTACCGTCCCTACCAAAATTTCTACCTGTGCTTTTACCGGTATGCGGTTACCATCATTGGTAATCCATAAATATAGTTTGCTATCTTTTTTAAAGATACGCCCCGGCACTATTGAAGGACAAAATTTCAAACAATTAACTGTACCTAATGCGCAATTTATATCTTCTTTCCCAACATAAGTAATACTCAAAGTTTCTACTTTTTTTTCTGAAAAATACTGAAGCGTTAATTCATCACCAATTTTAATTTTGGTCAGATCTATATTACGCGCAAAATAATAGGCAGAGGGCAAATCAAAAACCATTCCTTTAAAAGGATAAGTACCACTTTGAGCAGTAATTTTTTTATTATCATGATCAAAAATTACCTTATCTGTACGACGGTATTTTCCTTCACGGCGGTTCTCAGTATAATAATATGGAAGTGTAGTGGTACGATCAATAAAAGATTCGTACCGATTACGCACTTTAAAAAAGATATCAAAACTTCCGGCTGTACGGCCATCTACCACAATATGGTAAGTTGGTTTTCCATCAAATTTAATTGCTGTTTCTTCAATTTTTAAATTAGCTTCTGCTGCTGTAAATATGCCGTATTTTAACCGGTAACTTAGTTGCTCGCCATCTTTAAAAGCGAGATTACTTCTTTTTACTAATTCCTGGCCAGTTACCAACTGATACAATAAAACTAAAAAAACGACTGGTATCCATATTTTTTTTGCCATAATCGCGAAGCCGGGAAATACTAGTTTTAAACTAATTCTTTGCGTTTGTAAACGGGAACTGTTGAACAAGGTTCGCCATAGAGAATACTTTTAACAACAGAAGTTAAACGAAAAGTTAAACTTACGTAAGCAGATTCGGGTACGGAAATATCACCACAACCTTTTATTACAACACGCTGATCCCGAAATTTTTCCAGATCCATATTACTGATAGCTTCTTCAAATAAAACAGTTTCCAAAGTATTCAAATCACCAAAAACTACTTTTTGAGCATAAGGAACCAACTTATTGGCGAGCAACATATAAGCCCAGGTTGGTACGATGGCATCAGCAGAACAAGTAACAGCTACATTTTTATTATGATATTGTGACCAGTCATGCTCTTTAATAAATTCTCTGAAATCTTTTTCGCGCAGCATTAAGCCATGAAAAAGGTTATCTTTTATATCATACAAAACCCTCTCACCTATTGGATACAAGCTGGCTGGATCAAAAGTTACTAAACCACTTTGTGCAACTTTATTAACTATATTTTCCTGAATATTCATGGTTGATTAAAATAAAAAATCCGGAAACCATATAACTGATTTCCGGATGTAAAATTACAGGTATGCTTTATTTAAAAGAACTTAGCTCTGTAATCTTTTACATCAGCTTTTTCTTTTAATACATTAAATACATCACTATCAATTCGTTGAAGCATGGCTTGAGCAATTTGCTGACGATCTTTTAAAGTATTATTCAATGCAGGTGGATTGTTAAAACTATCTACAGCATAAACATAAACGCCATTTTGGCCATCAACCGGTTTAGAAACTTTATGTAATGCAGAACCAAAAATGGCACCAACTACTTTGTTTTCCTGAGAAATACCGGGAATAATTGGATTTGCAAAAACGATATTTTGAACCGGAACAACTTTGCCACCTACAGCTGCTGCCACTTTATCCAAATCTGATGCTCCTTTTAAAGCATTATTTAATTTTTCTTCCAGTTTTTTTGCTTTAACCTGATTACGTACCGCTGGTTCTATTTGTTTTTTAACCAAATCAACAGTAAGTATTCCTTTTGGCTTGATGGCTTGCAATTGGGCAACTACATATTGATTTGTTGTATTCAATTCAAAAACCTGGTTAGAAACATCGCCGGTTTTAGCACCGTACGCCCATTTTACAATATCGCGTGCATTTTCTAAACCTTGTGCAGAAGATGCAGATGCGGTTAAATCTTCAGCAGTTAGTTTTTTCAGTTTTTCTGCTTTAATTGCCTGATCAAAAGAACCATCAGTTGTTTTACTTAAAAATGCTTGCGCTTGTGCATAAGCTGCAGATTGTGTTTTGCTGCTTGGTGCTAATGCTTTATCTACTATAGCTACTTTAACTACTTTGGAGGATCCTTTCTGATCTTCAATCTCAATCAAATGAACACCAAACTGGGAAGTAACAATTTTTAAATCGCCTTTTTTGCCATTAAAAGCAGCATCCTCAAAAACCGGAACCATAGCACCGCGGGCAAAAGTACCGAGTTCGCCACCTTTTGCAGCAGAACCATCAACAGAATTGGTTTTTGCCAAATCAGCAAATGATTTACCGCCCTGAATCAGTTTCCGTAAAGAATCTGCTTTTGCTAACGCTTTATCTACACCGCCTGCTGTAGTAGGATTAATTAGAATATGACGTGCTTGTACAGAATCCGGTCCAACTTCTGAACCAATCAGTTTAGCGATTTTATAAGAACCGTTAGAGAAATAAGGGCCATAAACGAAGCCTGGCGCGGCATTAAACATCACTGAATCTAAAGCTGGTTCCAGTTGTCCTTTTTTCTGATAAATTAAAGGTGCAGACGTATTAGCATTAATCGCTACAAAAAGCGAATCATTTTTAGATGTTTTAAAATCTTCCAACAGCTTATTGATTTGCTCTTTTACGGCTACAGTATCTGATTTGGATGGCGCTGCGTTAAAAACTACATAATCAATAGAACGCAACTCTTCCGAATTTTTAAATTCGTTTTTATGTGCATTGTAATACGTGTTGTAATCATCATCCGTTAGCTTGATCTGGTTATCCGGCACAGAAGCATAATCAAGCGCAACATATTTGAAATTGGCAATTTTGTTGCGTGCTTCGTAATCTTCTTTTGCTTCCAGTGAGGTTACAAACAAACCGTTACGAATCATCGAAAGATATTTTTCTGATTTTTTACCTTCAATAATCTGGTTTACAAAACTTCCCCATTGTGTATGCGTTGCCGGATCAGCTTTTGTAGAACTGATGTTTCCTAAAAAAGCATTTAATTGCTGACGATCAAACTGACCGGTTTCACGATTTGTAAATGCCTGTATAATTTGCGGACTTGGATTGCTGCCTTGTATTAAAGCTTTACTTTCATCATCGCCAACAGCAATTCCTAATTTACTAATTTGTTTTTGCAGGATAATCTGACTAATAGCCTGGTTCCAGGTATTTTGCTGAACATAATTAACCATTTGCGGATTTAAGCTCGCTTGGTTTGATTGCTGCTTAAAATTCTGCATATTTTGTTCCAACTTACTATTAAAATCATCATAGCTGATTTTATCTCCGGCTACTTCACCAATTGTTGTCCGGTCGCCGTTCATGAAAGAACTTCCGTAATGCACAACTTCACCAATAATAAATGCGAAAAGAGCCAGACCAATCACAACCACCATGATCAAACCCAAACGGTTTCGCAAAAAACTCATTATACCCATAGAAAATTATTATTTAAATACTTAAGAAAGAGGGCGCAAGATACAACTTTTAGTAAAAAACCGATATAGGAAAACGCGCTGTTTGTTTTTAATTTTATTAAGGATTTGCACCTTGGTTTACATTGAATTTTCCGGTAGATTGATTAAACTCCGGGCTGGTTAAATCTTCTTTACATTGAAAAGTATTGCCGCTAATCGTATTTCCATCTTGCCGTAACAAAGTAGAAAACTGGTTAGAATAAAAGCGTTTGGCCAACTGATCCCAAATCAGTTCTTCAGATTTGAATGTATCACCTTTATCATTCACCACAACAACATTACGCCGCAGCTCAATAATTTTATTCAGATTTTTTGTAACTGCATATTCAGCTGTTACCGTGCTGATTAATTTTTGCTTCGGATCATAAAAATCAATTTTTACACCTTTTGGCATCTCGTAATAAGCTTGCTTTACAGTTTTTGTTACCGTGTGATTAAGCATTAATGGTGCTGTCATCTTGGCTTTTACTTTAGCTGAATCGCTATAAATTACATCAACTCCGATAGTAGTTTCAACAGGCTTATTTACTTCTTTACTTGATATTTGCCTTACTTTTTTTAAATCATTTTCGCATGACCAAAAAACTACCGGTAAAAGAAGCATTAGCCATTTTAAAACAGATTTATCATTTAAAACCACAGTGCTGGGCTTTTAATCAAACTTAAACTTATTAAACCAGCGGTCGTTAAGCAAAAAACTCAACCTGAAATTATAAAAATTTTCTTTAATCAGGTTGTTGGCAAGCGTGCCGCGTTGTCCGGCTTCTGCAGCAAAATTAACTTTATAAAAAGCACTGCGATTTTGAGAGCGAATTGGTAAACCCAAACCAAAAGAAAATACATTTTCATTAATATCTGTACCAGAAGTACGAACATAAGTTTTGTTGTACTGATACCCCAGCCGGTAATCCATTACAGCCAGGTAACTGCTTAATGCATTGATGTTAGGTATAATCTGCCCGCCAATTCGGTAAGATTCTGTATTATTCAGGTTTTGGTTGACACCATTAACCGTAAGTTTTGCCCAATTGCCACGGCTATAATCTGCACCGATTAAATAATGGTTTTCTTTTTGATAAGAAAGGCCAAAATGTTGAATTAGTGGAAGCGCAATTTTGATATTGTTACCTTGAATGCTGTCAATTGTAGTTCTATTTGCAACTATTTCTGTTCCGGTGGATGGATCAATCGGAAATTGACTTGTTACGTATTTTGTTGAAGAAGTAAGCGAAGATTTTAATGATCCCGAATAACCTAAAACAATTCTTGAGGTAGTGGATAAACTAATTTCATACTGCAACCCATAGTCATAATTCAAACCTTTTATGCTTTGACTCTTCGCAATTCGGGTATCAAAGGAAGTGTATGTATAATTTGGTATTTCTACAGAGCTGGTTTGGAGCAGGTTTCCAAAAATATAACTCACGTTAAAACCTAGGTTCAAATGTTTAAATAAATTGAAACCATAACCTAAATAAGCTTTGGATAAACCGCCTTCGCCACCATAAACGCTGTTAACTGTATTGGTATCAATTTTAGAAACTTGTTTGAAGCTGTAACCCAGCTCGCTGTAAGGCAATAAACCAAAGCTCAATGCTGATGTACCTTTGGTAACCGGAATGGCAAAAGCAAGATGGTTCAACCTGAAATCTGTGCCGGTTTGCTTAACAGTATTGTTGCTTAAAGTATTAACCGTTGCATAAGCACCAATATCAATTGTGGTAAGGTTTATAGCAGAATACGAAGCCGGATTTAACATATTGATGTTGTTATAACCGCCAACCGTACGTATACCAGCAGCAATACCGCCCATACCCATATTTTGCGGTAAACTTTGCTGGCGTAAATCACCTAAACCAAATTTAGAATATGGAGAACTGCTAGTAGATTGGGCCGAAGCTGCAAAACCCGATAAAACAAGTAAAATTATAAGTAAATTTTTGATACGATTAATCATTATTGCTGATGTATAACTGCGTTTAATCCTTTAAGAACTAAGTATGGTTCCGGCTTAACGTAAGCGGCAAAGATGCTACTTTTAAGGTGAGTATCAAAAAAGTTAAAGTCGCCGCCGGTTAATAAAATATTTGTATTTTGTTGCTGCACTTGATTTTTTATAAATCCTTCTGCTTCATAACGTAAGCCATTTTGCACACCCGAAAGGATTGCTTCCTGCGTATTATTTCCTGTGTTATTAATAAATTCTACTTCTGCATCAATCAAAGGCAGCTTTTTAGTGTAATATTTTAATGCTTTAAAACGCATTTTTAAACCTGGCGATATGCTTCCTCCAAAGTAATTTCCCTGTTCGTCCACACAATCATAAGTAACGCAGGTTCCGGCATCTATCACCAGATTGCTGTTTTTAGGATATAAAAAATGGGCTCCAACTACAGCTGCCAATCGATCTAAACCTAACTTTTCAGGATTTTGATAATGATTTTTAATCGATTTTGCCATTTGATAATTAAACCAAAGAGTTTTTACTTGCTTCTCCAACACAGCTTCCCACAAAAAAATTTTGTTTTGTACGGAGGAAATAATGGCAACTTCAGGTTTAAACTTGATGATGATTTTGTTGATCAGGCTTTCTGTGATTTCTCGGTAAGACTTCGTCCACAAAATATTTTGCTCCTTAAAAACAGCAACTTTGGAAAAAGTATTGCCAATATCAAAAACCAAACTGACCATATATCAGGCGTTCGCAATCGACAATATCGATTCAAAAATCGCCAGTCCGTCTTCATTAGCCAGTAAACTGTCGGCCGCACGTTCAGGATGTGGCATCAATCCAAAAATATTCCGGTTTTTATTGCAAACGCCGGCAATGTTTTCGATAGAACCGTTTGCATTTGCTTCGTGCGAGTAATTTCCACCCGCATCACAATAACGAAACAAAATCTGATCGTTCTGATTCAGTTCTTCCAAGCTGTTTTTATCGGCATAAAAATTGCCTTCGCCGTGCGCAACCGGAATTTTTAAAGCTTTGGTAAGATCAATTTGCGAAGTAAGCAGCGAGTTGCTGGTTTGCGCTTTGAGGAAGGTATTCCGACAAATAAATTTCCGGTTTTTATTGTGAAGCAAAGCTCCGGGAACCAAACCAGCTTCCGTAAGGATTTGAAAACCGTTGCAGATACCTAAAACGTAGCCGCCTTGTCCGGCAAAACGGATCACTTCCTGCATAATCGGCGAAAAACGGGCAATTGCGCCAGACCGCAAATAATCACCAAAAGAAAAACCACCGGGCAAAACAATGAAATCTGCGCCCTGCAAATCATGATTTTTATGCCATAAACGAACTACTTGCTGGCCCATTATTTTTTCTAATACGTAGATGATATCTTCATCACAATTAGAACCCGGGAAAATTACCACTCCAAACTTCATCCTACAAAACTAACAGAACGCTTTAAAAACCACTGCATTTAAAAGTTAAATATTGTTAAACTGAAAGTACAGAATGCTAATGAGCAGCAATAAATACAAACTTTCGTAGATCCATTTTTTGCTGGCATACAAAAAATAATACGCCGTAATTACAGCAATTGGCATCACCAAAAGCAAAAAATGGTTAAAGCTGAAATCTGTTTTGATGCAACTGCCAAGCGCAACTAAAAAAAGGATAAAAAACAACGATTGAAAAGTTTTTCGCACCATTACCATACTTTTCAAAAAGTTTTTTTGCAGCCTGAAAAGTGCCAGAATAAAGATTGAAACCAACGGAACAAGCACCAGAAACCGATACGGACGCGTAATATTAATAACTGGGAAATCTGCATCAAAAGAAAGCCAAAGCGAATGAAAAGCTGCGGTGTGATTGGTGCAGTAATAATAAACAGACAGAAAAAACAGGACGGTTAAAATGCCCATTAATGCCGAAATCCATTCGTGCCAGTTGAACGTGCGAAAGATGAGCAGCGCAAACCAAATCACCAGAAACAAAGCAATAAACGGGAAATAAATTAAAGTACCGATACCAATAATCAGCCCTAAATCATACGCTGTAGAAGTGGCTTCTTCGTTTTGATAAAAATCAAGCAACTTTTGCAGCGTCCAAATCAGCAAAAAATTGCAGAGTAAAGGCGCACTCAGTATCAGAAACGAAGTAAATAATCCGGAAACGGTGATGTAAAGTAAAGCTGGCAAAAATGAAGGTTTGCCTAATAAATTACGGTTGTTGATGAGGTAATTAAACCACAATGCCTGCGTCAGCACTAAAACCGCCGACCAGAAAACATTGCCTGAGTGCGTTAAAAAACTGGAAGGATAAGTGAGCAACAAGCGCGAAAAAAGACCGGTAAAAGAAGTATCTGGATTTGATGGGAAATGCACCAGCGCGCCAAACCGCATCAAAAACAACAATACAATCAGCCACAAAATATTGATGGGATTGGAAGACCGGAAAATCTGGATCATGTACTGCTCTTTTCCGCAATATTAACAGAAAAACAGAACACGCCGAAACTTAACGCTTTTTGGCATACTCGGAAACGATATTTGTTACAATTTGTGCAGTTTCGTCCGGGAAATCAATTCGGATTGATTGATCCGATGCAATCCATTGCCGCACTTTCAAAATAAAGCTTTCATCAATTTTTTGTACCACAAACACACCTAATTTAGCAGCAGCAAGCGCGTTGCATTGCTGTTCGTACTGGCCTTTCATCGGTATCATCATCACTTTTTTGTGCATAAACAAAGCTTCTGCCGGACCTTCAAATCCGCCGCCGGTAAGCAATCCGGCTCCTGTTGCCAGGCTTTTATTAAACGCTTCGTTTTGCACCGGTTTTACGCTGAGGTTTCCTACAGTATATTCTTTTCGGGTGTGTTTGGAGAAGATTTTCCACGATACTTCTTTTATCCTGCTTAAATATTGAACTAGAAACTGATCTGCATAAGCGGGCAGATAAACGGTATAATGATCTAAATGCTGCGTTTCCAAATTCCGCATCTCACTGCGGATAACCGGCGTGTGGATAAAATCGGCATATCTTTCAAAATGAAAACCAATGTGATGCGTTGTGGGCGCGTAATATTTAAACAGCCATTCGGCATAATTCCATTTTTTGGGGCGAGGTGTTTTCGGGGAGATAAACGCACATTGATGACTTAAAGAAACGGATTCCAGCTTTTGCAGCTTGCAGGCCCAGGCAGCAACTGGCTCAAAATCATTGATAATCAAATCATATTGCTTTAAAGGCAGATTTTTTACATCGCGCAGCAATTGCCTGGAATTCATTACTTTGAAAGTTTTCCAGTAATCTACACCGCCTTTTTTTCCGAAAATAAAGCTAAAACCATGCAGTTGATATTTTACAGGCTGCGCAAGTGAAACATCTGCCTGCGTGCCGCTGATTAATAAATCTAAATGGCCGTATTGTTGTAACAAAGGCACAATTTCGCGGGCGCGGCTGATGTGGCCGTTGCCGGTTCCTTGTATGGCGTACAGTATTTTCATGAATTTTAACAGGGCGCAAATTAGGAAAACGGTTTTTAAAATAACCTTTTCTCAAACATCAGGGCTCAAGCGTTTCAAATTCGGATAATCGGCACGAGTAGCAAATCATAAATTTTACCGATAAAACAAGCTCACTCATCGTCTTCATCTTCGGTTACACTTAATTCAAACGGACTTAAATAAAAAGCCAGCAGCATTAAACCCAGCACAACCAGAAAAAACACATGTAAAGATTCAAATTCCATACTACATTTCTTATTGCAAAGTCTGACTATGCTTTGAACTTAAAGTTACATTTACGTTAAAGAAAAACTTTAATTGGGTTTTTCTTTAACGTAATACTGTTTTTATACCTATAAAAACAGCATCAACTCATTTAAATGATGGATTTGCTGCGGCACATTTTCTGGTTTTTCGGTTTTATTTGGGTTGAAGTAAATTGCATCGATACCAAAATTCAGTGCGCCATAAATATCTGCTTCCAGGCTGTCGCCAATCATCAAACTTTCGCTTTTTTGTGCGCCGGCAAGTTGTAAAGCGTGTTTGTAAATTTTTGGATCGGGTTTGTTGATGCCAATTACTTCTGAAATAAAGACATGTTTGAAATACTGATTGAGATTGCACAATCGGATTTTCATTTCTGTTGATTCCTGGAAACCATTAGAAATCACATACAAAGCATACTTTTCGCTCAAATACTTTAAAACTTCGTGCGCTTCCGGAAAAAGATTGGTTTTGGTGGGACAAAGCTGCACGTAAGCGTCTTCAAAACCTGTTGGAATAACGGTTTCCTCCAAACCTAATTCTAAAAAAGTATGTTTAAAACGTGCTTCGCGCAAAACCTCTTTACTGATTTTTCCCAAGTGATATTCAGCCCAAAGCCGATGATTATTGCGTGTGTAAGTCTCGATGAAAATATCTGGCGCAGCCAAACCCAAATCTTGTAATTTATGCTGTAAAAACAGCTCATGCAGTGTTTCTTCGGCGTTTTTATCAAAATCCCAAATGGTATGGTCGAGATCGAAAAAGATGTGTTGGTAAGGCATTTTTTAATTTTTATATCGATAAAAACAGTATCAAACTTTTTCTCCGAAACTCAAATCGCCAGCATCGCCCAAACCCGGAATAATATAGGAATAACTGTTCATTTCCTGATCCACAGAACCAACCCAAATATGCGCTTCCGGCAAATTTTCCTGAACATATTTTACGCCATCAGAACTGGCAATTATGGCAGCAATGTGCAGTTCTTTTAGCTGATATTTCTCCTGTAACTTCTTACAAACCTGCACCAAACTTTGTCCACTCGCCAGCATCGTGTCGCACATAATTACAATTTGTCCGTCCAGATTCGGACTTGAAATATGTTCCAGCTGAATGGTAAAATCATGATTTTCATCTGTTTTGCGATAAGCCGTGATAAAAGCCGAAGCCGACCGATCAAAAAAATTCAAAAATCCCTGATGAAAAGGCAAGCCAGCGCGCAAAATGGTGGCCAAAACAGGTTGTTCCTGAGCAAGATTTACCTTGGCAATTCCCAATGGTGTTTTCACTTCTGCTTCCTGGTAATCCAGTTTTTTGCTGATTTCGTAAGCTAAAATCTCACCCAAACGAACCTGATTGTTTCGGAAACGCTG
Source organism: Janthinobacterium lividum (assembly GCA_050955045.1). Classification (GTDB taxonomy): domain Bacteria; phylum Bacteroidota; class Bacteroidia; order Sphingobacteriales; family Sphingobacteriaceae; genus Mucilaginibacter_A. The sequence goes on along the minus strand of JBPBQV010000019.1, from coordinate 79,159 downwards.
CGGGTTTTGCTGCGTGTGTACGTTGCGCATTTCGGCAATAAATCTATTAGCAACGGAATTGGTTTGATCGAGCTGGAAAATCATATGGCGAAAATAGTGCTTTTTTTAGGTGGTAAAAGAAGCATATGCCGTAAATAAATCCTGACAACCAAACAACATAATCAGCTATATTCCTTAGCATTTTAAACTGATTCTCCGTACTTTTATCTTCTCAATGGATTTTAAATTAACCTCACAATATAAGCCTTCCGGTGATCAGCCGGAAGCGATCCGCCAGATGGTGGAAGGCGTTGAAAACGGCGAAAATTATCAGACTTTACTCGGCGTTACCGGCTCCGGCAAAACATTCAGTATTGCCAACGTGATCCAGCAAACGCAAAAACCAACACTGGTTTTAAGTCATAACAAAACTTTGGCGGCACAGCTTTATGGCGAATTCAAGCAGTTTTTTCCGGAAAACGCGGTCAATTATTTTGTTTCTTATTACGATTATTATCAGCCGGAAGCTTTTATTCCATCTTCCAATACGTACATCGAAAAGGATTTGCAGATCAACGAAGAAATTGAAAAGCTTCGTTTGCGCACCACTTCTGCGCTGATGTCCGGCCGCCGTGATGTGATTGTGGTCTCTTCCATTTCCTGCATTTATGGTATGGGAAACCCGGAAGATTTTTCCAATTCTGTTTTCCGCTTTGCGGTTGGAACGAGAATTACCAGAAATGCTTTCCTGCACCGGTTGGTGGAGATTTTATATGCCAGAACTACTGCCGATTTTAAACGCGGAACTTTTCGTGTAAAAGGTGATGTGGTGGAGATTTATCCGGCGTATCTGGATTACGCTTATCGCATTAATTTTTATGGTGATGATATTGAAGAACTGAGCACTTTTGATGTATCCAACGGAAAAACGCTGGAGAAAATGGATAATATGGTTGTTTTTCCAGCCAATTTATATGTGGCACCGCGAGATCGTTTTCAAAAATCTGTTTGGGCAATTCAGGAAGAACTGGAAATGCGCAAAAAACAGTTTATTAGCGATGGGCGTTTTTTAGAAGCAAAACGTTTGGAAGAACGCGTAAATTACGATCTGGAAATGATCCGCGAATTGGGTTATTGCTCCGGTATTGAAAATTATTCGCGCTTTTTTGACGGACGGCAGCCTGGAATGCGTCCATTTTGCTTGCTGGATTATTTCCCGAAAGATTATTTGATGGTAATTGATGAAAGCCATGTTACCGTTCCGCAAATCCGCGCAATGTATGGTGGCGACCGTTCCCGCAAAATCTCGCTGGTAGAATATGGTTTCCGTTTGCCTGCGGCTATGGACAATCGTCCGTTAAACTTTCAAGAATTTGAAAGATTGGCGCCGCAAACTATTTATGTAAGTGCTACGCCGGGCGATTTTGAACTGGAAAAATCGGAAGGTGTGGTGATTGAACAGGTAATCCGGCCAACTGGTTTGCTGGATCCGGTGATTGAAATCCGACCAGTTATTAATCAGGTAGATGATTTGCTGGAGGAAGTGGATCAAACCATCAAAAAAGGTGACCGGATTTTGGTAACCACTTTAACCAAACGTATGGCCGAGGAATTGGCTAAATACATGGATCGCCTCAACATAAAATGCCGTTACATCCACTCCGAAGTAAAAACGTTGGAACGCGTAGAAATTTTGCGCGGTTTGCGTTTGGGTGAATTTGATGTTTTGATCGGTATCAATCTTTTGCGGGAAGGTTTGGATTTGCCAGAAGTTTCGCTGGTTGCGATTTTAGATGCAGATAAAGAAGGTTTTTTACGCTCTGAAAGATCTCTAATTCAAACGATTGGACGAGCAGCAAGAAACGATCGCGGACGTGTAATTATGTATGCTGATAAGATTACGGATTCGATGCAGGTTACGATGGACGAGACCAACCGTCGCCGCGACAAACAAATTCAATACAATCTGGAACATGGCATCACACCAAAAACGGTTGGTAAATCTCGCGAAGCAATTATTGAACAAACTTCTGTAATGGATTTTAAAGGCGGCGTGCAGCAGGCGTATGTGGAGCAGGATGTAGCAGATAATATCGCGGCCGATCCGATTGTTCAATACATGACAAAACCGGAATTGAAAAAAGCCATCGACAATACCAAAAAAGAGATGCTAAAAGCAGCAAAAGACATGGACTTTTTGGGCGCAGCCAAACTGCGTGATGAAATGTTTGCGCTGGAAAAAATGATGACAGAGAAATTTTAAGTTGATAAAAGAAGTATCATGCTTCTTTTATCGACTTTTAATCTGAACGGATATTTGCCGCATTAAAACATTTTATCTGTTAAACTTTTATATTTGTAATACAAATAGTGTTTATCATGTTGCTAATTCGTTTTTTAATAATTGCCATCTGTGTACTTTACATGCTGCGTATGCTTGGCCGGTTGTTGCTTCCGGCTTTATTTCGTGGGATGATAAATAAAACGCAGGCGCAAAACAATCCTGGTTATGCTCAAACCCGGCCTGATCGCCATCCAAAAGAAGGAACCATTAAAGTAGATTATATTCCGCCAAATGTTTACAAAAGTGCTGTTCCAAGTTCGGAAGGCGAATTTGTGAAGTATGAGGAAGTGAAATAACGCATCATGATTCCAAAAGAAATTTTTGAACGCCGCCATTTTGGTACGCCAGCTTCTATCAAGTTAATCTGGACGAATTTTATTGTTATCATTCTCAACACATATGCTTTTGTGATGTGCACGCAGGTTAAATGGTATTTTTGGTTGGTATTGGGTGCTTTGGCTATTTACAATTTTTACTTTATCCAGAAAAACCGTGATACTTTCGACCGAAAAAATTTGATTGTCTATGGTATCAGTTTGATACTTCTTTTAGTTGTATTTTTTCTGCTAAGAACACAAGCACGGCCTTGTTAGTGCTTTCCTGATTCTTTTTTGTCCTCTCTTCTCAACAATAGCTATAAGTTTGTTGCATTTTAGATTGCAGCTGCATAAAATTTATACCTCATTTTTGTAAAATTTCCGGTAGGTTTGGAGCTTACACAATTTTGAGTTTACATGAATAACTGGTTCAAGCAAAACGGCGTTCACTTTGCCGTAGCAGGCTTATTTATAGCAATCTGTTTCTTCTATTTCACACCTGCATTTCAAGGTAAAGTATTGATGCAAAGCGATGTTACACAAGCGCAAGGCATGCAAAAGGAAATCATGGAGGTTCGGGCCAAAACCGGCAAAGCACCGTTGTGGACTAATCAGGTTTTTGGCGGAATGCCAGCTTACCAAATCTGGGCTTTCTATCCTGATAACGTAACTACTTATGTAATTTCTGCTTTAAAAACAGTATTCCCGAACCCGATTGATACCGTTTTACTATCGCTTTTTGGTGCATATTTACTTTTTTGTGTTTTGAGATTGAATCCATGGTTGGCAGCTACAGGTGCCATTGCGTTTACCTTTTCATCCTATAATTTTATATTGTTGCACGCTGGGCATTCCAATCAGGCTTATGCGATTACATTTTTTGCACCAATTTTAGCTGGAATTATCTTGACTTTGCGTGGAAAGCACTGGCTTGGAGCTGTTTTAACAGCCTTTTTTCTGGCGATGGAAATTCGTTCCAACCATATTCAAATGGCATATTATTTAATGATTTCCCTAATGATTTTAGTGGGAATTGAATTGTACCATGCCATCAAAAATAAAACTACAGCAAAACTCTTTGTATCCCTCGGCTACTTAAGTGCTGCAACTTTAATTGCTGTGATGATTAATGCTTCTATCTTATGGACGACTTACGAATATGGAAATGAATCCATCCGAGGGAAATCAAATTTAACTCAGCCTAAAACCAATACCAGCAGCGGTTTGGACAAAGAATATGCTTACGGTTGGAGCCAGGGCATTGGCGAATGTATTACATTTTTAATTCCGAATACTTATGGCGGCGGTTCTGGTGGCACACTAAAAGCAGATTCTAAAGTTGCACAGGCTTTGGTTGAAAAAGGTGTTCCGCAAGATCAGGCTACAGGTTTTGCTGCACAATTACCAACATATTGGGGCGGAAAACCCTTTACTGAAGGTCCGTGGTATTTTGGAGCGGGTATCTGTTTTCTATTTGTTTTTGGGTTGATGATCGTTAAAAACCGCATCAAATGGTGGCTGCTGGCAACTGTAATTTTAAGTATGCTGCTTTCATTCGGTAAAAACTTTACACTGGTTTCTGATTTATTCTTCAATTATTTTCCGCTTTATAACAAATTCCGTGCAGTAGAATCAATTTTAGTTTTAACGCAACTGGCCTTTCCTATTCTGGCTTTTTTAGCGATAAAAGAAGTATTGGAAGCAAAAGATAAAACCTTTATCCTAAAAAAATTATTTCTTGCTTTATATATTACAGGCGGAATTGCATTGCTGATTGCCGTGTTACCAACTTTATTTTTCAGCTTTAAAAACAGCACTTCCGATGAAGGATTAATTACACAATTAACACAGGCTTTCCAAGGCGACAGCAGCTTTGCTACCTCAATTGTGAATGGTGCGCTGGTACAAGATCGTATATCGTTAGCTCGGGTTGATGCTATTCGTTCGTTGATTTTTGTACTGGTTACATTTGGAATCCTTTGGGCATTGATCACGCAGAAAATCAAATTGCAGATTGCTTCTATTTTAATTTTAGCAGTTACTTTAGTTGATTTATGGCAGATTGATAAGCGTTATTTAAAAGACGAAAGCTTCCAGCCGAAAGAAGATGCTTTGCAGGTGCGCGCACCAAGAGAAGTGGATCAGTTTATTTTACGAGATACCGATCCGGATTTTCGTGTGCTGGATTTGAGTTTGCAAGATCCTTTTGCAAATGCTTCCACTTCTTATTTCCATAAAACTTTGGGTGGATACCATGCTGCTAAATTAAAACGCTATCAGGAATTAATTGAAAATCAGTTCAGCAAAAGCTTAAATCAGGATGCGTTGGATATGCTGAATACCAAATATGTTATTACGGTTGATCCGAAAACACAGGCAGCTGGCATGAAAGCTAATGCTACAGCTTGTGGTCATGCTTGGTTTGTAGGTCAGGTTCGTTTCGCAGATAATGCAGATCAGGAAATGCAGGCTATCAGCAGTTTTGATCCGAAGAATGAAGCGATTGTGGACAAGCAATATCAATCCTTAATCGACACCAAACAAAATTCGATTGATAAAAACGGTACAATAACTTTAACCAGTTATGCACCAGAACATTTGGTTTACGAAAGCGGATCAACCACTTCACAAGTTGCAGTTTTCTCTGAAATTTTTTATGATAAAGGTTGGAAAATGCTGATTGATGGCGTAGAAAAACCATATTTCCGCGCTGATTATTTATTACGTGCCGCACAGATTCCGGTAGGAAATCATAAAATTGAGTTCATCTTTCACCCAAATTCTTATTATACTGGTGAAGGAATTTCTCTGGCAGGCTCTATTTTGTTAGTTCTGGCTTTTGGCGGATATGTTTTTTCAGAAAGCAAGAAGAAAAAAAGTGTGGTAAAAACAGTATAAAAACTTAAAATATTTTGTCATCAAAAAGCGAAGTTAATAATGACTTCGCTTTTTGTTTTTCTAATCATTCGTTCTCCTGTTCTTTAACCAATACCAACTTAAATTAAAAGCAATCACAAAATGATTTAAAACCGTGGGCATTAAACCGTAATGCTTTCGCATAATTGCAAAACGTTCCTGTAAACTTTGCAAATGTTTCTTTTTAGACAGGCCGCCAACCATATATTTTGCCACATATTGATGCACGTTTACAATTTTCCGTGTTTTTTTTGCTGCCGATAAAATCCAGTCAATATCAGCACTTAGCTGATATTTTAAATTGTAATCTTGAGCCAGTTTTCTGCGGATAAAAATTGCCTGATGACTAACGCTCATTCCATATTTAAAATCTTTCCAGCTGAAATTTTCAGGAACTTTATGTCGTCGCTGACCTAAACTTTGCAAATTCTGATTAATCATTTCTGTCTCACCATAATAAATATCAGCATCAGGCTGACTTGCAAATACTGTTTTTACCGTATCTTTTTCATAAAATTCATCGCCCGAATTCATAAAAATAACGTAATCTCCGGTTGCTCTGGCCAAACCTTTGTTCATGGCGTCATAAATGCCGGCATCTTTTTCACTAATAAAAACAGTAAGACGAGAACGATATTTTTCTACAATTTCCAAAGTTCCATCTGTTGATTTCCCGTCAATTACCAAATATTCAATGTTTGGATAACTTTGATTTAACACAGAAAGCATTGTCCGCTCAATATCTTTTGCGTTATTAAAAACAACAGTAATAACACTTAAAAACGGTTTATTCATACGAAACCAGGCTTTTGTACAGCTCTAAATGCTTTTGTGCGATTACTTTTTCTGAAAACTTTTGCATCACCGTTTCTCGTGCGGCACTTCGTAATGCTTCTTTTACGGGACAATTTATCATCCATTCCATACCATCACAAAAATTCTGCGAAGATTTATATTCAGCCAAAAAACCATTTTCCTGATGAACAACCATATCCGGAATGCCACCTGTTGTAAAAGCAACCACCGGCGTGCCACAAGCCAAACTTTCCATTACAGTGTAAGGCAAATTATCTTCGAGCGAAGGAATCAAAAAAGCATCAGCGGCAGCATAACAGGCGGCCAATTTTTCATCTTCTTTGATCGTTCCCAAAAAAGTAGTTTTAAATGGGAAAACAGGCATATCTTCCGTGTTCCGGTTTCCGAAAATTACCAGTTCAATATTCTCCGGATTAATGCTGTTTTTAGCAGCTAAAAGTTCCAAACTTGCTAAAAGATAAGCTGCGCCTTTATGCGAATCTTTTTTGGAAGGCATAAATCCCGTTAGGAAAATGAATTTCTCTAACGACAAATTTAGTTTTGCTCTTGCGGTTTGCTGATTTTGAGGCTGAAAAATATTAGTTTCCAACGTATTTGGAACAACATTTACAGTTTCTCCCTGCATTAAACTACTTCTCAAAACCGATTTTTGCATCCAGCTACTTGGTGCAATAATTTGGAAGTCTAATTTTTGATACGCTTTACTTTTTTGCTGCCAGATTTTATGAGAAATATCCTGTGGATTGGCATCAATTAAAACTGGACAGTTTCCGCATTGATTTTCAAAATGATTACAAGTGTAACGCACATGGCAGCCGCCAGTAAATGCGTTGCTATCATGGAAAGTCCATAAAATTGGTTTGTTTAATTTGGCCAACTCTTCCAAATGCTTTGGATTGAGAAAACTATGATTAACCCAATGTAAATGAATAACATCCGCAGCCAAAATATCAGGATGCCTGACTACCGAATGCCCAAACCACGCAAACGAAAACGGAATTTTTACCGGTTTTAAATACCGTTTGGCCAGTAAACGCTCTGTTAAAATTGTAAAAGCGGCATAAGCGCGTTTAGCAAGCGTATTGGTAAAAGTTTTTACAACAGGATTTTGTCCGAATTTATAAAAAACCACAATGCTCGATTCAATTTCTTTTTCAGCATTTAAAGCTAAATTCAAGCGTAAACAAGCTCTTCCAGCACCGCCATTTCCATCGTAAGTATTTAAGTGAACAACTTTCAGCATCGTCCAAAAATACACTAAAATTTGTGCTGCAAAAGAAGCATCAGCAATACATAAAAATTGTTAAACTTTATTTTGCTGCATACATAAATGCCCGTTTTTTCTTTAATTTGTATTAAAATGAGCAACCAACTCACCGATAGAACTTTCTGGAAAAAATACTGGGAATCGAAAAAAGATCTTGCTGTTGCCATTAAACCTGATTATACTTTTCATAAAATCTTGCGAAGGCTTGTCAGGAAAAACAATATCAAAACAGCTATTGAGCTGGGTGGGTTTCCAGGTTACTATGCCATTTACCTCAACAAATACGAAAGCGTTGAAACCACGCTGTTCGATTTTTATGTACACACCGGAATTTTAGTTGATGTACTGGCTGCCAACAATTTAAGCGAAAAAAGTATTGGTGTAATTGAAGGCGATCTGTTTAAATACAAAGCTTTAAAACAATATGATCTGGTACTTTCCTGTGGTTTGATTGAACATTTTGAAGATACGAAAGACATTATTTCCAGGCATTTATCTTTTTTAAAACCTGGCGGAACTTTGTTTATTACTTTGCCTAACTTTTTAGGCGTGAACGGTTGGGTACAGCGTAAATTTGATCCCGAAAATTATAGTAAGCACAACGTAAAAAGCATGGAGCTTGGTTTGCTTGCACAAATTTGTCATCAGTTAAAGTTACAGGATATTGAACTGCATCATTACGGCAAGTTTTCGGTTTGGCTGGAAAATAAGCAGCAGAAATCTGCCGTTGCAAAAATTCTGACTAGAACTATCTGGCTGGCTGGCAAAATATTCACCAAAGTTGTTCCTGCCGAAACTAAACTACTTTCGCCTTATATCGTGCTAACTGCCCGAAAACCCAAATAATAAATACTTCTTTTGCGACAGTTTTTTAGTGATGAAACGTTGGATTCGTTGCAGCAAATTGCCTTTTCGATGACGTAAAAATTGTTTGATCGCTGCGTAAGCTTCCTGATTTTCTATCATCTCCGAAGGAAAAAACTCAACCGGTTGTTGTGCTACTTGTACCTGGTAAATATCTTCTTTGTTGGAATGCACGCCGCTTCCATCATGGCCGATGTTATGAATGAATGATTTGGCAGGATTTAAGGTTAACCCGTTTTTTAAAAAGACAGAAGCATACCAGCGAATGGCCCATGAATTATTTTTGCCGGATTTAAACTCTTGCATCTGTTTCCAGAAATTCATGGTGCCTTCTATCGAAAATTGTTTGATCTGAGATTTGCCGAACTGCTTCATCAAATCATCAATATCCGGATTAAAGTTTTTCCAGGCGCGGCTCCAAGTTGCCCAACCCCAGCTGGTGGCTGCTCGATAAAAAAAAGTTTCCGGCAAATTTTTATTAGCCAAAGGATACATATAAGCGCCAATGTGCATTACTTTTTCATCATTAAAATAACGCTGCAAAGCATCATTAAAATAATTTAAAGTGAAAGGTGATGATAGTAAATCATCTTCAAAAACAATTACTTTACCATATTCCTGCACCAGTTGACTTACGCCTGCAATAATCGAATTTGCCAGTCCTAGATTTTCCTGACTTTCGATAATCTTGACTGATTTAAATCCGTCTGTTTCTTTAATTAGCGCGCGTACTTCGTTTATATTTACTTCATCATTGATGTTTTTTGCGCCATCAGAAAAAATAAATAAGCGCGAGTTTTCTGCCAATAAATTTTTTTGTAGATGAGCAATTGTACGCCGCGTATGATCGGGACGATTATAAACAAACAGCGCAATTGGGGCCAGGCTTTGCATGAAGTTTTATCTACTTTAAAGATTAAAAAATTTTAGGATTTTTATCTGTAGCAGTACATAAAACCGTGTAAGCGCTGGCTAATTTTTCCTGAAGCTTTTTTCCTACAAGCTGATTCAGCATTTTTTTTATTTGATACTCAACTTCGATTTTAGCATTTTTAACAAAGCTTTTTTGCTTTTTTTGATTGATAAAAGTATTAAAACGCGTTACTTCCGGCTCAATCATAGATGTTTTATCTGCCAAAACTTCAAATCCTTCCGAACGAAGTAAATACCGCAACGAACTTGGTGTATAAACATTAATATGGCCGTAAGCCAGAAAATGTTTGATGCGTTTATCAACTCCAAAACGGTAATCACGCGGAACTTCGATAACCTGATATTTTGAGATTCTTTTCAGTTCGCGCAGTAACATCCGTTCGTATTCTACGTGTTCTAAAACGTGCGCTAAAATCACCAAATCAAAAGTTTGATCTGCATAAGGAACGTGGTAACCATCAAAAACCTGTACTTCTTTTATGCTCTTTAAATTACGTCTTTTAATGTGTTCAACGCCGCTTTCAGATATTTCTATTGCGTATAGTTCCGGCGCAAATTGCCATTGATCGAGATAATATAAAATGCTGCCATCGCCTGCTCCAACTTCCAGCACTTTTACAAATTGCTTTTCTTTACAAACGTCGGCAATATTTTGCGCCTTGTATTTTGCACCCAGCATTCGCCAGGCTTCGTCGTGGTTTTGGTAGAAATTATCGTAAGCGCTGATAACGCTGGAATTGGTTAAATTTTGTTCTGACATGCGCTTGTAAAAGTAACTTTTTCTCGTGATACAAATATTTATGCGCTAAAAACAGCATTAAAATTTATTCGAATCGGCTTTGCCTAATTTGCCTTGTAAACCATCATCCACGGCTTTAAGTAATTTAGCATATTCTTTTTGTTTTGAACTGATGATGCTAATCAATTTCAACCAGTTTAAGTAGATAAATTTATTGAGATGGAAAAGAAACTGATTTTTAACCGTAACCCTTTTATAAAAAAACAGTCGGTTGCGTATATGATAATAGATGCGGAAATTCCATTGATCTAACAAACTCGAAGTAAAAAGCTTTTTTTGGTAATTAATTCCTTGAGATTGATCAACATCCGTAATTCGGCATTCTGGAATCAGCCAGATTGTTCCGCCGTTTTCCGTAATCCGGTAAGTATATTCAGAATCATCTACATAAAGAAAAAAACGCTCATCCGGAAAGCCTATTTTATCAATCATGATTTTGTGCAGCAGCAATCCGCCATAAGGTGCGTACGGAATTTTTGCATGATTTTTAAACGAACCTGGTTTTTTAAAACGAGCCTGCAATTTTAAAAACTGATTATAAAAAATACGCGTTAAACTGAATCCTAAAAAGTTATCAGGAACTAAATAATAGCGATTCGGATTTTCGCCTTGTGCAATTTTTATATGTGGTTTTCGGTCAGTCCGTAAACAAAAAAGTGCTTTTTCGTCAGCTGCTCCAGTCATTTCTTCCCATTTTTTAAGCAGAATAGTTAGAGCGTTTTCATCTGGCAAATTATCATCATCCAGCAACCAGATCAAATCAGCATCAACAAACTGATGGGCATATGCTAAAGCCTGTTTATATCCGCCGGCAGAACCTAAATTTTCTGTGTTTTCGATAACTTTAATCCTCGGATCAGCCAGACCTTGTACTTCGTTTAGCACCGAATAATCCGAGGCGTTATCTACAATTACAACATGGCTTGTTGCCTCATAACCAAGAACCCGTTTGAGCACCTGCTCCAGGAAAGCCCAACGATTTCCGTAAGTTACCGTAAGTACGCACACTTTATATTTTATCTTTGCCATCTGACTCGGCAAAAATAGTACATTAAAAACAGCATCAGTTACGCAATTTCTGAATGGGCATTATACAACAGCAAACCATTAAAGGCACTTTTTATTCTTATCTGGGCGTTGCTATTGGTTTTATCTCTCTTTACTATTTCCAAACGCATTCATTAAGTAAAGAACAGGTTGGGTTGATAACACTTCTAACCAATTATTCTTTGCTGTTTTCACAGTTTGCCATTTTAGGTTTCAACGGAACGACCCGGTATTTTCCATATTTCCGCAACGAAGAGAAAAACCATCATGGTTATCTGGCTTTGGCTTGTCTGGTTTCTTTGGCCGGTTTTATTTTATTTACAGTGCTTGCTTTTGTTTTTAAAGATGAGCTGATCAACTCAAAATCGCACGAAAACAGATTATTCAGCCAATATTTCTGGTATTTGGTTCCGCTTACTTTTTTTACGCTGTTTTTTAACGTGTTTAATTTGTTTGCTCGAATGCTTTATGACACGATAAGCGGACGGGTTTTGCTTGAATTTACTAAACGGCTTTTTATTCTTTTTACGCTTCTGCTAATTTTCTTTAAGTGGATTAACTTCAGCACGTTTATGGCATTGTGGCTGACAGCCAACATTTTACCTACCTTTTTAATGATGAGGCAGTTGATTGTTACGAAAAATTTTTACTTAACTACTGATTTCGACTTTATTGATAGAGATATGGCAAACAAGCTGATTAATATTTGCTTTTTTGCTATTCTCACTGGTTCTGCTCCAATAATCATTACAAGTTTGGATGTGTATATGGTTAACAAAAAGTTTGGACTTGCTGAAACAGGAATTTACAGTGTAGCAGCGTATTTCGGTATGGTAATTACTTTGCCTGCGCGTTCGCTTTACAGTATCGCTTACACTATTATTTCTGAAGCGTGGAAAAACAATAATTTGCAAAACATTAGAAACATTTACCGCAAAAGCTGCATCAATCAGCTGATTGCAGCGCTGTTTATTTTCCTTTTAGTTTGGGTAAATGTGAATAATGTTTTTAAGGTTTTACCATCTTATGCAGCCGGAAAATACGTAATTTTTTTTATTGGCTTAGGTTATGTAATTGATTCGGCTACCGGGGTTAACGGCGTTATTTTAACCAGCTCCAAGCATTACAAGTACGATTCTTTTTTTAATTTAGGATTGATCGGTATTACAATTGCACTTAATCTACTTTTTATTCCGCTTTACGGGATTACCGGCGCAGCGATTGCCGCTGCAAGTACACTGCTTATTTTTAATTTATTTCGGTATTTATTTATCTTGTTTGTGTACAAAATGCAACCATTTACCATTAAATCTTTATATACTGTTTTGATTGCTTTGGCAGCTTATTGGATTTGTGATCGATTGATTCCTGAACAAAAAAATTTTATTCTGGATAGTTTTATCCGTGCTGTTTTTATCACTGTTTTTTATGGAGGAAGCGTTTATTTTCTGAATCTTTCGGAAGATATCAATGCTTATTTGAATGGTTATCTTACCAAACTCAGAAAGTAGGAAATTTGCTGATGCTTCTTTTAAGGCATAAAAAAGCCGGAACGATTTTAATCATTCCGGCTTTTGATATTAGTAATTTGCTAATTATTGATTTACAAACTTCTTAGCATTGTTTCTTCTTTCACCTTCGTTCAGGTAAATTTTACGCAAACGGATGCTTTGTGGCGTAACTTCGATATATTCATCAGCTTGAATATATTCCATAGATTCTTCTAAAGAAAAGTGAATAGCTGGTGCAATACGAACGTTGGTATCACTTCCGGAAGCACGCATGTTGGTTAACTGCTTGCCTTTTGTCAAGTTGATAACCAAATCATTATCGCGGATATGCTCGCCTAAAACCTGTCCTTCATAAACTTCTACACCCGGATCGATGTGGAAACGGCCACGGTCCTGCAATTTATCAATTGCAAAAGCAGTAGTTTTACCAGTATCCATAGAAACCAAAACGCCATTTGCACGGCCGGGAATTGGTCCTCTCCAAGGCTCATAAGCTTTAAAACGGTGTGCCATAATGGCTTCGCCGGCAGTTGCCGTTAAAACGTTGTTACGCAAACCGATAATACCACGTGCCGGAATTTCAAACTCTAAATGCTGCAAATCACCTTTTGGTTCCATAACCAGCAAATCGCCTTTACGTTGCGTTACCAACTCGATTACTTTACCAGAAACTTCTCCCGGAACATCAACAATCAGGGTTTCAATCGGCTCGCATTTTTCACCGTCAATCTCTTTGACAATTACTTGTGGCTGACCAACTTGCAATTCGTAACCTTCACGACGCATCGTTTCAATTAACACAGATAAATGAAGAATACCGCGGCCATAAACCAGGTAAGAATCAGGAGATTCCGTCTCGATTACTTTCAGCGCCAGATTTTTCTCCATCTCTTTATACAAACGATCACGCAAGTGGCGGGAAGTTACAAACTTGCCTTCTTTACCAAAAAACGGCGAGTTGTTGATGGTGAAAAGCATATTCATGGTTGGCTCATCGATGTGGATGACTTCTAATGCTTCCGGTTTTTCGAAATCAGCAATGGTATCGCCGATATCAAAACCATCAATACCAACCACAGCACAAATATCTCCGGAACTAACTTCTGTGGCTTTCAATTTACCTAAACCTTCAAAAGTATATAGTTCTTTTACACGTGATTTTTGGATGGTTCCGTCGCGTTTTACCAAAGAAATTGGCTGATTTTCTTTAATCGTTCCACGGGCAACACGGCCAATTGCGATACGACCAACGAAAGAAGAATAATCCAAAGAAGTAATCTGCATTTGCAAAGTACCTTCTTCTATCGGAGCTGGCGGAATGTTTTCCAGAATACAATCCATTAAAGGGAAAATATCTTCTGTTGGTTTTTTCCAGTCAGTACTCATCCATCCTTGTTTGGACGAACCGTAAATTACCGGGAAATTCAACTGATCTTCTGTAGCATCCAGGTTGAAGAACAATTCAAAAATTTGCTCGTAAACTTCTTCCGGACGGCAGTTCTCTTTATCCACTTTGTTTACAACCACAATTGGTTTCAAACCTAAAGCCAAAGCTTTTTGCGTTACGAAACGGGTTTGTGGCATCGCGCCTTCAAAAGCATCGCATAAAAGAAGCACGCCATCGGCCATTTTCAATACACGTTCTACCTCACCACCGAAATCGGCGTGACCAGGTGTATCGATGATGTTGATTTTAACATCTTTATATCTAACAGAAACGTTTTTGGCAACGATAGTAATACCTCGTTCACGTTCCAAGTCATTATTGTCTAAAATCAGTTCGCCGGTTTCCTGGTTATCCCTGAAAACTGCACAACTGTGTAAAATTTTGTCAACCAGCGTAGTCTTGCCGTGGTCAACGTGTGCGATAATCGCAATGTTTCTTATTTTCTGCATGTAAATGCGCTACTTAATTTTGCCGCAAAGATAGGCTTAATATATTAGAATTTAAAGAGATAGGAAGAAGTTAGCTGACTTTTAATAATATTCTTACTGTATCAAATCTACGTTATAAGTGTTAAAATGTTGATCCGCAGAAATCAAGGTTAAATTCTCTGTAATTGCCTGAGCAATGATCAGACGATCAAAAGGATCTTTGTGGTGGAAGGGAAGAGTTGAAAGACAGTCAAGATGTTTAACATTAATTGGCAATAACTTGATATCATTACTGATTAAAAACAAATTGATTTTTTCTAAAGTGTGTTTAAATTCTATTTTGTTTAAACTCTTTTAATTACAATTTCCCACAATGAAACTATGCTAACAAAACGTTGATTATCTAAATCTTCTATGATTAGTCTGGATGAGGAAGATAATTTGCTGGTTCCTTCTGCAAACCAGATAAGTATATGGGTATCAAGTAGAATTTTCATTCTACCTATATTCTTTCATCTCATCCAAAGGCGCATCAAAATCATCAGCCATTTTACCAAATAGACCTTTTCCGCTACCAAAAACTGGTTTAGGAATTATCGTTTCAATTTTTGATAATTTTTTAATATATTGGTGAATAAGTTCTGAATCTTCAACAGAATAATTACTGGCTTCAGCCATTTCCTTAAAAATCAAAAAATCAACAAAATCTTCTACTTCTTTTTTTAAAGACTCCGGGAGATTTTCAAGTTTTGCAACTAATACGCTGGTTTCCATAATACTAATTTTTATTTGCCGGAAACGCCCAGCGCAAAAATTTAGGCATCGCTTTGGCCCAGGTTGCTGTATTATGCTGGCCGTTTACAATCTCTACATATTGAATATCTGTATTGCGGCTGTAACCTTGGCTTTCTAATGTTTTAATCAGGTCAATTGCATCATCAATAGAGTCTATAATACCATTTTGGTTACGGTCTGCTGTCTCATCTTTTGTGCCGGTTTGAAACCAGAATTTCAAGTTGGGCAGATCCTGTTTTTGCCGGATAATTTTATGCATAATCCGATCCTGTTCATCGCTGTAATTATCTTTTAAATCCTTGCTTCGCCACCAAAAAGAACCGGAAAAAGCACCAACTTTGTTAAACAATTGCGGGTTATTTAAGGAAATATCCAGCGCAGATAATCCGCCTAAAGAGCAACCTGCAAAAGCAATCGTATTAAAAATTCTTAAACCAATTAACTCCTGTAATTTGGGCAACAATTCTTGGGTGATAAAAGAAGTATAAGCAGCAGCTTTACTTCCGCGGCCTTTAAAATCCGGAATCCCTGCTGCTCCGTATTCCTGTATCCTTTCTTCATTAGCGTGGATTGCAGCAACCAACGTGGGCGGAATTTGCCGGTTATCGTATAAATTTTCAAGAGTTGTTTTAAGCTGAAGATTTTTTACTTCCTGACCATCATTTAAAAGTAGCAAATTGATTTTATGCAGCGTATCAAACCTTTCGGGAACCAGCAACGAACAGAGCACTTCTCTTTTTAAAAAATCGGATTCAATTACTAAAGTTTCTTCTGTTACTGCCATATCCTGCATTAATACGTGGTAATACCTATACTGTTTTTAGAAAGTTTTAAATTTAAAAAATCTGTGATTGCAGGTAACAAAACCGGTACCAGACCATATTTTTTTTGATTTTAATTACAAAGAAACTATATTACCAGCGTACCGAAAATAAATAGCATGATAGAAAATCACCGACGATGGTATTCATATAATTTAGGCTTTGAACTGGATATGCTGGTATTTGGTGATCGTGGCAGGCCTGTTATATTATTTCCAACTTCTTTTGGCAGATATTATCAGAATAAAGACTTTGGGTTAATTGATTCTATTTCCTGGTTTATCAACGAAGGTTTAATCAAGGTTTATTGTCCCGATTCTATTGATACCTTAAGCTGGTACAACAAAGGCGTGCATCCGGCAGAACGTGCCAGAAACCATATCTGGTACGATAAAATGCTGCACGAAGAACTCGTTCCCTGGGCAACTTTAGAAACCGGTGCAAGTAAAGCTGTTATGGCTGGCTGCAGTTTTGGTGGTTATCACGCGGCTAATTTCTCTTTTAAACATCCAAATCAGGTTAGCCATTTATTTTCGATGAGTGGTGCGTTTGATATCCGCAGCCAAACAGACGGTTTTTACAACGATAATATTTTCTACAATAATCCTGTTGATTTTTTGCCAGGAGATAATCAGCCTGATTTATGGAACTTAAATATTATTCTGGGTACTTCACAATATGATATTTGTTTAGAATCTAACTTAATATTATCAAATATATTAGCCAACAAAAATATTAACCATTGGTTAGACGTCAGACCAAATGCGGTGCATGATTGGCCGATCTGGAAAGAAATGTTTCCGCATTATTTATCAACTTTATAAGTTATGTATTTTAAATTAGGTGTTAGATCAATCTGCTTTTATCTATAAAAAAGTATTGATAAAAGAAGCATTTGATTATTCATCACCTTTAAACCAATTTATCACCATGAAAAAAATAGGAATTTTATTCGGTAAGGAAAATAGTTTTCCGCAGGCTTTTGTTGATCGTATCAACAGTAAAAATGAAAAAGATATCACTGCCGAGTTTGTAAAAGTAGATAAGGTTTTCCAGGGCGAACCTTTGGATTATGCGGTAATTGTAGATCGTATTTCGCAGGATGTTCCTTTTTATCGCTCGATGCTGAAAAATGCAGCAATTACAGGAACTGCAGTTATCAATAATCCGTTTTGGTGGAGTGCTGATGAAAAGTTTTTTAACAACGCACTGGCTTTAAAAATTGGCGTTCCGGTTCCGAAAACAGTTTTATTGCCGTCTAAAGAACATCCGGATGATACTTCCGAAGAATCTTTCCGCAACCTATCATATCCGCTTAACTGGCCCGCAATTTTTAAATATGTTGGTTTTCCGGCTTATATGAAACCATTTGATGGCGGAGGCTGGAAAGAAGTTTATAAAATGCACAGCTCGGAAGATTTTTTTAACAAATACAACGGCACCAAACAATATGTAATGATGTTGCAGGAGGAAATCATTTTTACGGAATATTTCAGATGTTATTGCATCGGCGGAAAATATGTAAAAATTATGCAGTATGAGCCGCGCAATCCTTTCCACGAGCGTTATGTAATTGAAGGCGCAACAACAGATGCAAAACTTTTGGAAACCATCAGAAAATATGTCATCCTGTTAAACCAGTATTTAGGTTATGATTTTAATACGGTTGAGTTTGCAGTGCGCGATGGCATTCCTTATGCAATAGATTTTTGTAACCCGGCGCCGGATGCTGATATAAATAGTGTTGGTGCAGAAAACTTTGAATGGGTAGTAGAAACTGCAGCAACTTATGCTATCGAGCGTGCTAAAATCCAGAAACCGGGTCAGGATAATTTAACCTGGGGAGAATATGTTAAATCCTCAACTATGGGTTCTCCATTGGTATCTGTCCAACTTAAAGCTCCGGCAAAAGCAAAAATGGCAGCAAAAGTTAAATCTGCAATTAAAACAAAAACAGACGAAACAAACAAAGAAATTTAGGGCATAAAAGAAGCATTGCTTATTCAATCTATTATATAAACAGGAGCATACGATGAACAAATTCACGCTGGGTGTTGAAGAAGAGTTTATGGTAATTGATCCGGTTACCAGAGAATTAACTTCACACGACCAAAAAATTGTAGAAGGCGCACAAAAAATTCATGAAGACCAGGTAAAAGCAGAAATGCACCAAGCTGTAGTAGAAGTGGGCACACATATTTGCAATAATACCGACGAGGCCCGTAAAGAAGTAACTAAACTTCGCCTAACGGTTGCACAGCTTGCAGGCGATTTGGGCTTACGTATTGGTGCTTCCGGCACGCATCCTTTTTCGCACTGGCAAAACCAGTTGATTACGGAACATCCGCGCTATAACGAGATTGTAAATGAGTTGCAGCAAGCTGCACGCTCTAACCTGATTTTTGGTTTGCATGTCCATGTGGGCATCCAGTCGCGCGAGTTGGCTATTCATATCGCCAATCAGGTGCGTTACTTTTTGCCGCATGTTTATGCACTTTCTACCAATTCGCCTTTTTGGGTGGGCCGCAATACAGGTTATAAATCTTATCGAACTAAAGTTTTTGATAAATTTCCGCGAACTGGCATTCCGGATTATTTTAACAGTATTGAAGAGTACGATAACTACATCAAAATGCTGGTGAAAACCAATTGTATAGACAATGCAAAAAAGATTTGGTGGGATATACGTGTGCATCCGTTTTTTGAAACCATAGAATTCCGGATTTGTGATTGCCCAATGCTGGTAGATGAAACGATGGCTTTTACAGCACTTTTTCAGGCTTTATGTGCCAAATTGTACAAACTTCGGCAGCAAAACATGAAGTTTATCACTTATACGCGTGCTTTGATTAATGAAAATAAATGGCGGGCTGCACGTTACGGTATTGATGGCAAAATGATTGATTTTGGTAAAGAAACAGAAGTTAACACCCGCGCCTTAATTTTAGAACTGCTGGATTTTATTGATGATGTGGTTGATGAATTAGGTTGTCGGCAGGATTTGCAATACATCCACAAAATTCTGGAAAATGGAACTGGTGCTGATCGGCAGCTGGCAATATTTGAGCAAAGAAATAGTTTTGAAGATGTAGTGGATTATATTACTTCACAAACATTGGTAGGAATTTAGGCGTAAAAGAAGCATCATGGATACAGAAAAAACATCGATAAAAGTAGCAATAATTGATTTATATAATGGTCATCCGAATCAGGGAATGCGTTGCTTTCAGGAGATATTGGATAAATACAAAAGCCAGCATCAGCTTGATTTAAGTTACCAGGTTTTTAATTTGCGTGGGAACAATGAAGTTCCGGGAATTGATTTTGATATCTATATTTCCAGCGGTGGCCCGGGAAGTCCGTTAGACAGCGAAGGTTCTGTGTGGGAAAATCTTTATTTTGATTTGATCAACCAAATTCAGATTCATAATGATTCTGATCATCCACAGAAAAAATATGTATTGTTTGTATGCCATTCGTTTCAGTTGATGTGCAGGCATTATGATTTGGGAACCGTAAATCAAAGGCATTCTACTTCTTTTGGTATTTTACCAATCCATCAAACAGAATTTGGCCAACAAGACCCGGTTTTTGTAAATTTACCAGAACCTTTTTACTCAGTGGATTCCCGCGACTGGCAAGTTATTCAACCTAAACCTGAACGTTTTGCAGCGTTAGGCGCAACACTTTTGGCTATCGAAAAAGAACGTCCGAACGTTGAGTGGGAACGTTGCATGATGGCTATCCGCTTTAACGAGTATTTTTTTGGAACACAATTTCATCCGGAAGCTGACCCTGACGGAATGCGGTTAAGGTTGATGGAACCACTTAAAAAAGAGCAAACCATTGCCGAACACGGCGAACAAAAATATAATGAAATGCTGGAAAGATCGGGAGACCCGGATAAATTAATGCTTACGCAAAATACATTAATTCCTAATTTTCTGGATCAGGCAATTTTAACTTTTCAGGAAATATAATTTAGAATCTGATGGTTCCTTCAATACGGAAAGCCTTTAACGAGCAATTTTCAGCAGAAAAATATCAGCAATTTTTAAACTGCTTACATCAGGATTTGAAAGATGAAGTTGCTTTCCGTGTTGCCGAAACTCCTGTATTTCTTACTCAAAATCTGAAAAATCAATTAGTACAGGCAGGAGGTGAGATTTTAAAAACGTTGCTTGCTCCTGGTTTTAAAGAACTGACCGATCGTGCCATTCCAAAAAAGTGGAAAGTTGCTAATGAAACAGTTCATCCACATTTTATTGCACTTGATTTTGCTGTTTGCAAAGATGAACAAGGCAAATTGGTACCCAAATTAATTGAATTACAAGGATTTCCGTCTTTATATGGTTTTCAATCATTTTTAGCAGATTGTTATAAAAGCACTTATTTGTTGCCTGAAAATTGGGATATTTATTTTTCCGGGTTAAACAAAGCATCTTATATTGATCTTTTAAAAAGAACAATCATTGGCACACATCAACCGGAAGAAGTTGTGTTGATAGATGTAGATGCTTTACATCAAAAAACAGCCGTTGATTTTTTTATCACTCAAAAACAGCTTGGCATCCCTATTATTCCTTTAGAAGATTTAAAGCAGGAAGGCAAAAAGCTATATTATTTATCAGGCGATCAGAAAATTTTTATTAAAAGGATTTATAACCGTTTAATTTTTGATGAGATTGATACTGACCCGGATATTTTTAATAAAGTAATAGATGTTCGCCAAGATTTGGATGTAGAATGGATTACACATCCTGAATGGTTTTATCGCATCAGTAAGTTTACAATGCCTTTTTTACAAAGCAAATTTGTACCGAAAACCTGGTTTTTAAACGAACTCCCTGTGATTCCTGCTGATTTGGAAAATTATGTTTTGAAACCGCTTTTTTCTTTTGCTGGTCAAGGTGTAATTATTGATGTTACGGAAGCAGATATTAATGCGGTTACTGATCGTGAGAACTGGATTCTTCAGCAGAAAGTAATTTATGAACCTGTTGTACAAGCTCCTGATGACAGCATAAAATGTGAGATTAGGATTTTATATCTTTGGCCCGAAGAAGACAAAGAGCCAACGCTGGCCATCAATTTATCTCGTTTAAGCCGCGGCAAAATGATTGGTGTACGTTACAATGCAGATTTTGATTGGGTTGGCGGAACAGTTGCTTTTTTTCATTAATAACGCTTCAAAGTTTGTCGTTGATAAAAGAAGCATTTATTTTAGCTATATGAATTTTCAGATCATTGTTGTTATCCTTATTTTTCTAGCTGCGGTTTTTTACGTTGGCCGTTCTGCTTATCTTAGTTTGACAGCTAAAAAAGGTTGTGGCAGCAATTGTAAATGTGGTGTGGATTTCTCAGAAGTGGAAGTTAACAAAACTGCACGTTAATCAAAGGTTTGTATACTTCTTTTATCGCCTAAATTCTTTCAATCAAACAAACGGCGTAAGCAACAACGCCTTCTTCCCGACCAATAAAACCCATTTGTTCATTTGTGGTAGCTTTGATAGAAATATCTTCTTTGTTGATGCTAGCTGCTTCGGCAATATAAGTTTTCATAGCCGGAATATGTGGGTTGATTTTTGGTGCTTCCAAACAAATCATGGCATCAATATTACCAATCGTCCATTTTTTCTCATCCAATAACCTTATTACTTCTTTTAGCAGCAATAAACTGCTGATTCCGCGCCAGCGTTCATCTGTATTAGAAAAATGAAAACCAATATCGCGCAAATTTGCAGCACCCAGTAAAGCATCGCAAATGGCGTGTACCAGAACATCCGCATCAGAATGCCCGTAAGCTCCAGATGTATGTTCCAGGTTTACCCCGCCCATTACAAATGGATGTCCTTCTTTTAACTGATGAACATCAAACCCAAAACCAACTTTTATTTTCATCAATATAGTTTATGCTGATCTACCGATCATTTTGATAAATCTTTGCCAAAACTATAGCCCAAGGTAAAACGCAACGTATTAGCTAAGGCGCTTTGCAGTTCGTTAGCTACCAAGTAAGAAAAATCTATGTTAAATGCCTGATATTTAAAGCCTACTCCCAAGGTTAAATATTTTCGGTTACCACGGTTTGGATTTTCGTAAAAATAACCTCCGCGAAGGGCAAACTGACGATTGTATAAATACTCTAATCCACCGGCAAGATTAATTTCTTTTAATTCTCCGCTTAAACCAACATCAGAAAACGAACCAAAAATACCTGCTGGCACACTCGCTGTAGAATTAGCATTACTTGGAACCAATAATTTATTGGCATCCAGCGTTACCGTTAATTCATTATAAGAATCTAAATATATAGTGTTTGCAACTCCAATTCTTAAATTAGTTGGCAGAAAATATTTTTTTCCGGTTTCTGTATAAGAAATCTTTGAGCCGATGTTAGAGATGTTTGCACCAACAGCGAATAGATTATCTTCACCTAAAAACTGAGTTGGTGTTTTATAGTACAGCGAAACGTCTGCTGCTACTGCTTGTCCGGCTTTAGTTTGCTGGCCATCAGAAAAACTACCGTTTGATAGATTTGAATAAATGTAACGTAAAGAAGTACCTAAAGAGAAGTTTTCACCAAATTTACGTGCAAAGCTGGCATCAATCGCTAACTCATTAGGTGAATAAGTGCCTTGGTTTTGCTGATTAATATCAACCAACTGTATTTTACCTAAATTAAAGTACTTTAAAGAAAGGCCAACAGTGTTACGATCATCTAATTTGTGCGCATAACTGAGGTAAGCCAGATTAATATCCGGCACTAAACGGCGTAACCACGGACTGTAAGATAAGGAAAGCTGATCGCCATTTTCCATAAAAGCTAGTTTTGACGGATTCCAGTAATTTGCATTTTTATCTGATCCTAAAGCTACTCCTGCATCGCCAATAGCACCAGACCTTGCGTCCGGAGAGATAGTAAGAAAAGGTACTGCCGTTATAATAGCACCCGAAGTAGAACCTCCGTTAGTGTTTGTACCACTAATCTGAGCATCTGCATAAAAAAAGCCAAAACCCAAACTTATTGTTAGTATTAGAACCTTTTCAATTATTGTATTAATTTTCATTCAAACCGAAATAATAATAAGTTTAAGTCTGCATTAAATTTCTGTAAGTAACAGAATAAACAAACACAAATACCGTTTTACAATGCAATTAACTAATTTATAACTTGCTTATTGCCAAAGCTAACTAAATTTTGATCTGCTGTAACTCTAAAAGAAGTATTTTCGTTGAATATAATCATATCTAAATAAAAATAAATTCTATAATAGTTGATTTTATTATTGACGTTTCTTTACGAAATATATATTAAATTTACCTTCGACAGGTTTTTAAAAACATGAGAAAAAAATTTATCGGTTGTGCCTTAACCGTATTTGTGCTTGGCGGAATACTAAGTAGTTGTAATAAAGCAAAATCGCCTAAAACTGGGTGGGCTTATAATGACCGGACTAATGGAGGGTTCCAGGTTTTTGCAAAAAAACATCCTGCTCCGGGACCAGGTTTGGTTCCAATAGAAGGCGGAACTTTTGTTTTAGGTGGATCTTTAAATGAAGACCTTCAGTTTGATTACAACAATATCCGCAGAAGGGTTACTGTTGCTTCTTTTTATATGGATGAAACTGAAGTAGCAAACACCGACTGGCTGGAATATTTGTATTGGATTAAAAGAACTTATCCGCAGGAAAGGGAAATGTATTATAATGCGATTCCTGATACCTTGGTTTGGCGGCAGCCTTTATCATATAATGAGCCTTATGTTGATAATTATTTACGCCATCCCGGTTATCAGGATTATCCGGTTGTTGGTGTAACCTGGGATCAAGCTAATGATTATTGCGACTGGCGGACACAACGCGTAAATGAGGAAATATTACGTGAACGCGGTATCATTACCGATTGGAAAACTATGAGCAAAAGCGGTAAAACTGGTAGCGGTGCTGCTTTTAACACTGATATTTATTTAAACGGGCAATATCGCGGCAAAGGAATTGATGGTAAAAGAATGCCGAAAGATTTAAACCCGGCAATTAAACCATCAGGAGGTAAAGCCCCAACCCGACCTGCACGTATTGAAGATGGCGTTTTAAAACAACCTTATCGTTTACCTTCCGAAGCTGAATGGGAATATGCAGCTCTTGCACTTGCTGGTAACACACAATATGAAAATATTAGTGACGGGAAAGTTTATCCATGGAATGGTATGGGTGTAAGATCTCCTAAAAAGAGTACCCGTGGATTAATCCTGGCCAATTTTAAACGTGGTGCTGGTGATAACATGGGTACAGGTGGCTCTTTGAATGATAAAGCTGATGTTACTGCTCCTGTAAGAGCTTATCCGCCAAATGATTTTGGTTTATACAACATGGCAGGGAACGTAAACGAATGGACAGGAGACACTTATCGCCAATTATCCTATGAAGATTTTGAAGATTTTAATCCTTTCCGTGGTAATGTTTATACTAACAAACGATTAGCTAATACAGACAAAGGTTTGTTAGCTAAAGACAAATATGGCCGCCCAATTAAAGATTTAGCTAAAACTTCTAAAAAACAAAAATGGAGCGAATTGAATGGAAGCCAGGCAACTGCTGCAGAAACAAATGCAGCTAATGCTAACCCGAATTCAAGTGCTGTTACAGCTGCCAATAATTCCGGTAAAGCGTTTACGCCTGATGTTCGTGGTTATGCTGATTCTGTAAATACAACTTTATATGGCAATACCACTTTGGTTAATGATCATTCTAAAGTTTACAAAGGCGGTTCTTGGAATGATCGGGCTTATTGGCTAAATCCAGCTACTCGTCGTTTTATGGATGAGGAAGAGGCTACTGCAGAAACCGGTTTTCGTTGTGCAATGGGCATGATTGGTGCTGCTGAAATCAATCCTGCAAACAAACCTCATTTCAGGGTTAAAAAAGCAAAATCACCTAAAAAGATTCAGTTGTAAAGCTATTTTTCAATTATAATATAAATAGAAAGCCTTCATATTAGTATGAAGGCTTTCTGTTTTACTAAGTTTAATGCTTCTTTTATCGGCATAAAAAAAGTATATACATTCTTTAAAACTTCTCTGCTTTTTAATAATTGTTGTTATTTATTGAGTTAAAGCATATTGAATTAAATTTGCACCCATTTTTAAAGCTTTTAAACGACTTTCTACAGAATCACCTGCATAAGTTCCTGCATCTTCCCAGCCGTTGCCTAAATCACATTCATAAGTGTAAAAACAAACTAAACGTCCTTTATAAATCAGTCCAAAACCTTGCGGACGTTTGTTGTCGTGCTCATGAATTTTTGGAAGTCCTGTTGAAAAAGCAAACTTTTGATGAAATATAGGATGATTTATCGGAAGCTCTACAAAATCAAGTTCGGGAAAAACCTTTTTCATTTGCGGCCGGATAAATTCATTCAATCCATAATTATCGTCAATATGCAAAAAACCGCCGCCGGTTAAATATTTACGTAAGTTTTTAACTTCCTGATCCGAAAAAATCACATTACCATGTCCGGTTAAAAAGGTAAAAGGATAATTAAACAATGTTTCACTTCCAACTTCTACAACATCTTCTTCGGGCTTAATGTTGGTTTTCAAATTATCGTTACAAAACTTAATCAGATTAGTTAATGCAGTACGGTCGCCATACCAATCGCCACCACCATTATATTTTATTTTGGCGATTTTGTAAGTTGGCTCTGAATGATTGAAAAAAGTGAAAAACCAGATCAGCAATAAGTATTTCATAAGCGATTTATAAAATTAACTTCAAAACAAGCTTCCAGTGCAGCAGTTTCTGTTCTTAAACGGCTGTTGCCTAAAGTTATGGCTTGAAATCCATTTTCTAAAGCAATATTAATTTCTTGTGGAGAAAAATCACCTTCCGGACCAATTAATATTAAATATTTTTTCTGAGGAATTAATGCTTCTTTTATCGATACTTTTTCCGCATCGGCACAATGGGCAATCCATTTTTGTGCTTCAGTTTGAATTTTTACCAGTGAAGACAGGTTTGTAAGCTGATTGAGCTGCGGATGATAAGCTTTGAGTGATTGCTTTATTGCAGAAGTAATAACTTTATTTAATCTTTCGTGATTGATGATTTTACGTTCGGAATGATGACAAAGAACAGGTGTAATTTCATCAATACCAATTTCTGTTGCTTTTTCTATAAACCATTCTAACCGTTCAATATTTTTGGTTGGCGCAACTGCAATATGCAGGTAATGGTTTCTCTTGCCAAATTCCTCTTGTGCCTGGAAGATGTTAAAATAAGTTTTTTTAGGATTGGGATCCGTAATTTTTGCATGATAAAAATTGCCTTTACCATCAACAACTTCAATTTGATCATTTTTTTGTAAACGAAGGACTTTTATACAGTGTTTGCTTTCTTCTTCTGTTAAAAAGCAATCTTTTGTATTTAAATCAGGCACATAAAACAAGTACATTTATGCAAATAGCTTTATATGTTATCTGATACGTCCTCCTCATTAAGCAACAATTCCAGCTTAACAGATTCAATGTTTTGCCCTGCTTTTTTTAATACTGTAATATTATAACCGTTTGCTTCTTTTTGTTCGCCTACTTCCGGTATTTTACCAAATATTTCACCCAGCCAGCCAGAAACAGTATCAAAGTCGCCGTCCTCTGGCAAATCATGTGGTAATTGTTCGTTTACGTCGTAAATACTTGCTAACGCATTGATCACAAATTCGGAGGAATTAATACGTTCCACAATCGGTTTTTCCTCATCATATTCATCCTGAATTTCTCCTACCAATTCTTCTACAATGTCTTCCAATGTAACCATCCCGGCTGTTCCACCAAATTCGTCCATCACAATAGCAATTTGTATCCGCTTCAATTGAAGCTCTGCCATTAGATCATTGATTTTTTTAGTTTCCGGAATGAAATAAGGTTTGCGGATAATATCTTGCAGATTAAAATCTGTGTGATTAACCATTAGTGGCAAAATATCTTTTGCCTGTACAATACCAACAATTTTATCCATCGTATCGTCATAAACAGGCATCCTGGAATAACCTTCTTTAATGATACGGTTTAGAAGTTCGTCTTTGTTAGAATGAAGCTCGACACCAGAAATTTTAGTTCTGGGCACCATGATATTTTTAGCTACCCGGCCGTTAAAGTCAAAAACGTTTTTAATTAACTCGTGCTCAGTGGAATCTAATACACCACTTTCTTTTCCCTGATCTAAGAGATATTGCAATTCTTCAGAACTATGGTGTGCCTCTCCGGAACCGCTGGTATCAATACCAAAAAGCTTTAAAATAGCATTTGCCAGGCCATTTAACATCCAAATAAATGGCCTGAAAATGATATAAAATATACGCAGTGGAAATGCAATGAACAGACTCGTTTTAACAGGTTTTTGTATAGCAAAAGTTTTGGGTGCCAGCTCTCCAAAAACAATATGCATGATTGTAATAATCAAAAAAGCTAAGAAATGACCAGCATTTTGTGCAAAATTACCTGTTACTGTTACATGCAAAAAGGCAAAAATATTGAACACAAGTTTAGTCATTACCTCTTCGCCTACCCAACCAAGGCCGAGAGAAGCAAGTGTAACGCCTAATTGTGTTGCTGCCAAATATTCATCCATGTGATGGATGATGCTTTTTGTGATCTTGGCTACCTGGCTGCCAGTTTTTGCCTGTACTTCAATCTGGGAGGATCGAACCTTGACAATTGCAAATTCGGCTGCTACAAAAAACCCATTTAGAAATACTAAAAATACAGTTAAAAAAGCATGAAAACCGCTAATGTCAAGATCAGAAACCATTAAATATTTTCTTTCTGAAACGTAGATTTATATAATGCTATACTTTCTTCGATAATCCGATAAGCTTCTTCTTTGCCTTCAAACTGCTCTACAGTTACTGACGCACTATGCTCCAGTTTTTTATAATCTTCAAAAAAACGGGTTATTTCTGCTTCTGTATGCGGAGGAAGATCGGTGATATCATTAATGTAGTTTACAGACATATCATTTGCTGCAACCGCAATAATTTTATCATCTCTTTCTCCTTTATCTACCATGTGCATTACACCAATTACTTTAGCTTCCAGTATACACATAGGTACAACTTCCTGCGAACAAATTACCAAAATATCTAAAGGATCGTTGTCATCACAATAAGTCATCGGAATAAAACCATAATTGGCGGGATACATCACCGATGAAAATAGTACACGATCTAATCTTAACAAACCATAATCTTTATCTATTTCATACTTACATTTTGATCCTTTTGGAATTTCGATAATTGCATTAACCTTTTGTGGAGATTTACCATCTTCACCAGGAGGAATTGTACGCCATGCATGTTCTGATATCATATCTATTAAATTATTTTTGTTATTTTTTTAATTTGGTAATTCGTTTTCTGTTGAATTATTTTTTGCTGATTTGAAATAAGCAATTACAATTGGTGTTGCAGTTATTGAAATCAATATTAAGATAATGTACGGCATATAATGCACAATGCCAGGAAATTTCTTACCCAGAAAAAACCCTACTAAAGTAAGTAGCATTACCCATAAAAAGCTTCCTAATAAATTGTAAAGCGAGAATTTTTTAAAATCAACTTTTGCAACACCTGCAAAGATAGGCGCAAAAGTTCGAATTATCGGAAAAAATCGACCAAAAATAAGTGCCATGCCACCATGTTTCTTAAAAAAATCTTCTGCCATATAGACGTATCGTTTCTTAAAAAAGAAGGAGTCTTCTTTGTTAAAAAGCATTCGGCCAGTGCTATAACCAAACCAATAACCAGCGTAGTTCCCTAAAACACCCGCTAAAAACAGTGTGCCAAGTAATTGGTAAATAGTAACTTCTAATACACCTGTTGCACAAAAAATGCCTGCTAAAAACAGTAAGTAATCACCAGGGAGAAAAAAGCCAAAAAACAAACCTGTTTCTGCAAGTACAATAAAAAATATCAAGTAGATTCCACCTTTGCTGATTATTGCCTGTGCATCAACTAAATTAGTAAGGTGTTCCCAAATTTCTTTCATTAGCTAGGTTAGAATGTAAAACTACAAATATTAAATTAATTGCAGTTTACGACAATGAGCTAAATTAGATGTGCTATAAAACCAGGATATATTCCGATAACGATGGTAGCTAACGCACAGATACCTAATACAAAACTTACGTTACCTGGAATGCTGATAGCCAAACGATCTTCATTGTTAAAGTACATGGCTATAATTACCCTGAAATAATAAAAGATAGAGATTATAGCGTTGATAACAGCAAGCACAGTTAGCCAGATTTGATATTGAGATAGTGCACGGGAAAACATAAAAAACTTACCGATAAAACCAGCAGTTAGCGGAATACCTGCTAAAGAAAGCATTGCTACTGTTAATACAAAAGCCAGAAATGGATTACTTTTTCCCAAACCATTAAAGTTATCAAAGCTGCTGTTACCTGTTTGCTGTTGAACGAGCATTAGCACACCAAAAGCAATAATGGAGGCGATAGAATATGCACTTGCGTAAACAAAAACAGCATTGGCTGAGGCTGCGCCTAAAGCAACAATAGCAAACAGCATATAACCAACATGGGAAATGCTGGAGAATGATAGCATTCTTTTAAAATTATGCTGATATAACGCCGTAATATTGCCAATAAACAAAGTAATGATTGTAATTATTAACATTGATGGGAGCCAAAAATCTGCCAATGGTGCAAAGCATATTAAAAATACACGCAGAAATGCGGCAAAACCAGCGGTTTTTGCAACGGTTGCCATATAAGCTGTAATCAGCGTTGGCGAGCCTTCGTAAACATCAGGTGTCCAAAAATGAAACGGAGCCGCACCAACTTTAAAACAAAGCCCAACAATCATCAATAAAATACCTGTGTAAAACAAGTATGAGATATTTTGTGGATTTGATACAATGTAAGTCTTGATTGTTTCTAAATCGAAAGAACCAGTTGCGCCATAAATTAATGTAATCCCGAACAACAAAAAACCGGTAGAAAATGCGCCCATTAAAAAATATTTTAACGCAGCTTCGTTAGATGCAAAATCTCTCTTTTTAATTCCTGCCAGGATATATAAGCTAACGGACATAATTTCGATACCAATAAACAGCATTACTAAATTGTGGTAAGAAACCATCACGATAATTCCTGCCAGAGAAAACAGGATAATAGCGTAATACTCTGCCACGTGCTGACTGATCCGTTCAAAATAATTCCGTGAAAGCAGGATAATTAAAATGGTAGAAATAATAGTAATCACCGAGAAAGCAATCGCATAATGATCAAAAAGCATCATTCCGCTATAAATCGGTTTTGCATTTGTGTTCCATTGTGCTACTGCAAAACCAGCTGCTACAATCAACCCAGCAACTGCCACAGGCAATAATGCTTTGTTTGCACCATATAATCCTAAATACAAAACAACTACGGCTAAAACAGAAATTATTATAAGAGTACCCATTTTTACTTAGCTGAGATTAATTTTTGATTCACCTGTTCGATCAGGTTACTTACGCTGGCTTCAGAGAGATGTGTGATCATCTGAGGATAAATTCCTGTCGTAATTACTAAAGCACAAATAATGATTAAAACTACTTTTTCTGAACTGGAAACGTCAGTAAAAGAAGCAGTAAGCGCATTGGTTTCTCCCTGCATCATTTGTTTGTATAAACGAAGCATATAAACTGCACCTAAAATAATGGTTAAACCAGCAATGGCAACTATCCAGATATTATATTGATAAATACCGTTCAGCAATAAAAATTCACCAATAAAACCATTAGTTAATGGAAGTGCTACAGTTCCCATAATAATCAGGAGGAATGAAGCTGCCAGAAACGGTGCATTTTTAGCAATTCCGCCCATCAAACTAATGTCGCGCGTATTGATTCTTTTACTTATGATATCTATCACAAAAAATAAACCGACTACATTAATTCCGTGACTTAACATCTGGAAAACTGCACCTTGTACACCTTGCATGTTCCAAGCAAAAATACCGGCAGCAATTAAACCAACATGTGCGATAGAAGAATAGGCAATTAAACGTTTTGCATCTTTTTGGTTAAAAGCAATTAACGAAGCATAAACAATTCCGATAACAGCTAGAACAATTACGGTACTTTCCCACTGATTAAATCCTAATGGCGCAATCGGAATTAACCAACGAATAGCACCATAAATTCCCATTTTCAACATAATTCCTGAAAGCATCATCGTGCCTCCGGTTGGAGCTGTTGTATAAGTATCCGGTTGCCAAGTGTGAAAAGGAAAGATCGGCATTTTAATAGCGAAGGCAATAAAGAAAGCCCAGAATACCCAGCTTTGGTGATAAGAATCAAAGTTGAGATTGTAGAAAGCCTGAATATCAAAAGTTTTATCTGGCGTTTGCAGATGCAAATAAATGATACCAAGCAGCATAAATAAAGAACCTGCAAAAGTATAAATGAAGAACTTGATGGTTACTTTTATCCGGTTTTCTCCGCCCCATAAAGCACAAATAAAGTAAATTGGAATCAAAGCAACTTCCCAGCCCACGTAAAACAGAAAAGCATCTATTGCTGTAAAAACTAGCAATAAACCAGTTTGCATAAATAAAATCAGCGCATAAAAAGTTGATGGATTTTTGTGCGGATGTTTAAAAGTTGATAAAATGATGAGCGGAACTAAAACTGTTGTTAACACAACCATAACGATACTAATTCCGTCGATGCCCGCTTTAAAATGAATTCCAAAATCTGAAATCCAATTATAATCGATTACAAACTGTGAAGAAGCATCAGCATGAAAATCTGAAACCATTAAACCAGCTACTACCAGTTCGGCTAAAGCAAAAAACAAAGCAATATTTTTCACACTATCGCCTTTAAAAAACAATAAAATAAGTGCTGCAAATAGTGGTAAAAAGAGTAGAATAACCGTCATATCTTAATCTGCAAGCTGTTAAATCCTAAATAAACTATAAGCCATCATGGCAATAATGCCAATCACCATTACGAAAATATAAAAACCTACATTTCCGGTTTGCAGCAATCGTAAACCTTTACTGCTCTCTACCGAAACTTTTCCTAAGCCATTTATAAAGCCGTCGATAATTTTTAAATCAACAACTTTATAAAAGAATTTAGAAGCAACATCCAAAGGTTTACGAATGATCAGATCGTACAACTCATCAATATAAAACTTGTGATAAGCCAAAGCTGTAACCGGTGGCCGATCTTCGCCTTCTGCTACCGGTATGTTCCCACCTTTGCCATATTTTGTATAAGCATAAATAATTGCAGCAATAGCAGCGGCAACAGAAATACTCATTAAAGTTAGTTCTAATTGCGAATCAAGATGGAATTCTGTAGTTTGGGCATTTGCTAAAGCATAAATTGGTTTAAGATATTCTGCCAGCCAATGATGTCCGCCTAAAGCTTCCGGAATGCCAATTAATCCTCCTATAATAGAAAGTACAGCCAAAATGATTAACGGAACAGTCATTAAAGAAGGTGCTTCATGCAGATGATGTTCCTGCTCGTGTGTTCCGCGAAACTTTCCGAAGAAAGTTAAATAAATCAGCCTAAACATATAAAGAGCCGTAAACATAGAACCAGTTACGCCTAAGACATACATAATTTTACTATGTTCAAAAACGTGAGCCAGAATTTCATCCTTAGAGAAAAAACCCGAAAAAGGAGGAATTCCGGAAATGGCAATTGCGCCAATCAACATTGTGATAAAAGTTATCGGTAATTTTTTACGCAACCCCCCCATTTGTCGCATATCCTGTTCGCCACTTACAGCATGAATTACAGAACCTGCACACAAGAATAAAAGTGCCTTAAAAAAAGCATGTGTAATAACGTGGAAAAAAGCTCCTGTATAAGCCCCAACACCTAACCCCAAAAACATATAACCTAATTGGGAAACGGTTGAATAAGCAAGCACTTTTTTAATATCTGTTTGCGCTACAGCAATGATGGCAGCTAAAAGTATTGTTGCCAAACCAATAACTGCAATTAAATGCATGGTAAAAGGAGCAAGTGTAAACAGGACGTTAGAACGAACAATCATGTAAATACCTGCCGTAACCATGGTTGCAGCATGAATTAATGCTGAAACCGGTGTTGGACCAGCCATTGCATCAGGCAACCAAGTAAATAAAGGTATTTGTGCTGATTTACCAGTTGCACCAATAAATAACAAAATCGTAATCAGCACTAATGTTGGATCACCAAACTTTAAAGTTGCAGCCTTCAAAAAAACATCGGTAAAAGAAGCACTGCCAAAAGTGGCAATTATTATAAAGATGGCAATTAAGAAACCTAAATCTCCAATGCGATTCATCACAAACGCTTTCTTAGCAGCATCAGCATAATCCGGATTGGTGAACCAGAACCCAATCAACAGATAAGAACAAAGACCTACACCTTCCCAACCAATAAATAAAATAACATAGTTGGAGCCGAGAACCAGCAGCAACATAAAGAAAATAAACAGGTTGAGATAAGCGAAATACTTTCCGAAACCTTCATCATCGTGCATGTAACTGATGGAATACACATGAATTAAAAATCCTACTCCGGTAATAATCAGCAGCATTAATGAGCTGAGCTGATCAACTAAAAATGAAAATGGAATACTTAATTTTCCAGCTCTTATCCATTCAAAATAAGTAACACTGATAGGCTGACCAGAAGATTTTACTTGTAAAAAAAGCACTAGGCTTAATATAAACGGAATTAAAACCAACAAACTTGCCAATAAACCGATCAGGTTTTTGGGTAAAGCTTTTCGGCCTAAACCATTAATAATAAAACCTGCTAAAGGAAGTAAAGGAATTAACCAAATGTAATTACTGATCATGCCAACTTTACGTTTTGATTTTTAAACTGATTTACCATTTTAGTCTGTTTAGCACGTTAATATCCGTGGTATTGGTGTTCCGGTAAATCATTACAATAATAGCCAAACCAACTGCTACTTCGGCTGCGGCCAAAGCCATCACAAAAAACACGAAAACTTGTCCGGCTGCATCATTTCTGTAAATAGAAAAAACGGTTAACAACAAGTTTACCGAATTCAGCATTAACTCAACCGACATAAATATTACGATTGCGTTTCTTCGGATTAAAACTCCAATTACACCGATAGAAAAAATAATCGAACTTAAAATGATGTAATGATTAAGCGGAATGGATTGAATTGCATTTGAGATATGTTCCATTGTAGATCAAGATTCTTTTTTAGCCAATAAAACAGCGCCAACCATTGCGGATAGTAATAGAATTGAGGAAACTTCAAACGGTAACAAAAACTGATGAAACAATACTTTTCCCAAATTTTTAACTAAACCCAAATTTGGATCTTTAAGGATAACTATTTCAGAATTACCGGAAACTTTTAGAGAAGCAATCAGCGTTACCATTAAACATCCGCCAGCAATTACACCAATCACTTTCAATAAATTTGATTTTACTGGTTCTGTTTCTTCATTCAAGTTCATCAACATTAAGGTGTATAAAAACAGCACCAGAATTGCTCCCATGTATACAATGAAATTCACAATTCCAAGAAATTGTGCATTCAGCAAAAAGTAATGTATAGTGAAAGTGAAAAAGGTAAGAATTAGATAAAGCACACTGTGAACGGGATTCTTAGAAAAAATCACGAGCAGTGAAAAGAAAACAGATAAGAATGCGACGAAGTAAAATAGACTCATAGATTGAAATAAAAATACCTTTGCTCCGGGCAAGAACGGTGGCAAAGGTATAAAACTTATTGATTCAAGGGTGCTTCTACTAATTTGTCTTTTCCGTAGATAAAATCTTTTCGCAAAAAATCGGATTGAACAATGTCTCCGTCTAAATAAATTGCTTCTTTTGGACAAGCTTCTTCGCATAAACCGCAGAAAATGCACCGTAACATATTTATTTCGTATACAGCAGCATATTTTTCTTCCCGATATAACTTCTCTTCACCAGGTTGACGTTCGCCTGCAATCATGGTTATTGCTTCTGCAGGACAGGATAAAGCGCACAACCCGCAAGCTGTACAACGTTCTCTTCCTTCTTCATCTCTTTTTAAAGAATGCAAACCACGCCAATTCTCAGAAAACTCCCGCTTTTCTTCCGGATATCTAATCGTAACGGGTTTCTTAAAAAAGTGCTTTATAGTGATAGAAAGTCCTTGTAAGATTGCAGGAAGATAAGCCCGCTCCAAAAAATTAAGTGGTTTTGCTTCGAGAACTTTCTTTTTATTAGTTAATGATTCCATTTAATCTGAGTGATTATTTAAAAATTGTAGCAAAAACACCAGTTAAAACAATATTGGCAATAGCAAGTGGAATTAAAACTTTCCAACCTAAATCCATTAATTGATCATAACGGAAACGTGGAATTGTCCATCGAACCCACATAAAAAAAAAGATAAAGAAAATGATTTTGGCGAACAAAGCAACCACCCCAAGAATCGTTACTAAGTTTTCTGATAAACCTAAATGATGCATAAACGGGAAGTTATATCCACCAAAGTATAATGTAGCCATTACTGCCGAAGAAATAAACATGTTAATATATTCTGCAAATAGGTAAAACCCTAATTTCATGGAAGAATATTCGGTATGATAACCGCCAACTAATTCAGTTTCGCATTCCGGCAAATCAAATGGGCTTCGATTAGTTTCTGCAAAAGCACAAATAATAAATATTAAAAACCCCAACGGCTGACGGAAAAAATTCCACGTAAACCATCCATTCGACCAAAAACCATGCTGTTGTTCTGCAATTTCTTTCAGACTTAAAGTGCCAGTCAACATCAATAATGCAATGATGGATAGGCCCATTGCAATTTCGTAACTGATGTTTTGTGATGCTGCACGAATTGCTCCTAATAAAGAATATTTGTTATTAGATGCCCAGCCACCAATCATGATACCATAAACACCCAAAGATACTACGCCAAAAATGTACAAAATGCCAACGTTGATATCAGTTACCTGCAAATCAATTACTCGGGAACCAATTGTTAATTGTTGCCCCCAGGGAATAACAGCCGAACCTATACAAGCTGTAAGAATAGCAAGCGAAGGGCCAACGATAAATAATAAACCGCTAGATTGTGTAGGAATAATTTCCTCCTTCATAAACATTTTAGCACCATCAGCCATGGGCTGAAAAATACCAAAAGGTCCAGCACGGTTCGGACCAACACGATCCTGCAAAAATGCAGCTACTTTACGTTCTGCATAAGTAGAATACATGGCCGTCACCAAGCTAATGCCGAAAATAACAGCAACCAGTATAAATTTTTCTACAACAAGCGATAACTCCATCTATAAGCGTGTATAACGTTCTAATTGTTCTTTATTAGATTCTTGCAAAGCAAAGTTTTTTTTGATTACTGGTAAAGGTTGCAAAGAGCCATAATGATTTGAACTGATAACAGAAGTATTTGCCACGTTTCGCGGTCCTTCTATTATCCAGTCTGCTGTTTTCTTTTTATCGAAACGACAAGTATTACAGATAAATTCTTCTACCTCACCATAAACATCTTTTCGGCCAGTTACGCGTAAAACATCTTCACCTTTGTACCATAAAGTTACACGTCCGCTGCATTTATCCGTTTCACAATCACGGTGTGCTTCTACTGGCTTTGTAAACCAAACGCGGTTTTTAAAACGAAAAGTTTTATCAGTTAAAGCACCAACCGGACAAACATCAATTACATTTCCGGAGAAATCATTATCAACTGCTTTATGAATATAAGTTGAGATTTCGGA
This sequence comes from Janthinobacterium lividum, assembly GCA_050955045.1. Lineage (GTDB taxonomy): Bacteria > Bacteroidota > Bacteroidia > Sphingobacteriales > Sphingobacteriaceae > Mucilaginibacter_A. Next base: position 42,091 of record JBPBQV010000019.1, on the reverse strand, counting down.
ATGATCACCACGATTTAAAATTCCATGAATACGATGATCTGTAATTTGATCAGCCACAAAAACACAACGATAACATAAAATGCAACGCGTCATGTGTAGTTGGATTTTATCACCAATATCAATTCGCTCAAATTTACGACGTTCAAATTCGTAGCGTGTTTTTGCTACTCCGTGCTCATAACCTAAATCTTGCAAAGAGCATTCGCCAGCCTGATCGCAAATTGGGCAATCTAATGGATGATTAAGTAAAAGCATTTCTACAATACCTTTTCTGGCTTCAATTACTTCTGCGGAGGTAATATTTTGAACTTCCATGCCATCCATTACCGTAGTTCGGCAGGAAGCAACCAGTTTTGGCATTGGTCGAGGATCTTTTTCTGATCCTTTACTTACTTTAACTAAACAAGTACGACATTTTCCACCGCTTCCGGTTAATTTGGAGTAATAGCACATAGCAGGCGGCACCACATCACCTCCAATTTGCCTTGCAGCATTGAGGATGCTTGTGCCCGGTGCTACTTCAACCGGAATTCCATCTATACTAACTTTAATTATATCTGACATTCTAATCTCTGATCAACAATAAAAACTTCAATCCAAGTATTTATTTTTTGTGTGCTAAAAGAAGCATTTATATAAATGCTTCTTTTAGCACCTATTTTTTATACTGCAACTGCAGGTTCTGGTTTTGGCAGCGGATCCGCATAATGTGCTAATCCATAATTTCGTTCTAAACAAGTGCGTGATTCAGTAACATGCCATTCAAATTCATCTCTAAAATGACGAATTGCACTCGCAACTGGCCAGGCAGCCGCATCTCCTAACGGACAAATTGTGTTGCCTTCAATTTTTCTAGAAACATCAATCAGCAAATCAATATCGCTTAATTTACCATGACCGTATTCCAAACGATGTAAAACTTTTTCCATCCAACCAGTCCCTTCTCGACAAGGCGAACATTGGCCACAGCTCTCATGATGATAAAAACGAGCAAAATTCCAGGTATTTCTTACAATGCACTGATCTTCATCAAAAGCAATAAAACCTCCCGAACCCATCATGGAGCCAGTTGCAAAACCACCGTCTGATAAAGATTCGTAACTCATCAATCGAGCCTCCTGATTGATAGTTTTAGTAATCAAATTCGCTGGTAAAATCGGCACTGATGAACCACCGGCTACAACTGCTTTTAGTTTTTTACCATTTGCAATTCCGCCACAGTATTCATCAGAATAAATAAATTCTTCTACAGGAATGCCTAATTCAATTTCGTAAATTCCTGGTTTTACCAAATTTCCGGAAGCAGAAATCAACTTCGTTCCGGTACTTCTACCAATACCGATTTTGGCATATTCTTCTCCTCCGTCTCTGATAATCGGCACAACTGCAGCTATAGATTCTACATTATTAACAACCGTTGGGCAACCCCATAAACCAGCTATTGCTGGAAATGGAGGTTTGATACGAGGATTGCCACGTTTGCCTTCCAAAGATTCGATTAAAGCAGTTTCTTCTCCACAGATGTAAGCACCTCCACCTGGTTGAACGTAAAGCTCCAAGTCATAACCTGTTCCTAATATGTTTTTTCCGAGAAACCCTGCATTTTTAGCTTCAGCAATTGCTTTTTCCAGAATACGGATTTGTGGCATCATTTCACCGCGAACGTAGATATATGAAGTTTTTGCGCCTAATGCAAAGCTGCCGATAATCATTCCTTCAATCAAAAGATGAGGAATTTTGGTCATCAGGAAACGGTCTTTAAATGTTCCCGGTTCAGATTCATCGCCATTACAAACCAAATAACGTGGAACACCTTCCGGTTTTGCCAGAAAACTCCACTTCATCCCGGTTGGAAAACCTGCGCCGCCACGACCGCGTAAACCTGATTTTTTTACTTCCTCTACAATTTCTTCCGGAGTAAGTGTTTTTAAAGCTTTTTCTACAGCAGCATAACCGCCTTTAGAACGGTAAACATCAAAAGTATCGATGCCTTCAACCCCTATATGTTCTAATAATATTTTGCGACTCATAGCTGTTTTTTAATAAATTTTGCCAGTCGTTTTAAAATAATTAATATGATATTTTAAAGTATAACTAAAAATTAATATGGTTTCAAGTCCAATAATTAGGTTAAAGCGGTTCCAATTTTTAGTTGATAAAAACAGTACGATTCCTGTTATCAAAGCAATATCCCAAGCTATAATTTTACCTTTTATCATTATTCAATTATTAGCTTTTATGACAAGATTACTGATTAATTGATCGACTGATTCTGGTGTTAAATTCTCATAAAAAGTATATTCCGGTCCAATTTGTAAAACTGGCCCGAAACCACAAGCTGCTAAGCATTCTACACCACGCCAGCTAAATAATCCATCCGGCGTAACATCACCTTCTTTTACACCCAATTTTTGTTCGATGTATTTCATGATCTTTTCTGCACCAACCAAGCAGCAAGGGCCGGTACGGCAAACTTCCAACATGTATTTACCTTGCGGACGTAAAAAATACATGGTATAAAAAGATGCAACTTCATAAACTTCTATCGGCTGAATGTCTAGAAATTCAGCTACTTTATCCATAGCAGAGGCGCTCAACCAACCAAATTGTGCTTGTACTACATGCAAAATTGGTAATAAAGCCGCCTTTGGTTGTTCTGCCGGATAACGTGTAACCATACTTTGAAGTTGCTGGTACAATTCCGGAAAAAACTCATGTACTGCATTGGTTTCTTCGATTCTAAGCATCTAATTCTCCAGCAATTACATTTAAACTACTCATGTTAATAATCGCATCTGATAAAAGCATTCCCTGACTCATCGGCGCATACATTTGGTAATTGATAAAACTAGGTCTACGAAAATGTAAACGATATGGCGCACGGCCACCGTCATTAATCAGATAAAAACCTAATTCTCCGTTGGCACCCTCTACAGCATGATATACTTCTTTTACCGGTGTATTTACTTCACCCATCACAATTTTAAAATGATAAATTAAAGCTTCCATATTGTTATAAACCTCTTGTTTTGGCGGAAGATAATAATCAGGAACTTCAGCATGAAAAATACCTTTCGGTTCTTTTTCTACCTTTTGCAAAGCTTGTTCGATAATACGCAAACTCTGCTTCATTTCTTCATTTCGTACTAAAAAGCGATTGTAAACATCACCATTTGTACCAACAGGAATTTCAAAATCAAAATCTTCGTAAGAACTGTATGGCTCCATTGCGCGAACGTCATAATCAACTCCTGTTGCCCTCAATATCGGTCCACTCCAACTATAACTTAATGCAGTTTCAGCATCTACCGGTGCAACGCCTCGTGTACGATCAATAAATATACGGTTGCGGGTAAACAAGGATTCAAATTCTTTTAGAACCGGTGGGAAATCAGTCAGAAATTTACGTATTTTACGGAAAGCGATTTCATTAAAATCACGTTCAAAACCACCAATCCGACCAATATTAGTTGTTAACCGAGAACCACAAACTTCTTCATAAATCTCATAAATAGCTTCTCGGAATTGCATCATATACAAAAATCCAGTAAAAGCACCAGTATCTACGCCTAAAACACCGTTACAAATAATATGATCGGAAATTCGTGCCAGTTCCATTACAATTACACGCAGATAATCAACACGTTTAGGCGTTCTTATATCTAATAATTTTTCTACCGTCATGTGCCAGCCCATATTGTTTATGGGCGATGAGCAGTAGTTCATCCGATCTGTTAATGGCGTAATCTGATAAAAAGGACGATGCTCAGCAATTTTTTCAAAAGCACGATGAATGTAACCAATAGTAGAAACTCCGCTTATAATCCGTTCGCCATCCATTTGCAATACATTTTGAAATACACCATGTGTAGCAGGATGTGTTGGGCCAAGATTTAACGTTGTAGGCAAATCCTGAACATCGTTATCTGCAAAAACAGGAAAATTTTCCATTTTTTTTTAGGTTCTATCTTCCGAAAAAGTAATCTTTTTTATCAACACGGTTTGGATCTTCCAAGGGAAATTCTTTTCTCATTGGAAAAACCGTCATATCGTCTACATTTAGAATTCTACGCAAATCCGGATGCCCGTCAAACTCAATTCCGAAATAATCATATGTTTCTCGTTCCATCCAGTTAGCACCATTCCATAAACCAGTAGCACTAGGAATATGAACATCAGTATCTGAAAGGAAAACTTTAACCCTTATACGTATATTATTTATAAAACTATGCAAATGATAGACAACTGCTAATTGTTTTTCCTGATCCGGATAATGTACTGCTGTTAAATCTGATAAGTAATTAAACTGAAGTGTTGGATCTGTCTTTAAAAACGTTAATACTTTTGTAATATGCTCACGCGAAGTTTCAAAATTTGATAAATCGGAAAGTTCAGTAAGTAGCAAAACTTGTTCGCCAAATTTGGTGTGTAGTTTATTGATTACTTCCTCATTAAGAATTTTACCCATTATTGAATACCGTATTTAGCAAGTAATTCTTTATATTCTGGTGCTTCTCTTCTTCTACCGCTTTCTGTTTGCACTAATTTCTGGATATTCATAAATCCGTCTATGATACCTTCAGGCCGAGGTGGACATCCGGGAACATAAACGTCCACCGGAATGATTTCATCAATTCCCTGTAAAACAGAATAAGTATCAAAAATGCCACCACTGGATGCACAAGCACCAACTGCCATTACCCAGCGAGGCTCTGCCATTTGCAAATATACCTGACGTAAAACAGGAGCCATTTTTTTAGCTATTGTGCCCATTACCATTAACAAATCCGCCTGACGCGGTGAGAAACTCAACCGTTCTGCTCCAAATCTGGCTAAATCATAATGAGAACCCATGGTAGCCATAAATTCAATTCCGCAGCAAGAAGTTGCAAAAGGCAAGGGCCATAATGAATTCGCACGCGCCATTCCAACAGCCTTGTCTAATGAAGTGGCAAAAAAACCTGAACCTTCTACACCTATAGGTGCTTCAACTAGTTTTATATCACTCATATTTATTTAATGCAAAAAACTTATCTTCGAAAAAAGATAATCACAAATTTACAATAATAACCTTCTCGATTGTATTTCTTACCACAGGTAAGTTATATTTAGAACTATTCTTATTATCAATCCCAATCTAAAGCTTTTTTCTTGATAATGTAAATAAAACCTAATAGTAATGTACCCATAAAAATAAACATTTCTATCATCCCGTCAGTACCTAAATCACGGAAATTTACTGCCCAGGGATACATAAATATTACTTCCACATCAAAAAGTACAAATAGAATTGCTACCAAAAAATATTTAATTGAAACAGGTGTACGTGCATTCCCAATCACTTCTATTCCAGATTCAAATGGTGTTAATTTATCACTGGTGCTTCTTTTAGGGCCTAATTTATGAGTGGCAACCATAGTTGTCAATACAAATCCAATTGCTATCATCATCTGGAAGATGATGGGAAGGTAATTTATAGGTAAACTTTGAGCTTCCATTTGCTGTAATAAATTTTTCAAATATAAAAAAAGGCCTCTTTAATAAAGAGGCCTATAGCATTTTAACAATCTGTTGGTTACTTAATTATTTACTTTTAGCTGCACTACCACCTTTTTTAGCAAAATAAGTAGTTACCTGCTTGTTTGTAGGATCATTTTCTTTTGCTTTTGAAAAGTTTTCCGCAGCTTTAGTATCATCTTTTTCCTTATATTGATAATAATTTCCTAAATAAGCATATGCGTTGGCTAAGCTCTTTTTAGTTTTATCATCAGGGCCGCCTTTTGCATTAACCGCTTCAATGTATTTATCATAAAATGGTTTTGCAAAACCCTCAATGCTATTTCTGTCTTTTTCTTTTAAATCATTCACATATGCACGATACAAATAAGCATCGGCAGTAGTAGGACTTTTCTGGTTAACATAACTAAACGCAGAATCAGCCTTTGTTAACAACTCAGCATTAGGCTTTTTAAGGTCATATCCAAAATAGTAACTAACACCTTCATAAAAATAGTCAGTAAGCTTTACACTTCGACCACCCTTTTTTGTAACTTCTGCATATGCATCTCCAGCTTGAGTGTATTTTTTCTGACGATATAAAGATTTTGCTATTTCACCATATATGTCAACTTGTGTTGTATCCAATTGCAAAGATTTTTTTAATGTGTTAATACCTACAGAATCTTGTCCAGACGCTATTTGCAAACGACCTAAGTACAAATAATCCATTGGAATTACTCTTTTTGGATCTGCCTGTGCTATAAATTTATTTAAAGCTTCTAATCCTGCAGGATAATTTTTGTTTTCATAAGCTGCATATCCTGAATATCGATATACTAATAAATTATTTTTAGGTGCTAACCTCGCAATATCATTTGCCTCTTGTTCTAAAGCTTTGTAATCCTGAGCATAAACCAAGAAACTTGCGTAACGCATTCTCGAATCAATTGACCTATCTGTTAAATCTAAATATTTTTTATAGAAATCTACTGCTTGTGTATATTTTTCAATAGATACAGCCATAGTACTATTTCTCCCCCAACGTAGATAGGTTTCTGCTAATTCACGATAAGCAGGGCCATAATTTGGGTCAATTGCTAATGCTTTACGATACTCTTTTTCAGAATCTTCAAAATTATTAGCTTGTTTCCAAATCACACCATTTGATACAACAGCACTTACCATTTTTGGATTAATAGTTAATGCTTGAGAATAATTATCATATGCATCTGTATTCTTAAGTTGCGTGCGATAAGCATCACCTAAAGCAGCGTACAGTTCAGGATTTTTTTCTTTAGGATTAGCGGCTACCCCCCTTTGTAAAACCTGAATAGCAGCATTCGCATCCGGAGTACCTAATAAATAAGCTTTACCAATGTATACATATGGCTGCGTGTCTTTTTTATCCATCGCAGCAACTGCTTTATCAAAATTTGATTTTGCAGAAGAAGCATTTTTGTCCAAACGATCTACTGCACCCAAACCAGCATAATTTAAAGCTGATTTCGGGTTTACACTAATTCCTTTGGTAAACGAAGCTTTTGCTGAATCAGGATAATCTGTTTTTAAGTATAGCCAACCCAAATAAAAAAAGTTTTCATCTTTTGTGGCTTGTGTTTGTGTAAGATTTTTTAGCATGGATTCAGCTTTCTGATACTGTTCTGCATCGATTGCTTTTTTGGCATCTGCCAAACTTTGAGCGAAAGCAGAAGAAGTTAACATGGCTAAACCAGAAATGGTCACTGCTACTTTATTGATCATCTTCATAGTTAAAATTCTAAATGTGGATTTTTAAAAATCTTTTTTAATATTTATTTCTCTTTTTGGCATTAACTCTGGTAATAATCCAGACTTTAAAATTATTTTCTGACCTCTTTCACTTTGTAAAAATGCAGCAAAACCAGTACCTAAACCTACCTTGCCAGTACAATCTATAACATAAACAGATCTAGTTAAAGGATACTGTTTTAGAGCAATACTAGACTGCGTTGGTTTAAAATACTCTATAGATTTATTTTTTAAATTTTCATTCCCAATTCCTACTAATTTAATATTTTTTGCTGCTTCAGTATAATCATTGTCAGGTTCTGTTAACCAACTGTAACTTATAAAGCCAATTGCATTCTGATGTGCTGCAACATAATTAATCACTTCTTTGCTGTTTTTAAGAGCATAAATATTCTTCTGCTCCAGCTGCTCTACCCCAGAAAGATTTTTTAAATAATTAAGTATACTTGAGTTAGGATTATCAAAAACGAGGCTTCTAGTGCTTTTATTATTTTTACCTAATAATTTTTTAACTTCTGATAATAACATTGTTGAATCTGGAGAGTCTTTTCTAACAATTATTGATATTGCATCAACTGCAACTTTATCAATAATCGGAGGAAGATTTCTATTATTTAATAACTTAACTTCCTTAGAATCTAAAGTTCTGCCCATTACAGCAAAGCCTGCTTTTTTGTTTAAAATTAAGTCTAAAACCTTGTTTTCAGGTTTGTAAACTACATCAGGCTTAGCATCTGTAAAAATCGATTTAAATACATATAGCTCTTGGTCTAATATTGGAGAAAGAGATTCATCAAATACAAACTGATATCTTCCAGATGTAAATTGATCTGTAGTATTTTCACTTTGATTACATGAAGAGAATACAATTATAAATGATACAAAAGCAAATAATCTAAGACTATTTAGTTTCGTCTTTTTTAAATAACCTTGAAAAACGAATGACCGCATATAAAATAATTATGGAACCAAATACATATTTCTGACTATTACTTATGTTCAAGTGAAGTTTATCCCAAAACATAATCATGAATCCTAACCCTAAAAAACAAATAAATGTGATTATCCCTAAAATAAGCAAAAACCGCTGTTTTAGCGGTTTTTGCTTAAAATTAAATAAATTTAGCATTTTACTAACTTATTATTCTCCTGCAAGTGTAAAGTTAATTGGCATAGTATAAGCTACACGAACTGGTTTACCATTTTGAATGCCTGGTGTCCATTTTGGAGATTTTTGTAAAACACGAATTGCTTCGGGCCCACAACCACCTCCAATGTCACGTAACACTTTTATATCAGTTAAATTACCGTCTTTTTCAACAACAAAAGATACAATTACTCTTCCTTGAGTATTATTCTCTTTAGCTACTGGTGGATAACGAATAGTATTACTTAAATATTTACCAAACGCCGCTTCACCACCTGGAAAAGCAGGTAATTTTTCTACTGCAGCAAAACTAATAACTTCGTTATTTTCCTCTACGACTTTTTGTGTGATATCTGCTTTACCTACTGCTTCGTCAATACGAATCTCTTGGTTAGGATCTCCCTTTTGATCTTTTGGCCCTGGATCCTTGACTTCTAACTCTTTCACAGTTGGTGGATCTTTTTCTGGCACCTCATTATCCGGTTTTACTACTGGAGGCGGGAAACGCACTTGATCAACTTTCGGTTTTGGTGGTTCTACTTGTGGCGGCGGCGGAGGTGGTTTTGTTGCATCAACTGGTGGTGGTGGCATTAATACTACTTCATCTATTTTTACCTTTTCATCAGCCTTTGGAATAAATCCCTTAAGTTTATTTATAATCGTTGGCATTGCAATAGCAAGGACAAAAAATAGGCTTGCTATAATTAAAGCCCGAACAGATGTTTTTGCATTTTCTTTACGTAAAACATAAGCTCCGTAAGCTTTATTCCGACCACTAAAAACAACTTCAATCCATTCCGGATCTAATATATCTAATCTTGCCATTGTTGTTATTTTTTAATGTTAATTAACAATTGATTATTACTGTTGTATCATGTAAAGAATTAGTATAATCCATCTCGTTTCAATGATTCAACTTCATTTCCTACAATATCAACAATAGCATAAATCTGAATATTGGCAATCTTTAACTCATCTAAAATATCAACTAAATTCTTATAGTTTGATTTATCAGAAGGTTTGATTAAAACAATCATCTCTTTACCACCAGATTGCTGTTTAATCCGTGTATAATTATCAAGCATTGCTTTACGGATACCAGTTTTACCATAATTATCTGGGGTTGGAGCTACTTTACCGGGTTCGCCAACAAACCATTCTAATTTATCCTTACTGCCAAGCAATATAGTCATCGTTCTGGAAGCAGGAACAGGTAATTGATCTTGTTGTTTTTTGTCCTTTTCTTTATCCGGCATAGCTAAATCCATTGCCTGTGGTTTAGCTAAAGTTGTGGTCAACATAAAAAAAGTAATTAGCAAAAATGCTAAATCTACCATAGCTGTTAAATCAACACGGGTGGATGCTTTTTTACTCCGTACTTTTCCTCCGCCTTTTTTGCCACCCCCGGAGGTATCTAATTCTGCCATTTTACTTTAATTTAAATTAATTTGCAGCCCTCATTGATGTAATTAGACTGAACTTGTTTACTTCTTGTTTCTGTAATATCCCAATTACTTTCTTAATTGTAGGATATTCTTCTTTACTATCACCTTTAATACTAATTCGTAAGTCTTTATTTACTAGTGCTTTAGCGGATACTCTCGCTTCACGTACCCAGTTAAATAACTCATTACTCACAGAATCTGTTGGAATTCCAGGCTGTTTAAGCTCTTTGCGTTTATCTGGATCCATAGCTAAAAACTGTTTCAAACTTGCAACCGGCACTCCAAATGATGACAAAGTTCCAAAAGTATTCTTCTCTGCAGGAGTAAAAGTTATGTTATACTTTTGACCAACACTTTCTAAAGTCTGTTTACGTATTTCTTCACCTTCCATACCAAAAAAAACTTTGCCTTCTCCAATAGTTAGCGTCGCTACATCATCAGGAACTTTGATCGTTATAGATGATCCTGGAATATCAACAGGAACTAGATCTTCTGTTTTGGGCTTAGAAGTAAGAATAAAAAAAGTAAGCAGTAGAAAAGCCATATCGCACATTGCTGTCATATCAATAGCGGTACTTTTTCGTTTTACATGTGCTCTTGGCATATATGCTTAATATTTATTTAATTAAATAAATTCATTATAGAAAAACAAGAGTTTAATAACTCTTGTTTTTGTGGGAAGCAGCATAAGTTTGAACAATGCTAAATCCTGTTTCATCAATTGCATAAGTCAAAGTATCTATTTTTGAAGTAAAATAGTTATATGCAATAACTGCTAACGTTGATGTGAAAATACCTAAAGCTGTATTAATCAATGCTTCAGAAATACCAGTTGCTAATGCAGCTTGGTTTGGAGCTCCTGAAGATGCTAATGCAGCAAAAGCTTTAATCATACCAGTTACTGTACCTAATAAACCGGTTAAAGTACCAATAGAAACCAAAGTTGCAATAATGGTCAAGTTTTGCTCTAGCATAGGCATTTCTAAAGATGTTGCTTCTTCAATGTCTTTTTGAATAGCCAAACATTTTTGATCTACATCCATATTAGTTTCCAGTTCCATTTCACGGTATTTTTTAAGACCCGATTTAATAACATTCGCAACTGAACCTTTTTGTTTATCGCATTCTGCACTTGCAGCTTCAATGTTACCTGAGTTTAAATTAGCTTGAACTTTTTTGATAAAATTATCAACATTACCAGAACCAGCTGCTTTACCAATAACTACAAATCTTTCAATAGAAAAGATAATTACACATAATAAGAACGTCATCAATACGGGCACAATTGGTCCACCCTTGTGAACAACTCCAAAATAATCACCAGTTGCTGGTTCATTTTCTGGATTGCCACCTTTATAGTGACTTGGATCTCCTAAAATAAACATGTAAATTAATATAGCTACGACAAAAGCGATTGGAATTACTAAAGATGCAAATATGCTCGATGAACCTGAGCCTTCTTTTTTTACGGTTGCTGTTGTTGGTTTTGGTGGAGTAGTTGCCATTTTGTTAGATTGTTTAGTTTTAGTTAGTTTTTAGTTTTATAAATATAGAGTTTATTATGGTGTTTGCAATAATGCAAAAACAAATTTATTTTTTATTTCAATTTACATAAATAAGTTAACACAAGTTTAATATTAAATCTATTTAGGTTTTTAAATTATTCTAAATAAAAAACTTATTCTAATAAAAGTATTTTATCTGCAATAATTCTATTCTACAATTAAAATGAAAATAATTAATTTATGCAAGTTTTAAGTGTAAAATATACACTATTACTAACTATCCTCCTGCTATTTTTGCTTTAATGTTTTCTGCAGTTAATATAATTAAGATTTTATCACGGAAATTTCCCTGGATTAAAATTTCTCCGTCTTTAACTGTTCCGCCAACACCGCATTTTGTTTTTAACTTCTTGCCCAATTGTTCCAAATCACCTTCATTACCTTTAAAATCTACTATACGTGTTACTAATTTACCTCCAGATTTACGGTCGAGAAATATTTTAAGTTGCTGTTGCTGGTTAGGTAGCATTTCTGATACATCATAATTTTCCTGCTGATATTCAAACCCAGGATCAGTAGAATAAACTACGCCGGAAATATTTTTATTTTTCTTGCTCAATTCTATCAAAATAAACTCAACTTGTAAATTACTTGGTTTCAATCAAAAATCAGAATAAGCTTAACGCTACTTTTTCTAATAAATTTTCTTTTCACTTGGTATTATATACTGTTTTTATGCTACTAAAAACAGTATATAATTTTGTAAAAACAAATGAAATTGTAATTACCGTATTTGTAAAAATGTTATATTTTTGCCTTACAACAAGTGGAATGATTTGAATTGATTGCAACCACCTTAAAAAAAGTGCTAAAGTGTATAAACCTTTTTGTGCTGCAATCCTTCTGTTTAGCCGTTTAATCACAAACTAATAGCTTTTCTTAAATAAACATGTCATACTTATTTACTTCGGAGTCTGTTTCAGAAGGACATCCTGATAAAGTTGCTGATCAAATATCAGATGCGCTAATTGATAATTTTCTGGCCTTCGATCCTGATTCTAAAGTTGCCTGCGAAACTTTGGTTACCACCGGCCAAGTTTTTTTAGCTGGGGAAGTGAAATCCAAAGCCTATTTAGACGTTCAGAAAATTGCCCGCGATGTTATCAACAAAATCGGTTATACCAAAGGTGAGTATATGTTTGACGGAAATTCCTGCGGTGTAATATCTGCCATTCACGAGCAATCTCCAGATATTAATCAAGGTGTAGATCGGGAAGATAAACAGTTGCAAGGTGCCGGTGATCAGGGAATGATGTTTGGTTATGCAACAATTGAAACGGATAATTTTATGCCGCTTACTTTAGATATTGCACATGCTTTATTAATCGAGCTTGCTGCAATTCGCAGAGAAAATTCGGAAATAAAGTATTTGCGACCAGATGCAAAGTCGCAGGTAACGTTGGAATATGATGATAACAACCAGCCAATTCGTATCGATGCCATCGTAATTTCTACGCAGCATGATGATTTTGATGAAGAAAAAGCCATGCTGGCTAAGATTCGGGAAGATATAATCAACATTTTGATTCCGCGTGTTCAGGCAAAATATCCAAAATACAGCCACTTTTTTAATGCTGAAATTAAATATCACATCAACCCAACTGGAAAATTTGTAATTGGTGGTCCACACGGCGATACTGGTTTAACCGGACGAAAAATCATTGTAGATACTTATGGCGGCAAAGGTGCGCATGGCGGCGGTGCTTTCTCTGGTAAAGATCCGTCTAAAGTAGATCGTTCTGCAGCTTATGCTACACGCCATATTGCTAAAAACCTGGTTGCAGCAGGCGTTTGCAACGAAGTTTTGGTTCAGGTTTCTTACGCAATTGGTGTTGCGCAACCGATGGGAATCTATGTAAATACTTATGGAACAGCTCAAGTTGATTTGCACGACGGCATAATTGCAGAAAAAGTTTCTGCCATTTTTGATATGACACCTTATGCTATCGAAACCCGTTTTAAATTGAGAAACCCAATTTATTCAGAAACAGCTGCTTACGGTCATTTTGGTAAAACGCCACAAACGGTAACCAAATCTTTTTTCACTCCAAACGGAGAAGAAACTAAAGTTGAAGTTGAGCTTTTTACTTGGGAAAAACTGGATTACTTAGATCAGGTGAAAGAAGCATTTGGTTTATAACAGATACTTCTTTTATCAACCTATTTTCATTAGGCTGATTAGTACAGCTTAATGAAAATTAAGTTTTTTAAATGAAATCTAGTCCTCTTTTGCAGCGTTTGTTGCTGATATTTGCCTTTTTTAACATCTATTTTATTTGGGGTTCTACTTATCTGGCTGTTGCTTTCGGCCTCAAAGGTTTCCCACCCTTTATTCTTGTTGGTCTGCGTTACTTAATCGCCGGAACTATCTTATTAGCTTATTGCAAAATAAAAGGCGAACGTTTTCCTCCTAAAAAACTTCTGCTAAAACAAGTGTTAAGCGGAATTTTGATGTTAGTTGGCGGAACCGGTTTAATTGCCTGGGCAGAACAATATATCACTTCCGGGCAAGCAGCTATTTTAGTGGCCACAGAACCATTGTGGGTTTTAGTGCTCGACCGAAAAAACTGGAAAATTTACTTCTCCAACAAATACATTCTTGCAGGATTGCTGATTGGTTTCTCAGGCATTTTCCTATTCTTAAAAGCTGATCATTTACAGGTTAATCATTCTAGCATGGGCTTAATTGCCACTTTCGTTGTTTTGCTGAGTGCCATTTGGTGGGTTTTAGGTTCGCTGATTATTAATAACAGCAAAGGCGAAAGTTCTGTAATGATGAACAGTAGTATGCAATTACTTCCGGCCGCGGTTTTATGCGGATTGATTGCTGTTTTTACCGGTGAAGTTTCTACCTTCTCTTTTACAAATGTTCCTTCCGAAGCTTGGTTCGGATTAATTTTTCTGATCATTTTCGGCTCATTTATCGCTTATCTTTCCTTTGTTTGGCTGATTTCTCAACGCCCGCTGGCATTGATCAGCACACATACTTATGTTAATCCGGTAGTTGCGGTTTTTTTGGGATGGCTTTTTGCAAACGAGCATTTGGTAAAAGGACAATTAGTTGGATTAGTTATCATTTTGATCGGAATTGTGTTGGTTAATGTGCCGGAATACAGAAAAGCTGCTTAATCTTCGGTTCTGTATCTTATTAATTTTACTAATTTTACTCGTATGGAATCTGAAAAAAATCCCTGGAAAATCACTTCCGAAGAAAATATTTATGATAATCCCTGGATTAATGTAACGGAATTTAAAGTTTTAAATCCAGCAGGAAACCCTGGAATTTATGGTAAAGTCCACTTTAAAAATAAAGCAATCGGTGTTTTACCGCTGGATGAAAATCTGAATACTTATCTGGTTGGACAAACCCGTTTTCCGCTGAATGAATACAGCTGGGAAATTCCGGAAGGCGGCGGACCGTTAAAAAGTTCTCCACTAGATTCTGCCAAACGAGAACTATTGGAAGAAACCGGTTTAAAAGCCGGAAAATGGACGGAAATTCAGCGCATGCATCTTTCAAATTCTGTTTGTGATGAAGAAGCAATTATCTATCTCGCCCAAAACCTGGAACAATTTGAAGCCGAACCGGAAGAAACCGAGCAATTAATTATTCGGAAAATGCCATTTGCAGAAGTATATCAAATGGTTTGTCGCAGCGAAATTAAAGATGCTATCACGATTGCAGCTGTCCTGAAAGTTTACATTCTTTTATCAGAAAATCAACTATCAGCTTAAAAGACAATGCTTCTTTTACCATGCAAAAATTGTTAAGCTATTTTTTAACGCCGCTGCATTATATTGCGTTTACGTTTTTTCTGCTGATTTTTCATCCGCTGCAATGGCTCGCTTTTCGGTTTTTCGGATATAAGGCGCATAAATTTGTGGTTGATATCTTAAATTTTTTCTTAGTTTCTACTTATTATTTGCTGGGAAATACCGTAAACTTTAAAAATCAATTTAAGTTTCCACTAAATCAACCAATTATTTTTATTGCCAACCACCAGAGTTTGTATGATATTCCGCCGCTAATTTGGTTTCTGCGGAAGTATCACGCCAAATTTATTTCCAAAATTGAACTGACCAAAGGCATTCCTTCCATTTCTTACAACTTAAAAAATGGTGGTGGTGCTAATATTGACCGTAAAGATTCACGGCAAGCGCTAACAGAAATGGCCAAATTAGGTACGCGAATGAAAGATAATAATTGGTCGGCTGTTATTTTTCCGGAAGGAACGCGTTCTAAAGATGGTGTGATAAAAGATTTCCAGATTGGAGGCGTTGCAACTTTACTTAAGAAATGTCCGGAAGCTTTACTTGTTCCGATTGTAATTCGTAATTCCTGGAAAATGGTTTGCTTTGGTACTTTTCCGTTAGGTACTTTTTTAAACTTGGAGTTTGAAGTTTTGGGAATGATAAAACCAGAGCAACAATCCGCAGAAATTTTAGTCAGGAAAGCAGAAATTTTAATTAGGGAAGCATTACATTAAAAGGTTTAATTTCATTTTTTAATCTTTCGGTAAAATTTTCATCGGTAAAAAAATGCCATTCACCGGCTTTTCCTACGGATTTGCCTAATAGCCATTTAGTAACTTTAAGATTAGCTTTTTCTTTGGTTCATCAAATCAACAAACCATGAAAAACTTCATCTTAAATGCCAACCCTTTCATACTTCTTTTAGCACCTGTAATTTTAGCTTTATTGTTGGGCATTAATTACGAACTGGAACATTTGCGTTCTTTTCAAATTGCCAGCGCAGAAACCATTTCTTTGTTTTCCGGCAAGATGAATCTTTTTCAAACCGTTTGCGAAGTAGTTAAACAACAGGTTTGGTAATTTAAGTGATAAAAGAAGTATCTGAATTAAACTTTACCGGACTGGTTTTGGTACAATCGGCAAACTCTCATGTCCCAATTCATCCACAGCTTGCACCGCAAAAAAGTAATTATCTTTAGAATAATCCAAAACAGCTTTTGTATCCGTTACAAAAAACTTCTTTTCCCAATACGGGCTGATGGTTTCCCGCATCAACACATAATAACCAGCTGGTTTTTTTCCGGCTTTTGGTGCTTCCCATTTTAACTGTATTTTGTTAGTTAAACCACTGGTGATCACACCTACATTTTGCGGTTCGGCCGGAGCTAAAGCTAAATTTGCCAAAATTGATAAATTCATGCGTGCAACTTTCCGTGTATAATCATAATCAGCAAAATCCGGCAAATCACCATAAGTAACCCCTTTTTCTGTACGGATATCCTGGTGCTGACGGTTAAAATCTTCATTCATTTCTGTAAAACGAACAGCGGTAAAACCTTGCTGTAAAAAAGGTGTCTGATCGCCGCCTCGTAAAAAACGATCACGACGATAAATCAGTTTTACATCTAATTGAGCAACATAACGTTCACCAATTTCTTTGGTGTAACGTGCCAATTGCCGCGACGGACTATCATTTTCGCCGCCGTTTCCAACCAGAGAATTTATGGCGATACCAGCACGGCGCGCAACCAAAGTATCCGTTCTGGAAGCAATTGCCGTCGAAGGAACGCCTTCGCTAAAAACCCGGATGCTGCGGTTATCTTTCAAACCGGTTTCCATGCCGTACGTGTTGCCCACAATATCGTTGTTCAGCATGGCATCAATATTCCAGTTTTCGGCTTTAGCGCGTTTGGCAACATTTGTCGAACCGTTTAAACCCTGCTCCTCTCCCACAACAGCCATAAAAATGATAGTTGCCGGGAAACTTGTTTTCGCCATTACACGTGCCAATTCCATCGAAAGTGCTGTTCCGGAAGCATCATCAACTGCGCCAGGCTCCACAGCATTTGTGTTCATTACATCATTTACGCGCGAATCATAATGACCGGAAACCATATAAATCCGTGTATCGTTTGAGTCAGTTCCTTTTAAAGTAGCCAGTACGTTTTTTAGAACGGTTGGCTTATCGATTCTGCCTCCGGCTGGCTGGATAAACGTATCAAATTCTACTTTCATTCTTCCATTAGATGCAGTGGCGTATCTTTCCATTTCGGCTTTAATCCAGTTTCTGGCTGCACCGATACCGGTGGTTTTGCTGGTGGTATCGCTTAAAGTATGTCGGGTTTTAAAGCTGACTAATTTGCGAACGATAGCTTCAATATTTTTCGAGGAAACTTCATCCACCATTTTACTAATTTGCGGATCTTGCCTGATAATTGTTGTTTGTGCAAAGCTTGGAGCATAGATTGCAGCTGCTAAAACAGCACTTAGTATTAATTTCTTCATGTTTTAAGGATTAAAACACCAATTTTTTATCTGTAAAAGAAGCATTGGTATTTTAAAGATAATTTTTAGATGATTAATCTCAAATTAAGACTTAATATATTTAAAAAACTGTAACAAAGTTGTTAAATGCAAATAAAATATTTATCTGTTTTATTAAATATCTTTACTTAAACAGAAAAAAACAATGTTTATGAAAAAAAACCTACTTCTTTCTTTAATTTTAGTTTGCGCGTTTTCCGGTAGATTGCTCGCACAAGATGCACCAGATGCAGCCATCACGCAAAAAATTCGTGATGAAGGTTTAAATCACTCCAAAATAATGCAAACTGCATTTTACTTAACGGATGTAAGTGGACCACGTTTATCCAACTCTACCAATTTAAAAAATGCACAAAACTGGGCGGTTAAAGAATTAAAAAGCTATGGTTTAACTAATAGTAAGCTGGAGCCCTGGGGCAAATTTGGTAAAGGTTGGGATATAGAAAAAAATTATGCAGCCATCACCGTTCCTTATTATCATGCAATTATTGCAATTCCAAAAGCGTGGACACCTAGCACAAATGGACCAATTAAAAGCGAAATTGTATTGGTTAAGGCTGATACCAGCATGAATATGGATCAATACAAAGGAAAACTGAAAGGTAAAATTATTATTTACGAACCTGCAAGCATGAGTTTGGCAGCCGGTGCAACGCCTGATTTTTTGCGTTATACCGATGCGCAATTGGATGATATGGCTAAAGCTACGGCGCAGTCAACCGGTGCGCCACGCAGAAATCCTGCTGGTAATCCGCAAATGGCAGCAATGATGCGGATGCGTACTTTCCGTACCAAATTGAGTGCTTTTTTAAGGGATGAAAATGTAGGTTTGATATTGAGCCAGGCACGCGGAACAGACGGAACTGTTTTTACTACTAACGGCGCTTCTTATGCGGATACCGCAAAAGCCGTAGCACCAGAACTGGAAACCAGCAGCGAGGATTATTTGCGAATTGTACGTTTGCTGAAAGCCGGTCAAAAAGTGGAAATGGAAGCTGATATCAAAACCAAATTCATTACTAATGATTTGCAGGGTTATAATGTTGTTGCAGAAATTGCCGGAACAGATAAAAAACTGAAAGATCAGGTAGTGATGATTGGTGGCCACTTTGATTCCTGGCACAGTGCAACCGGCGCAACAGATAATGCGGCAGGCAGTGCTGTAATGATGGAAGCAATGCGCATTTTAAAAGCAATCAACTTTAAGCCAAAACGTACCATCCGCATTGCATTATGGAGTTCTGAAGAGCAGGGTTTGTTTGGTTCTCGCAATTATGTTTTGAATCATTTTGGCGATCCGAAAACGATGCAGTTAAAAACAGAACAGGAAAAAGTATCTGCTTATTATAATTTAGATAACGGAACCGGTAAAATTCGTGGTGTTTTTATGCAGGGAAACGAAACCGTTGCGCCGATATTTAAAGCCTGGTTAGAACCGTTTAAGGATTTAGGCGCAACAACTTTAACTATTCGCAATACTGGCAGTACAGATCATGTTTCCTTTGATGCAGTTGGCATTCCGGGATTTCAGTTTATCCAAGATCCGATGGATTACTTTGCACGTACGCACCACAGTAACCAAGATACCTATGATCGTTTGGTGGAAGATGATTTGAAACAGGCTGCTACGATTGTTGCTTCTTTTGTGTACAATACATCACAACGCGAACAAATGATGCCGCGGAAAGAATTGCCAAAAGCAACAGCTGCATTGAATTAGGTTTTTAATTTTTAAGCGATAAAAGGAGCATTAGTTTTTATACTAATGCTCTTTTTATCGTTATAATTTTATGGTTTTAACAAGTTTGTCATTCCGACGTTAGGAAGAATCTCCTTCAAAGCAATCAATTCAAATACTCCTTTTATCACCCAAAAAATCATTTTGAAAGAAGATTTCTCCCTTCGGTCGAAATGACAACGCGGCAACCTGTCATCCTGATTCTATCGAAGGACTCTCCTTTTAACTCTCAACCTTACAATTCCACTTTTTCATGCTGATCCGGAATTTCTACATCTTTAAAACCATAAGTTTTAATGCGTTCAGCAAAATTCTGCTGCACTTTATATTCACCATGAACAAGGAAAATTTTCTTTACTTTTTTTGAGTCCTGGCAAGCCAAAAAACGAAGTAAATCTTCGTAATCGCCGTGCGCGCTCATCGATTTAATTGCTCTTATTTCGGCTTTTACCTGATATTCTTCTCCGAAAATACTTACCTGTTGATCGCCATTAATTAATCGTCCGCCTAAGGATTTGGGTTCACAATAACCAACCAGCAAAATTGTATTTTTAGGATTGCTGATGCTGTTTTTGATATGATGTTTTACTCGTCCTGCTTCAGCCATGCCAGATGCAGAAATAATAACGCAAGGCTGCGAGTTGTTGTTTAAAGCCTTGGATTCTTCCACCAGCTCCACAAATTTTAATCTTTTAAATGCAAAAGGATTGGCATCTACTTCCAGCACTTTTTTCACACCAGCGTTATAAACTTCCGGATGTTCCATCAAAACTTGCGTGGCTTTGCCAGAAAGTGGACTATCAACATAATAAGGAATATCAGGCAGTTCTCCTTTTAACTCCAGACTGTTTAATGCGTACAATAATTCCTGTGTTCGGCCAACACTAAACGCTGGAATAATCAGTTTTCCGCCTTTTTCCACACATGTTTCTTTAATAATTTTCTTTAGCTGATCTTCAATTGGTTCTAAATCTTTGTGCAGCGAATCGCCATAAGTAGATTCCAGAATAATATAATCCGCTTGCTTATAAGGCTGCGGGTCTTTCAGCAATAAATCATTGTAGCGGCCAACATCTCCACTGAAAGTAATTTGTGTCAGTTTTCCTTCATCCAAAAGAGATAAATGCACTGCTGCACTACCGATAATGTGGCCGGCATCTGTAAACTTTAAAGTGATTTGTGGAGAAACTTTAAATTCTTCTTCATATGCTACAATTTTGAATAAACGCAAAGCTTCGGTTACATTTTCTTCAGTATAAAGCGGACTTAACTCTTTTAAATTTTTTCTTCGCCTGTGTTTATTGCTGTAGTTAGCATCCTGTTCCTGAATGTGTGCAGAATCTGTCATCAATATTGTGGCTAAATCCATGGTTGCAGATGTGCAGAAGATTGATCCATCAAAACCTTCGGCCACTAAACGCGGAATCAATCCGCAATGATCAATATGTGCGTGGGAAAGGATTAAGTAAGTTACCTTTTTCGGGTCGAAACCAAAGTATTCATTTAGCTCATCGGTTTGTTCGCCCATTCCCTGGAACATGCCGCAATCCAGCAAAACCTGTGTTCCGTCTGTTAATTCTATTAAATGTTTGCTGCCCGTTACATTGCGCGCTGCGCCGTGGAAAGTTATATTCATAAGGATATTTTCTTCAATAAAAACAAAACCATAACGTGATGAAAATTTAAAAGTTCTTTTTTTAAGTTTTTAGTTGTTAAACTAAAAAAATAGTTTTAACTTAGTTTTATGAAACAAATTAAAGAACTAACCCGCGCAGAAGAACAAATAATGCAAGTTTTATGGCAGTTGGAAAAAGCCTTTGTAAAAGAAGTAATCGACGAATTGCCATCGCCAAAACCGGCTTATAATACGGTTTCTACTTTTATCCGGATTTTGGAAACCAAAGGTGTTATCGGCCATAAATCTTTTGGTAAAAGCCATCAGTATTATCCACTGATCAGCAAGGAAGAATACCAGAATTTTTCTGCCGATAAACTGCTGACAGGCTATTTCGATAATTCTGTAGAGCTCATGTTTTCCTTTTTTGTAGAGAAGGAAAAAATCGACTTAAAAGAAGCAGACGAGATTTTAAAGCTTATTGAAAAACTTAAAAACAAATAACCAACATGAACTGGTGGCACTATCTTTTACTGGCAAACCTGTATTTAGCGCTGTTTTACGGGTTTTATCTGTTGCTTTTACGCACAGAAACTTACTTTATGCTAAACCGAATTTATCTGGTTTCGGCAGCAATTTTGTCTTTTTTTATTCCAATGATGCAATCCGAATGGGTTAAAAACCTGTTTATCACACAAAAAGTACAGCAAACTATTTATTATATAGATCCCGGTTTTATATATCAGATTTCGGGGAAAGCCGAAAGCGGTTTTACCATTTCCCAAGTTTTTACAACGGTTTACTGGCTGGTTTCAATGCTTCTTTTAGCACGCTTAATTTATCGTTTTGTATTGCTGAAAAGATACATGCAAGCGGAGCAAACTAACAATGCATTTTCGTTTTTTGGGAAGATTAAGGTTGATGAAAATCTGCCGCAAAAAGACGTAATCCTGCAACATGAGCAGGTTCACGCCATCCAGTTTCATTCTGCCGATGTGCTTTTGTTTGAAGCTTTAACGATTTTAAACTGGTTTAACCCGGTAATTTACCTCTACCGGAAAACCATTAAATACAACCACGAGTTTATTGCTGACCGTAATGCTATTGATTTCGGCATAGATAAATCTGATTACGCTATGCTTTTGCTGAGTGAAAGTTTGGGTGTACAATCCAATCATTTAGTCAACAGCTTTTTTAATCAATCACTTTTAAAACAACGCATTATGATGTTACATAAAAATCCTTCTAAAAGAAGTGCGCTACTTAAATACGGACTTTCGGCACCACTTTTTGTTGCCATGCTAATTTTTACTTCGGCAACGGTAAGCGAGCAGAGAACGATTCTCAAACTTTCAGAAAAAATTAATAGTGATGCTACGGTAAGAGAAGTAGCAGTAGATTTATCACATCAAATAAACGTTTTACCAAGTTCTGCGGCAAAGCTGAAACTGCCAACTATAATCGCTCAAAAATTAAAAGGAAAAGTGGTAAATACCTTTGGTAAGCCACTTGCTAATGTTAAAGTAAATTATAAACAAAATACTATTAACACAATAACTAATGAAGATGGAGAATTTGAAATACCAGAATATACCGAAGGATCTGCTGTAAGTTTTACAAATACTGATTCAGTTAGTTTAGTTCGAGCATTTGAAAACATTGCCGGAAAGCTTCAGATTATTGTAATTGAAGACAAAAAATCAGCAGCAAATAGAGCCAATATGCTTATCGTTAAATCGCCTGCAGATTCTGATGTAGTAAGTTTTGCATCAGTAGAAAAACTGCCTATGTTTCCAGGCGGAGAATCCGCTTTTGGCAATTATTTAGCAGGTGCGATTCGTTATCCGAAAATTGCTAAGGATCAAAAAACGCAAGGTCGAGTAATCATTACTTTTGTAGTAGAAACAGATGGCTCATTAACTGGTATCAAAGTGCTGCGCAATATTGGCGGCGGTTGCGGACCAGAAGCAATCCGTGTTTTAGAAGCATCGCCTAAATGGATTCCTGGAACACAAAAAGGTAAACCTGTTAGAGTTGCTTATACCATGCCAATCAATTTTACGCTTGATGATGGAAAAAATAACTTACTTCAAGGTAAAGTAAAGTTTATGGATGAAGATAGTGTAGTTAAACGTGGTAGAGCGTTAAATCAATTTAATAACGGTACACTTACCCTTAGTGGATTTGGAGGAAAAGACTCTGCACGCCAACGTCCGCCAGCAGATGTAGTTCGCATCCAATCTAAAATTATGGGCATAGATCCGATTTATCTATTAGATGGAAAAGAAATTGATAAAAATGCTCTGTCTAAAACAGATCCAAATGATATTGAAAGCATTAGTGTTTTTAGTAGCAAAAAAGCAGAAGAAAAATTTGGTAATAAAGGCAAAAATGGTGTTGTTGAAATTACCATGAAAAAAACTAAAAAACCTTAATACTTCTTTTACTTCCTAAAAAGAAAGCAGCACCAATTGGTACTGCTTTCTGTGTGTAATCAATTTGTTTCAACCATGCAGTCATCCTGAGCTTGTCGAAGGATTTTAAAAACGATTGATCTTTTTATTGTGAAGAATCCTTTGACAAGCTCAGGATAACAAGGTGCAGAACCAACAAAGTTCAGCTATCAAATCCACAAAAGACTTGCAACTTACAACAGAGAACCTTCAACTGAAACCAAACCCAATCCAAATGCTTCTTTTAGCACATATTTTCCATCAACAAAAGCAGGGTTTTGGTAAGGATTATTTTTAGTGAGAAATGGCCCGTCCAAATCAGCCCAATCACAAAGCGGAGCCAAAGCCGCAGCGGCCAAAGTAGCGCAACTGGTTTCGCTCATGCAACCAATTAATACTTTTAAACCTAATTCTTTCGCTTTTAAAATCATGCGGTGGCCTTCGTACATTCCGGCAGATTTCATCAGTTTTACGTTGATGCCGTGGTAAACGCCTTTTGCTTTTTCTACATCGGAAAAACGCTGTACGGCTTCATCACCAATTATGGCAACCGGACTGTTTTCAGTCAGCCACGCGTTGCCATCTACATCGTTTTTATCCATCGGTTGTTCAATCAGTTCTACGCCTTGTTCGTGCAGCCAATAGATTTTATCGAGCGATTGCTGCCTGTCCGTCCAGCCCTGGTTTGCATCTACATAAAGCGGAACGTTGGTAACCGAACGAATGGCGCGGATAATTTCTTCATCATTATCCCGGCCTAATTTTATTTTGATCACTTTAAAATCCGCGGCTTCCTGTGCTTTTTTAATCATCATTTCGGGCGTATCCAAACCTAAAGTAAAACTGGTTACTGGCATTTTCTGCGGATCGGAACCAAACATTTGATAACATGGTTTTTGTTCGATTTTGCCGATCAGATCATGAAAAGTTAGATCAATTGCAGCTTTTATATTGGGATTTTCGGGAGAAAGACTGTCTAAATAAGTCATTACTTCATCCATAGAAAAAGGGTGATAAAAAGAGCTTAAATCAACCTTTTGCAGAAATGCAGTAGCCGTTTCCAAATTTTCGCCCATATATGGAACCATCGAAGCTTCTCCATAACCCGTAAAACCTTCGTATTCCAGTTTAAGCAACATTAAAGGTGTGGAAGTTCGCGTAAACTTGGAAATACCAAACGGATATTTCAGTTCGAGCTGGTAAGGTTGGTAAGTCAGTTTCATGTTAAATCGTTAAAGCTAAAAAATCCCGCCCAAAATCATTTATATCTTTGGCAAATATGCAAACGGAAATTTACCAGCCTTTCGACAAATTCAATTTTGGCAACCGCACCTGCTTTCTTAGCGGAAAACCACTGCAATCCGAAGAAGAAAAAATACAGGTTTTTCCAGCCTGGCTGCTATCAAAATATAATTTATACGATCAGCCGTTTAAAATGCTGGACGAAAATTTCCCGACTTACAAAGATTTAAAATTGCCTTGTTCTGCCGAAGTAAACGAACTTTATTTTGAACCGCTGGAAGCAGAAATTAAAGCTGCTTTTGAGCAAGGATTTGAAGCTGTAAACCAACTGGATAACTGGAAATTGTTTATCTGGTCGGGCAAAATTATGTACGGCATTATTTTTAACGAGTTGCAATCTGCTATCCGCCAGCAATATGCAGAAGGACAAGGTTTAAATATTTCGCAATCGCTGATGCACAAATTCAGCTCGCTGCATATGATGTTGCAGATGCTTCTTTTACCGATAGTTTTTGAGGATTTTAAGCCATACAGTTTTTTTCTGTTTAAAATGGGTTCGAAAACAGAAGAATTTAATTATCGCGATGAGATTAATTCACTCACTTTTTCGTTGCGCTTAAACGATTTCGGGTTTATTTTTTGTTTGCAGGATAACGGCGCGAATATGGTTTATCACCAGGAAATTCTAAATAAAATAGCCGGACAAACGTTACATCCGATTCAGTTTGAAGAGTTTTGTGGGCGGATTTTTTACTCCGCTTACCTGTTTAACCGTTTGCCGGAATATAATTTGCTTCCGGCCCACGATAAAATTTATGTAGAAGCCATGCCGCTAAAAGGATTAAGCGCAAAACCACTTTTTGATGAATGGAAGCCAAGAGTTTACGGTCAGGTTTTGGAAAACTTCTGGAAACCCTGGGTATTTTTACTGCTGGAAATCATTAAAAACCCGGAACAGCCAATGAGTTTTTTGGTTGATAAAAACAGCATGTTCATTCGGGCTGAGGAGATTGAATTGCCGGGATAATGGTTTGTTCTTTCTGTCATTTCTCGTTGCGGTTGAAACGACAAAGTGGAAAATTCCTTTTATAATCCCAATTTCCCAAAAAAATACGGCACTACTGATGGATACAAAATTATCGTGATGATAATTCCGTTTAAAGCACCGTAAAAATGCGCATCATGGTTGATGGTATCAGCTTGTTGGCGGCCGGCATAAACGCAGTAAACCAAATATAAAGCACCAAACAAGATTGCCGGAATTGGGATTGGCAGCGGTAAAATTATCATTTTGGTCATTGGATCAAACATAATAAAGCTGAAAACTACAGCCGAAACGGCACCGGAAGCGCCTAAAGTCCGATACCAGAAATCTTCCCGATGTTTCATTACAGTTGGCAGATCACTTAAAACCAAACTCACCAGATATAAAACGGCAAACTGCCAGTGACCGATAATCCGTTCCAAATTAAAAGCAAAAAAATAGTAAGACAACATGTTGAATAACAAGTGCATCCAATCTTTATGAATTAAACCGCTGGTTAAAAGTGTATAAACTTTATCTTTCCGGTAAACATGGTACGGACTTAAAATCAGCTTTTCATAAATTTCGGGATTGGAAAAAGCCAGCAAACTGGTTAAAACCGTGATCACGAAAATAGCTGAAGCTACCGGCGTTGCATATAAATATTCGAGCATGTTGTTAATTTAAATTGAGTTGAGCCGGAGCCGTTAAACGATAAACAGGATAACGCATAAAAGTTGGTTCAAAGTAACGTGAATTTTTATAAACAAAGTTGAGTTGTGCTGCCGCATTTTTTGCCAGATCAGGATTTTTTAATTTTTCGGCTTCCAGTTTCTTTCTCAGTTCCGGATCTTTTTTCAGCAGATCAGCAGCAACATCTTCAAACACATAATCCGAAAAATATTCTTTTTGGCCGAGGATAGAATCAAAAAAATTCCAGGCAAAAAACGAATCCGCGCCTTGCGGTTCTAAAGTTTCTACAAGGTAACGGTTTAAAGTTTGATCAGCATAAACCACAACATCGCCCTCGTAAAATTTTATGGATGCTTCTTTTACCGATACTTTTACATTGTTGTGCAGATAGTGGCCTTCAAATGGACGAGCCGGCGTTTTATAATCTGTAATGGAATAAGTTTGAACTGATAAAGTAGTATCGGTTTTAAGGCGATGAACTTTTACGCCGTTCCGTTCCATCAAATTAATCAATTTTGCCCAAGCCTGCGGTATGATGTAAGCGATTGGTTTATCAGCAAAAACTGTTGCTTTATACGTATTGTAATAACGAATATTTTTGGTGAAAGGTTTAGTTCGATCATAATACAAACGTGGTAAACCACTTACTTCGCTTGGTTTGTAACCGGCGGTAAAACCTTTAAAACTGATGGTATCAAAGCTGGATTTATCTAATTCCCAGTTCAGCGCAAAGCTTTTTTGAGTTTTGGTTTGATTATCTGCTTGCTCCTTTATTTTGCCGATAAAAGAAGCATCACGCTGCACGATGTCGATTAAATGCTGCATAAAATCATAAGTAGAAATTACGCGCGGCGCAAAAGCTTTAAGCATGTGCGTTTCTGTAATGTAACTGATGATGTTGCGCTGCGCTGTAAACCCGGAAGAGTAACGCGGCGTTTCTATAAAAGCAACAATACCTGAATCCGGCGTTGTGCCATCAGATTCTACATAAGGCGTCATCTCAAAACCGCTTTTTTTCATGCGTAAAAACAGTTCGGGCGTAAGTGTTTTACTGGTATAATCTGCCAGAATCGGATTTTGTTTATTGTGTTGTGTTTCAATCAGTGTCATCACATATTGATAATCTGCGCCGTCGCTGGTATGGTTATCCAAAAAAACATCTGGTTTCCAGGTATTCAATATTTGCATAAAAGCAAGCGCATTTTTAGAATCAGCTTTAATAAAATCGCGGTTCAAATCCAGGTTTCGGTAATTTCCGCGGAAACCATAAGCAGCTGGTCCGTTTTGGTTTACGCGCGAGAGTCCGCGGTTTAAACAGCCATCAATATTGTAAACTGCAATCATACAAACCACAACATCTTTTGGTAATGCGTTCTTTTTCAGGAGATCGCGAGCCAGCATCATACTTGCATCAATTCCTTCCGGTTCGCCGGGATGAATGCCATTGTTGATCAGGATAACTCTTTTATTTTGCTTTTTAATTAAAACCGGATCAAAGATTTTATCTTTTGAAAGCACGATCAGTTGCAGCGGTTTGCCAATATCTGTTGTGCCGATGTTGTAAACTTTTAGCTGATCGTACTGCTTATCCAGCTGCTGGTAATAATTTACAATTTGCGCATACGTAGCTGTTGTGTTTTTCTGCGGATCTTTTTCGAAAGGCGTTAATTGTGCTTTTGCTGAGATATTGATCAGCAAGATATAAAAGCAGAACAAGAAAGTTTTCATGCGGAAAAGATAGAAAAGAATCAGGAAGATACTTCTTTTATCAACCTTTTTATTGCAGACTTTACTGTATTTTTTTCGGCAGGCTTTTTACAATTAGTTCGTAAGAATGATCAACCATTTCCAGCAGTTGCTTATCCGAAAGATTTCCATCGATAAAAACAGTATTCCAATGCGTTTTATTCATGTGAAAACCTGGCTGCACTTTGCTATAACGTTCGCGCAGATCAATCGCTAAATCAGGATCGCATTTTGCATTAAAACGGTTGGCTTCTTTTAAAGAAAGTAGCAGGAATATTTTTCCGCCAGCTTTAAAAACTAAAGTATCATCACCAAAAGGCATCGTTTCTTCTGCACCTGGTTTTTGCAAACAGTATTCCCGTAAATCCTCTATGTTCATAAATTAAAAACGGTGTATTGGTTTTCTGTAAGATACAGGCCTGCCAAAGCCGTATTTAACGCCAACACCGATAAGGGAATATCTATCCACATGATGATTATCAAATATTTGCGGCTGATCGTTATAACCATCCAAACCCTCGCCATAAGCCAAATTCATTTGGTAGCCAACATTTATACGGATAGATGGCTCGCGGTAAAAATCGTAAAGTTTAAATTCGTACCCTATTCTTAGCGGAATCATTAATTCTGTACTGGCATCCTGACCTGGAAAAACGTATCCGGGGTTATTCAGGCTGACGCGCTGTACAAAAGCCATTTTATTATAAATCACCCCAATCCCGGTGCCTACATAAATATTTTTGATTACATTTAACAAGATATAGTCCTTGTAATCAATTAATTCGCCCATCTGTAAATCTGCATAAAAATTTAGGGCTTTAAAATTATTAACAAATGCCCGGGTGTCTTTATCAGTAACTGTATTCCCTCCTGCTAACTTTCCCACCTGGAATTCACCCGTAAAAGTTACAAACGGACTGTAGTTATAGCTAACTGTTCCAAAAAAAGCAATCTTGTTAATTTTTTTATTTAAATCAGCGTCAGCGGTAGCAACGCCGCCGCCCAAACCAACGCTATAACTAGAATAATTATAACCCAACTGTGCAAACGAAATTTTACTGCATAAAAACAGCAAAACAGTTAAAGTAATACATTTTTTCAAGATATTATTTTAAAGAAAGCAGATCAATAATTTAACTATAAAACTATTGAATTTCTTTTAAATTAAAAAATTCCGACGTGGATAGGTTTACGGTATGAGGTAATGCCGCCAATTCCGATTTTAACGCCGAACGTAATCTGCGAAAACCAATCACCATATCTGCCAGAATTAAAACCGTCCATGTTATCGCCTGTAGAAAAATTTGCCTGATAACCTAAATCAATTCGGATTTGCGGTTCATCATAACCATTGTATATTTTATATTCGTAACCAATCCTTACGGGAATAATCAGTTCGTTGCTTTTATCCTTTCCGCCTAAAGTGATGTTAGGATCAATAAAATCTGTGCGGTTAATGTAGTCCATTTTATTAAAAATAATACCTACACCCGTACCAACATAAATATTTTTGGCGCCGTTCAAGATTTTAGTTAGGATAGGAATCGAACTAAAATCATCACTATAATTGATAAACTCGCCCAATTGCACATCCGCATGAAAAATTACAGCTGTGTATTTGTTGCTGGATTGCTCTCCGTAATAAGCCAAAGTTGTATCGGCATTGGCACTTTGCAACTTGCCAAACTGCGCTTCGGTACTAAAAGTAACAAAAGGTGTATAATGATAATTTATATTGAAGTTATAAGCATTTTGGGCATATGCTTTATTCAAATCGCCATGAACTTTAACATTGCTGATACCGGCACCTAAACTAAACTGATGATAATTATAGCCAATTTGGGCAGAAACGGACAAACTGATCACGACAAAGGCAACAAATAAGGAAAACTTTTTCAAGAGGTTATATTTTTTAGTGATCAGGCCGGATAACATAAAATCGTATATATTTTTGAGAACGCTATTTCCAAAAATAGAATTATTAACTTATTATCAAAAATGTTTAACGATGATTGATTCGCTTATGTTGCGTTATACTGTAAAAAATAGATTTCTGGATTATGTAACGATTGATACACAGTCAGATCCGGAATCCACAACCATTCCTTCTACCCAAAAACAGAAATATTTGGGTCGATTACTGGTTAAAGAATTGTTGGAAATCGGCTTAAAAGATGCGCATCTGGACGAATACGGATATGTTTACGCAAGCGTTCCGGCCAATACGGAGAAAGCGGTTCCGGTAATTTGCTTTTGCTCGCATATGGATACTTCGCCGGATTGTGGCGGAGAAAATGTAAAGCCAATTATTCATACTAATTATCAGGGCCAGGATTTGGTTTTGCCGGATGATACAACCGTTATTTTACGTTTGAAAGAACATCCGGATTTGCCAAATCAAATTGGAAATGATGTAATTACCGCAAGTGGCACAACTTTGCTCGGTGCAGATAACAAAGCCGGACTGGCCGCAATTGTGGATGCTTGCAAACAGTTAACAGATCATCCGGAAATAAAGCATGGTAAAATAAGCATTTTGTTTACGCCGGATGAAGAAATTGGCCGCGGTGTAGATAAAGTTGACATGCAAAAACTGGGTGCAGATTTTGGTTATACTGTGGATGGAGAATCGGCAGGAACAATAGAAAATGAAACTTTTTCTGCGGATGGCGCGCGGTTAACTATCAAAGGCGTGAGCGCGCATCCCGGTTTTGCCAAAGGTAAAATGGAAAGTGCCCTTAAAATTGCCGGAAGGATTCTGGCTGATCTTCCTACAAATCTTTCACCAGAAAATACTTTTGGTAAAGAAGGTTTTATCCATCCGGTTGCTGTAAACGGACAAGCAGAAGAAGCGATTATTGATTTTATCATCCGCGATTTTGAAGATGAAAAACTACAGGATCACGCTGAAGTTATCCGGCAGGTAACAAAAACTGTTTTGCAGGATTTCCCGAATGCTTCTTTTACCTTGCAAATTTCTCCGCAGTACCGCAACATGAAACAGGTTTTAGACCAATATCCGCAGGTAATTGAAAACGGAATAGAAGCGATACGCCGGGCAGGTTTGAAACCCCATTTACGCAGTATCCGCGGCGGCACAGATGGTTCGCGGTTATCATTTATTGGTTTGCCTTGTGCCAATATTTTTGCCGGCGAACATGCTTTTCATGGGAAACAGGAATGGGTTTCGGTGCAGGATATGCAAAAAGCAGTGGATACAATTTTGCACTTATGCAGCGTTTGGGAACAAAAAATCTGACAGCCAATACTTCTTTTATCATATAAAATTTGGTATTACTTCGGGAGAAAATCTATATTTTGCAAACCAATTTAAACCTTTCACAAACTGCTTCATGTCTAAAAATAAATACCTATTTCCACTAATTTTAATTACTTCTTTATTCTTTTTGTGGGGATTTGCACACAATCTTGATCCAATACTGATTCCTCACCTTAAAAAATCTTTTACGCTTACAACGGTACAAGCTACATTGGTAGATTCTGCTGTTTTTATCGCCTATTTTATCATGGCTTTACCGGCGGGTTTTATCATGCAGAAATATGGTTATAAAACCGGGATTATAGTTGGTTTGCTGCTGTTTGCTTTGGGTTGTTACCTGTTTATTCCGGCTGCAAACACGCAGCAATACAGCTTTTTTTTGGTGGCTTTATTTATCATCGCCTGTGGTTTAACCATTTTAGAAACTGCAGCCAATCCGTATATTTCTTCTTTAGGCGATCCGGAAAGCTCGATACAACGCCTCAACTTTGCGCAATCTTTTAACGGCCTGGCTGCTGCACTGGCTCCGGTAATTGGTGCGCGGATTATCTTAACAAAAGGTTATTCGGATGAAGCTTTAAACCAAATGTCTGCCGCTGCACGTAAAATTGCTTTGGCTACCGAAGCGTCATCCGTAAAAACGCCGTACTTTATTTTAGGTTCAATTCTGGTGGCAATTGCCATTGTTTTTGCTTTTACTAAACTGCCGAAAATCGAATCAGCAGAGCAACATGCTGCCGGTAAAAACATATTCCAAACGTTAAAACATACACATCTGGCCTGGGGCGTTGCGGCGCAGTTTTTTTATATCGGTGCACAGGTTTCCGTTTTCAGTCTGTTTATTTTATATGCTACCAAATCTGCCGGAATTACCGAGGTAAAAGCAGCAGATTATCTGGGCGTTTGCGGCATTGCTTTTTTGATTGGCCGTTTCATCGGTACTTTTTTAATGAGATATGTTCAGCCGGCAAGTTTACTGGCCATTTACGCTGCCATCAACATCATGCTTTGTTTAGCAGCTATTTATGGTCATGGCCTATTTACGGTTTACACGGTTATTGCCATTTGCTTTTTTATGTCGATCATGTTTCCAACCATCTTTGCGCTCGGCATCAAAAATTTGGGAGCTGATACTGCCTTTGGCAGTAGTTTAATCATCATGTCTATTGTTGGTGGTGCCGTTTTGCCACGTGCTTTTGCTTACCTCAGCGATGCAAGCGGCAACGTACAATTTGGCTATTTTGTACCGCTGATTTGCTTTATTGTTATTGCTTTTTTTGGCTGGAAAGGACATCGTACAACAGTAAAACCACAGGAAATCATTTCACCCATATTATAAATTTAAGCTGATGAATAGATACTGTTTTACACTGGATTTGGTAAATGATCCTAAACTGATTGCTCAATACAAAACCCATCACCAGCAAGTTTGGCCAGAGATTAAAAAAAGCATTACCGATGCCGGAATCACCAATATGGAAATTTATGTATTGGAAAACCGCTTGTTCATGATTATGGAAACGGATGAAAGTTTCAGTTTTGAAAAGAAAGCCAAAATGGACGCCGCTAATCCAAAAGTACAGGAATGGGAGCAATTGATGTGGAAATATCAGCAAGAACTTCCCACTGCAAAACCCGGCGAAAAATGGTTATTGATGGATGAAATTTTTCAACTATAAAAACAGCATCATGTTTAGCTTAACAGGTAAAAACGTAATCATCACCGGCGGCGGAAGCGGTATTGGCAAAGCAATTTCCACGCTTTTTGCCAGGCAAAGCGCAATTGTACACATCATCGAACTGAATGCAGAAGCTGGTGAACAAACCGCAACCGAAATTGAAGATGCGGGTGGAAAAGCTTTTGTTTACAGTGCCGATGTAAGCAACCAGCAGCAAATTCTGGAAACTTTTATGAAGATAGATAAGATCGACATTCTGGTTAATAACGCTGGAGTTGCGCATATTGGTCGTGCCGATACAACCGAAGAAGCTGATTTTGAACGCGTTTTTAACATCAACGTAAAAGGTGCTTACAACTGCTTGTATGCGGCCATCCCAAATATGAAAGCCAATGGCGGCGGCGTTATTTTAAATATGGCTTCTATTGCAGCCTGGGTTGGTTTGGCAGATCGTTTTGCGTATTCGATGAGTAAAGGTGCTATTTTTGCCATGACTTTATCCGTTGCACGGGATTATCTGGATGATCAGATTCGTTGTAACAGCATTTCTCCGGCACGTATCCACACGCCTTTTGTAGATGGTTTTATCGCAAAAAATTATGCCGGAAAAGAAGCAGAGATGTTTGAAAAATTATCTGCCAGTCAACCCATTGGCCGCATGGGCGAACCGGAAGAAGTTGCCGCTTTAGCACTTTATTTATGCTCTGATGAAGCTGGTTTTGTTACCGGTTGCGATTATCCGCTGGATGGCGGTTTTATCAAACTGAACAACTAAAAAATACTGGTAAAAGACGCATACTGTTTTTATCAACCTAAAATTATAACCATGAAATTAATACGATACGGCGATGCCGGAAAAGAGAAAATAGGCGTCATTATCGATGATATCCGTTACGACGTTTCTGCTTATGGCGGAGATTACAACGAACAATTTTTTGAAGATAATGGTTTAGAACGCTTGGAAGAATTTGTAAAAGCCAATCAAGGCAGATTAATTGAAGTTCCGGATACAGAGCGTTTGGGTTCGCCGGTTGCACGGCCTTCCAAAATCGTTTGTATCGGCTTAAATTATGCTAAACATGCCAATGAAACTGGTGCTAAAATTCCGGAAGAACCGATTTTGTTCTTCAAATCTACCACAGCTTTGGTTGGCCCGAATGATGAGATCATCATCCCCAAAAACTCTGTAAAAACAGATTGGGAAGTTGAACTGGCTTTGGTGATCGGTAAAAAAGCAAGTTATGTAGAGGAAGCAAACGCAATGGATTACGTAGCTGGATATTGCCTGCACAACGATGTTTCTGAGCGCGAATTTCAGCTGGAACGCGGCGGCACGTGGGACAAAGGCAAAGGCTGCGATACGTTTGCGCCAGTTGGTCCGTTTTTAGCAACTACGGATGAGATTGAAGATGTACACAAGCTTCGTTTGTGGCTGAAATTAAATGGCGAAATGTTGCAGGATGGCAATACAGATGATTTGATTTTCAGTTTGCCAAAACTGGTTTCTTACCTCAGCCAGTTCATGACGTTGTTACCCGGCGATATCATTTCTACCGGAACACCTGCAGGCGTTGGTTTGGGTTTCAATCCGCCGGTTTATTTAAAACCAGGCGATGTGGTTGAACTAGGGATTGACGGCTTGGGAACTTCCCGCCAAGTGGTAAAAGCTTATGCTAAAAATTGATGCACACCAGCGTTTCTATACTATGAAAAATCACATTAAACCAATACTTCTTTTACCGATACTTTTTTGTGCACTATTAATTGCCGGAATTTCTGCAAAAGCACAACAAAAACAGTACGATTTTATCGTAGCAAAAGATGGTAGCGGCACCTTTAAAACCGTTCAAGAAGCTATTAATGCCGTTCCAGAATTGCGCAAACAAATTACTATTATCTTTATTAAAAACGGTATTTATAAAGAGAAAATAACTCTTGCTGCGAATAAAACGATGGTAAAGTTTATTGGTGAGAATACAGAAAAAACTATTATTACTTACGATGATTACCACCAAAAAAAGAATCGTTTTGGTGAAGAAATAGGAACTTCAGGATCTGCGGGATTTTTTGTTTACGGCAATGATTTTTCTGCGGAAAATATCACTTTTCAAAATACTGCCGGGCCGGTTGGACAAGCGGTTGCCGTTTGGACAGCCGGAGATCGTTTGATTTTTAAAAACTGCCGTTTTCTCGGCTTTCAAGATACGCTCTACACATTTGGTTACGGCAGTCGGCAATATTATAAAAACTGTTATATTGAAGGCACGGTCGATTTTATTTTCGGTTCTTCTACCGCTGTTTTTGAGGATTGCGAACTGTTTTGCAAAAAAAGTGGCTTTGTAACCGCTGCATCCACGCCGGATAGCACCAAATATGGTTACGTTTTTTCGCATTGCAAAATTACCGGCAACGCGCCGGAAGGTTCTTTTTTTCTCGGCAGGCCGTGGCGGCCTTTTGCTAAAGTTGCTTTTTTAAACTGCGATTTAGGCAAGCAAATCAACCCAAAAGGCTGGAATAATTGGGGTAAAGAAAGCAACGAAAAAACTGCGCAATATGCTGAGTACAAAAGCATTGGGCCAGGCGCAAACGCAGCAGAGAGAATGAAATGGGCAAAACAATTATCAGATGAAGAGGCCAAGCAATACACATTGCAAAATGTTTTTCGTGGTTGGATGCCTGCAATTTAAACTACTGCAATTTAGATGCATAAAAAAAGCTTAACCACATTTGGTTAAGCTTTTTTATGATGCTTCTTTTACCAACTAAAAAATGTATTTGGTACTTAAAAAGTTCGATTCATTATTGTTCACAATTTCATTGATCAGTTTTTTGTTACTGTCGTTCAGTTTTGTGGCCACTAAGGAACGAATCGAAAATGCACGTAATGCATCAACTACAGAAAGCGTTCCTTCAGCACTGTCTTTACGGCCGGTAAAAGGGAAAATATCCGGGCCACGCTGGCATTGGCAATTGATATTTACGCGACTAACCAAGTTTACAAAAGGATCAATCAGCGATGCAATTTCATTAGCATCATTGCTGAAAATACTAACTTGCTGGCCATGAGGTGAATCAATCTGATAATCAATCGTTTCTTCCAGATTGTTAAACGGGATCACCGGAATAATTGGCCCAAACTGCTCTTCGCGGTACAAACGCATTTTTTCGTTCACGGGATAAACAATCGCCGGATAAACAAAAGAAGCAACATTTTCGCCGCCGTTTTCATTGATGATTTTTGCGCCATTGGCAATAGCATCATCCAAACAGGCTTGTAAATAAGCAGGTTTTCCCGGTTCCGGAAGTGGCGTTAAGTTCACTCCTTTTTCCCAAGGCATTCCAAATTTTAAATTGCTTATTGCTGCGGATAATTCCTTCAAAAATTCATCTGCAATATCTTGATGTACCAGAATAATTTTTAACGCTGTGCAACGCTGTCCGTTAAAAGAAAGCGCTCCTAAAACGATTTCGCTGACAGCCAGTTTAATATCCGCATTTTTGGTAACGATAGCGGCATTCTTCGCATCCAAACCTAAAACAGCACGCAATCGGTTTACTTTCGGATGCTGCTTTTTCAGTTCGTTAGCAACTTTGCTGGAACCAATCAGCGTTAAAACATTGATTTTTCCGGATTGCATCAATGGCGGAACAATATCTGCGCCTCGGCCATAAATGGTATTAACTACGCCTTTTGGAAAACATTCCTGGAAAGCTTTTAACAGCGGATAGTGCAGTAAAGTACCATGTTTCGGCGGTTTAAACAACATTGTGTTGCCCATGATCAATGCCGGAATCAGTGTGGTAAACGTTTCGTTCAACGGATAATTAAACGGACCCATACATAAAACTACACCTAATGACGAACGCCGAACCTGTGCTACAATGCCCTGTTCAATTTCAAAACGAGAAGATTCGCGATCAATATCTTTTAAAGCATCAATCGTAGCGTTAATATATTCAACCGTTCGGTCAAACTCTTTAACAGATTCTGTGTAAGGTTTACCAATTTCCCACATAATCAGCTTCACCACCAGATCTTTTTGCGCTACCATTTTAAAGGTAAACTGTTCTACGCGCTGAATCCTGTCTGCAACACTCATAGTTGGCCACTCGCCGCGGCCGCTATCGTAAGCAGTTAATGCTGCATCTAAAGCTTCCATAGCTTCTTTAGTGCTGCAAACCGGGAAAGCACCAATTACTTTTCGCTTTAAACCTTCAGGTGTTTTGATGCAAACCGGAGACGATACTTCACTAAGTTCGCCATCCCATTTTTTCATTTCGCCGTTGGAGAGATATTCGCGCTGGATAATCTGCTCCGGCAATAAATATTCCTGCGGAATCTGGCTTTCTTCTACAAAAATAGTTTCGAGATTTAAATTTGTGCTCAACGTTTTAAAATATTAGTTACAATCTACAATTCAATAGCTTTCATTTTGGGTACCAAAGCTTTCATTACAGTCCATGCGATAATATAGGCAATGGCACAAAAGGTAAACATAATGGTATAACCGGTTTGAATATGGCCAAGTGCTTTGTAGTGATCAAACAATGCACCGCCAACTTTTGATACAATTACACCGCCAATACCGCCCGCCATACCACCAATTCCAATAATTGAGCCAATTGCTTTTTTAGGAAACATATCTGAAACTGTAGTAAAAATATTTGCCGACCAGGCCTGATGTGCGGATGCGCCAATGCCAATTAAAACCACCGGAACCCAATAAGTATAATGCCCCAATGGCTGAGCCAACAAAATTACCAATGGAAATAAAGCGATAATCATCATCGCTTTCATGCGGCCTTCATAAGCATTATACCCTTTTTTGAGAAAATATGCAGGAAACCAGCCGCCACCAATACTGCCGATCATGGTCATGCTGTACAAAACAAACAACGGGAAAGAAATAGACGTGCCTTCCATTCCGTATTGCGCTTTTAAAAAAGATGGCAGCCAGAACAGGAAAAACCACCAAACGCCATCCGTCATAAATTTACCGAACGTAAAAGCCCAGGTTTGTTTATAACTCAGCAATTTGAACCAGGAAACTTTTTTAGCTTCTATTTCAGATTCGCTTGGAACGATTACTTTTTCATCTGTATCTAATAGTATATATTCTAATTCATCTTTAGTTAGTCGTTTTTGTTGTTCAGGCTTATCATAAAAAATAAACCAGAAAATCAGCCACAAAAAACCAGCTCCTCCAATAACTAAAAATGCAGTTTCCCAACCCCAGATTTTAGCGATATAAGGCACAGTCGCCGGTGCCAAAATAGCTCCAATATTAGCACCAGAGTTAAAAATACCAGTAGCAAACGAACGTTCTTTTTTAGGAAAATATTCGGCGGTTGCTTTAATGGCAGCCGGGAAATTCCCTGATTCACCAAAACCTAAAACGGCTCTCGAAAAAACAAAACCCAGTACAGATACAGATAATCCGGTAACACCAATCACTTCAAACATAGAAGCTATTGCCCCGCCAATCGGGATGGCTTTTGCGTGTAAAATAGCACCGCAAGACCAAATGATGATTGCAATTGCGTAACCCCATTTAGTGCCTAACCTATCAATCAATCGCCCTGCAAAAAGCATGGAAATAGCATAAATAAACTGAA
Source organism: Janthinobacterium lividum (assembly GCA_050955045.1). GTDB lineage: Bacteria > Bacteroidota > Bacteroidia > Sphingobacteriales > Sphingobacteriaceae > Mucilaginibacter_A. The sequence goes on along the minus strand of JBPBQV010000019.1, from coordinate 3,264 downwards.
ACGCAGCCGTGATATTTGCATAATCTGTGTTAGACCAGTGAAATTCTTCTTCCAACCTGCCCGAAAGCAGGCTCAAAACCTGTCGGTCTAAATAATTTATGGTTGTAGCAAAAAACAACAATGCGCAGATTGTCCAGCGGTATTTACCTATTTTTTTGTCCATTTTATTTTAGATTGATCTGCAGGATTTTACTAATTCGTGTGCTTCTTTTGTAGCAGTAAAAAGCTCATCATATAATTTACCTTCCATTACTTTTTTGCTGATGAGCTTGCTGCCCAAACCTACAGCACTTACACCTGCTTTAAACCAGCCAGTAATGTTTTCTTTGGTTAATTCTACGCCTCCTGTTGGAATAAAAGGCTGGCCCGGAAATAATTCTTTGATGGAAGATAAAAAAGCTTCACCCAGAATATTTGCGGGAAAGAGTTTGATCAAAGCTGCCTGATTTTCTTGGGCAAGAAAAATTTCTGTTGGTGTCATGCAACCCGGAATCCAAAGTAAGTCAGCTTCCAAAGCCATTTGCCCAACTTTTGGGTTTACAATCGGACTCACCAAAAAATCTGCTCCGGCTGCCAGAAAATCCTGTGCTTCTTTTACCGACTTAATTGTTCCGATGCCTAATTCCAGATCCGGCATTTCAGCATCAACCAATTTGCGCATCAGCTTAAAGTTTTCCAATGCTTCCGGCCCGCGGTTGGTATATTCAAAAACGCGAACACCAGCTTTATAAAGTGTTCGGGTAATTTCTAAACTAACTTCTGCATCTTTATAAAAAAACAAAGGCAAAGTGCCCTGCTCCAGTATTTTATTTAGAGACTTTTGCTTTTTACTGCTCATTTTTTAATCGTCTTTTTTACTTCTTCTGCACTCATCGTAGTCGCATCGTTTTCAATAAACAATTTGCCGTAAGCTGCCGCTGTTGCAAATTCCAATGCTTCTTTTACCGGCAATTTTTTGTACAAACCGTAAATTAATCCGGCCATAAAGCAATCGCCGCTGCCCACTTTATCTACAATTTTTGCTGCGGAATATTCCTGCGAAACCTCCAATTTTCCATCGGTAAACAAAGTAGTATAATACTCAATTCCCGGATCACCGAAGCGGAAAGTATTGGCCACATATTTACATTTGGAAAAAGCTTTGATTAGGGCTTCAGAAGTTTTTACCGCGTGATTTAAGTAATTTTCTTTTGTCCCGATTTCGTGAATATTTTCATCCACATCTGTTCCCAACATTTGGTTGGCCGCCCAAACATTACCCATAATCAGATCGCAATACTGCGCCAGATTTGGCATAATTTCAATTGGCTTTTTACCATATTTCCAAAGTTTTGCGCGATAATTTAAATCCAAAGAAATAAAAATGTTTTTTGCTGAAGCTGCTTTTAAAGCTTCTTCACAAACATCCGCTACATTTTGGTTGATTGCCGGACAAATTGCGCTGAAATGAAACCAGGAAACACCGCTAAAAATAGCATCCCAATCAATAGTTTTGGGTTGAAGTTCTGAATAAGCCGAATAATTACGATCGTAAATTACACCGGCATTTTTCAAATCTTTTCCTTTCGGGAGATAATAAGTTCCAATCCGGTTTCCCTGGAAAATTACGGCCGAAGTATCTACTTTTTTAACCTGTAAATATTGCAGAATCTGTTCCGACAACATATTTTCCGGCAAAGCAGTCAGGTAAGCTGAAGGTAAATCCCATAAAGCCAAAGCTGTAGCAACGTTTAATTCTGCTCCGCCAACATAAAATGGCAGCGAGTTTTCTTTGAGCCAATTTCCTTCTGTATCCGGACAAATCCGCAGTAGCAATTCGCCAAAACTTAATATTTTGCCCATTTTAAAAGTCGAAATAATTTTTGGCGTTGTAATAGCAAATATCAGAAATAATCTTTCCGATTAATTCCATATCGTTTGGCAATTCGCCGTTTTCCACGTCATCTCCAAACAAATTACACAACAATCTACGGAAATATTCGTGCCGCGGGAAAGATAAAAAGCTGCGCGAATCAGTTAGCATTCCAACAAACTTGCTCAATAAGCCCATGTTGGATAGCGCGTTAATCTGCTTCGTCATGCCATCTTTCTGATCTAAAAACCACCACGCCGAGCCAAATTGTATTTTTCCGGCAACAGAACCATCGTTGTAATTACCAATCATGGTGGCAATCAATTCATTATCAGCAGGATTAAGATTATAAATGATTGTTTTTGCCAAGCGATCTTCTGTATCCAAACGATTTAAAAACTTGGACAATTGCCTTCCCTGACTAAAATCACCTATCGAATCCCAGCCTGCATCCGGCCCGGTTATTTTCAGCATCCGCGCGTTGTTATTTCGCAACGCACCCAAATGATATTGCTGTACCCAACCTTTTTCGTGATCCCAAACGGCAAATTCAAACAGTAAAGCTGAACGGAATTTCAGGTTCTCCTCATGGCTGATGCTTCTTTTAGCACGTATTTTTTGGAAGATACTTCGGATTTCTTCATCTGTATAATCTTCTGCATAAATCTGCTCCAAACCATGATCGGAAACTTTACAGCCATTTTCTGCAAAGTAATCATGACGCATTTTTAAAGCTGATAAATAAGCATCGTAATTATCAATTGAAGTATTTGTTACTTCTTCCAGTTTGTTGATGTAAGTGTTTAAAGCTTCCAAATCGTCAGGGTTCATCGCTTTATCCGGACGAAAAGCGGGCAGCATTCTCACCAATCCGCCTTCTTTTTTTAATTGCTGATGAAATTGCAGATTATCCAACGGATCATCGGTTGTACAAATCGTTTCCACCTTCATTTTGCTTAACAAACCCTGAACCGAATATTCCGGCGTTTGCAATTTTGCTGTAGCGTTATCGTAAATGCTTTGTGCTGTTTTTGCAGATAATAAATCGTGGATACCGAAATAGCGTTGCAATTCCAAATGCGTCCAATGGTAAAGCGGATTGCGCAACGTATATGGAACAGTTTCTGCCCATTTTTCAAACTTTTCGTAATCGCTTTTTTGGCCGGTAATGAAATCCTCGTTTACACCATTTGCCCGCATGGCGCGCCATTTGTAATGATCACCGTAAAGCCAAACCTGCGTCAGATTTTTAAAGTTGATGTTTCCGGCAACCTGATCTGGCGGCAAATGGTTGTGATAATCAATTATGGGCAAATCTTTTGCAAACTCATGATAAAGCTTTTGGGCAGTTGGGGTTTGCAGGAGAAAATTTTGGTCTAAAAAAGGTTTCATTTTTATATTTTGGTGCTGAT
>JBPBQV010000018.1:0-8282 GCA_050955045.1 Janthinobacterium lividum | reverse complement strand
GCCGAAAGGTTGTGCATAAGGATTATTTTACTTGGCGGTAAATATTCCTTAATATACTGAATTTCAGTTAAATGCACAATCTTTATACACATTTTATCTGCACTTTTTTAATCGCACTACACGTTAACGATAGACATTAGCAATCCTACTTCTGCCAGTTTAAAAAAGGTTATTCCAAATATTTTTTCAGAAAAATTCTCTTATAACTATTACGACTATTCTGCTGATACGACAAAAATGGTTGCCGATTGGATTAGAGTTGATACGACCTATGTTAAAGTAAACCCTGCAAACGTTTTATATGCAGCAAGCAGTTTTTCCAGTTCTTCAACAACTACAAACGGAATCGGCGGATCAACATCAAGATTTGGTTTGCTGAATAACCGAATGTATGCAATTAGTTATTACGATCTTAAAATTTTTAATACGGCTGATGCTTCTAACCCAACTTTTGTTAAAAAAACTACTTTAAATCAGGGAAATATTGAAACGATATTTCCTTACGGCAACAACTTGTTTATCGGTTCGCAAAGCGGAATGTTTATTTATAGTGCAGCAAATCCTGATGACCTTACAAAATTAGCTCAGTTTACACATGTTAGAAGCTGCGATCCAGTTATTGCAGATGCAAATACCGCTTACGTTACTTTACACGGCGGAACAAGTTGTGGCGGTTTTTCCAACCAGTTAGATGTGCTGGATATAACGTCATTAACCAATCCGGTTTTTATTAAAACTTACTCGCTAACTAGTCCAAGAGGTTTGGCAAAAGATGGCAACTTATTATTAATTTGTGATGGCAAGGCTGGTTTAAAAATTTTTAGTGCAGCTGATGCCAGCAATATTTTACTGCTAAAACAAGTAACAAATTTGGATGCGCAGGATGTGATTACTTATAAAAGCACTGCTATTGTTACCACCACAAAAGGTTTATACTTTATAAATTATAGTAGTATAGCCAATGCGAAAGTAACCAGTATTATCCCTGTAAAACAGTAACAATTATTTGTTGCAGCTAAGTCTTTCTTACAGATTTAGCTGCAACCTGATACTGTTTTTATCACCTAAAAATCAATATTACTCCGGTTTATGTGTTCCCGGATGCAAAATATTGGTATCTTCCAGCCAATCCGCCAGCCGTTGCCGCCAGGTTTGTACCGAAGCTAATTTTGACCGGTTTCCCATGTTAAAACCATGGCTTCCCTGCGCCAATATATGTGCTTCGATAGGCACTTTCGCTGCTCGGTAACGCTCTAATAGCTGCACAACTGGTACAGCGCAACAAGGATCATTATTAGCAGCAAGCAAAAACGCAGGCGGTGCATCCGCCGGAATTACTTCTGGGACATTAAGCGGACCAGGATAAATCAAAATGTCAAAATCAGGTTTTCCGCTGGTACGTTCTATTAGATCCTTGGCTTGCGAATTACCAGTTCCAGACGCATAAGCAATTGCATCCACAACCTCTCCGCCAGCTGAAAATCCCATCATACCAATCCGTTTTGGGTCAATACCAAACTCTGCAGCCCGACTACGCACCAAACGCATAGCCCGATAACCGTCTTCTTTAATTACTTTATCCAGTTGATATGGCGACCCTTCTTCCCGCGCCAACCGATACTTCAACACAAAAGCGGTTATGCCTAAACTATTTAAAAACTTAGCCGGTTCTGTTCCTTCCGCATCAATCACCAGCAAACTATGGCCGCCACCCGGGCAGATAATTACGGCTGCGCCAGTTGCTTTTTCTTTTGCGGGCAGATAAACCGTAAGCGATGGATTATTGATATGCTTTACCCAATAATCTTTGGCCTGCTCCGGTTCGTTGCGAAGATTTTCGAAACCGGGCGCGCCGTTTTTCCACAAAGGAATTACCTGCTGGGCAAAAACAGCTGGATAAAAACAGCTTAATAAAGCTGCTGCAATCATTTTAATTTTTAAGTTGATCATAATTAGGTTTTCTGCGGATGAATGTAACAGATAAATCTATACAATACTTCTTTTATCAATAAAAAATTTACCTTGAAACTTAACAGAACAATTTCTGCGTCTGTTCTCTTTTAATATTAGTTTTGAAAATAAAACCCAAATCATGTTACCAAAAATAAATTTTACCGAAACAGAAGCATTTCGCTATCTCTCCGATTATTTTCCGGTTATGGCAGAGCAACAGATGAAAGATTTGTTTGCATCTGATCCTGATCGTTTTAAAAAATTCTCCATCACTTTTGAAGATACGCTTTTCGATTTCTCCAAAAACCGTGTGGATGATAAAACGCTATCACTTCTAATTCAATTAGCAAAAGAATGCCAGCTAAAAGAAGCAATTGAAGCAATGTTTAACGGCGAGAAAATTAATGAAACTGAAGGACGTGCCGTTTTACATACAGCTTTACGCAATGTAAGCAACCAACCACTAACGGTTGACGGCGAAAACGTAACGGAAGAAGTAAATGCGGTTTTAAAACAGATGGAAACTTTTTCTAATTCCGTTATTTCCGGTGAGTGGAAAGGTTATAAAGGCGATGAAATTACAGATGTGGTAAATATTGGAATCGGCGGATCAGATTTAGGTCCGGTGATGGTTACCGAAGCGCTAAAATCATACAAAACCCGCTTAAATCTGCACTTTGTTTCCAACGTTGATGGAACGCATATTGAAGAGACTTTAAAAGGCTTAAACCCGGCAACCACCCTGTTTTTGGTTGCTTCCAAAACTTTTACCACACAAGAAACCATGACGAATGCACACACTGCACGCGACTGGTTTATTAAAAGCGGCGGAAAAGATGAAGATGTTGCCAAACATTTTGCTGCCTTATCTACCAATGCAAAAGCGGTTGAAGCTTTTGGCATCGATACCAAGAATATGTTTGTGTTTTGGGATTGGGTTGGCGGCCGTTATTCTCTGTGGAGCGCAATCGGTTTATCTATCACTTTAAGCATCGGTTTTGATAATTTTAAAGAACTGTTAACCGGCGCACATGCAGCTGATGAGCATTTTAAAAACACAGAATTTGAACAAAATATTCCGGTGATGTTAGGAATGCTGGGCATTTGGTACAATAACTTTTTTGGATCAGAAACAGAAGCCATTTTACCTTACGACCAATACCTGCATCGTTTTGCAGCTTATTTTCAGCAAGGTGATATGGAAAGTAACGGCAAACACGTTGACCGAAATGGTAACGAAGTTGATTACTCTACCGGACCAATTATTTGGGGCGAACCAGGAACCAACGGTCAACATGCTTTTTACCAGTTAATCCATCAGGGAACGAAGTTAATTCCTTGTGATTTTATTGCGCCGGCACAAAGCCATAATCCAACCAGCGATCATCATCCAATTTTGCTTTCTAATTTCTTCGCACAAACCGAAGCTTTGATGAACGGTAAAACCGAAGAAGAAGTAACCGAAGAATTAAAAGTTTCCGGAAAATCAGACGAAGAAATTGAGAAACTGGCTCCTTTTAAGGTTTTTGAAGGCAACCGTCCAACCAATTCTATTCTGCTTAAAAAAATAACACCACGTTCTTTAGGCAGTTTAATTGCTTTTTATGAACATAAAATATTTGTACAAGGCATTATCTGGAACATTTTCAGCTTCGACCAATGGGGCGTAGAATTAGGTAAACAATTAGCCGTAAAAATCCAGAAAGAGTTAAAAGGTGAAGAATCCATTTCTAGCCATGATTCTTCTACCAATGGTTTGATTAACCAATATAAGGATTGGAGATAAGATTTTAGGTGATAAAAGAAGCATTTGTAATTATTGCAGATGCCTCTTTTACACACCTTTTTTTACAAACTTCACCTGAAACAATTTCCCCCATTTTTTACCGGTAATAAAAGTTCGGTTGGTAGCAGCATCATAAGCAATTCCGTTTAAAACATCATTTCCCGGATCATTTGTTGGCGGACGCTGGTTTAACGGATACAAATTATTTAAATCAATCCGTTGCATTACAGCACCGGTTTTTGGGTTGATAACGAGAATCGTATCCTTTGTATAAACGTTTGCATAAATTAAGCCGTTAATCACTTCCAGCTCGTTCAGGTTGTCAATCTGGCCTTTATCATCATATACATCAATAGAACCGGTTAACGAATATTTGTCTTTATCCAGAAAATAAATCCGGTTAGAACCATCCGTGTTTAAAATCTTTTTCCCGTCGAAACATAATCCCCAGCCTTCTTTTCCAACGGTGTAAGAAAAATCAGAAAGTTTTTTAAAAGATTTTAGGTCGTAAACGAAGCCTGTGTGTTCCTGGTAGGTAAGCTGTATAATTTTGTTTCCTACAATCGTAATTCCTTCTCCAAAATAATTATCAGCAAGCGTAGTTTTTTGCAGAATTTTACCTGTAGCCGGATCAACTTTTCGCAAATCAGAATGGCCATAGCTGCCGGCACTTTCATAGAAAACACCATTATGATATTCTAACCCTTCTGTATAACTGGAAGTATCATGCGGAAAAACTTTCTCTACTTCATAAGTCAAATCTTCCGGTGCGTTGGCAGCCAGCAAAATTAGATTGGTAGTTAATGGTGTTGCATTTTTTCCTTGATAAACTGTAGCCGTAATTTGTTTGATGCCCAGTGGAAGCGTATCGGTTTTTAAAGTAAAAGCTGATAAATCTTTTTTTGCACCCAAACGCGTATTATCTAATTGATAAACAACAGAATCAACCTGATAACCTTGTGGCGCGTTGATTTGAAGTGGCACATCTTTTCCTGCCGAAATATTGCTGCCCGCCTCCAAATTAATAGAAAAAGCAGCGTTATCTTCCTGGTTGTTGGTTTTATTGTTGCAAGCGTATAAACTTAAAACTGTGCAAAAACTTAAAAGAATTATTTTTTTATTCATAAGATTTCAATTTGGATCAGGCCAGAAAGCATCCTGAATATGGTTTAAGCGATAATTCCCCTGCTTATCAAACAAAATTGCGATAATATCAAAACGTGCTTCTCCGTTAAAATCCATCAGCTCAATAAATTCATTTGCGGCACCAACCAACAACTTTTGTTTGGGGTGATCTACAAAATCTTCCGGCTCACCAAAAGCACTTCCAGTGCGCGCTTTTACTTCTACAAAAATGATGGTTTTGTTGAGATATACAATTAAATCTAATTCTGCTTTGCCAAAACGCCAGTTTTCATCTAAAATTTCGTAACCGGCAGCTTCTAAATATTGTTTAGCCAACTCCTCTCCTTTTCGGCCTAAACTATTGTGTTCGGCCATTATTTCAGGATTACAGAACCTAAAAAGTCGGAAATATTTTTTTCTACTTTTTTCATGTGCTGGTACTGGTTCAGCAAAATATCTACATCATCGTTAGAAGGATTTTTTTGTAATTCTTTGCGGATACCTTCCAGAATCTGGTCAACTTTTCGTTTTTTAAGATGAAAAATCGCGCCCAGAATTGTTGCTTTCATATTATCCAGTTCACTTTTGACGGTTATTTTAAGATTTTCATACCATTTATTCAAAACATAAGGTGTGGAAACCATAGAAATTGCCAGATCGGCAACATTGCGATTACTGTGATGAATAAAAAAAGCTTCATCTGGCAACCTGCCGTTTTCCAGTTCCTGCTGATAAATCTGAACCAAATTTTTACTTTCCGCATGATCAAATTCCACATCGCTCAACTCGGAAATCATAAACGGACCAATATATGTATTGGCAATGCCGTCCCAATCAATCATTTTGTTGCCATATGTGATCAGCAGGCGCACAATTTCTTTTTCCTGCGTATCTTCTGCGGATACTGTTTTTACCGGTATATTTTCGGTAACAGGCGGCGTTTCTAAAACAGGCTGATAATTAGCCTGATCCTGCTTTTTAGATTTTGCCGAACGCATTTTGTTCAGCTCCGTTAATAACGAACGCTCGTCCATTTGCAGCAACAAACTGCATTCCTTTACAAAAACAGAAGCTTTAATCGAATCCGGAATTTTGGCAATACTTTCAACAATTTCCCGAATCACCTCTGCTTTTTTTATCGGATCATTTCCGGCAGCCTTCAGCAACGTGCTTGTTTTATAAAGAATAAAGTCTTTTTGATGCTGATCGATGTACGTTTTAAAAGCACTTGTGCCAACTTTCCGCACGAACGAATCCGGATCGTGGCCATCCGGAAAAGTAACGACTTTCACGTTCAAACCTTCTTCCAGAATCAAATCCAAACCGCGCAATGCTGCTTTGATACCTGCCGCATCGCCATCATACAAAATCGTAATATTTTTGGTTGATCGGCCGATTAAGCGAATTTGTTCAACCGTTAAAGAAGTTCCGGAAGAAGCAACTACGTTCTCAATTCCGGCCTGATGAACGGAAATTACATCCGCATAACCTTCCACCAAATAACAATTATCTGTTTCGCGGATGGCTTTTTTGGCGAAATACAAACCGTAAAGCAGATTGGATTTATGATAAATTTCTGATTCCGGCGAGTTCACATATTTTGGAACGCTTTTATCGTTTTTCAACGTTCTTCCACCAAAACCAACTACACGGCCGGTAAAATTATGGATCGGGAACATTACGCGGCCGCGGTAACGATCGTATAAAGTGCCGTTATCGCGCTTAACAGATAAACCACTTTCCAGCAAAAATTCAGACTGATAATTCTGTTTGATTGCTGCCGAACTGAACGCTTCCCAATTATCAGGCGAATAACCCAACTCAAACTTTTTGATGATATCTTCCCGAAAACCGCGCTCTTTAAAATAACTTAAACCAATATTTTGTCCTTCGGGAGAATTCAGCAAACTTTCATGAAAAAACTTGGCTGCAAAAGCAGAAACCACCATTAAGCTTTCGCGCCGGTTATCTTCTTCTATATTTTCGGGCGTTTGCCGATCTTCTTCAACCTCAATATTGTACTTTTTAGCAAGCCATTTTAACGCTTCGGGATACGTAAATTTCTCATGCTCCATTAAAAAAGTAACTGCAGAACCACCTAATCCGGTAGAAAAATCCTTGAAAATTCCTTTCACCGGCGAAACGTTAAACGATGGCGTTTTTTCGTTTGCAAACGGTGATAAACCCACGTAATTGGCACCGCGTTTTTTCAGTGTTACAAACTCGCCAATCACTTCCACAATATCAGTAGCTTCAAAAATGCGGTCTATCGTGGTTTTGTTGATCATCGAAAACAAAAATAAGGTTTTGGTTTGATGTTGTTGTTTCGAGTTTGTCGAAGCATTTAATTGATGCTTCTTTTATCGACTAAAAGTTTGCCGCGTTGTCATCTCGATCCGCAGTAAGCAATCCTCAGCAAAAAATACAAGTTAAACTTCTCAAAAAAATCTCTCCTTATAGTCGAGATGACAAAAACTTCAAACAATACATCTTAAAAACAAAATTTCATAGAAAAAACCTAATATTGCCAATAGCAAACCACAGAAAAACTGCATTGCTTCAACATAAAATCAAAAACCATGTCAACCATATTTTCTAAAATTATCTCAGGCGAAATTGAAGCTTACAAAGTAGCCGAAAGCATTGATTTTCTGGCTTTTCTGGATGTAAGTCCGCTGGCAACGGGCCATACTTTAGTTATCCCAAAAAAAGAAGTAGATTATTTATTTGCTTTAGATGACGAAACCTATAATGGCTTGATGATTTTTACCAAAATTGTAGCCGAAGGAATTAAAAGAGTAATTCCTTGCATCAAAGTTGGTGTTGCGGTAATCGGATTGGAAGTTCCGCACGCACATATTCATTTAATTCCAATGAATGAGGTGAGTGATATGAATTTTTCCCGACCAAAATTAAGTTTCAGCAAAGAAGAAATGGAAGCAACGGCTGAAAAAATCCGTGAAGCTTTACGGAAAGATTAAGATTTTTCTGGCATAAAAGAAGCATATCAACTTTACCAAATGCTTCTTTTACAATACTTTTTTGGTGATAGCTGCTGGCGAAGCAACGCGTTTTACATTATCTTTCACAAAAGATTCCCAGCCGGTATAACTTTTTTTACTGCCGCTTTTGGTGTTAATTTTTTGGAAAGAATGGCAAACGGCAACAGCCAAACCATCGGTAGCATCTAAAAAATCTGGCGTTTCGGTAAATTTTAATAAATTTTGCAGCATGGCCGCAACTTGCTCTTTGCTGGAATTTCCGTTGCCAGTAATGGCTTGTTTGATTTTTCGCGGAGAATATTCTGTAATTTCTACGTTTCTGGAAAGTGCAGCCGCCATGGCAACGCCTTGCGCCCGGCCCAATTTCAGCATCACCTGAATATTTTTGCCATAAAAAGGAGCTTCAATGGCCAAAC
>JBPBQV010000017.1:0-15456 GCA_050955045.1 Janthinobacterium lividum | reverse complement strand
AATCAAGATTGAAAAATAAATCCAAACCTTTAAAACTGTTATTTTTTTCCAGAATAGAAGCTAAAAAAGGATTGGAAATTTTACTGGAAGCTTTGGCTGGAATCAATTTCTCATATCAGTTAACCATTGCCGGAACTGGTGAATTGGATTACATCAATTCACTTAAAAAAATAGTAGCTAAAAACAGTATGGAACCATTTGTAAACTGGATCGGTTTCCAGCAAAATGAAATTAAATTTAATGTTTTGCAAGCACATGATTTGCTGGTTCTTCCTTCTTACAATGAAAACTTTGGTAATGTGGTGATTGAAGCTTTAACTGTTGGGACGGCAGTTTTAATCAGCGATCAGGTTGGCCTTGCAGATTATATAGTTGCAAATCATTTGGGTTGGACTTTCCAAAATCAACCTGAAAATCTTCGCAAACAATTAATAAAAATAAATAACAACCGCAGAAAATTAGATGAAATTCGATTGCAATCACCTCAAAAAATTAAATATGATTTTTCCGAAAAGCAACTGGCAGGAAAATATATTAGTTTTTATAACAAAGTGTTGCTCAATTTTAAATGAAGCCGTTTTCTTTTATCATTTTAACTTTTAATGAAGAAATTCATTTACCAAGATTATTACAATCAATCCAAATTTTGGATGCAACTGTTTTTGTTTTAGATTCTGGAAGTACAGATAGAACATTAGATGTTTGCGAAAAATACGCAGTAAAAACAGCTTTTCATCCTTTTGAAAATCATCCAAAACAATGGGATTTTGCATTAAAAGTTTTCGATATAAAAACCAACTGGGTTATATGTTTGGATGCCGATCAGCAAGTTTCTCCGGAACTTCTACTAAAACTAAAGAACTTTGATGAAAAAGAATTTGAAAATATAAACGGTATTTACTTCAACAGAAAAAATTATTTTAAAGGCAAATGGATTAAATACGGCGGATATTATCCATTTTATTTGCTTAAAATGTTTAGATATAACGTTGGTTTTTCTGATCTGAATGAAAACATGGACCATCGCTTTATTGTGCCCGGCAAATCAGTGATTTGGAAAGATGGTTTTCTCCACGAAGAAAATTTAAAAGAAAACCAGATTAGTTTTTGGATTAGTAAACACAACATTTACAGCGATTTACTGGCGCAAGAAGAAGTTGACCGTTTACAAAAAATCCGGCAGCAAACTTTGAAGCCAAAGTTTGGAGGAACGCCCGATGAACGTACGGCATGGTTAAAAAATATTTGGTGGAAATTGCCACGCTACTGGCGGCCGTCCATATACTTCTTTTATCGTATGTTTTTCCAACTTGGATTTTTGGATGGTAGAACCGGAATTATCTTTCACTTCTTGCAAGGTTTTTGGTTTAGGTTGATGGTTGACGTAAAAATTGATGAATTGTTACAAGTTCAACATACCAAAAATTCACACAATCAAAATACAAATAAAAAAACAGTTTTACGTTTTGCAGTTAATTTTTTGTTTTTATTTGCGTTGTTTTATGCATTTAACTTGTTCTATAATAGCTTAATTTCTCATGGTAAAAACTACAATTATTTTTTGGCACAGCATTTAAATTATATACAATTACTACGCAACTTTTTACTTAATAGTAGTTCGACAGGTTTAAAATTGCTGGGCTATTCAACCAAAATAAATAATTACTCATTATTGGCAGTTGGGTTTGGTAAAATCAACCTGGCTTATGATTGTTTGGGATTAGGTATAATGAGTTTTTTAACTGCTTTTGCATTAACTTTTCCGGCAAAAAACAAATCAAAATTAAAACTTTGGATAAGTTGTATTCTTGGATTTCAACTGTTAAATATTTTACGTTTTATGCTGCTTGCATTGTATTGGAAAGGCGAAAAATTGAATCAAATTAATCATCATATTATTTTCAATATCCTCATTTACATATTGTTAACGCTAACGTTATATTTCTTTATAGAAAAAAGTACGGTAAAAACAGCATCTTAATAATGGCTGGAAAAACAAATTTAGCAGCATATAAAAATCACAATTATCAGCCGGGGGCCAGTTGGTTAAAACGCATTTTGTGGTTTTATGTAAGTGCATTAATCTTTAAAAACTCTATTTTTCCATTTGCTGGTTTAAAAGTTTTTTTACTAAGAATATTTGGTGCGACAATTGGAAAAAAAGTGGTGCTACGTCATCAGCTCAATATCAAATATCCGTGGTTTTTGATAGTTGGCGATTATACTTGGATTGGTGAAGCTGTTTGGATTGATAACTTGGTTCTGGTGAAAATTGGTTCCAACGTTTGCTTGTCGCAAGGTGCTATGCTGCTTACTGGAAACCATAATTATTCCAAGTCAACATTTGATTTAATTGTTGGTGAAATTATGTTAGCAGATGGCGTTTGGATTGGCGCGAAAGCAATAGTTTGCCCAGGAGTTATTGCTGATAAACATTCCATTTTAACTGCCGGAAGTATCGCAACTCAAAATATGGAAGCAAACTTTGTTTACCAGGGAAATCCTGCGGTAAATGTACGGAAACGACAGATAGAAGATTAACGATTTTTGTATAGTAAAAGAAGTATGTTAAGCGTTAATTGCTTTCCAAACCATATCTTTCAATTCCACTAATCCTTTTTGCTGAACGGAAGAAATAAAAACAGCAGGAATGTTTGCCGGCAATTCTGATTTTAATTCTAGTTGCAATTCTTCATCCAGTAAATCAGATTTAGTGATGGCCAGAACGCGTGGTTTTTGCATCAGTTCTGGGTTATATTGTTCCAGTTCGTTCAGTAAAATTTCATATTCTTCTGTTAATGTGCGGTTTGTATCTGCAGGAATCATAAAAAGCAGAACAGAGTTACGCTCAATATGGCGTAAAAAACGGAAACCTAAACCTTTTCCGGCAGACGCACCTTCGATGATTCCCGGAATATCAGCCATCACAAAAGATTTATTGTCACGATAAGCTACTATGCCTAAATTTGGAACTAAAGTAGTGAAAGCGTAATCTGCAATTTCGGGTTTTGCAGCACTTACTACAGATAATAAAGTTGATTTACCGGCATTCGGGAAACCTACCAAACCTACATCAGCCAAAACCTTTAGTTCCAGTACATTCCAAACTTCTTGTCCGGGTTCGCCAGGCTGTGCAAAACGTGGTGTTTGCTGTGTGGCAGATTTGAAATGCCAGTTGCCTAAACCGCCACGACCGCCTTCTGTTAATATTTTGGTTTCGCCGTCTTTAGTAATCTCAAATAAAATCTCGTCGGTTTCTGCATTTTTGGCGATGGTTCCAAGCGGGACTTCTAAAATTTCATCTTTACCACTTTTGCCTGTACTGGTTGAACTTCCGCCTGATGCACCACCTTCTGCAATTACATGTTTTCGAAATTTAAGGTGAAGCATAGTCCACAATTGCGCGTTTCCTTTTACAATTACGTGTCCTCCCCGACCGCCATCTCCACCATCAGGTCCGCCTGTTGCTGTATGTTTGTCGCGATGCAAATGCGTAGAACCAGCACCGCCTTGACCGGAACGGCAACAGATTTTTACGTAATCAACAAAATTAGAACCTTGAGACATGGATTTTTAAGTGATAAAAGAAGTATTATGGTTGAAAGACAAATGGTTGAAAGCTAACAGCAGAAAACTACAGATTATCAACCACCACACATAAATCAACAAAAATCCGGTCTATTTCGCCGATTCCGTTTACTTTATCCAGTTTACCTTGTGCTTCATAATAAGGCAAAACCTGGATGGTTTTGGTAAAATATTCTTCAATACGTTTGATCAGTTTATCTGCGTTATCATCCGGCCGGTTGGTTATTTTATGTCGCTCTGCAATGCGGCGGGTTAATTCTTCCTGCGTAACATCTAAAGCAATTACAGATGTAATTTTTTCGTTTTTGCTAAGCAAAAAAGCATCGAGCGCTGCTGCTTGTGGCACGGTACGCGGAAACCCATCAAAGATAAAGCCTTTTGCCTGTGGATTATGCTTCACTTCTTCTTCCAGCATAGCAATAGTGATATCATCTGGAACTAATTTACCATCAGCCAGAAGCTGACTAACTGTTTGGCCTAATTCAGTTTGATTTTTAATATGCGTACGAAAAATATCACCGGTAGAAATATGCACTAACTGGTAATGATCGATTAGTTTTTGAGATTGAGTACCTTTTCCGGCACCCGGAGGGCCAAACAATACTAAATTAAGCATGGGTATATTTATTTAAAAAGCCTTTCTGGTAAATTACCAGAAAGGCTTTAGTAAGAAGTGCACTTGTAGGGATTCGAACCCCAAACCTTCTCATCCGTAGTGAGATGCTCTATCCAATTGAGCTACAAATGCGTTTTTTAACAGACTGCAAAAATAGAATATCTTTTTAATTCGTTATAATTTTTTTGAAATTACTTTATTAAAGCATCAATAGCTGCAAAGTCTGGCAAATCTCCGGCAGATTCTAAAACCTCTGCATAAATAATCTGCTGGTTTTCATCAATTACAAAAGCTGCTCTTTTAGAAACACCTTTTAAACCGAATTTAAATTCTTGATATATAGCATCATAAGCATTGGAAACTTCTTTGTTAAAGTCGGAAAGTAGCGGAAACTGATAATGATTATCTTCTTTATACTTAGCCAGCGTAAACGGAGAATCAACAGAAATACCCAAAACTTGTGCATTTAAACCTTCGTAAAAGCTAAAATTATCACGCATGGTGCACAATTGAGTGGTACAGGTTCCGGTAAAAGCCATCGGAAAAAAATGGATGATAACTTTTTTGCCGGTAAAAGAAGCAAGAGAAACTTCTTTTAAATCCGAAGAAAACAAAGTGAATTGTGGCGCAGGCTGACCGATTTGAATAGACATAATTCTGATATTTTTTGAAAGGCCGAAACTATTACAATTTCAAACGGAAGCAATGGCACAAAGCAAATTCAACTTTTGTATGATAAAAGCAGCATCGATTTTTGTTAGAAGTTGTTTAAAACTACTTTTTTAAACCCTAAAATTCTTTGATAGAAGCATTGCATTTTCGGCCTTTAAAACGTACTTTTGCAATCCAAAAAAGCCTTTTAAAGCTCATATTAATTATACATATATGCCAAATATTGGAAAAATAGTACAGATTATCGGCCCTGTTGTTGACGTAAGTTTTGCAGATGACGCACATTTGCCAAGAATTTTTGATGCGCTTGAAATTACTAAAGATAACGGCCAGAAAGTTATTTTAGAAGTTCAGCAGCATTTGGGCGAGGATCGTGTAAGAACAATTGCAATGGATTCTACCGATGGTTTGCTGCGCGGTATGCCGGTAACTGATACTACTTCGCCGATTAAAATGCCAGTT
The DNA here is from genome assembly GCA_050955045.1 of Janthinobacterium lividum. Lineage (GTDB taxonomy): Bacteria > Bacteroidota > Bacteroidia > Sphingobacteriales > Sphingobacteriaceae > Mucilaginibacter_A. The sequence continues at coordinate 10,118 of JBPBQV010000017.1, read as the reverse complement.
GGCGATCAAATCAAAGGCCGTTTGTTTAACGTTGTTGGCGAGGCAATTGATGGTATTGGCGCAGTTGATAATTCTAAAGGTTACCCAATTCATAATTCACCTCCAAAATTTGAAGAGTTATCTACAGAAACCGAAATACTTTTTACCGGTATCAAAGTAATTGATTTGGTAGCACCTTATACAAAAGGTGGTAAAATTGGTTTGTTTGGTGGTGCTGGTGTTGGTAAAACCGTTTTAATTATGGAGCTGGTTAACAACATTGCAAAAGCTTATGCAGGTTTATCTGTGTTTGCTGGTGTTGGCGAACGGACCCGTGAAGGAAATGATTTACTGCGTGAATTTATTGAATCAGGCGTAATCAATTATGGTGATGAATTTTTGCACTCGATGGAAAAAGGCGATTGGGATTTGCCTTCTGTAAATAAAGAAAAATTAAAAGAATCTAAAGCAACGCTGGTTTTCGGACAAATGAATGAGCCTCCAGGTGCACGTGCGCGTGTGGCTTTATCGGGTTTAACCGTTGCAGAATATTTCCGCGATGGTGAAGGCGAAGGACAAGGAAAAGATATTTTATTCTTTGTGGATAACATTTTCCGCTTTACACAAGCTGGTGCAGAAGTTTCTGCATTGTTGGGCCGTATGCCATCAGCCGTAGGTTATCAGCCAACTTTAGCTACCGAAATGGGTTTGATGCAGGAACGTATCACTTCTACTAAACGCGGTTCTATCACTTCTGTGCAGGCGGTTTATGTTCCTGCGGATGATTTAACTGATCCGGCTCCGGCAACAACTTTTGCCCACTTAGATGCAACCACTACACTTTCGCGTAAAATTGCCGAATTAGGAATTTATCCAGCTGTAGATCCTTTGGATTCTGCTTCCCGTATTATGAATAAAACGGTTTTGGGTGATGAACATTACAATACTGCACAACGCGTTAAAGAAACCTTGCAACGTTATAAAGAATTACAGGATATCATCGCTATTTTGGGTATGGATGAATTATCTGAAGAAGATAAATTAACCGTTTCCCGCGCTCGTCGTGTGCAGCGTTTTTTATCTCAGCCATTCCATGTTGCCGAACAATTTACCGGCTTAAAAGGAGTATTGGTTGATATTAAAGAAACCATCAAAGGTTTTAACATGATTATGGATGGCGAAGTGGATGAATATCCGGAAGCTGCTTTTAATTTAGTTGGAAGTATTGAAGAAGCAATTGAAAAAGGTAAGAAATTATTAGCTGAAGCAAACGATTAATTAGGTTTGAGGTACGAGGTATCAGCTACTTAGCGTAGAACCTTGCACCTCACTCCTCACACCTATTCAAAATGACATTAGAAATCATCACACCTGATAAAAGGTTTTACGATGGAGAAGTTAGTTCTGTGACTGTTCCTGGTTCAATGGGTTCATTTGAACTGTTAAATAACCACGCTCCTATTATTTCTACGTTGGATCATGGCAAAATTATTGTTCGTACCAGCCCAAATGCTAAAACGCAGACTTTTTTTATTAAAGGCGGTGTAGTAGAAGTATTAAACAACAAAATTATACTACTGGCAGAAGGTGTAGAAATACATTGATGCTTCTTTTATTAGCATAAAACCTGACCAACTGGTCAGGTTTTTTTTTGCTCATTTTTGTAACTTTTTCTGTTCCACATCAATTTTCAGGCAGAAAAATACCATTTCGGTCAAAACCAAAAAAGCTTAAACCAAATACCATTTTCAACTTTGGTATAGTTGCTTCCAAATTATTAACAACATTTATATGATTTTTATGATATTTAATTCTTAAATTTATATATTATAAGAATTTAATTTTTTTTTGAATTTGGTTGATATACATTTGGGAAGTCTCTACCTTACAAATAATCAATAAAAAATTACTTGCATATCTATTTTGTAAAGTAAAGGAACGATAACAACAGGATTAATAAATAATAAAATAGATCGTCAGCATCCGGCTCTATGGAAAATATAGAAATACAAGAAGCAGTAGAATTAAACCGATACAGCAAAACCTTCACCCAAGACCCAACGCAGCCTGCCGCACAAGCAATGCTTTACGGAATCGGGCTGACTGACGATGACATGCAAAAAGCACAAGTCGGCGTAGTCAGCATGGGTTATGATGGCAATACCTGCAATATGCACCTAAATGATTTGGCACAAATTGTAAAAAAAGGTGTCTGGCAGGAAGATTTGGTCGGATTAATTTTCAATACCATTGGCGTTAGTGATGGCATGAGCAATGGAACCGATGGTATGCGTTATTCTTTAGTGAGCCGTGATATTATTGCTGATTCTATTGAAGCGGTTTGTGGTGCACAATATTATGATGCTGTGATTGCGCTTCCCGGTTGTGATAAAAATATGCCTGGTTCTATTATGGCAATGGGCCGCTTAAACCGTCCTTCGATTATGGTTTATGGCGGAACGATCAAACCGGGCCATTATAAAGGTGAAGATTTAAATATCGTTTCTGCTTTTGAAGCTTTAGGTAAAAAAATTGCTGGCCAAATTGATGATTTCGATTTTAAAGAAATTATTAAAAATGCTTGTCCGGGTGCCGGTGCCTGCGGAGGAATTTATACTGCAAATACGATGGCTGCTGCGATTGAAGCTTTAGGCATGAGTTTGCCTTATTCTTCTTCCAATCCGGCAATCAGTCCCGAAAAAGATGCTGAATGTCTGGCTGCCGGAAAAGCAATCAAGCTTTTGTTGGAAAAAGACATTAAGCCAAGCGACATCATGACGCGTAAAGCATTTGAAAATGCCATTGTGCTGATTATGGTTTTGGGCGGATCAACTAACGCTGTTTTACATTTAATTGCGATGGCAAAAAGTGTAGATGTTCCGCTAACACAAGATGATTTTCAAACCATCAGCAATAAAATCCCGGTTTTAGCAGATATGAAACCAAGCGGAAAATATATGATGGATGATTTGCACAAAGTTGGTGGCGTACCAGCTGTAATGAAATATCTGCTTCAAAAAGGCTGGCTGCATGGTGAGTGTTTAACCGTTACCGGAAAAACCATTGCAGAAAATCTGGAAGAAGTTCCGGAACTTGATTTCGACACACAAAAAATTATACTTCCGGTTGAAACACCGATTAAAGCTACAGGCCATTTACACATTATATATGGAAATCTGGCAGAAGGTGGAAGCGTTGCCAAAATCACTGGAAAAGAAGGTGAACGCTTTGAAGGACCGGCACGTGTTTTTGATGGTGAGTTTGAACTGATCCATGGTATCCAAAGCGGACGTGTAAAAGCCGGAGATGTTGTGGTGATCAGAAATGTAGGGCCAAAAGGAGCACCGGGAATGCCGGAAATGTTAAAACCAACTTCTGCTATTTTTGGCGCTGGTTTAGGCAGCAGTGTTGCTTTAATTACTGATGGCCGTTTCAGCGGCGGAACTCATGGTTTCGTGGTTGGACACATTACGCCGGAAGCTTTTGATGGCGGTTTAATCGCTTTGGTAAAAGACGAAGACAGAATAGAAATTGATGCCATCAGCAGAAAAATGAATTTGATGGTTTCTGAAGAAGAAATTGCCAGCCGCCGTGCACAATGGCAGCAACCAGCTTTAAAAGCGACTAAAGGCATTTTATATAAATACGCGAAACAAGTATCTACCGCAGCCGAAGGTTGTGTAACTGATCAATAAAAATACCCGATAAAAGAAGCATTCAACATTTTCTAAATAGAAAACCCATTATGGAAATTGCACAAGAAGAAATATTAATTGCCCCGGCGATAAAGGAAACCACAGAAGTTTCAGGTTCTGTTGCCCTGCTGGAAGGCTTGATTGCTGAAGGCGTGGATACCATTTTTGGCTATCCAGGTGGCGCGATTATGCCGATTTATGATGCACTTTACGATTACAAAGAAAAACTCAACCACATTCTGGTACGTCATGAGCAGGGCGGCATTCATGCCGGACAAGGTTATGCGCGTTCATCCGGAAAAGTCGGTGTTGTGTTTGCAACCAGCGGACCGGGTGCAACCAATTTAATCACTGGATTAGCTGATGCCCAGATAGATAGCACACCTTTAGTTTGCATCACTGGTCAGGTTTTTGCGCATTTATTAGGAACTGATGCTTTCCAGGAAACGGATGTGATCAACATTACAACGCCGGTTACCAAATGGAATTACCAAGTTACGGATGCAACAGAAATCCCGGAAGTGATGGCGAAAGCGTTTCATATTGCACGTAGTGGCCGTCCGGGACCGGTTTTGATCGACATCACTAAAAATGCACAAATCCAAAAATTCGATTTTGAAGGTTACGTAAAATGTAATCATGTTCGTAGTTATCGGCCAAAACCAATAGTTCGGAATGAATATATTGAACAGGCTGCCGAACTGATTAATCAGGCAAAAAAACCTTTTGTAATTTGGGGACAAGGTGTGATTTTGGGTAAAGCCGAAAAAGAATTTCAGGCTTTTATCGAAAAAACAAATATTCCTGCTGCCTGGACCATTCTCGGCGTGAGTGCTATTCCAACAGATCATGAACTGAATGTAGGAATGTTAGGGATGCATGGAAACTACGGTCCAAATGTTTTAACGAACGAATGCGATGTTTTAATAGCTATCGGAATGCGTTTTGATGACCGCGTAACTGGCCGTTTAGATAAATATGCCAAGCAGGCAAAAATTATTCACCTCGATATTGATCCGGCAGAAATCGACAAAAACGTACAATCTACTGTACCAGTTTGGGGCGATTGTAAAGAAACACTTCCTTTGTTAACAGAATTATGTGAGCAAAAGAAGCATTCTGAATGGCTTCAAAAATTCAAAGAATATCAGCAAAAAGAAGTTGAAGCCGTAATCAATGCGGAATTGAACCCGACTTCTGGTGAGCTGACGATGGGCGAAGTAATTAACCAACTCAATATTTTAACTGAAGGCGAAGCAATTGTAGTTAGCGATGTTGGTCAGCATCAAATGGTTGTGTGCCGTTATACCAAATTTAATAAATCCCGCAGCAACGTAACCAGTGGTGGCTTAGGTACGATGGGATTTGCTTTACCAGCAGCAATCGGTGCCAAATTTGGTGCGCCAGAACGTACAGTTGTTTCTGTATCCGGTGATGGCGGTTTCCAGATGACCATCCAGGAATTGGGAACCATTATGCAGACTGGAATCGATGTAAAAATTATTATTTTAAATAATCGTTTTTTAGGAATGGTGCGCCAGTGGCAGGACATGTTTAACGATAAACGTTATTCTTTTGTAGATATTCAAAGTCCTGATTTTGTAGCAGTTGCAGCGGCTTACCGAATTGATGGGAAATGTATTTCGGAAAGAGAAGAACTGCAATCATCACTAAAAGAAATGCTGGAACACAAAGGTTCTTACCTGCTGGAAGTGATGGTTACCAAAGAAAATAACGTTTTCCCGATGGTACCACAAGGTTGCAGTGTAAGTGAAATCAGGTTAAAGTAAACGCTAAAATCACAAAAAATGAGCATCCAACATTTAAGTAATATTATCACCGGAAAGCAGGAATATAATATTACGGTTTATACAGAAAACCAGATTGGTCTGTTAAACCGCATAGCGATTATTTTTACGCGACGGAAAATCAATATTGATAGTTTGAACACTTCGCCTTCCGAGATTGATAGCATCCATCGTTTTGATATTGTTTTAACCGAAACCGAAGATGTGGTGCGTAAATTAGCGCGGCAAATTGAAAAGCAGGTAGAAGTTTTGAAGGTTTATTTCCATACCAATGAAGAAATTATCTGGCAGGAAATGGCTTTGTATAAAGTTCCGACTGATATAATTGCCGAAAAAGTGCTGGTAGAACGCTTGCTGCGCGAACATGGCGCACGTGCCGTGGTGATCCGAAAAGATTATACTGTTTTTGAAACGACCGGTCATCGTACAGAAACTGACAATCTGTTGTCAGCACTTCAACCTTATGGTTTAATTGAATTTGTACGCAGTGCACGCATCGCTATTATTAAAAGCAGCGAAGGTTTTAATCGTAAAATCAGGGAATTTGAACAATTAGAGCCCGGCCAGGAAGTGGTTGAAAACGAATTTTTAAATAATCGCGATAAAGTTTTTACGATGTAAAAGAAGTATCGATCGTCCAAATCATCAATAAAAATAATAAGGCGATGCTTCTTTTATCACCCTAAAATCTGGGTGCTAAAAGAAGCATGAATCATCATGACAGAAACTATCAAAATACAACCAGCAGCTTATGCAGCTATCAAGTTAGCAACTGAACAACAAGGCTTTACAATGCCTTCAGAATTGATGACTTGCTCTTTGCTGTGCACGCTGGCCGCATCAAAACCAAACAGCAGCTTTTTAGAGTTAGGAACCGGAACCGGACTTTCTACTGCCTGGATTTTAGAAGGAATGGATGCAACTTCAACATTAATTTCTGTGGATAATGATGTGCAAGTGCAGCAAATTGCACAGCGCTATTTAGGTGAAGATCAGCGTTTACAATTGGTTTGTGCCGATGGTGAAGAATGGATTAAAACTAATCATCAGCAGAAATTCAGCTATATTTTTGCAGATACCTGGGCGGGCAAATACAATACATTGGATGAAACACTAACTATGTTAGGTAGCGGCGGCCTGTATATTATTGATGATATGCTGCCACAAACTAATTGGCCTAATGGTCATGCAGAGAAAGCAACGGCATTAATCGAAACTTTGGAACAACGCACAGACATCACTTTAACTAAGCTCAATTGGGCATCAGGTATCGTGATTGCAGTAAAAAAATAAATATTCATTACATAAACCAAGCATCGGTGTAAGCAGAACAAGATCGGTGTAATTATAAAACAACAAAAAAATGGCAAAATTAACTTTTGGCGGAACTGAAGAAAACGTAGTAACCCGCGAAGAATTTCCGTTGGCAAAAGCGCAGGAAGTATTGAAAAATGAAACGGTAGCCGTAATTGGTTACGGTGTTCAAGGTCCTGGGCAGGCGCTAAATCAAAAAGATAACGGTATCAACGTAATTGTTGGTCAGCGTAAAAACTCGAAATCATGGGACAAAGCAGTTCGTGATGGTTTTGTAGAAGGCGAAACGCTTTTTGAAATTGAAGAAGCTTTAGAAAAAGGAACCATTATTTGCTATTTATTAAGTGATGCGGCACAAATCAAATTGTGGCCAACTGTTCAAAAACATTTAACTCCAGGCAAAGCCTTATATTTTTCTCACGGTTTCGGTATTACTTTTAATGAGCAAACCAATATTATTCCACCAAAAGATGTTGACGTATTTTTAGTTGCACCCAAAGGTTCGGGAACTTCGCTGCGCCGCATGTTTTTGCAAGGCCGCGGTCTGAATTCCAGCTACGCAATTTTTCAGGATGCAACCGGAAATGCTTTTAACCGTGTAATTGCATTAGGAATTGCCGTTGGAAGCGGTTATTTGTTCGAAACCAACTTCAAAAAAGAAGTTTACAGTGATTTAACCGGCGAACGCGGCACGTTAATGGGTTGTATCCAGGGAATTTTTGCTGCACAATACGATGTTTTACGCAGCAAAGGCCACTCTCCTTCCGAAGCATTTAATGAAACAGTTGAAGAATTAACACAGTCATTAATGCCTTTAGTTGCAGAAAATGGCATGGATTGGATGTACGCCAATTGCTCAACTACAGCACAACGCGGTGCTTTGGATTGGTGGAAAAAATTTCGTGATGCAACCAAACCGGTTTTCGAAGAATTATACGAAAGCGTTGCAACGGGAAAAGAATCTCAACGTTCAATTGATTCCAACAGTCAGCCTGATTACCGCGAAAAACTGGATGCAGAATTAGCTGAATTACGTGATAGTGAAATTTGGCAAGCTGGTAAAACAGTAAGAAGCCTTCGTCCTGAAAATCAGGAAGTAGAAGCATAAAATAATAATTGATGAGTTGTACATTATAAGTTTTAGGATGATAAAAGAAGCATTCAGCTTATGACGTACAACTTACTCCATCAAACTCAATCATGGGACAAACATTATTTGATAAAATCTGGGATGCACATATTGTAAACCGTTCAGAAGGTTTCCCGGATGTTTTATATATCGATACACATTTTATCCACGAAGTAACCAGTCCGCAAGCTTTTGATGGATTGCGTGCCCGTGAAATCCCTGTTTTTCGTACCAACCAAACGGTTGCCACGGCAGATCATAATGTGCCGACAATTCATCAGGATCAGCCGATCCGTGAAGAATTATCGCGCAAACAAGTGGATATGCTGACTCAAAACTGTGCAGAATTTGGTGTAGAATTATATGGTTTAGGCCATCCTTATCAGGGAATTGTACACGTAATCGGACCAGAACTGGGCATAACCGTTCCCGGCAAAACCATTGTTTGCGGAGATAGCCACACTTCTACACACGGCGCGTTTGGCACAATTGCTTTTGGCATCGGCACTTCGCAGGTAGAACAGGTTTTGGCTACGCAATGCCTCCTTCAATCCAAACCCAAACAGATGAAGATTGAAGTGAACGGAAAATTACCGTTTGGCGTAGGCGCAAAAGATATTATCCTGTACATTATTTCTAAAATTTCTGCGGCCGGCGGCACCGGTTATTTTGTGGAATATGCAGGCGATACAATCAGAAGCTTGAGTATGGAAGGACGTATGACGATTTGTAACATGAGCATCGAAATGGGTGCACGTGGTGGTATGATTGCTCCGGATCAAACTACTTTTGATTATGTAAAAGACAAAGAATTTGCACCAAAGGGCGAAGCTTGGGATACAGCTTTGGCCTGGTGGGAAACTTTATCTTCCGATGAAGATGCTGTTTTTGATGAGGTTTTATACTTCGATGCAGCTGATATCGAACCGATGATTACTTACGGAACCAATCCGGGAATGGGCATCGGCATCACTCAAAATATACCCGCAAAAGAAGCATTGGAACAACATGAGCAGTTTTCCTACCAGAAAGCTTTGGATTATATGGCTTTGCAGGATAACACCGAAATTCTGGGTAAACAGATTGATTATGTTTTTATCGGCAGTTGCACCAACTCGCGGATTGAAGATTTACGTTTAGTTGCCGATTTTGTAAAAGGCCGGAACAAAGCGCCGCATGTTACCGCATGGATTGTTCCCGGATCAAAACAGGTTCAGTTACAGGCTATTGCTGAAGGATTGGATAAAGTATTTGAATCTGCGGGATTTTTTCTACGTGAACCAGGTTGTAGCGCTTGTTTGGGAATGAATGAAGATAAAATTCCGGCAGGAAAATATTGTGTTTCTACCTCCAACCGAAATTTTGAAGGCAGACAAGGTCCGAATGCACGTACCTTTTTAGCAAGTCCGCTTACGGCTGCTGCAGCTGCGGTTACAGGTAAGGTTACTGATGTTCGGGAATTATTACACGAAATCGAACTGGTTTAAAATACAGATACAAGTATTAAGTAACGAGAAGCACTACTAATCATCTTGGTACTTAATACCCAATACTCACTACTTCTTTTATGGCTACAAAAATTTTCAAGCATATCCAATCAACCATAGTACCACTACAAGTTGAAAATATTGATACCGATCAAATCATTCCAGCCCGCTTTTTAAAAGCAACCACGCGGGAAGGTTTTGGTCAGAATCTGTTTTGCGACTGGCGTTTTGATATCAACGGACAGCCAAAACAGGAATTTATATTGAATAATCCACTTTATTCCGGCAAGATTTTGGTTGCCGGCAAAAACTTTGGTTGCGGCAGCAGTCGCGAACACGCCGCCTGGGCAATTGCAGACTATGGTTTCGAGGTAGTTGTAAGCAGCTTTTTTGCAGATATTTTTAAAGGAAATGCGCTGAACAATGGTTTGCTGCCCGTTCAGGTAAGCGATTATTTTTTAGATCGGATTTTTACAGAAGTAGCGAAAGACCGACATACAGAAGTTGAAGTTGATCTGGAAGGACAGTACATTAAAATTTGCAGTACCGGCGAACAGGAAAATTTCGAGATCAATCCATACAAAAAAGCCTGTTTATTAAACGGTTATGATGATATTGATTATGTGTTGAATAATCAGGATTGGATTACAACTTATGAAAGAAGTAAGGTAATATAGTTAGTTTTTGCGCGCTGTCATTTCGACCG
>JBPBQV010000016.1:0-22523 GCA_050955045.1 Janthinobacterium lividum | reverse complement strand
ATTGCTGTAGTTTTCGTCATTCCTATTACGGCATGTTTGGAAGCCGAGTAAGCAATCATATTTGGCGTAGCATCCAAACCAGCTGTAGAAGCCATATTTACAATTACGCCTTTGCCGCCTTCCTGCTTCAAAAATTGCTGCAACTCATATTTCATACATAAAAACACACCTTTTTGGTCAACTGCAATGGTGTGGTCATATACCTTTTCGTCATATTCTGCAGTAGGTGCAGAAACGCCGCCAACGCCTGCATTATTAAAAGCAAAATCTAACCTGCCATAAATTTCAACCGTTTTAGTAACCAGATTTTGTACGCTTGCACTGTCGGATACATCTGTTTTAACAAAAGTAGCTTCGCCACCGGCATCTTTAATTTTTTGAACAGTTTCGTTGCCACCTTTTTCGTTGAAATCAGCAACGATAACTTTAGAACCAGCTGCTGCAAACTGAATAGAAGTAGCCTGACCAATGCCCGAACCGGCACCGGTTATAATAATTGTTTTTCCTTTTAAGCTTTCCATAATGATTTTTAATTATAAAGATTAGCGTGTTTAAACTTTATTCAACCTCAAACTAATGCTTCTTTTATCGAATAAAAACCTGTTGATTTTTTGTTGATAAAAGAAGCATTATAACAGGAAGAAAAGCGATATTACAGCGTAGCCATATCGATCACGAAACGGTATTTCACGTCTGCTTTCAGCATCCGTTCGTAAGCTTCATTAATATAAGCCATGTCAATCACTTCCACATCAGAAGTAATGTCATGCTCAGCGCAATAGTCCAGCATTTCCTGAGTTTCCGGTAAACCACCAATGGAAGAACCCACAATACTGCGGCGGTTACCCAACAGGCTAAAGCCAGCAATTTCCATTGGTGTTGGTGGCACGCCTACGCAAATCATTACGCCATCGGTATCAAGCATACCTAAATACTGATTGTAATCATGCGGTGCAGATACTGTATCAATGATAAAATCGAACTTACTTGCCAAATCTTTTAATTGTTCCGGATCTTTGGTAAGTGCAAAATGATGCGCGCCTAAACGGATTGCATCCTGTTCTTTAGCAGGAGAAGTGCTTAACATTGTTACTTCTGCACCAAAAGATGCTGCGAACTTAACGGCCATGTGACCCAATCCGCCCAAACCAACTACTGCAACTTTATGTCCTTCGCCAACTTTCCAGTGGCGCAGCGGCGAGTAAGTGGTGATGCCTGCACATAAAAGTGGCGCCACTTTTTCAAGCGGCAATTTATCAGAAACTTTTACTACATAATTTTCATCAACTACAATCTGGTTAGAATAACCGCCGTAAGTAACACCGCCGTTACTGTTTTTATCCTGAGAGTTATAGGTGAGTGTATTGCCATTTTTGCAAAATTGCTCCAGTCCTTTTTTGCAGTTATCGCATTCTCTACAAGAATCAACCAGACAACCAACGCCAGCCAGATCACCTTCTTTAAACTTTTTTACCTGTGCGCCAACTTTAGTTACGCGGCCTACAATTTCATGTCCCGGAACCATCGGATATACAGCAATTCCCCATTCGTTGCGTGCCATATGCACATCCGAATGGCAAACACCGCAAAACAGAATTTCAAATTTTACGTCATTCGGGCCAACTTCTCTCCTGTCGAAAGTAAACGGGCCAAGCGTATCAGTTGCACTTTTTACCGCGTATCCTTTTGTTGCTATCATTTTATGTTGATTTTTTGTGTTGAATAATTGATCTACTTCAACCGGTTTTCAAAAAACGATAAAGTGTGTGCCCAAGCTTCTTTTGAGGCCAGCGGATGAAAACTTTCGCGTTCATCACAGTTAAAACCGTGATCCGCATAAGAAAACATGACATTGGCATAATCTTTACCTGCTTCTTTTACCGCATTAATTATGGTTTCAATTTTATCCTGAGAGATATGTTTATCCAGCCCGCCCCAATAAAAAAGATGCGTTCCATGCAGGTTTTTAGCTTCATCAGCCAACTGCTCCAAACCGCCACCATAATAAGAAATCGCCGCAGAAAGTGGTAAAATAGCATTTGCCAGGAATGATACGCGGCCGCCCAAGCAAAAACCAACGCTGCCGGTTTTGCCTTTAACAACCTTTTCTTGTTGTTGCAGAAAATCGTAAGCAGCTTGTAAATCCACAGTAAGTCCTTCTTTGGTAAGTGCTTGCATATGAGGCATGGCTGGCATAAAATCTTCATAAGAAATTTCCAGCCTTAATGCAGTACGATGGTAAAGATCTGGCGATACCACGGCATAACCTTCTTTGCAAAACCGCTCGGCTACAGTGCGGATATGGTGCGTAACACCAAAAGCTTCCTGCAAAACGATGATTGCAGGGAAAGGTCCTTGTCCGTCAGGAAAGGCAAAATAAAGTTCCATTTCAGAACCGTCTGCTGTTTTTATCGTATTAAATTCGTGGTTTTTCATTTTAGGTGATTGATGCTTTTATCAGTTGTTGTATTATATCTTCCTGTCGCCTGTAAATTCAAGCATCCAGGCAGGATATTCGGATGGCAATTTGCTAACTTCATCCAACTGCTGCAATTCTTCGGCAGTAAATTGAAGTTCTGTTGATTTCAGGTTATCTTCCAGCTGTTCCATTTTATTGGCACCGATAATTACAGTAGTTACCGCAGCTTGTTGGAGCAGCCAGGCCAGGGCAAGTTGTGCAACAGATGCTCCTTTTGCTTCGGACATTGGTTGCAGCAAATCAATAATATCAAAAGCACGATCTTTATTTACTGGTGGAAAATCAAAATTGGCGCGTCTTCCGTCTTCTTTATTCTGTTCATCACGGCTGTATTTTCCGCTCAACAAACCTCCTGCTAAAGGCGACCAAACCATCAGTCCAACTTTTTGATCATGAAGCAGCGGAATTAACTCGCGCTCCAAATCTCTTCCTGCAATCGTATAATAAGCTTGCAACGACACAAATTTTGCAACACGATTATAATGACTGTAATCCAATGCTTTCATCAATTGCCAGGAAGCCAGATTACTTGCACCGATATAACGTACCTTGCCGCTTTTTACCAAAGTATCCAAAGCTTCCAGCGTTTCTTCCAATGGTGTGAGCGGATCGTAACTGTGGATTTGATATAAATCAATATAGTCTGTTTGCAAACGTTTCAAACTTGCTTCGGCTTGCTGGATGATGTGTTTTCTAGTAAGTCCGGAATCATTTGGACCATCGCCCATTTTACTACGAACTTTAGTAGCCAATACCAAATCATCTCTGTTAATTCCCAGGTTTTTGATTGATTGTCCGGTAAGCTCCTCGCTCATGCCTTCAGAATATACATTTGCGGTATCAATAAAGTTGATTCCTGCATCTAAAGCACGTTTCACCAATGCGTCAACTGGTTCTTGCCCGAGGCTTCCAATCGCTTTAAACATTCCTTTTCCGCCAAAAGTCATCGTTCCTAAGCAAAGTTCGGATACTTTAAGGCCGGTATTGCCCAACAGATTGTATTTCATTTTGAAGTATTTTTTTCTAAAACTTATTTATGACCAATGCTTCTTTTAGGCATAAGATTTCACTAAAGCCGTCAGTTCTTTTTGGATTGATTTTGTCTGATCCGCATCGTACCATTGCTGTACTTTCGGGATGATTTCCTTCAAACCCAAACCATCGCTCTTCCAGCTTTTCATCAGGATTTGCAAGTCTGCTGGCCTTGGTCCCCACGAATCTATGTCTTTCAGCTCTTTGCTCAAAACAATCAGTTTCGGGATAGAACGGCCACCATCAGTAAGGTGTGCATCCATCAACTCCAGGTTACTGTCGCGCAGCAAAAAACGAAGCTGAACTTTTTCAGGAACTGCTTTTTCTATTGCTGCCAGCATGGGCACATTAAAAGCGGCATCACCGCACCAGCCTTCCGTTAAAACCAGCCAGATTGTTGCAGGCCCTGCTTCCAGTGCTGTTTTTAAGGTATCCGAAACCTGGTAAGTTTCATCATATTTTTTCATCAACCCTACATTCTTTTCAATGTAGGGCCGCATTTTTTCAGCAGACTCATCTACTGGCGGTTGTGCAAGAAGATCATCGATAAACTTTCGATAAGCGCTATAAGTAAAAGCGTTATCTAAAAGTTCCTGGTTATAGGGAAAGGCCATGTTTTTATGCTTCTTTTACCACTAATGTTACATCAACATTACCGCGTGTAGCATTTGAATAAGGGCAACCATGATGTGCTTTGTTTACCAGTTCTTCTGCAACAGCATGTTCAACTCCCGGTACGGTTACTTCCAGCGTTATTTCGAGGTTATAGCTGCCGTCTTCTTTTTTTCCTAAGCTAACTTCGGCAGTAACTGTAGTTTGTCCTGCTTTTATTTTTTCTGCACGGATGATGTTTAATAAAGCATTGTCAAAACAAGCTGCATAACCGCCTGCAAATAATATTTCCGGGTTCAGGTGATTGCCTTTTGGACCGCCCAAAGATTCTGGCGTTCTTACCTGGATATCCAAAACACCGTTATCAGAAGTTACATGACCGTTGCGGCCGCCTGTTGCTGTGGCTTTCGCCGTATACATTTTTTCCATTTTTAATTTGTTTTTTGTTTTGAAGAATATGAATTGAATAAGTAGAATGTTTTTTTGATGATGAAAATTCTGATACTCCTTTTATCACATAAAATTGATGTTTTACCAAATCGCTTTGATTTTTATGCGATAAAAGAAGCATTAAAAAATGTTCAAAAACTTAAATTAGTTTTAGGCTTTTACCAGCATCTTTCCTTCATTTTTACCGCTAAATAATCCCAGAAAAGCTTCCGGCAGTTTGTCAAAACCGTCAACAATAGTTTCTTTATTTTTGATTTTTCCTTCTTTAAACCAAGCAGAAAGCTGGGCAATCGCTTCCGGAAACTGCTCTTTATAATTAGGGAGATGATATCCCTGAACAATAATACTTCGGTTAAGAATCAGTGGGAGCAGATCTACACTGCTTTGTTTATCATCTATATTATTATAGGTTGAAATTTGTCCGCAAACGGCAACGCGCGCGTACAAATTTAATTGCTGGATAACTGCATCTGATATTTTGCCGCCAACATTATCAAAGTATACATCCACGCCATTCGGACATGCGGCTTTAAGCGCTTCCTGAATGTCCTGCGTTTTATAATTGATTACTTCATCATAACCTAATTCTTCTTTCAGCAACTTCACTTTATCGTCAGAACCAGCCAAACCTACTACATAGCATCCTTTTAGTTTAGCAATCTGGCCTATAACTGTACCGATAGCACCTGCCGCGCCTGATATGACCACCGTTTCTCCGGATTTCGGCTTTCCAATATTTAATAAACCAAAATAACCGGTTAAACCGGGCATACCTAATAATCCTAAATAAGCACTGGCAGGTATAGCTGTGGTATCAATTTTTTGCAGCTGATTGCCATTATCAATTATTTTAGTAGCCCAGGGAAGATTGCCCGAAACCATGCTACCAACGGTTAGTTTATCATTTTTACTTTCTGTTACTTTGGCAACAACAGCACCAATAAGCGGCTCATTTAATTCAAAAGCCGCTCCCGGAATTTTTGATTCGTTCATCCGGCCGCGCATGTAAGGATCAACAGAAAAGTACTGCGGTTCTAAAAGCACTTGGCCTTCCTCCAAATCAGGAAGATTGATTTGTTCTAACTTGAAATTATCTTCTTTTGGCAATCCTTCCGGACGATTAGCCAATACAATTTGCTTTGCTTGCATTAATGATGATTGTTTTATTAATGATAATATAAATGTTAACAGCTCAATTAAACTGCATGAGCATTTGGTCTAACTTTGATTTTATTTCCTGATAACCAAGCTCGTCAAAACCAAGGGTTTTATTTAATTCTTCAGGAACACATTTTGCTTTTTGCTGCATGTTCTTTCCAGAAGCTGTAAGTTCAATCAGTACACTTCTTTCGTCTGCTTTATCACGTTTTCTGGTAATTAATTCTTTTTGTTCCAGTCTTTTTAAAAGCGGTGTAAGGGTTCCGCTGTCTAAATACAAACGTTCGCCTAATGCTTTAACTGATACTGTTTTTTCATTCCATAAAACAAGCATCACTAAATACTGCGGATAAGTCAAGTCCAACTCTTCCAACAAAGGGCGATATAAATTTGTGATTTGCCGGGATAAAGCATACAGTTTAAAACATAATTGTTTTTCTAAAAGAATCTTTTCCATTTACCAAAATTAAATTGTGCACAATCCATTAACTTCTAAAATCTGTTAATGTTTGACCTTCTCATTATTTAAATTATTCTGATAGCAGGAGTTAAATGAGGATTTATATTTAAAGTAGAGAATTGTTTCATTTTGTCCAAATGCAACTGTATCTTCCTATAAAAGAAAGTGATCATTTATAAGTTAGTAGTTACTTTATGGTAATAAACGGTTTACTTAAACAATAAAGTATAAATCAGGTTTCCCAGTGGTAACTACTTTAGAATATGAGCAGCACCAACAAACAAATTATCGGCTTTGGAATCGTTTCAGCCATGCGCGGAAGCTTCGGTATCGGAATACTTAGCCATTATCTTAACAAAACATCAAGTTTAGCTTTAAAGCAGTCTAAGCTTGGTTTTATACAATCACCTGTAACTGCCGGATTAACCAAACTGCTTTGTGCCGGCGAAGTTGTAGGTGATAAGCTACCAGCTGCTGCGGACAGGATTGGTTTTCCGCAAATATTGGGACGTATTGCAAGCGGTGCCCTTTGCGGTGCAATTGTTGCTACAAATAACAAAGAAAATTTAACCAAAGGCATTGTGTTAGGTGGCGTATGTGCATTAGCCGGTAGTTATGCCTTTTTTTATCTTCGCAAGTATGCTGGTGGATTACTTAATACAAAAGATGTATATCTGGGCGCAGCAGAAGATGTACTGGCACTTGGTACAGGAGTAGCTTTAATGAAATAAGATTTTATCATTTCTAAGTTGAAGATTTAAAAATCGAAGCTTTATTTCATAGACGATTCTTTTATCACGATTGAATAACATAGATTTTTTGGAGTTAGTCTATGGATAATTAATTATCACTGGAGAACTTTAACTTGTACTTACTAGTAAAAAAATCAGGCCTGTTTAAAATTAAACAGGCCTGATTTCTAATAAAAAGATTCTATTAACAGTGTATTTAATTTCTGCTATAAAAATTTCAGTGCTTCTTTTACGGGTATAAATTCTGCATTTGCATGATGTATTGATACAAAAAGTACCATAGTTTCATCAATTTTATCTGGTAAAAGAAGCATTAAAATAAATTAACTAGAATTTAAATAAGCTATAATGAATTTTCAGCCTCTGACAAGCACCTGATACAAGTTTATTATTAATTGCATTTCCTGCAGATGTCCAGTAAAACTTACTTAACTGTGCAGACAATAAATTTTGTGCTGAGGTTAAATCAACAGTGTAATTAGGTTAACAAACTGTTCGCCATAACCAACAGCATTTAAAAAGGATGTTGGTTATGGCGTATTTATAATCTGGTATTTTCCGCTTAAATGCATCAGGCTGAATAAATATAAAAGACCATCATAATATGGATCGAAATAACCATCATCATAAGGTTCTAGTTTACTATTCCACAATGCGTGCACAAAATCAAGGTTTTTATTTTCTTTTTTGGCGTTTATAAGGGATGCAGACGCAGCCGTAGCAACCAAACCTATCGAATGCCTCAACTTTTTAACCTTTCCGGCCTTTAAAATAAACTCCGGACGAGAACCATCGAGGTTAAACTGATCCTCAAACGTATTTATTCCTTTTGATTTAAGAAAGGTTTGAAAATGGAGTGCGTAATCTTCCTGCCAGCTCTTATCCTTCCCGAACCATACATAATCCATAGCAATATTCATTGGTACACGCCATGAATCATAACGAAAACCTGCAGGCATCCAGGCTGTAGTGTGCGGTTTGCCGCTAAATTCGGTATAATCAGAATTAAGTCCGGTTACCGGATCGCAAGCTCTGTGTAAAAAAGCCCGGGATGTATCTGCGCAATCCTTGTAAAATTGTTCATGCCCATCTTTCGCATACATCGCCCAAACCTCATAGAATGCGGGTAAATGGTATGAAGGATCGGTCCAGTTATAACTGGTTCCTTCGGGAACAAATGTTATTTGTTTATAGTCGGTGTTTATTAAATTGTAAACATTACCGGTACCATCTTTTTTCCACATGGCATCCAGTATATTCCGCGCTTCCTTGTAATAATTAATACCAGTATGATTTCCCCAGCGGTTAGACGCAAACAACAAATCGGTAATAAAATACAACTCCCCATCAGAAGCAGAACCTTCCGAATTTTGTTTCATTGTTGTCGGGTTGATGCTCCAGGCAAAATATCCTTTTCTCGGCCCATCTTGATGTTGAAGATATTTTTTTGACCATCGCCAGATACGGTCAAACACATCTTTTTTGTTAAGCTGGACAGCAACCATCATACCATAGGAAAGGCCTTCAGTTCTGGCATCATGATTTTTTACATCAGATACATAAGCCATCGTATCTCCTACCTTAAAGTAAACACGATTTGGTCCTTCAAATACATCGTAATAAGCTTTGGCAACCTTTTTATCTATTGCCTGCTGGCTATAGCCTGCTTCTAATAACAGGTTATGTGCAATGCCGGGTTTAATTACTGTTTTTACACTGCTTTTTTGCTGAGGCTTTAAGGTTTGACTTATTGCAAGAACCGGTAGCAAAACAGTAATGGCAAAACAGGACAATGACTTTTTCATTTGTAATTTTGTAAATTAATAAGATGATTTACTTATACTTTTTGTATTCAGCGTGTGATTTATTACTTAGATTAAAACATGATACTTTTTACATAAATATCTTTTGCAGAGTTGGAAGGAAACTTTATAAAAACATCATGCTGCCCTGTAACGCCTTTTAACGGTTTACTAAAAGTTTTCCAGCCACTTGAACCTGTAGTGCCAACAGGAATGGTTGCAATTAATTTACCTTTCTGCAAATCATCGAGCCATACTTCAACTTTACCGCCAATTTTGGAGGAGGCAATTAACTGAACTGTTTTTGGCGATAGTTTGCCTAATTCTACGCCTGATAGCATCATCCAGCCACCGTGAACAGTTGTATTAGTTACTGCTTTTTCATCGTTATGATTAATAGTTGTTACCCCATAGTAGTTACTATAACCTATTGCAGGCAAGACAGATGATCCGTCTTTACAAATAAACAGATTAAAATCAGCTGGTTTACCCTCAGCAAACAAGCCAACACTCGTTCCTACCCACGAATTGAAATTGGGTTGTACTTTATCAAGTGAAATAGCACTAATAGATGCGCCTAATGAAACCCACGATTTTCCATCTCTGCTAAAATATCCGTTTAAAAAATGCTCGTTTCTAACCAGCTTTAGCCAAACTATATTTCCGAATGGATTATTGGCTATGCGTGTAGCCGTATCAAGCTTAAAAATAATTTTTTTACCCTTATCATATCCAGTAAACAATCTTACAATTACTTTTTGGTTCCCGTTAGTTAAATAAATACCTGCTTTACTGCTGGTATCAGTTGCGTTAAGATCTACACAGGTAACTGCAGTATAAAAATGATCTGTTTCTTTTTGCATTACATGAGTGCGATTTGTATCCGGCGTAAGCCTGATCCATCCTTTTCTTGCTGTAAGTGAATAGCTGTCAGAAGCTTTTTTAGTTAAGAAATGCCACCACGAACCCAGCGAACCAGTCTTGAAATAATCAGTTTTGATGCTTCTCCATGAAATTCCGGATTGCGGCAGATTTGGTTTTATAATTGGTTTAGTGGTTGGTGCCATTCCCCATGGTCTGTCGCCCTCCCAAATTACTGGATACAGGGCTGTTTGTCGCCCCATTCCAGACCAGTCATCGGTACCATATTTTTCATAGCTCTGTCCAATAGTCCACCACGTTCCATCAGCTAATTGAATGGGTGCTGCAATGTGATTTGGACGACGGAAACCAACTTTCGGATCGGTAATCGGTTTAAAAAAATCACCTAATCTTTCCCATTTAGTTGAGTCGCTTGTTAATGCTGACGCTCTTAACACGTATTGGCCGCCGGATACATCTCCAGCAGGAAAATAATAATAGTATCCATTACGCTTACACATTACCGGCCCTTCTGCCCAACTATACTGTAGTTTCGCATTTATCCAATCGAGATTTATCACACTATCTGCAAGCTGTCCGTCTTTTCCTAAAGCCTGTAAACGGTTAATCTTCTGCCCATTTTTAATAACCATATAAGGTTTGCCGTCATCCAAAAAAATAGAATTATCATACCCCAGATCGCCGGTGGTAGAATTAGTTTTAACTTTTACAGGATCAGACCAAGGGCCTACCGGAGAACTTGCTTTACAAAACCATTGTCCGCCTGCAGAAAAATAAATCCAGTATGAGCCATAAAAATAGGTGATGGCACCCTGCCATACTCCTACTGACGGGCGGTCTGTTACCCATCCTGCTTTTCCCACCGGTAAAACTCTGCTAATAACTTCCCAATGAACTAGATCTTTAGAATGATAGATAGGAATATATGGATTGAAGTGGAATGTTGATCCGCAGTAATAAAAATCGTCACTCACTTTAAGTAAGGTTGGGTCTGGATGATCACCCGGCAAAACAGGATTTACAAAAGTGTGAACTGCTTTGTAAAACATCGTTGTATCCGTAGTTTTGTTAGGCTGTGCGTATAGCAGCGAAGTGCACTGCCACAATACCACTATTACTGCAGAAATTCTTTTGAAATATATCATGATGATTTTTTGTTAGGCTACTAACATAAATTAATTCATTTGTGTATTTCTACATTAATAATGAATTACTGGTTAAAATTTGTTAATCCCTAAAGTAAACCTAAAAATAATAATGCAATCGGTTGCATTATATTAGCTAAAAATTTTTACTTTGTTTTATTGCGTCTGCAAAGTAAAAGACGATATCTACTTAACACGAAAAAACATGTTCAAATCATTCTTTTAATTGAAAATATACACAGTTAGCTACATCTTTTTTTATACTTATAAGAACAAAGGAATACCGCTATAACTAGTGATCGAATTCATCTAAAATACCAAGATTCCAAAGGTGGTACTCGTTAAAAGAATATTAGTCTTTTATGTAAGACCCTATTTGGGTGTATAAAAAATGAACTTAAGCCTTGGAAAGTAAAGGGCTGAGTGATACTGTTGTTGTTGTGATAATCCTTCTTTTCTTTTCCATATGGATTTTAATTTAATATCTTATAATGTTCAATTCTTTTTTGCTTTTTTTGAATGCCATAAAAAATTGAAAAAGTACAAAAAGTAAGTATGTAATTGGTAATGGTTTCTTACTTAAATAAAAAAGTCGAAAGTTACAATGATAGACAAAATACCTTCGATTAAAAAAAATACTCCGTCAATCCAAGGAGCATTTTTCTCTATAATTGAATGAAAAAGTGCAGTTGTTAAGAAGAATATTCCTGCTAACACAAATAGTTTAAAGGAGTTATGCCCATCTTCATATTTTTCATGAGAGTGAACCAGAATAACAATACTTCCACCAATATGGGTAAAGCGTTTTCTTTTGTCTTTATTTTCAATAAATGTCTCATAAGCATTTGTCAAATTATAAAAGGCTTAAAATTACCGCTAACTCTTAAACATACGCACCTTTTGGCTTATCAGCCATAAATATATTTTTTTAGCAAATACAAAATCGCAATTTCATACAATAACTACCTATTTTATCCTGAACGAGTTAATTGAATTTAATCAGTTTTAAGTATTAGATTCTATTTGTAAACTTAGTCAGCAAATTTACCCATTTTTCCACTGGCAAAATCTTCCATGGCTTGTATCAGTTCTTTATTGGTATTCATCACAAAAGGCCCGTAAGTTGCCAAAGGTTCTTCAATTGGTTCGCCGGATAAAACCAGGTAAGCACAATCTTCTTCGCAGGAAACCTGAATGGTCTCAGAATTCCAACCAAAAACTACCCATTGCTTGTCTTTGGCCTGCCGAGTTCCGTTAATGGTTAATGCTCCTTTTACCACATAGATTCCAACATTATAATTAGCAGGAATTTTTAATTCAATATCGCTTCCTGCTTGCTGCCTGACATCCAGAATAGTAATTGGAGAAAAGGTTTGTGCAGGCCCAGCTGTATCGTCATAACTTCCGGAAATCACCCGGATACTGCTTTTATCATCCTTTTTTTGAATAATGGGAATGATCGAAGCAGGTAGTTCCTGGTATCGCGGACTGGCCATTTTATCTTTCTTAGGCACATTGACCCAAAGCTGTACCAGTTCCAGTATGCCACCTTCTTTGGAAAACTCTTTTTCATGCCGCTCCTCATGCAACAGACCGGAACCGGCCGTCATCCACTGCACATCACCTGGTCCAATTTTGCCGCTATAACCTGCTGTATCCCGATGCGCTAAAAATCCCTGATAAACAATGGTCACTGTTTCAAACCCACGGTGTGGGTGCGGATCGGCGCCAAGCGGATGATCTGTCGGTTTTACATCCATTGGCCCGGTATGATCTATTAATAAAAACGGGCTTAATTGCCTGATTCGTGATCCCGGCATTGGACTAACCACATCAAAACCATCACCAACCATTTTTCTTACACCATCAATCACCTGAAATACTTTTCTTAACTCCATTTTTTATTCCTTTACATTGGATCAGCTAATTTCCTAATTAAATTTTATACTTGATTTCTAATTATCCTACCTAGTTATCATAATACCTTTGCCAGTAATGCTTTTAATTTATCAGACACTAGAGAAACAATAGATTTAACCATGCATAACTTAACCAGATTTTTCAAGGCCCTGTTTCTATTCCTTTAGTAAAACTAAGGAAAGAAATATTAACGATGCTTTTGCTTTGTCAAATCGTTAAGAGCTGATTTGATATATTCAGATGATTACGTTAATACAAAAAAAGGGCCGATCAAATCATGGATTTGATCGGCCCTTTAACGGTGGTGATAACGTGAGACAGATAATTTTGATTACTGAGCCATATCTTTTATCTGGGCATCAATAGCTGTGATCGTAGCCAGGTGCTCCTTAAGGACCGGCAGGGTTTGTCCAGCAAAAGCTTTAACGTCAGGGTTCTTCCCATTAACAGCATAGCTCTGAAACATTAAAACGGATTGCCGGTGGCCGGGTGCCATCATGTGTACATATAATCTGTCAAAATCTTTACCCATAGCCTTGGTCAACATAGGTTCCGGCAGGACAGGACTGGTAGCCTCTGGTGGAACCTGGTATCCTTTGGATTTGGCAAGTTGCATTAGTGCCGCTTGAGCCTTGGTATGATCTTCAACCATGTGCTGGCCAAAAGCTTTTACTTCCGGTCTAACTGCTTTTTGAGCTGCTAGTGTGCCAGCACTAATTTCATTCAAATTAGCAATACTTGCGTTCGTAATAAAATGTAGTGATGAAGTATCCTGGTCAGGGGTTTGAGCAAGCGCAGTATTTAAAGCGGCGATACTTGTCAGGATAAATAAAAGGATCAGTTTTTTCATGCGTAGAGATGTAATATTATAAAATATATTAGATGAGATATAATTTGAGATTGTCCAAGGGGTATAACTGGCACTGTTTACCGTCTAAACTACAAGGCACTTTCCTTTGGGTAGTGTTATTAGTTTTGGTCAATACTATAATTGTTTGATTAATAATAATTAAAGCTCAACCCTCAAACTTATCAAGAGCTGAGCTTTAAGGGGGGATGATTATGCGGCTAAAATGCTTTTGGCAATTTGAGTAAATTTTTCATCAGCCTGCTTTGCCTCATCCAGGCATGCCTGCATTTCCTGCTGTGCCTTGTCAAGACCGGTTGCAGCAGCATAGCTCGCTTGTGTACCGAAAGAGGCGATCCAGTAGTGCAGTGCCATTTGTCCGCTAGCTATAATACCTAAATCACGGGAATCATCATCGGCTGCCAGCCTCCTGATTTCCTTGCTAACCTGGTAATGAGCTTTCAGTATTGCGTTCTCCTGTTCTGCACCGCCTCCTGCTTCCTCAAGACTCCGGTCTATCCGTTGTGCCCAAACTTTTGACTGCTCGTTGCCTTGCTGAAGCATATTTTTCAGTTCCTCATTTTTTACATCGTTTTGTATCTCGTCTGTCGCTTCTGCGGCCACTTTGCTGCCCGCTTTCATCGCTGCAAAGCCTTTTTTAATCAGCTCTTTTAAATTCTGGTTTTCCATAACTGGTTTGTTTTAATGTCTTAATTTGGTTTGTTGTTGGTACTTTACTTTATTAAGTTTTAAAGTATAGATATTCAACACCTCATACTGCGTTAAGTTTCTATCGTGTAAACTAAAACAGCTTCCCACTTTTAAGCAGTTATAATGGACCTGACATCCTGTTAATTTCCCGGTTTATCATCTAAAACATACAGTTTTTCATTACCGTATATGGTAATAAATGCAAATTACTGTCAAAGAAAAGTATGAATTAAAGCTCTATTGTAATACTAAGCTTAGTATAAAGCCTTTGGCAGAATTGTATATTTTCCCTACCTACCACAAACGATACTAAATGCTTACTTCACATTTTTGTATTGTTGCAAAACTGACTTAAACGATTACACCAATTACATTTAATTAATGTTTTTGCAGGTTTAAATGTAGTATTTATTTAAATGCTACACATGGCTAAAGGGAAGTTTACAGAATCAAATTCTTTGCTCAATGTTGAAACTTTGGACTTGCAACAAAAAAGTGAACCTTTCTAATTGTTGACATATTTCTAAAGTTAAGTCTTTTTCTTAATCTATTGTCCATTTAAAAGTAGCAACTCCAATACGATGTTGCTCAATATTTGGAGCAAAAGTACCTTAATCATATAAAATTAATCGGCTATGATCTTGTTCCTCAAAATATTCGTTATCTAAAACAAGGTAAAATTAGCTTTCTAATTAATCAGAACCCAAAAGGTCAAGATTTCTGGGGTATATGTTTATTAATAGAGCATTTGGTTTTTAAAAATAATATTCCATTGATCAAATATCTTCCACTAGATGTAGTTACCAATGAAAATCTAAACTATTTTTTGGATGAAATTTAAAGAATAGCTTAATTTTTTAAACAATTATTTCTTTTAACTAAAATATTTTTATAAATCGATTTAATTAATAGATTTGTTTATGCACATGCATTTATAGATAATTTTTGGGTTTTATTATAAAGAGTTTGTTAAATATTTCAACCTATTTATTTTTTGATAAAGATTTGCTGATGCTTCTTTCATGCCTATAAATTTGATTACGCATTAAATAGTTAGAAAACGGAATCATTAAAATATAACGATAAAAGAAGTAGATAAAATTGTACATCATTTGGTAATTATATTGTCTAGCTAAATTTAAAAACTGTTTTACTTCAGCTTCTTATTCGATAAACAGCTTTAAATTATGGAGTCTCTTAAAATTCCTTTTTTGAAATTATCTGAATCAAATTCAGCATTATCTGAAATCTCGCTGCTGTTGCAAAAACTGGAAAGCAATGCTATCAGATATGCTCCCTGGCAAAAATCGTTTAAAAAACCATCAGCTACATTTTCGCTAGCTTATGCGGATGACCTTCTGTACATAAGGTATATTGTTAAAGAACCGCATGTTATAGCTACATACACAGAAAATAACGAGCCGGTATATAAAGATAGCTGTGTAGAATTCTTTATTGCTTTTGAAAATGATCCCAATTATTACAATTTAGAATTTAACTGTTTGGGGACAGTTCTGGCAGCATATGGACCTCGTAAAGAAAATAGAATTGTTCTGCCTAAAGCTGTGTTAAAAGACATCGCAAGCGAAACAGTAATCACAAGTTATTCTAATGATCATGACATTACTTGGGAAATTACTATAAGCATTCCGCTAAAAACTTTTCTTTTTCATCAATTGGATCATTTATCAAAGAAAAAATGCCGTGTGAATTTTTATAAATGTGGTGACGATTTGCCCGAACCTCATTTTTTGTGCTGGAATAACATTGTAAATGATACACCAAATTTTCATTTGCCGCAATATTTTGGCTTGGGTGAATTTTCTTGAAGTTTACATAAAAAGCAAGTGCGTCAATTAAAACAAAAATGTTTTACAATTAAAAGTGTGTACGCACACGCAGTTTTTTTAAATTTATTACAATGAAATTTATCTAAGTAAAATATATCCGTTCTTCTTTAAACAATTAAATTATGCATAAAAAACTATTACTTTTTTTCTTATTTTTTTCTATTTGCCTAGTTGCTCTCGCACAAAACAGAGAAATAAGTGGCAAGGTGATTTTACTAAAGGATAAATCGCCTTTACCAGGAGCTTCTGTTTTTATTAAAGGAACCACGAAAGGAGCAGCTACCACAGCAGATGGACTTTTTACGCTAAGTATTCCTACAGGAGTAACTATTATTTTACAAATCCGATCAATTGGCTACGTTACTAAAGAAATTTCGATAGCAGCAGAACAAAATAGAGTAGTTGTGGAACTAGCAGAAGACAATACTCAACTTGGAGGCGTAGTGGTGACTGGGTATAGCAGCAGAAAGCAGGGCGAAATAACCAGTGCCATTACTGTTGTATCATCCGAAAAGCTAAACGATGTTACAACTAATGATCTTGGTTCTAAACTACAGGGAAAAGTGGCCGGCTTACAGGTGGTTAATAATTCTGGCGTACCCGGTGCTACATCCGAAATCAGGTTACGGGGCGTGTCTTCCGTTAATGCATCGCAAAGCCCCCTAATTGTAGTTGACGGGATTATAGGTGGAAATTATGATCCAAATGATGTGGAGAGCGTAACTGTTTTGAAAGATGCAGGTGCTACAGCAATTTATGGCTCTCAGGCAAATTCAGGTGTATTGCTAATTACAACTAAAAAAGCTAGAAACAACAAAACTCAATTTGAATTTAAGGTAACAACCGGATTTCGTACACCAGACTTTGGCAAAATGCAAATGATGAACAGTAGTGAATTGTATAACTATCAAAAACAGTTATATCGTGATTATGTACCTGGTGGAACGGGTAATTCTTACGTTATTGATATTTTAAAATTCCATAACGAGCGTCCAGCATCTGTTTTAAACACTAATACCAACTGGCTTACCAATATGTTAAAATCGGCACCGGTTCAAAATTATTATTTTTCAGCACGTGGTAAAACGCCTAAAAATGATTACTATTTTGGCTTAACTTATTATGATGAAAAGGGTACTTTTTTAAATACAAATTATAAAAGAGTAAACCTTCGCGCTGGTTCTGTTTACCACTTTACTGATAAAATCAGTTTAACCAACAACATCAATATCGGTGGTGTTCAAGGCAAAAATTATGATTATGGTAATATATATTATGCTTACCTAAATTTGCCCTGGGATAATCCTTACGATCCCACTGGAAATCCAATTTATGTTGATGGCAACTCAACTTTTAAGTGGTGGTCCAGAGATAAAATTAATCCGCTTAACACAATTGCCAACACAGATCTTCCTTACAAAAATTTTAATGTAAATTGGGATGCTACGCTTAGTGTGCCAATTTTGCCTTGGTTAACTTTTACCAGTGCAAACAGATTATCTGCTGGTTATTCTACTTACACCATTTTTAACAATCCTTCTGTAGCAGGTACTTATCACGGAACAGGCTATCTGGAAAATCAAAGTACGTTTAATTACGGCGGGATTTCAACAAATTTATTGCGGTTTAATCTCCAGCACGGAGATCATAACATCACTGGTTTGGCTGGTGTTGAATTTGAAGGAAGTCAGATAAACTATATGGGAGCTTCTGGCAAAGGCTTGCCTACAGGGTTAAATGTATTAAACGTGGTTTCAAATAACCAAGCCGTAAATGGCTATTATACAAATGCTTCTATATTATCTTATCTTTCTCAGGTAAATTACAGTTATAAAAATCGTTATTTTTTGACCGGTTCTTACCGGATTGATGGTTCTTCGGCTTTTCCTCCAAGCAACCGGTATGCTTCTTTCCCATCCGTTTCCGGTGGTTGGCTGGCCAGTAATGAAGACTTTCTGAAAGGAAATAAAACTATAGATAATCTAAAGCTTCGCCTCAGCTATGGCGTAACCGGAAATCAGGATATTGGCGCATCCCGGTATTTAGGGCTATATTCTTTAACAAGTCAGTATAATTCAACTGTTGCAGCAACGCCTTTACAGTTAGCAAGCCCGAACCTTACTTGGGAAAGTAAATATCAAACTGATTTAGGAGTTGACATTGGTATATTTAAAAGGGTAAACCTGACGATAGATGCTTATCATAATGTAACCAAAAACCTTTTGTTGCAGGTTTCACAACCATTATCAGTAGGATTTGAAACCCGTTGGGAAAACACTGGAAAGATTGTAAATAACGGATTAGAATTCGGAATTAACTCTACCAATATCAAATCCAAAAATTTTCAATGGATAACAGATTTTAATATCAGTTTTAATAAAAATAAGCTCTGGGATCTTCCGGTGGATATTATTCAAACAGGTTATTACGGTGCATCTCAGATTTACAGAAATGGTGGTAACCTGTATGAATTTTATTTACCAAAATGGTTGGGCGTTGATGCGCAAACAGGTGCCCCGCAATGGGAAGTGGTTGCTAAAGATGCAAAAGGAAATATAACTTCGCGCACGGCTACTTCTGATTATGCAGCTGCAACACCACAGGAAGCCGGCTCTGCACTTCCAAAATTTCAGGGTGGTTTTAATAACTCTTTTCGATATAAGAACTTTTCGTTCAGTATTAACGCATACT
Source organism: Janthinobacterium lividum (assembly GCA_050955045.1). Classification (GTDB taxonomy): domain Bacteria; phylum Bacteroidota; class Bacteroidia; order Sphingobacteriales; family Sphingobacteriaceae; genus Mucilaginibacter_A. The sequence continues at coordinate 3,732 of JBPBQV010000016.1, read as the reverse complement.
TCGTTTATGGCAATAAAATCTATAACAACAATAAATCTATTGTAATGAATGATGGCCACGAACCATATCTGAATCAAATGGTGGCGCCTGCCGGAACGGTTTTTTGGACAAAACCAGGCGATCTAGCAACAGAACCCAGCCCACAAAATGCAGCAAATTCAACAAGTGCTTCCTCACGGTATCTTGAAAATGGAAACTATATCAACATCCGCAATATGTCTTTGGGTTATTCATTGCCCAAAACTTTGGTAAAGAAACTTAAACTGGAAGCTGTTAATCTATCCGTAACAGCTGATAACATTTATACTTTTACAAAGTTTGATGGTTTAAATCCGCAGGTAACTATCACACCTGGAGTTTATGTAACACCTGGCCTTGCTGATTTTACGTATCCCACCAATCATCAGTACCTGTTCAACCTCAACATTACATTTTAACAATATAAGTGATGAAAAATAAAATTTTCATGATAGCTGGTTTATTAACCATACTATTTTCGGGTTGCAAGCTCGACTCAAACCCGAGTGATGCAATCACAACAGCCTCTTTAAGCACATCTTTAGATGGATTAACCAATGCTGTAAACGGAGCTTATGCACTTTTTAAAGATCATGTTACTTTTAATGGTAGTGTGGATCAGAACTTGATGTATTTAAGAAACTTTTACCAGTTATCTGATTTTGCATCTGATGATGTAGTTTGCGGCCAGGTAACAACAGATCCATTGTATTTGAGTTTTTCGCTAGATCATTCGCCAACACAAACTAATTCTCGTTATTTCTGGTACATTTCTTATAAGATCATTAATGATGCAAACACGGTTATCGAGCAGGGCGAAAAGCAAGCCAATTCAAGTGCAGCAACCCAGCAATTAATTGGCGAATGTTATTTTTTACGTGCATTTTGCCATTTCAATTTGGTTCGATTATTTGCCATACCTTATTCAATCAATTCCGGCGCACCCGGCATTATTTTAAGAACTTCAACCACTGATGATGCACAAAAAGCAAGATCAACCGTAAAAGAAGTTTATGCGTCTGTTGTTGCTGATGCTGTTAAAGCCACTTCATTAATGAATGCGCCGCGTGGCGTTACTTATGCTTCTAAAGAAGCTGCAGAAGCGTTGCTTTCCAGAGTTGCTTTGTATCAGGAAGATAATCAAAGTGCAGTTAATTATGCTAATATGGTTATCAACTCCGGGCGTTTTACCGAATCAACCGCAAGCGCTTATCCTGCTATGTTTGCCAATGCAGCTGCCAGCCCGGAAACGATATTCTGTATTGCTTTTAACACTTTGGATGATTATGGTAAATTCGGTTCTATCGCTTCCCAGTATTACTCTAACGGAAACTCTGGCTGGGGAGAAGAATATGCTTCGCAACCACTGCGCAATTTGTATGCCCAAAATACTACAGATGTACGTTCTTCTTACATCATTCCACTAAAAGATACTACCGGTACTGTTCAACTTAAAAATGGCATTCCGATTTATTATGTCACTAAGTTTTCTAACCAGGGAGGCAGCCCGACATTGAGTTCTCCAATCATGTTCCGGCTGTCAGAAATATATTTAAATAAAGCTGAGGCTGAGGCAAAACTTGGTCAAAGCGCACAAGCTTTGGCAGATGTGGACATGATCAGAAAAAACAGAGGATTACAGAATGCACTGTATAACGGTACTGTTCCTGCAAATCAAACTGCTTTGCAAGCTGTTTTACAGGAACGTAGGTTAGAATTGGCGTTTGAAGGGCATCGAACTTATGATGTGTATCGAAATAAGCTTAGTATGGATAGAACTTATTGGGGCTATCATCTACCTGGATTAAAAGAAAGCGACATTAATTTGAGTGTAAATCCGGCTAGTTATGCCAACATGATTATTCCTTATACCAGTAACAAAATTATATATTATTTGCCTGTTGATGAGGTTTTGTCTAATCCGTTAGCTGTTCAAAATCCTTAATTTTTTAGGTGGATAAGAATTATAACTGTAGTAATTGAATGCTTCTTTTAGCATACTAAAATTTGTTTTTGATAGCTTATTTCCATAAAATATTCACAAACCAGTTTTTATCCGATAAAAGAAGTATTTGCTTGTAAGCCATAGAAAGTTTTAACGAGCTAAATAAATTAATTTAATAAAATGTCATGAAGATTTTCAAGCACTTTTACCAATATATATTGCTGATGCTCGTATTAACGATCATCAGTTCCTGTAAAAAAAACAACGATGTTGACACCAAAGACGTTGATTTTTCAGTCAATTCAAATGGTTATTTCGTTACCTATACCAATGCAACTACAGATGCTAAATCATACAAATGGGATTTTGGTGATGGTACCACATCCACTGATGTAAGTCCATCGCACACTTATAAAACCAAAGGCAAGTTTGTGGTTACTTTATATGCTACTTTACACAATGGAAATCTTATTCAGGGTTCAACCATCATTAATGTATCTAAAACTTCTCCCATTAAATTGGATGATAATACGCTGGCTGATTGGGATACCATTACCCACACAGCAGTTTTAGCCGGACCAAAAGCAGGCGTGTTTCAAAAAGCCAAATTTGATTATGACAGTCAGAACATCTACATCTGTATGGAATTTAAAGGTGCTGTAGCTGCCGGTAATATTTTTGATTTTTACTTAGATACAGATGCCAGTGCTGCCACCGGCCTTTTAACCGGAACAATACCCGGCGGCGGATATGATTATTTACTGGAAGGACCGCTGCTGCTGAACAGTTTAGACCAATATTTGCACACCGGCGCGCAAACGGCTTTCAGTTTTTCTCCTCAAGCAATTCCTGAATACTATAAACTGGGCAAAGTGGTAGAAGCAAATGGCATTGTAAAGTTTGAAATGGCATTGGTGCGAAGCAAAATTGGTGGCTTAACCGGCAAAGCTTTAAACTTTGGAATCGTTATCAGTGATAGCGGATATAACCCATTGGGTTCTGTGCCTGATCCGTCAGCCAAAGCAATTACTTTAGATATTAGCCAGTAAAACCACCGGTTGATGGCTAATCTGGTTACAAATTCTTCGGCAAGACTCATATCATTAGATGTGATGCGAGGGCTGATTATGATTTTGCTTGCAGGCGAAAGCTGTTTGCTATACACATCTTTAAAAAACCTTTATCCAACAGGTTTTGAGGGGAAGCTGGTTGATCAGTTTTTCCATCACCCCTGGCATGGCTTGCATTTCTGGGATTTGGTTCAACCCGCATTCATGACGATGGCTGGAACAGCAATGTATATCTCCTATCAAAGCAAGCTTGCTAAAGGTATAACTTGGAATAATAATTTAAAACACATCTTAATCAGGTCTTTAAAATTATTTTTGTTAGGAACCGGTTTACATTGTGTTTATGCCGGGAAGCTAGTTTGGGAACTCTGGAATGTATTAACACAACTTTCTATAACTACTTTAGTAGCTTATTTAATCATCAACTGTTCCGTTCGGTTTCAGCTTGGCTTTACGGCGATGCTTCTTTTAGCCATAGAAATTTTGTACCGATGTATTTTGATGCCAGGTTTTAATCAGCCATTTGTTGAATATCATAATTTCGGGGCTTATGTAGATTTACTTATCATGGGCAAAATTAATACTGATGGCTGGGTGGCAATCAATGTTATACCAACAGCAGCTCATACGATCTGGGGAATGCTGGCCGGAAAATTATTGATCTCAAAATTATCTCCTGCCAAAAAAATCAACTGTTTG
>JBPBQV010000015.1:0-31395 GCA_050955045.1 Janthinobacterium lividum | reverse complement strand
ATTAAAACGCAGGACATTTATATTGGTCTTAATATTTTTTACAAATACTTAATATTTTTCAATCATTTTGTAAAAAGATTGTTTATGATTATATAAAATAATCTACTGAATATTCTATCTGTTATGACCAAACTTGATATCAACTTAAAAAACCAGCTTCTTGACCTTGCTGAAACACTTAATGCTTTCAAATCTGAAATTATTCAGGTTAAAATAGCAGATTTACTACTTGACAGCATTTTTCTGAATGAGGAACTGCAAACCAAAAATGCAGAAGGTAATTTGGGAGACCAAAGCTTTACTTCCCGAAGAGCAAAAAGAGTTAACATACATAAAGAGCGGCATAATAATCCGGCCAGAGAGCGAAAACCAACGGGTGCAACAAAAGCAATGTACCAGCTTTTAGACACAGATTTTTTTGATCAGCCGCAATCTATTGCTGCTATTGCAAACCGTTACAAAGAAGAATTTCATGAAGATTTTAAGACTTCTGAAATTTCAGGAATTCTATTAAAATCTGTTAAAGAAAACCTTTTGAAACGCGAAAAAAATCAAGGCAATAAACGCTATGAGTATATTAAAGTGTAAATTAGTGTAGTTGATACTATATCAAATAAAACAGGTTTTTTACGCCGAGTTGTCTTTTACAAGTAAATCCTTCTGCATATTTTACCTGGATTGCTCTCCCAAATTCGCGGGCTCTTGCATCTGCAACTTCCATAAACTCCGGGCTTGAGATGTAAGTTTGAGGTTCATCCGCCCAATCAGGATTGTGAAACTGAGATTTATATTCTCTGATACTGGCTACTTTTTGTGGCCAGTATTCTGTAATATCAATTAAAACATCAGGCTTAATATACGTATCCTGAATAAAGTTTAATACCATTTTTGGCCTCCAGGCTTCCTGCTCTGTATTATCAGCTAATGCTGTTTTTATCTTTCTTAAACCTGCGTAAAAACAGGCATTTTCAACCAGTTGTGCTGCGCGTGCATGATCGGGATGACGATCGGAAATGGCACTGGTAATTACAATTTCTGGCTGGTATTTCCTGATCACTTTAATTACTTCCAATTGATGCCAGTCATCATTTACAAAATAACCATCACGCAAACCAACGTTTTCTCTGATCGTAAGGTTAAGCACTGCGGCTGCCCGTGCGGCTTCTTCCTGCCTGATAGCTACTGTTCCGCGTGTGCCTAATTCTCCTTGGGTTAAATCTGCAATTCCTACTTTTTTACCCATTGCAATATGTTTAGCAATTGTACCAGAACAATATAACTCGGCATCGTCCGGATGCGGCGGTAAAACAAGAATATCTAATTTAATCATAGTTTATAAAAGCACCCGTTGCGCTTATTGCTCATTTTTGACCAATAGCCTTTCTATTTTTTTCTTTATTTTAGAGGATGTTGGTTTAGTAAAAGGATAAAAAAAGTCGCAAACTTCGCCTTCCTGATTTACTAGATATTTATGAAAATTCCACCTTGGCACACAATTTAAATGTTCGTTCTGATTTTTATCGGAAAGAAAAGCATATAATGGATGAGCATATGGACCGCGCACTCTTATTTTGTTAAAAACCGGGTAATTTGTACCATAATTTATAGTGCAGAATTCTGAAATTTTTTGTCCGTCCAATGGTTCCTGGCCGCCAAAGTCGTTAGATGGAAAAGCCAGAATTTCAAACTCCTGACCTTCGAAAGAATGCCTTAACTCTTCCAACTCTTCTAGCTGTGGTGTAAAGCCACAGCCGGATGCTGTGTTTACAATCAATAAAACTTTGCCTTTAAAAACTTCCAGGCTAATTTCGTGGCCACTAATTGTTTCCACATCAAACTGATAAATATTTTTTCCAGTCATGTAATATTAATAATAACCTGAGTAACCGGCCGACCGCAATATTGCTTCAATATCTTTATCTTCTTCGGCATTATATGTTTCTTTCAAATCATGGCCAAATACACGAGCCGCCGATTGAAACATAAAAGCCTGAAACCCGCCTTTCAGTTGTTTTAATAACTCAAAACTGGTATTTCCTGTTTCACGCTGTACCAACTTAATCAAAATTTCTCCCTGTGTAATAGTCAGGTTTTTAATCTGCTTATTAAAAAGTTCTTTTATTTCTTTTTCACAAGCTTTTACCATTTCTTTTTGCTTATGTCTATCACCTGTTGTAGCCAGGTCACGTTCCAGTTTACGATACCGTGCTCCGGCAAACTGTGCATAAGGCAGTACTTTAAACACATTATAACGCAAACGGTTATAAGCGGCACGCTCTTCGGGTGATTTGAAAACCCGCATATCTCGAATATTGGCATCTGGCAGAAGCACCCAAGGAACAAACTCTCCGTTAACCTGCGTAACAGCAACTTTAATACTGTCGTTTTTGCCGGGTTTAATTTTAAATGCAACACTTTCTGCTGTTGATTGCGCTTTTATAACACAAGACAAACAGGAAAAAAACCCTAAAAACCACAGATATTTCATAAATTTACCTAACCGCAAAACTAATGTTTAATTTAATAACAATTTGCAAAAGGTATGTACGTAAACATAAATTAAATTGTTGTTTACAGATAATTTAGACGATAAAAGAAGCAGCATGAAAGAAATTGTGATTGACTTGGAAGCGGAAAAAAAAGAAATTTTAAAACGATATCGTGCGTTGTTAAGAGCCTGTAAAGCTACGCTGCAAAAAGGTGATGAACGGATGATCCGTAAAGCTTTTGAAGTAGCGGTAGAGAGCCATCAGGATATGCGCCGAAAATCTGGCGAGCCTTATATTTATCACCCTATTGCGGTTGCACATATTGCTGCGGATGAAATTGGTTTAGGCCCAACTTCTATTGCTTGCGCACTTTTGCATGATGTGGTAGAAGATACTGATGTTACTTTAGATGACATTGAACGTGATTTTGGAAAAAAGGTAGCCAAAATTATTGACGGGCTGACCAAGATTTCAGGTGTTTTTGATACCAACAGTTCTTTGCAGGCAGAGAATTTCAGAAAAATGCTGCTGACGTTAGCTGATGATGTTCGGGTTATCCTGATAAAGTTGGCTGATAGGTTGCACAATATGCGCACGATGGAATTTATGCCGCGTGATAAACAGTTGAAACTGTCATCAGAAACCATTTATTTATACGCGCCTTTAGCACATCGTTTAGGTTTGTACGCCATAAAATCCGAGCTGGAAGATTTATCCATGAAATACATGGAACCGGAAACTTATCAGTTTATCAAAAAGAAACTGAATGAAAAGAAAGCAGAACGGGAGAAATTTATACGTGATTTTATTGAACCGGTAAACAAAGTATTGGAAACGCAGGAATTGACTGCAGATGTTTTCGGTCGGCCGAAATCTATTCATTCCATTTGGAATAAAATGAAAAAGAAAAATATTCCTTTTGAAGAGGTTTATGATCTTTTTGCAATCCGCATTATTTTGGACAGTACACCAGAAAACGAAAAAGCGGATTGCTGGAAAGCTTATTCTGACGTTACAGATATTTATCGCCCAAACCCGGACCGGTTGCGAGATTGGATTTCATCACCAAAAGCAAACGGTTACGAATCTTTACATACCACGGTAATGGGGCCGCGCGGACAATGGGTAGAAATCCAGATTCGAACAACGCGCATGAATGAAATTGCCGAAAAAGGTTTTGCGGCGCATTGGAAATACAAAGAATCATCCTCCGAAAGTGGGTTGGATTTATGGATACATAAGGTAAGAGAAATGTTAAAAAGTCCGGAAACCAATGCATTGGATTTTCTGGATGACTTCAAGATGAATCTTTTTTCGGATGAGATATTTATTTTCACCCCAAAAGGAGCATTGGTGCAATTGCCATTAAATGCAACTGCTTTGGATTTCGCTTTTGAAATTCATTCTGATGTTGGCGCGCGTTGTATAGGTGCCAAAGTAAATCATAAGCTGGTTCCATTAAGTTATAAATTGCAAAATGGTGATCAGGTAGAAATTATTACTTCGAGCAAGCAACAACCTAAAGAAGACTGGCTAAATTTTGTAGTTACTGCAAAAGCGAAATCCAAAATTAAATCAGCATTAAAAGAAGAAAAACGAAAGATTGCGGAAAACGGAAAAGAGATTTTGGAAAGAAAATTGAAATCTTTAAAAATATCCTATACTTCTGATAATTTGTATAAGCTTTCTTATTTCTTCAAACTGCAATCAACCCAGGATCTTTTTTACAATGTAGCGCAGGGATTGATTGATTTGAAAGATTTAAAAGAGTTTGTTGTATCAGAAAAAGTAGTTGAAAACCGTCCTCCAGAAAAAATTGAAGCCGAGCAAATTCAATCGCTCATCCGCAATGTAAAAACCAAAGACAGTGATATTTTACTGATTGGTGAGGATATGCAAAAGATTGATTATCGTTTGGCTACTTGCTGTAACCCAATTCCGGGTGATGATGTTTTTGGTTTTGTAACCGTTGGAGAAGGCATTAAAATTCATCAAACCAATTGTCCGAATGCTACAAAACTCATGTCAAATTATGGTTACCGCATTATAAAAGCTAAATGGACCAACCAGCAGGAACTTGCCTTTTTAACTGGTCTACGTATTAAAGGAATTGATGATGTTGGCTTAATTAATAAACTGACTACCGTTATTTCCAACGATTTTAAAGTAAATATGCGTTCTTTAACAGTTGATAGCAATGATGGTATTTTTGAAGGTTCGATTATGGTTTACGTGCATGATAAGGAACATTTAGACAACCTGATTAAAAAACTGAAGCTGGTTCGCGGTGTAACTTCTGTATCACGGTTTGACTCGCCTATGGAAAAGGTATCATAAACGAAGTATTCGCATTTCCTTGATTTATTAATAACTTTGAACTGATAAAAAATCAGCATGGCTCAACAGGAAACCATAGAAATGGTTAAAAAAATTTTTGAGGCTTACCTTGAAAATAAAAGTCTTCGGAAAACACCAGAGCGTTTCGCTATCCTCGAAGAGATTTACTCCAGAAGTGATCACTTTGATGTAGAATCGCTTTACATCCACATGAAAAATAAAAAATACCGGGTTAGCCGGGCAACTGTTTATAACACACTTGAAATTTTATTATCCTGCGATTTGGTAACCAAGCACCAGTTTGGTAAAAATATGGCGCAGTTTGAAAAATCTTATGGCTATAAACAGCATGATCATATCATCTGCTTAAATTGCGGCCGAGTGGTAGAGTTTTGCGATCCGCGAATCGGCCAGATACAAAATATGATGGGTGATTTATTAAAATTTGAAATTAAACACCATGCCATGAATATGTTTGGTGATTGTTCACGGTTAAAAGCAGGCCACTGCGAGTTCTATTCTAAAAATTAATTCTGATAAACCAAATAAATGGCTGTTGATGTATTGTTAGGCCTTCAATGGGGAGATGAAGGCAAAGGTAAAATTGTGGACGTATTGTGTCCGCAGTATGATATGATTGCACGTTTTCAGGGCGGCCCTAATGCCGGGCACACCTTGGAATTTGACGGGCAAAAATATGTATTGAACACGATTCCTTCCGGTATTTTTAATGAAAAAACCTTAAACCTGATTGGTAACGGTGTTGTAATTGATCCGATCATCTTGAAACGCGAACTGGACAATTTGAAAAAAGCAGGTTTTGACCCAGTTGCAAAAGGTAAATTGATAATTGCGCGTAAAGCACACCTAATTTTGCCAACGCACCAATTGCTGGATGCTGCTTCTGAAAGTAAAATGGGCGTGAATAAAATCGGTTCCACTTTAAAAGGAATCGGCCCGACTTATATGGATAAAACCGGCCGTAATGGTTTACGCGTTGGTGATACGATGTTGCCTGATTTTAAAGAACGGTACAACAAGCTGGTAGAAAAGCATAAATCTATTTTAATTCATCATGGTGAAGTGCCGGATTTTTCTGAAAAAGAAGCTGCTTTTTTTGAAGCTGTGGAACTTTTAAAAGCTATTCCGCATGTAGATAGCGAACATTTGGTTAACAAATATCTGAAAGAAGGCAAAACGATATTGGCAGAAGGCGCACAAGGTACAATGCTGGATGTTGATTTCGGCTCCTACCCTTTTGTAACTTCTTCCAACACTACGGCTGCCGGTGCCTGTACGGGTTTAGGTATTGCACCAAACAAAATTGGTGAAGTAATTGGTATTTTTAAAGCTTATTGCACAAGAGTTGGAAGCGGTCCGTTTCCAACAGAACTGGAAAATGAAACCGGCGAAGAATTGCGTAAAATTGGTCACGAATTTGGTGCAACCACAGGACGGCCACGTCGTACTGGCTGGATAGATTTGCCTGCCTTAAAATATGCCATTTTGTTAAATGGTGTAACGCAGTTGGTAATGACTAAAGCTGATGTATTAAGCGGATTTGAAAAAATTTATGCTTGTACACATTACGCTTATCCAACCGAAACAATTGATTACATGCCGTATGATATTTGTACGGTAAAACCAGAACTGGTATTAAAAGAGATTGACGGATGGCATGAAGATTTAACCGGTATTACAGCAATCGATCAAGTTCCGGAGAAGTTAAAAGCTTATATTGCTTTTTTAGAAGCTGAACTTAATGTCCCTGTAAAATACCTTTCTGTTGGCCCCGACCGGAAACAAACGCTTGTTTTACAATAACAATTTTTAGGCGATAAAAGAAGTATTCATATAATAACTAAAACCCTCAAAAGAGAAGCACTTTACGGTACTTCTCTTTTTATTTTATATAAGTTTTTCGATTATCAATAAGATTTTGATGCCATAAAATAAGAATTATAACTTTGGCAAAAACTACTTCGTTTGATAAGGTTTTATAGAGCTTTCTCCAGTTATTCAACTGCTGATCATATAAGTACAAGCCTGTTTTTTTAAAAAAACTTCCATGTACAAAAAATCCCACTTTGGCGGGATCTAAGTTATTTTTTGTAATACTTCATAGCTTCCGGTAATCGAGCTTGAATATTTGCAATTCTTGTTGCATCTGCTGGGTGTGTACTTAAAAATTCAGGTGGCTTTTGGGTACCTCCACCTTGCGCAGCCATCCGTTGCCAAAATGTTACTGCATTATGCGGATCATAACCTGCCATCGCCATAAAAGTTAATCCTAACCGATCTGCTTCTGTTTCCTGTGTCCGGCTGTAATGAAGTATAAAAAGCTGGCCTCCTACTCCATAAAGCTGATTTACAGCTGATTGTGTTGCTGTAGAAGCACCACCAGCAAAAGCACCAATAGCACTACCTGTTCCTTGTACTAGCATTTGCCGTGATATAGCTTCAGCAGAGTGTTTTGCAATTGCATGGCCAATTTCATGGCCCATTACCGTTGCTAAACCCGCATCATCTTTAGTAACTGGTAATATACCACTGTATACAGCTACTTTCCCACCAGGCATACACCAAGCATTTACTTCTTTACTATCAATTAAATTAAATTCCCATTTAAAGTTGTATTGATTGGCATAACCGTTATTTTGTAAATAACGTTCGATTGCAGCAGATAGATTAGCACCAATACGCTTGATACGTTGAGATTCTGCCGTATTGTTAATTACTTTAGTTTTGGGATCTGATAATAACTGATTGTAACTCTGTGCTGCGGATTGGTTTACCTCAGCATCACTTACTGCGATAAATTGCTTACGACCGGTAAGAGGCACACTGGAGCATGAATTGAAGATTATAGCAGCAGCAAGAATAATTCCTATTTTTTTCATAAGCTATTAAACTACTTTTTTCTTAAAAAGGTTTACTTTGGATTCTTTTCCTTTCATTAAACGCTCAATATTTTTTTGATGTGTTACCAAAATCAAAACACAAATGCACATCCCGTAAACAATGATAGACCGAACAGAAACATGAAAAATAAAAATGGTACTAAGCGGAAATGTAAATCCGGCTGTGATAGAACTAAGCGATACATAACGGGTGATTAATAATACCAGCAAAAATACCAGAATGCAAACTAAGGATGCTTGCACATGAACTGCCAGAATCATTCCTGTTAAAGTTGCAATTCCTTTACCTCCTCTAAAACCGGCAAATACCGGAAATAAATGTCCCATTACAGCAGTAATTCCCAAAGCTAGCTGATAATTAACAAATTGGACTGAATGATGCGGACCGGTAACGGATAAACCAATAAAAAAAGCAAGATTAGTTGCCGTCCATCCTTTCAGAATATCAATTAGCATTACCGGAATACCTGCTTTTTTACCCAAAACCCGAAAAGTATTGGTAGCACCAGCATTGCCACTGCCATACTCTCGTACGTCTATTCCATAAAAGGATTTACCAATCCACACGGCAGAAGGAATAGAACCTAACAAATAGGCCAGGATAAGCGCAAAAATCGAGTATATAGATATCATCTCAATGCAATGATAATAAAATTGCGTTGCAGACTATTTTTAAAAAACAGAAAAAAGATCATTGAACTGCTTTTAAGCTTAAATCCAAACTTTTAACTGAATGTGTAAGCGCACCTGACGAAATATAATCTACACCGGTAGTTGCGTATTCGGCAATATTTTCTGATGTGATGCCACCGGAAGCTTCTGTGATGTACTTCTTATTAATCAACTCAACAGCTTCTTTTAATTGCGGAACAGAAAAATTATCCAGCATAATCCGGTCGGCTCCGCCTTCATCAAGCACTTGCTGCAACTCCTGCATATTGCGTACTTCAATCTCAATCTGTAAATTTTTCTGCTGATCTTTTAGGTATTGGCGTGCTTCTTTTATCGCCTGTTTTATGCCACCAGCGTAATCTACGTGGTTATCTTTAATTAAAATCATATCGTACAAACCAAAACGATGGTTTACGCCACCGCCAATTCGTACTGCCCATTTTTCGAGGTAACGCATTCCAGGCGTAGTTTTACGGGTATCCAGTAATTTCACGCCGCTTCCTGCTATTAATTGTACAATTTCATTCGTTTTAGTAGCAATGCCCGACATGCGCTGCATACAATTCAGCACCAAACGTTCAGCTTTTAAAATGCTTTGTGCACTTCCTTCTACATAAAAAACAATATCGCCGGGCTGAATGCTAACACCATCCTGTAATAACGTATTTATCTGTAAATCAGCATCAACAGTATGGAATATTTGTAATGCCAGCTCTGCTCCGGCCAAAATTCCTGCTTCTTTTACCAGTAGTTTTGCTTTGCCTTTTGCTTCGGCAGGAATAGTTGCCAAGGAAGTATGATCACCATCGCCAACATCTTCTGCCAAGGCAAGGTTTATAAAGTTTTGTATCAGGTTTAAATCCAATTTAACGGTTTTTTATAATTCAAAAGTAGTTATTTTGGCGTGTTTACTGCCCTTTTTCTGATTCGATTGTTAATTCTGTCAACTCCTGATTGCCGTTTGTGTTTTTGATAGAGTAAGAAACACGAAAATTCCCACTACTTGTTTTTAATTGAACAACGGCATAAAGCAAGTTTGGATTGGTATTCATCCGATGAATTACTTTTGCCGAAACCGGTTTATTAGTCGCAAAAAAAGTATTTAGCATAGTTTCTGCCTGCGTTTTGGAAACTACTTTTTCATCATTCAAAATACTTAATTCTACACTTGCAGCAAACTGTTTAACCAGTTCTTGCGCTTGGCCTTGCTGTAATAAAATGGAAATCTTGTCAATCGGATCTGCTGAAAAAACACTGCTAAAAGAAGCAAATAATAGCAGCAGAATAACGTTATTTCTCATGGTAAATTATTATGTAAAATATGTTTACGGATAAAACTACATTATTTAACGATAAATTTTGGTAGCAGTTAGCATAATTTCATTTTTTACTTCTCCCGATCCAGTATATTTGTGCTGTGGAAAAAAATAAAAAAGTTGCCTTATTAATTTTAGATGGCTGGGGTTATGGCACCGCCGATCAATCTAACGCTATTCTTGCTGCAAATACGCCATTTTTTAATTATTTAAAAGAAACTTATCCCAACTCTACGCTGGAAGCCTCAGGTGAAGCTGTTGGCTTGCCAGGCGGACAAATGGGAAACTCTGAAGTTGGCCATATGAATTTGGGTGCCGGCAGAGTGGTTTACCAGGAATTGGGAAGAATACACAAATCCATTTCCGACGGCGATTTTTTCCAAACTTCGGTACTAACGCAAGCTTTCAAGTACGCACAGCAAAACAACAAACAAGTACATTTTATAGGTTTGGTTTCTGATGGCGGCGTGCACGCGCATACCAACCATTTGCGGGCTTTATGCGATATGAGTCAGCTATACAACCTGCAAAAAGTTTTCATTCATGCTTTCATGGATGGCCGCGATACTGATCCAAATTCTGGAGTTGAGTACATGGAAAAACTGGAAGACTACATCAAAAATACACCGGTAAAAGTAGCATCTGTTATTGGCCGCTACTACGCAATGGACCGAGATAACCGCTGGGAACGGGTAAAATTAGCTTATGATTTACTGGTGAACGGAATTGGAACGCCTGTTCAAAATCTCGTTGAAACGATACGTACTTCTTATGCGGAAGGTGTTACAGATGAGTTTATCAACCCAATTGTTAAAGTTGATGATAACGGAAAACCGATTTCCGTAATCGGCGAAGATGATGTGGTGATCTGCTTTAATTTCCGTACAGATCGGGGCCGCGAAATCACTTCTGCCTTAACGCAAAAAGCTTTTCCGGAGCAAAATATGCATCCTTTGAAGCTAAAATACATCACCATGACTTCTTACGACGAAAGTTTTAAGAACGTAGAAGTGGTGTTTACTAAAGATGATTTGATTAATACTTTGGGTGAGATTTTGCAATATGCCGGCAAAAACCAGATCCGAATTGCAGAAACAGAAAAATATCCGCACGTTACTTTTTTCTTCTCCGGAGGAAGAGAAAAAGAATTTGCAAACGAAAAACGCTTGCTGGTTCCATCGCCAAAAGTAGCAACTTATGATTTGCAGCCGGAAATGAGTGCCGCAGGAATTAAAGATTTAATTCTTCCGGAACTGGAAAGCGGTTGGCCTGATTTTATTTGCCTGAATTTTGCTAATCCTGATATGGTTGGTCATACTGGCGTTTTTGAAGCTGTTGTAAAAGCGGTAGAAACTGTGGATGCCTGTGTAAAAGAAGTAGTAGAAACGGGTATTAAAAACGGTTATTCGTTCATCATCATTGCAGATCATGGCAATGCTGATTATATGATTAACGGAGATGGATCGCCAAACACGGCACACACAACCAACTTGGTTCCATGTATTTTGGTTGATACTGATTACAAAATTGTAAAAAGCGGCAAGTTAGGCGATATTGCGCCAACAGTTCTTAAAATTTTGGGTGTTGATATTCCTGCTGAAATGACCGGAAATGTATTGGTATAAAACTGACTTTTTAAATTTCCGGTTTGCATTTTTAGCACTGCTGATTTTTCTTGCTTCCTGCAAACCGGATATCCGGCAAAGCAAAATTTCTTATTTTAGTTTGAGTGATTATTTCGCGCAACAGGCGCAAAAATGTGCATCATCCAATTTTAATGTGGTAAAAACAGTATCACGAAATGGAGAAGCAGAAACCAAAACCGTAAAAATTGAAAACTGGCCACGCGAGCTATCTGTTTTTTCGGAATCGGATATTAACAAACCATCCTGGAAAAACAGCTATAAAACAACAGTTTCGGGTGATTTTACAATTTATAAATCGTTAGAACCTGATTTGAAAACCAAGGAAATCCTCCTCAAAAAACAGAATAATAAATTGATTTACGTGATGATTTTTAATGTTGTAAACAACAAGTTATTTCAAACCAGAGAAAAGCTAACTTATTATCCTGATTCGCTTTACGTCATCCAAAGAAAACAAAACGTGCGTTTTTTGGGAACTAATAATTATTTAATTACCGGAAAATTTAAATAAAATTTATCTTCTACGTTGTTGCATATGATTCAACTGTTCCTGCGAAAGCTCGAGCAACGAAGTAATATCCCGACGGGAAGGATCTGTATCAAGCACTTTCTGCAAATCAGCAACCGAAGCTTTAAAAGCATTGGAAGCACGGTTTCTATCGTAAAAACCAGTGTTTTTAATCAGCTTAAACATGCCATATTCTTTATAAACAATTCCTCTGTTTTGATAGTTCCGAATATCAGTTGGATTTAAAGATACAGCTTTGGTAAAATCCAAAATAGAGCCTAAAAAATATTTTTCTTTATCTACAGCAGTAACTAAATTATCATTTGCCAAATGGCTTTTGGCACGTGCACGATAATAATAAGCAGAAGCATCGGCTGGTTTAACCGAAATTACTTTGGAGTAAGTTGCTATGGATTTTTTATAACTGTCGCAATGGTAATAAGAATATCCCAGCATCCACAAGGCGTTGGCGTTGGTAGAATCAATAATACAAGCTTTTTCGAGTATAGAAACTGCATTTTTGAAATCACCGTCAACCAGTGCTTTTGTTCCTAACTTTACGTATGAATTTTGTGCTTTGATCGTATCTAAAGACGAAAAAATCAGAAAACCTAATATAAAACTATATTTCATCGACTGTTGGAATGCGGAATTCAATAATATGGAAACCCTAATTTCTGAAGATTATTGTATCAGTTAATAATTAAAATTATCAACAATAATAGTGTATGTCGTAAAAAAACATCAATGAAACCGGTATAAAAAGGTTGCTGTTCCCCATTGATGTGCCTGCACCATCTCTTTTACTTCGCGAGTTTTAAAAATTGCAGCTAGGTTAAATGCCCAGCGGCCAGCTGTTAAGGCTCCGCCAATTTCCTGGCTCAACACAAAAGGTGCTACATTTCCAGTTATTTCGTCAGTATTTTTGGATTGATTAAATAAACTGCCCTGAACGGTAGCATCATAGCCAATGTAATTTACAGTAGGTTTTAGGTAGAAAAAAAATTCTCTGCGGTGTGCTTCTTTTATCACTCTATTTTTAGCAACCAAACCAGATGTGCTAACTGAATGATACAGCGGATTAAACTTGCCAAAACGAAGCGTTAGTCCCGCTCCTGCTCCTGTGAAAGTTGTACCTAAATTAACCTGCGAATTTCCCGCCAGATCAAACCAGTTTTTGCGAAACAATAAATGATCGTAGTCAGCGGCAAGGTTCACACCA
Source organism: Janthinobacterium lividum (assembly GCA_050955045.1). Taxonomy (GTDB): domain Bacteria; phylum Bacteroidota; class Bacteroidia; order Sphingobacteriales; family Sphingobacteriaceae; genus Mucilaginibacter_A. The sequence goes on along the minus strand of JBPBQV010000015.1, from coordinate 18,284 downwards.
ACATTATTCCTGATCTGGTACTGCCAGCCAACCGGACGATAAAACCCTATCAATTGATGGATGAGTTCCTGCGCTTCCTGACCTAAAGCAGCCGGACCGGTAACGCCCAATTGCAAACCTAATTTCAAGGCACTTTCATTTTTAAAAAGGTATTGCAGAGAACTTCCTACATACAAATATCCGGCAAAAGGACGATCTACGTAACGCGCAGCAGGAATAACAGCAGATTGCGCATTAAACATTTTTTGTCCGGTTTCAAATCCCAGCACTTTACCAAACAGTTTTGTGTTTGTTGTATCAGTTGAGATGGCGTGCCGAAAATATAAAAACAAGCCGTTGGTGTAATATCTATCCGAACCTTGTGCTAAATAAGAATCGTTATCTGTTTGAAAACCGGCTTCGTTTTGATAATTTTTTTGTTGTGCCTGAGCAAAAAGTACCGATAAAAGAAGTATGGAAGATAGAAATAGAAATTTAGGCTTCATGTATTATAAAAAGTTTTAAAGCTAAAAAAGCCGGAGAAAATATCTTCGGCTTTTTTTTAAATTATTAATTAAAAATTTGTTAGTTTAATATTGCTTTCACATCTTCCTTCACTGTTAAATCCAAAGCATTTTCTACTTTTTGCGGCGTTAAAGCTAAGTCGATTACTTCTTTCATTTCTGCTACATAATGAAACTTCATATCGGTAATGTAAGATTCTTTAATCTCCAGAATATCTTTTTGGTTGGATTTGGAAAGGATAATTTCCTTAATATTTGCTCTTTTTGCAGCCAGTATTTTCTCTTTGATTCCACCAACCGGCAACACTTTTCCACGAAGTGTAATTTCGCCCGTCATAGCCAAATGTTCTTTTACTTTACGTTGTGTAAATGCTGATATTAAAGCAGTTAACATTGTTATTCCTGCGGATGGGCCATCTTTTGGCGTTGCACCAGCCGGAACGTGAACATGCACATCCCACTGATCAAACAAGCGTACATCAATATTGAAATAGCTGGAATGGGCCCGTAAATAAGCCAATGCGATTGTTACAGACTCTTTCATCACATCGCCCAAGCTTCCGGTAAGTGTCAATCTGCCTTTTCCCGGACTTAAACTAGCTTCAATAAACAAAATATCACCTCCAACCTGTGTCCAGGCCAAACCGGTAACTACGCCGGCAACATTGTTATTTTCATAACTGTCTTTATCATAAATCGGCGCACCTAAAATCCGCTCTACATCTTCTTTGTTTATTGCAGATGAATAAACTTCTTCCATCGCAATATTTTTGGCAATGCCACGAACCAAAGAACCAATCTTCTTTTCCAGGTTACGTACACCGGATTCTCGCGTGTAATCTTCCACCACTTTTTCCATCACATTATTTTTGATGGTTACGTCTTTAGATTTCAATCCATGCGCTTCCCGTTGTTTTGGAAGCAAGTGTTGGCGCGCAATTTCTACTTTTTCTTCAATCGTATAACCGTTCACTTCGATTATTTCCATCCGATCCAATAAAGCCGGTTGAATGGTACTTAAAGAATTAGCTGTTGCAATGAACATCACATTTGATAGATCGTAATCCATCTCTACATAATGATCGTAAAAATTATTATTCTGCTCCGGATCAAGCACTTCTAGCAAAGCAGAAGAAGGATCGCCGCGGAAATCATTTCCAACTTTATCAATCTCATCCAAAATAAAAACCGGATTAGAAGCTCCTGCTTTTTTTATCGACTGAATTATCCGGCCAGGCATTGCACCAATATATGTTTTGCGGTGACCGCGAATTTCGGCTTCGTCGCGGATTCCACCCAGAGCCATCCGCACATATTTACGCCCCAGAGCACGCGCAATTGATTTGCCCAGCGAAGTTTTTCCAACTCCCGGAGGGCCAACCAAGCATAAAATTGGTGCTTTCATATTGTGTTTCAGCTTCAAAACAGCCAGATATTCGATGATGCGCTGCTTTACTTTATCTAAACCAAAATGATCTTTATCTAATACTTTTTGTGCTCTTTTTAAATCGAAATTATCTTTGGTAAATTCATTCCAGGGCAACTCAGTAAGCAATTCCAGATAATTGATTTGTACCGAATAATCTGCAGCAGCCGGATTAATGCGCGCCAGTTTATTCAACTCTGTATTAAAATGATCTGCTACTTCTTTTGACCACTTCTTTTTGCTGCCTTTTGCACGTAGATTATCAACTTCCATATCCGGCGAGTTGCCGCCCAGTTCTTCCTGTATAGTTTTCAGCTGCTGGTTCAAAAAATAATCCCGCTGCTGTTTATCTAAATCTACCCGAACTTTAGATTGTATTTGGTTTTTAAGTTCCAGCATTTGCAAATCAACCGTTAAATGCTCTAGCACCATTTGTGCGCGCTCATGCAGGTTGGCCACTTCCAGAATGTGCTGTTTAACTTCCATCGCCGCATTCATGTTGGAGGAAATGAAATTGACCAGAAAGGAAGTGCTTTCAATATTTTTGATAGCAATACTGGCTTCGGTAGGAATATTCGGAGAAAGCTGGATGATGTTCATCGCCATATCTTTAACTGATGAAACCATCGCTTTAAATTCCTTATTCTCGGTTGCTTTTATCTCTTTAAAAGGTTCTATACTGGCTTTAATATAGGGTTCAGTTTGCACCTGTTCTTTCAGCAAAAAGCGTTTTTTACCTTGTATAATTACGGTTGTATTACCGTCGGGCATTTGCAAAACTTTGATAATCAAAGCCATTGTTCCAACCCGGTTTAGCTGATCGTAATTTGGGTCTTCTGCGCTAGTATCTTTTTGGGCAACAACACCAATAATTTTGTTTCCTTTATTCGCATCCTTTATTAATTTGATGGATTTATCCCGACCAACTGTAATCGGAATAACAACACCCGGAAACAAAACAGTATTTCTTAACGGTAATATTGGCAGAACTTCAGGCGTTTGCTCGTTGTTCATTTCTTCTTCGTCTTCTGACGACATTAAAGGAAAAAATTCTGATTCTTCATTTATGATAGGCAATGCATTGTTAAAATCGAATGGGTCAAAACTCATCTAAAACCTTATTTAAACGCCAAAGTGGCAGTGTTTTTTAATTATTGAATAAAAACGTTGTAATGCAATTATCGTTCAAGACCTATGCCAAGCTATTTTGTTCGAGCTGGCAATTATTTTTTTTGGGTTGAAATAAAAATATCAAGCGGCAAATCAACACAAATTCGAAGCATTCATTTTAATCAACTCGCTATAACTTGTTCCTAAAAAACATCCGATAAAAGAAGCATCCGCAGTTTTGTGCAGAGGTTTTAAATGATTCCTCTATATTTGATGCCCAAATGAGCACAAACTTTGTAATCGCGATAGACGGATATTCTTCCTGCGGAAAAAGCACACTGGCTAAGGCACTGGCAAAAAAACTGAACTTTATTTACGTGGATAGCGGTTCGATGTATCGCGCAGTAACTTTGTATTTTCTTCGGAATAAGGTTGATATTCAAGACCCAGAACAAGTAGAAGAAGCGTTAAAAAACATTCACCTGAACTTTAACTCCCGCGATTATGAAACGCACATCATCTTAAATAATGAAGAAGTTTCGGATGAGATCAGGCAAATGCCGGTTTCTAAAAATGTGAGTGCTGTTTCTGCTATCAAAAAAGTACGATACGAAATGGTGAAACAGCAGCAGCGCATGGGAAAATTGAAAAGCATTGTGATGGATGGCCGCGATATTGGTACAACTGTTTTTAAAAATGCGCAATTGAAGTTGTTTATGACGGCTGATCCAAAAATCCGCGCTGAAAGACGTTATAAAGAATTGAAAGAAAAAGGACAGGAAATTACGTTGCACGAAGTTTTTGATAACATTGCTGATCGTGATTTCCAGGATACAACTCGCACAGAAAGCCCACTGATACGTGCAGAAGATGCTGTGATTTTGGATAACACAAATTTATCACCGGAACAACAACTGAACTTTGCGCTGGAAAAAGTAAATGCTTTGAGAAACGCAAAAGTTTAAAAAGCTGTTTATTCAATTCAGCAAAAAAATGATCATGCTTCTTTTATGCCTATAATTTCTGTATTCAGATTTTATGCTGATAAAAGAAGTATGGAAAAGAGCCGTAGCAAAACTCAATCCGGTTTATTCTGCCAAATCGTATTGCGTTGCCGGTATGCCAAAACGATTTAAAAAATCTACACCTTCATCCGAAGCAAAACCTTTGTAAGCTGCATAAGATTTTAAGTAAAATACAGCTGCTATTCCTGCCGAAAATATCAAACGAGCACAGGCGAGACAAGGTGAAAGCGTAACATACAAAGTTGCTCCTTCCAGCTTTGCACCATTTTTTACGGCATATAAAATAGCATTTTGTTCTGCATGAAGTGCCAGCGAACAACTTCCTCTGGCATCGCGCTCGCAGCCTTGCTCAGGCCATTCTTCATCACAATTGTGCGTTCCGGCTGGCGGACCGTTGTATCCGATAGAAATAATGCGTGTATCTTTTGTTAACACTGCGCCAACCTGTGCTTTTACGCAATGCGAGCGAAAAGCCAGGTCGGTTGCCAAATGCATAAAAATTGTGTCGAAGCTCTTTTTAGGCATATAAAATTAATGTCCGCCTCCTGCTTCAATTTTGTCCATATTGATACCTTGTTTTTTCAATTCACCACCAACTTTAACAGCGAAGAAAGCAATGTAAGCGAAACAAAGTACAGGAACAATGTATGAAATATGAATACCAGCCGTATCAGCCAAAATTCCCTGTACTGGTGGAATGATAGATCCGCCCAAAATCATCATGATCAAAAATGCAGAACCCTGACTGGTGTATTTGCCCAAACCGGCAACAGCCAGCGAAAATATACTTGGAAACATGATGGAGCAGCAAAGGCCTCCGCTTAAAAAAGCATACGTTGCAATCTGGCCCGTGGTTAGCAAACCAGTGATCATAGCAGCAACGCCCAGCAGACCGAATATCATCAAAACGCGGGTTGGTTTATCTTGGCCTAAAAAGAAAGCCACCACTAATACCGCTACACAAATTCCGTATCCGTATAAATTGCTTACGTCTGTTCCAGAAAAATGATTAAAAAGCAGCACTATCGCAAATGCAATAAAAGGAACAATTACAGTTAAAATGGTTTTGGTAGTTTTTGATAACTTAAAAGCACTTATGCCACCCGTCCAGCGGCCAATCATTAAACTTCCCCAATACAAAGAAATAAAAGGTTTAATAGAAGAATCTTCATATCCGCCAAAAGCCGGAAGTTTTAACAATGCGCCCATATTGCTTTGTATGGTTACTTCAACACCTACGTAACAAAATATGGCCAGCATACCTAAAACTAGCTGTGGATATTGCATAGCTCCCCAGGTATCCGGATTGTTTTTTGGCGTAACAAGCACAAAAATGATCGATAAAAGAACTATGGCCAACGCTGTGTAAATAAAATAAGCATTACTTAAACCAGTTAATTTTTCAAGCGGATTGGCAATCAGGATCAATAAAAAACCTAACGTGATAAATAATAATGGTTTGTTGGCACTTGTGCTGGCAGATACATTTTCTGTACTGTTAATTTCCGGTAGTTTTGAAAATTTGTAGAATGCCGCTACTGCTAAAAATAATGCCGCCAGAATATAATAAAGGTTATTTACGGAAGTGATGCTAACGGTACTTTGATCAGCACTTTTTGAAGTTCCAAAAAGCACCACGCTCACCACAATCGGCCCCAACAAACCACCAAAGTTGTTTACGCCACCCGCAAAATTTAACCTGGAAGAACCACTTTCCGGCGGCCCTAAAGCTACCACAAACGGGTTTGCAGCTGTTTGTTGTAATGAAAAACCAATTGCAACGATAAAAAACGCGCTTAAAATAAACACAAAATGACCATTATTAACGGCCGGGACCATGGCCAGTGCGCCAACTGTAGAAATTAATAAACCATAAATAATACCGTTTTTATAACCTATTTTATTAAGCAGGTCAACTTTGGTTAGTTGTGAAACAAAGTATAAAATCAGGGAACCAATAAAATATCCTCCGTAAAAAGTAAAATCAATCAGTTGGGATTCAAATTGTGTAAGCTGAAAATGCGTTTTACAAAAAGGGATAAAAACGCCGTTGGAGGCAGCCAGAAATCCCCAGAAAAAGAAAACCGTAATTAAAGAGTATAAAGCCGAGGCGTAGCTTTTAGTTTTTGACTGATCCATTAGTTAAATATGATTGTATTTTTGCTGATATATTTCAATGCGAACATAAAAGTATTTTTATAATTATATAGCTACTTTTATACATAATATGTTGGCTTTTGCTTAATAAAAGTAGTTTTTACAATAAAATTTCATATTTCTATTGATAATGATTAGAATTTATAAGGGTTGCGTTAATGATTGAAGCGATCATTTCTGGTATCGGGATAGGATTTGTGTTAACGTTTATTACCGGCCCTGTTTTTTTTGCGTTAATTAAAACCAGTATAGAAAAAGGTTTTCATGCCGGTGTTGCATTAGCTTTAGGAGTAGTTACAAGTGACGTAGTTTTTGTGGGTGCAATTATTTTCGGCTCACAATTATTTAATATACCGCAGCAGATAAAAACATGGTTGGGCGTTGCCGGAAGTATTATTCTGTTTGGAATCGGCATTCATTATTTGCTAAAAAAAGCTGATGTAAGCTATAACACACATACTCCGGCAAGTGTTAACCGTGCAGGTTATTTTTTCAAAGGATTTTTGATGTGCATTTTTAACCCAACCATTTTATTTCACTGGATTACGGTAATTGGTACAGCAAGCACCATTTATCATATTGGCGTGCCGCATCGGCAGCTTAAAATTGCCCTGATGTTTTCTACCATACTTATTGTACAATTTGGGTTAGATACCACTAAAGCTTTTTATGCGAATAAACTGCGTGATAAAATATCTGTCAGTTTAATACACAAATTAAATTACGTAGCAGGAATCGCACTGATTGTTGCTGCCTTTATTATTTTGGACCGGCTGGTTACGCATATTATGTTTCCGGCCATTAAGTAAGATTGGTTGGTAGTTAATACTTTTAAAAGCGTATTTTGGTTGATACTTCTTTTATCGACCTAAAATCGATGTCAAAAAAAATGTTGAATTTAGACTGATAAATAGCATACTTCTCTCATCAACCTAAATTCAACAAATAAATTAGCGATCAAACTGCGCACCTCATTTCTATTTACATATAAGCCCGCTGATTTTTGCCTTCCATCCAATTCAAAAATGCTTTATTTACTACCTTATTTCCCCCGGGTGTTGGGTAATTTCCGGAGAAATACCAATCACCTAAGTGATCCGGACAAGCAATATGCAGATTATCCAAAGTCTGGTAAATCACCTGCACTTCAGCTTTAATATTTTTTGGTGTAATGATTTCTGCAATCCTATCCGAAACCTGCTCGTAAGTAAAAGGTTCGTAAATCAGTTTTACATAATTTTCCACTTGCTCTTTTGGCAAATCCACACTGGCTTTACATTTTTCATAAACTTCATGGATCACGTTTTCCCTACCACTTTCTTTCAGTAAAGTAATTGCTGCTTCAAAAGCGACAAATTCACTCATACGTGACATATCGATACCGTAGCAATCCGGATAACGGATTTGTGGCGCAGAAGAAACCACAATGATTTTTTTCGGCCCCAAACGGTCAACAATTTTTAGGATACTTTGCTTTAATGTGGTTCCGCGCACAATGGAATCATCCAGAACCACCAGCGTATCTTTATCATTTTTAATCAGTCCGTAAGTGGTATCGTAAACGTGCGCCACCATTTCAGAGCGGTCTGCATCCTGTGTAATGAACGTGCGCAGCTTTACATCTTTTATCGCCAGTTTTTCTACCCGCGGAAAAATATTGAGCACCTGGTTTAGTTCTTCATCAGTAATTTTATCGTCACGGTTCAGCAATTGTTCGCGCTGGTAACATTTAATGTATTTGTGTACACCCTCTACCATACCATAAAATGCAACTTCGGCGGTATTTGGAATATAAGAGAAAACCGTATTTTCCAGATCATAATTAACCGTTTCCAGAATTTGCGGACAAAGTAATCTGCCCAACTGCTTTCGTTCTCTGTAAATCGAAGCGTCACTTCCTCTCGAAAAATAAATACGCTCAAAAGAGCATGATTTTTTTTCAGTCGGTTCGCGAAACTGTTTTTGGCTGATCTCACCATCTTTTTTAATAATCAAAGCATGGCCCGGTTTGATTTCCTGAATGGACTCTATCGGAACATTAAATGCCGTCTGGATAGCCGGACGTTCGGAAGCAGCTACCAAAACTTCATCATTCTGATAATAAAAAGCCGGACGGATACCAGCAGGATCACGCATGATAAATGCATCACCATGACCAAAAATGCCGGCAATTGTATAACCGCCATCCCAAGATTTAGCAGATTTTGTCAGGATTTTTGCAACGTCCAGATCATTGGCAATCAGTTTAGTGATCTCTACATTATCATCCAAACCTTCTCTTTTATATTGATCAAACAAACCCTGTACTTCCGAATCCAGGAAATGTCCAATCTTTTCCAAAACCGTTACCGTATCCAGTTTTTCCTTCGGATGCTGGCCCAACTCAAATAATTGTTGCAGCAATTCGTCCGTATTGGTCATGTTGAAATTACCGGCCATTACCAGGTTCCGGGTCATCCAGTTATTCTGGCGTAAAAACGGATGGCAATTTTCGATACTGTTTTTACCATGTGTTCCGTAGCGTAAATGGCCCAGCAAAACTTCACCCGTAAAACTAACGTGCTCTTTCAGCCAGTCCGCATCGCTAAACTGTTCCGGATATTCTTTCTGGATATCAGCAAATTTTTTCTGGATATATTCAAAAATATCAGCAACTGCATTTTTGGCCATCGAACGGTGACGGCTAATGTACCGATGCCCAGGAGCAACATCTAATTTGATGGTTGCCACGCCAGCACCATCTTGGCCACGGTTATTTTGTTTTTCCATCAGCAAATACAGCTTATTTAAGCCGTAAAGTGATGTTCCATATTTTTGCTGATAAAAAGAAAGTGGCTTTAACAAGCGGATGAAGGCAACTCCGCATTCGTGTTTAATCTGATCGCTCATGATTCCTAATAAGCCGCAAAAGTAGGACTTATAAAATAAATTTTCAGCTTAAAACAGCTTTGTGGAAAATTTAAGGCGCAATCGTTACTTAAAAATGATGATTTAAAACAATCTGTTTTATTGAAGAAAGTTGGCCAGCACAGACGGAAAAATGCCTAATAAAAGCACTATTGCGCTTAGTAAACCAATGAGTATCAGCAGGGATGTTTGCTGGTTTCCGGCTGGCAGTGCAGGTGTTTTTTCGGGTGATTTAAGGAACAGGTACAACGGGATTTTGAAGTAATAAAAAAGCGAAACTACGGTGGTAACTGCGCCGGTAACCAGCAAAGTAAGCAGCCAAACGTTGTGGCTTTCGCGATAAACAGCAATTACTGCAGAAAAAACCAATACTTTTCCGTTAAAACCAGCCGAAACCGGCAAACCTGTAAGCGAAATCAGTAAAACCACAAAACACACGCCTGCAAACGGCTCAGTTTTTCCTGCTCCGCGTAAATCTTCCACCGTAAGCATACTGTTTTTACCGGCATAAAAACTGCAAAGCATCAGTGCGCCAATATTGGCCAAAGCATAAACCGCCAGATAAAATATCAGGGCAGAAACGCCTTGCTGCGAAAATGTAACCAAAACCATCAGCGCAAAACCCGTGTGGCCGATTGCGGAATAAGCCAGCATTCGTTTTAAATTAGTTTGAAGGATGGCGGCAAAGTTTCCGGCAATCATGGTGATGATGGCGATGATGGAAAAGAACAACCGAAAATCAAAAGCATTCCATTTTCCGAAGAAAACAAAAGGCGTTAAAAAATTGGCCAGCAAAGCAAAGCCCGCAATTTTAGTTGAAGTAGAAATAAAAGCAACAACTGGCGTGGCTGCACCTTCGTAAACATCCGGAACCCAAAAGTGCATTGGTACAAAGGAAAGTTTGAAACCGATGCCAGCCAGTACCAACAAGATCGCCAGCGAAATGGGAATAGAATTGATGTTGATTAACTGTTCCAGAAAATGGCCGTTAAATAGATCGAGTGTGCCAGTAAAAGCGTATAATAAGGACAACCCGTACAACATGATGGCCGAAGCTGCAAAACCAAAAAGCACGTATTTTAAACCAGCTTCGGCAACCAGCCGGCTTTCTGAACGATAAGAAACCAGCAGATAGGAACCGATGGAAACCATTTCTACCGATAAATAAATCATGAGTAAATTGGCCGACATCGCCATTAAATGCAAGCCAAAAACTGTAGCAATGATGATGGCGTATAAATCGCTCAAACCTTTTTGATGTGCTTTTAACTGTTGATCTAATGGAATATAAATAACAATAAGGAAAGTAAGCACGGCAAAAATCAGCTTAAACAACACAGAAACATGATGTAAAAGAAGCATGTTGCTGAATAAAAATTTTGGGCCGGAAACAATCAGATACAATTGCTGCACATCACGTTGAAAAACAAAGGCCAAACCCAGCAAACACAAGGCGCGACAAATCCAGTCGGCATCATTTTTAAATAGCAAACCCGTAATTATCAGCAGTAAAAACAGTATTACTAAAGCAGTTTCCGGCGCAAAATAGATCAGGCTTTGCAGTGCATTATTTAGGTGATCGGTGATGGAAAGTGGCAATTCGGTCATGTTTTTATTTGAATAAATGAACTAAAGCCAGAACCGAATCATTAATTTTATCGAAAACCAACGAAGGTAGCAAACCTAAAATCAGTGCAAAAAGTGCAAGTGGAATTAAGGCTGATTTTTCACGAAAGTTGATGTCTGTTAAGGCTATACGCCAAGTTTCTCCGCCTGATAATTTGGTTTCTCCAAAAAACATGCGCTGTAAAGTCCATAGAAAATAAGCTGCACTCAATAAAATTCCGATGGAGCCGCAAACGGCCATCCAACTTGGTAATAAGCCATTTACGGTGTTAGAAGTAAAAGCACCAATCAACGAAAAAGCTTCGGCAATAAAAGCAGAAAAGCCGGGCAAACCAAGCGATGCAAAAAAGGCAATCATTACAAAAACGGTGAATTGTGGCATCAATAAAGCCAAACCCCGGAAATTGTAAATGTAACGATCATGCACGCGGGTGTAAATTACGCCAACTAAAAAGAACAGCATGGCCGATAAAAAGCCGTGACTAAGCATTTGCATTACTGCGCCGCTGATACCTTCAGTTGTTTGTGAAGCAATTCCCAGTAAAACAAAACCCATGTGCGAAACTGAAGAATAAGCGATAAGCCGTTTTAAATCTGTTTGTGCCAGCGCATTTAAGGCGCCATATAAAATGGAAATTACACCCAATAAACCCAACCAGAAAGCTCCTGCTGTTGCTACTTCCGGGAAAACGCTGAAGCAGATGCGCAAAATGCCATAACCACCAATTTTTAGTAAAACTCCGGCCAGAATAATAGAAACAGCGGTTGGTGCTTCTACGTGCGCATCGGGTAGCCAGGTGTGTAATGGAACAACTGGAACTTTAATGGCAAAAGCAATAAACAGCACCACAAAAGCCAGCGAACGCGCTGGCAAACCAAATAAACTTTGATTTGCCGCCAGCGAAAAAATGGAACCTTGTGTGTAGTTTGCCGGATTCATCATGTGGATGATGTTGAACGTATGGTTTCCGGTTGTGGGATCTGTAACAGAAAAATACAGGCCAATCATCACCAGCAACATAAAAACAGAGCCAAACAACGTGTAAAGAAAAAATTTAATGGCTGCATATTCGCGCCGTACGCCGCCCCACATTCCGATTAAAAAATACAAAGGAAGCAACATCAGTTCGTAAAAAATGTAGAACAGGAAGAAATCTAGCGCACAAAAAACACCAATTACGGCCATATCCAGCAGTAAAAACAAAGCGAAAAAGCCTTTTAAATTGGTCTTAATTTCCCAAGAAGCCAAAGCAGCAACTGCCATTACCACGGACGACATGAACAATAATCCGATAGAAAGACCATCTATGCCAACAAAATAATCAACCTGTAATTTGCCCAACGAACCGAGATTTAAACTTATCCAGCTTGCTTTTTCTGCAAATTGATATTGCGCTTCATGATTTATGCCGGTAAAAGAAGCACCGGTTTGAAAATGAAAATACAGCCATCCGCTTAAACAAACTTGTACTAAAGTTGCAGCTAATGCCAGATATTTAAAGCTGTTTCGCAAAGAAAAAGGCAATAAAAGAAGCACTATGCCAAATATTAACGGCGTGAAAATGAGCAAGGTAAGTATATGGTTCATCAACCTAAATCAATATCTTAAAAATGTAAACGCCTAAAATAAACAGCAGCATGGTTAACAGATACTGCTGTACTTTGCCGGTTTGAAAACTTCGGGCAAAGCTACCAACATCCCGCACGCGAAATGCAACAAAATTAATCAGCCCATCAACTAAGTTTCGGTCAATCCAATCGCTGATAATTGCTAAATTTTGAGTGATTTTAGTCAGCAGATTTACCAATCCATCTACTATTTTTCTATCAAAATTATAAAGTAAATGGCTGTTCCAAACGACAGCTTTTACCAAATAATTTTGATAAAAACGATCAATATACCATTGATTATAAGACAATTTGAACAGAAAACCTTTCTCTGGAAACCAATTGATTTGTTGTTTTACGTAGCGCATGTAAGCCAGATAAATTACCGGAATGGTAAACAAATTAACAGCAGCCGGAATAACGGTGTGATATAAGTTTTCCCGTTCAAAATAATCGGCCGTTAAAAAACCTCGGAAAAGCCAACTGTGTTCGTACAATAATGGATTCAGTGAGAAAACCGGAAACAAACAAAACACCGATAAAAACAGCATCGGCCAGGTAAACAGTTTGTTTTCATGGGAAGCAGGAAATTGAAATGTCAGAACCATTTCCTGTAATCTGGATTTTCCCCAAAAAACTTTAAATAACAAACGTGCAATGTAAAAAGCAGTTAACCAGCTGGTAATCAGAATAAAAACTGGGATGATTTTGTAGAAAAAAGATTTGCCTTCTGCCCATTCAAACGCTTGGATTAAAATGCCGTCTTTAGATAAATAACCGGAAGTGAGCGGCAAACCAATCAACGCCAATGCCGCAATAATGCAAGTGATAAACGTTAACGGCAAAATTTTGCGTAAACCGCCCATGTATAACATATTCTGCGGATCGATATTCAGATGCAGTTTTTCTTTCAAGTGCTGCATTTCGTGGATAATCACACCTGCTGATAAGAACAAAAGGCACTTAAAAAAAGCATGCGTTACCAGGTGAAACAAGGCGGAGGAATATGCACCGATTCCCATGGCAGCAACCATAAAACCTAACTGCGAAATGGTAGAAAAAGCCAGCACTTTTTTTAAATCATTTTGGGTGAGTGCAATTGTAGCAGCCATAAAAGCGGTAAAAGTGCCAGTTATGGTGATAACGAGTTTAACATCAGCATTAAAAACCGGATAAACGCGCGCCAGCAAAAAAACGCCTGCGGCTACCATGGTTGCAGCATGAATTAAGGCGGAAACAGCAGTTGGACCTTCCATTGCATCGGGCAGCCAGGTGTGTAATGGAAATTGGGCTGATTTGGCTGCTGCACCGAGGAAAAAACACAATCCGGTTAGTGTTAGCCAAGTTCCGGATAAACCGGCAGTTGAAAAATGAGCTGGATTGTTAAAAAGTGTAATCAGATCAAATGTGTGGAAATGTGCAAACAAAATCATGATCCCAATCAGGAAACCTACGTCTCCTATCCTATTCATGACAAAAGCTTTTTTGTTGGCCTGAACTGCTTTTTCGCGCGTAAACCAAAAACCGATTAACAAGTAGGAAGCAAAGCCGACTAATTCCCAAAAAGCATACATCAGCAGTAAATTATCAACCACAACCAAAGCCATCATCGCGAAGCAAAAGAAACTGAGGTAGCGGAAATATCGCTTGTATAACTGATCGCCGTGCATGTAAGCAATCGAATAAATATGCACAGCCAAAGCGATAACCGCTATCAGCGGCAGCATTAATACGGATAAATTGTTGAGTAGTAATCCGGCAAAAACCTTAATTATTCCAATTTGAAACCACAGAATTTGTTCGTGTATGGCCTGATGGTTCCAAACTTTAGTAAACAGTAAAGCAGAACAAATCAGACTCAGCAAAATGCAAACCGCAGAAACGATACCGGCACTTTTATTCAATACTGTTTTTGGCAACAAAAAATTGATGATAAAAGCAGCAAACGGCAGCAGCACGGCAGCTATCGCCAGTTGAATTTCGAGAGTGTGGTTTTGTAAAGTATTCTGTTCCAAATTCAATCTAATTCTTCAGTTCATTGATTTTTGCCGGATCGATAGTTTTAAACCGACGGTAAACATTTAAAATAATGGCCAGCGCAACGGCACTTGCTGCAGCGGCCAGTACAATGGCAAACAGCGCAAAAATTTGTCCGCCGTTGTTGTGCTTATCGTATTTTCCAAAAGCAACCAGATTGATTACGGCTGCATTAATCATAAATTCAATACCAATTAAAACTTGGATGGCGTTGTTTTTTGTTAAAATCATGTACAAACCGGTGCAAAATAAGCTTGCACCAATCAGCATAAATGTTTGTAAATTAATCATTGCCGTCTTCCTTTCTGGCCAGATGTGCTGATCCAACCAAAGCCATCATCAGCAGAATAGAAATAGCTTCAAAAGGCAGTAAATAGCTGGTCATTAAATTGATGCCAATATTGGTAATCGTGTTATCCTGCGGATGAAAAGTATTGTTTTGCGCTTGTAAAATCCATGGCAACTGGTTTGGATGCAGTTTTAAAATAGCGTTCACCAATACAATCAGAAAACCGGCAGCAACTAAAAAAGCCGGAAATTGCTTCAGCGTAAAAGCTGGTTTTTTATTTTGTAACTTCTCAAGTGTTTCTTTACTTGAAAGCATAAATGTAAATAACATCAACACCAAAACGCCGCCAACATAAATTACGATTTGTGTAATCGCTACAAAATCTGCGAGCACAAAAACGTATAAACCAGCAATCGAAAACAGCGTTACAAAGAACATAAAAACAGAGCGCACTAAGTTTTGGCTCGCTGCAACATACCATGCAGAAGTAACTGTTATCAATGCCAAAAAAATAAATATGCCTTGTTCCATGCTTCTTTTACACTACTTTTTTTGTTGTAAGGCCGCTTGTTTTGCAGCTAGTTTTTCGGCCTGCTGTTTCTCTTGCGCCAAACGTTTTTCGTCGGCTTCTGCCGCACTCATGG
Organism: Janthinobacterium lividum; assembly: GCA_050955045.1. Classification (GTDB taxonomy): domain Bacteria; phylum Bacteroidota; class Bacteroidia; order Sphingobacteriales; family Sphingobacteriaceae; genus Mucilaginibacter_A. The sequence continues at coordinate 2,952 of JBPBQV010000015.1, read as the reverse complement.
TCGAAAACTGGTAATTCAATAAATTTAATTCTTCCACGCTTTTATCGTATTGATTGGTCATGGTAATACATTCTGTCGGGCAAACTGTTGTACACAAACCGCAATACATACATTTGGCCATATCAATATCAAATTTGGCAGCATACAAACGTTTGGTTGTACCGTCAGAAGTTTGTCCGATAGCTTCTGTAGATTTGATAGATTCAATATCGATACAGTTTACTGGACAAATTTTAGCGCAAAGATCGCACACAATACAATCATCCATCTCCACAAAAAGTTGATAACGAGCAATTTCCGGAGTAGGCAGCTTCTGGTGCGGATACTGAATAGTCGTGTTTCCTTCCAGTTGTTTAAAATAATTATCAGACTGCACACTCAAAATTTCCCTACTATTTTTAGCAGCAAAAAAATGTTTCAGGGTGAGGTTTAAACCTTTTCCTGCGGTGGCAAATCCTTTTATAATATTGTTGAACATTTTATTTTTTCATTTTAATTTTCCGCTGTCATTTCGATTGAAAGGAAAAATCTTATTCTGTTAAATCAGGTTCTCTTTTGCTTTGATGAAGATTTCTCCTTTCAGTCGAAATGACAAAAAGGTCGAAATAATAAAACTTACATCAGCCATAACCTCCAAATTCCGGAAAAAAGCATACATAAAAAAGCAAGTGGCGTTAAAACTTTCCAGCATAAATCCATTAATTGATCTACGCGGAAACGTGGCAGTGTCCACCTGATCCATATTTGTATCAGCACCAGTAAAATGGATTTGAAAAATATCCAGCCAATTCCCCACACGTTTCCGGTTGTCCATTCTGCCAGTTTTACGGCTCCGATATTTGGTAAAGGCGTATTCCAGGCACCCAGAAACAGGATCACGCCAAGCATCGATACTAAAAACATCATGGAATATTCTGCCAGAAAGACCAGTGCAAACCTGATTCCAGTGTATTCTGTGTGAAAACCAGCTACCAGCTCTGATTCTGCTTCCGGAATATCAAACGGCGCACGGTTACTTTCGGCCAGCGATGCAATAAAGTAAATTACAAAAGCAATGATGAGATGCGGCGCACGAAAAATATTCCAGGCTAAAATTCCGCCTACTTCTTTTACCGGCATAAAACCTAAAAACTTAATATTTTCTGCGGAAAGAATTCCTTGTTGTTTCGATATTTCCTGTAAATCCAGCGTTTGCGAAATCATCACTACAGAAATTAGAGCAAAACCGGCCGGAATTTCATACGACACAATTTGCGCTACCGAACGTACAGCTCCCAACAAAGCGTATTTATTGTTGGAACCCCAGCCAGCCATCATGATGCCAACTGTTTCTATCGATAGTACCGCCAGAATATAAAATATGCCAACATTAATATGAGCCGGAACTAAACCAGGTGCCCAAGGCAAAGCAGCAAACCCTAAATAAACGCCTACGAAAATGATAATTGGAGCCAGCGCAAATAAAGGTTTATCAGCAGCGAGCGGCGTAATCAGCTCTTTTTGCAGCATTTTCAGCATATCAGCAAAAACCTGTAAAGAACCATATTTACCGGTTTCCATCGGGCCTAAACGATCCTGAATAAAGGCAGAAATTTTGCGTTCGGCATAAACGCCAAACGTGGTAAACAGTGCTACAAAAGTAAACAGCACCAGGGCAACCAATAAACTGAGCAGGTAATAATTCAAAATAATTGATCTGTACTAACGCTGCAAACTTACCTATTAAGAACGATTTTTAACGGTGGAAAAGCAATAAAGCTGATGCAGTTAATCCCAAAGTTGACGCAGGTTTAACTGAATTTGCTGACCAAAAAACAATCGTGTGCTTTTTTCAAATGAATCTGTGTAATCAGAAACATAAAACTGATGTGGCGCAGGTTGATTGCTTTCATGCAGTAAATCCATCCGCTTCAATTCCTGTTGCAGATGCCGGGCAACAATTTCGGTATTATCAATAATATTAATTTTAGGCTGATAATAAGAAGCAATTTCATTTCGGATAAGTGGATAATGCGTGCAACCTAAAATCAGGCTGTCTATTCCTTTTAAAACCGGATCCGAAAGGTAAGCGTTGATAAGCGTGCTGCTGATTTGATCGTTAAAAAATCCTTCTTCAATCATGGGCACTAATAAAGGCGTAGCCAGAGACTGCACTTGGATATCGGGTTTGATACGCTGAATTTTTTGCGCATAAACATCAGAATTGATAGTAGCACGCGTTGCAATTACGCCAATATCGTGATAACGATCAGAAGCCGTCATGTATTCTACAACTGGATCGATTACGCTATAAATCGGAATTTGATTACCTAAAAAAAGCTTTAAATCCTGGTAAGCTAATGAAGAAGCTGTGTTACAGGCAATTACGATAGCTTTGCAACCTTCATCAATTAAAAACTTGGTAATTTTGAGCGAATAATATTTAATCGCTTCGGATGATTTATCGCCATAAGGCAAATGCGCGGTATCACCAAAATACACTAATGCTTCTTTTGGCATTAGTTTTTGGATGGCATTGGCAACGGTTAATCCACCGATACCGGAATCAAAAACACCTATGGGCTGGTTTGCAGGCATTTGGCTAAAATAAAAAAAGCGATGTTCATTTTGCATGAACACCGCTTTTTAGTTGATAAAAGAAGTATTTTATTTTAAACCTAATTTAGCTTTTACAGCTGCTAACAAGTTGTCTGCATCAGGAGAAACCAATAATTCTGTTTGAGAAGTATCTAAAACATAGTTATAACCTTTTTCTTTTGCTACAGCTTGAATAGCTGCACGTAATTTTGCAAATAACGGATCTGAAAGAGATTTTGTTTTTTCATCTACTTTCTGGCGTGCAGTAGTGTTATAATCTTGCAAACGTTTGTTCATGTCTTGCAATTCTGATTCTTTAGCAGTACGAGCAGCTTCTGTCATTGATGCTCTTTTTGCATCGTAAGATTGTGCATT
>JBPBQV010000014.1:0-35150 GCA_050955045.1 Janthinobacterium lividum | reverse complement strand
CGGTTGGAATATTATATGTTTTTTTAAGGTTAGCAAGCAGCAACAGCAAACTATTGATCTGCGCTTCCGGGAAAGGTACAAAACCAGTATTATCCAGCTCAATACCAATAGAATTACTGTTGATATCCGTATTGCCGCCCCATTTTGCGTTACCAGCTTGCCAAGCGCGCAAATAATCGTTCAGCATGTGGTAAACTTTGCCATCTTTCCCAATTACATAATGTGCACTAACTTGTGTTTTGGGCAGCGTAAAAGTTTTCAACGTTTGTTCGGTTGAATTTTGCGCTGTATGATGAATAATTACATAATTCGGTTTCCGCAACCCAAAATTGGTTGTACCAACCCAACTGTTTTTATCGGTGATTTGTCCGGTTGTTTCTAATGGAATCTGATTGATCGTTTTTGCCAGTTCTTTAACCTGCGTTTTATACGATTTATTGGTGATGGCATATGGGTTACTGGCGCAACCGGCAAAAATCAAAGTATTTACCGTTAATAATAACAGAGCATTTAGCACCGCAAAAGAAGAATATTTCATTTATCTGATTAGAGAAATTATGTTTTAAGTTTTACAAATTGTATAATCTTTATAAACATGTCTTATTCCATACGGCGCAATTTATACTTTATCTCTATCTTTTTATTTGGATCAAAATACCATAAAGCAGATTCAATCCGCTTTAATACTTCTTGTTTGTCTAAAACTTCTACAATATCAAACACAGCCGGACCAAATTTCCCGCCAACCAAAATCACGCGGAAAGGCAGCATCACTTCGCCAATTTTAATGCCTTTTTCGGCAGCCAAAGCTTTGAAAGTTGCTTCGATTGTAGCTGCTTCCCAAGTTTCAATTTCGGTTGTTTTTTGAATGAAAGCTGTAAAAAAATCAGTTTTTACCGGATTCCATTTAGGTTGAATACTTGGCCAGTCGGTAGTTTCTGTTGTTGGTTTTTGGAAGAAATAAGCTGAATGTTCATAGAAATCGGTCAGCAAAGTACAACGGTCTTTTACCAGATCGATGATTTTTTTAAGCTGCGGATAATTTTCTGCAGCAATATTGTGTTCTCTTAAAACCGGAATTACTAGAGGTTCTAGATCCGTTGCAGATGTTTGTTTAATCCACTCGTGGTTATACCATTTCGCTTTTTCAAAATCAAACTGTGCGCCTGCTTTGCTAATTCTTTCTAATGAAAACTGCGCAACCAATTCAGCCAATGAAAAAATTTCCTGATCGGTTCCATTGTTCCAGCCCAACATCGCCAGCAAATTCACAAAAGCTTCTGGCAAAAAACCTAATTCGCGGAAACCTTTTGTTAAGTCACCATTTTTAGGATCTGTCCAATTCATCGCATAAACCGGGAAACCTAAACGGTCGCCATCGCGTTTGCTCAACTTTCCATGTCCGTCTGGCTTTAAAATTAATGGTAAATGCGCCCATTGTGGCATCACATCTTTCCAGCCCAAATATTCCCACAAAAGCACATGTACGGGAGCAGATGGAAGCCATTCTTCTCCGCGGAAAGCATGTGTGATTTTCATCAGGTAATCATCCACCACAACTGCCAAATGATATGTTGGCATTCCATCGGCTTTTAAAAGCACTTTATCATCAACCGTAAGGGTTTCAAAAACGACACGTCCACGGATTAAATCTACAAAACTAACCGTTTCTTCCACCGGCATTTTTAGGCGGATAACGTGCGGCGTGCCAGCAGCCAGCAATTCCTGTACTTCGTTTACCGGCAAAAAAATGGAATTGCGCAAGCCGTTTCGGTGCGCGTGGCCGTATTGAAAGTTTGGAATTTCTTCCCGCTTTTGATCAAGTTCTTCGGGCGTATCAAAAGCATAATACGCGTTGCCTTGTTCAACCAATTGCTCGGCATACTGGCGATACAAGGCTTTACGTTCGCTTTGGCGATATGGGCCATATTCTCCGCCGGCTTGCGGACTTTCATCCGGCGAGATACCGCACCAGTTCAGGCAATCTAAAATATATTGTTCTGCGCCTGCTACAAAGCGCGTTTGGTCGGTATCTTCAACCCTCAAAATAAAATCTCCGCCATTTTGCTTGGCAAAAAGGTAGTTAAAAAGGGCCGTGCGCACGCCGCCCAAATGCAGGCCGCCGGTTGGACTTGGCGCAAACCGGACTCTTACTTTATCAGACATGATATAAATTTATGCAGTAAAAACAGTATTTGTTTAATTAAAACAAAGATAAGTTTTAACCTTGTAGATAAGGTAGCAAGTAAGTTTTTAAGCATGGCCAAAATCAATCCGGCAGCAATATTTCAGGACAATTCGCGTATTTTAAAACGGATGAACCCTTATGAACACAAACGCCAGTGGAATTCTCTGCTGCTTGTTTTTGCCGCCATTATTGCCAGCGGATCTTTGTTTTACACCAATTATCTTGTTAAAAACATAGCCAAATCAGAACATACCCGCGCCGCAGTTTGGACACGGACGATGCAGCAGCAGCTTTCTTCGGAGGATAATTATTTTTTAAATTACGTTTTTAGTGTGCGCGACAGCCTTTCGGTCCCGGCAATTATTACGGATGAAAAAGGCGATATAAAATTTACCAAAGGGCTGGATTCTACCAAAACTTATATTGATCTGGAAGAAAAAAACCAGACAAAAGGAGCAATTGTAAAATACGATCCGCAATATTTTAAAGATCAGCTGGCTTCCATGAAATCGCAGCACGAACCCATCCGGCTGATCGTTCCGAGTATGTTTGGCAACAGTTTCTGGCTGGTTTATTACAAAGATTCAATGCTACTAACGCAGCTTAAAATTTTCCCTTACGTGCAGCTTTTGCTTATCGCTGTTTTTTTGCTGGTTGCTTATACGGGTTTTAATTCGGCGCGAAAATCAGAACAGAACCAGGTTTGGGTTGGTTTGGCCAAAGAAACAGCGCATCAGCTGGGTACGCCAATTTCATCATTAATGGCTTGGATTGAGTTGCTGAAAGATAAGTTTGATGCCGAAGACGATCCGCTTTTGCTGGAGATGGACAATGATGTAAAACGATTGGAAATTGTGGCTGATCGTTTTTCTAAAATCGGCTCAAAACCGAACCTGGAGCCGCAAATGGTTTATGATGTAGTAAAAGATTATGTAGATTATTTTAAAGTGCGTGTTTCTAATAAAATCAGCTTTGAACTAACCGGAGATCAGGAACTAAAAGCAGGTTTAAACACGCCATTATTTGATTGGGTGTTAGAAAATCTGCTTAAAAACGCTGTAAATGCTATTGAAGGAACCGGACAAATTAAAGTTTTTTTAAGAGAAAGCGCTTCCAAAAAACTAATTTATATTGATGTTAGCGATACCGGAAAAGGTATTCCGCGTTCCAAATTTCTCACCGTTTTTCGTCCGGGTTATACTACACGAAAACGCGGCTGGGGTTTGGGCCTTTCATTAACCAAACGGATGATTGAAAATTACCACAACGGACAAATTTTTGTGAAAGATTCTGAAGTTGGCAAAGGCACCACTTTCCGGATTATTTTAAAAAGGATTGAAGCATGATTAAACCACAACCGGAAGAATACGCGCCATTTTACAAAGGTTATATTGATTTGATCGGAAATGATGATGTGCTGGAAAAGCTTTCCTCCAACCGAAAAAAAACCTATTCCTTCTTTTTGTCTTTGCCTGATGAAAAAGCTGATTTTGCTTATGCCGAAGGAAAATGGTCGGTAAAAGAAGTATTAGGCCATTTAACAGATACGGAACGGATTATGAGTTATCGATTGCTACGGTTTTCTCGCGGCGATTACAACGCTTTAGCTGGTTTCAACGAAAACTTTTACAGTTCAAAATCAAACCACAAAGAACGAACGCTGGAAGATTTGGCGGATGAATTTAGCACTTTACGCAAAGCCAACTTTTATCTTTACCAAAACTTAAACGATGAACAACTGAAACGAAAAGGTGTAGCCAGCAACGCCATAGTTTCTGGAAAAGCATTGCTGTATATTATCGCTGGCCACGAGTTGCATCACATTCAAATCATTAAAGAAAGATACTTGTAAAAGAAGTGTTTATAGTTCTTTCTTTTGGTTTGATTTTCTTTCGATAAAATAGGAAATCAGCAATCCTAATCCACCAAAAAAGGCAATCAGCGCAAAGTATATTGCCGGCGAATCAAGAATTCCCTGATCTCTGAATACAAAAAAATCCATTATATAAGCAATAAAAAGACCTAATCCTGATCCAATTAAAAGCAGCCCAAATGTCAGGCTAAAAGCCGGATTAACTTGCCGTTGTTTTGGTAAATCTGTTCGCGGATCCATGCCACGCTCTATCATAGCCATTCTTTCTTTGTTTCTTAGATAAATAATTCCAAAGATTAAAGCAAAAAATGAAAGTGGGACCAGGATTGGAATTAAAAGAGCTAACTGTTGCTTATCCATTTTTATAAAGATTAAAAAGTTAATTTATTGATTTGCAACTTATGACCACATCTTTTTAAACGAGGTTACACCATCAGCATAAAATATTTTAGGCGATAAAAGAAGCAGACTTTATGGCAAACCTGCGGTTGCTTGAATTTTCGTTCTTTTTGCTTGAACAAAAAGAACGAAAGCAAGGGCGAAGTCCCGCTTGAATAAATATATATCGATAAAAGAAGCATTAAGCTGTAACCTGATGTAGCTTGTGCGCGTCTGAACCAATAATTGATGCAAAACACAGACGATATTGAACTGATCAATCAGGTGCTGGCCGGAAACCAATCTGCTTACGCAACGTTGGTAAAACGGCATCAGCGGTACGTATTCACGCTGGCATTGCGTTTTGTAAAAAGCCGCGAAAATGCGGAGGAAGTGGCGCAGGATTGTTTTGTAAAAGTTTATAAATCGTTAGCGCAGTTTCAGCAGCAATCTAAATTTACCACTTGGTTGTACACCGTTGTTTATACTACTTCCATGACTTTCCTTCGGAAGAAAAAGCTGGACACTTATTCTATAGATGATGATGCTGTTTTTATGCAGGTAAAAAACCAGTCGGATTTAAAAGCAAATCTGACAGAACAGAAATCGCAATCGTATTATGTAAATTTAGCTATCGGTAAATTGTTGCCTGATGATACAGCTATTTTAACTTTATTTTATCAGGGCGAACAATCACTGGAAGAAATTGCAGCCGTAATGCAAATGGAAACCAATACCGTAAAGGTAAAACTACACCGCGCCAGGCATCGTTTAAAAGAAAAACTGGAAAGTTTATTGAAAGAGGAAGTGAGGGAATTATTATGAATGACATAGAAGAACAACTTTGGAACTATATTGATGGTTTTTGTACAGAAGAAGAGCAAAAAACCATCAGCAAACGCATTGAAAATGATGAAAATTACCGAAAAATATATGCAGAGTTACTGGCTTTGCAGGAAAGTATAACTGGCGTTGACCTAGAAGAGCCATCGATGGGTTTCACGTTTAAAGTGTTGGAAAACATCCGCACAGAACATGCGCGCATTCCTTTAAAAACACATATCAACAACAATATTATTTGGGGAATTGCAGCTTTTTTTATCGGTTCTATTTTGCTGCTTTTAGCCTATGTTTTTGCAAATGTGAACTGGGCAGCGTCTAATCCAATTCAGCTACCTGAAATAAATTTACCGGCAGCAAGCAGTTATTTAAATTCGGCGGTTATTAAAGGTTTTTTATTTTTTGATGTGATTTTAGGATTGTTATTTTTAGATCATTATTTTAGAAAATGGTTTTTTGAGCAGAAATAAAGCTACTTTTAAAAAACAAAACAGCTTTTATAAATTTAAATACAGATGGCAAAAGCAACAGTAGAAGTAATAGCAGCTTTACGGAAAACAGCAGAAAACCTTCAAAATAAAGCACCTTACCAGTGGGGCCACATGGGCAGTTGTAATTGCGGCAATTTGGCACAAGTGGTTACAAATCTGGACAAAGCGGCTATTCATCAGGAAGCGATGAGGCGACATGGCGATTGGAACGAGCAGTTATTTGATTATTGTCCGCAAAGTGGTTTACCTTTCGATCATATAATTGACACAATGCTGGATTTCGGTTTTACCAGAACAGATCTGGCGCATTTAGAAAAACTTTCTGATGATGCTGTGCTGGCTAATCTCCCGCAAGGAAAACAATATCTGGCCAGAAATAAAAGCGAAGATGTAGTAAAGTATTTAAACAGCTGGGCAAATTTGCTGGAAAACAAGTTAATTTCTGGTATGGTAATTGATAAATCCTTGTTTGAATCAATAGCAATATTGGTTTAATTGTGATAAGGTTTAGGTTGAAAGCTCCACGGACATTGTTTCGTGGGGCTTTTATTGTTTTAAGGTGTTTTTGTTGATAATAAATAAGATTTAGGGCTTTAACTCAGAACTTGCAGGTTTCGCAATTACGTCCTTTTTCATCAGTTGATGATAAACCAGTTCAAGCGGTTCTGAATTTACGCTTAATTCTCCTCTAAATGGATTATCCATCGTAGCGATCAAAAAAATCATTAGTCCTAATAATGCAGATAATAAAGAAGTCATCCAAAAGTGCATTCCGAAACTGCGTGTATCAAAGAAAAAAGTTACGATGATACAAATTAAACCGCCCAAAATAACCATTGCCCAAAGCGAGCCTGATAAATGTGCATGGATGGCATTTAAACGCGCCCGCCGACATTCTACCAGTTCATTATATTGCTTAAAAACTTCAGCCTGGATAATTTGCTCTCCTAATGTATGCGGCTGGAAACTCATTAAATGCTTTTGAAGACTATCCAGAAAAATACCTGATCCGGAAGGTACAATGCCCTGCCGTTGCTGTGGCCAGCCTATATGTATTACGTTATAAGTATAAGCGCGCAAATCCTGCTGCATTTCGCTTTTCCAGGGTTCACCATAACTGTTTACATCTCTGTAAGTACTGGCCACCACTTGCGCTTCGTCATCAACTTTACTGCTTGTTGCAGAAAAGGTATCCCAGGTACCAACAGCAACCAAACCTAAAGTAATTCCATAGAAAACCGTAACTGCTGCCAGATAATAGCCCACAATATCATTATGAGAATGGTCAATTTTATGCAGCCGCCTCACCCAGTTGCGTGTAGCAAATAAGCCAGCCAGGCCAAATAACACATAAACCAAAATGGTTAACGTAGCAAATAACCAATTTGGCAGGTTGTAAATCCAGTAAAAATTCATGTAAGCTGATAGATAGAAAATAAAACCAACCGGAAAACAGCAACAATTGTTTCAGGCGATGCAGCGCAGCAAGTGGTTTACAAGTTACAAATAACCTTCTTTATTTTTGTACGATAAAAGAAGTAGTTTATTTATCGTTTTCTATTTTTAAAAACTGCATTCTTATTTAGAATACAACACCAAGGGAAAGCTGATTGCAAAAGCGATTAAAGAAAACCGCGAAAAATACATTACCGCAACCAAATTTGGTTTGAAATAGATGTTCAGGAGCAATTGGACTGGCAATTTCTATAACCTTTCCACCCTTAACCTCAATTTCCTACCTTTGCCGCATTATGGCAAAACCATCCGTACCGAAAGGAACCCGCGATTTCTCTCCCGCCGAAATGGCCAAACGCAATTACATTTTTGATACGATAAAAACAGTATTCCGCAAATACGGCTACCAGGAAATCCAAACGCCTTCCATGGAAAACCTGGAAACTTTAACCGGAAAATATGGTGAGGAAGGTGATAAGTTGATTTTTAAGATTTTGAATAATGGAGACCTAATTGATACACCTCTATTAAAATCATTTTACGAACTTTTTAAACTTACTACATTAAAAGGACTTGAACCTGATATATTGACCGCTGATCAAAGAGCAATAGGCTTTGGTAGAAAAGACAAAAAAGTTTTATGGAGAGATACTTCTGGAGAAAAATCTTTAGAGGAAGTTTATTCTGATATTAATGAAGTGGAGGAAATATATGATTCAACTACCTCAACGTTATCTAATAGTCTTTCCGAAAAAGCCCTTCGCTACGATCTAACCGTTCCCTTCGCACGTTATGTCGTTTCTCATCAAAGCGAAATTACTTTCCCGTTCAAGCGTTTCCAGGTGCAACCCGTTTGGCGTGCTGATCGTCCGCAAAAAGGCCGTTACCGCGAGTTTTACCAATGCGATGCCGATGTGGTTGGTTCTGATTCTTTGTTGAACGAAGCAGAATTTATTATGATTTATGATGAAGCATTGAGCAATTTTGGGTTGAAAGATTTCTCCATCAAAATCAATAACCGCAAAATTTTATCCGGCATCGCCGAAATTATTGGCAAGCCGGAACTGATTGTAGATATGACGGTTGCCATAGATAAATTAGATAAAATCGGCATGACCGGTGTGAGCAAAGAATTGCTGGAACGCGGTTTTACAGAAGAAGATCTGCAAAAATTAACGCCAGTAATTTTATTAGGCGGAAGCAACGACGAGAAAATTGATGCACTAAAAGAAGTATTAAAAGATTCTCAAATCGGTTTAAAAGGAGTTAAAGAAATAGAAGCTGTTTTTGCTTACCTTAAAAATTGCACGATAAAAACAGCAAAACTGGAACTGGATATTACACTTGCCCGCGGTTTGAACTATTACACTGGCGCAATTTTCGAAGTAAAAACCAACGAAGTTGCCATGGGCAGCATTGGCGGCGGCGGCCGTTATGATGATTTAACCGGAATGTTTGGCTTGAAAGGCTTAACCGGAGCCGGAATTTCTTTTGGCGCCGACCGGATTTATGATGTTTTGGAAGAACTGAAATTGTTTCCGGAAGATGCAACGCAAGGCACACAAGTTTTAATTTGCTGTTTTGATAAGGAATTTGAAAACTATGGTTTCCAGTTAGTAAACCAGTTGCGGCAGCAGGAAATCCATGCAGAATTGTATCCGCCGGGCGCAAAAATCAAAAAGCAACTGGATTATGCCAATAATAAGAAGATTCCTTTTACTTTGATGATTGGTAGCGAAGAAATGCAAAGCGGTTTATTATCATTTAAAAACATGCGAACCGGCGAGCAGCGAAAGCTTTCTGTTGATGCGGTTTTAGCAGAATTGAAAGCGTAAATCGCATTGTCATTCTAGTTTTTTGTCATTTCGACCGTAGGGAGAAATCTTCTTCAAAGCGATTCGTATTATTTGATGAAGATTCCTCCCTACGGTCGGAATGACAGAACGAAGTGAATAACAAAAGGCTTAAATATTTTTCAGCAAGGCTTTCAAAAACACTTCCGGAATTTGAATATGCGGAACATGACCAACATCATCAAACTCAATCAATTTGCAGTTTGGTATTTTTTTGGCGGTTTCTTTTCCCAAGATTTGATATTGTCCGTGCTTAGCTTTTTCTGCATCACTAAGCGTTCCTTTTCCCACAATTGTACGGTCAGCTTTTCCTACAAACAACACGGTTGGTGTTTTAATCAGCCCAAATTCATAGCAAATGGGTTGCTCGTAAATCATTTCGTAAGTTAAGGCAGCAACTTTGGCATAACGCGGAAAATCTGCACTTTGCGCCACGCCAGCACCAATATTCACTAAATAATCGTACTGTGGTTTCCACTGCGGGAAGTAGGAGTTTTGGTAATACTTTTTTACACTTTCGGGTGTGGTTTGTAATTCTTTCGGGTAATCCTGTTCCGCAGAAATATAAGGTACAAAAGTGCGGTAATCTTCCAGTCCGATCGGATCTTCCAAAATCAGTTTTTCTACCGATTGCGGATATAGCAACGTAAACCGCGTGGCCAGCATTCCGCCCATTGAATGGCCCAAAACGGCAATTTTATTGATACCCAAAGTATCCAGCAGCTTTTTATTGTTGGTAGCCAATTGATGAAAACTGTAATGAATAAACGGTTTAGATGATCGCCCAAAACCAATCTGATCGGGCACAATTACTCTAAAACCTTTTGCTGTTAAAGCTTTAATTACGGCCGTCCAGTAGTAGCCGCCAAAGTTTTTGCCATGTAAAAGAAGCACCGATTTGCCATTAGCAGTTCCGCTTGGCTTAATATCCATGTAAGCCATTTTTACATCCTGACCTTCTATTTTTAAGGGCAATAATTTTACAGGATATGGATAGGGAGCGTTTTCCAGCGTAATAGAAAGTGTATCTGTGTTTTGGGCAGAGGCAAAAATGTAGCTCAGTAAGCCAATAAAAAGAAAAGCAATTTTTTTGTACATATTTTTTAGGATGATCTGTTAGTCATGCTGCCTGGCATTAATCAAATAGATTGTGCTGATAAAAAACAGGCGATAAAAGAAGCATCAATTTAAACAAGCTTTATAAGCAAAATAATGTTTTGCTATATTTAGCAAGTAAAACTGTTTTGCCTGATATTTTTTCAAATAGTTAATGCGAAAGCGTTCTTCCTTTTTTTCATGCTCTAATAACTACCATATCTTTCATGAAAAACCTTTCTGTGCTTCTCATAGCACTGCTATACACTACTATAACTTTCTCTCAAAATACTTTTAAGGCCGTTATCAAAAACGCTAAAACAACCGAAGTTTTGATAAGTGCTACTGCTTTGCTGAAAACCTCGGCTATTGGTGCAACTTCGGATACCAGTGGCTTAGTTATTCTTGCTGATATTCCTGATGGCCAACAAGTAATACAGTTCAGTTACGTTGGTTTTGAAACCCGGCTCGATACATTAACCTTTCCGCTCAAAATAGCTCAACCTATGGTGATTTTACTTCAGCCAAAAGGCAAAGGCGAAGGACGGGAACTGAACGAAATAGTAATTGCTGCCACACGTAGCAGCCGTACTATTGCTAATATTCCTACTCGTGTAGAAGTAATTTCGGGTGAGGAACTGGACGAAAAAGGCAACATGAAACCCGGAGATATCCGCATGTTGCTGGCAGAAAGCACCGGCATACAAACGCAGCAAACTTCTGCTACCAGTGGTAATTCCAGCATCCGCATCCAGGGATTAGATGGTAAAAATACACAGATTATTCGTGATGGCTTCCCTTTATATGCAGGATTTTCGGGCGGTTTGGGTTTGCTGCAGATTGCGCCTTTGAATTTAAAACAGGTAGAAGTGATTAAAGGCTCTTCGTCTACGCTTTACGGCGGCGGTGCAATTGCAGGTTTAGTAAATCTGGTATCAAAAACGCCAACCGAAGAAAGGCAACTGAACTTTTTGCTGAATGGTACTTCTGCTTTAGGTCTAGATATCAGCGGTTTTTATGCCAAAAAATCACACCAAATCGGAACCACTGTTTATGCGGCTTACAATCATGGAACAGCTTACGATCCGGCCGGCATTGGCTTAACCGCCATTCCTCAGTTTAACCGGTTTACCTTCAACCCAAAACTTTTTGTTTATTTTAATGATCAAACAACCTTAAATTTTGGCTTAAACAGCACGATTGAAAATCGTATCGGTGGAGATTTATCATACATCAAAGGAAATCGTAATGCGCAGCATTCTTATTTTGAACAAAATAAAACCGGTCGTTACAGCACGCAGGCAGAATTTGATCATCAACTAAATGATCACGAAAAATTGGTGTTTAAAAACAGCATAAGTTATTTTAATCGTGCTGTTAACCTGCCAGATTACCGCTTTTCTGGTGTACAACTTTCTACTTACAGCGAAGCAACTTACGCTCGTACTAATGAAAAAACAGATTGGGTAGCCGGTTTAAACTATCTTTCTGATGATTTTAAAGAAGATAGAAACAGCACCTTTCCACTCCGCAGTTATCACTACAATACTGTCGGAGCCTTTGTGCAGAATACCTGGAATATCGTTCAAAACCTAACTTTAGAATTCGGATTAAGAAGTGATTACCATAACGATTACGGCTTTTTACTGCTTCCGCGTATATCTGGATTGTGGAAAATTGGTTCGCATTTTTCTACCCGTTTAGGCGGAGGTTTAGGTTACAAAGCACCGAACGTATTTACAGAAGATGCCGAACGTATTCAGTTCAAAAATGTGCTTCCGGTAGATGTAAGCAACACTAAAGCAGAGCGTTCTTACGGAGCCAATTATGATTTGAATTATCAAACCGCACTTTTTGATGATCGGGTAAGTCTTAGCATTAACCAACTGCTTTTTTATACCCGGATTGATGATCCAATTTTGCTGACTTTGTTGCCTAACGGAAATCTGCAATATCAGCAACCACAAGGCGACCTGAACACAAAGGGAATAGAAACTAATATCAAGCTGACTTATAATAAATTTAAGCTGTTTTTAGGTTATACGCTTGCGAATGTAACGCAACATACCGTAAACAGGACAACTAATTATCCTTTGGTATCCAAACATCGGCTAAATAATGTATTGATGTATGAGATCGAGGATCAATGGAAAATTGGTGCCGAAGCTTACTATTTTAGTCCTCAAAGTTTAAACGATGGCGCAATGGGCAAAGCATACTGGACAACCGGATTAATGATCGAAAAATTATGGCCGCATTTTTCGCTGTTTATCAACTTTGAGAACCTAACGGATACGCGCCAAACCAGGTTTGATACCATTTATAACGGCAGTATTACCAGTCCGGTTTTTCGTGATATTTATGCGCCTTTAGATGGTTTTATTATTAATGGAGGCATCAAGTTTAAACTCTAAATCAGATGCTTCTTTTATCGATAAAAAATTGGTTCTCTAGATTTTGGTTGATAAAAGGAGCATCGGCACAAAAATAAAAAAGCCCTGCATAACGCAAGGCTTTCTATACTGTTTTTAGCACCTATTTTTTGATTTGCAACGGAATAAAAACACCAAAAGTAATGTTCCGGCCCATATTGTAAACGCCTAAAGTTGGATCGGTTTGATCTAAACGGCCGGGTTTATAGCGGCTTAAAGCATCGTAATAAGCTTTGTTCAGCAAGTTATTTCCGCTGACAGATAAGCGTAAAGGTTGCTTTTTAAACATTAATGTTGTGCCAATTCCGGCATTTAGCAAAGTATAACCGCTGGTTGGCGTTTCAAAATCAGGATCAAAACGCTTTTGGGCGAAGAAATTATCAATCCCAACATAAACATAAGAGTTGGTTGTGCTTTTAATTTTTGGTTCAAAACGTAAAGTATTGCGCAGGTTACCAGCCGGGATAAAGGAAAGCGGTTTATTATCCGAAAGATTTTGCGCATAAGTATAACCAAACAGGTTTTCAAAATGGATTAACGAGGTTGGATGCAGCGTTAAACTTCCTTCAAAGCCTGATAAATTGGCGTTCACTTGTCCGTAACGGTAAACCGGATAAAGCTGCGGCGTTCCGTTGCCATTATTTACCGTAATATTATCGCCTTTTACATTAGCTGCATAAATAAAATCGTGAATATAGTTTTCGTAAATGCCGATGCTTCCCGTAACGATTTTGCTTTCATATTCCAGCGTTGCATCTGCCTGATAACTTCTTTCAGGTTTCAGGTTTGGATTGCCAACTTCGTATCGAAAAGAACCTTCGTGCACGCCATTTGAACCTAATTCTGCCGGATTTGGTGCCCGGAAAGCAGAACCGGCATTGGCTTTAAAGTTTAAATGATCATTAAACTCATGCGTGTAACCAAATGCACCGCTGATATTGGAAAAAGTATTGGTAAAAGAAGTAAACCTGGTTGCACCTCCTTCAATTAAACCGTAACCATTATTGCGGCGGTAATCGTAGCGTAAACCAGCGTTGAACGTGTTTTTATCCCAGGTTTTTTTGATGTAGCCGAAAACGCCAACGCCGTAAGTATCGTAAGCCGGAACCAGAAATTCAGTTCCTTTATTCAGGCTGTTTCCATAATCCGAACTCAAACCAAAAACGGGTTGCCAGCCATTGCTTTCTTCTATGTAATATTTTAAATCAACACTATAAGTGCTGAGGTCGAAAAATAAAGTTGGGTCAGCATTATCCAGTTCGCGGCGCTGGTTTTTCTGGTAGCCCAAATCAACTTTCAGCTGTCCGTTAGGCAGAATAAAATTACTGTTCCAGCCAATTTTGTAGTGGTGGATATCCTGCTTCGGATATTCCAGCGTGCGGTTTTTATAATCTGCATCGGTAAAAGCAGTACCGTTTTCGCGCACATAATTTCCGCTGGCATCAAAAGCCGGGTCGTAAAAACCAATATTATTTTTGAAGTACGAAACGTTAATGTTGGAGTAGCCCCATTCTTTATTCAATCCGATCATTCCGCTTAAATTCGTTTCATTATAACCGGAATTTGGGAAATAACCAGTTGGCGTTTTAAAAGAATAAGCGTTGGAATAGCTTCCGCGCGCGCGCCAAACCAAACCGTTTTCATTGCCAGTCAGCATCAAAGAATTTCCGGTCAAGCCATTGTTGGAAGAATAATTTGATAAAACTTCACCCTTAATTTGTCCAACCGGGGCCGGAAGCGGTTCCAGCAGATTGATCACACCACCCAAAGCATCAGAACCATACAACAAGGATGCTGCTCCGCGTAAAACTTCAGCGCGTTCGGGACTGAACTGATCGATTTCGATACCATGTTCATCGCCCCATTGCTGGCCTTGCTGCTTCACGCCGTCGCTTAAAGTAACCACACGATTGGCACCCAAACCGCGAATTACCGGTTTGGAAATAGCTGGTCCGGTTGTGATTTGCGACATGCCTGGAACTTGTTTGGAAATCGCATCAATCAGGTTGGTAGCAGAAGGTGCCAATAACTGCTCCCTGCTCAAAGTGGATACATTTGTGCTGTTTTGTTTGTTATTCGAACTTACTGCAGTGCCTACAATTACTACTTCGTGCCCTTCGATTACGCTTGGTTGCAAAGCAAATTGCAATGGTGTATTGGTAGCAAAATCAATGGTTTGTGTAAGTGTTTTGTAGCCGATGTAAACCACCTGAACCAAAAACTTGCCTTTTTTTGGTAAATTATTAATGGAAAATTCGCCGTTGTTATTGGTTGTGGCTGTAACTTTAAGCTGAGGGATGGAAATAACCGCACCGGGCAATGTTTCTTTAGTATCGGCATCAAAAACTTTTCCGGTTAAGGCAAAATTTATATCAGCAAAAACAGGCAAAAAAAAGGTTGATAAAAACAGTATTAAGAAAGCTATCTTAAATTTCATGCTGCTTGAATTAGATGGTAATTGTTTTAGTTGGAATAAACAGCCGAATATTTCCGGCAACGAAATCAAACTAAAACCGGTGGCGATAAGCCATCTGCATGAACCAAAGAATTGCCAGGATAATACTGTCGCGAATAGGTATAAAGTTGAAATGCCGGGATTAAAATAGTAACATAATCCGGGATATTTACACAACTGATCGGTGCATGGTGCATCTGATCACAAAAACTACACTTTTCGTGAATGATTTGTGGATGAGAAGAACGGCTTTGATGAACAGACAGCGCGTTGTATTTGGTATGATGCTGATGCGCAAAAACAATAACCTGACCCACTACAAAAAAAAGCAGCAGCAGCCAGGATAAAATTAAATGTGCTTTACGTTCGGTCAAAATACCAGCTTTTGGATGTTTAGCGTTTATACAAATATCTTCTATTTGAGCGTATTTTTGTCTTTTTAATTATTGAAAATCAGGCTTTACTATTTCTTTTTTCAATAAAAAGCCTCTTTATGCTGTAACAATATAATGACAGGCAGCTTATGCTGTTTTTATCGGCATAAATTTAAGAAGGCAGTCTATTTGCTTCAAACCTTATATTTGCTTTCATGACCGCAGCAGAAACAAACACCAAATGGGCCGCTTTGCAGGAGCGAATTGCTGCAGATTTTGATTCTGATGTGCCAGATATCAAAGTAATGCTTTTTTTAATCGGCGTGCAGGAACTGGGAAAAGGGCCGCAAAAGTTTAGCAAGCGGCAAAAAGAAGAACTGATGCACATTGCAACTTGCAAATTATTCAGCCAGTTGGGTTTTTATGAACTGGAAGGTTTGGATCAGGATGGCTGGCCACACTGGAAATTAGTAAAACCGATTCCAAATTATACGTTGATGGAACAAGAAATGGTGATGAAATCGCTTGTTATCAATTATTTTGAGGAAGAGGAATAAGGTTGGAGGTATCAGCAATCAGCCATAAACTATCGATTATTATCTAAAACAAATACTTCTTTTACCGATGAAAAAACTTATACCCACTTTTATTTTAACACTGATTACTTTTTGCATTTTCGCTAAAGCACCTAAAAATCAATATGTTCGTATTAAAACGAGTTATGGCGAATGCATTATCAGGCTGTATAACGAAACGCCGAAACACCGCGATAACTTTATCAAACTAACCAAACAGGGTTTTTATAACGGTACACTTTTTCACCGGGTGATCCAAAACTTTATGATCCAGGGCGGCGACCCGGATTCTAAAAATGCCAAACCCGGACAAGTTTTGGGCGAAGGAGATTTAAAATACACTGTTGAGGCGGAGTTTCGCAACAATTTGTTTCATAAAAGAGGTGTGCTTGCCGCTGCACGGGACAACAATCCGAAGAAAGCCTCCAGTGCCAGTCAGTTTTATTTGGTGGAAGGAAAACGCTTTACTGACGGGCAATTAGATACTTTGGAACAAACCCGTTTAAAAGGACGAAAAATTCCGACGGCGCAACGCGAATGGTATAAATCTGTGGGCGGCGTGCCGCATCTCGACCAAAATTATACGGTTTATGGCGAGATTGTTTCTGGTATTGATATGGTTGATCGCATTGCTGCTGTCAAAAAAGACGAAAAAGACCGTCCGCTGCAAGATGTAGCCATGACAGTTAGTTTGCTTCGGAAAAAAGAATGCAAGCGGTTGGATAAGATTTTGAACATTTAGTATTTAGCTTTAATTTTTCTACTCTTCACCTTTTCTCATGAAAATCATCACCTACAACGTTAATGGAATCCGCTCGGCCATCAGCAAAAATTGGCTTGCCTGGCTGCAAGCCACCGATGTTGATGTGATTTGTTTGCAGGAAATTAAAGCCACGCCCGATGTTTTGCAAATTGAACTGTTTTTATTAGAACAAATGGGTTATCACCATTTCTGGTTTCCGGCCCAGAAAAAAGGTTATAGCGGCACTGCTGTTTTTACCAGGCAAAAACCATTGCATGTAGAATATGGCTGTGGTATTCCGGATTTTGATTATGAAGGCCGTTGTATCAGAGTAGATTTTGAGGAACTTTCGGTGATGAGCGTTTACTTTCCGTCCGGTTCCAGCGGATCAGAACGACAAGCTTTCAAATTTCGTTTTTTGGATGAGTTTGGCGATTACCTGCACAAACTGCAATGGGCTTTTCCAAAATTAGTAGTTTGCGGTGATTATAATATCTGTCATCAGCCGATAGATATTCATAACCCAAAATCAAACGCGAACAGTTCCGGGTTTTTGCAGGAAGAACGGGAATGGATGGAAAAACTGATTGAATCCGGTTTTGTAGATACTTTCCGCCACTTCAATAAAGAACCGCACAATTATACCTGGTGGAGTTTCCGCGCTGGTGCCCGCATCAAAAATTTGGGCTGGCGTATTGATTATAATCTGGCAACACACGAACTTAAACCCTTTTTAAAACGTGCTGCTATTTTGCCTGAAGCTAAACATTCTGATCATTGTCCGGTGCTGTTGGAGTTGGATTTGTAGTTTTTTTCTTGTCATCTCAACCGTAGGGAGAGATCTTCTTCAAAGCGTTCATCTACATTTTCGATGAGGGTTTCTCTCTTTGGTCGAAATGACAGCACGCCGCAAAAGCTTTTCAAAACTTCCAGATCTTTTCAGGAGTAATACATTGGTGCAGTTTTATATCAAATTCATCTACATCTTCAATCAAAGCAACTGGATCAAAAAAAGACAAACCTATAAATTGCGTTCCGGCTTCACATTTTAATAAAAATCGGTCATAAAAACCACCGCCATAACCTACACGATTTCCGGCCAAATCGAAAGCAAGCAGCGGCACAATCACCATGCTGTTTTTATCGATATAAAATTTGGTTCCGCTAACTGGCTCTGGGATGCCAAACTTATTTTCAATAATCACCAACGCTTCATCATCCAAAAAATGCGTTAATGTTTTTTGCTGAAAATTTGCTTTCGGAAAAACTCGTTTGATCTGTGAATATTCTTTCTGCAGATAATGAATTAAAGGTTGCGTATTTGGTTCCTTCGTACGCATCATCGGCAAAAATATATGAATGGAAGTTATTCCTTCAAAATCAAGCCGCTTAAATTGCTGCAGCAATTGCTGGTTCAGCGATTGATATTTTGCTTCCAAAAGCTGCAAACGCTTTTCCAGATAGATTTTGCGGAGTTCGGCTTTTAACATAATTTTTAAAGATAATGGCGAAACGCCAAAGCTGCTACCTTTTGTTTATATTGAAAAATATTTAATGCTTCGTTTATGGGTAAAAAAATCATACTCTTTTTACTGGCCATTTTTTTGTTTCTGGTAATGATTGTGTTGATCAAAACTTTCACTTTCAGCTCTATTCAACCTAAATTTTCGGCAGCTAAACCTTTATTAATAAACGATAGTGCTGTTGCACATTTGCAGCAAGGCATCCGTTTTAAAACGGTTTCCCTGTCGGATAGTGCCAAACCAGATAGTAGTGCGTTTTTAGCTTTGCATCGATATTTAGCGCAAACCTATCCGCTGATTCATCAGAAAATCTCTTTAGAAAAAGTAGCCGGCTATTCGTTGGTTTATACCTGGAAAGGCAAAAATCTCAACCTGAAACCTGTTGTTTTAATGGCGCACCAGGATGTGGTTCCGGTAGAAAAAGCAAGTTTATCTCAGTGGAAAGCTGATCCATTTGGCGGGACTATTCAAGATGGAAAACTTTGGGGGCGAGGTACTGCGGATGATAAAATTAGTTTGTTTAGTTTGCTGGAAGCAACTGAAAAATTATTACAGCAAAATTATCAGCCGGAAAGAACCATTTATTTTGTTTTCGGCCATGATGAAGAAGCTGGCGGCAAAGGCGTAAAAGCAGTTGCGACATTGTTTAAAGCGAGAGGAATTAAGGCAGATTGGGTTTTGGATGAAGGCGGCGAAATCACCAAAAAAGAAATTCCGGATTTACAGGGAAAACCGGTCGCGCTGATCGGAACTTCTGAAAAAGGTTATTTATCCATCGATCTAAAAGTAAATATTGAAGGTGGACATTCTTCTATGCCGAAACCAGAAACTGCTGTAGATGTGTTGGTTGCAGCGATACAAAAGCTTCGGGCAAAACCTTTTCCAGCGAGGTTTGGCGGTTCTACCGGCGATTTTTTTAAGTATTTAGGTCCGGAAATGCCTTTTACTTCCAAAATGGCGATTGCCAATCAATGGCTTTTTAAAACGCTGTTGTTTAGAATTTATGAAAAATCGGCAGGAGGAAATGCGCTGATCCGCACCACCATTGCGCCAACTATTTTGCAGGCAGGAATAAAAGATAATGTGGTACCAACTTCTGCTTTTGCTACAGTCAACTTCCGGTTACTGCCCGGAACTTCTGTTGATGCTGTTTTTAGGCATGTAAAAGAAGCAATCAGCGATGATCGTGTGCAATTAATTAAACAGGATGCTTTTGCGGAAGAAGCATCAGCCATAACTTCAACTCAAAGCAGCGGTTTTAAACAGTTGGAGAAAGCTATAATTGAGAATTATCCCGGAACTTTAATTGCGCCTTATTTAACAGTCGGCGCAACAGATTCGAGGCAAATGAGTGGTATTTCTGCTAATATTTTACGGTTTTCACCCGTTACAGATTTGGAAGGAATGCACGGTTTAAACGAGCATATTGGTGTGGAAGAATATAAGAAGGCGATCAGCTTTTATTATTATTTAATAAAAGATGTTAAATAAAAAAGGTATGCAACGCTTAAACTGCATACCTTTTTTATCATGCTAAAAGAAGTATTATTATTTTACACGCTCTACATAACTGCCTGTGGCAGTATCTACTTTCACTTTATCACCTAAATTAAT
The DNA here is from genome assembly GCA_050955045.1 of Janthinobacterium lividum. Lineage (GTDB taxonomy): Bacteria > Bacteroidota > Bacteroidia > Sphingobacteriales > Sphingobacteriaceae > Mucilaginibacter_A. Next base: position 15,262 of record JBPBQV010000014.1, on the reverse strand, counting down.
GAACAACGGAACTTTGATTTCAGCACCGGTTTCTACGGTTGCATTTTTAAGTGCGCCGGTAGAAGTATCACCTTTAACGGCTGGCTCGGTATAAGTGATTTCAAGTTCTGCTGATGCTGGTGCTTTGGCCATAATTGGCTCATCACTTTCAAAAGCTACAATTACGTTGGCACCTTCTTTTAAAAACTTCACGGCTGTTCCAAACAAAAACTTCGGAATGTTAAATTGTTCGTAAGTAGCGTTGTCCATCACCACCAAATCGTTGCCATCTTCATATAGATACTGGTAATCGCTGGTTTCTACACGTGCAATTTCTACTTCTTCATCCGTACGGAAACGATATTCTACCAGCTTACCGGTTTTTACGTTGCGCATACGCGCCTGGTAAAAAGCGCGCAAATTGCCTGGCGTACGGTGAATAAATTCTTCTACCTGAATCAGTTCTCCGTTAAAACGCAGGATATTACCATTTTTTATATCGGATGCTTTTGCCATAATCAGTTTATATTTTCAAGAGCCGCAAAATTAGCAATCAGCATGAAAGAAACAAACCGCTTAGTTGGCTGCAATTGGGTCGCCATCTGTATTTAACTCTACAATTTCGTATCCTGATTTTTGTAATCCCGGTAAAATTTTGGCTTTATCGCCAACCAGCAAAATGTTCAACTTATCCGGATTCAAGTATTTTCCGGCTGTGGTTTTTAATTCTTCCGGCGTGGCGCTTGTTAGCATTTTGGTTTGTGCATTTACATAATCGGCCGACAGATTATATTCCAAAATTCGGGCGATAAAAGCAGCTTTTTGCGGACCGGTCTCATAACGTAAAGCATCACTCTGGCCAATAGCAGTTTTCATAATCGCAACTTCTGCAGGCGTTGGGCCAGTTTTGTTATAATCTTTAATATACGACATTAAATCAACCAATGCACTGTCTGTTGATGCAGCACGAATACCAGAGCTAAATACAAAATTTCCGGCGTACCTGTCGGCAGAATAACGGCTGTTTGCGCCGTAAGTCCAGCCTTTGGTTTCACGCAGATACATGTTTAAACGACTGCTAAAATCTCCGCCTAAAGGATAATTCATTAAATAAGTAGCATAATAATCGCCTGTTGGTGAGTATTTTATGCCTGTTCCATAACCTACTCTAAATTCTGTTTGTGCTGCTTTGGGCACATCAACCAGATAAATTTTAGTTTTTGCTACCGCGATTGCCGGCCCAGGTTCTGGCAGAGCGATTTTTTTATGAGGCAAGGTGTTCAAAAAAGCTAATTGCGTCATTACTTCGGCTTCCTTTACATCACCAACAACTACAACTCTCGCACCTTCGGTTGTAATGTAATTGTTATAATAATTTTGTACATCCTGCAACTTAATATTTTGTACGGTTTGCTCTGTACCATTTCCGTTGATACCTAAAACATTGTTTGGGCCATAATTGAGCTTTGCAAAAACCTGACTGGCAATAGTTGCAGGCTGAGATTTTTGCAGTTTGAATGATTCGATGCTTTGTTTCTTAAGCCGATCAAAAGCATCTTGCGTGAATTTCGGATTTTTGATCCGTTCCTGCAGCAAAGCCATTGTTTTGCCAAAATTACTTTTTAACGATTGTACCGAAAACGTAACTCCATCAACACCACTAAAAATACGGATGCTGCTGCCCAATTTTTGCAATTCGTTTGCAAACTGCTCTGCCGTATAGTTTTTGGTATCTTCCTCCATCATATCGGTAAACATACTTGCTACGCCTGCTTTTGATAAATCTTTAGCTTCTGTAAGCTGACCGCCAGGAATGAATAATGAAAAAGTAATTGCCGGGATTTCTGTATTCTCGGCACCAATTACTTTTGTGCCGGAAGCCAAATCTTTTTTCCAGAACAAAGGCGCTTTTATAACAGGAGTTGGCCCAAGCGGTGGTTTTTGCGTACGGTCGAAATTGTCTTTCGCTTTTACATATTGCAAACCATTGTAACCATAATTTGGCGCGTTGTATTTACTGCTGTCAATTTTAAAATTATCAGCAGCGGCAATTACCTGTTGCTGGCCTTTTGGCAACACACTTAATATTACGGCACCTTTATTTTTAATGTATTTTTGATAAGCATTCATCACATCAGCTTTGGTTAAGGATGAATACATTTTAAGTAAATCAGCAATTTTATTCGGATTGCCGGTAAATGTTTGAAATGCTGCCAGTTGTGATACTTTGCCGGAAACGCTTTGCAAACCATTAATTAAGTTAGATTCTGTTCCGCCTTTAAATTTTGCAATATCTTCATCACTGATACCTCTTTTTTCTAATGAATCCAGCGAAGCCTGATACAATTTCTCCATATCAGCCAAAGTTTTACCTGGTAAAGGAAGTATCTGCACAATAAATTCACCGGCCAGCTCAGATAAAGAACTGAAAGAACTTGCCTGCAAAGCCAGTTGCTTTTTAACCATGTTTTGATATAAAACCGAGTTGCGGCCTTGTCCTAAAACCTGCGCCAAACAAGCTAAAGCCGCCATATCTTTATTATAGTTTGGCACGGTTGGATAAACAATGGCTAGCATCGGCAAGCGCGCATAATTATCGGTATAAGAAGCATAACGGTTGGCTGTTAAACTTACATTTGGCACTACAACTGGTTTCACTTCCGGCCCACGCGGAATCGAACCAAAATATTTTTCTGCCATTTTTACCACAGCTGCCGGCTGGATATCGCCGCCAATTGTAAGCGTAGCATTGTTTGGGCCGTACCAACGCATAAAGAAATTCTTTAAATCGTTTACATTGCTCCGGTTTAAATCTTCTAGGTAACCAATTGTTAACCAGGAATACGGATGACCATACGGATACAAATTTTTGCTGTAATTTTCTGATAATAAACCATACGGACGGTTATCATAGTTCTGTCCGCGTTCGTTTTTAACCGTTGCACGTTGCACTTCAAAGCGTGGTTGCGTAACCTGACCGAGCAAAAATCCCATCCGGTCTGATTCCAACCATAGCACATCTTCCAGTAAATTGACAGGAATGGTTTCGTAATAATTGGTACGATCGCGCGTGGTTGATCCGTTTAAAGAGCCGCCGTTTCCAGAAATAGTTTTATCATGCGTGCCTTTTGGCGCATCGTCTGATCCTTCAAACATCATGTGCTCAAAGAAGTGTGCAAAACCGGATTTGCCAATTTCTTCGCGGGCAGAACCAACATGATAAGTTACATCAACATGTACCACGGGATCTGAATGATCTTCATGTAAAACCAGTGTTAAACCGTTGGGCAATACGTATTTTTCGTACGGAATAACAATATTGCTGCCTTTCTTAACTACTTTTTCAACCAGTTTTGCCTGGCCAAATATTAATGTACTACAAAAAAGTGCCGGTAAAAGAAGTATTGATTTTTTCATTAGTAAACATTTATTGTTTTAAAAACTAAATGTAATGAAAAAACGAAGTTTTTAGGTGAATAAATCAGGATTTTTTCTTATAATCTAAAATATTTAACCTGTGTTGGCAAAAGCTGTATTCATGTTCTTGGTTGGAGCAAATAATTGTGAGGCGATTGGCTGCGAATTTTTCTATTAATTGCAAATACCAGCTGATTCCTTGCGTATCTAAGTTAGCGGTTGGTTCGTCCAGCATTAGTAAAGGTGTATCAGCACAAAAAGCAAGTGCTAATTTAACGCGCTGCTTCATCCCGGAAGAAAAATAACGGATTGATTTGTTTTTACTGCTTTCCATGTGCAGCAGTTCAATGATATTTTTTCGGTCCATTCCGTTTAAATATTTTTTAAACTGAAAATGGAAATCGATCATTTCACTCAAACTGAATTCTTCAATCAGTTCCAGATAAGGTGCAGCCAAACCAATGTGCTGGTAAACCTGCTCAATCTCTAAATTTTTATGCTGATAAAAGAAGCATATTGTTCCTGATGATGGCGACAAACTGCCATTTAAAATTTGAAGTAAAGTAGATTTTCCAGAACCATTAATGCCCAAAATGGCGTAAGTTTCGGGTTGAGAAAAAGTATAATTGATGTTCCTGAAAATCCAGTCGCGGTTAAAACGTCGGCCTAAATTTTCAAGGATAATCTCCATCAACCTAAATTCTGGTTTTAAAATGAGGATGGATTGCCAAAACCTTTCATAATTCCACGGTTCGAGTTTCGGATAAAATCCAGGATTTCATCACGGATTTCTGTTGGCTGACGTTCGGCTTCAATCATATAAAGTGCATTGCTCAGGTTATGCCGTTTTACAAAAATGGTACGATAAATATCTTGAATTTCATTGATTTGATCGGATGAATAACCTCTGCGGCGCAAACCAACCGAATTAATTCCGACATAAGATAAAGGTTCGCGGGCCGCTTTTACATACGGTGGAACATCTTTTCGCACTAAAGAACCACCCGTAACAAAAGCGTGGGCACCGATATGGCAAAACTGATGTACCGCAACCATTCCAGCTAACACTACAAAATCATCAATAGTCACGTGGCCAGCCAAAGTGGTGTTGTTAGAGAAAATGCAGTTATTACCAATCTGGCAATCATGGCCCACATGGCAATAAGCCATAATTAAGCAATTATCGCCTACACTTGTTTTCCAGCGGTCTTTGGTGCCTCTGTTAATGGTTGCACATTCTCTGATAGTAGTATTGTTTCCTATTTCTACCGTCGTTTTTTCTCCGGCAAATTTTAAATCCTGCGGAATGGCAGAAATAACAGCTCCTGGAAAAATGCGGCAGTTTTTACCGATGCGGGCACCATCCATAATGGTTACGTTAGAGCCAATCCAGGTACCTTCGCCAATTTCTACATCGCCATAAATGGCAGCGAAAGGCTCTATCACCACATCCTCAGCAATTTTTGCTTCCGGATGAATGTATGCTAAAGGCTGGATCATACGTTTTTGTATCTAACAATTTGTGCCATTAGCTCAGCTTCTACTACAATTTTTTCGCCTACAAAACCAATGCCTTTCATTTGTGCAATGCCACGGCGGATGGGTGCCAGCAAATCACAACGGAAAACCAGCGTATCACCCGGCAAAACTTTATCTTTAAAACGGGCATTTTCTATCTTTAAAAACAGTGTCAGCCAGTTTTCCGGATCGGGTACTGTGTTTAGTACTAATATTCCGCCGGTTTGCGCCATGGCTTCAATTTGCAGCACGCCAGGCATTACCGGTGCGCCGGGAAAATGGCCTGCAAAAAAAGGCTCGTTCATGGTTACTGATTTTACACCAACTACATGGTTTTTAGTTAGTTCCATGATTTTATCAATCAGCAGCATGGGTGGACGGTGCGGCAAAATGTTCATTACCTGTACCGTATCATAAACCGGTTTGGCATTCGGGTTATAATAATGGAAGTTTTTTTTGTTTCGCTCTTTTTTAATCAGTGCTTTTATCTTTTTAGCGAAGGCAATGTTAGCAGCATGACCGGGACGCGCTGCCATAATATGGCCTTTTAACGGCACACCAACTAAAGCCAAATCGCCGATCATGTCCAGCAATTTATGCCGGGCAGGTTCATTTTGATGGCGAAGTTCTATGTTATTCAAAATGCCTTGCGGTGCAACTTTAATATCCTTCCGGTTAAATAAAGTTGCTAGATGTTGCAGTTCTTCCTGGTTTACATCACGATCAACCACTACAATGGCGTTGTTGATATCGCCGCCTTTGATTAGGTTGTGCTTTAACAGCATTTCTAGCTCATGCAAAAAACAAAAAGTACGGCAGGAAGCAATTTCACGTTTAAACTCGGAAATGGTAGAAATACTGGCGTGCTGGCTGCCTAATACTGGCGAATTATAATCAACCATGCAGGTAAAGCGGTAATCATCCAATGGCATAGCTACCATATCTACTTTACGGTCTGGCTCGGAATAATGAATGTTATGCGGAATACTAAAATATTCCCGGTCGGCATCCTGATCCTGAAAACCTGCTTCTACCAAAGCATCTACATATTGTAGTGAGCTGCCATCCATGATAGGCGTTTCTGGTCCGTCCATATCAATCAAAATATTATCCAGCTCTAAACCAACCAGCGAAGCAAGCACATGTTCCACAGTGTTTACCGAAGCACCATTTTGGCTGATGGTTGTGCCGCGGGAAGTATCAGTAACATTATCTACATCCGCATCAATAACGGGCTGGCCTTCAATATCTATTCTTCTAAACTTAAAACCGTGGTTTTCCGGAGCTGGACGAAAAGTTAAAGTTACTTTTTCACCAGTATGTAATCCTGTTCCCGAAACAGAAACCGCAGCTTTAATTGTTCTTTGTTTTAAATTCATATTCATTAAATCGTTATTGCTTAGGTTTCAGATATTGTTCAGAAACTTTCTGCAATTCGGTCAATTTTTTCTCCAGTTCCTTTATCTTTTGCTCCATTTCCGGCAAACGACTTACCATCACTTGTGAGCGCAAATTGTTATTATAACTAATTGCAGGCGCGCCGGCCCATTTTTTATTTTCTTCGCTGATAGATCTACTGATGCCAGATTTTGCCTGTACTTGCGAACCTTTGGCTACGCTGATATGACCAACTACACCAACCTGGCCGCCCAGAACTACATTTTCGCCAATTTTTGTGCTGCCCGAAATGCCGGTTTGTGCCGCTATAACTGTGTAAGAACCAACTTCTACATTATGCGCAATCTGGACTAAATTATCCAGTTTTACACCTTTACGAATCACGGTAGAACCCATTGTAGCACGATCAATCGTAGTATTCGCACCAACTTCTACTTCATCTTCTATAATTACATTGCCAATCTGGCTTAATTTCTGGTAACTGCCATCTGCCTGCGGCGCAAAGCCGAAACCATCTCCACCGATAACTACGCCAGAATGAACAATTACATCATTACCAATTTTACAGTCGAAATAAACTTTTACACCTGCAAACAAAGTAACGTTTGTGCCCAGTTGCACATCATCAGCTAAATAAGAATTTGGATAAATGCGGCTGTTGTCACCTATTTTAACATTCGGGCCGATGTAAGTAAAGGCACCGATGTAAACATTTTCGCCAATTTTTGCTGTTGGATGGATAAAACATGGTTGCTCTATTCCTGGTTTGGCCAGTTTACTCTGGTTGTATTTTTCGAGTAATATAGAAATAGCGATGTAGGGATTTTCTACCCGAATCAATGTTGCGCTTACTGGCTCTGTTAAAACCTGATCTTTACCAACAATAACAACAGAAGCTTTTGTGGTGTACAAAAATTGCTCGTATTTTGGATTGGCCAAAAAAGACAAACAGCCTGCTGTTGCTTCTTCAATTTTTCCTAACTGATTAACCATTACTTCGGGCTTACCTTCAACAGTTCCTTGTAACAATAAGCTAAGCTCAAGTGCGGTATATTGCATTGGACAAATTTAATTCTAAATATCAAAGCAGCAAATTATTAACATTGCTGTTTTAAGTATTATTCAAGGTGTTTAATTACACATAAAATATATTTTACTACGCGCTTGGATAGCGAAATCAAGCTCGAATTATCGCTTGCTTCCGTTATATCCAACACTTCACCACTTTTTAGTAAAATACGAATATTCTCATCGCCAATTTTGTAAGCATCGTTTACCACACGATCTGTGAAAACATAATAACCAGCTTCTGCCTCATCCAGCAAATCTAATTTTTCGATGGCTAACTGTTTAAAAGCGATTGTTTTATCTACATCAGGCGGCATATTGGTTATTTCTACGCGATATAAATTCCGACTGATAAAACGTTGGCAGAGGTCAGACAGGATAAAATCAGAATGGTTAACCCAAACTTTTACGGCAGATAAAATATCGGTATCATCCAAGTTGATAAACGCATCTAAATGGCGCGGATCGTTTATAAATGCTTCTTTTAGCACACTTTTATTGAGGAAATGTGCCAATGCCGGTGTCGCAAATAAATCTGCTCCGGCTAAAGCCAACGCCCGGCTGCGTTCTAAAATTTTTACTAAAAGCATTTCGGCAGCGATAACGGTTTTATGCAGATAAACCTGCCAGTACATTAAACGGCGTGCAATCAGAAATTTTTCGATAGAATAAATGCCTTTTTCCTCTACCACAATATGATCATTGCGCACATTCAGCATTTTGATAATTCTGTCAGAGCTGATTACGCCTTCAGAAACGCCTGTAAAAAAACTATCGCGATTTAAATAATCCAACCGGTCGATATCCAATTGCCCAGAAACCAGCTGATGCAGGAAATGACGCGGATAAGTATCATTAAAAATGCTGATCGCCATTTCCAGTTTTCCGTTAAACTCTTCATTTAAACGGTCCATCAGTAATCTGGAAATCATTTCGTGCGATACTCCTTTTACCAAGGTATTTTCTAAAGCATGAGAAAACGGGCCATGACCAATATCATGCAGCAAAATGGCAATTTCTACCGCTTCTTCTTCCTCCGCAGAAATTTCTGTGCCTTTACTGCGTAAAGTTTCTACTGCTAGACCCATCAAATGCAGCGCGCCAAGTGCATGATGAAAACGCGTATGCAACGCACCAGGATAAACTAAATGCGTCATTCCCAGCTGTTTAATGTAGCGCAAACGCTGGAAATAACGGTGTTCTACCAGATCAAAAATAAGTTCGGTTGGTATGGTGATAAATCCGTAAACAGGATCGTTGATTATCTTTTTTTTATTCAAAATTAGGTAGCTGAAAAGAATGCGATTTAACTAAAATTAGTTCGGTACGCTTTCTTAAATTGTGTTAAAATTTGTTAATTTATATTACTTCGGCAACAAAACGTTGTCAGACAGGTTTAAAATTTAAACTATTACTACGATGCAGGACACCACTATTTTATGGGCCGATGATGAAATTGACTTTTTAAAACCACATATATTATTTTTAAGCGAAAAAGGTTATAAAATCAAAACCGCAACCAACGGAACGGATGCAGTTGACCTTTTCAAAAATAACAATATTGATCTGGTTTTTTTGGATGAAAATATGCCGGGTTTAACCGGTTTAGAAACGCTAACAGAAATTAAAAATATCAACGCCGATGTGCCGATTGTGATGATTACCAAAAGTGAAGAAGAACACTTAATGGAAGATGCAATTGGTTCTAAAATTGATGATTATCTGATCAAGCCGGTTAACCCGAAACAGATTCTCCTCACCATTAAAAAACTGACCGAAAACAAGCGTTTGGTTACCGCTAAAACCACGATGGGTTACCAGCAGGATTTTAGAACGCTTGGCATGTCACTAAATGATAATTTAAGCTACCAAGAATGGGTTGATGTTTATAAAAAACTGATTTACTGGGAACTAGAGCTTGAAAAACTGGAAGATGCCGGGATGCACGACATCCTGACTTTGCAAAAGGCAGAAGCTAACACACAGTTTTCTAAATTCGTAGAAAAAAATTATTTAAAATGGGTGAAAGAACCGGAATCCGGACCGATGCTTTCGCCGCAAATGTTTAAGAAAAAGGTTTTTCCTCAATTAAATACCACAACACCAACTTTTTTTATTCTGGTTGATAATCTGCGTTACGATCAGTACCGGATTATCCACCCAATCATTTCTGAATATTTCAGATTGGAAGAAGAAGATACGTATTTCAGCATTTTGCCAACCGCTACACAATATGCGCGTAACTCCATTTTTGCTGGTTTGATGCCTTTGGATATGGAAAAACGTTTTCCGGAAATGTGGCAGAATGATGAAGATGAAGGCGGCAAAAACCTGTTTGAAGAACAGTTTATAGCTGATCAGTTGAAAAGAACACTGCGTCGGGATTGCAAGTTTTCTTACCACAAAATTCTGAATATTGACGAAGGCCGCGCATTAAATGATTCCATCAGCAACCTGATGCAAAACGAATTAAACGTGGTGGTTTACAATTTTGTGGATATGCTTTCGCACGCCAGAACCGATATGCAAATGATTCGTGAACTGGCCAGTGGTGATGCGGCTTACCGCTCGTTAACGCTTTCCTGGTTTGAGCATTCTCCATTGTTTGATCTGCTGAAATATCTCGCTCAAAAACAAGTTAAAGTAGTGATTACCACCGATCATGGAACGATCCGCGTTAAAAATCCAAGTAAAATTATTGGCGACCGGAATACAAATACCAATTTGCGTTATAAACAAGGTAAAAACCTGAATTACAATGCCAAAGATGTGTTTCATATTCGTAATCCACATGATGCGATGCTGCCAAAACTGCATGTAAGTTCTAGTTTTGTGTTTGCCAAGGAAGATAAATACTTCGTTTACCCTAACAATTTTAACCATTTTGTTAATTTTTATAACGAAACGTTTCAGCACGGCGGCATTTCCATGGAAGAAATGATTATTCCGATTGCTACTTATGGGCCGAGGTAGATGCTTCTTTTATCACACTTTTTTTATATTTGATTATGGTTATTACTTTCAATAAAAACAGTGACATAGCTAAGTTGAGAGAAGAACTTTCAAAACGTACACCACAAAAATTTTCTGTGCACCACAAAAAATTTGATACAAAAAAGTTTTGTGGTACTTTAAAGTTTGATGAAGATGGATTAAAAATTCAGCAAAAACTCAGAGATGAGTGGGATTGATATTTTAATCGATACTAATATTTGTATTCAAGTTGATGCTGTTTTTATGCCGATAAAAACAGCATCAACTTAAATTGTAATAAATACTTTTGCCGCTACATTTAACAGTTTTATAAATGAAAATTGATGCAATTAGTATTGAGCAGCTCCCAAATTCAGCAAAACAACTCATAGAATTTTTAGGAGAAAAAGACAAAATCTTACTTTTTTACGGCGAAATGGGAGCTGGAAAAACTACTTTTATCAAAGCTTTTTGTGCGGCTCTGGGTGTGGAAGATACCGTTTCCAGTCCAACGTTTTCTATTGTAAACGAATATGGTTATCCCGAAGGCATCATTTATCATTTTGATTGCTACCGGCTTAAAAATCAAACCGAAGCGCTGGATTTAGGTTTAGAAGAATATCTGTATTCCGGCAATTATTGTTTGATTGAATGGCCGGAGAAAATTCCCGACTTATTACCCGAAAATTACCTTCGGATTTTGATTGAAGTACAGCCCGATCAGCAGCGAAAATTAACAATAGCGAAAATTTAATCTCATTTTCAGCTTATATTTGCTTAATTTCAGCTTACGGAAATAAAAAACTATGATAAGTTCGGGTACAATGAGCGGTTTTTCTGATGTCGCAAAGCAAGCAATGATGCAGCCGCAGGAATCAATGCTGGAGGTTAGAAACAAAAAAAACAAGCTTTATATAGGCATCCCGAAGGAAACTTCTTTCCAGGAAAACCGCATTGCGATTACGCCGCTTTCTGTAGCTACACTGGTTAACAATGGCCATACCGTGATTTTGGAATCCAACGCCGGCATGGGTGCTAATTTTACCGATAATAATTACAGCGAACAAGGTGCACAGATTGTTTACGATACGCAACAGGTTTATCAAGCTGACATCATCCTGAAAATTGCGCCGCCAACTTTGGCCGAAATTGAGATGATGAAGATGAACCAGACGCTGATTTCGGCTCTGCAAACATCTACCATCAAAGCAGAATATTTACATGCGCTGCTTAACAAAAAAGTAACAGCACTTTGTTTTGAGAATTTGCAGGATGAAGGCGGCACGCTAAGTGTTGTCCGCGCAATGAGTGAAATTGTTGGCGCAACTTCCATTTTGATTGCAGCTGAATATTTAAGCAATGTTTTTAATGGCAAAGGTTTGATGCTGGGCGGCATTACCGGCGTTCCGCCAACAGAAATTGTAATTTTGGGAGCCGGAACAGTAGGAGAGTACGCTGCCAGAACCGCAATTGCTTTAGGTGCAGAAGTGAAAGTTTTTGATCCTTCTATTTATAAATTGCGTCGTTTACAAAATAACATTGGCAGCCGTGTTTTTACTTCGGTTATACAACCGATTGTGCTGGAAAAGGCTATTAAAAACTGTGATGTTGCTATTGGTGCGATGCGTGCAAAAGCTGGCCGCAGTCCAAGTTTAGTTACCGAAGAAACGGTGAGCCACATGAAGCCTAATTCGGTTATTATTGATGTAAGTATTGATCAGGGCGGTTGTTTTGAAACTTCGGAAGTAACCAATCATACCAATCCGGTTTTTCGCAAATACGACGTCATTCATTATTGTGTGCCCAACATTGCTTCCCGCGTTGCGCGGACTGCCACTTATGCGTTAACCAATATTTTCGCCCCAATTTTGCTGGATATTGGCGAACATGGCGGCTTAAAAAACGTAATTTGGGAAAAAGCCGGCGTGCGTAACGCTGTTTACATTTATCAGGGTCATTTAACCAGTCAGGTTTTTGGCGAACGTTTTAATATTCCGAGCAAAGATTTGGATTTGCTGATCGTTTCTAACCGATAGAACAACGTTAATTAGCAATGCTGTTTTTATCACCCAAAATCTGATCATGAGAAAATACTTCGCCCTAAAATATCTTAAAAGAACAGGAAAAGTTTTGCTGGCTACTTTTAACAGTTTTATGGACGACCGAGGTTTAAAACTAAGTGCAGCTTTAGCTTATTATACCGTTTTTGCGCTGGCACCTTTGCTGATGCTGATTATCTCTTTAATCAGTACGTTTTTGGGTGATGATGCCATACAAAACAATATTTATCCGGAAATAAAATCATACGTTGGCGGTGTTGCTGCGGTGCAAATACAAGAAATGATTAAAAGTCTTTCTTTATCTGGCAAAACCGGTTTGGCCATTGTTACCAGTGTGGTTACGCTGGTTATTGGTGCAACGAGTATTTTTCTGGAAATTCAAGATTCGATCAACATTATCTGGCGGGTAAAAGCAAAACCCAAAAAAGGCTGGGTAAAAATGCTAACTAACCGGCTGATTTCTTTTTCCATGATTATCAGTTTAGGATTTTTGCTGCTGGTTTCCTTGATTATCAGTGCTTTGGTTTCGGCCTTAAGTACGCGGATTACCCAATATTTTCCGGAAGTTACCATTCAGCTTTTTAACCTAATCAATATTGGAATTACTTTTCTAGTGATTGCCGTCCTTTTTGGTATCATATTTAAGTTTTTGCCCGATGTGAAAATTGCCTGGCGCGATGTACGTACTGGTGCTTTTTTTACCTCACTTTTATTTATGCTGGGCAAATACCTGATTGGTATTTATATTGAAACAACCGGAACCGGTTCTACTTACGGCGCAGCCGGCTCATTGATTGTAATTTTGGTATGGATTTATTACACTTCCGCCATTTTGTATTTTGGTGCCGAGTTTACCCAGGTTTATGCGGAGAATTATGGCCACAAAATTGAACCTGCAGAATACGCCGTTCACATCGAACAAAAAGAAATTGAACGCGATGTGAAGGTGCTGCCTTCTCAACATCGGCTGGAAAAGTAAGAATGCTTCTTTTACCACATAAATTTTAGTACGATAAAAGAAGCATTCAAAATCTCAACTTCAATAAATCCTATTTCGACTTCTTATTCCCAACCTCCAGCAACAATTCCTTCGCCGCAACATCCAACTGAGAATCCTTAGCATTTCCTTCGCCTAAAGCCCGCGAAACCGGAATATCAACCGGGCGCGGATGCAATTCCATATCTTTTCCTTCATGATCTTCAATTTTGCTAAAAGGCAAACGGATGGAAGAACCATCAATCAACGTAGCACTGCTGGTAAAAATAATCCAGCCGCCAGTTGGTTCGCCTACTACTTTTCCTAATTTCATGGTGCGGTAACCTTCTGTAAAATCTTCTGCATCCGAAAGCGAATGCTGGTTGGTTACCAAAATTGTTGGCAGTTCCAGCGTGCGTTGCCCCAATTGTGTACGAGCCGGAGCGGTAGGCATTCCGCGGCCAGTCATAGTTAAATACGGTTTTCGCGAAAGCACATCTAACGCATACGCATTTACAAAACCACCATTATTGTTGCGCACATCTACCACAACGCCTTCTTTAGATTGATTTTCGGCATCCAAATCCAGATAAAGTTGATTTAAAGCCTGTTCCGACATATCCATAATATGTATATATCCTAACCGGTTATTACTTATTTTACTAATATAATCGCGCTGCTGTTGCACCCAGGCGCGGTAAAGCAAGCCTTTTTCTGTTGCCTGATTAGTTGGGCGAACCGTAATTTTCTGCGGATTTGCACCGGAAGCATTGGCAATAGTTAAAGCAACGCGGCGGTTGGTTTTATTCTCTAACAGCTGATCCAGGTTATCTTCAGAAGTAAGCGGCCGGTCATCAACGGCAGTTAAATAATCTCCGACATGGATATTTTCTACTAAATCAGCAGCACTTAACGGAATAATTTCTGTGATTTTAAAACGGCCATTGCTTTCGTAAACCGCACGATCAAAATGCAAACCTAAACGGCCAACGGTAAACTGGCCCGGTGCAGAACCGGAAACGCCGGAGTGCGAAGCGTTCAGTTCGCCAACCATTAAGCTTAAAATCCGGCGCAATTCTTCCGGTGTACTTGCGCCGGCAGCTAAAGGTTTGTACACGCGCCGAACCTGGTTCCAGTCTGTTCCGTGGAAATGATCGTCATAAAAACCTTTATTTTGCGATTCCCAGGCTTGTTCAAAAACTTCCATTTTTTCTTTGTTGAAATCAATATCCATTTCCGCAGTAACCGCCAATGGTTTTACTAATTTGGTATCTACCGAAACCGATTGAATACGGCCTTGCTCCAGGTAAAAAACTTCACGGCCATCAGCAGAAAACTGCGCTTCGGATTTAGTGCCTGGCGTAGAAGTAAGCTGTTTCAACACGGCTCTTTCCGAAGAAAGGTCATCCAACGGATAAGTATATAAATTGGTTTGTCCGGCAACCGTTGCTGTAATCAGCAGTTGTTTGCCATCTTTGCTAATTTCCTGATCGCTTACATCTACACCAACAGGCAGTAAATTTAAACGCTGGCGAATACCTTCAGTCACGATTTTAATTTCAGGAGCGTTAGCTGGCATTTTTGCAGATGCTGTTTTTATGCCTGTTTTTTTGGTGGAATCGGGTAAGCTTAGCTTTTTATCTATTTCAGGGCGAGGTGCTACAGGATTAACCGGACTGGACGGCGCAGTAGTTTGATCTACAAACATTTGCTGGAATACATCTTCGCGGAACTTTGGCCGTTGCGGAACCAAATCTATGCGGGCAATGTTGCTCATTTCTGTACGCTGCGTACTGCTGAATAAAATATATTTTCCGTCCGGACTCCAATTTACACTTCCGCCAAAAGTATTGGCCAAAAAACTAATCGGTTT
>JBPBQV010000013.1:0-45501 GCA_050955045.1 Janthinobacterium lividum | reverse complement strand
ATTTCAAATCCGCTCAACCCGAAAACCGCGATCTATGCGGAAGGAAAAGATGCCGTGCTGGTTTTTACCAATGATGATGTTTCTGCACCGGTCATAGCAAAACTGGCTGGTTTTGGGGTGAAATATATCTTAACGCGATCAACCGGAACAGACCAGATCGATCTAAACGCTGCTGCCGGTTTTGGTATTAAAGTGGCCAATATTCCGTCCTATTCACCTCAAGCCATAGCAGAACAGAGTGTTGCCCTGGCGATGGCTTTAAGCAGAAAACTGGTAGAAACAGTAAACCAAAGTAGAAACTTTGATTTCCGGGTGGAGGGTCATGTCGGATTTAACTTCTACGGAAAAACGGTTGGCCTTGTAGGTTTAGGAACGATTGGCCGGGCAACAGCAGCCATTTATCAGGGATTAGGTTGTAAGGTTTTAGGATATGATATTGCTGATCAGGCCATAGCAGGTATCAAGCAGGTTAGTTTAGAAACGCTTTTCAGGCAGGCTGATATTATTTCCCTGCACGCGCCGCTTTCGCCCCAAACCCGAAATTTGGTTGATAAAAGAAGCATTGCATGGATGAAAAAAGGCGTGATGCTGATTAATACGGCCCGGGGTGCGCTGATCAATACAGCAGAGGTGCTTGAAGGACTTCAAAGTGGGCAGATTGGTTATTTGGGAATGGACGTTTTTGAAGATGAAAAAGGGCTTTTTTTCGAAGATCATCATGCTGATGCCAATAAACATCCGCTTTTAAAGGAGCTGATGACTATGCCGAATGTTATGATCACGCCGCATCAGGGCTTTTTAACTCATGAAGCTTTACAGGAAATTGCTACAAAAATCATCAGTAACCTCAATGCATGGCAGCAAAATAAATGTATGGATCAAACCTGCGCTTATGCAAAAAATGTAAGATAGAATTTATTGTTCTAACCTACTGTAAAATATCAATTTTACATTTTATAAAAAAAATGCAATGCCTCTTTTATACCGATAAATTTGTTTTTGCTATTTATGAAGAACCACCAATAATAAAAGTTTGGTAATTTTTAGCTGATAAAAGAAGCATAAAAATGAAAAAGCTTTAAATAAAATGTTAGTGGCATTCTTAAGTTTTAATTTGCAATTATATCCAGCAAAGTTTCTGTTTTTATAGGTTTTTCTAAAAAGTATTTAACAGATTTATAATTGTTTATTTTATCAGTATAACTTTTATTGATAGAAGAAGTAAGTGCGCAAACTAAGTATTTATCTTGTACATCTTTTGGTAAATTTTCAAACTCTTCTACAAATTCAAAACCATCCATCAGTGGCATATAAATATCTAAAATTATGATGTTTTTTGTTGCGTAATTCAGGGTATCGACACCTACTTTTTTAATATAATTATAGGCTTCCAGGGCACTTAAAAAAGTAGTAATATTATAATCTTTATCTAAAGTTTGTAATCTCTTTTTTACAAGATAACAATCTTCTTTACTATCGTCAATTATAATAAAATTGATATTATTCGGCATTATTTTATCTTGTAGGTATTGTAATTAAAAATGTTGTCCCTTCGTTAAAAACAGAGGTTACTTTTATTTCTCCTCCTAATTTTTTTACAGCATCTTTAACATTGTATAATCCAATGCCAGATCCAACTTCTTCTGCTGTAGCCCTGAAAAACATATTAAAAATATCATCAACATGTTTTTCAAGTATGCCTATTCCGTTATCCTTGATTTGTAAACTTGCTATTCCTTTTTTTACTTCAATAGCTAATTCTACCCATTTATTAGTGTTATTTTTCTGCTGATATTTAAAAGCATTAGATAGTAGATTATTTAGAATAATATTCAGAGACATTCTATCTGTTCTGAAGGTTTCATTTTGTTCTACGTGTGTAACAAAATTAATGTTCTTCATCTTAGTATTTATCTTGTAATTTTCTACCTCATCATTTACTACTTCATGAAAATCAACTTCTTCGATTTGCAATTCTCCCTGTTTAACGCTATAATAATCATGGATATTTAGAACAAAAGTATCGAGCTTTTTTACAGATTTTTCCATTAATCTCAACATCTCTTTTATCTCTTCAATATCGTCAATATATTGCGCAACATCTACTGCACCCAATATACTTAGTAAAGGGCCACGTATATCATGGGTTACGCTGTACGCAAACTTTTCAAGCTCACCATAAGCTTTTTGTAACTCTGTGTTTTTTAAAGAAAGCATAGAATTAACCATGTAAAACTTATTGCCTTCTTCAATAGCTGATATAATATCTTCTTCTACCCACGGTTTTTTTACATATCTAAAAATGTTACCTCTGTTTATTGAATCAATTACAGCTTCTATATCTGCATAAGCAGTTAACAATATTCTGATAGGATTTGGAAATTGCTGACGTACTTCTTCAAAAAACTCCACTCCTGTTTTATCAGGCATACGTTGGTCGCAAAAGATGATTCTTATATCAGGGTTTTTATTTAATAGGTCAAGTGCTTCAGCAGTATTATCGGCAATTAAAATCTGATAACTAAGCCTGAAATTTGCTTTAAACCCAAGTAGATTATTAATTTCATCATCTACATAAAGCACTTTTATTTTATCAGATTTGTTAGTAGCCATGATTGGTTATTCCATTTGCAATTGAGTTTCTAAATGTAACTGGAGTTCTATAATAAACTCAGTACCGATGCCTGGAGTAGAATTAATGTAAATTTGTCCGTTATGCTTCTTAATGGTATTATAGGTAATAGACATGCCTAAACCTGTACCTTCACCTACAGGTTTAGTAGTAAAAAATGGTTCGAATATTTTTTTCTTTGTTATCTCATCCATGCCAATACCATTATCTTCGATTTTTATAAACACATTATGATCATCACGATGAGTCGCTATTTTTAATATACCTCCTGGTTTATCTTCATGTCTTTTTTTAATCGCATAAATAGCATTGGAGATAATGTTTAAAAATACCTGATTTAATTTACCCGGATAACATTCAATAAAAGGTATATCACCATATTGTTTAATTAGTTGTATTTTGTTACTTAAAAGATTATTTGCAATGACAAGGGTAGATTCTAATCCTTCGTTAATATCAGCTTGTTTAATATCGTCTTCATCCAATCGTGAGAATACTCGAAGCCCCTTTACAATTTCAGCTGTTCTGGAAGCACCTTCATGTATGCCTTTTAAAAGATGGCCAATTTCCAATTTTAAATAATCAAAATCAATTTCTTCTTTGTACTCTTCAATTTGGTTTTGCTTTTCTTCAACAGAGTCTTCAGATAGTCCTATTTCTTCTATAGTTGTTATGGTATCCATCAACATCTCTATATCCCGTTTCAGTGGTGCTACGTTTGATGTAACAAAATTAATTGGATTATTGATCTCATGTGCAATGCCAGCGGTTAATTGTCCTAACGAAGCCATTTTTTCAGCTTCTACCAATTGAGATTCTGCTTCTTTTAAATCTACTAAAGCTTTATGTAAATCTGTGTTTGAAGCTTGTAATTCTACTGTGCGTTCAGTTACTTTGGTTTCTAGTATGACGTTTTGTTCTCGTATGATACGGGCGTTTTCTTGTACTGCTTTTAATGTTTCAGCTTGTGATGCTTCTTTTTCTGCTTTAAATACATTTATCTTATCTGCTAATGCAAAAGAAAGTAGTGCTACTTCCAAGCCTGAGCCAATTAATATTGAATTATTAGTGAAATTATTGTATGGTAACATTCCTCTATCTTTTAAAATATAAATTAATACGCCAAGTAAAAAAAAAGTCCATGAAATATTAAAAAAGAAGGCAGGCCTATATTTTTTTCTTACAGTAACAGTCCCGCATAATAAAATGGTTAAAGCAACAAAGCTTGCATTTAGTTGTAAAACTCTTTGTGCTAAAATTTGATTTCTGGATAGGTTGATTATAATTCCTATAAAATAAACTAAGATTTCTATATTTAAAATGTAAAACAAGTAAGGCACATATTTTTTTATTTGTAAAAAATTAAATACAAATAAAATTGAAAATATACCTGAAAAAGCAATAAAAAAATTTGGGGTGTTGCGAATTAACCAGGGACTATTAGGCCATAAAAGTTTTGAAGCATACCCTTTTAAGCAAGCTTGTGCAAGGCCTACAATTATAATATATAATACATAATACAGATAGGTTTTATCTTTAACTGTAAAATATATAAATATGTTATATATAAACATGATTAAAATAATACCACTATATATACCAAAATATAGTTGATCAAGATTTATTGCATTTAAGACATTAGCATTGGTATCAATGCTAATAGGCAAGTTCATAACATCAACGCTTGAAACTCTCAATAAACAAATAGCAACAGAATCAGGCTGAACATTAATTTGAAATAAGGGGTATTGGCTATTGTATTTTCGTTTATTATAATCTGTTGTATCTGTTAAGCGTTCTTTTAAAATAAATTTACTTTTTAAGTTGTAAAATTCGCTACTAGTAACATTGCCACTATGTATTTTAAGCAGGAAGCTATTATTTGTTGTATGATTAACTAATCTTATTTTAAACCAAAATATAGAATTGGTCAAACCAAAGTTTGGTTCATCACTATCAAGTAACTTGAATGTGTGTTGCAATGCTTGGTTTAAGTCCATTTGTCCATTCTTGTCTTCTAAATATGAGATGCTGTAACTAAAATTTTCTTCTCTTAAATACGAGAGCTTCTCTGCTTTTATTAATTGGACCTTAATGATCAATAAAATACTTACTAAAAAAAAAAGCTTCACTTTAGCTATTTTCATTCTCTTTAACTATTAAAAGTTTGTAGTCAATTGTTATTTCGCCTTTTGGTCCAGTTTCTTTTAGTAGTTGAACTGGGTTATCCATCAACTTGTATATAACATTTCTGTCTTGTTCAGTAGCATTGCTTAATAACTTTAAATCATTAATTACCATAGCAGTTGCAACTAAGTCTAACTTCGGATAGTTAAAAAAACCATCCTTGCCTAAACTTCTTTCAATAATAAAACCAGCATTTAAACACATGTTTACAGTAACAGGCGCAGCTAATGCATAAAAATGTTTTACTCTCAACTGATAAGCTAATGCGATAGCTGCTCTTAAAATAAAAAAACTGTACCCATGTCCTGCAATTTCTCTAGAATTCCACATGCCACAAGCTTCAGCTACTTTTACATTTTTATATTGATTAAATACGTCATAAATTTTAGGATCTACTTTAGCTACTGCGTCAACCATTGGTAAAGGTATTTCTTCATCTGCAATCTGTACTTTCACTCCACCAAGTGCTCGGCAATCATCAGTTGCCTCAACTAGTATGACATAAGTATTTTTGTGAGAAATCCATTTTGCATTATTAGAAGTAATCATTGTGATTCCATAAGCCTCAAGAACTTTTCTGTGCCCCTCAATAAATCTTAAGCACGTATCGGGTTCATCGTAAGCTCGGAATGCTCTGAATGTAACAGTAGCCATTGCAGAGGTCAAGATGAAAAATAAATATCACTCACATTTAATCTAAGCGATTTTATACTTGGTTCCTCTGCTATAAAAAGTCGAAATAAAAATAATGGTACCTCATTTGTATTCAATTTAAATAGCTCCACAAATTCTTTGTGCAATTCTTTAAACTGTTTTTGTATATTAACAGGCATATCTTTACCATCTCCTTCTATCAATCTTGTAAAATGTAATACGGAAGCTAAAACTGGCTGCATAGCAATATTATATTTACTAGCAGTTAACCAAATTCGTTGTGCTGCAATACCTGCAAGTAAACAATTTTCTGGAGTGAACGATGGCATAGTAATCAAACCAGTAGCAGAGGCAGTAGCAACGAGATCTTTTGTCATATTTTCTAATGCACTTCCTTTGTTCCATTTGTTCACTAATTTTATGGCATTTGCATCTTTTAAAACACGAAATCCAATTGTATCTTTTGAAGATAAATCAAGGGTTCTCACATCCAATCCATCACGTGTACTTTCTGCGCTTTCTGGTGTCCATCTTATTTCTTTTTGAAAAAGATCATAATGACCCTCAGGAATGAACATGCGTAGCTTTTCTGCTTTTCCCGCAATATCTGCCACTCGCTGTATTTGTTCTATGTCAGTAATGAATTTTACGGATGCTTCCTTTACTAATAAAGCGGATGCTTGCATTTCTTCAATAATACCTGCTTCTATAGCGGTCTCACTGCCTTTACGGCGATTCGTGTATCGTACATTGATGTAATTGACTAATTCATCCTTTACAGTTTCTAAAGATTTTATAAAGCTAAAAACAGCAACAGGAATAGTAGTTCCTTTTTCTTTTAACGGAAATAACTGCATGCTAACTTTAAGTTTAAGTTCGGTTGCTTTCAGTTTTACATTTTCAACAGCAGTTCCAAAAGACATATAGGAGGCCATGTTTTCAAAATCACCATAAGAAACAGAACGTTCTAAATCATGTAGTAGCAATAACCGTTTTCCATCGAAATACCATTTCCATGGTTGATTATTTCCAGGGGAAGGTGCAACAACAGCAGCCTGCATTAAAGTATTAATTGTTGTTGTATCAGTTATCAATCCTTCAGTATCAATATGAGGAAGCTGGGCAGCAAAAGCTTTCATCTTATCAATTGTCAATACTTCAGTTTTATACTGAAAGGTTTCTGGAGCTTTCTTGGGATTTCCAATAAGTTCTTCAAGATCAATAAAGTACCGACCAGACTGATGAAATTCATCTAACAAAACTCTTCTGCAAACATCAGCAGTAATACCACCACCCATTGTTACAGCACTTGCAAGTTGCGGCCAAGTTGATATAGTTTGACCTACTTCAACAGCAGAAGCTTTCATACGTACAGATAAAGTTTCAATACCAGCAAAAGCCAAAATGTAAGGTAGTTTTTGCTCATTTGTGGTAAGTGTACTAAATTTTGAAACGTCTAAATGTTCTATATATCCATGTAATAAAGGTCTGTTTGGTTCCAAGTCAAATCTTTCAACATCAACAGTTCCTCTATCGCTTGCTTCCATTAAAACAGGAATTTGATGCTTTTTAGCTTCAATCCTACATTTTAACTTAATATCAACACCATCACATTCGTCTATTAGTACGTCTAATTTACCATTGGCTAACAGAAATTCTTCTATGTTATCTTCTGTTATGCCATTGTGAAAACATGTTACTTTTAAAAAAGGATCTATTTCTGCAATTTCTCTGGCTACAATAACTGTCTTTTTTAAACCTAAATTATGAACACCAGTTCTAAGTCTGTTTAGATTACTTAATTCTAATTCATCAAAATCAGCAATGCGTAATTCACCAAAACAACGTTCTATTGCTAAAGTAAGTGATACAGACTGGCCTACAGATAAGCCAATAACTCCAACTTTTTTTGTTTTAAGTTTCTGCTGTTCTTCTATGGTAATTTTATAACGATTTCTGTTAGTTCTTACCTCAACAAATTCTTCTTCGTCTAACAGGTGTATTAAATTCTTATTCCAAGGATAAAAAACCCATACACCATAATTTTGTATAGACTGTCCATCAAGGTGTTTTTCAATTAATTGGGGGTATTGCTCCGAATTAATTTTTTTAGATGGATTCAAACTTTTAATAAGTTCTCTTAACTGCCCTTCTATTTCATCATGAATGTAAAGAGTGCTTTCCGATTGTAATAAAAGCTGGTATCGCTCTTTATCTTCAGATTGATTTAACCTAAAAAATGTAGGTTGATAAATATCGTTGGTTA
The DNA here is from genome assembly GCA_050955045.1 of Janthinobacterium lividum. GTDB lineage: Bacteria > Bacteroidota > Bacteroidia > Sphingobacteriales > Sphingobacteriaceae > Mucilaginibacter_A. The sequence goes on along the minus strand of JBPBQV010000013.1, from coordinate 37,762 downwards.
ATTCATTATTCATTTCCGTTTTTATTTAAAAAGCACAGTTTTTTTAGAACGTATATCTCGTTTTGTACGTAGAACAATACTATAAGTTTGCAATATATTATCTTTGGTGTTAAGATTCTATCGTTAATTTAAAGGTAAAAACTAATTGTTGTATCACACATGTTAGAGAAAAAGATAAACATACTATACGTTGATGATGAGGAAAATAATTTAATCTCTTTTAAAGCTGTTTTCAGGTTGAAATATAAAGTTTTTACAGCCATTAGTGCAATGGAAGGTATGAAAATACTGGAAACAAAACCAATCGAAATTATTATAACCGATCAGCGTATGCCTGAAATGACAGGTATTGAGTTTCTCGAAAAAGTATTGGAAATATATCCTGACCCGATAAGAATTCTTTTAACCGGTTATGCTGATATGAATGCTGTAATTGATGCAGTTAATAAAGGAAAAATTTTCCACTATTTAAGTAAACCGTGGAATGAGGAAGAGTTGGATATGACTATAAACCGAGCATTTGAAGTTTATAAAGCCGCTCAGGATGTTAAAAGCATGAATAATAAATTAGAAACATCAAATAATCAATTGGAATTTTTATTACGGCAAAATTTGCTGTCTTAAATTAGAAACTTATTTGTTAATCAATAATTAATTAGGAAAATGTTATATAAGCTTTTTTACTTGTAAAAAGAGTTAAGATTGTAGTATTTTGAAGAAATACTAACATATACATTTACATATTACAAAAGTTACTTCGGGTAACATTTTTACCAGTTGTTACTTTTTATTAACAACAATTTTAAAAAGTATTATCCGCTGGGAGCAAGGTAATTACTTTTAATTTGATTGAAAAAAATTTCGCGTTATCGTTCCTACCGCAGAGAGAAATCTTCTTTCAATAACACCAACTGTGTTGCTTCTGATACTTCTTTTAATACAAAATTAGTGTGTTATCACTTCGAATAAGAGGAGAAGTCTCTTTTAATGCGATATTTTTCTTTTTGAAAGAAGATTTCTCCCTTCGGGCTTCGGGCGAAATGACAAAAATATAAGCAATCATGATTTTTAGGTGATAAAAGAAGCATTCAAATCAATTTTCGTGATGCTTCTTTTATCACCTAATTTTTTTATTTAAAGAAGAAAAGCTGCGATTGCACATTTTGCAAATGATAAAAATCATGCAAAAACTGATAGATGATTTTGGGTAAAGCCAGTTTTTCCAAAGCATCAAAAGAGGTAAAAAACCAGGAAGGCTGCATGTTTATTTCCTTCGTGTTAATTTGAAGATGAATAAAATGTGCAAAAATTCGCTGATGTGTTAAAATATGTTTTCGGATTGGTGAGGCAGAAATAACAATTGCCTGATTGCCAAAAAAACTTTTAAATGCTGGCAACGCTGATAATTCTTCAACAGGAATATAAGTTGAATTTTCAATCAGTGGCAAATCATACATGTTGGCCCAAATATCATTAATGCTTCTTTTATTCAACAAAATCTGATCTTGATTGGTAATCAAAAAATAGTTGAAATAACGCTCACGGATTTTTACTGTTTTTAGTTTTACGGGAAGCAGATTAATGCGATTGGTTTGATAAGCGCTGCAACCTTCGCGCACAGGACAAACGTTACAATCCGGATTTTTGGGCTTGCACAACATCGCTCCAAATTCCATCATTGCCTGGTTATGCTGGCCCGGGTTTTTTTGATCCAAAACCTCATCAGCCAAATTTTGGAAAATTTTTTTTCCGGCCGGAGAATTGATCGGTTCCTCTACACCAAACCAACGCGCTAAAACACGATAAACATTTCCATCAACTACAGCTTTGGCTTCATCAGCAGCAAAAGAAGAAATTGCGGCTGCGGTGTATTCGCCTATTCCTTTCAACTTAATTAGTTCCTGGTAAGTTGTAGGAAAAATTCCATAATTATTTTCTAAGATTTGGCGTGCTGTAAACAACATATTTCGTCCTCTGGAATAATAGCCCAAACCTTGCCAAAGCTTCAAAACCTCGTCTTCAGAAGCGTTGGCAAAAGCAGTTACATCAGGATATTTTTCTAAGAAGCGATAGAAGTAAGGCAAACCCTGTTCTACCCGCGTTTGCTGTAAAATTACTTCTGAAAGCCAGATGGTATAAGCATCGGTTGTGTTGCGCCAGGGAAGGTTGCGTTTGTGTTGCAGATACCAGTTTTGTAATTCAGAACTTAAATTCATCTGGCAAAAATACGCAGTCAAAACCTTAACCAAATCATTGTTAGATAGATGTGTAAATAAAAAAAACAGTTTTTTTTTCGCTGTTTCGTTTTAAAGCAATACTTTTGCAACCCCAAAACGGACTATTAATACAATAAAATTAGAACAAACAGCAGATGACTAAAGCAGAGATTATATCTGAAATTTCTACAAAAACTGGCATAGAAAAAGTAGATGTACAGGAAACAGTGGAAGCCTTTTTTAAGGTGGTAAAAGGAGCAATGGTTGGCGGCGAAAACGTTTACGTACGAGGTTTTGGTAGTTTTGTTGTTAAAAAAAGAGCTAAAAAAACAGCTCGTAATATTTCTAAAAACACAGCAATCATTATTCCGGAGCATTTTATTCCAAGCTTCAAGCCTGCAAAAACTTTTGTCGAAAAAGTACGCACAGGCAACAAATCAAAATCAGATAAATAATTTATTGTGATGAAAAAGAAGCAAATAGGTGTAGTTGTAATTGTTGTTGCAATGATGACCTATTTATTTTCTATGCCGGTAAAAGGATTAATCAGGCCAAAAGAGGAGCGAATTAAACCTGGAACAACAACAGCAACTCCGCAGCAGGAAGCCTCTTCTCAAATTAATGAAGAATATGTAGCAACTGCTGCTAAAAAGTTGCTAACGCCACAAATGTCAGCAGAAATTACTGCTAAAGAAGGACAACTAAAAGAAGCTAATTCTTATACAGAAAAACTGACCATCGAAACAGATTTGGCAAAAACGTGGGATGATGTAAATGTGCCAGCTCCGGCAGCATTTTACTATTTATCTATGGCAAGAAAAAATAACACCTTAGAAAACTGGTTGAGTGCAGGCAATCATTTCAATGATGCTTATAAACTTACTCAGGATACATTAGCGCAGCCTGCTTTTATTATTAATGCAGTAGAATCTTTTAAAAAGGCAATGCAACTGGCTCCAACTAATTTGGATGCGCAAACCGGTTTAGGGATTGCTTATGTAAATGGTGGTGCACCAAGCCCGATGGAAGGTATCACTTTGTTAAGAGGTGTAGTTGCTAAAGAACCAAAAAATTTGAAAGCGAATTTAAGCTTAGGTTTATTTTCAATGAAATCTGGTCAGTTTGAAAAGGCAGTTGAACGGTTTAAAAATGTTGTTGAACAAAAACCCGAACTGGAGCCTTATTTTTATCTGGCAGAAAGTTACAAACAGCTGGGCATGAAACCGGAAGCGATTGAAGCTTACCAAAAATGCAAAGGATTGGCAGGAGATCCGGCCTTCAACCAGAAAATGGACGAATACATTAAAGAGTTAAAAAATTAAATAATCTAATTAAAAGAAGTTATGCCAAGCGGTAAAAAAAGAAAACGTCATAAAATGGCCACTCATAAACGCAAAAAACGTTTAAGAAAAAACAGACATAAGAAGAAGTAATATACTTTTCTAAGAATTTAGGTACTCTGCTTTTTGTAGAGTACCTTTTCTTATTTTCTGATAATTTACCTGATATTTTAATATAACAGAGTTTTTCTGTTACTAAGGCGTAAGTAGTTGATAAAAGAATTAGTTATCGATGCTTCCCCGGCTGGCGCAACTATTGCTTTGTTGCAAAACAAGCAGCTTGTAGAGCTTCATAAAGATCAGATCAACAATAATTATACAGTTGGCGATATTTATCTTGGACGGATCAAAAAGATCATGCCCAGTTTAAATGCGGCATTTGTTGATGTGGGTTATGAAAAAGATGCTTTCCTGCATTACCTTGATCTGGGTTCGCAGGTACAGTCTTTACTAAAACTGGCTAAAACAGTTCGTGGCGGAAGTTATAAATCAAAACTGCTGGATGATTTTGAGCTTGAGAAAGATATAACCAAATCTGGTAAAATATCCGAACTTTTAAGCAAAAACCAGCTGATCCCGGTTCAGATTGCTAAAGAACCGATATCTACAAAAGGCCCACGCCTAAGTGCTGATCTGTCAATTGCAGGCCGATATGTAGTGCTTGTGCCTTTTTCTGATGCTATTTCTATCTCCAAAAAAATTAAAAGCAATACTGAACGTACACGGTTACGCAAGATTATAGAAAGCATCAAACCCAAAAACTTTGGCGTAATTATCCGTACGGTTTCTGAGGATAAAGGTGTTGAAGAAATGCAAAAAGATTTGCTGGACCTGATTGCTAAATGGGAAGCTTTTATGACCCGTTTGCCTGCAACAGAACCGGCAAAAAAGATTTTAGGTGAAATTGATCGTACTTCCACACTTTTGCGGGATTTATTAAATGCTGATTTTCAAAGTATCACTGTAAATGATCAAGCTATTTTTGAAGAAGTAAGATCGTATGTACAGGAAATTTCTCCTGATTTAGAGAAAATAGTTAAATTCCATAAAAATGGCGTTCCTATTTTTGAGCATTATGGCATTGATAAACAAATCAAGTCTGCTTTTGGTAAAACGGTAAATCTTCCGGGCGGCGCTTATTTGGTTGTTGAACACACTGAAGCTTTGCATGTTATCGATGTAAATAGTGGTAATCGTACAGCGAGCAAAGAAAACCAGGAAGAAAATGCTTTTCAGGTAAATAAAGAAGCTGCAAAAGAAATTGCCCGCCAATTGCGTTTGCGCGATATGGGCGGAATTGTGGTAATCGATTTTATCGATATGCATAATCCAAATAACCGAAAAGATTTGTTTGAGTTTTTGCGGGATGAAATGCGCTTGGATCGGGCCAAACATACTATTTTACCGCCAAGTAAATTCGGGTTGGTTCAGTTAACAAGACAACGTGTTCGTCCGGAAATGAACATTGTTACTTCAGAAATCTGTCCAACCTGTCATGGAACCGGCACTGTTCGTCCAAGTGTTTTATTGCTGGATGACATTGAGAACAACCTTAATTATGTTTTACAAGAACAAAACGAGAAAGGCATCACCCTTTGTGTGCATCCTTTTATCGAAGCTTACATTAAAAGAGGGATTTACAACCAGCAAATCAAATGGGTTTTCCATTACCATCAATGGATTAAGGTAAAAAGTATGCCTAATTATACCATGAATGAGTTTCACTTTTTATCCTCCAAAGAAGAAGAAATCAAACTTTAATAGCTTAATTATTTTTCAGGCTTATCATTTTACACTTGTGTTGATCCAGTGTAAAATGGTAAGCCTTAATTTTTATATACTGTTTTTATCGGTACTTTTTTGCTGAATAAGCCGTAAATTGTAAGTTAAATCAACAGGAATCAAATCCTGAAATCAATTTAAAAATCTTGTAATCATCTAAAAAATTGGCTAAAAGCAAAACAACCTATTTTTGTCAGAGCTGCGGCTTTGAAGCACCAAAATGGCAAGGTAAATGTCCTTCGTGCGGCGAGTGGAATACTTTTGTGGAAGAAGTAGTCGAAAAAGCAAATACCGCCGTGCCTGAATGGAAACCGGCAACCAGCAGTAGTACACAACGCGCAAACAAACCTGTACCGGTTTCAGAAATTGTTTTTTCTGAAGAAGACCGGCTGATCACACCGGATAAAGAATTGAATCGTGTTCTCGGCGGAGGAATTGTGGCTGGTTCTTTAATCTTGATTGGTGGTGAACCCGGAATTGGTAAATCAACACTGATGCTGCAACTGGCTTTGGTGATGCCGGGAATCAAAGTATTGTATGTTTCCGGAGAGGAAAGTGACCGGCAAATCAAAATGCGTTCCGAACGCATCAGTGCTTCTTTTACTACTAAAATTAATAACCCATATATTTTAGTAGAAACTTCTACACAAAATATCTTTAAGCAGATTGAGCAGATTGAGCCCGATTTGGTGATTATTGATTCCATCCAAACCTTACATTCGGCACATATTGAATCTACGCCCGGAAGTGTTTCGCAAGTCCGCGAATGTACCGCCGAACTGATGCGTTTTGCCAAAGAAACCGCTACTCCTGTTTTCCTGATTGGTCATATTACTAAAGACGGAATGATTGCCGGCCCGAAAATTTTAGAACACATGGTTGATACGGTTTTGCAGTTTGAAGGCGACCGGCATCATGTTTACCGTATTTTACGCACGATAAAAAACCGTTTTGGCTCTTCTTCCGAATTGGGAATTTATGAAATGCAGGGTGAAGGTTTGCGGCAGGTTTCTAATCCATCCGAAATATTGTTATCACAACGTGATGAAGCTTTAAGCGGAATCACGATTTCGGCTACGCTAGAAGGTTTGCGCCCGATGCTGATTGAAACCCAAGCTTTAGTGAGTGCTTCGCCTTATGGAACACCGCAACGATCAGCCACAGGATTTGATAATAAACGAATGAATATGCTGCTGGCTGTGCTTGAAAAACGCTGCGGTTTCCGGTTAAGTGCGAAAGACGTTTTTTTGAATATTACAGGTGGAATTCGTGTGGAAGATCCGGCGATGGATTTAGGTTTGGCGGCAGCAATTATTTCGTCTCACGAAGATATTCCGGTTTCTTTTAAAACCTGTTTTGCAGGCGAATTAGGTTTATCCGGAGAAGTTCGTGCAGTAAATCGAATTGAACAACGCATCACTGAAGCAGAAAAATTAGGTTTCGAGCAGATTGTGATTTCCAGATACAACCTTCCGGCAGCCGGAAAAAACAAAAAACAACTCGATTTCTCCAGATATAACATCGAAATAAAACCTGTGAGCCGAATTGAGGAAGTTTTTCAGCTGCTTTTTGGGTAATTGATAATTCGTAGATTTATGTCTAATAAAAGAAGCATGGAATTTTCAGATTTAGATTTATCAAAAACTTATACCTATGCAGATTACCTGCAATGGAAATTTGAGGAACGGGTTGAACTAATAAAAGGCCAGATTTTTAAAATGAGTCCGGCACCAAGTTCTTCTCATCAGCGTATATCAAGAACAATATTGGTTGCTCTTGATGTTTTTTTACAAGGAAAACCTTGGGAAGTTTTCAATGCGCCTTTTGATGTACGATTATCCAGAAAAACAAATCATAATCAAGATTTACTTACGGTTGTTCAACCTGATATTTGTGTAATCTGTGATCGTTCTAAAATTGATGAAAAAGGTTGTTTAGGTGCGCCGGATATTGTAGTAGAAATTCTTTCTCTGGGCAACAATAAAAAAGAACTGCAAAACAAGTATGAAGTTTATGAAGAAACTGGTGTACAGGAATATTGGATTGTTTCTCCACAGGATAAAACTTTTTTAAAATATACATTAAATAATGAAGGTGTTTATTTTCCTTCCAAGTTATTAACTATTGGAAGTGAAGTTACAACGCCTGTTCTTCCCGGTTTTATATTGAATTTGGAGCAAGTATTTAAAGATAATTAAAGAAGTTTTTCACCTGCTTTTCGCATAATTAAAACCTTCTGTTTTTTTAAAGGTTATGGTTTCAGATTGATTTAAAAACTATGAAAAAAATATTCTTCTCCATAGCCGTTCTTTTTGGTGCGCTAACGGTTTCTGCTCAAACTTCAACAAAACCACCTCAAGGTCAGGTAAGTATTGTTCCTAAAGGTAAAATTTATGGTGAAAAAGTAGATGTAAAAACAGCACATCCTGTTGGTGATCTGGCTAAATACATGGGCACGCGTCCTTCTATCACCTCAACGGTTTCAGGTAAAGTAACGGGAGTTGCTAAAAATGGCGAAACGCTTACTATAAAAGATAATACCGGTAAAGCAATTTCCGTTGGTTTTCAGAAAGCAGGATTCAAATTTCCACCAAATTTAGTTGGTAAAACCGTATTAATTGATGGTATTATTTCTAAACAATATACTTCTACCGAAGGCACACCTGCAGGCAGAAACAAAGGAACTGAAGATGCCGGCGGTTATCACATTGCGGCAAAAGGCGTACAGTTAATGAATTAGTACTTCTTTTACCCATAAAAAAACCACGTCCTATAATCTAGAACGTGGTTTTTTTATGGGTAAAAGAAGCATCTTATTTGCTCAGGTACATTGATTTTTCTTTGTACAGATGGCGAAAATATGGATCTTCTAAATCTCGGATAAAGCGAATTGATTCTCCTGTTGATTTCATTTCAGGTCCTAATTCTTTATTTACTTCCGGAAATTTATCGAAAGAAAAAACAGGTTCTTTAATGGCGTAGCCTTTCAATTTTCTTTCAATCGTAAAATCTTTTAACATGTTTGCTTCCAGCATAATTTTGGCGGCAATATTAATGTACGGCACATCATAAGCTTTTGCAATAAACGGAACCGTACGCGAAGCACGCGGATTGGCTTCGATCACATAAACTTCTTCGTTTTTAATGGCGAATTGAATGTTTAGCAAACCACGAACATTTAATGCTTTAGATATTTTAATCGTGTGTTCTTCCATTTGTCGGATTACATTTTCAGAAAGATTAAAAGGCGGCAAAACCGCACTTGAATCTCCGGAATGAATACCTGCAGGTTCAATGTGTTCCATCAAGCCAATAATGTGTACATCTTCGCCATCACCAATAGAATCAGATTCTGCTTCTTCCGCACGATCCAGGAAATGATCAATCAAAACACGGTTTCCAGGAAGATTTTTCAATAGATTAACAACTGCTTTTTCCAGATCTTCATCATTGATGACAATGCTCATGCCTTGTCCGCCCAAAACATAACTTGGCCGAACCAGAACCGGATAACCAACCTGATGCGCCACAACCAGCGCTTCTTCCGCACTTTCAGCAACACCATATTTTGGATAAGGAATGCCTAATTCTTTTAATAAATCAGAAAAACGGCCGCGATCTTCGGCAATATCCATGTTATCATAACTGGTTCCGATAATTTTAACGCCAATTTCATGAAGCTTTTCAGCCATTTTCAAAGCTGTTTGTCCGCCCAACTGAACGATCACGCCTTCTGGTTTTTCCAGTTCGATGATTTCACGAACATGTTCCCAAAAAACTGGCTCAAAATATAGTTTATCCGCCATATTAAAATCGGTCGAAACAGTTTCCGGGTTACAGTTAATCATAATCGATTCGTACCCGCATTCTTTTGCAGCCAATAATCCATGCACACAACTGTAATCAAACTCAATTCCCTGTCCGATACGGTTCGGACCAGAACCTAAAACAATGATCTTTTTCTTATCAGAAACAACAGATTCGTTTTCGCCCTCATAAGTGGAATAGTAGTATGGCGTTTTGGCTTGGAACTCCGCAGCACAAGTATCTACCATTTTGTAAACGCGGTGCAAGCCAAGCTCTTTTCTACGCTGATAAACATCTTCGTCGCTCACATGCTGCAAAACGTAAGCAATCTGCGCGTCCGAAAAGCCTTTTTGCTTTAGGGTGAAGAAGAAATCCCGCGGAATATTATTTAGAGAATAACGCCGAAGTTCAATTTCCAGGTTAACAACTTCCTGGATCTGATTTAAAAACCAGCGGTCTATTTTAGTTACTTTACGAACAGATTCTATCGGCACACCTAAACTTAAAGCATCGTAAACGTGGAACAATCTGTCCCAGCTCGGATGTTCTAAACTATGCATAATCTCTTCCAGATTACGGCTTTGACGGCCATCAGCACCTAAACCGGCGCGGCCAATTTCCAAACTCTGACAAGCTTTTTGAAGTGCTTCAATAAAACTTCGGCCAATGCCCATCACTTCGCCAACAGATTTCATCTGTAAACCAAGCTCTTTATTAGCGCCTTTAAATTTATCAAAGTTCCAGCGCGGAATTTTTACGATTACATAATCTAAAGTTGGTTCAAAGTATGCAGAAGTGGTTTTAGTAATCTGATTTTGTAGCTCATCCAAATTAAAACCGATAGCTAATTTGGCTGCAATTTTAGCAATTGGGTAACCGGTTGCCTTGGAAGCCAAAGCAGATGAACGGGAAACGCGGGGATTGATTTCAATCGCAATAATATCATCGTTTGCCGGATTTACAGAAAACTGAACGTTGCAACCGCCGGCAAAATTACCAATGGCACGCATCATTTTGATCGCTTGGTTTCGCATTTCCTGGTAAGCACGATCGCTTAAAGTCATCGCTGGCGCAACAGTAATCGAATCACCAGTGTGAATGCCCATTGGATCAAAATTTTCGATGGAGCAAATAATAATCACGTTGTCGCGGTTATCGCGCAGCAATTCCAGTTCAAATTCTTTCCAGCCGATTACCGCTTTCTCCACCAAAACTTCGTGTGTTGGCGATGCTTGTAAACCGCGACTTAATGCCGCATCAAATTCTTCTTTTTTATGTACGAAACCGCCGCCGCTTCCGCCCAAAGTATAACTCGGACGTATTACTAACGGAAAACCAATTTCCTGTGCAGCTTCTTTTCCTTCTAAAAATGAGTTCGCAATTTTAGAAGGTGCTACGCCAATGCCGATATCAACCATCAACTGTCGAAATTCTTCTCGGTTTTCGGTTTTTTCGATGGCGGCAATATCAACGCCAATAATTTTAACGCCATATTTTTGCCAGATGCCGCGTTCTTCGGCTTCTTTACATAGGTTTAAAGCTGTTTGTCCGCCCATGGTTGGCAATACGGCATCCAATTTTCGTTCCTGTAAGATGATTTCCAGGCTATCGCAATTCAGCGGAAGCAGGTAAACATGGTCAGCTATGACTTTATCCGTCATGATCGTTGCCGGATTGCTGTTGATGATCGAGACTTCAATGCCTTCTTCTTTTAAAGAAAGTGAAGCTTGCGAGCCAGCATAATCAAATTCGCAGGCCTGGCCAATTACAATAGGGCCAGAGCCGATAATTAAAACTGAATTGATAGAAGTGTTTCTGGGCATAGGGCTTTTTACAGTAAAAAGTTATGAGTTGAACGTGTAAACTAATCAACTTGAACCAGGATTTCCTACGGAAAATGATGAGAAAATCCCGACTTGTTTGTCGGGATGCAAAGTTAGTTTTTTTAGTTAGTTTTTTTATCGTCCGCCTAAAGTAAAATTAATCGGTGTGGTATAAGCGACTCTAACAGGAATGCCGTGTTGTATTCCGGGATTCCATTTAGGTGATTGGCTGAGGACTCTGTACGCTTCAGCATCTATATCATAACTTACATTTTTCAGAATTTTTATATCAGTTACGCTTCCATCTTTTTCTATTACAAAGCTTAAAATTACTCGTCCTTGTATATTTCTTTCTTTTGCCCCTGATGGGTAATGGATGTTTTGTCCAAGATAACGTCCAAAACCACTGATGCCGCCTTTAAAAGTTGGTAATGCTTCTTTTACCGTATAATTATTAGTGTTGCCATTTGCATCCGTGCTGGTGCCTTTTATAAATTTTCCGTCAGCGTATTCTTCTGCATAGGTAACTTTGCCTTTGTTCAGTGTTCCTTGCCATGTTCCGTTTCGCTTTCCATCTTTTACATCGCCTTCTTCTTCAATAGATTTAAAATCATTCTCAAGAACCTGATAATGTCCGTTGCCATCTTTAACGGTTTCTACACCAGTTGAATCATAAACAGTTTGGATCACCTGATTTTCAGGTAACGATGCATAGCTGTTTTTATCAGAAGATTTTGTATAAGAGCTTACACGATACATTTTCCCGTTAGGATAATAATCATAGACCGAACCTGAAACCCTTCCGTTTTCATATCTGGCTACGCGTTTTTTGTTTTTGTTAGGATAAAAACTAATTGTTTGGCCTTCCAGTTTAACAGGATCAATCTCCGAAGATTTGCCAATCATCTTCGGATTTCCGTTTGGATAATATTCCACAACATTATACAAAACCGATCCGGAATCAGGTTCACGTACAATTCGCGTATAATCAGCACTGTCTCGCTCGGCAACATATTTGCCGTTATTCTTTAAAAAATAAACGTTTTGTTTTTGTGTGAAACCGTTCAAAACAAAAAAACAGGCGATAAAAGAAGCAAGGTAAAATTTAGCTTTCATAGTTATAGGTTGGCCTAAATGTACATGCTGTTTTTATCATATAAAAATCTTTTACTTTTTATTGAACATAAATTTTACATGATAAAAGAAGCATCGGCATTCCAAAAACAGTATGTTTGAACGTATTGATCTTTTTTAAATCCGATGAAAATTAAAACTACTCATTATATCATTTCTGGCTTATTATCTGCCGGATTGTTAGCTACTTCACCCGGGAAAGCTCAGATCAAAACAGCCAATGATCCGGTTTATCAAAACCTTGATCCATCCATAAAACCGGGTGATAACTTTTTTGAATACGCTAATGGCGGCTGGATCAAAAAAAATCCGATTCCGGCAGCATATTCCAGTTGGGGAATTGGAAATGTGGTGAGTGAAGATTTGCGCGACCGCCTGAAAAAGATCAACGAAGATGCAGAAAAAGCCAACGCGGCAAAAGGTACAAACACACAAAAAATTGGTGATTTTTATTTCAGCGGATTGGATACCGTTACGATTGAAAAGCTGGGCATCAACGCCATTAAGCCACAGTTGGATCGTATCGATCAAATTAAAACCAAGCAGGATGTGCTGGATGCCGCTGCTTATTTAACTACTATCGGTGTTCGTAATTTTATCGGAACAGGTGTTGGTCAGGATGCTAAAAACAGCATAAAAATGATGCTGCAATTTCGGCAGGCAGGTTTGGGTTTACCCAACCGCGATTATTATTTTAAAACTGATGCCCGTACCACCAAAGTTCGTAATGATTATGCGCAACAGCACGTGCCAACAATGCTTAAACTCTCTGGTTTAAATGATGCTTCGGCTGCCAATGCTGTTTTTACCATAGAAAAATCATTAGCCGATAGCAGCCGTAATATAGTTGCCCTGCGCGATCCGTACAAAAATTATCACAAAATAACGGTTGCGCAATTAAACCAGCTTACACCAAATATCAACTGGACAAATCTATTACCAAAAATGGGCTTAAATTCGGTTGATAGTGTGATTGTTGGTCAGCCGGAATATTACCATAATCTCGACAAAGCTTTAAACACCTTTGCAGTTGCAGATTGGAAAGCCTACCTGCGCTGGAAACTAATTTCGGCTTATGCATCTGTTTTAAGCAAAGATTTTGAACAGGAAAATTTCCGTTTTTCGGGAACGGTTTTATCCGGAAGAAAAGAACAACTGCCACGCTGGAAACGCGTTTTAGACAACGAAGGCGGATTGATGGGCGAATTGTTGGGCCAGTTATTTGTGAAAGAATACTTCCCGGCAACATCCAAAAAAAGGTATGAAGATATGGTAGAAGCCATCCGCGTTTCTTACCGCGAACATATTGCAAAACTGGATTGGATGAGCACAGAAACCAAACAAAAAGCGTTGTTGAAACTGAATGCCATCCACCCGAAAGTGGGTTATCCGGATAAATGGAAAGATTTTTCAACCTTGCAGATCAGCCGTGCATCTTATGCGCAAAATGTTTTAAATGGCCGCAACTGGCAATATCAGGAAAATATACATAAGCTGGATAAACCTGTAAATCATACCGAATGGAACATGACGCCGCAAACTTACAACGCCAATTACAGTCCTTCAAACAACGAAATTACCTTGCCGGCTGCACAATTTATGGTTCCGGGAATCAAGGATGCAGAAGTTGATGATGCTGTAGCTTATGGTTATGTTGCTGCTTCTACCATCGGCCACGAAATTACGCATGGTTTTGATGATCAAGGTCGCCAGTTTGACGCCAAAGGAAACCTGAAATCATGGTGGACGCCGCAGGATTCTGTAAAATTTACACAACGTGCGCAAAAATTAGTCGATCAGTTTAACAGTTACAAAGTGTTGGATAGCTTGCATGTAAATGGCAAAGCAACTTTAGGCGAAAACATTGCCGATTTAGGTGGAATTGTGCTGGGTTTAGATGCTTTTAAAAAAACGGTACAATACAAAGCAGGCAAAACCATCAACGGTTTAACGCCGGTGCAACGCTTCTTTTTAGGTTATTCTTTGGGTTGGTTGGGGCACACACGTGATGAAGCTTTAGCTAATCAGATTTTAACAGACGTACATTCGCCAGGGTATTTGCGGGTAAATGCGCCTTTTTCTGATGTGGATGAATTCTACACCGCTTTTGGTATTAAAAAAGGTGATCCGATGTGGATTGATCCTGATAAACGGGTAAAAATCTGGTAATACTTCTTTTATCAGCTTAAATTTAAAGCGATGTAAACCATCGCTTTTTTTATGCCTATAAAACTATCTTTGGTTTTATGTTGATTACTGCTTTTATTGATTGGGTTCGTGCACAAAGTCCGCTAGAAGTTATCGGCGTAATTACCGGAATTTTGTGCGTTTACCTTGCGGCGAAAAACGTGATCTGGAACTGGCCTTTTGCCATCATCAGCGTTGCAGTTTATATCATAATTTTTTTTGAAGCCAAATTGTATGCTGATATGGGATTGCAGTTTTACTTTTTGGCAATGAACAGTTACGGCTGGTATTTCTGGAGCCGAAAATCAAAAACGGAAGCCAAAGTTCCGGTAGTTAGAATTACTAAACAAGAAATTTTGCTTTCCATTATTAGCGTTATCTTTTTTACCGCAATTTTAGGTTTTTTGCTGAAGCACGGAACAGATGCCGCTTTCCCTTTTATAGATAGCTTTTGCACGGCTTGCAGCTTGATTGCACAGGTTTTGCTTGCGCGTAAAGTGTTGGAAAACTGGCTGATCTGGGTTTTTGTAGATGTAATTTATGTAATCGTTTATGCGGCAAAAAACCTGAATTTAACTGCTGATATGTATGCCTTGTATTTTGTGATTGCTGCTTTAGGTTATCGGGATTGGCGGAAGGATCATCGGTTGCAGAAGTGAGATTTTAGTATACACGCTGTCATTCCAACCAAAGGGAGAAATCTTCATCAAACTATTTAAAGATTTTTGGTTGATAAAAGAAGTATTATAAAAAGTGGAATAAGATTTCTCCTATCGTCGAAATGACAGCAGCAAACAGAAACAGAAATGGATCAAAATATTATTAAAATAGCTATTGTCGGGCCGGAATCTACCGGAAAATCTACCATGTCTAAATGGTTGGCCGAACATTACCAAACCATTTGGGTTCCGGAATTTGCACGTGGTTATTGCAAAAATTTAACCGCAGATTGTACTTGGCAAGATGAAATCAACATGTTCCACGGGCAGCTCGCTTGGGAAAAAGAGCTTCTGCCAGAAGCAAATAAAATGCTGATTTGCGATACTACTTTTATCACTGTAAAAATCTGGAGCGATGCTTTATTTGGAAGTTCGCCGCAGGAAGTGCTGGACGAATTGCAGCTTCACCATTACGATTTTTATTTGTTGTTAGATATTGATATGCCTTGGCAGGATGATCCGCTGCGTAATTTCCCAACTCAGCGCGAGCATTTTATGCAGGTTTGGCATCAGGAACTAAAAGCAATCAACGCAAAATATAAAGTAGTTTCTGGAATTGGTGATGATAGATATCAAAATGCAGTAAAAGCAATTGATGCCTTTACTGCATTGAGTGATTAATTTCCTGTTGTACTGGTATCAGAGCCGGAAGTAGCTGTACCAGAAGCGGTTGCGCCTGTTGTAGAACCTTGAACAGCTTGCGTGGTATCTGCTGGGCCAGAATTTCCTACCGAACCGGAATCTGAAATTGCACCGCCTGTTTTTGGGCTGCTGTTACAAGCTGACAGTAACAATCCAGCAGCAATAAATATAACTAAGCTAAATTTTTTCATGATAAAAGAAGTGTTTATTTAACAAGCCGTTTAAACGCGTTTTGTTTATTTATAACTCGTTAAAATGCTTCTTTTATCAACCTAAAATGATTATTCTTTTATGGCTTTTATCAAATCTTTCACGTCCGGTATTTTAGCAAAATTTTGTACTAATTGATGGTTTTTATCATAAATAGCTTCGTAAGGCGTAGTAGCAACCTGATAAAATTTCTGCACCAAATAAGTATAACCTTCTGTTCCTACCGTAATGTTCGGATATTTTTTAAGCTGATAATCTTTCACAAAATTAGTGATTGCTTTAAACTGGCGCGTTGGATCTACAAACGTAATCATCACAATCTGCGTGTTGCCAAATTCTTTAATGTGGCTGGTAATCTCTTTGGTGAGATGCTGGCAATGCGGACAATCAGGCGCAAAATACATGATCATCACTGGTATATTCTTTTTGAGATTGGCCGGCGTAATGTAATTACTATCGGTACTTAGAATGCGGTAAGGCGGAATATTTTTGGTAAGCGGCGCAGTTTGCGAGCAAGCCGTTAAAGTAATCCCCAAAAAAAGAAATAAAAAATAAAAGGGTTTCATGTTGAGAAATTTTGCTGATGCTGTTTTTAGCACCTTTTTATTCAATAATACTTAACTGTGTCAACACATCTTGTTCCGTAATCGGGAAAGGTTTTCGTTCGCGGATGGTTTGATGTACGGCATCAAAAATAGCCATAAAATCGCCTTTTACAGCAGGAATTAGGGTGGTTTCCATTTGTCCGTTTTCCGGGTTAATGTAAGTTAATTCGCCCTCCATTCCAGCTTCCTCCAAACCATAACTCAAATCTAACGGCGATATGTTTTTATCTAACTGCGATTCTTGCACATCCGCGCGCTGTTTGATAAAGGTACCGCGTGTGCCGTTGATGGTAAAAGCAGGCAACGCTTTGGCAACCAAAAAACTGGCCGTTAAAAATACATTCAGGTTTTCGGGATACTGCAGATGGATAAAAGTATAATCTGGAACTTCTGTTAAATGGCGGAAACGGCCTATGTTTTTGGTGAAAGACAGCGGTTTGCCAAACAAACTGATTACTTGGTCTAGTAAATGCGGACCTAAATCATACAAAATTCCGCTGGCTGGCATGGGCTTTTCTTTAAACGCTTTTGGTCCGATTTCCGGTCGCCAGCGGTCATATCTGAAATGAACTTCAATCAGTTTGCCTAATTGGTTTGTTTCCAATACTTCTTTTACCGACTTAAAATCACTGTCCCAACGGCGGTTTTGATAAACAAAAACTTCACGGTTCACTTCCCGGCCCAAATCAAATAATTCTTTGGCTTCTGCAGAAGTTGCAGCCATTGGCTTTTCAATTAGCACATGTTTTCCGGCTTGCAAGGCTTGTTTGGCCAGTTCAAAATGAGTGTAGTTTGGTGTGTTTACGATAATCAGCTCCAGTTCCGGATCATTAATTACTTCATCCAAAGTATCATAACTTTTTATCTGCGGATAATATTGCGCTGCCTTTTTTATATTTCGTTCTGCTACCGCATCCAAACTAAAACCAGGATTTGCATGGATAAAAGGAGCATGAAATAAACGGCCCGACATGCCGAAAGCCAGTAAGCCGGTTTTGATAGGTTGATCCATTTTGAAAATTTTTAATTTAAGGTGTTAAAAAATGCTTCTCACTGCGCCTCCATCTACCTGAATAGTGGAACCGGTAATGTACGAAGCTTTTTCTGATGCTAAAAAAGCAATTAACGCAGCCAGTTCTTCCGGTTTTCCAATGCGACGTAAAGGAATATTTTTTGCTTTTGCTTGCAACGCTTCTTCTTCTGTCATGCCTGCATCCAGATCTTTTTTGATGGCTGAATTGCGAATGCGATCTGTTAAAATCAATCCCGGACAAACATTATTTACCGTAATCTGATCCGGCCCAACTTCATCTGCCAGCATTTTGGCCATGCCAATAACACCCATCCTGATACTGGTGGAAAGTACAGAATTTTCTAAAACTGATTTTACCGACATGCTTACAATGTTGATAATTCTGCCACTGCCAGTTTTTTTTAAATGCGGCAATACTAAGCGCGTCATCCTAACGGTGCTTAGTAAAGTGAGTTCAAAAGCGGCTTGCCATTGGGCTTCGTCAAAACTTTCTACCGGACCAAAAGGCGGTCCGCCGGCGTTATTCACCAAAATATCAATCTGACCAAAATGTTCAACTGCTTTTGTAATAAAATTTTCTGCTTGAGCGGCATCGGTTACATCAACCGGAATGGCAATTACCTGGTTTCCGGTTTTTTGACTGATTTCCTGCGCTGTTGTTTCCAGTTCTTCTTTATTTCTCGAACCAATTACTACACGCGCACCTTCAGCTGCCAAAGCTTCCGCGACGGCGCGGCCTAATCCTTTGCTTGCCGCTAAAACTACTGCTACTTTATTTTTGATACCGAGCTCCATAGAAGTTTTTTAAGCTGAAAGTTTTGAGTAGAAACCACTAAATGCTTTTTTTAATGACCAAATAAGCCGGAAATGATATTGATGCTGAGAGCTACAATTACGGTGTTAAAAGCAAAAGATAAAATGCCATGTGCCCAGGCCAACCTCCTGATTTTACGGGAACTAATCTCCACATCAGAAACCTGGAAAGTTGTGCCGATGCCAAATGAAAAATACACGAAATCAAGATAATCAGGCTCCGGTTCTTCTGGGAATTCCAGTCCGGAAGCGTATTGTTTTTTCCCATGCTCCGTAGAATAAAAAAGATGTGCATAACGCAACGTAAAAACAGTATGCGTAAGCCACCATGAAATTACAACAGATGCAATGGAAATTAATACATGCTGTTTAACTTGTTCAGGAGAACCTCCTTTAATGGACTGAAGCAGTAAAACAACTGCAAACAAGCTGGCAAAAGCTGAAGCAATAACAAAAAGGAAGATAAAAGTAACACTCGAATCTTCCAGTTTGGCTGCTTTTCTAACCTCTTTTGGATGTAAGAAAATAATAGACATCCAACTTACCGTTAAAATACTAAAGGCATAACCTATCCAGGTAAGCATAATATTAATTGGTAAAGGCAACTTCCGTGTAAAAAAATAGGTAATTAAAGCAATGCTTAAACCTATAAACTGACGATGGTGTGCATCTAGATAAGTTAATTTTTTAGCTGGCATTAACTAAATTTTAATTAAAAACTACTGTGAAAATGATATAGATTAATACAAAAATTACGGGCATAAAAAAAGTGTATTTATACTGCCATTTTTTTTCTGCGCCGCTTCCAAATCTGGATGATAGATTGCGTTGGTATCTCATCGCCCAGTAATTTTCCCCAGGGTTTAAGATCATCTATCCGGTCGAAAACAATTTTTAATACGGCCACAATCGGGATAGAAAGGAACATACCCGAAACTCCCCATAAAGCATTGCCCAGTAACACTACAATGATGGAAACTAAAGCGTTGATTTGTACTTTAGAAGATACAATGCGCGGCACTAAAATATTGTTATCAATAAACTGGATAACGGCGTACGCAGCAATAATCCCCAGTTGCGTACTATATCCGTCTTTAGTTACCGTGGCCATTAGCACCGGTAAGGCAATAGCAATTATGCCACCAATGTAAGGCAGCATATTTAAAATAGCGCCGATAACACCAATTAGCAATGCATATTTTACCCCCAAAATAATTAACGCAGTGGAGTTAAGAACCGCTACAATTGCCGCTTCGATCAGCAAACCAACAATGTAACTTTGGATAGCCATTTTGGTCTGAGTTAAAATTTCAGCAACACTCAAAGAGTTTTCTTCCGAAAAAACCTCATATAAAAAGTTAAGAATCAGTTCTTTATACAGCAGTAATAAAAATATATAAACCGGTATCAGAAAAAGGACGCTGAACAGGCCAAATAAACTGCCAATAGTTTGGCCAACTAAGCCTTTGCTGTTATTGGCCATTTCACTCAGCATTTGTTTTTGTTTCTGAATCGAATATCCAAACGTTTGCTGTATCCATCCTTCTATCTCTACAATAATTTGTCCGCCTTTTGATTTTAACGCCGGCAAAGTATCACCAAACTGAACCATTTGTGAAGATAGAAAATACACTACAGCTACTATAAAAATGATTAAAGTGAGCAATGTAATGGTGATGGCTAAAATTTTAGGAATTTTCCAATTTTTTAACCGATTGTAAAAAGGATTAAGTAAAATTGCTAACAACACGGCAAAACCCATCGGAACCAGGAAATCCGCCAGCATGTAAAGCATCATGATGAAAAGGGAAATCCCGAATAAAATAGTAGTGGATTTGAGATAAAAAGGGTATTGTTTAACTAACATAAATTAGGTTTTAAGATATATAGATACTTTTTTTACGGATAAAAAAAGCAAATTACTACAGCAGATCGTTTTAATTTGCTGCAAAATCATAACCTTGTTATGCCGATAAAGTTTAAGCTTTTTATGCTGATAAAAGAAGCATTGCAGTTAGGCTATTCTACCGAAACAGTTAAACCTTCTTGCTGTAAAATTTTGCGGTAAACTTCTACCTCAGTAAAAGACCCTTCTAAAACAGCGCATTTGCCTTTAGTATGTACTTCCCAAGCGATTTTTTGCGCCTGTGCATCATTATAATCCAGATATTTAATCAGACAATAAATTACATGGTCAAAAGAATTGATTTCATCATTCCATAATATTAACCGGTGGCTTTCTTTTAACCCGGCCAGCAATTCTTCCAGCGTGAAGCTTTCTTCTTTAACCTCTGTTGACATATTGAAGCAAAGCTAACGAAAATAAAAATCGGATATTTAAAAAATACTAAACCATTTGTTTTATAGTTATTTGAACAGCTTATTTTTTATCCTTGTTCATGAAAATTATTTCTTATTTGCTGCTGGGTACAGTTTTCGCATCAGGCCAGCAAACTTTTGCGCAATCTAAATCAAACCTTAAATCTATTAAAAAAGTACCACAGGCAGTTTTAGTGGATGGTAATTTAAAAGATTGGGGCGATAGCCTAAGTTATTACAACGAAGCCAAAAGGATAAATTATGGTTTAGCTCAGGATCAGGAAAACCTGTATTTTGCTATCCGGATTGAAAACCGCGGGCAGCAGGAGCAGGCCATGAGGAACGGCATCACGCTTAATTTTAATCCCGAAGGAAAAAAGAAAAATACTTTCAGCTTAACCTTTCCGTCGCCCGACCGGGACGAGAACAGCTTGTTCACGATGCCAAAAACAAACGATGCCGTTACCGAACAGCAATTAAAACAGGAAGATATAGAAGCGCACCGCAAAGCAGATTTGCTGAAACTGCGCGACATCCAGGTAACCGGTTTTAAAGATGTTGAAACCGAACATATTACGACCGACAATACTTATGGCATAAAAACAGTATTAAACTTTGATAAAAAAGGTGCCTTGGTTTATGAAGCTGCCATTCCGGTAAAAATGCTCCATGTCGATAACGCAAATGGTAAACCCTGGCTATTTGATATTAAAATTAACAGTTTTGCTACCTCAAAAGATGGCCATGATGGTTTAAAACCTCCCGGTGCAGCTGGCGGAATAGCTAGCCTGAATGGCGGCGGCGGTATGCGCGGCGGTGGCGGTATGGGTGGTGGCGGAGGTATGAGCCGAGGCGGAATGGGAAATATGGACGGATCTTCTGGTCAGGCCAAAGCGGTAGAGATTAAGGATAAATTTGTGTGGTAAAGGAAGTATTGTTTCTGAAATCGCACTTACGATAAAAAAATACAAGTTCAGCAAAAAAGCCGTTCTAATTTAATTTGGAACGGCTTTTATATCAAAATATAGTTTTCTTATTCAAAACTGATCCAACTACGGCCATCTTTCGCATTTACCCAATCGTAAGTATTTGCACCCGTTTGAAAAACGTAAAAACCGGTAGCATCAACTAGCTTGTCACGTGTGGCATTTACTATTGTAGTATAAACCGCTGGGGGGGTTCCGTAGCTTGCGTAAAAAAAGGTTACAATCCTGCCATCAGTAGTAATTCCAGTTTGTATAGCTGGACCGTAAGCGGCATAAGCATTATTTACAATGAAGCCTAATCTATCATAAACGGCTGTTAAATTTGGATAATAAACTAGGTAATTAAAATTAGATATAGTAGTTACTTTATATGCATCGGTTACGCCATCAACCGTAAAACCAGTATAAGAAAGCCAGTTTGTACCATTAGTAGGATTACTGTAAAACCTTCTGGGTGCAGCCAAGTCTGCAATTACCGGGGCGGCAAAATTAGCAATAGCAATAGTAGTTGCATTTCCGGTAGTAAAAGTAGCTTTGTTATTAGGTACATCCACTGTTAAAGAATTTAAACTGCTAATCGTGTTGCTGCCATCAGTAAAAGCTTGTTTTAAAGTAATGCCACCGTCACTGTTGTAATAATAGTTACTTGCAAAACGAGTAAAAACGCCATTGCTACTATAATTAAAACTGATTGTTTTGGTTTTAGTATTCAAAATCAGGTCGTAATTTTTACCACCCATAGCAAAACGTTTGTAATACAATTTAAAAGAATTAATTGTACTTGCTATAGTAATGGGAGTTGCCATTTTTCCTGCTAAGTAATCATCGCTTTCCTGTTTGGTTGATTTAATGAGCGTGAGGTTGCTGCCTTGCAAATTACCTAATAATTGTATGGTATCGCCTTTGGCAGATTTAAATGTAAAAGAAGTATCAATACCCAAAGTAGAGTTTAAAGCAAAAGCAGAAAACGCAGAACCTTTAGCAAAGCTGATGCTGGGATTGGTTTTGTAAATGTTTAGCGTATAGTTACTTGTAGCCGGGGTTCCCGCTGCTGTTACTGTATTATCCAGTACAAATTTAGCATCTCCAGTGGTTTCAAATTTGATATAACCGCCGTATAAACCGCTTTTTGCCGGTGTCAAAATTACTTTCCAGCCATCCGCCGATGAGGCTAAAGCTGTTTTATAAGTAGCAAGCGGAACATTTGGATCAGTAAATGATGTTTCTATCGGATATTTA
Organism: Janthinobacterium lividum; assembly: GCA_050955045.1. GTDB lineage: Bacteria > Bacteroidota > Bacteroidia > Sphingobacteriales > Sphingobacteriaceae > Mucilaginibacter_A. The sequence continues at coordinate 14,907 of JBPBQV010000013.1, read as the reverse complement.
TCGATTCCATCTTTTTTGCAAGCCGATAAAAACGCAACAAACAGGATACTGTAATATAAAAGTTTCTTCATTTTTTGAGTTTTGTTAATAAAGATTATTAAAACCTGATCCACATTTTACTATCAGCAACGCTTACTAAATCATAAGAAGCTTTACCAGTTGGGAAAACATAATAACCTAAAGGCGTTAGTACCTGTGCCCTGAAATTAGCAATTGATGTAGCGTAAGCTGTGCCCGGCGATGTGCCTTGAAGTGCATAGTTGCCTGCAAATATTAACGCACCATTTGCAGGCAGCTGTATATTGAAGGCTGGCCCGTATTGCCTGTTTCCATAAAGAATAAACATGGCATCTGCATTTGAAAAATATTTTGGGTATAGTAATATATAATTATAACCAGGAATAGTAGTTAAACTAAAATAATCAATTTTGCCTGCATTTGTAAAACCAGTATTGCTGGTAAAAGCAGAACCGGAAGTATACAAGGCAGATGCTGCATCTAAACTTATTGCAATTGGCGTAGCTACATTGGTAGTTGTACCGGTATTGTTGCCGGCTTTAAAACTAATTTTACTTTGCGCCACATCTATCACAAGATCGTGCATTTCTGTTATTTGCAAATCGCCGTCAATAAATGGTTTTCTTAAAAGTATGCCATTGCTGGTTACTGCGTACTCTGTTGAATAGCTTTTGAAAGTGCCATTTGTTGCATAGTAAAAATTTACAGTTTGCTCATCAGGATTAAGTGTGAAATCATAAGTTTTTCCGGCGATGCTTAGTAAATTATAATAGTAATTAAACTGTGAAGCGCGGCTAAGACTAGTGTTAAAAGCAATGGATTTTGCGATGACAGTACCCGCATCAACTTGTTTAGTGCGCACCAAAATCATTTCGCTGCCGCTAACATTTCCTTTTAGTTTGATGGTATCTGTACTGGCCGATTGTATTCCAAATTCAAAATCAGAATAGCCACCCAACCCCTGATCTGGATCCGCCAAAATATGCAGGTAAGAATACGTATCAAAGTAGAGAGATGGCTGCATAGCAGCTTTTAACCGGTACGAACTTTCGAATGCTGTAGTAGCAGTAGTTTGATTAATATCAGCCATAGAAACTACGCGGTTCTTCTCGTCAAACTTAAAAGTAAAAGTAAAAGCACCACCGCCATCAGGAAATAAGTAGCCTGTCCAGCCGTACTCAGCACCTGTAAGTTGTTTTTGATAAGTAGATAATATGGCAGTTAATTTATCATCCGGTAGTTGCGCTGGCCTGTCTTCCTGTTTTTTACATCCGGCTATGGCAAACAGGAGCAGGGCATATAGTAAAATCTTTTTCATGATACTTCTTTTATCGGTAAAAAAATCAGGTAGTTGCTTTAATTATAGCAGCTTTGGTTTCTGCCTGTAATGCACGAAAATCTATATTATAAGCTGTTTTGAAATATGATACCACAATGGCTTCCTTCTGCCTTAATATACCAGCAGCTTTTGCGTTTGTACCTGCTACAATAGCATCAAATCTGGCTTGTCCTTCTACTAATAAAAAGGATACAGTTTCTACAAAGTCTTCATCTACAGCTGCTTTGGAGTAAGCAGTTACTAAGCCTTGTGCGTTTGCATCTGCATCAGTATTATTAAACCAAGTTGCGGTGTACCACTCTGGGTTTAAGGTTTTAAATGCTTGCGGATATAAGATGGTTTGATGTAAAATGTGGGCAAACTCGTGCTCAATCGTATGCATCATCCGTATTACCTCAGGCAAATTTTTTCTATCAAAGGAGTTAATTACAAACAAGGTAATTTTACGGCCGCCTTCTGCTTCACCTAAAGTAATGGTTCCGTTACTATTATACTGTGCACTTCCTACTAGCACAAACTGTTTGGGCGAATATTTTTTAATAAAACCAGCACCTGCTATTTTATCATAAGGATCAATCCAGATTTGCTTAACTACATTTAAAGATGGCATTACATTAGTTTCGATAACCGGCACCAATGCTTTACTAATATCCAGTTCGTATGGGTCCCATTTGTACTTTACTTCAATATTGTACGGATTGGTAAAATTGGTTAAAATGTAATCATCAATTGGGCCTTTAGCCCAGGTATCACCGCCTAAACCAACAATTGGCGTATCAGGTAAAACTTCTTTTTTGGTGCATGATGCTGTGATCAGGCTGAAAAGAGCAATAATTACAATTATTTTAAAATATTGAGTTTTCATTTTTTAGGTGTTAAAAGGAGTATTAACGTGGGTTTCTTTCTATACCAGCTAAAGTAACTTCTTGTGGAAGCTGGATTAACCTGTGCGGATCATTCGGGCCAAGTGTAATAGTTGTTTTTAAATCATAACTGGTATGCACAACCGGTATTTTGTACCGCAAAATGTCAAACCAGCGCATTCCTTCAAAACAAAATTCTACCCGTTTAAAATCAAGGATAGTTTTGATAAGTCCATCTTTTAAAGTCAAAGTGCTATAAAACCTGTTTATCTTATCAGCAGTGATGGTGTGGATTGTGGCATTATAAACCGGAATGGTAGAACTGGTAATAATGCGTGTACTGGCATAATCATTCAGATCTTTAATTGCATCTGCCGTATTACCCAAATAAGTATTGGCTTCTGCACGGTTAAACAAAACTTCTTCTGCCGTAAATAAAGGTATAACGTTGTAAGGATCACCAATATCAGCATTAGCACTTGTCCGGACAAATAATTCTTTGAACTTGGGTACGTTTAAAAAATTATCCTGCCCATATACCTGCCATCCCCAAAAGCCCCGGGTTACGTTAGCTGCACCATAAGTTTGATTATAGACCGGAAACGTCATGGAATATCTATATGCAGCATATGATCTTCCCCATAAAGACTGAGCTTCGGTTAATAAAAGATTAGAATTATTGGTTGCCTGTGTATATTGGGCTTGCAAATCTAAATACTGATAAGAACGGTAAGCTGTAGAATTTACCTGTTTCAAATTTGCTGCGATACTTCCGCCTGTAAAAACAGCATTTGTATGCGTGATTACCTGCTGATAATCTTTTTTAAACAAATAAAATCTTGCGGCAAATGCATGAGCTGCAGCTTGTGTAAAATGGTATTTTGGTACTGAATATACATTGTCTTTAATTAGTGTTAAACCTTCGGTAAGGTCTTTTTCTATCTGCTGGTAAACAAAAGCTACAGTTTTGCGGGAATATTTTTGAAATACAATTTTTTCCGGTTCGGTAACGTATGGAATGCCGGGATCAGTATCAGCTGTAGCTGGATCATAAACTTTTGAATACAGCGTAACCAGCATAAAATGTGCATAGGCACGGGCGACTAAAGCTTCACCTTTTTGTGCATTATAATCAGCCTGATTATCAGCTTTGCTGATCGCTTCCAAAGCCTGATTAGATGCAGCAATTGCCTTATAGCAAGCGTTCCAGTAATAATCAGGAGAATCCTCTTCTCGGCTATGCACATCTTCAAAATACCAAGGGTCGCGGTTAGCAACTATGGTTAATGAGATTCCCTTGTCGCCAGCATTATCTGTCATTGCTTCCGCAAAAGTGATATAACTGGCCTGAGGATAAGCCGTAATTAACAACTCTGATACTTTTTCAACTGTATTTAAACTTGCACGCTGATCTGGCACATGTTCTAGGTATTTTTTACAACCCGAAGAAACAACCAGCAGCATTAATAATGATGTATATATTTTTTTCATTTTTGAATACTCCTTTTATAGACCTAATTTTAATGACAAGGTAAACTGACGCGGAATAGGTAATGCCACACCGCCGGAACTAAAAAACTCAGGGTCTTGGCCATTTAGTTTTTTATCTGCATAAATTAACCATAAGTTGTTGGATACTAAGTTTAGAGAAGCGTTGTTAAAGCCTAAACGTGTGGTGTATTTTACCGGCACGTTATAACCAACAGATACTTGTTTTAAGCGCACAAAACCTCCATCCGCTACGCGTGCTGTAGAATAATTGTAAGCATTGTAAGGATAAGCACCATTTAGCCCTGCAACGCCACGCCTATCCAGGATAGAAGGAACATTTGTATTTGCTTCATCACCCAAAACCAGCCAGCGGTTTAAAAACTCATTTGGCATGGCATCCAGATCAGTATAATTATTTTTAAAAATAGGAGTTAACCTTACCTTGTTACCGCCGCTAAAAGTAATTAATGCTGACAAAGTGAAATTTTTATAATTGAAACTGTTATAAAAACCACCAGTATAAACTGGGTCAACCGGGCCTTCATACTTTAAGTAAGAAGTATTTGTGCTTTGCAGGTAAACATTGTTGCTCAGTACACCAGCTTCATTAATAAATAGTGGTGAACCATTGGCTGGATCAAGCTTTTGATAATCTATAGAAAACAATCCTCTAGATGGATATCCTTCTTTTGGTCCTCCGTTTGCGCCTACTAAATCCCAGATAGGCGGTTCGCTCTTTAAATTGGTAATTTCCCCTTTGGTAAAGCCAAAAGTAAATTGAGAACGCAAGCCGAAATTTTTAGTTTTGATACTGGAACCGCCTAAGTTTACTTCAAAACCTTTTGATTTTAAATCCGCGTAATTAGCAATTTTAATAGCCTCGCCACCGATTCCGGATGTACGGATTGGACCGATCAAATCAAATCCATCACGATTATAAACATCTAACGTAAGCGTTAAGCGTTGTTTAAACATGCTTAAATCAATACCAATATTGGTTTCGTACTGTTTTTCCCAGGTTAATTGTGAGTTTTCAAGATTAGCAATATAAATAGCTGTTTCTACTTCTGATAGATAAGGTCTTTTTGTGCCGGCACTTTGTAACACCAAACTGGAGTTGGTTGCAGCACCTAAACTGGCTACCAAGCCATAACCAGCTCTTAAAGTAAGGGCATCAATTGTGGTTTGTTTTTTCATGAAGTTTTCCTGGTCAACATTCCAGGAACCACTTATATTCCAGGTAGGCAGCCAGCGTGCCTGGCGAGATTCGCCCAGCAAGTTAGAACCATCATATCGGAGACTTCCTTTAAGGTTATATTTTTGGTTGTAAGAATAATTGGCACTTCCAAGGTAAGCTAAAAAACGGTCGTAATTATAGTTAATGCCATAGTAATTAAAATTACTTTCTACCGCTTGCTTAACAATTCTCGGATCAACAAAAGGCACACCTCCTTTATCAAACTGATAGCCATAACCTGTAAACATTTTTCTTTGTCTGTCCGCATAACGCATTTCCTGCGAAGCAAAAACACGAAAAGTATGTACATCATTAAAAGTTTTGTTCCAATCCAAACTGTTTCTTAAATAATAAGAAACTAGGTAAGTTTCGTTGGTATCATAAAAACCACCTGATGGCAATACAACTACAGGTTCTGCATTAAGATTATCCGGATCGCGGTACAAAAAACGGTTATTTGCCCTTATCGTAGCATCGCCAGCAGCACGGTAAGCCATCGGCATATTAGAATTCTCGCGTACTTTGTGGTCCTGACTGGTTTTTACATATCGGTAAGAGCCATCAAATGAATATTTTAAATTTTTAAGGATATTATACCGAAACTCTCCCTGAAATTTTAAATCAATTAAAGATAAGTCTAATGTATTGTTCTGTAACTCATTTAATATGTTAAAAGGAGCATAGTTACGGGTAAAATATTCCAGGTTTCCGTTGGTATCATAAGCCGTTAAAGTACGGCTGGTATTAGAAGCATAATTGTATGGGTTGATATCAAAATCTCGTGAATACTCACCCGTAACCGGATTGCTGGTACGCGGAAGCGATCCTGGTGCTTGCTGATCACGTATGGAACCTTGTGTTAAAAATCCAAACTGAATTTTGGGTGAGATATTAAAATTTGCCCTAACGTTGCCAGTAAAACGCTCTACCTGATTGCCAACGCTCCAGCCATTATCTTTTAAATAGCTGGTAGAGTAATATAATTGTGTTTTATCATTACCGGATGATACACTTAACGAATGCTCCTGCAAAAACGAATTTTTAAAAAGTACATCAAACCAATTGGTGTTGGCCTGCGCATAACGTTGTAAGTAAGCAGACCGTGCTTCGGGTGTATTAAGCAATGTTGAATTGGTGATGGCTCCAGCCATTTTTGTAAAAACGCCGCCGTTTTCACTTCGGGCAACGTTAGCATAATTTAACCATCCTTTACGTTCCATTTCGGCATAAACAGACATCTGGTCGTAAGAATTCATAATGTTAAAATTACTGTAAGAAGGTTTTAAATAACTGGAGTAATTGCCTGTATAAGAAATCACCGGTTTACCAATTCGTCCTTTTTTGGTAGTAATTAAAATAACTCCGTTCATGGCACGTGCACCATACAAAGAAGTTGCTGTTGCATCTTTTAGTATCTGAAAACTTTCAATATCATCAGGGTTCAAACCGGCAACAGACGAACCAAGTAAGGTAGAGGCATCGCCGGTAGATAATGCTTCGTTAGAAATGTTTACTACATCTTCCAGAACAATCCCATCAACTACCCACAACGGTTTGTTATCACCAGTAATCGAAGTTGCTCCCCGAACCCTGATTTTAGGTGCTGCTCCAAAAGTACCTGATACGTTTTGAACGGAAACTCCGGCAACGCGGCCTTCCAGCATCCGGCTTACATCCGTAATACCATCTCTTCGGGCATCAACACCTTTTAAAGTAGTTGCAGCGCCAGTAAATTGTCTTCTTTGAATATCCTGATAACCTGTTATAACAACTTCTTTCAAATTGTTAACGTCTTCCTGCATCAATATCTGCAAGTTATTTTGCGAGGTTACTTTTACCTCTCTGGTTTTATATCCAATTGCTGTAAAGGCCAACGTAGCGCCTTCTTTTACAATGATTTGGAAATCACCATTTGCAGATGTGGAAGTTGCATTTTTCGTTCCTTTTTCTATAACGGTTACGCCTACCAGTCCATTCGTAGTTCCGTTGGCAGAAGCTTCTGTAACCTTACCTTTAATAATAATATCCTTGGCACTTAAATGCTTCGGGCTATTAAATAGATGTAATGGATTAGCAACTACATTTGTGACGGAAAGCCAGCCAGTTAAAAAAATGAGTAGGAGAGGTTTTGATTTAAGTTTTTTGTAGAAATTTTCATACATAGTTTCTGGTTTTATATAAATTAATTGGGTTTGTTTGAAGCTTGTTACTTTATATTAAGGCATGATTGTATAGAACTATTAAAACTGCTGGTTATAGGCTACAAAAAGTCAAAGGAATTCTCCCTTTAGAGTACTTCTTTTATGGCAACTATTTTACAAGCTAGATTTTCTTGAAAAAGTAATTTAATTAATACTTCTAAAGAATTATTATCAATTAAATTACTAAATGTTAAACCTGAATTTAGTAATCATCAGAATTATTAAAGATTTTTCTTAAAAATAAATATTTTTATAAATAAATATAGGTTTTTTGAAAATAAATCTTGAAACTATTTTTTGTTAACTAAAGGCAGTGTTTCCAATAAAAGGCTTATTGCTTATCATGCAAAAATTACTTGTAGATTATTTTTAAAAATTTCAGATTGCGCTTGAATTGAAAAAATGTAAATCCAACAAAAAAGCCGTTCCAATTTATTTTCGGAACGGCTTTTTTGCAAATGCTTCTTTTATCACCTAAAAAACTTACTCCACTTTATAATGATAAACCTGCCGTCCTAAGTTACCACCATCATCAATACCTTCAATTACTACACGGTAAGTACCTTTGCTATCTGCGTTAAAAAAGCTGAACGACGTTTTACCATCTTTATCTGTAATTAAATTTGGGTTCCAGTAAATGGTGGTGCGCAAATCAGCCACAACTTTATTGGTTTTCGGATCGTCGTATTTAGGTGCATAAAAATCTTTGGTTCTACTAAAGCCTCTTGGGTTGTACGTTACAATGCCCGGCGCATATCGCTGAGAAACATAACTTGGGTCATCTCCGCGCTTGGTGTTGATAACCAGCACGCCGCCACCACCACGACCGCCGTAAATAGCCGTGTAGCCAATAGAACGCAAAACTTCAATACTGGCAATATCTGTTGGCGGAATAGAAGATAAATAATCGCCTTCCATATAAATTCCATCTACAATTAATTGCATGGGCTGGTTTAGGCTGCGGGTAGAATATGGTATTCCGTTGCGGAAAATAACGCCCAGCAACCTTCCCTGCAAACACTGATCAATAGTAACGCAACCTTGCAGCAACTGGTCGGCTTTAATAATCTGATCGGCGTTACCTGCACCGTTCAGGTTAGATGAGTTTTTTAACGGCTGCTTTTTCTCCGTGATGGTAACTTCTTTCAGTACAATAGTTCGGTTAACCAAGCCATATTTGCGCAAGTCATCATATTGTGCTTTGCTGTTGCGCAGGTAAGCCGCCAAATCAGTATTCAGGTTGATGGAAACATCAGGCGAATTTTTGTTTTTGGTAACAAACTGCACTGGAACATCATCCAAAACAATATCTACATTTTTACGGTCTTTTGCATTTCTGGCTTGTATCACAAAACGGATACTATCCGGAAATATTAAATTATCAAACTTAAACCTGCCGTTTGCATCGGTTACTGTATCCAGCAAAAACGCACCTTTTGACGTGGTAAACAAAGTAACTTTTCCTTTAGGAACAGGTTTTCCGCCAAGCGTTTTTACGATTCCGGAAATGCTCATAGATTGTTCCGGCTGGTAAGTTAAAGCTGGAAAACTGTTTCCCATCAGCATCCGCCAGGCAAAACGGTGGTAACCTTGTGTTAACATCAGCACGTCCAAATCTGATTGTGTTTTTTCGTTTGGATGCGCAAAATAATAACCTGGCTGCTCGATATAACCTTTTATATCTGATGTTAAAAGCAGATTGGATAAAATGGTGCTTTCTTTATCCTCATTAACCGGAACTTTGGTTTCATCCGTAACCGCAACCGAAAAACTGCCTACAACCGGTGCTTTTGCTTTGTTTATCGCGGTAAAATCCAACTTAACATTTTGTCGGGGCGAAGTAGTTTCTGCAGAAGAAATATTAATATTCAGCTGATCCGGATTTTGGATGAAGATAATCCGCTCATTTAAAGGCTCGCCTTCCTGCGTAAACAATGTAAACTGCGCAATTCCGGAAGGAAAACGGTTTTTCGGAATCTTAGCAGAGAAAGTCTGGCTTTCCAGCTTGCTTTTGGCCGTGTAATACACATCGCCTCCAGACTGGCCCACAACCATAATATCTGTACCTTGCTTCTGCTTAAAAGTTTCGTTGCCCACAGCAACATGCAGGTTGATGTAATCCGGATCATTGTTATTTACATTGAGTAAAAAGCCTTGGTCGGCAGCTTTTGGTAATTCAAAACTGTTGGTTGATCCGTCCGGAAAAGTAACTTTTGCCGTATAATTTTTGCCGCTTTCCGGGAAAAGCATAAAGGTACCCATGCCCAAATGCTGCGTGCTGATTTTAGCAACTTCCACATTTGCATCGTTAAAAACAGCTCCCTTAATGGCTATGCCCAAACCATCAGCAGCAACCGCTTTAAACGCAACTTTAGAACGAACGCCGTTTAGCAGATTACCGCTTTCCGGAAAAAACTGCACATCAACATTGCTGGAAGTTGCCTTGATCGGTACTGTTTTTACAACTACTTTTTTGGTATCGGTAGTGATACTGGTAGTGATTGAACCGGATTTAAGTGAAGTGGGCTGCGGATTACTGAAATTGATATTCAAATTTCCGCTGGCATCGGTTACAGCTTTTCCTTTCAAAACCGTCCGGAAATCTAACTGAACACGGTAACTTACGGCTTTTTCGGCATAAGGCTGATTGTTTAAATCAGCATAATTAATGACCGCATTTATTTTCTGTTGACCGTTTTCTGTGATAAACTTATAATTTACGGTGGTAAAAACAGTATTGGAAATAGCATTGCCAACGCTGATGGTTTTATCGAAAAAGTAATCTTCGCCAAAGTTGCGCATGTATTGCGTGTAAGCGCGGATGCGGTAATTGCCTTCCTGCAAAGTATCCGTTAAAGCAAAATCGCCCCAGCTTAAGCCAGAAACCATAGGTAAACGAAGCGATTGTTTTACAGAATCTTTATTATTAATCAGATCAACATACAATATTTTACTTAAAGCGGAAGGCTGATGTTTGCTACCAACGGTGGTGTAAGCTTTGAAATAAATCACATCGCCAATGGCATAATAAGGTTTATCTAATTGCAGGTAAACTTTTTCTGTAGGATAGTTATCGGTAAATTTTTGCAGCTGCGTTAAAATCTTTTTCAACGGATCATCTTCCTGTTTCACTGCAAAACTCAACAATCCTGCTGCTAAAAACAGCAAACACACAGTTAAAACACGCTTCAGTTTCATAGGTTTATAAAGAAACAAGATACTAAGATTATTATCATAAAACGATAAAAAAAGGAACGTAACAGTTAGTTTACAAATGCTAAAACTGATTTTTCCACATCATGCTTTCTACCGGGCGCGTGGTTGGTTTGCTGTATTTGGCGTTGGCTTTGGTGTTGTATAAAGTTTCAATTTCGCCTTCCACTACAAAATAAATCAGCTGGCCAATCGGCATTCCAGGATAAATTTTCACCGGTTGCGTAACCGAAATTTCCAGCGTCCAAGTATTGCAAAAGCCAACGTCACCTTTTCCGGCTGTGGCGTGGATATCAATTCCCAAACGGCCGGTGCTGCTTTTACCTTCTAAAAAAGGTACATGTGCGTGCGTTTCCGTATATTCAACAGTTACACCGAGATATAAAGTATTGGGTTGAAGCAAAAAGCCATCTTTCGGAATTTCAAAATGATCAATTTCATTATGCTGTTTAGCATCTAAAACCCGGTTACGATAAGTGGCCAAATATTTCCCTAAATGAACATCGTAAGAGTTGGTGCCGAGGCAGGTTGGATCGTAAGGTTCAATAATTATTGTTCCTTTTTCAATTTCCTGTAAAATAAGTTTGTCTGATAAAATCATAGTGTACAAAAATGCGGAACCTAAATTAGAATTATTTAAAGGATATTGCTATCCTTTTCGCAACTTTACTTTATGGGGATTGCTTATCGTAAAAAGGTGGATAACGACACCGAATTTGCCCTTTGGAAAATTGAAGAAAACGCCGAAGAGTTGTACCATCAATTACAGCTGCATGATGATGAAAAAGCTTTTATACAAAAACTTAGCAACAGCAAACGTTACCTGCATTGGCTGGGTACGCGTGTGCTGCTGCGCAAAATGCTAAATACTGAGGAATATATTGATTGCAAAGTTGATGTGCACGGCAAACCATATTTAACCAGTATTCCTTACCATATTTCGCTCAGTCATTCTTTTGATTATGCTGGCGTAATGATCAGCAAAAACAAACCGGTTGGTATCGATATTGAAAAAATTGACCAGAAAGTAGAACGCATTGCCCAAAAGTTTTTGCAGCCAAATGAGCTGGCTTTTATCCAACCAAAACATAAAATAAAACAATTATACGCCTGCTGGTGCGCCAAAGAAGCCATTTATAAATGTTATGGACGTAAAGAAATTTCTTTTTTAAACCATGTTTTTTTAGAAGAATTTAATTACGAAGAGGAAGGAAGTCTCCGTGCAAAAATCAAAAACGATACAGTTGATTTGAATTTTGACGTAGAATATCTGCAATTTAATGAATACATGATTGGGTACGCAAAAGAAGTATGAGTAAAAATAAACAGGTTTTTTTTGAAGATTGGGGTTTGATAAATTATAAAGAAGCTTGGAACAAGCAGGAAGAAATTTTTGCCGCAACCGTTAAATTAAAAACAGAGCTGCGCAACTTGGGCCAAACCGATGCTTCTTTTACCGGCATAAAAACAGCAACTCCCAATTATTTAATTTTTTGCGAACATCCGCATGTTTATACTTTAGGTAAAAGCGGCAAAAAAGAACATCTTTTACTATCTGAAAAACAGCTGGAAGAAAAACATGCTCAGTTTTATCCTATAAACCGTGGCGGCGATATCACATATCATGGTCCGGGGCAACTGGTAGTTTACCCGATTTTAGATTTGGATAATTTTTTTACCGATATTCATTTATACCTCCGCACTTTAGAAGAAGCCGTAATTTTAACTTTAGTAGATTTTGGCATCAAAGGCGAACGTTTCCCAGGTTTTACCGGCGTTTGGCTCAATGCTGATGATCCGCAGAAAGCCCGAAAAATTTGTGCAATGGGCGTACGTTGCAGTCGTTGGGTAACGATGCATGGCCTGGCTTTCAACATCAACCCAAACCTGGATTATTTTAAAAACATTGTTCCCTGCGGAATTGAGGATAAAGCGGTAACATCGCTGGAAGCAGAGCTGGGCGAAAAAGTACCGGTAAAAGAAGTATCGGCAATTTTAAAGCAGCACCTTTATGGCTTGTTTGAAATGAAAGATTGAAGCTTAAAAAAAGTAGATCAACCCATTAATTAGTTTTTAAGAGCAAAACAACACGTTGTTAACCTAATGCCAGATTGTTATAAAACCAATGCTTCTTTTATACAACAAAAATCTAACTATTATTTATAGCCTTACAGCTTTCTTCTTCATTTCCTGCAAAGCATCTGTTTTGTTAAAAATGTTTTTTGCGTTTTGAGTTAAAGTATTCTTTTTCAATAGAATAACTTAATATAAAAATAAACTACTTGTTTTTTTAGCAATAAAAACTGTTTATCAAATTAGTAACAAGTGTGGTACGTATTAAATTTTTTACAATTATTTTGTTTTAAAATAAAATAATTTACATTTATAAAAAAATGCAATCGATTTCCTATCGGCATTTTTAAACTAATTATAACGCATTTTTAACCTTTTATTAATTCTGATTTTACACAAATGGCATGTGGCATTTCTTGTTATATATCTACATGTAATTTTTTTATAACTACTAAAACCAATTATTTACCTAAATTTTAAACTATGCAATGTTGTTTACTATTAAAGAGAACTAAATTACTCTTGGTATTTCCGGGTTTGCTTTTTTTTTCGGCAGTATCTGCGAAAGCAAATGTTCCGGGCAAACTATCTTTTCCTGATTATTTAAAAAATGATAAGCCCTACAGTTTAGTAACCAATAAACAGGCTGTACCTGTAACAGGTGTTGTAACAGATGAAACCGGTGCAATTGTGATTGGGGCAACGGTAAAAGTTAAAGGCACTAATGCCGGGCAATCTACAGATGCCAATGGCCGGTTCCGGATTTCTGCTCCTGATGCCAATAGTACATTGGTAATTAGCTATGTAGGTTATACTACACAGGAAGTTGCTTTAAACGGACGTACAGAAATTACTATTCAATTAGTAAAAGCAAATACCAGTAACTTAACTGAAGTACTTGTGGTGGGTTACGGTACACAAAGAAGAGCTACCGTAACGGGTGCAATTTCGTCTGTAAGTGCTAAAACCATATCGTCTTTACCTGTTGCAAGTGTTGATCAGGCTTTGCAAGGCCGGGTTGCTGGTTTAACTGTTGTAAATAATGGTTCTCCGGGAACAGCACCGCTGGTAACCATACGTGGTATCAGCTCTATTACATTTGCTTCTAACCCATTGTATGTAGTAGATGGCTTTATATTGAACGGAGGTAGCTTAAATGATTATGACCCGAAAGATATTGAAAATGTTCAGGTATTAAAAGATGCCAGTACTGCTGCCATTTATGGTTCTAGAGCTACCAATGGTGTAATTATCGTTACAACCAAAAAGGGTTCCAGAAATGGTAAGGTTAGTGTTGGTTTGGATAGTTATGCCGGTATTCAAAGTCCTTCAAAATATCTGGACTTGCTGAACACCAGTCAGTATGTACAATATGCAACCGCGCTTAATGGTACTGCAGGCCTTCCGCCGCGTTTACAGCCAGCTAATTTTAATGCACCTATTTATGCTGGTGCCACGCAAACTTACGCTCAAACTAATACAGACTGGCAGCGCGCTTATTTGAAAAGTAATACTTTGTTAACCGGAAACAATGTTTCTTTAAGTGGAGGGAATGATGTTTCAAGATTTTATACTTCCGGTGGTTATTTTCGGCAAAATGGTATAGCTCAGGCTCTGGATTATGAGCGTTATAATTATCGTATCAATTCTGATCATGTTATCAGCAAGGTGTTTACGTTTGGAGAAAATCTGTACACATCTTCTTCTAAACAGCACTATGATGCCACGGTTGGTAACAGAACACCTTTATTAAACGTGATACGGATGCAGCCTTACATTCCGCTGCATGACCCAACAAAACTTGGCGGATTTCAGGGGCCGATAAGTAGTTTTGATGGCTCTGATCCTACCAATCCTGTAGAAGCTGCATTAATTGGCTCTAATACAGTTAATGCCGTTAATGTTTTAGGAACTGGTTATGTAGATGTACATTTTGCGCCATCGTTAACTTTCAGATCCACTGCCGGTATCAATTATAATAACGCTTATACCAGTAACTATACACCTATTTATAATGATGGCGGCACACTTAGTGCTACATCTGCATCTATTGCCTATCAGCGAGTATCAACTACTGTAAAATTATTTACACAGCAGCTTACTTTTGATAAAAACTTTGGCAAAAATCATGTTGCGGCAACAGCTGTTTACGAAACACAAGGTGCACATACCATAACACAAACAGAATCCGGTAGTCAAAGTACAAATCTTATAAAATCACTTCAGGGTGCTACTAATATTGGTACCAATAACATTAATCAGGATAATTACATCCAGTCGTTATTAGGCAGGGTTAATTATGAATATGCAGATAAATACTTGTTACAGGCTTCTATACGGCGCGATGGCAGCTCCATTTGGGCACCCGGACATAAATATCAAAGTTTCCCTGCTGCATCTATCGGCTGGAAAATTGATCAGGAGGAGTTTTTAAAAAACAACAAAACGATATCAGAATTAAAACTAAGGGCA
>JBPBQV010000012.1:0-94975 GCA_050955045.1 Janthinobacterium lividum | reverse complement strand
CATAATAGTGTTGGTGGTTTTTTTAGTAATTTATTTGGAACAAATGATGATGATGCTGACAGATATACTGAAGTAGGCCGTAAAGGTGCAATTGTAACCGTACATGCTAAAACAAGCGACGAAGCAGAAAATGCAGCCAAAATCTTAGACAACTACGGAGCAATTGATGTAAACGAGCGTGCAGAAGAATACAGAAAATCTTCTGGTATTAGCGGTGCAGCAAGTATTCCTTCTAACGTTACTGGCACTACTGATGCTGATTCTATCAAAATTATTGAAGAAAAAATGCAGGTTGGCAAGCGCGAAGTAGAAACAGGTGGTGTGCGTTTACGCAGCCGTATTGTAGAGCAAGCGGTACAAGAAGATGTACGTTTACGTTCTGAACGCGTACGTGTAGAACGTACTAATGTTAGCCGCCCGGCAACAGAAGCTGATTTAGCTGCTTTTAAAGATGCTACCATCACTATGAAAGAAACTGCAGAAATACCTGTAGTAAGCAAAGAAGCTTTTGTAACAGGTGAAGTTTCTTTAGGAAAAGAAGTGGAAGAAACCAGCCAAACTGTACAAGGAACTGTTCGCAAAACTGAAGTAGATACAGAAAACTTCACAGATGACAGCACTAAACTATCAACTGGCGGAAAAAATACAACTTCCACAGATGATAAAGGTGGTTTCTACAAATAATTAGAACTGATCAATACTACTATTTTTATAAAGCGTCGGCCAGTAAATCTGGCGGCGCTTTATTTTTGAAATTTTATCACAATTTAACTTGAAAAATACCTTATGGCAGATTTAGATGTACAACCCAAAAAAAATAACTCGTGGTGGCTTTGGCTTTTATTATTACTGATTGCGCTTGGGTTGCTGTTTTTCTTTTTGCGCGGATGCAATAACAAAAGTGCGACCCAAACCGGCGGTGCTGATTCTGTTGTTGCGGCAACAACTGCAACCAGTGGAAGTCAGATTGATTTTAACTCACCAAAAGAAGCGTACGAAGAAATGACAGATGCCAGCATCAGTGTACGCGGAAATAAAGATTATACTATCTATGGTTTAGGCGAGGATATTTTATTTGATAAGGATAATAATACCCTTAAAAGCAGTGCCGAAACACAATTAAAACTGATTGCAGCCTCTTTGGGTAAACGCTTTAAAGGAGCTGATCTGAGTGTTTACGGTCATACAGATTCTACCGGAACAGCTGCACACAACAAAGAATTGGGTGCAGAACGTGCAGAAGCTGTACGAAGCTGGTTTATTAAAAACGGAACTGTTGCTGATAAAATTTCAGTACATTCTTTTGGGGAAAGCAATCCGGTGGCATCAAACGAAACTGCCGAAGGAAGAAAGCAAAACCGTAGTGTAGCCATTGTAGCCACGCCAGTTAAACCTTAAAAAATTAGTAACTAATTGTTAAAAACTGAATAAAAACGATAGCTATGAATGAAAGTAACAATACTCCCCGCTTAAAAGAATTAGGCGAAAGTAATTTTGAAATTGTTGACGGAGAACCAAACATTAAAGGCTGGGACGTAAAAGATGCAAGTGGAAAGCTGTTTGGCGAAGTAGATGAACTGATTTTTAACGAAGAAACCTATAAAGTTTTGTACCTGATTGTAGATTTGGACGACAACGATTTTGATTTGGAGGAAGATAAAAAAGTGCTAGTACCAATTGGTTTGGCAGAACTCCATGAAAAAGATGATGAAGTAATATTACCAGGCATAACGGCAGCACAATTAAGTGCTTTGCCAGCTTACGAAAAAGGCAACATTACTTCGCAAACAGAATCTGCCATACGTACAGTTTTTGCAGGCGGCGCAGCTGCGGCAGCTGTAACATCTTTAAATGAGGAAACTACTAAACAGAATTTTCATCAGCATGAAAACTTTAATGATACCAAGTTTTATGGTAAGCGTCAGCCAAATATAGCTGACACGACTGCTATTCCGATTATTGAAGAAAAAATGGAGGTTGGTAAACGCGAGGTGGAAACCGGTGGTGTAAGGTTAAAAAGCCGTGTGGTACAGGAAAGCGTAGAAGAAAATGTAAATTTGCGTTCAGAACATGTACGTGTAGAACAAATGCCAGTTAATCGGCCGGCAACAGCAGCTGATTTGGAAGCTTTTAAAGAAGGCACTATCGAGATGAAAGAATATGCAGAAATACCTGTGGTAACTAAAGAAGCTTTTGTAACCGGCGAAGTTTCTTTAGAAAAAGAAGTAGAGGAAACTAACCAAACAGTTGAAGGAACAATCCGTAAAACAGAAGTGGAAACAGAAAACTTTACGGAGGAAGCGGATAAATTAGCTACAGATAAAGACAAGCTTACTGGAAACGAGGGAAGCAGCTTCTACAAGTAATCAACACAATTGTTAAAAAGAAAAACTGATTATTAAAACTAATCAACTATTAATTTCATTATCAAAATAAACTCAAAAACTATGTTCGATCAAATTTTAGATTTGGTAAAAAACCAAATAGGTAACAACCCTCAGGCATCAGCTGCTATACCCGCAGATCAACAAGATGCGGTTAGCCATGAAGTAGCTAGCCATATCCAAGAAGGATTTAAAAGCCAGGCTTCTAATGAAGGTGGCATAGGTGGTTTATTATCTATGCTAACAGGTGGTGGCAGTCAGATTACTAATTCTATCGGTGGTGGATTAATAAGTAGTTTAGGTAGCAAATTTGGTTTGCCACCAATGGCAACCGGTGCAATTGCGGCAGCTTTACCAGGCATTTTGGCAAAATTTGCTCATAAAGCCAATGATCCAGACGACGATAGTATTACACCAGACAGTATCCAAAGTTCTTTGGGCGGATTAGGTGGTGGCGGCTTAGGCGGTATGCTGGGCGGCATGTTTAAATAGATTTAACTTAAGTTTCAACTCTCAGCTATCAGGATTTATAAATCCTGATAGCTGAGAGTTTTTTGTTAAACCTCTTTTTTACTCACTCCTCAAACTCTTAACCGGATTAGTCAATGCTGCTTTTATAGCCTGAAAAATGATGGTAAATAGTGCAATTGCAATTGCTAAAATTCCTGACAAAGCAAAAATCCACCAGCTGATAGTAATACGGTAAGCAAAATCCTGTAGCCATTTTTGCATTGCGAAGTAAGCAAGTGGCGCACTGATTACGCTTGCAGCAATGATCAGTTTTACAAAATCTTTGGAAATCAAAGCAACCAGATTGCTTACTGTTGCACCCAGCACTTTGCGGATTCCAATTTCTTTAGTGCGTTGTACCGTCATCAAAGAAATCAAACCTAATAACCCAAGGCAACTAATCAGAATAGCGACACATGTTCCGACCGTAATCAGCTTGCTAATCATTTCTTCCTTCTGATAAAAATTAGCCAATTGCTCATCAAGAAAATGATACTCGAAGGCATTTTGCGGATAAACTTTTTTCCACTTTTGTGCTATTAGATTGATTGTTTGCTGTTGATGATCTCCGGAGATTTTTATAGCAGCGTTTTCATAGTATTCACGTCTTTGTGCAATCAATGCTGGCTCAATCCCAACATTTAAGGGCTGAATATTGAAATTTTTAACTACGCCAACAATTATTCCGGTTTGATCTCCAAAATCACCAGCAATAAGTTTATGACCGATTGCCATTTCAGGACTTTTAATATTTAATTTTTGAAGTACCTGTTCGTTTACGATATAAGTGTTTGCAGTATCAGCAGGATAGAGATTACGGCCGGCAAGCAATTTCAGGCCAAATGTTTTAATATAATTTTGATCGCCAATGATACTGGAAACGGTAAACTTCTCCCATTCATGCCCATCGTATTTAATGCTTCCGCCTTTTTGCGTTAATGCGGATGGTGGTTTATAGCAAAAGCTTATACTTTTAACATCATTTTGATTGTCGAGTTCATTACGTAGAAAAGATAATTGGCTCGCATCTTGTGTAGGAACAGGAACCATAATAACAGCATCTTTATTAAATCCGAGGTCAACATTTTTTAAAAATTTTACCTGTAAAACAATAATTACTGTACACACGATCAAACTTTGTGCAATAACATTTTGCAGGATAATCAGCACGTTTCGTGATAATCCGGAAGATGGATTACTGTTGCCAATTTTGTTTTTTAAAGCATCTACCGGTTTAAAACCGCTCAATATGATGGCAGGATAAAAACCTGCTGCAAATACGATGACAACTAGCAATGCAATCAAAAATAAAACGACTGGGACACCAATAACCAATGATAATTGTAGCCACTGATTTATAGTCGGTAAAAACAGTATGGTCAAAAGTAAAGCAACTGCACCTGCTGTTACAGCTACAAATGCAGTTTCGATAATAAACTGCCAGAAAATCGCTTTCCTGCTGCTGCCCAATACTTTCCGGGTACCAATTTCTTTTGCCCTAGTTAAGCTTTGGGCAGTTGCCATATTGATGAAATTGACGCAGGCAATCAGGATTAACGCCAATCCAACAATAGCCAAAATCAACAATAAAGGTTTGGAAATTTTACCACCATATCGACCATTAAAATGAATATCTGCTAACGGCTGTAGGTGAAAATGAAGTGCATCATAAACTTTAAAATTCTTTTTTTGAAGCTGTTCGATGCCTTTATCAACTTGTTTTTGTGCATGTTCATCGTTCAACAGAACAAAACCAAAAACTTTAGAGGAAATGAAATCAATTTTCGTCCAAAAATCTTTTGGATCGGCAAACATGATTTTAGCGGAAGCAACAGATAAAAATAGATTTTCCCGGAAATCTGTATTGGCTGGATTATCATTTACAACGCTCGTAATTGTAAAATTATATTTGTTTTCTACGCGAATGGTTCTGCCAACAACTTCATCTGTATCAAAGTATTTTTTTGCAAGATTGGAAGTAATAACTGCTGTAAATGGATTAGATAAAGCAGTAGCCGAAGCTCCTGATTTCCAGCTGTAAGTAAACATTTTAAACCAGTTGTTATCCGTGAATGCAATGTTTTCAAACTCATAAAAAAGGCTTTGTTTTGACTGGTTTTTTTGCGAAATGGAAACGGTGAAGTTTCGTTTGCCAATTAATGTGGTTTGGTTTTCTACTGTAGGAAAATTTTTAAAAAACTGCCCTAAAACGTACGGAGAACCTTGGTCGTAATCAATGCTGCCGTCCGGGATATGTAAGTCTGTTACCGTTCTGAATATCCGTTTGGAGTTAGTGTGATAACGGTCAAAACTTAAATGATAGGAAATAAAAAGGAACAAAATGACTGTGCAAGCAAGACCCATTGCCAAACCAAATACATTGATACTTGTATAAAATTTTTGCTTATAAAAGTTGCGCCAGGCTATTTTTAAATAGTTTTTGAACATGGTCTTGGTTTTATGCTGATACTCTTTTTATCGATACAAATTGGCCTTTTCTATTCGCCTTTAAAATCGTTTTTGGGAGGAATTGAAGTGAGGTTTTTACTCACTCCTCAAACTTTTAACCGGATTTGCCAATGCTGCTTTTATCGCCTGAAAACTGATGGTGAATAGCGCAATTGCAATTGCTAAAATTCCTGATAAAGCAAAAATCCACCAGCTGATAGTGATGCGGTAAGCAAAATCTTGCAGCCATTTTTGCATTGCCCAATAGGATAACGGGAAAGCAATCCCACAGGCAATCAGCACTAATTTTACAAAATCTTTGGAAAGCAAAGTGGTAACGCAGGCAACTGATGCACCTAAAACTTTTCGGATACCGATTTCTTTAGTGCGTTGCTCGGTGGTATAAATTACCAAACCGAACAAACCCAGACAGGCAACAAGTATGGTTAGTAAGGTAAAAATATTAAGGATGCTACCCGCTTTTTCTTCCGCCTGATAGGTTTTGTTGTAAAGCTCATCCATAAAAGAATAAGTAAAAGGTTCTTCCGGATTGAACTTCCCCCATTCTTGTTTCATGGATGCCAGCAAGCCGGAAACGTCGCCGGTTTTTACTTTAAAAATCAATCCCCATTCCGGGTTTAAAACCATTAACAAAGGTGTAACGGGTTCGTGCAGCGATTTAAAATTAAAATCTTTTACCACGCCAATTATCGTGTAGGCAACATCTTTTCTTTTTTCACTATTTTTTTGTCTGATAATTTTTTGTCCGATGGCATTGTTTCCTAAGGCAAAAGCTCTGGCTGCAGTCTCATTGATTAGGATGGCAGTAGAATCTGTAGCAAAAGATTTAGAGAAATTTCTTCCGGCTGCCAGCTGAATTCCTAAGGTTGGCAAATATTGTTCGTCTATATCGTAACGCAGCGTTTTCATCACCTGGTTATCTTTTCCGTCAGGATAAAACATTGAGTTATTGCTGTTAGTTGGGCCAACAGGTTTATAGCCGGAAACGGTTGCGTTAATTACGCGTGGATCTTTCAGCATGATTTCTTTAAAAACCTGCTCGTTTTTCCCTAGAGCCCATGAATTGGGTAGCACCAGCAGTTGCTCTTTGTGGTAGCCTAATTTTTTATTGCGGATAAACTGCATCTGCTGATAAACCACAATTGTGCAAACGATCAGGCTAACAGAAATAAAAAACTGGAAAACAACCAAGCCACTACGCAAGCTAAAGCTATTGTTACTCGTATTAATTTTACCTTTAATAATAGCAAGTGGTTTGAATGACGAGAGAAAAAATGCCGGATAAATTCCTGCTAAAATGCCAATTATCAAGCCTGCTCCTATAAAAAATACCCAGGTTTTTATGACGTAGCCAAGTATCAGATTTTTACCTGAAAGCTGATTGAATACTGGTAAAGCAAGTTTTACAATAACTACTGAAATTAACAATGCCATAAAAGTAAGCTGCATAGATTCCAGTAAAAACTGCTTGATTAACTGGCTTTTATCAGAACCCAGCACTTTACGAACGCCTACTTCTTTTGCTCTTTTTGAAGCACCTGCGGTTGATAAATTAATGAAATTGATACAGGCAATCAGCAATACGAAAATGGCAACTGCACCAAAAATGTAAACATATTTGATATCTCCACCTGGCTCAAACTCGTAATTGCTGTTGGAACGCAGGTGAATATCTGTTAAGGGCTGTAAGGCAAAACCCAAATTATTGCCTTTGGTACGAAACTGCGATAAACTCATCCCCATAGATTGCGCAATCTGTGGTCCCATATATTTCTCTACCATTCCCGGTAGCTTGGCTTCCAGTTTTTGGTAATCGAAATCTTTTTTTAACAGCAGATAGGTGAAAAAACCGGAAGACATCCACGTTGGTAATTTGGCTTCGGGCAGGCTTTGCATTGAACCAAACATATCAAAATGAAAATGCGAATTAGCTGGAATGTTGGCCATTACGCCAGTAACTTTGTATAAATCTTTGGTGTTAAAAGTCAAGGTTTTGCCAATTGGATCTTCGTTGCCAAAAATTTTACTGGCTATTTCCTGCGAAATCACAACCGTATTGGTTTGCAGCAATGCTGTTTTTACATCACCTTTTATCAACGGGAGCGTGAACACTTTAAAAATGTTGGCATCAGCAAAAACAAAGCTGCCATCTTTAAAAGTTTTATTGGCGTACGTAACTTTTGGTTTACCCATTTCGCGCAGTCGTGTAGCTTCTTCCACTTCCGGGTAATCGTTTTTTAAAGTTTGTGCTGCTAGCGGCATTACGTTGGCTTCAAAAATTTTTCCGCCGTTGATGCTTGCCTTAAAAACCACGCGCACAACGCGGTCTGCATTTTCGTTAAAACGATCGTAGCTTAGTTCATCCTGCACAAAAAGTATAATGATAAAGCAGACTGAAATGCCTATTGATAAACCAAGAATATTGATGGCGGCAAAACCTTTGTTTTTCCAAAGGTTTCTGAACGCGATTTTGATATAATTTCTGAACATGATTTTAACTTCTTTTATAGTTCACTATTTGGTGCAAGAAGCAAAGTTTAAAGACTCGCCTTCGCAAAAATATCTTCCTCACTCACTTCTCAAACTCTTTACTGGATTGGCTAATGCTGCTTTTATCGCCTGAAAACTGACGGTTGCCAAAGCAATAATCAAAGCGATACTTGCGGACAAAGCAAATATCCACCAATTGATTTCGATGCGGTAAGCAAAGCTTTGCAGCCAGTTATTCATCATCAGCCAGCTGATTGGTGTAGCAATTACAGAAGCAAGAATAACTAGCAGCACAAAATTTCCGGATAGTAATTGTACAATGTTTGCTGTGCTGGCACCCAATACTTTCCGGATACCAATTTCTTTTACACGTTGCCTTGCAAAAAGTGCGATCAAACCAAACATGCCCATTGCCGCAATAAACAGCGTAATTGAGGCCACATAATTGGTTACTTTTAATATTCCGTTGAGTAAAGTATATTGCTGATCGGTACGGTCAATGATGTAATTATAGGAAAACGGGCGGCGCGGATTCATCAAACCAAACTCTTTTTCCAAGTTGGCAATAATGCTTTTTGCGTGTTTGGGATCTATCCGCAGGCTTAAAAATGAATAATTTAGACTTTGTTTGCCACCATAACTGTGGATAATAGGTTCTATGCTTTCTGTTAGTCGACGATAATGAAAATCTTCCATCACACCAATTACCCGGAGTACTTCTTTCCCGATTCCTTTGGCTTTTAATTGTTTCCCAATAGCTGTTGTCCAGCCCAATGCTTTCATAGCAGAACGATTAATGATGACGTTTTCTGCTTCATTATCGTTGGTTACGTTTCTGAAATTCCGTCCTTCTACCAACGGAATCTGGTAAGTATCAACTAAACCAGCATCTGTAGCTGCTTGTCTCAAACCAGCTTCTTTGCCCGTAGCAGGATCGTAATAAGTATTATAATTGTTTTGATAAGTAGTTGGGATAGTGTAACTTGTAGAAATATTTTTGACATAAGGATTGCCCCGGAGCTCATTCAACATGGCATCGAAACGAGAACTTGCAGCAACAGGATTTTTAAAAGCCAGATCAAGCGGCACAACCAGCACATTGTCCTGATTATAACCCGGCGCGGCCATCTTCATAAAATTAACCTGCCGGTTTAAAATTAAGGTTATACCAATAAAAATAATGGCTAATGTAAACTGCAAGGTAATCAGCGTGTTGCGTGTAATAAAGTTGCTGTTGCTGCTGGTCAGTTTCCCTTTAATGGTATCCGTTATTTTGATGGAAGTTAAATGCAAGGCAGGATAACTTCCGGCCAATATCACCACCAAAGTACCTGTAAACACAATAACTAAAGTCAGCGGAAAATCTTTCAGCAGATCAAAAGAAAGCACGGCAAAGTTACTTTTAACCATTTCATTAATCTGCCCGAGCAATACAAAACGGAACAGTAAAAAGGCAAATAGGAGCGAAGTGAAAACGAGAATTGCATTTTCTACACAAAACTGCCAAACAATTTGCTTTTTGCTGCTGCCCACCATTTGCTTTACGGCTACTTCTTTTGCCCGGTTAAACATGGTAGCCATATTCAGGTTGATGAGGTTTGCTACAATAATTAGCAGGATAAAAACAGCACTGCCAGTAGCACCTTTGATTATTACATTAACGGTATTGCCAGATTCTTCTTTTATAAAATTCTCAAATTCAGCAAGTTTGATATGCTGATCTTTGTTTTCTACTGTATAATTCAGTTTGGTAATTTGGTCGATTTGTTTTAGCAGATTTTGCTTGTTTGCGCCCGGTTTTAACAGCAAATAGTTTTCGGCAAAAGTATTATACCAATTTGCCCCCTTTTTAAAACCAACATTGTCTTTTAGCAAAGCGATGGGGAGAATAACGTCTGCATGTAAGGTTGCATTAACCGGAACCGGTTTCAAAACGCCTGTAACCGTTAACTGCGTACTGTCATCAGCAGTAATGGTTTTACCAACAGGATTTTGTTTTCCAAAGAGTTTTTCTGCCATCTCGTGGCTCAGCACCACATTATATTTTTCGTTTAAAGCGGTTTCTACATTTCCTGATTCAAAGGGAAAAGAAAAAACTTTAAAAAAACCGGTTTCACCATAAATGGTATTTTCCTGAAATTCCTTATCTTGATATTTCAGCCAGGGCGAATTATAAGTTTGGACATGCGTTCCTGCTTCTACATCAGGGCAGGTTTTTAAAATCTCATCCAGCAACGGAAATGGTGTTTGATTGTGTGCGTCGCCATATTTGGGTTTCGTTTTTAAATAAACCATTCTTTCCTGGTTTTTAAAAATGCTGTTGGCTGTTAAGTATTCGTAAACCAGCAGCGAAAGCACCATTACGCTTGCCAATCCAAGTGAAAGTCCAATCAGATTAATCAGCGTAAAGCTTTTATTTTTGACGAGGTTACGGTAACCGGTTTTGAGGTAGTTTTTGAACATGGTTTTGTTGGTTTCTGCTGATGCTTCTTTTATCGATGTTTTTTTCATCTCGTTTAACCTCCTAAAATGAAAGAACTCTGGTGCAAACTTTTCCTGTTAGCCTCGCAAGAGTTCTCTCTTTTGAAGATGCTTGACTGAGGTTTATTCCGATCTCAAACTTTTTACCGGATTGGCCAATGCTGCTTTTATCGCCTGAAAACTGACGGTTGCAAGTGCAATCACTAAAGCAATCAGCGCAGCTAAACCAAAAATCCACCAGCTGATTTCAATACGGTAAGCAAAACTTTGCAGCCAGTTGTGCATTACCCAATAAGCAACCGGAAAAGCTAATACGCTGGCTAACAGAACTAATTTGATAAAATCTTTGGAAAGTAAAACCACAATCCCAGCAACTGATGAACCCAAAACTTTACGGATTCCAATTTCCTTGGTGCGCTGTACCATCGTGATGATGGCCATCGCAAATAAACCGATACAGGAAATGAGGATAGCAATGACAGACGAGCCGATAAAAATATTCGACAAACGTTTTTCACTTCTGTATTGGCGTTCGGTGTTTTCGTTTAACCAGGAACCGTTAAATTCGGTGTTCGGGAAAATCTCATGCCATTGCGTTTTTAAGTGGTTAAAAGAAGCATTAAGGCTAACCGGCTTCATCCGCACAAAAATATATTGCAACGGTTTTGTTTGGCTGGCACTGAGGGATAGCGATATCGGTTCTACTTCCTGATGTAGCGACTGAAAATTGTAATCTTTTATCACACCAATTACCTGCATCGGCGGTTTATCATTCTCAAAAGGTAAAAAAGTGCCAATGGGATTTTTACTACCGATTTGTGCGGCCATTTTTTCGTTAATGATGACCGAATTACTATCGGTTGCAAAACCACGTGAAAAATCTCTGCCAGATAACAATTTGATTCCAAGTGTTTTTAAATAGTCGTAATCAATAAATTGCACGTTAGTCCTCAATTCATGACCATTATAATTAAAGCCAGTAACGGAAGTCATAGCGGAGCCATCGCTTCCCAAGCCCAAATTACTACGCGAACCAGTCAAACTTTCCACTTCCGGCGAGCCTTGCAATTTCTGCCGTAAAATATCTAAAGCATTGGTGCCGGAAAGGTTGCCCAACGGAATGCTGATCACCTCGCTGCGGTTGTAACCCAACGGCCGGTTTTGCATGTACTGCATTTGCTGCCAGGTAACCAACGTGCAGATAATCAGTAAGGTAGAAAGCGAAAATTGTGTAACCAGCAAACTATTGCGTACGCGGCCAGGTTTGGTGGTATTAACTGTTCCTTTTAAAACTAAAACTGTTTTATACCGAAGCATCAGCCAGGCCGGATAAAAACCAGCAATAACGGTTATCAATAAAAAGATATTAAAAGAAGCAAGCAGCAAACCTGGCTGCAACAGCATTTTTAAATGGATATGGCTTCTAAAATTCTGCGCAAACAGCGGCAGAATGAACGACGAAATCAGCAATCCGAAACCAAAAGCAATTAAACAAACTAAAGCTGTTTCAACCCAAAACTGAATTAACAAAGCCCATTTGCCAGCACCTAAAGTTTTGCGAACGCCAATTTCTCGGGCGCGGTTAAAAGCGCGGGCAATATTTAAGTTGATAAAATTGATGCAAGCAATCAGCAAAATAAATATACTGATGACCAGTAACGCAATTACATAAACGCTTGAAATCGGGTTGCCTTCCAGTCCGGATAATTCATTATTAAAATGATTTTTGGCAAAAGGTGTTAGGTTTACTGTAAATACGTTTCTGTTGGCATCTGGCCTGGCACCGTCGCGTATAATGTTGCTAATGCTTTCCTTAAAATGGTTTTTAGCGAAAGGAATTAAGCGTTTTTCAAACAAAGCCGGATTAGTGCCTGCATTCAATTTCACATAAGTATTATGGTTGCCTACATCCCATTTATCTAAGTTTTGCTGATAGTTTATGTAATTTTCAAAACGCATCAACACATCAAAGTTCAGGCTGGAATTATCAGGGAAATCCTTCGCCACACCACCAACCACAAAACTTTGGTTTTCGTTGTACAAATTAAGTTCAACTGTTTTTCCAACTGGATTTTCTTTTCCGAAAATCGCTTTGGCAGCATATTCGGTAATCACGATGCTGCGCTGATCGTGCAATGCTGTTTTTACCGATCCTTTTTCAAGCGGAAAAGTAAAAATCTGTAGAAAATCCTCGTCCACAAATTTAATTGATTCTGAGATCTTTTTGGTTTTGTAACTAATTTCTGCACCTCCGTTGCCAAACCTCGAAATATATTGCACATCCGGATATTCGGCTTTCATAGCAGGCGTCAGCGGTTCTGGCATGGCCGTTCCGCGTTCTACACCTTTTGCACGGTTCTGGGTGAGGTAAACCTGGTAAATATCCGGCAGGTTTTTGTGGAAACGATCAAACGAAAACTCATAATTCACCGTCAAAAACAACAAAATGCAGCAGGCAACGGCCACACTTAAACCAACTATGTTGATCAGGTTGAAAATTTTTCCTTTTAACAGGTTGCGCCAGGCAATTTTTAAGTTGTTTTTGAACATGAGAGATAAGTTTTCTTTTGATTGTAAAGAGCTTCTTTTATCGGCTAAAATTTGATATCTGTACCAGTAAATTATTGAAGAATAGTAATTTACTTCACATGTAGCGAATCTGTAATGCGTTCCACCAACGCCTCTTTTTGCTGCTTGTTCATACCTGCAACGGCAAAAACATGTTCGTAATTAACTTTTTTTCCGGCTTTATTACTGTTGAGGATAAGATGCAAAGTTTTACCGTCATCTTTTACTGTTTGTTTAATTTCTGCTTTAGAAAGATTGGTTTTGTGTGAAGTTGAGGCTGTTGTCATAGTGTGCGGAGCAGGTGGTGCTGGTGGTTGCGAAACACCTAACGAATCGGCAATTTTTTTAACCAGCGCATTCCGTTGTGCCGCACTCATTCCTGCAACTAAAAATGTGCGGTCGTACTTAATTTCTTTCCCGTTTTTACTGCTGTTGATGGTAAGATGCAGCGTTTTGCCGTCATCTTTTACCGTTTGTTTGGTGTTAGCAGTAGAAGTAGTAGTTTTGGTTTGAGCAGATGCACTTAAAGAAAATGCTGCTAAAAGAAGTATCGTTAATTTTTTCATGATCATGATTTTTACTGAATCTATATCAAATCCATGCCGTGTAGATAACTTGCTGACTAATAATTATTTATCATGGATTTAACCTTTAACTACGTTCGGAAATGATACACTTTCTGTGCTGATTCGATACAAGTTTTTAGGTGATAAAAACAGTATTGCTTATTATTTTTAAACAGAGATTAAACATTCCCGAGATTTGGCAATTCTTTAAAAAGAACGGATTGTTCTACTATTTCAAACTAAAAAAACATGGAAAAACTAACCGGAAAAATAGCGCTCGTTACCGGGGCAGAATCAGGTATCGGACAGGCAATTGCCATTGAATTTGCCAAAGAAGGTGCAGTTGTAATTATCGTTTACTTTAAAGATGAGAAAAGTGCACAGGAAACCTTGAAACAGGTGCAACAAGCTGGACAAAAAGGCTTGGTTTTACAGGCAGATGTTAGCAACGAGCAAAGTGTAGAACAATTATTTGCACAAGCTTTACAGGAATTTAATACAATTGATATTTTGGTAAACGATGCTGGTGTTAACGGCTCGGGTGTTCATGTGGTGGATATGGATACTGAAACTTTCGACAGAACCATCCGCACCAATTTATACGGTCCGTTTTTTTGCAGCCGCGCCTTTTTAAAGCATCGTTTGCAAAACGGCGGGAAAGGAAAAATTATCAATATAAGCTCTATTCATGAAGAGGTGGTATCGGCCGGAACTGCTGATTATTGTGCTTCCAAAGGCGGATTAAGAAATTTAACCCGAACATTGGCACTGGAAGTTGCCGAGCATGGCATTAACGTAAACAATATTGCACCAGGCATGATTTTAACGCCCATGAACCAAAAAGCGATTGACGACCCGAAAGACCGCGAGCAAAAAGAGCAAAAAATACCGATGAAAAGGGCTGGACAACCGGAAGAAATTGCACATGTAGCTGTTTTTCTGGCTTCTGCCGATGCAGATTATGTTACTGGTTCTACGTATGCAATGGATGGCGGTTTGATGCGTATGGTTGCGCAAGGTGCATAAAGTTTAGGTGTTAGGTTTGAGGTACGAGGTTTAAGGTATAATACTTCCAAAGTGCTAAAGGCTCATACCTTGTGCCTCAAACCTCAAAACCTATTCACTCCGCAAACTCTTTACCGGATTAGCCAATGCTGCTTTTACCGACCGGAAACTGACGGTGATGCCTGCAATCAGAAAAGTAGCGGCAATTGCAACCAGAAAAATCCACGGACCGATACTAATCCGGTACACAAACTCTTGTAACCAATGATGCATTGTCAGCCAGGCAAGCGGTGCGGCAATTAAAAAGGCAATCAGCAACAACCGGGAAAACTCTTTGCCAAACAGCCATAAAATATTTTGCAAACTGGCACCAAGCACTTTTCGTACACCAATTTCTTTGGTTTTTTGGGCCGCCATAAAAGAAACTAAACCGTACAAACCCAGGCAACCGATCAAAATGGCAATCCCGGCAAAACCTTGCACCAAGCGTAAAATGGTATTATCCAGTTCGTAAAACTTGGCAATTTTTTCATCTACAAAAACAGCAGAATAAACATACTCCGGATAAGTTTCTTTCCAAACTTTTTCAAAAGCTGTTAAAGCTGGTTTGATGTTGTTGAGGTTGATGCGAACCGCAGCGTAATTGTATTGCAACGCTTTAGGCGCAATTACAATCGGACTGATATTGCTTCGAAAAGACTCTGTGTTAAAATCTTTCAAAACACCTACTACAACAGCTTTTTTGCCATTGACGTCAATCATCTTTCCAATGATTTCCTGCGGAGAATTTAAATGCAGTTTCTTAACTACAGCTTCGTTCACCAGATATTCGCGGACAGTATCTGAAGGAAATAAATTTCTACCGGCAACCAGTTTTAGATTAAAAGTAGAGAGATATTGGTCGTCTGCATCTTTGGTATTGATTTGCCAAACTTCTTTTACCGGCCTATTTTCATACTTGATGTCAGTTGTGTTGTTATTGCCGGAAGCGGGTGGTTCAAAACAAAAACTCAGCTTTTCGGCACCGGAAACAGCAAGCAACCTGGATCTCAACGTGTTCATTTTTGTTCTGGAGGAATCCGGAAGGTTCAGTAAAACAATACCGTCTTTTTTAAAACCCAAATCAGCTTTGGCAGCGTAACGCATTTGTGCCGAAATCACAATCGTTCCGATAATCAGGATTTGGGAAATAGCAAACTGTACAATCACTAAAACTCTTCTCAGCGGAAAACCACCCGCATCTTGCTGGGTAAGTTTTCCTTTTAGAGCTGCAACAGGTTTAAAATTGGATAAAATCAATCCGGGATAAGAGCCGGACAGAAAAACAATTGCAACCGAAAGCAGCAGCAAAAATGCAGTCAAGATTGGATCATGGAAAACACTAATAGATAGTTCTGTTTTAAATAATTGATTGATGTAAGGAAGAGCCAATGCAGCCAGGCACCAGGAAATAAACAAGGCAAAAACAGTAATCAATGCTGTTTCTGCTATAAACTGCCAGAAAAGCTGCGTTTTCAAACTTCCCAAAACTTTGCGAACACCAACTTCTTTAGCGCGTTTTAAAGCTTGTGCCGTTGCCAAATTGATAAAATTGACGCAAGCCGTGGTAATTAAAAACAGACCTACCAAAGCCAAAGCCCACAGGTATTTTTTATCAGTTTCACCATCATAATCTATGTTAAAATGAATGTCAGCAAGTGGTTGCAGATTAAAAAAGAATTCATTCGCTTCACTTTCACCAAGATATTTTTTTCTGAAAGCCGGAAAAACTTTTGCAACATCAGCAGGCAAAACATGTGGTTTCAGTCGCACAAAACATTGCATTCCGCTGGTTACGCCGCTCCAGCTACTATCGCTGGCCAGCCATTTACTGCGTTGTTTTAAGCTGGAGTAAGAAAGGTAAATTTCTTGTTTCCGATCTGTGTTTATCGGAATATTTTGTAGGATTCCTGTTATTTTAAAATCGATTTTATTGCCGAGCCGAATAGTTTTACCAATTGGGTTTTCTCCGGAAAAGTATTTATTGGCTATATTTTGGGTGATGACAGCTGTATTCAATTCTGTCAGCATGCTTCTTTTATCACTTGTTTTTAAGGGAAAATTGAAAATGTCGAAAAACTCAGGTTCGGCAAAAGCAACGCCGTTTTCTTCCTTAAACTTTTTATTGTCTTTGCCGGAAGGAATGGAAATCACGCTGTTTTTATAACTTACTACGCGTGCTGTTTTTTCGGCAAAAGTATAATCATTACGAAAAGCCTTGCCTAAAGGAGCCGGAACGCCTGGCGAATAATTGATATCATCTTCATGAAACTCGGTAACAATCCGGTAAATGCGCTCTTTATCCTGATGAAAATTATCAAAGCTGAAATGATATTTTACTAACGTAAAAATCAGGATGCCGCAAGCCATGCCCAGCGATAAACCAAATACATTGATAAAAGCGTAGGATTTGTTGCGCCTTAGATTTCTCCAGGCAATTTTGATGTAGTTTTTTAGCATTTTTATAAATTCTTTTAGCTGTCGGTAAATTGGTCTGCAGCTTCTTTTACATACTAATTTTGGTATCAGTTTTCAGGTATAAATTACTTTCTGTAGAAACCTGATTACTGATACCACCTGATACCTAAAAAGCTTACATCCGTACGTTAATTCCGCCAATACTCGTGCTTACCGTAATCGGGATACCGCCGCCGTTTAGTTTTCCAACCATGCGGCTTTTATCTTTCTCGCCGTTAAAACTACCTGCAACATCTGCGTTGATGCGACTGCCGTGCAAATCCAAATCCAAACCTTTTCCAGCTGGCAATTGCAAATCCACATGGCCCACGCTGCTGTTTATTTTTACATATTTTCCCAATTGTGCCATTTCCACATGGATGCTGCCTGCGCTGGTAGAAGTTTCCAAACTGCAAGCCATTTTTTTCAGGTCGATGCTTCCGCCGGAAGTTCCAGTAATCAATTCGCCCGAAATCTGGTTGCCATGAACACTGCCACCGCTGGTTTTCGCATAGATTTTTCCGCTGAGATTATTCAAATCCAGCGAGCCGCCAGAAGTTTTCAGGCTGATTGTTCCATCACAGTTTTCAGCATAAATAGCACCGCCACTGGTACTTAAATCGATGTTGTTTTTAGAATTGGAAACATTAATCGAACCTCCGGAAGTACGGCCTTTGATGTTTCCCGTCAGCTGATCTAAATTTAAACTGCCGCCGCTGGTCGTAAAGTTTTGCTCGCCGCTTAAATTAGAAAGATTGATGCTTCCTCCGGCAGTAGTGGCGTTAGACGATACTGTTTTTGGCACAAAAATTTTAAAGGAGATACTTAAAGATTTTTTCCAGTTGAAGTTACTATTTTTAGCTTTTGCGGATACTTCCAGTTCCGTTCCGCTTAAAGAAACATCCAGGTTGTAATCCTGCATCCGCTGGGTAATTTCTTCTTTAGAAATGGTTTCGCCATTGCCATTATTTGTATTAACATAAACTTCCACATGCGCATCCGCTGCGTTGCTGCCCACAATGTTGATGCTGCCGCCAGAAGTTTTAACGTTTACATGTTTAATGTTGGCATTTGCAAACGATTTGTTTAAATAAGGTTGCTGATCATCGTTTTGTGCCGAAGCATTAAACGCCTGACAAAGAAGAAATAAAACGATAACAGATTTTAAGGTATTCATATATTTTGGTTTTAGGGGGCAGATTCAGATCACCTTTGATCCTCTCCCGCAGGAGAGGATTTTCAGGCTTCATTTAACATTTAACTCTAACTAAAAAGAACGACAGTGTTTTACTGTAACTGTTACGTTGCATCTCCTGTACCAATATATTAAAAAACTGATAATGAAATAGTTGAATTGTTATTAAATAAAACTATGGTCGGTTCTGATACAATTATTGTTCGGTTATGAACGCGCAGTCAGAGAAAAAAAGTAGATGATCATGAAGCAGATGCTTCTTTTATCCATCAATAAAAGGTGTTCCGTTTTAATTTGCAGACAACTGTTTTTCCATCAGCATAAACTGGTTTAATAAAGTCAGCTGGTTTTTTGCTCTGAATAAATTTTGGTCGGGATAAGTAATTGGATAATAAATATCACCGTTCAAAAAGTCAGTCAAAAAACGGATTGCCTGCATATACATCATCATTTTACCGGCATAAAAGAAGCATTGTTTTTCTGCGGAAGTTAGAATTGGTTCCATTTCGCTAAGATAACCCTGAATGATAGCGTGGTAATAATCCGTTCTGATTACAATTTTGCTCAAATCTTTTTCTTCTTCATTAACCGGCGATAGGTAAGTGCGCAGCATATCGCCCAAATCGCTTAAAAAATAGCCCGGCATCACCGTGTCCAGATCAACCACACATAAACCTTTCCCGGCATTATCAAAAAGTACATTGCTGATTTTGGTATCGTGGTGCATCACGCGTAGCGGAATGTGTTTCTCCTGCGTGATTTTTTGATAGGTTTTGAGGATTTCAACGTTTTCCCAAATCATTTTTATCTGATCTAAAGCCAATTCCTTCCGCGCAGGATTTGCATTTTTATATGCATCTTCAAACCCGGCATAACGCAGTTCCAGGTTATGGAAATCCGGAATGGTTACTTCTAATTCCTGCGGATCAAAATCTGTGAGCAAGCGGCTGAATTTGCCGAACTGTTTGGCGGCTTCGTAAGCTTGTGATGGATCACTTACAACATCAACCGAATGCGAACCGGATACGAAACGGAAGAGCCGAAAGTAATCGCCATCATCATTTCGAACTAAAAATTTGCCCGATAAAGCAGGCAATGGTGCCGTAAATAAATAATCCGGTGCTGTTTTTAGCAGGTATAAATGCAGCTTTTCCAGGTTATCAGCAATTGTTTGGGGCGATTTAAAAACCTGGTGGTTAATCTGTTGCAGAATAAAGCTTTGCTGATTGCCTTTTAGTTTCCAGGTGCTATTGATTAACCCGGAACCGAAAGCATGGATCTCGAAATCCATTTCATCCAAACCAAAAGCATTCAGGATATTTTTATCGATAAAAGAAGCACTCATCCAGCCAAAATAGTTAAATTTTTATTGTTGAATTTACTTTCGTTCTACTATCTTGCCAGAAAGGTTTTGTTGTTCCACTTAAAATTTTGAAATGCAAAGAAGAGAATTTATTAAACAGGGAACTGTTGCAGCGGCAGGTTTTGCCATTTTACCTTCGGGAACTTTGTTTGCTGTAGCAAAAGATAAAGTAAAATTAGGCTACATTGGTGTTGGTTTGCGCGGCCGCGACCATGTGAACGAAGGTTTGCTGCGCGATGAT
This sequence comes from Janthinobacterium lividum, assembly GCA_050955045.1. Classification (GTDB taxonomy): domain Bacteria; phylum Bacteroidota; class Bacteroidia; order Sphingobacteriales; family Sphingobacteriaceae; genus Mucilaginibacter_A. The sequence continues at coordinate 75,207 of JBPBQV010000012.1, read as the reverse complement.
ATAGAAATTGTGGCCATTTGCGATACGCAGGAAAGTTCGTTAAAAGCTTGCCGCGAGCAGTTTACCAAAGCCGGAAAACCGCTGCCCGCAGAGTTTACTGGTAGTTTGGATGCCTATAAAAAACTGCTAGACCGTAAAGATATTGATGCGGTGATTATTGCTACGCCCTGGCAGTTCCACCATGCACAAGCCATTGATGCCATGAAAGCAGGTAAATATGTTGGCTGTGAGGTAATTGCGGGTTTGAGTGTGCAGGATCATTGGGATCTGGTGCATACTTCCGAGAAAACCGGAATGCCGTACATGACGCTGGAAAACGTATGCTACCGCCGCGATGTGATGGCGGTTTTAAACATGGTGCGCCAGGGTTTATTTGGCGAGCTGGTGCATCTGGAAGGCGGCTATCAGCATAACTTACGCGAAGTTTTGTTTAATGACGGCCAGCATTATTATGGGCATGGCGTAGAGTTTGGGTCGAATGCTTTAAGTGAAGCACAATGGCGCACGCAGTTTAACATTGATCGTGATGGAGATATCTATCCAACACACGGTGCTGGCCCGGTGATGCAGTATGCCAACATCAACCGCGGCAACCGGTTTACCAACTTGGTTTCTTTCAGTTCTAAAGCTAAAGGGCTGGCTGCGTATGTAGAGGCACAATCGCCCGGAAATAAAAATGCTAAAATCAATTATAAAAACGGCGATGTAACTACCACCATGATTAATTGTGCCAATGGCGAAACTGTTTTGTTGAGCCATGATACGCATTTACCAAGACCATATTCTTTAGGTTTTCGAGTGCAAGGAACCAAAGGCATTTGGATGGACGTAGCCAGAAGTATTTACATTGAAAATCAATCCAAGAAGAATGATGTTTGGGATCCGGTTGATGATTGGTTCCGAAAATACGACCATCCGTTGTGGAAAAAATATGCCGAAAAAGCCGAAGGTGCCGGTCATGGTGGCATGGACTGGTTTGTATTTAACGGATTTGTAGAAGCTGTAAAACAGCAAAAACAAACGCCGATTGATGTTTATGATTCGGTAACGATGAGCGTAATTACGCCCTTGTCAGAAGCTTCCATTGCGCAAGGCAACAAGCCGCAGGAGTTTCCAGACTTTACGAAAGGCAAATGGAAAGATCGAAAAAATACGTTTGCGGAAGGAGAAGTCTGAGGTTTCAGGTAGGAGGTAGTGGTAATCAGCTTTCGGCAATCAATTATCTATTCAACTGATAATTAAAAATTGATTGCTGAAAGCCAATACTCACTCACTACGCAAACTTTTCACTGGGTTAGCTAATGCTGCTTTTATCGCCTGAAAACTGATGGTGAGTAAAGCAATGAACAAGACTAAAAAACCTGATGCCATAAACATCCACCAGTTAATGCTTATCCGATATACAAATGTTTGCAGCCACCGGTTCATTACCCACCAGGCAAGCGGAGAGATTAGCAATACAGATAAAATCACCAGATAAACAAACTCTTTACTAAGCAAGGCAGCAAGTTGTGTTACCGTTGCGCCTAACACTTTTCTTACACCGATTTCTTTTGTGCGCTGTTTGGTGAAAAATGCGGTTAGGGCAAATAATCCCATAACAGAAATAAGAATGGCGATAACAGCAAAAAAAGTGATCAAACTTTGCAGCCTGGAATAGGAGAGAAATAATTGCTGGAAATTATTATCCAAAAATGAATAACGGATGGGCGAGTCCGGATCAACCTTTTTCCATGCAAGTTCAATAGCTGCAACCGTTTGTTGTATGTGGTTGCTATTTAGCTTTACCAATATGCCGCCGCCCGACTGATACATGCAGGCTTTATTGCCAATTGTATAAACCACAGGCTGCACCGCGCTTTCAAATCCTTGTACATTAAAATCTTTTACAACGCCTACGATTTTTACCCGAATACTATCGCAACCGGCAAAAGCAATGGTTTTACCAAGAAGATTTTCATCATGAAATTTTTGAAAAGCAGTTTCATTGATCACGGCAGAACGTGTATTCTGATCGGTATAACTATCGTTAAATAATCTTCCTTGTTTTACAGCTATTTTTAGTGTCTTAAAATAATCTGTACTAATTTTTACAGATGCCATTCGATATTCTTTCCCCGCATGTTTAAAATTGAAAGTAGAAGTATCTGCCATTTCTTTCTGATCTCCGGGCACGTTCGTTGTTTGGGCCACCATGCTTACACCAGCAACAGATGATAAAATGTTCTGCAGATTAGAAAAACCTTCTTCTCTTATTTTTTGCGGTGCTTCAATACGCATAACCTGTTCGGCAGAAAAACCTTTGTCTTTGGTTTGCATATAATGCATCTGGCTTTTGATAACCAGTACAGCGATCACAAAAAAAGCCGAAACCATAAACTGCACCACAATTAAGCCGTTGCGGAAAAATGTTCCTTTGTTGCCAGATGAATAATTTCCTTTTAAAACCTTTGCTGTATTAAAGCGTGCAACAATCAATGATGGATATAATCCTGAAAGCAATATCACCAGCAACAAACACAAAGCAATCTGCATAAAAATAGAAGCCGTGTTATTTTGATGCCAGAAGCTTAATGATAGATTGAAAGCCTGATTAATAAATTTTAACGAAAAAAGTACGATAAAAACAGCAACACCCAGACTGATGACACATTGCAAAGCTGTTTCAGACATGAACTGAAGCACCAGCTGTTTCCGGTCAGAACCTAATACTTTACGAACGCCTACTTCTTTTGCGCGGCCAATTGATTTGGCGATGGCCAGATTACTAAAATTGATGGTTCCGGCCAGCAGCAATAAAACTGCAAGGATTAAAAGGATGGAAACTGTAGTAAAATTGCTTTCGCCGTGTTTAGGGAAATTATGAATAGCCGATACCGCATCTGTATAAAGAAAACTTTTTTGTCCGGCTTTTTTGTAATCTTCAAAAGATAAGTTGCCTTTTTTTAAACGTTCGTTGTAATAAAGTCTGTTGATATCATTCTCCAGTTTTGCTTCTGTAATCGGCTGCTTTAGTTTGATGTAAGTTTGATAAGACTGGTTTCCCCAGTTTTTATATTGTTCCTTAAAAGAGGAGCGCATTATAATCTGCGCATTAAAATGAGTTGGCGTTTTGGGTTGCTGCATAATTGCAGTTACCGTTCCTGTAATTGCATTAAATACTTTAATGGTTTTACCAATCGGATCACTGTTTCCAAATAATTTGTGGGCCAGGTCTTCTGTAATCACAGTCGCATCCGGTTTATCTAATGCAGTTTTGGCATCTCCTCTAACTATTTTGTATGGAAAAACTTTCAGGAAAGAAGAATCTACCGTAACAAAACCTTTTTGGAAGATCTTTTTATCATTAGTTGCCAATAAAACATCAAAATCCATTCCTCCCTGAACTGCTGTGCCGGCTGCTGCATCAGGATAATTTTGAACTAAAAAACTGGCTAATGGTGCATACGATTGCGGCAAATAATCTCCCTTTTCATAAATGGAAACTTTATAAACTTTTTTCAGTTCCGGGTTCCATTTGTCATAGCTTAATTCGTAGTTAAGATAAAGCAATATGATAATGAAACTGGCTAACCCTGCTGCTAATCCAAGAATATTAACTGCACTAAAAATTTTACTTTTTATAAGATTACGCCACGCGATTTTGATGTAACTTTCAATCATCGTTTTTAACTTTACAGCTTTCAGCGATTAATTTATTACTTCTTTTATCGTACAAATTTTGCCTGCTTAACATCTCATTCCGCCCGTAAACTCTTCACTGGATTAGCCAATGCTGCTTTTATCGCCTGAAAACTGATGGTGCCAATTGCAATCAGAATAGAAACCAAGCCAGCCAGCACGAAAACCCACCATTCAATATCAATCCGGTATGTGTAGGCTTTTAACCATTTGTTCATTGAAAACCAAGCAATTGGGGAAGCAATTAAAAAAGATAAGACCACCAGTTTCAAAAAATCAATAGATAATAATGTAGTAATACTGGCAACTGATGCACCCAATACTTTGCGCACGCCAATTTCTTTGATCCGGTTTTCTGCCGTGTAAGTAGCCAAACCAAACAAACCCAAACAGGAAATAAAAATGGTTAATCCGGAAAATAAACCAGCTAATGTACCAACCCGCTGCTCATCGCTAAATTTTTCGGCATATTCTTCGTCTACAAACTTGTATTCGAACGGATATTCCGGATTGTATTGTTTAAAAATCCGGGTCATCAAAGCCACATTTTTACTTGCACTGTTTTTATTATTTAATTTGATGTGCATTACGTTGTACCACGACTTTGGCCCTTCTACAACTAACTGACTGATTTTTTCATAAGGAGATTCGAAAATGAAATCCTTGACTACGCCTACCACACGCCAACTGTGCCCGTTTTCTTTAACAACCTGTCCAACCGGATTTTTTAACCGCATAATTTTAACTGCTGATTCATTCAGCAGCATCGCGGTAGAATCTGCCACATATTTTTTAATATCTATATCGCGACCTTCCAATAAAGTTAAGCCCATCGTTTTAATAAAATCAGCATCGGCAGACATCCGGATAAAATCTGTTTTATAGTCCTGCTCTGTACTTCCTGTCCACGAAAATCCCCAGCCATCGCTGTACCGCTGCGTAATCGGACTCATAGATTTTGTTACTGAAGTGGCTGCACCTTTATTGATCAGATCATTTTTAATCAAGTCGTAATTTTTACTGATTGATCCCTGTAAACTAACATAAGCCAGATTATTTCTCACATAACCAGATTCCCGCGATTGGCCATATCTAATTTGATGCTGAACAATAATCGTGCAGATAATCAGTGCAATAGCAAATGTAAATTGTAAAACAACCAGTATTTTTCTTGGCGTAATTGCTGCTTTTACCGAACTAATTCTACCTTTCAAAACCTTTATGGGTTGATAGGAAGCGAGGAACAATGCCGGATAACTGCCGGCCAGCAAACCAGTAAAAAAGATAAATAATATAGCAAAAAACCAGTAAACTGGGCTTAAAAAATTAATATAAAGTTCTTTACCAACTAGTTTATTAAAGCCGGATAAGCCTAATTCTACCATCAGGATAGATAAAACTCCGGCAAAAAAAGCCAGCAAAATACTCTCTCCAATAAACTGGATGACAAGGGCACTTTTTTTAGCACCAACTACTTTGCGGATGCCTACTTCTTTAGCACGTTTCTCGCTCCGAGCCGTACTCAAATTCATGAAATTGATACAGGCAATCAACAGAATAAAACCGGCAATCATCCCAAATAATTTAACCCGCTCGATGCGGCCGGTTACATATTCACCTTTTATGTCTCTGTTATACAGCCAGGTATCGCTAAATAGCTGCGTGAAAACCTGCTGTGTAGAATTCTCTCCGTCTTTAGAATGACTGCTGGTAACATTCTGGATTTTTATATCGAAATTTGCCTGAGAAACGCCAGGTTTAAGTAGGATGTACGTTTTTACAGAGTTATTTCCCCAGTAATCATCATCTCCTTTAATTTTTTTCAAATACGACCAGGGCAGCAAATACTCAAAACTAAACTTCGTATTGTTGGGCAGATCTTTTAAAACCCCGGAAACCGTAAAATTATCAGAGCTGTCGATTTTGACAGTTTTGCCCATCGCGTTTTCATTACCAAATAGTTTAATGGCAAGTTTTTCTGTAAGTACGATGTGATTTTCCTCTTTCAGTGCATTTTTATTTCCGTTGAGAAGCGGGAAGCTGAAAACATTTAAAAAGCCCGGATCAGCTATCGCGCCGTTTACATTTAAGTGCTTATCACCAACGGAAAACAAAAAAATCTGATCTGTAACCCGAACTGCATCTTCCACATCCGGGTATTCCTGTTTTAAAGTTTTAGCCAAGATTTTGGGTGTTTGGTTCCATGAGTGTAATTCTCCATCAAACTTATCACGGTTATTGGCCACATAAATTCGGTCTTTTTTCTCATGAAACTGATCATGGCTCAACTCATTCTGTATCCACAGCAAAATCAGGATCGCGCTGGCCATGCCAATGGCCAATCCTAAAATGTTGATGATCGAAAAGCTGATGTTACTAATCAGGTTTCGCCAAGCGGTTTTGAAGTAGTTTTTAAACACTGTAAATGTTTTTAGTTAATGCTTGTTTTATCGATACATTTTGGTTTCCAACCTGTCTGCATTGAAAACTGATATTCCACGGCTTCTTTTACACCAACAAATTCTCCGTAACCGTTTGGCCATCCAGCATCCGAATAATCCGGTGACTATATCTGGCGTCATGTTCGGAGTGTGTCACCATTACAATCGTGGTTCCTTGCTCGTTCAGTTCCGTTAAAAGCTGCATTACTTCATTACCGTTAGAAGAATCCAGATTACCGGTTGGCTCATCGGCCAGAATTAATTTTGGATTATTTACCACGGCACGCGCTACGGCAACACGTTGCTGTTGCCCCCCGGAAAGCTGCTGCGGGAAGTGGTTGCGACGATGCATAATTTGCATTTTATCCAGCACTACATCTACACGTTTTTTCCGTTCTGCGCTATCTACGCCCAAATAAATAAGCGGTAGTTCTACGTTTTCAAAAACGGTCAGCTCATCAATCAAATTAAAACTCTGGAACACAAAACCGATATTCCGCTTGCGCAGATCGGCCCGTTTACGCTCGTTGAAACCAGCCACTTCAATGCCGTTGAACATAAAACTACCACCGTCCGGATCGTCCAGCAAGCCCAGAATGTTTAGCAATGTAGATTTCCCGCAGCCGGAAGGGCCCATAACGGCCACAAATTCGCCGTCGTTTACATGAATGGTTAGTTTGTTTAGTGCCGAAGTTTCAATGTCTTCAGTACGGTAAATCTTTTCTAAGTCTGTAATTTTTATCATTGTATTTGACTTTGTTTCGATGATTATTTTTTATCTATTAATATTTCTTTCACTTCCCCAATACCAACTCTTGCATCGTTCCAAAATTTTCATAACTGCTTGTAACCACTTTATCGCCAGGTTTTAAGCCTTGCAAAATTTCGTAATAATCAGGGTTTTGGCGGCCCAACTGCACATCAACTTTATAAGCTGTTTTGCCGTCTTCGCTCATTTTAAAAATCCAGTTGCCGCCAGTTTGCTGGTAAAAACCACCTTTTGCTAGCAACAAAGCTTTGGTTTCATCGCCTAAAGCTAAGCGGATTTGTAAAGTTTGTCCTCTGCGAATGCCTTCCGGAACTTTACCGATAAACTCCATATCCACCTGAAAACGCCCATTAGTAACTTGTGTAAAAACCTTTTTAATTTTCAGTTTGTAGGTTTTGTCTGAGAAATCAAACTCGCCTGACAAGCCGGTAAAAATGCGCGAAATATAATGTTCATCCACATCAACACGAACTTTAAATCCGCTTAAAACATCAATCTGACCCAAACGCTCGCCTTGATGTTTATTCTGTCCAACTTCTGCATCCATCGAAGTTAGCTGACCATCAACCGGCGCACGAACAATCAGATCGCCCACTTTTTGACGCATTACTGCCAAAGCATTTTGTGTACGATCAAAAGATTGTTTGGCCTGATCCTGTTCCTGTTTAGTAGAAACTGTATCCTGTCTCAAAATCTGCTGCGTTAGTTTTTTACGTTTCACCTGATAATCATAAGCGATGGAAGATTGCCTAAATTCCTGCAAACCAATCGCTTTTTGCTCATATAAATGCTTGTTTAACAGATACAAACGTTCAGCTTCTTTAAAAGCATTGTCCACATCCGCCATCTGATTGAGCTTGCTGATGGTATTTTGCTGCGCTGCGTTGCGCGAGATCTGCATCTGTGTTAGTAGGTTAAAAACCGAAGTTTCCTGGTTAACCAAACTCAGTTCCAGATCAGTATTGGCAAGCTTCATAATTGGCTGGCCTTTTTTCATAATTGTGCCGTCTTCTACATATTTCTGTTCCACACGTCCGCCTTCATTTGCATCTAAATAAATGGTTGTAATCGGCATCACAACTCCGTTTACCGGAATAAATTCCTGAAACGGTCCGTTTTTCACTTCGCTAATCGTAATACGTTCGGTATCAACATTCAATTTTGATTTGCCGGAAGTGAAATAATAACTGCTGCCAATTAACGCAACCAGAGCTGTAACGCCGCCAATGGTTAAAATGCGTTTGGTTGTCCACTTCTTTTTTGCTATAACTCTGTCCACGTGCTTCTTTTATAAGGTAATTTTGGGTGTTCGGTATTTTGCTGGTTACATAGGCAAAGCTGTGCCATTCAATATAATTAATTGAAATACAGTATTTTAAGTGATAAAAGAAGCATTAGCCTGTGCGTTTGCATTACAGATAGTGTTCGGTTTTGATACAGCGCATTACAATCTGACAAAAATCAATCTCTTTGATTTCTGTTTCGACATTACTAATTCAAATACGTCCGCAAACGAACACTTTCTGTTCGGCAGCGAACAATCGGTATCTATTTAAATTATAAACGTGTTGATTTTCAGATAATTAACAAATTGGTCTTATTGATGTATACCTAGTGAATTATAATTTGTAAGGTTATCATCCTGTAATTACCAAAACTCATGTTTAAAAACTATTTCAAAATCGCCTGGCGTAACCTTATTAAAAACAAAGTTTATTCGGCCATCAACATTATTGGTTTGGCCGTTGGAATGGCGGTTTCGCTGCTGATTGGACTTTGGGTTGATGATGAAGTTTCCTTTAATAAAGCGTTTGAAAACTACAACCGTATTGCGCTGGTGATGCAAAACAAACAGAGCAATTCGGGTACAGAAACTGGGCCTTTAACGCCTTATCCACTGGCCGATGCGCTGTGTGCCGAATATGGTAACAATTTTAAGCAGGTTGTTTTGGCATCTGCAACGTGGCCGCATTTATTGAATACTGGCACAAAAAAACTATCACCAACCGGTACTTTTTTTGAACCTGGAATTACGCAAATGCTGAACCTGAAAATGCTGAGCGGTTCAAAAAGCGCGTTGCAGGATCAGAATTCTGTACTGCTTTCTGCTCCAATTGCTGCGGCTTTATTTGGAAAAACAGATCCGATTGGACAGATCATCAAAATGGATAATAAAATGCCGGTTAAAGTTGCTGGTGTTTATGAAGCTTTACCGCTCAATTCTGCTTTTGCAGATGTGCAGTTTATGGCGCCTTGGAAGCTATATTTCAATAATACTGACTGGATTAAAACAGCGGAAGACCCTTGGCGGCCAAATGCTTTTTTTACCTATGTAGAATTGGCAGAACATGCTGATCTGGACAGAGTTTCGGTCAATATTAAAAACGTACGCCTTAATCACGTCAACAAAAACCTGGCAAAACAAAACCCGCAACTGTTTTTGCAATCAATGCGCAAATGGCATTTGCAGGATGAATTTAAAAATGGTGTAAACACAGGCGGCCGCATTCAGTATGTGTGGCTTTTTGGGTTGATTGGCGTGTTTGTGCTGTTTTTAGCCTGTATAAATTTTATGAACCTGAGCACGGCACGCAGCGAAAAACGGGCAAAAGAAGTAGGTATCCGCAAAACCGTTGGTTCTTCCAGAATACAATTAATTAATCAGTTTTTTAGCGAATCGTTGCTTTTCGTTGTGCTGGCTTTTCTCATTAGTCTGTTTTTGGTGCAGTTATCGCTTCCGGTTTTTAACCAAATTGCCGGAAAAGAAACCCATATTTTGTGGTCAAATCCTTATTTCTGGCTCTTAAGTTTAGTTTTTTGTTTGCTTACCGGATTAATTGCTGGCTTTTATCCGGCACTATATCTTTCTTCTTTTGAGCCGATAAAAGTTATGAAAGGAACGTTTCGTGTCGGCCAGTTTGCTGCCACGCCGCGCAAAGTTTTGGTGGTGGTACAATTTACGGTTTCTATTGTGCTGATCATCGGAACTTTAGTAGTTTTTCGGCAGATACAATTCGCCAAAAATCGTCCCGTGGGTTATAACCGCAACGGTTTGGTGATGATCAATCTGCCTTCTCCAGAAATGCACAACCATTTTGAGGCGATAAAAACAGTATTGAAAAATGAAGGTGCGATTGAGTACATGACAGAATCTGAAGGCTTGATAACCAACGTAAACTCAACCAATACAGGTTTTGACTGGAAAGGAAAAGATCCGTCGCTGCCAACAGAATTTCCAAAAACCGATGTTTCTTATGATTATGGCAAAACCGTTGGCTTACAATTTATTGCCGGGCGAGATTTTTCAAAAGATTTTCCGAGTGATTCTTCTGCGGTAATCATCAACGAAGCTGCGGTAAAACTGATGAATTTTAAAAATCCGGTTGGCGAAACGATCACTTGGGATGGGCATCCGATTACAATCATAGGCGTAGTAAAAAATATGGTGATGGAATCGCCTTATGCACCAGTGCGGCCATCTATTTTTAATCTTTTGGGCGAGCCAGGCAGTGTGCTCATCGCCAAAATCAACCCAAAAATTAGTGCCAGTGAAGCTTTGCAACAGATTGAAAAATTATATAAAACCTACAATCCGGAACAGCCTTTTGATTACAAATTTGTAGATGAAGATTACAACCGCAAGTTTGGCGATGAAGAACGCATCGGAAAACTGGCTGGTGGTTTTGCTGCGCTGGCTATTTTCATCAGTTGTCTGGGTTTATTTGGGATGGCTTCGTTCATGGCCGAGCAGCGAAGTAAAGAAATTGGTGTGCGTAAAGTATTGGGTGCATCCGTATTTAACCTTTGGCAGTTGCTATCCAAAGATTTTGTGTTGCTGGTGCTGCTATCCATGCTGATTGCAACGCCGATTGCCTGGTATTTTTTACATGCCTGGCTGCAAAATTACAGTTATCATTCACCCATACCTGTTTGGATTTTTGCTGTTGCAGGTTTAGGAGCCATTATCATTACCTTGTTTACCGTCAGTTTTCAGGCGATAAAAGCAGCATTAGCCAATCCGATAAAAAGCTTGAGAAGTGAATGAGGTAGAAAGGATATCAGGTGTCAGCACCCAACAATCAGTTTGAATGGCTAAATGTCTTGTGGCCAATTGCTAAAAGCTGATACCTGATTGCTATAATTGTCTTTGCAAATCAACCGCAAAATTTTATGAGTTTAAAACACGCTTCTGTTTTGGTTATTGATGATGACACCGATGTGCTCACCGCTGTTCGGTTGTTGTTAAAAACACAGGTAAAAGAAGTAGTAACCGAGAAAAATCCAGAGAATTTGAGGGCAATTTTATCACGGCAAAATTTTGATTTAATTATGCTGGATATGAATTTCAACAGCTCCATCAATACCGGAAACGAAGGTTTGTTTTGGCTGGGGAAAATACGTGAATTTAAATCTGATGCCGCCGTTATCATGATTACCGCTTACGGCGATATTGATTTAGCTGTGCGTTCGTTAAAAATTGGTGCGGCAGATTTTGTGGTAAAACCCTGGCACAACGAAGTGCTGATTAATGTTTTAACGGAAGCATTAAGTAAAAATCCTAAAAATAAAGCTACCGGAAACAATCCTGCCAACAAAAATCAGGTGATTGGAAATGAACTGATTGGCGAATCTGCAATTATGCAGGAAATTTTTTATAAGATTGAAAAGATTGCCCCAACAGATGCCAATATTTTAATTTTAGGCGAAAATGGAACCGGTAAAGATTTGATTGCTAAAGCCATTCATCAGCAATCACTTCGCGCAGCAAAACCTTATGTAAAAGTTGATGTGGGCGCGCTGTCAGAAAACCTGTTTGAAAGCGAACTTTTCGGACATAAAAAAGGTGCTTTTACTGATGCGCGCGAAGACCGGGCCGGAAGATTTGAAGCTGCCAATACCGGAACATTGTTTTTGGATGAAATAGGAAATATCGCCTTACATCAGCAAGCCAAATTATTGAGCGTGCTGCAAAACCGACAGGTTACGCGTTTGGGCAGCAATCAGTCGGTTGCGGTTGATATCCGTTTAATTTGTGCAACCAATGTTCCGCTGGCAGAACTGGCCAACGAAAACCGTTTCCGCCGTGATTTGATGTATCGCATTAATACTGTGGAAATTACCGTTCCGCCATTGCGCAAACGTAGCAGCGATATATTGCTACTAGCCAAGCATTTTGGTAAAATCTACAGTAAAAAATACATGAAACCCGAACCGGAGTTTGATGCGAAAGCAGCAGAAAAACTGTTAAATTACGCTTTCCCCGGTAATGTGCGCGAATTGCAGTATACGATGGAACGTGCCGTAATTATGGCCGATGATGCGGTTTTACAAACCAAAGATTTAATTTTTTCGCCGATAGAACAAGCACCGGAAATGAGTGCGCCGGATGAGCTTCGTTTAAGTTCTATCGAGAAAAATACCATTCTGCATGTCATCGAAAAAAACAGTGGCAACATTACCAAAGCTGCGAAAGAACTGGGCATTACGCGCACTGCTTTGTACCGCCGGTTAAGTAAGTATGAAATTTGAGTGGGAGCGATGTATGAATGAGCGAGGAGCGAGAAATAACATGAGGAAGATTCTCCGTAAAATAAAATTAACTGGTCCCTGTTTAGCTATTAAATTGTACGTTTTTATTTGATTTAAACATTTCTCCGATCCCCGCACTTAATTTTCCCCGCACAAGCACACTGTACCACAATGAAACGCTACCAATGGAATATTTTATGGCGCATACTGCTTTTACCGGTCACGTTTCTGGTTTCCGCTTATGTGGTTTTTCATTTCGGATTTAACTATTCAATGCTTGTTTTACCGTTGCTTTTCTATCAGTTATTCAACCTGTACGAGTTTCAGCAAAAAACGCATAAAGAGCTGGAGCAGTTTGTAGAAGCCATTCGTTACCGGGATTTTTCGCGTCATTTTGATGCCGAACACGCGCCTGCTGGTTTGCAGGTTTTGCGTAAGGGTTTCAACGAAATCAACACAACTTTTAAAATGATTTCGCGCGAAAAAGAAACGCAGTATCAGTATTTGCAAAAAATACTGGAACTGGTTGGCACCGGAATTTTATCATACGAAGATGAAACCGGCGATGTGCAATGGATGAACGAATCGCTTAAAATTATGCTGCAACTGCCGTTTTTAAAAACTATTCATTCGCTGCAAAAACGCGATGACGAGTTGTACAGACAGATTATCAGCCTAAAAATCAGTGAAAGTATGATTGCTACCGCACGAACTAAAAAAGCATCGTTTAAAGTGCTGCTTTCGGTTACGGCTTTTCAAACTAATGATAAAATTTTTAAGCTGATTGCTTTTCAGAATGTAGATGAGGCGCTGGACGAAACGGAATCGCGTGCATGGCAAAAATTGCTTGCCGTGATGACGCACGAAATCATGAATTCCATCGCTCCAATTTCTTCTCTGGCGCATACTTTGAAAAACCGTTTACAGGAAGCCAATGCTTCTTTTAGCACCCAGAAATCAGAATCGGCTTTGCTGGAAGATTTGGAACTGGGTATCGATACCATCCAACGGCGAAGTGAAGGCTTACTGAAATTTGCCGAAACCTATCGCAACCTTAATAAAATCACCACTTTAAATGTTGAGAAAGTTTTTGTGTGCGATCTGTTTGAGAGTTTGAACACTTTGCTGGAACCTACTTTGGAGCAGAAAAATATTGAGCTGGACATTATCCTTAAAGACCCGGCCGTAACGATAGAAGTTGACCCAAACCTGATTGAACAGGTGTTGATCAATTTGCTGGTGAACGCGATTGAAGCATTAAAAGATCAGCCCGAACCACAAATTGTATTATCAGCTTCGGTTTTGAACGATAAAAAAATCATGTTAAAAATAGCAGACAACGGCGCAGGTATGGCCGAAGATGTGCAGGAACAAATTTTCGTTCCGTTTTTCAGCACCAAAAAAACCGGTAGCGGTATTGGTTTAAGTTTGTGCAAGCAAATTATGCTGTTGCACAAGGCGCATATTTCGGTGCAATCGGTAGAAGGAGAGGGAACGGCATTTTTGCTGGTGTTTTAAAACTAATCATCATACTTACCACTTTTATAAAAAACTTTAAAACTAATTAATATAACATCATGAGTAAGCTAACTCCGTTCCATGTTGCCGTACCAGTTTATGACCTAGAGGAAGCAAGAAAATTTTATCGAGAAGTATTAAGATGCAGCGAAGGAAGAAGTGATGAACTTTGGACGGATTTTAATCTTTATGGACATCAGTTCGTCATCCATTTAAAACCAAAACCGGCAGAACAAATAAAACATCATTTTAACCCCGTTGATGGGCATGATGTTCCTGTTCCACATTATGGAGTTGTGTTGGAGTGGGAGCAGTGGCATGATCTGGAAGCTCAGCTAAAACAGCAAAACATTCAATTTATAATTGAACCTGGAATTCGTTTTAAAGGTAAACCCGGAGAACAGGCAACTATGTTTTTTCTGGATCCTTCTGGTAACGCTTTAGAATTTAAGGCATTTAAAGATATTGATCAATTATTTGCAACGTAGTTTTATGCAATTGCTAAATTGAAGTAATAAGTTCTTTTTTTTAAGTTAATCTAGGAAATGTAAATAAAAACGGAGCTTCCATTTTACCGGAAATGTTTTCTCGTCTTTCAAAAGAATAACCAATTATAAAAAGTACCTCTGCCTCAAAACAGTCTTTATCTAATGCTAAAAAGAATTCACTAAATGGAGAGATAGTAATTATTTATCCAGGATTTGTCAGTTAATAAGGAATTAATAATTAATTTTAAGTCTTGCAACTTACTGTTAACCAATAGTCAAACTTTAAACTTATGTCAACTAACACAAATGAATTTAATGATCCAAACAAGAACTTTTCTGATTCAACAAAAATAAAAGCTAGTGATGTTCAACTCGAACAACAATTTTTTAGGTACGAACTTGAAAATTTTGTAAAGCGCAAAGCTCCGAACGTAGATTATAACATTCTTTACGAAAAAGCACTTTTCTTTGATACGCTTGTAGCGCTTGTTCAGGGAGAATTTAAATCAAGAGAGGCTGGTATAACGTATCGAGGCCAACTTGATTTAGCGATAGAAGGTTTAAAAGCAGGAAGTCTGAAAAGTTTTTTTGTTAGATCTGGTGCAAATTATAATATAGAAGATTTCCCCATACATGTAAAAGGCGAATCATATAAATAAACCATACAAAAAGCTTCCCAGTTGTCTAGGAAGCCTTTTGTGTTTAAATTGCTTCTTTTACCACCTATTTTTCAAAATCAGACATTTAAAAACACAAAGTTGTGATCAAATTCATCCAATTTAATATGACTGTCTTTGTTGATTTTTCCAGCCAATATTTGTTTAGATAACTCATTCAACACTTTCTTTTGGACAACCCGTTTTAGCGGACGCGCACCAAATTGCGGATCGTAACCCAATTGTCCTAGCCAATCCAAAGCGGCATCAGTTGCTTCAATGGAAATTCCCATTTCGGCTAATGTATCCTGCAATTGTTTAAACTGCAATTTCACAATGGCACCAATTTCGGTCCTGCTAAGCGGCTGAAACATAATAATCTCATCAATCCGGTTTAAAAACTCCGGACGGATGGTTTTACGCAATAATTCAAACAATTCATTTTTAGTTTTGGCAACTACTTCGTCATGGTTGGCATCATCCAAAACGTTAAAGTTTTCCTGAATGATATTAGAACCAATGTTGGAAGTCATGATGATGATTGTGTTTTTAAAGTTCACCACGCGACCTTTATTATCAGTCAAACGGCCGTCATCCAGAACTTGCAACAAAATATTAAACACATCGGGATGCGCTTTTTCAATCTCATCCAGCAAAACCACGCTGTAAGGTTTCCGTCGTACAGCTTCCGTTAATTGTCCGCCTTCATCATAACCCACATATCCCGGAGGTGCGCCGATCAAACGCGAAACTGCATGGCGTTCCTGATATTCACTCATATCAATCCGAACCAAAGCCGATTCATCATTAAACAGATATTCAGCCAAAGCTTTTGCCAATTCTGTTTTACCAACACCGGTTGTGCCGAGGAAAATAAAGGAACCAATCGGCTTTCGCGGATCTTGCAAACCTGCACGACTACGACGAATGGCATCAGAAATAGCTTCAATCGCTTCTTCCTGACCAGCTACACGTTTATGCAGTTCATCTTCCAGATTCAGCAATTTTTCACGCTCGCTCTGGATCATTTTCGAAACTGGAATCCCTGTCCAACGAGCAACCACACCGGCAATATCATCCGCCGTAACTTCTTCTTTAAGCATCCGGCCATCGCCCTGCTCGTCTTCAATCTGCTTTTTCAGTTTTTCAACTTCCGCTTCGGTTTCCTTGATCTTGCCATAACGTAATTCGGCAACTTTTCCATAATCGCCTGCACGTTCAGCTTGATCAGCTTCGAGTTTAAAGTTTTCAATCTGCTCAATTTTAGTGTTGACGTTATCGACCAAATCTTTTTCGCCTTGCCATTTCGCACGGACGGAATCACGGTCGTTGGAAAGATTAGCAATTTCTTCACTCAATTCTTTTACCCGTTTCTCGTCATTTTCGCGTTTGATGGCTTCACGCTCGATTTCCAGTTGCATGATCCGGCGTTCTAGCTCGTCCACCACTTCCGGTACAGAATCCATTTCCAAACGCAATTTGGAAGCGGCTTCATCCATTAAATCGATGGCTTTGTCGGGCAGAAAACGATCAGCAATGTAGCGTTGCGACATCTCTACCGAAGCAATTATCGCCTCATCTTTGATCCGGACTTTATGGTGCGTTTCGTATTTTTCCTTAATTCCGCGGAGAATGGAAATCGCATCGGCTGTATTTGGTTCATCCACGGTTACTTTTTGAAAACGACGTTCCAATGCTTTATCTTTCTCAAAATATTTCTGGTATTCGTTTAAAGTCGTGGCACCAATCGCACGTAGTTCGCCACGGGCAAGAGCAGGTTTTAAAATATTTGCTGCATCCATAGCGCCTTCGCCACCACCTGCACCAACCAGCGTATGGATCTCGTCAATAAACATAATGATCTCGCCATCGGCTTGTGTTACTTCTTTTATTACTGCTTTTAAGCGTTCTTCAAACTCGCCTTTGTATTTAGCTCCGGCAATCAGCGCTCCCATATCAAGCGAAAAAACGGTTTTGGCTTTTAGATTTTCCGGGATGTCGCCTTTGATAATTCGAAAGGCAATTCCTTCAGCAATAGCCGTTTTACCAACGCCGGGTTCGCCAACTAGAATTGGATTGTTTTTAGTTCTGCGTGATAAAATCTGAATTACCCGACGAATTTCTTCATCTCTTCCGATGACAGGATCAAGTTTTCCTGATTCTGCATATTCATTCAAGTTCCGAGCGTATTTGTTCAGCGAATTGTAGGTCGCTTCTGCATTTTGATCAGTTACTTTACTGTTTCCGCGCAGTTCCAGAATCGCTTTTTTAAGGTCTTTTTCTGTTGCGCTAAAATCTTTTAATAAAGAACTGGTTTTGTCATTTGCCGCTAAAATTGCCAGTAAAAGATGTTCTACGGATACAAATTCGTCTTTAAATTCTTTTACATAAGCCAAAGCTTTTTGCAAAGTAGTGTTCGCTGCGGATGACAAGTAAACATTGCTGCCGCTCACTTTTGGATAGGTTGCAATCTGTTCATCCAGCGAAGTATTAAGGCGACTAATATTGACGTTGAGTTTTTTGAGTAGATAGTTGACAACGTTTTCATCCACTAGCAACATTCCTTTCAGCAAATGCGCATTTTCGATGGCTTGCTGTTGGTTTCCAGTTGTAATTTCAGAGGCTTTCTGAATTGCT
This sequence comes from Janthinobacterium lividum, assembly GCA_050955045.1. Taxonomy (GTDB): domain Bacteria; phylum Bacteroidota; class Bacteroidia; order Sphingobacteriales; family Sphingobacteriaceae; genus Mucilaginibacter_A. Next base: position 57,488 of record JBPBQV010000012.1, on the reverse strand, counting down.
TCCTGGGCTTTTATGGTATAGTTGTTTAAATTCATACTGATTGAAGCACAAATCCGTAACCAATGTTTTTTTATGAAGAAAATAAGAACATTCGTCAGCTACTTTTATTTTTAAATGACAAAAAGTCTGTCTGGATTGATTTGAATCCAATACTTCTTTTACCATGCAAAAACTCTAAAATGAATTGTAAAAAAGTCCAATAAGTTAGATTGATGCTTCTTTTAGCACCTAAAAAGTGTCAGGCAGTTTATCCTGATAAAACTTCTCATTAAAATTGATCAGAAAAAGTTCTTTAGATGCACGCGTGCAGGCCGTGTAAAACCAGCGCAAAAAATCTGTATTCAGCATTTCTTCAGTCAAATAACCTTGATCTACAAAAACCGCGTCCCATTGTCCGCCTTGCGCTTTGTGACAAGTAACGGCGTAAGCAAATTTAATTTGCAGCGCATTGAAATACGGGTTTGCTTTCAGTTCTTCCATCTTTTTTTGTCTGCTGGCGATATGTTCGTAATCTTTCATCACTTCTTCAAAAAAACGCTGACTTTCTACTTGCGATAAACTTGGCGTTTCGGTATATAAAGTATTCAGCATCACTATGCAGTCCAAAGTCAAACCATCCGCATAATCGGTAAATTCCAACTGCACATCGGCAAATTGAAAACCATACATTTCGCGGATATTGCGTACTCTTTTGATCTGTCCAATATCGCCGTTGGCAATAAAATTGGTGCTGCCTTCTTCCTGATCTTTCATCCAAAAATAATTGTTGCGCACCACCATGATAAAATCGCCGCCAGTCAGTTCTTCTTCGCGGTATAAAATCCGGGCGCGCACCTGCTGGTTATAAGTATTGGCGTTTTTATTGGACCGGCAGATGAGCAGCGTGTTTTCCATGCCGTATTTCTGATAAGCATAATTTAAACCTTCTTCCAGCTTTTCGCCGGTCATGCGGTAAATGTCTTTAAATCCTTTGGTAATGATTTGCGGATATTCGGCTTCTTCATTTCTGATCAGGTTCCGCATCGCCGTAACGTTTTCCAAAATACCCGAATTTTTTTCCTGTCGCATCACTTCAGTCAGTTCGTAACTAAAAATCCGCAGATGAAAAAAGTCCTTTAAAATTTTCGGTTCCAGGGCGATGCTTTGTTCCGAACCAACCGGCGGCAACTGCGCTGTGTCTCCAATCAGCAGTAGTTTGCAATTGCGCGAATTGTAAACGTATTCGATTAAATCGTGCAGCAAACTGTTGCCATGTCCGCCACTTTCCCCAGAAATCATGGAAGCTTCATCCACAATAAAAAGTGTATTTTCATGGAGATTATCTGCTGTAGAAAAATTCATGTCGGGCGTAACGGCACTCTTTTTACGGTATATTTTTTTGTGGATGGTGAAGGCTTTCCGGCCGGAATAACTGCTCATTACTTTTGCCGCCCGACCAGTTGGAGCCATCAAAAACGATTGGAAATTATAGTTTCTGAGCAATTTTACCAGCGCGGCCAGCACGGTGGTTTTCCCGGTTCCGGCATAACCTTTTAAAACAAAACAGGAATCTTCATCCGTACTGATCAAAAACTGGTGCAGCAAACTAAAAAGTTCCATTTGCTGTAACGTAGGCGTATGCGGAAAAGCTTTGCGGATCAGATCTTCATTCATCATCCTCAAAAATCAATATAAAAACGCTTAAAGTCTATTGGCAAAATTTTTTACTTTTGCTTACTGATGCACTTCGTCCCGATAAACTATTCCGATCCTGATTTTAATTCTGCAAACACAGCTGATTTCCAGTTGCTCGTTTTTTTAAATCCGGATACTTTTAGTTATGCCGTCCGTCATGCTAAAACCAATAAATTAGTCCGGGTAAGTACCAACAGTCCTCTAAATCAGCTTTTTGAGTCTTCTGTTCATTCAGAAACGTTGAATTTATCTTATCAAAAATTAATTATTGCAGCAGAAAGCAATAGTTTTTGTTTAATACCAGATGCTGTTTTTACCGATGAAAATTTAGCAGATTACGCTGCATTTTTGCTGATAAAAGAAGCAGATGCAGTTTTAAAAGATCAGATTGAAAATGGGGAAAACACGGTTATTTTTATTTTTCCGGAGCATATTTTAAGGAAGATTGAAAGTAAGTTTAATACAACAGAAATTTTGTTTGCGCCAAAAAGCTGGATTAAAACAGTGCTGAAAAAGCAGCCTTCCAGCCAGAATCTGTATCTGTTTTTGGAAAAAAACCAATTGCAGGTACTGTATCCCGAACAGCATAAAATTCGTTTTTACAATCAGTTTTTGATCTCCACATTAGACGAATTGGTTTATTTTACGGCTCTGGTGGCAGATCAGCTCAACTTAAAACCGGAAGAAACAACCATTGTGATAAGCGGCAGGATAGAAGCAAATGGCGAACAAATGCTTCGTTTAAAGGAGTTTTTTAAAGATGTTATTTTGTTTACGCTGACTAATTTTATGCCGGAAAATGGTTTACCACAGCATCAGGTTATTCAGTTTTTAGGTTTAAACTGATGCGGATTATCGGAGGACGACTGAAAGGATTGCGCTTAAATCCGCCAAATAATTTACCGGTACGGCCAACCACAGATTTGGCGAAAGAAGCTTTATTTAATATTCTAAACAATTTGCTGGATTTTGAAGGCTTGAAAGTGCTGGATTTGTTTAGCGGAACCGGAAATATTGCCATGGAATTTGCTTCGCGGGCAGCCGAAAGTGTGGTTGCGGTTGATCGGGCGGCGCAATGTATTTTTTATTTAAAAGATATGGCACTAAAGCACAAGTTTCCAGAAATTACAACCTTTAAGGCTGATGTTTTCAAATTTCTGGAAGCAGAAACTAAGCAATATGATGTAATTTTTGCTGATCCGCCTTATGATCTGGATAAAATTCCGCAACTGCCAAATGCTGTTTTTACCCGTAATTTATTGGTGCCCGGCGGTTTGCTGATTGTGGAACATCCATCGTACCAAAACTTAAATAACCAACCTAACTTTTCTGAAAAACGGGTTTACGGCAATACGGCTTTTTCGTTTTTTAAAAGTTCAATCTCCGAAGAATCAACTCTTCAAAACGAACAGATTTAATATTTTTGTTGTATGAAAACGGCTCTTTTTCCAGGTTCTTTTGATCCGGTTACCAAAGCTCATGTAGATATTTTAAAACGATCTATCAGTTTGTTTGATAAGGTTTATATCGGCATCGGTTTAAACAGTACTAAAAAACCATTGATTTCGCCCGAAAAACGAGAGCAGATGCTAAAAGCCGTTTTTGCAGATGAACCTAAAATAGAAGTAATTGCTTATGAAGGTTTAACGGTAGCGTTTTGCAAGCAAATAGGAGCGAGTTACATGATCCGCGGCATCCGTACAGTTTCTGATTTTGAGTACGAAAAAGCAATTGCCCAAATGAACCACGCGCTGGAACCAGAAATCGAAAGTATTTTTATCGTAAGTAAACCTGGTTATTCTTCTATCAGCTCTACTATTGTGCGCGAAATTTTAAAGTATAATGGTGATGTAAGTCAGTTTATTCCAACAAAGGCACTTCCATTTCTGTAAGCAAACCCATATTATCCAAAACATCCATAATAGATGGATACGTATTTTTGGTCAAAATGCTGAATTTTTCACGCGTAAACCAGCGTGCTTTGGTAATGCCTTCTTCTTTTTGAGGTCTTAATTTATCCTGGCCTTCGGCTTTCATGCGGTACCAATGCGTTTTTTTCAGTGCTAACTCTTCGTTGCGTTGCTTGTAAACGTGGTAAGTTTTGCAAATTTTTCGGCCAGCTTTTTTTACTTTGATGCCGCATTCTTCTTCCACTTCTCTAACGGCAGCTTTTCGGGTTTTTTCGCCATCTTCAATTTTACCTTTTGGCAAATCCCAAACGCCGTTTCTAAAAATAACCAGGTATTCTTTTCGCTCGTTTTTAACCAATCCGCCGGCAGCTTCAATCAAACGGATACTTTTGGATAGTTTCCGTAAAGTTGTTTTGGCATTTTTACACAGCAACAAAAATTTATGCTGATTGGGTAAATTAAAAATCAATGCATAAATCAATTTCAAATCTGCTTTATCATTATCAATTTCCTGATAATCAGTAAAGCCTTCGGGTACTGCTTCTGCAATAACCAAGTGTTTATCATCAATATAAATATTATAAAATGGATTTTGCATAATTTCTTCCTGAGGATCTCCGGACAACTTTAAAAAATGATTGCTTTAATTTTTGTATGGTAAAAGAAGCATTTCCAGATAAAGTATCATTTAACGGTTACCAAATAACGGAATAAATTTTACCGACGAAAAAAAAATTAAAAATTCATCAATACTAAAAAAGGTTTGTACCAGGTAAATAAATCTACCAAAGCACAAACCTTCAAATTTGTTTAGAATAGGACTGTAATTTACATTAGTAGCGGCAATGCACTAAAAACGGAGCTATAGTTTTCAAGTGCAATTTCCAGTTCCATTTTTACTTTTGAAGTATCACGATGTTCTGCTTCTGCTAATGATAATAAACTGCTTTTTTCTTCTATGTCTTTACTTAATGTTCTTAACAATGTTTGGAGTTCCATAACAAATTGGTTTTTTGTAGTTCACTTATACGTAACGTATTTTATTAAGGTTATAGTTTTTAAAAATATTTTTGAATATAGTTGAAACCTGAAAATCAGCCAACGCAAGGCGCATAAATTGTTGTTAACCAACTGTTAAGAATGGGTTATACAATTGAATTAAAATTCAGCTGTTCCTGTTTTTATAATTATTATAGCTAAAATATGCACTAAAACTTGAAGGATTTTTATCTTTGCTAAGCTGCAATTTGTATTTCTTTATCCAATACCAGTTAGAAACAGTTAGTAATCATGATGATATTTTCACATAAAAAAACTTTTTTATCAGTAAAATACCTTCTCCATTCAGGCGATGTTCAGTGTTTTTTAAATTTGCCAAACTGCTTTTATGTTTCATAAAAACGAAGTTGAGCAACAGGTTGCAGAATTTTTATTGCAGATTAAAGCAATCAAACTACAACCAGATAAACCTTTTACCTGGGCATCGGGCTGGAAATCACCTATTTATTGTGATAATCGTTTAACGCTTTCACATCCAACTATCCGTACCTATATCCGCCAGCAACTGGTAGCCATGATTCAGGAAGAATTTGGTGCTGTAAGTTGTATTGCAGGTGTGGCAACGGCCGGAATTCCGCAAGGTGTTTTGGTAGCGCAGGAATTGGGAATGCCGTTTTTATACGTTCGGTCCAAACCAAAAGAACATGGAACCGGCAATTTGGTAGAAGGCGAATTGCACCGCGGACAACGGATTGTGGTAGTAGAAGACTTAATTTCGACCGGTAAAAGTAGCTTGCAAGCCGTTGAAGCGTTGCGCGCAGCTGGCGGAGATGTCGCAGGATTAGCAGCCATTTTTACATATGGGTTGGATGAAGCTACCGAAAATTTTAAAAATGCACGCTGCCGTTTTGCTACCTTATCTAATTATGCTGCACTGATTAAATACGCAGCTGCTAACCAATACATTAACGAAAATCAGATTGGAGTTTTACAACAATGGCGCGTCAATCCTGCCGAGTGGGGCAAGTAATCATTGCCGATTAAATCTTTTTTATGACTGTTATTGAAAGTAATATTACGCTAAATGCACCAGTTGCATCTGTATATAGTTTTCTGGGAGATTTAAATAATCATCAGCAATTGATGCCCGAAAACATTGTTGACTGGAAATCTACCAGAGATGAAGCACGTTTTAACATTCAGAATATGGCTAAGCTGGTTTTGCAAGTTGCCAGCCGAAATCCAACAGAAATTTTAATTAATGCGATAGAAAATCCTCCTTTTCCGCTGCAATTAAAATGGGCGATAAAAGAAGCAGGAACGCAAACAGAAGTAACTTTCACCATTTCTGCAGTGTTGAACATGATGATGAAGATGATGGCCAAATCACCTTTGCAGAAATTAGCTGACCATGAGACGCAAAAGTTACAGGAATTAGTAAAGCAGTAACAACATAATTACCATTTACTTCTTTTAGTGCACAAAAAATTGACCTTGTAAAATCAGTGTAAGTTTTCATTGAATTTACCGATAAAACGTAACTGCTTGCGTATATTGTTTATTCAAATATAAATTTACAAATATGAACCTTTACACAAAAATGTATAATTTGGTACTTGCTGCAGTGTTTTTTGCTTCCTGTGGACAAGCTTCTTCCAGTAATTTAACTGTTTTTGATGGTCCTGGTAAAGGCGGAGTCCGGAAAATATCTGTGATCGCCCCAAAAGGGAAAGCCGTTGCTGCTTTCGCCGAAGGTTGTTTTTGGTGTTCCGAAGAAATTTTTGAAGATGTAGCCGGTGTGGATTCTGTAATTTCAGGATACGCTGGTGGTAATGTTTCAAACCCAACTTATGAAAAAGTAAGTACTGGAAATACAGGTTATGCCGAGTCGGTTTTGGTTTATTACGATCCTAAAAAAGTTTCTTACCAGGAATTGTCTAAAGTTTTTTACGCTTCGCATGATGCAACAACCCAAGACAAACAAGGCCCGGATGAAGGCACACAATATCGTTCTGTTGTGTTTTATGCAAATGCAGCAGAAAAATCAATGGCAGAAACAGCAAAAGCAGATGCTTTAAAATCGGGTATGTTTCAGCGCGCAATTGTTACGCAAATTGTTCCTTTAAAAGATTTTTATCGGGCTGAGGAATATCACCAGAACTATGCAAAACACAACGGTGATAATCCGTATATTCAAAATGTATCAGAACAACGTTTTAATCAGTTTAAAAAAATGTACAAAGGTAAGCTGAAGAACTAAAATGAATTTTCATACGCGTAAATGGGTAAAACCGGAAGATCTCAACCCAAATGGTACTTTGTTTGGCGGCAGTTTATTAATGTGGATTGATGAAGAAGCTGCAATTTATGCCATTTGCCAGTTAGATAATCCGCATGTTGTTACCAAATTTATGTCGGAAATTAATTTTGTAAGCTCTGCGCGCCAAGGTGATATTATTGAACTAGGGATGACGGCTACTCATTTTGGACGTACTTCTATTACGCTTTGCTGCGAAGTCCGGAATAAAATTACCCGTAAAAGTATTCTCACTGTTGATAAACTGGTTTTTGTAAATGTTGATCGTGATGGAAACCCACAGCCACACGGTAAAACACATATTGTCCGGTCAGACGAAAAGTTTAAGGATCAGTAATTTTAAACGGATACTGTTTTTATCAGCATAAAAACAGTATCCATTAATCCTCAGTGTGAAACATAATTTTGATATTCAGGTTAAATTCACAACTTGTCGAAATTATGTTAACTGCACATCCAATTCAAAAAATTGTTGTTTTTCGCGCCTTGCAATTAGGCGATTTATTATGTTCAGTTCCTGCTTTTCGGGCTTTGCGCACCACTTATCCGGATGCACATATTACCTTAATTGGTTTGCCCTGGGCAGAAAGTTTGCTTACCCGTTTCCCTGATTATTTTAACGCTTTTATTGCTTTTCCTGGTTATCCGGGATTGCCTGAGCAGGAAATCAATCCTGAAAAAATTACTGCTTTTTTGCAGGAAGTGCAGCAGCAGAAATTTGATCTGGCTTTGCAGATGCAGGGAAATGGTTCAATTGTAAATCCTATGATTGAGCTGTTCGGTGCTTTTTATACCGCCGGTTTTTATCGCGAAGAAGATTATCGCCCCAATCCGTTATTTTTAAAATATCCAACCGGCATCCCAGAAATTGAACGTCATTTATTGCTGATGAACCATTTGGGCATTCCTTCTGTTGGACCCGAACTGGAATTTCCGTTGAACAGTTATGATCGTGATGCTTTTGATCAGCTGAACCTGCAAATCATTCCGCAGAAATATATTTGTATCCATCCCGGTTCACGCAGTTTAGCAAGACAATGGCCGCCTGCTTATTTTGCTGCATTGGCAGATTATTGCCAGGAGCAGGGTTTTGATGTGATAATTACCGGAACAAAAGATGAAGAACATTTGGCAACAGAAGTAATGCAGCATATGAAGCACGAAGCTTATAATATGACTGGTAAAACTACTTTGGGTGCAGTTGGCGTTTTAATTAAAGATGCTTTTGCGCTGATTTCTAATTGTACCGGCGTATCGCATATTGCTGCTGCTTATGGCACACCAAGCATTGTTATCAGTTTGCACGGCGAGCCAGAAAGATGGTCGCCACTTAATCAGCTTAAACATAGAACTATTGACTGGACTAAAACTCCGAATTTTGACTTAGTTTTAGATCAGGTTGTGGATGTAGTTATATAATAAAAACTTAATTTTTATACCATAAAAAAAAGCTTTCATAATTATTATGAAAGCTTTTTTACTTTAACAGAAACAAATTATTTCCGTGGTGGAGTTGTAGTTGATCCAGTTCTTGTACCATTATTCATGGTTCCAGTTGTACCAGTTCCAGTGCCATTCGTACCTGTTCCCATTGTACCAGTTCCAGTTCCGGTTGTACCTGTTCCCATTGTTCCAGTTCTACTTGTTCCCGTTCCCATTGTACCTGTACCTGTTCTGCCTGTTCCCATTGTACCTGTGCCTGTTCCAGTTCTTCCTGTACCCATTGTACCGGTACCCTTACTACTGGTACCTGAACGATTAGTTTTACTTTTCATTGAACCTTTGCCAGTGCTGGTTCCGGTACTCGTTCCAGTTCCGGTAGTTGTACCAGTTCCAGTAGTTGATCCTGTTTGAGTTGTTTGTGCCGATGCATATCCAAATACACCTAAAGTCATGGCCACAATCATTACTACACTTACTTTTTTCATAATACTATTTGTTGATTAGTTATTTTATCAACAACAAATGCTTATCATAGTTTGCATAAATTATTATTAACAAAAGATTAAGCAAAAAAACATTACCTATAACTCAGCAATTACGGTTTTACACCTCTCAGGAAATCTTCAATAGCCATACGCTTTTTACCTTCCAACTGTACTTCTTTTACCAGGATAAAACCATCGATACAAGCAAATTTTAGAAAGGTTTTATTGTCTGATATAATTGCACCGGGATAAATGGCAACTTCTGTAACTTGCTTCTCCGCTTTAAAAATTTTAAAAACCTTATCATTTATATAAGTAAAAGCACTAGGATACGGACTTAATCCACGGATGAAATTATAAGCCTGCTCGGTTGGCTGTATCCAGTTGATCAAGCAATCATCCTTGAAAATTTTGGGTGCATGTTTAAGTTCAATTGGTTCTTCATCAGCAGTAACCAATTCATCTTGCGGCATTTCTTGGTATGTCCCTGCTTCAATAAATTTAACGGTTTTTACCAGCAAATCTGCGCCTAAAAGCATCAGTTTATCGTGCACATCTCCGGCGGTATCCACTTCCAGGATGCTTATTTTATCCATCAAAATTACATCTCCGGTATCAATTTCCTGCTTCAGAAAAAATGTAGTTACGCCGGTTTGATGCTCGCCGTTAATAACTGCCCAATTAATTGGTGCTGCACCACGATATTGAGGCAAAAGTGAAGCGTGTAAATTAATCGTTCCTTTTGGCGGCATACTCCATACAATTTCTGGTAACATCCGGAAAGCAACAACAACCTGCAGATCTGCTTTCAGGTTATGCAATTCCGTCAAAAAACTTTCATTTTTTAATTTTTCGGGTTGAAGTGTTTCAATCTGATGCTGATCAGCATATTGCTTTACTGCAGACTGCGAAAGCTGCTGGCCGCGTCCTGATGGTTTATCCGGCGCGGTAACTACGGCAACCACGTCCATTCCGGCTTTTACCAAAGCATCCAGCGAAGCCACCGCAAAATCGGGCGTACCCATAAAAATAATTCTCATTTTAATTATTATTTGTACAACACGTATTTTAAACGCATTGCTTTGTAACGGCTTAATTCCGGTTCCCAGCTTTGGCGAATTTCTTTTTCACTTTTGCCTGCAATAATTTGTTCCTTAAAAGCAGTAGTGCCGGCAAGTTTATCAATATTTCCCATTTGCTTGCTTTGCGACATATCAAAGAACTTTTCTTTTACGGGGAAAGCTTTGTACAGTTCCATCATCCATTTTAAGTTGATTTGTCCGGATTTGCGAAGTTTTGCTGTATTGTAATCTCTTAAATCCAAACCAAAACATGCTTTGTTTTGATGCAAAGGCGTTTCAGATTTTCCGGGAATGCTAACCGGCGTAAAACTGAAAGCATACATTCCTTTTAAATCCGGACTGCCTAAAACAGTAAACGGCATCAAAGTTCCGCGTCCCTGGCTAATCATTGTACCTTCAAACAAACACAACGACGGATAAAGTAAAATTGATTGCTGCGTGTTCAAGTTTGGCGATGGATTAACCGGCAAAGTATAATCCATGCCATGTGTATAATTTTTAACAGGAATTACCTTGATTTTGCACTGCATTTTATTGGGCAGCCAGCCTTCGCCGTTTACCATTTGTGCAAATTCGCCAATTGTCATCCCGTGCGTAATTGGAATTGGAAACCGGCCGATGCCGGATTTTAACTTCATATCCAGAATTGGTCCGTCTATAAAATCATTTGGATTTGGCCGATCCAGAATAATTAATTCTTTGCCATTTTCTGCACAAGCTTCCATCACATCGGCCAAAGTATTAATGTAAGTATAAAAGCGTGCACCAACATCTTGAATGTCATAAACTATTACATCAACGTTTCTCAAATCCTCTGCTGATGGTTTATAATGTTTACCATACAAAGAAATTATCGGCAGCCCGGTTTTACCATCTACTGCATCATTTACTTTTGCGCCGTTGCTGGCGTTACCGCGAAAACCATGTTCCGGACCAAAAATAGCTGTTATTTTGATGCCCAGTTTCAGTAAACTATCTACACTCAACACATTTTTTGCGCCAATTACTGAAGTCTGATTAACTACCATACCAACCTTTTTTCCTTGTAAAAGCGGCACGTACAAACTTGTTTGATCGGCACCGGTTTGTATTGCCCGCGTTTGTGCACAACAAAAATTTGCCTGTAAAAGAAGCATTATGGCTATCAGCCGGCTTAGTTTTTTATTTTGCATAAAGCGCTTTTCTATAATTCATAATTTGTTTTTTGCATTTAGTAGATGCTTCTTTTATCGGATAAAAATCGGCAACAAATAATTAAAAACTAAAATTGTACTGCCGGCGTTCTTCGGTTTAGCGTTGGCAAAATAAATTCAGCTTAAAAACTGCATCTTTGCCAAGATACAAAAAAACAATTTTTCCAAGTTTGAACATCGCAACCTTTATTGCAGGCCGCATTTCTTTCCGCAGCAAACGTACGTTCTCTAAAATGATTGTGCGCATTGCCATTACAGGTATTATGCTGGGTTTGGGCGTGATGATTTTGAGCCTGGCTATTGTAAAAGGTTTTAAGCAGGAAATCCGGGAAAAAGTAAGAGGCTTTTCTGGTGATATCCAGATTGTAAAGTATGATTTGAATACTTCTTACGAAAATTCTCCTTTCGCGGCAGATCCTGTTTTGCTGCACCAAATAGATACCGGCAAAGCTTTTACACACATCGAGCCTTTTGCTACCAAACCGGCCATTATCAAGGCCAATGATGCGATAGAAGGCGTGGTTTTAAAAGGCGTAGACAAAACTTACAGCTGGTCTTTTTTTGAAAAAAACATGGCATCAGGTCGTGTCATCAATTTCAAAGATTCGGCAGCGGCGCAAAAACAGATCATGATTTCGCAATACACCGCCGATCGTTTGAAACTAAAAGTTGGCGACGATTTTTTGATGTATTTTGTACAGCAACCGCTGCGCAAACGCAAATTTAAAATTGTTGGTATTTTTAACGTTGGTGTAGAGGAAGTAGATAAAACGTTTGTAATGGGCTCACTCTCGCTCATCAGGCGTTTAAATAACTGGAAACCAAATGAAGTTGGCGGTTACGAAATCCAGATTCCGGATTTTAATAAACTGGATGAATCTGAACAAACTTTAAGCAATATTTTGCCTGTAGAATTCAAATCTTTTACCGTGCAGCAGTTTTATCCAACCATATTTGAATGGCTGACTTTGTTGGACGTGAACACACAGGTCATCCTGATTTTAATGGTGATTGTAGCCGTTATCAACATGATTTCTGCTTTGCTAATCATGATTTTAGAACGCACCAGCATGATCGGAATGTTGAAAGCTTTGGGAGCCAACAACTGGAGCATCCAGCAAATGTTTCTGCTTAATGCGCTTTATTTAATTGCTGCAGGTTTGCTTTTAGGTAATTTATTTGGTGTGGGAATTAGCTATTTTCAAAACTATACGCACTTTTTCAAGCTCGATCAAACTTCTTATTACATGAATTTTGTGCCAATTCAATTAAACTGGAGTGATGTTTTGCTGCTTAATATAGGTACGCTGGTGGTTTGCGTGCTGGTACTTCTAATTCCTTCGATGCTGGTAAGTTCTATTTCTCCAGTAAAAGCTATTCGATTTAAGTAAGGCTTGTTTTCATCAGGGTCTTTTAAACCGATGCTTCTTTTATAGATGAAAAATTATCAATCACTTCAATGTAAATCAATAGAGTTACTGTCAGTTCGTGGTAACAAATAAATTTACGTAGCAGGCTTTAATTTTAGGTTGATAGATTTGCTGTTATAACATCAATTTATGAGCACAACACAAAATCTTAATCAACTGGATACACTTTTTCGTCCGTTTCAATTGAAATCACTAAATCTGAAAAACCGGATCGTTATGGCTCCCATGACGCGTTCTTTTTCTCCAAACGGAATTCCGGGCGATAACGTAGCCGAATATTACAAACGCCGTGCAGAAAATGAAGCCGGATTAATTTTGACCGAAGGAACCGTAATTGATCGCACGGCATCATCCAACGATCCGAATATTCCGCACTTTTACGGACAGGAAGCTTTAGCCGGCTGGAAAAATGTAGTTGATGGCGTACATGCTGTTGGCGGTGCAATAGCTCCGCAAATCTGGCACATGGGCGTAATGCCACAGTTAGGCGAGTGGCTTCCGGCTACACCATTTGAAGGTCCGTCTGGTTATGTTTCCGAAGGGAAAATGGGTGGTGTTGAAATGAGCGAAAACGACATTACGGATACCATCGCCGCTTATGCAAGTGCTGCTGCCGATGCCAAACGTTTAGGTTTTGATACGGTAGAATTGCATGGTGCCCACGGTTATTTAATCGACCAGTTTTTCTGGGAAGGTGTGAACAAACGTACAGATGCTTTTGGCGGAAAAACATTAGCTGAACGCAGTCGTTTTGCAGTAGAAGTAACTAAAGCCGTTCGTGCTGCTGTGGGTGATGATTTTGCCATTATCATGCGTTTATCGCAATGGAAACAGCAGGATTTAACCGTAAGATTAGCACCAACTCCTGCCGAAATGGAAGCCTGGTTAAACCCGATGGCCGATGCAGGAGTAGATATTTTCCATTGCTCGCAACGCCGTTTTTGGGAACTTGAATTTGAAGGTTCTGACTTGAATTTTGCTGGCTGGGCCAAAAAAATATCCGGTAAAGCAACTATTACAGTTGGTTCTGTCGGACTTTCGGGCGAGTTCATGGCTGCTTTTGCAGGAGAAACTTCTCAACCAAAATCCATCGATGAATTGGTAAACCGCATGGAAAAAGGCGAATTTGATTTAGTTGCCGTTGGCCGTGCTTTATTGGCCGATCCGGAATGGATTAAAAAAGTTACCGAAGGTCGTAGTAATGAGTTAAAAGGTTTTACCAAAGAAGCTTTAGCTACTTTAGTTTAAGTTGAAAAATGAATTGAAACTATAATTCGTGCATCAGTTTTTGATCAGCAAAACCTTAAGGTTTAATTACTTTAAGGTTTTGCTGTTTTTAGTCTGGTAAAAGCAGTACATAAAATTTAATCTTTAAATTCTGCAAGGTATTTTTATTAAAACCTTTTCAACCAAAAAAAATTAATTTAAGGCAGATTTGGTAGCTTCTAACAACATGCTTCTTTTACCCGATAAAAACTCTTCTTTTGATCAAAATAAAATCCTGTTGCTGGAAAAAGAAATTGCTTTGCTGGAATCGGAACTACTTGGTTTGGAAGCAACTATCAACATTTTTCAGTCTGAAATTCAGTATGCTTTATCAACTCAAATTCAGCGCATTCAGGAATTAACCAATCAGTATAAAAATCAAAAACAAGCGAAAAAATTAAAGCGGCTAGAGCAAAAAAAGCGTGGCAAAAATTACCATGAACCAGTTGGTTTAAAAACAAATCATGCTTCTTTTAGCACACCAAATTTGGTTTCTGCGGAGGAAAAGCAGGAACTGAAACGTTTGTATCGCGAAGCAATCGTGCAAATTCATCCGGATAAACTGGTGGATGCGGATGAAGATTTAAATGAACGCGCAACGGCCATCACCATCAAATTAAATGAAGTTTACAAAAGCGGTGATCTGGAAGAACTGAACCGTTTGCACGAACATATCATCAGCGGAAATGCTTTAACTTACATTCCCGATCAGCCTGAAAACGTTCATGATTTACAGGCGATACTGCTGTTTTTACAAGATAAAAAATTGAAATTGCAACAGCTTTTAGCCGGAATTAAAACTTCGGCCATTTATGAATTATGGCTGGACAGAAAAGATATTGCGGAATTAATAGCCGAATTAAAAGTGCAGTTTGAAGAACGAATTGCAGTTTTACAAAAGCGAACAAAATAGCAGCAACACAATTTTTAAATGCTTCTGTTGAAGTTGAAGTTTTAACAAACTTCATAATGACTACTACAACAAACGTCAGTTCATCAGATCAAGAAAATGATTTAAAAGAAACCTTGGTTTTTCTACATTATTTTGGCGGATCAGCACAGAGCTGGCAATGGGTAATTGCACATTTGCAAAAAGATTATAATTGTATTGCGCTTAATTTGCCTGGTTTTGCCGGAGAACCTGCTTTGCCAGAACCTTCTATTGCTGCTTATGCTTCTTTTATCAGGAAAAAATTAGAATCGATGAATGTTGAATCGTACGTATTGATCGGACATTCAATGAGTGGCAAACTTGCCGTTGATGTAACCGCTAACGATCCCAACTTTGCTGTAAAACAATTAATTCTGGTAGCGCCGTCTCCGCCAACAGCAGAACAGATTTCTGATGAAGAACTGCAAAAAAGGCTTAACCACCCGGACCAGAAACAGGCAGAAATTGCAGTTGAGAAAAGTACGATATTGCCTTTAAGTGAAGCACAACGCGCGTTGATTATCAAAAACAATCTGGAAAGCGACAACAAAACCTGGAGATGGTGGCTGATATCAGGCAGAAATCACTCAATTATCGAAGATTCATCACGTTTGTTTTTACCAATTACGGTTTTAGCTTCGGAAGACGATCCGTCAATCAGTTTTGAAAGTATCCTGAATGAGACGATACCGCATCTGCCAGACGCAAAATTAGTTACTACAAAAGGAGTTGGCCATTTGATTCCGATAGAAGCTCCGGAATGGCTGGCAGAACAAATTAAACTGGCTATTATTCAAGAGTAATCTTCAGCATAAATGATTTATAATATGCTGAAATGAGGTGATACTTTAAAAAAACAAACTACTAAATTCAATTAATGAAAAAGATAATTTTAGTTACGGCAATGCTTGCGTTTACAAGTTTGCTCACCAAAGCGCAAGTAGTAAAACAGCACGGCAAGTTGCAGGTTGTGGGCACACAATTGCAGGATGAATACGGCCAACCAGTTGTTTTACGTGGAATGAGTTTTGGTTGGCACAATTTCTGGCCGCAATTTTATACTGCCGGAACTGTAAAATGGCTGTATCAGGATTGGGATTGCACCGTTTTGCGTGCGGCAATGGGCGTTGATCCGGACAAAGGTTATATACAAGATCCGGCAGGTTCTAAAGCGATTGTAGAAAAAGTGGTTGATGCAGCAATTAAAGAAGGAATTTATGTGATAATTGATTTCCACAGTCATAATATCCGCTTAAAAGAAGCTAAAACTTTTTTTACCGAAATGGCAAAAAAATATGGCAAAACACCAAACGTGATTTATGAAATTTTTAATGAGCCTGACGAAGAAAAATGGCCGGAAGTAAAAGCTTATTCTCAGGAAATGGTTTCAACGATTCGTGCCATCGACCCAGACAATCTGATTTTAATTGGAACGCCGCATTGGGATCAGGATGTACATACTGCTGCGGATGATCCGTTGACGAATGTGAGCAATGTGATGTATACATGTCATTTTTATGCCGCCACGCACAAGCAATATCTACGCGATCGTTGCGATTACGCTTTGAAAAAAGGTCTGCCCATTTTCATTTCAGAATCCGCAGGAATGGAAGCTTCGGGCGATGGACCACTGAACATGCCGGAATGGCAAGCCTGGATAGATTGGGCGGAGAGCCATAAAATCAGTTGGGTTACGTGGTCTGTTTCTGATAAAGATGAAACTTGTTCGGTTTTAAAAACCACTGCTAACCCAAACGGCGGCTGGAAAGAAAGTGATTTAAAAGAATCAGGTATTAAAAGTCGTGCATTTTTGAGGAAATATAACGGAGATCAGAAGTAGGAGATGAGGTTTCAGCAATCAGGTATCTGCTTTCTGGCAACGTGCAATTTAAAATCTAAAACTCGTTATGCGATTATTTGAGTTTGAAGATTTAAGCTGGTTTCCTAATGTTATCCGTTCGGGAATGACTGATTTTCTAAGGTATTTTATCCGATTGCTGAACGTTTATCAACCTATAACTCCTTTACTTATTGAAGTGTTGGAGAAAACCAACGAAAACAATGTTATTGATCTTGGTTCTGGCGGAGGCGGCGCAATCGAACAAATTCATCAGAATATAAGCAGACAAACAATGCAAAGTATTCAAATTACTTTGACAGATAAATTTCCAAATCCTGCTGCCTGGCAATACATTCATCAAAAAACAAATGGTTTAATAAATTTTTATGCTGATCCGGTTGATGCCAATCTGGTTCCGGATCAGTTAAAAGGTGTGCGAACTTTATTTTCGGCGGCTCATCATTTTAAACCGGCACAATTGCAAAGTATCTTAAAAGCGGCCGTTCGTCAGCAAAAAGGAATCTGTTTGTTTGATGGCGGCGACAAAAATCCGTTAATGTTTTTAGGTGCAATTATTTTCCAACCGCTGTTTTTCTTTTTCTTGACACCGTTTATTCGTCCGTTTAAAATTTCCCGGATTTTGTTTACTTATCTCATTCCAGTGATCCCGTTTTGTACTGTTTGGGACGGTTGTGTTTCACTAGTAAGATTGTACCGACCAAAAGAATTGTTACAATTAGCAGAATCCATATCCAATCAAAACTATACTTGGAAAGCTGGACGTGTTAAAAATAAATTAGGTTTGCATGTAACTTATTTAATTGGTTATCCAAACTTGGATACTGAGTTTTAGGTAATAAAAGAAGTATAATTACTTAATCATTTGAATAGTTGTTCAAATGGTAACTTTTATATAAATATTAAATGCTTGTTTAAATTTAAAAAATTCAATAGATTATCTTGTAAATTAATATAATATAGTTATGATGAATGAAGAAGATAACACCAACCAAACAACAACTAACCCAAGTTCCAGAATTGTTGTGGGATGTATTTTGTGGATTTTAACAATACAGTTTTTAATTGTCCAATTTATTGTTCAAAGTAGTTGGGCTACACCATTTTCACTGAGCAAAAATTTTATTAGCGATCTAGGAGCCGTACATTCAGGAGAATTTCCCCCTGATTCCGGAAACTTTATAAACTCGCCCAACCATGCCTTAATGAATGCATCTTTTATGGTTTTTGGCCTGTTTATAGCTTTGGGTGCAATTTTAATTGGTAGAAACAATCCAACAAAATTAGTCAGGCCTACGGTTATTTCATTTATTGTTGCTGGTATTGGTGTCATACTTGTTGGTAATTTTCCGGAAGATACCATTATTGCCATGCACGGTATAGGAGCTTTAATGCAAGTGTTTGGATGCAGCGTTGGTTTCATCCTTGCTGGGTTAATTGTAAAACAAAAGTTTAAAATGTTTAGTAACCTATCCATCATTTTAGGTGTTGTTTCGGCTGTTGCTTTTATAATAACTTCAGTTATCAGTATCAAACATGTGCCATTTTTAGGATTATATGTAGGCACTTGGGAACGTATTTCTATCTGGCCAGAACCTGTTTGGTTTGTAATAATTGGGTTAATACTTGTAAGCCGTTATCGTTATATATTTAAAAACTTAGATATAGAATCTAAACATGCTTCCAACTTTTGATTTTGCTTCGAACTATATTTTAGAAGATGAGTTTGTTCAACTTCGTCCGCTAACGAAAGACGATTACGATTTGCTGCTTCCTTTTGCTTTGAATGAGCCGGAAATCTGGAAATATTCTTTGATAACGGCAGCAGGAGCGGAAGGATGGAAAAATTACCTGAATTTGGCTTTGACTGCACGGGAAGAAAAAAAGGAATATCCGTTTTTGGTGTTTGATAAACGACAGCAAAAATATGCAGGCAGCACGCGTTTTTACGATATACAACTCAGCAATCAAACTTTGCAATTGGGTTATACTTGGTACGGAAAAGATTTTCAGGGAACAGGTTTGAACAAGCATTGCAAGTTTTTATTGTTAGAATTTGCTTTCGAAAAAATGGAATTAGAACGTATAGAATTTCGTGCAGATTATGCCAATAAAAGAAGCATCGCCGCTATGCAAAGTCTTGGTTGCACGGTAGAAGGAATTTTACGAAATCATTTACCAAAATTTGATGGCGGCCGCCGCGATAGTGTAATTTTGAGTATTTTAAAAGATGAATGGTTTGCTACCGCAAAAGCAGCATTAAAAGAAAAGCTGTTATAAGAAATTGTTTTCTACTGATTTTACTATTAACAGATACTGTTTTTAGTGGCATAAAAACAGTATCTAAAGTTTCCGGTTCTTGTTTAAAAACTGAAACTAAATGAGCGAAAATCCGGTTATTCTCACCTTAAAAATAAATGAAGAAGCAGCTGCATATTTTACCGATTTACGGAAAAAGTATTTTCCGGCAGAACGCAACTATTTAGATGCGCATTTAACATTATTTCATCATTTACCGGGAAATGAAACGCAGGTTTTTGAGTCGATAAAAGCAGTACGTGCTCAACAAAAACCGATGTTGCTGCAAGTTACGCAAGTAGTTAGCATTGGTGCAGGCGTAGCTTTTAAGTTGGAATGTGATGCTTTGAAGAAAATGCATAAAACTATGCAACAACAATGGCAGCAATGGCTTACGCCGCAAGATAAGCAAGCACTTTGGCCACATATCACCATTCAGAATAAAGTAGACCGACAAACTGCTGTAAATTTACAGCAAAATCTGAGTCTGAACTTTGAGCCTTTTGAAGTTCAGGGTTTGGGATTATCGATTTGGGAATACCTGAATGGACCTTGGAATTTGTTGGAAACGATTGATTTTATGCCGATAAAAGAAGCATGAAACAAACCATTCACTATTATTTTTTTAAAGGATCGTGTCCCCAGTTTTTTAAAGAATACAACCAGTTTGTATCACTAACATCGCCATCTGGGCGTTGTGCACTATGCCGACTGATGTAAGAAATCACTTTATGAATGTGGTGATAATCATCTTCGCTCAAATCATCTTTTTTACTTTTCAGGATAGCGATAATATGTTTTGCGGATTTTCTTCCGATAGATTCGCCATCGCCGCTATCCTGACCAACTTCTTTTGATTCGTCTTTTTCTAACCAGCCTTTAATTTCTGATGCCGACATGTTAACTAGATCTTGAAATTTATTATAAGCTTCTTTATTGTCTTCTTCTGAATGTTTCATAAAATTTTATTTCTAATTTAACCACAAGCAGACAGGAAAGTTTAGCCACATTTATTCTATTCAAAATTAATTTCTATTGTACTTTATATCGGTAATTCATACGTCCGATGTTGCCATCTTTGTCAATTCCTTCAGCAATTACGCGGTAAGTTCCTTTGCCATCCGCATTATAAAACTCAAAAGAAGCGTTGCCTTTATCATCTGTTAAAACACGTGGATTCCAGTAAATGGTTGACCGGTAATCCAGACCCTGCATGGTGCTTTTTGTTACTTCATACTTGGGCGAATAAAAAACGCGACTATTGGTATAACCTTTTGGCACGAAAGTAACCACGCTGGGCTGCGGCAGTAAATCCTGAATATCTTTTAGCGTTACCTTTTTATGTTCTATTTTTTTCATGTTCACTACCAGCACACCATTTGTACCGTAAGTGCGGTTTATTCCACTTAAATCATCTTTCAAAAACACTTCTATTGATTCTATTTCGGCGGCTTGCAAGCTGTTCAGATAAGAAACATCAACCGGCATTCCGCCTACAAAAGCCTGAACCGGTGTTTTATTTCCAGCCTGATAATCACGGCGCACGTATAAATTATTTTCTACATAAGTCAGCCCGAAAAGGCTTCCCTGCATACATGTTAAAAACTGTGCACAATCCATCAGCCTGTCGCCAGTTATAATTTGATCTGGAATCATACTTAATCCGGTTAACGCCGGATAATCAACGTGACTTGGCTTTTTCACATTAACCACACCTTTAATGGTTACTTCTTTTAAAGTACGGCCGTTAAAATATTGTTTTTTGCCATTTTGCAGATAAGTATTCATTGTGCTATCAATATTCAACAGTTCATCAGGCCATTGCGGATTTTTATTTACTGCTTGTGCTGCTGTTCCATTCAGCATAATCATCATGTTTCTGCTGTTGGAATTGCCTTTAGCACTCAGTATCACTTTAGAAGAATCCAGCACCAGCACTTTTGGAAAAGTGAAAACACCAGACGAATTAGTAACAGCTTGTGAAGTAAAATTACGATCCGGAACTTGCAATTTAATCACGCCGCGTGCGAGCGGTAAGCCGGAGAGATCTCTTAAAGTACCGGAAATATCGATTCCGGTTTCCGGGAAAAACGTAATTTCGGGTGCTGTTCCAGCCATAATCATCGGATAGGAGAAGCGGCGGTAGCCTTGTGTCAGCATTAAAATATCCAGGTTAGCAGCAGTTTGCTCGTTGGGGTTTTTAAAATAATAGTTTGGTTTTTCAATGTAGCCTTTCAAATCCGAAGTAAGCAGCAAATGAGTTAAAATAGTTGTTTCTGCATTTTCATCAAACGGAATTTTACTTTCATCAATTACCGCAACCGATAAATTGGCTTCTGTTGGCAGCGTTTTGTTTTTTGCTGCTACATTGATCTTTACTTTTTCTCTGGAAACATATGCTGTTTTTGCTGAACTTAAATTGATGCCTAACTGATCATTGTGCTGGATAAAAATAATCCGCTCGCAAACCGGTCGGCCATTTGCAGAAAACAAAGTAAGCTGTACAATGCCAGTTGGGAACTTGGTTTTTGGAATAGAAGCACTGTAAATTAGTGCCTGCAAAGAAGTTTGGGCAGCATAACATACAATGCCACCACTTCGGGCAATAATGTAAAAGCTTTTGTTCTGATTTTTTTTCAGGAAAGCATCATTGGTAGAAATGCGGAGCAGAACATTGGTTGCATCAGTATTACTTAAAGCCATCCCAATACCTTCAGGAGAAACGCGTGGCAAATTTACGGTACTTTTAGAGCCATCAGTAAAAACCAGATTAGCACGATAAGTTTTTCCAGCTTCCGGCAATAGCGCAAAAACGCCCATGCCCAAATGTTCAGCTGTAAATTCTGAAACTGTTTTGCCGTCGTTATCGGTTATCGTTCCTTTTGCCGAAGTACCTAAACCGTTTGCTGCTACTGCTTTTACCGCAATTTTTGCACGAACACCAACAATCAGATCACCACCTTCCGGAAAAAACTGCACATCAGGCGCAGCAGTTGCCGTACGTAAAGAAAATGTGTTGGTTACTGGTTTTTTATCATTTGCAATTATCGTGTATAAAGTTCCTGCGCCCAGTTGCGTACCTGGTTTACTGGTTATATTAATGGGTAAAAAGCCTTTTCCATCCGTCGTGCCTTTCCCTTTTGCCACTACTTCGTAATCAACTTCTACACGCCAGGTTACTTTTTTATTGGTGTAAGGCACTCCATTCGCGTCCTGGTAATAAATACCGGCATTTACTTTAGCCGGATTATCTTTTGTGGCTCCAGAAAAAGAAACTTTTGTTAAAACGGTATTTTCAACCAAATCTCCAATAGCAATATTTTTATTAAAAAAATAATCCGGGTCATCATTACGCATATAATTGGTATAAGCACGGATATGGTAATTTCCCTGTTTATAAACCAGCGGCTGCAACGTAATATCGCCCGAAGCCACACTGTTTACTACTGGTAATTTTAAAGTTTCTACCAGCGAATCCCGGTTGGTATAAACATCTACATAGACAATTTTGCTTAACGCTGATGGCTCGTGCAAAACGGCTGTTAAATAAGCTTTAAAAAAAATGGTATCGCCCACGGCATAATAAGGTTTATCAAAATGGAGATAAACTTTTTCTACCGGGTGACTTTCGGCAAATTTTACGGTTTTGGTGAGGATGGTATTTAAACTTACGGTATCCTGCTGGGCAAAAACAGACGAGCAGGCTGTAGAAAAAAGTATGGATAAAAACAGTATCAGTTTGGTGGGTTGCATAAATATTTTGTAGCTAAACTTGGCTAATATAATCGTTTCTGTTGGCGGCAAATAACACGCAGGCAGTGTTTAACATTTTTTTACATTTGCCGATTTGTCTCAGCATTTAATCAACCGGATATTTGGGCAGGGTAAACCAAAAAGTTGAACCTGAATTTTCCCGGCTGGTTACGCCGGTTTCACCGCCGTGCTGTGTGATAATTTCTTTGCTGATGTATAAACCTAAACCATTGCCTTTGAATCGGTTATCGGTTGGGTTAGCCCGAAAATAACAATCAAAAATATGTGGCAAAGCAGTTTCTGATATCCCGATTCCCTGATCAGTAACCGAAACTTTAAGCCAGGATAAAGTACTTTCTATATGAATTAAAATCTGACCGGCTTGCGGCGAATATTTAATGGCGTTGGAGATAAAATTGATCAGTACTTGTTCTATTCGCAAAGCATCGGCATAAATATCTACAATGGTATTTTCTTTAATTGCGATTTTATATTCCGGGTTTTGTAAACGAAAAGTGTCTGCGCAGCTGTTTATCAAAGCAGAAACATCAAAAATTTCTTTTCTCAGTTCGATTTTTCCGTTTTGAAGAGCAGATATATCCTGTAAATTATTAACCAGCTTTACCAGACGGTTTACCTGAGATTCTGTTCTTTGCACCAGTTCCAGCACACGCGGATTTTCTTCTTTTGCAGTCAGTTTTTCCAGTAGATTTAAAAACAGCCTGATGGTAGTAATGGGCGTTTTAAGTTCGTGACTAGTGATGCTGATGATTTCTTCCTGCTTTTTTAAACGTTGATAATTGGATTCGTACTTCGTTTGCAAATCAATTAACTGGTCGATATCAACATAATCATCTAAAGAAATTACCTGAGCGGTTTCCAAAGCAAACTTTTTGGCAGATAATATTTTACTGGTCTTGTTTTCCATTGTGCTGGGTTTAAGCGTAAAACTATCTGCATATTTTTGCTGGTAAAAGAAGTATTTTTAATTTTTTTGTAAGTAAAATTAAGCACATCTGGAAACGAACGGATTGTAACCTCCTCAAATATATTATCCTGTTTCTATTAAATAATAATTTGATCAACTGATTAACGTATTTTAACAATTGTATTGTGTTGGCTTCGCGAAAAATAAGTTGATTTTGTACTTCTTTTATAGAAACAAAAAACAATACAAAAAAAAACGATGGCTATTTTGACCATCGTTTTTTTTGCATAAAAGAAGCTTATTTCGCCTGTGCAAATTCTAATTTCATATCAATCGTAACATCTTTACCAACGGTTGCGCCACCAGCTTCGGTTGCAGTGTTCCATTTCAAACCATAATCAAAACGGTTGATCACGGTAGAAGCTTTAAAACCAGCTTTGGTATTGCCGTAACCATCTTTAGCTGTTCCGCCATAAGTAACATCAAATTTTACAGGCTTAGTTACGTTGCGAATAGTTAAATTGCCCATCAGTGCATATTTATTGCCAGTCAGTTTTTTCATCGAAGTGCTTTTGAAAACCATATTCGGATATTTCTCAGCATTAAAAAAATCATCACCTTTTAGGTGTTTGTCGCGCATTTCGTTGTCTGTATCTACACTGTTTATGTCAATGTTAAAATCAACAACCGCATCTGTAAAATCAGGTTTGGTATTGGTTAAAGTTCCGTTAAATTTTTTGAAATTTCCTTCCACTTCAGAAATCACAAGGTGTGTAACCGTAAATTTTGCAGAAGAATGTGCAGGATCAACATTCCATTTGGTTTGGGCAAAAATAGCTGATTGACTTAGTAAGATGGCAGCAGCAACAAATAGTTTTTTCATTTTTTAAAATTGTTTTGATTTAGTACAAATATTTTATGCCGTAAAAGTAGCATTAACCAACCAAATATTTGTTGAGCCCGATCAATAAAGATGTTTAAACATTAAATATTTATTAACAATTTAAACAAACCTTGGTTCGATGAAAATTTAGATCGATTTTGCTCAGGAAAAACTATACAATTCATCCGGAATCATCGCTGCCTGTACTTTTGCTTGTCCTTTAATTAAAGCTTGTGAATAATCTTCCTGCAAAATTCGCTGTGGAATTTCGCCCGGTTCAGGCTCGGCATCCCACAAACCGGAATGATGCCAATAATCCAGCTGGTCCCAATCTGGCCGGTCAACAATCGGGTAGATGCAAACGCCCCACATCGGTAGCTTTCTTTGTGCCATAATTACGCATTCATCAGCAATATAATCAATCCAAAGCGGGCGATCTTCCAGTGGATGGCTAGTTTCGGTTAGCACAAAAGGTTTGTTGTATCGGCGATAAGCTTCTTCCATCAACAAATGCAGCGGTTTAAAACGAAAATCAAGCGGCTGATCGATCCACTCTAAATATTGATGCGTGGTGCTCACCCATTCGTTGTTGTAATAATGATTGAAGCCCAATATATCCAGATAATCCGGGGAACCGCCCAGTTCCGGACAGATTTTGCCGGTTAAAATATCAACCGACTGATACTGATCTAAATGTGCACGAACTGCGTCTGCTACTTCTTTTTCGGTAGCATTTAATGGCGGCACCACATTTATCAGCGGTTCGGTTGTCATAATTTTTACGTTTGGATCAACCTCGCGCATCGCCACAATTCCTTCAATATAAGCACGCATCAATGCATATTTTACTTCCCAGCCCATGCGATGACAGTAAGGAGAAGTTCCGGCTGCATCGCCGCCCAACCACGAAATGAAACTTACTTCGTTTATCGGGGTAATTATTAAGGTATCATCCGGAGAAATGCTGCGGTAAAAAGTAACAAAAGCACGGCAAACGGCTGCAAAACGGCGTGCAAACATCGGGTGTAAAGGCGTTAAATCATCCGGAAAACCGAAGTGGCAAATATCCCAAAGCTGCTGTATGCCTTTGGCTTTTCCAACGCGGATCATGTGCGCTACCGTTTCCCAGTTGTATTGATATGGCCGCGTTTCTACCTGGCTCCAGCGAATACCTTCGCGTACAGTTTTAATTTGATAAGGAGCCAAATCCTGATAATCGCTTTCAATTATTTGTAAATGGCCGGTTGTGGTTAATAAATCAACACGGTTGCCAAAAGCGTTCTGCTGGTCGGTACATTCATAACCGGCCATCCAGTAAGAGTGAAAAGGTGTTTTAAACATGTAATAAAATCAATAAATCAAAAACGACCCGAAAGATACCAAGAATATTGGCAAATTTGATTTTTGCCAGTTAGTTAAGCTTCCGGTAGATAAATTTGTCCGCTGAGATAAGTAATTGCTTTGCCAGACATTTTTACACGGTCGCCGCTATTTTCGCACCAAAGTTCTCCTTTTCGGGAGGAAAGCTGATAAGCATGCAAGCTGTTTTTATCCAACCTTTTTGCCCAGTATGGGATTAAAGTGCAATGCGCAGAACCTGTAACCGGATCTTCGGGGATACTGCAAGACGGCGCAAAAAAGCGGGAAACAAAATCAACTTCTTCGCCGGGAGCAGTTACAATAATGCCAATTACATCAATTTTACTGAGCAATGTAAAATCGGGTTTCAGGTTGATGATATCTGCTTCGGATTCATAAACCACAAAATAATCCCTTGATTTTTGGATGCTAAAAGGAGCAACATTTCCGCCTAAAGCTTCCAGCAAAATATCCGGAACTTCACAATTTTGCGGTGGACGAGCTGGGAAATCCAATGTATAAAGATCATCTTTTTTAGAAACCACAAGCGTTCCGGCAACTTTTGTTTTAAAGTTGATGGTTTCTTCGGCATAATTCATTTCTGTAAAAAGAATATGTGCAGAAGCTAAAGTTGCATGTCCGCATAAATCAATTTCCAGTTCGGGCGTAAACCAGCGCAACATAAAATCTTCTCCATCCGGAACGAAGAATGCTGTTTCTGCCAGGTTATTTTCGGCAGCAATTTGTTGCATGGTTTCATCGGGAAGCCATTCCTGCAACGGACAAATAGCTGCAGGATTTCCACCAAAAAGCTTATCTGTAAAAGCATCGGCCTGATAAATTGGGATGGTTTTCATGGAAGTAAATTAAAGCATATATAAATAAGGACGTAAACCGAAACGCAATTTTGTTGTGTCAATTTAAGACATTAATAATTCCTTAATTTAAGTATTTGTGCCCGTTAAATAAAACAGAGTAAATATATACACATAGTTGTAGAATATTAACTACTTCTGATTGATTTAAGGCACTTGTAAATTTCAATTATAAGGTAAATGTAGGTTGGCGAAGGTTTTGATTAACACAATTGTTCCAAAACTTAAGATAATACTGAAATCAACGCACTTATGTTAATGACAAAAAAACATTCCTCATCAATTGATAACTTTCGTGCACTTGCAATAATAGCAATAGTAATACATCATACATGTATTAATGTAGTTCCTGACACTCAATATACCGTTCCATATTTAATATATGCTAATTTAACCAAGTATGGTACCATTCTGTTTATGGTTATTTCCGGTTTTCTTTTTCAAAAAAACTTTCATAAGTATTCAATCAAATCACTAATTGATCGAAAAATAAAAACTGTTGTAGTCCCCTCAATTCCATTTATGTTAATTTGGGTATTCACCATATTTTTTAATTGTAGAAATCAAGATGTAACAAGTTTAATGTTTTCTATTAAAAATTGTTTATTATATTCTCCTTACTGGTTTATTGTTAATTTGTTTTTTATCCAAATTATTCACTACTATATAAAAAACGTTAACAACATTTTAAACTTTATTTTCTTTTCTGTTTTAACTATTTTTTATTGTATTAATATCCATATGGGATGGGTTGCAACAAGTAATACTAATTCAACTTTTGCTTACCTTCTTTTTTTTCATATCGGAAGAATCATATGTGAAAACATGGAAGTGATTCATAGTTATTACTTGAAACTAATTGCTTCAAAACTTAAACTGACAATGTTTATTTGCTTTGTATTAGGGTTATTAATGCTGTCATCTTATGAGAGTTTCATCATCGAAACAAAACCAAAAAAATACATAATAGATGCTTTAAATATATTAAGGATTGGTAATATTTGCTTTTCGGTTGCTCTTTTTGTACTTTTTTATTGTATGAGAAAACAGCTAAAATTGGATAAATGGTTCAATGGCAAATCTGTATTTTTAATTTATTTAATACATCCTTATCTTTTAAGTATAAATAATTTATTTTGTAAATTTTCGCCCTTTACAGATACAAAAAATCACGGTTTAGAATATATACCTTTTGAATTATTTTTTACTATTTTAGTAATTGTTATTAGTCTTAAACTTGGAAATATTATTCAAAGTAATAAACAATTAGCTATTATTTTAGACGGCAAATGGCGTATTACAAGGGGAGTAAGAAAACTAAGAACTGCAATGCATAGATAAATCACTAAGTATTAAAATTAGATTTTGATCTGATAATCTGACATTTTAATTTAGGCAACGATATACATATTTACAGTAAATAAATTTGGAATTGTGATTTAATACGTCGATATTTACAGTATCAAATCACAACAACAATGGTATTCGACTTTAAAAGCATCCTTGATTTAGTAAAAGCTTTCCCAGATCAAGCAACTTGCATGGCTTATCTTGAAGAAATGCGTTGGAACGGAAACGTTGTTTCTCCATTCGACGAAACTTCAAAGGTTTACAAATGCTCTGGTAACCGTTACCAATGTAAGAATACCAACAAATACTTTAATGCTAAGGTAGGTACTATATTTGAAGATACTAAAATCCCTTTGCAAAAATGGTTTTTAGCTTTGTACTTATTCAGTAGTCATAAAAAAGGTATTTCTTCTCACCAGTTAGCAAAAGATATTACGGTAACACAAAAAACCGCTTGGTTTATGTTACACCGCCTACGTTTTGCTTTTGATTCATCCGGTTTTCATACTGCTTTAGAAAATACTGTAGAAATTGATGAAACCTATGTTGGTGGAAAAGACAAGAACAAACACAACAGCAAAAAGACTGGCGGAACGCAAGGCCGTAGCACGAAGGATAAAACACCCGTTTTAGGCATGATTTAAAGAGACGGCAAAGTGATAGCTAAAGTTGTAGAAAATACCAAACAAGCAACCGTAGAGCCTGTAATTAATGAGTTTATCGTAAAAGGTTCTGACGTAATGACTGACGAATGGCACGCTTACAACAATCTAAACAAATCTTACAACCACGCTAAAGTACATCACGGCGCAAAAGAATATGTTAACGGAATGGTTCACACTAATGGAATTGAAAATTTTTGGAGCCATTTGAAACGCGGCCTGGATGGTATTTATCATTGGGTTAGCCCTTATCACTTGCAAGCTTATGTTAACGAGTTTAGTTTACGTTTCAATACTCGTAAATATTCTACATCAGGTAGATTTGATTTGGTTTTAAGTAATGTTGAAGGCCGTTTAACCTATAAAAAATTGACAAAATGAGCAAAGTTAATATTGAAGGCGTAGATATAACCTTTTTTACGCAAAATGATAATGATTATATTTCATTAACCGATATGGCTAAGAGCCAGCATGAAAATATTGTAATTACAAAATGGCTAAGTAGTAAAAACACAATTGAATACTTAGGAGAGTGGGAAGCCATGAACAATAAAGATTTTAATTATACCGAATACGGTATAATTAAAAATACTTCAGGTGGCAATAATTATGTTCTTTCAATTAAAGAATGGATTGATAAAACAAAAGCTATAGGAATTAATGGTAAGGCTGGCAGGTATGGAGGAACTTATGCTCACAAAGACATAGCTTTTCATTTTGGAATGTGGATAAGTCCCCGATTTCAATTACTACTTGTTAAGGAGTTTCAACGTTTAAAAGATGAAGAAAATAAACGGTTAAATTCAGATTGGGATTACAGGAGATTTTTATCTAAAGCAAATTACGTTGTTCATACTGATTCTATTAAAAGGTTTGTAGTACCCAAAATAACGGATGAAGAAAAAAAGAAATGGGTTTACGCTACAGAGGCCGACTTATTAAATATCGCTCTTTTTGGTTTTACTGCTGCACAATGGAAAAATGCTAATCCAGATTTAGCTAAGCAAAAGCTAAATGTACGAGATTTAGCAGATGCTCATGAATTACTTGTATTGTCAAATCTTGAAGGCTTAAATGCGATTCTTAACCAACAAGGTTTAGAAGTCCATTTTAAGTTAGATTTATTAAGAAAAGCAGCACAGCAACAATTGCAAGCATTAAGAGCATCTACTTATACAATTGAGCAAATAAAAAGCCCTTTTAAACAAATTGAAGAAGCGAAAAGCAAAAAAAAAACGACTGACGAACTAACAGAAAAAGCCTCTTTTAGTCAGATATTAGGTGCTGTAACTAAAGCAGGTAAACCGGAATAAAATATAAAATTAACTTCTTATATTAAGCCTCTTTTAAAGAGGCTTTTTTGTTTTAGAATACTTAATAACACCAATGAAAACCCTTGAAATACTCGCTGTATGCGTTGCCGCTATTCTTACGGCAATAACTACTTATAAGTGGAAAGATATTGATTGGATAGGAAAATCAGCTCTTATTGTAATTATTCTTGCAGCTATTCTGGTTGCAATAAACGGTTATAGACAAAATAAAAAAGATGAGCTAAAAGCCAAAAAAGAGGAGTTAATAGAAAAAGTTAATGCAAAATTTGGTGATATTCAAGATATTGAAGGTGCAACTATTCCAGTTTTAACTTTTGGCAATGGTGCGACACAGATTTTTTTACCGCAAGGCGTGTTTAATTTGGAACAGTTCGGGCCATTAATTAAACTGTATATAAAAAATGAAAAACTGCATGTTAATACTATAATTAATGAAAGGACAGGAAGTCCCATTGCTGCTATTGATGATAATACGTGGACACTGTATAATGATGATTACGAATATAATAATGATGATACAGCCTTTGAATTAGTTACAAAAGCAGAGAGGGAAGTGTACTTCCAAGTAGAACTTAAAAATGGCTTTGCTTATTTAGCCGGGGCTCTTTTCAATAAAAAAGGTGAGGGAGTCTGCTTCATTCCCGGTCAAGACGGAGTAACACTACAGGTTATTTTTAGCAATAGTGAAATGAAGCTTGATATTTCATCAATCAAAAAAATTTTTAAATACCCCAGAGCAAAATATTACTCAAAAAGAATAGAATAAGACTATTACTTATTTGTTTCTTTTTAAACTTAAAGAAACTGTGATAAACCCCAACTGTACTATTATTAATAGTAATAAAATATTTGTCATTTTTTTTAATTTATTTACTGTAAATATGTATATCGTTGCCTTAATTTATTATTTTCTGTTTGACGAGAATAGTTCATATAACCAGTTCCACTTATTTGAATTTAAAATAGGTGAAGCTGGTTACTTTTATCGACCACGTTTTGTATTCGTACCTGATTAACTAACAAATGCGCTTTACGTGTTGGTTCCGGAATGCGATAACCGTTTATACATAGTTTGATGATTTGCAAGCTTTGTTCAAGATTGATGCGATGGCCGGGAGAAATAAAAACCGGATTTACTTTGTTTTTGGTTCGAAGTGCTGCACCAATTACTTCTCCCTGATCGTAAATTAAACTTTCTGATCCGGCTGCTTCCGGCAAAGTTTCAAACTTTCCGGTGAGCAAACTTTTGGCGCAACCTAAAGTTGGCGTATCGGTAACTAAGCCAAAATGTGTTGCAATTCCGAGCCGGCGCGGATGCGCAATTCCTTGTCCGTCTAAAACCAATAAATCAGGTTTTATTTTGAGCTGATTCCAGGCCAGCAACAAAGCCGGAATTTCTCGGAATGAAAGCAAACCCGGAATATAAGGAAAGGTAGTTTTGCTGATAATGGTAGATTTTGCAACTTCCTGCAAATCCGGAAAACTTAAAACGGTGATGCCAGCATAAACGGTTTCTTCGAATTTATTAAAAGAAATATCAGCACCGGCAATGGTTTGAATGGGTTTGAAAAGCGGTTCAATCCTGATCTGTGTCCGAAGTTGTTTCTGCAATTCAATAGCTTGAGCAGGCGAGAGGCTTTCGTATTCTTCCGGAGAAATTTGTGGCATAAAAGAAGCATTTCAACTTTAACTAAAATTACCAAAAAGCGTTTTAAGCGAAGTGTGGAAAACAAAAAGCCTTCTATAAAGAAGGCTTTGTAATGTTATTATCCTAAATAAGATTTCAAGATTTTACTTCGGGAAGTATGCCTTAATCTTTGCAAGGCTTTGTCTTTGATCTGACGAACGCGTTCTCGGGTAAGGTTAAATTTCTCGCCAATTTCTTCTAATGAATAAGGACTGGTGCCGCCTAAACCGAAAAATAACAGCAGGATTTCGCGTTCGCGCTCCGTTAAAGAAGATAACGAACGACGGATCTCTTCTGACAATGATTCATCAATCAGCAACGAATCTGTATTAGGTTCTTTATTTCCTAAAACGTCTAGCAAAGTATTTTCTTCTCCATTAACAAACGGAGCATCCATAGAAACATGGCGGCCGGAATTACTTAGAGTATCAGAGATTTTATCAACTGTTGTTTCCAAAGTATCAGCCAGTTCTTCTGGAGAAGGTTCGCGTTCATATTCCTGCTCCAGCTTTGAAAATGCTTTACTGATTTTACTTAACGAACCAACCTGATTAAGCGGTAAGCGCACAATACGGGATTGCTCTGCAATCGCTTGTAAAATCGACTGGCGAATCCACCAAACGGCGTAAGAAATAAATTTGAAACCTTTGGTTTCATCAAATCGCTTGGCTGCTTTTATTAAACCGAGGTTTCCTTCGTTAATCAAATCTCCTAACGTAAGTCCTTGATTTTGATATTGTTTGGCTACAGAAACTACAAAACGAAGATTGGTTTTAGTTAATCTTTCTAATGCGGCCTGGTCGCCTTCGCGGATTTTTTGTGCTAAAATAACTTCTTCTTCGGCAGTGATTAAATCAACTTTTCCAATTTCGTGAAGGTATTTATCTAATGACTGCGACTCGCGATTGGTGATCGATTGGGTGATTTTGAGTTGTCTCATTTATAGATTATACCTTATTATTTGATGTATTTAAATAACAGCATTCAAAAATAAAAAATATCTGTAAAAAACTACTGCTGCTTAAAACTTAAATCGCATATAATGGTATCTGTGAAGTTTATTATAAAAAAAATCTGAATAATACTTCTTTTATCGACCTAAATTTCACTTAGCTTAAACGTTTCATCCAGCCGGATGCCTTTTTCAGTTCGTTTTACAGTGCAGCATTCGTTTTCCGGGTCGTGTTCCAGAAATAAAATATAATTCTGATCGGCAGCTTCTTCTAAAAAAGCCTTTTTTTCGATCAGCGTTTGCAGCGGAAACATATCGTAAGCCGGAATATATGGCAATGGAATATGTCCGGCCGTTGGCAATAAATCAGCTACAAAAACCAAAGTTTTATTTTTATAGGAGATTTGTGGCAACATCATGGCTTCGGTATGGCCGGAAACCAAGCGCACCGAAATTTTATCAGTAAAAGAAGCATCAGCTGGATTGATAAACTGCAATTGTCCGCTTTCCTGTAACGGTAAAAGATTTTCTTTCAGGAAAGAAGCTTTTTCACGTTCGTTTGGATTGAGGGCCCAGTTCCAATGCTGTTTGTTGGTCCAATAAACCGCGTTTTTAAATGCTGGAACAAGTTTTTCATTTTCGGCATTTATGGCTCCACCTACATGATCTAAATGAAGATGTGTGAGGAAAACATCTGTGATGTCATCCGGATGAAAACCTAAATTTTGCAGTGATTGCGTGAGTGAAGCTTCTCCATGCAAATAGTAATGACTGAAAAATTTATCACTTTGTTTATTGCCAATTCCAGTATCAATCAGTATTAATTTGCTTTCGTCTTCTACCAGCAAACAGCGCATAGCTAGTGTGCATAAATTGTTTTCATCCGCCTGATTGGTTTTACTCCAGATAGTTTTTGGTACAACGCCAAACATTGCGCCGCCATCCAATTTAAATAATCCGGTGTTGATGGTGTGGAGTTGCATAATTAGATAACTGATAAATTTATTCTTTTGTTACCAGTTTCAAACCTAAGATAGAAGCAATCAGCGTAAAAATAAAAAACAGCCGCCAAAATTCTGCAGGTTCTTCAAAAATCAAAATTCCCATCATTACAGATCCTGCTGCACCAATCCCCGTCCAAACTGCATACGCTGTGCCAATTGGTAACGTTTGAATAGCTTTGTTCATCAGCAAAAAACTTAAAATAATACAAATAAAAAAGCCAATGCTCCATTTCAGATTACTAAAATTGTTGGAGAATTTGAGGCAAGTTGTAAAACCAACTTCAAATAAACCACCCAAAATAAGGTAAAACCAAGCCATATCAGTTGTGAGTTTTAAAATGATAGTTCGACCTTAAAATTTAAGGCGATAAAAGAAGTATGACGAAAAAACAAAAAACCTGCGTTGCCACAGGTTTTTGTATGGTAAAAGAAGTATTATATTCCTGGTTTTTTAACCAGAACAATTAGTTTGTTACAAATGAATTACTTCACCGTAAGCATCGGCGGCAGCTTCCATTACAGCTTCGCTCATGGTTGGATGCGGGTGCACGGAAGTGATAATCTCGTGTCCGGTTGCTTCCAGTTTACGTGCGGTAACCACTTCGGCAATCATTTCGGTTACATTGTTGCCAATCATGTGCGCGCCCAGAAATTCTCCATATTTGGCATCAAAAATCACTTTTACAAAACCATCTTTGGTTCCGGCTGCACTTGCTTTTCCGGAAGCAGAGAACGGAAACTTGCCAACTTTAATTTCAAAACCAGCTTCGCGAGCCGCTTTTTCAGTATAACCAACAGAAGCAATTTCTGGCGAGCAATACGTACAACCCGGAATGTTATTATAGTTTAAAGGCTCCGGATTTTTACCAGCAATTTTCTCTACACAGATTATTCCTTCCGCAGAAGCAACGTGCGCTAAAGCTTGACCTTTTACAATATCTCCGATGGCAAAAACGCCTTCTACATTGGTTTTATAAAAATTATCTACTAAAACTTTGCCTTTATCGGTTTTAATACCAAGTTCTTCCAGCCCCAAGTTTTCTAAATTGGTTTGTACACCAACAGCAGAAAGTACAATATCAGCTTCAATAACCTCGTTACCTTTTGGTGTTTTGATGTTCACTTTGCATTTTTCACCAGTGCTGTCAACCGATTCAACCGTGCAGCCCGTCATAATATTGATGCCAATCTTTTTAAAAGAACGCATTAGTTGTTTAGAAATATCTTCATCCTCAACCGGAACAATGTTATCCAGATATTCTACAACAGTAACTTTGGTACCGATGGAATTGTAAAAATAAGCAAACTCCACACCAATAGCACCAGAACCAACTACCACTAAGCTTTCCGGTTGTTTAGGCAAATTCATGGCCTGGCGGTAGCCAATTACTTTTACGCCATCTTGTTTCAGGTTTGGCAATTCTCTGGAGCGGCTTCCGGTTGCCAGAATGATATTTGTAGCGGTATAATCTTTAGCTGCGCCATCTGCACCTTTCACTTCAACTGCACCTTTGCCTTTTAATTTTCCGGTTCCCATGATCACATCGATCTTGTTCTTTTTCATCAGAAACTGGATGCCTTTGCTCATGCCATCAGCTACGCCACGGCTTCTTTTAATAATGCTGCCAAAATCAACTTCGCTGCCATTCACTTTTAAACCGTACTCTTCTGCATGGTTAATGTATTCAAAAACCTGTGCACTTTTTAGCAATGCTTTTGTTGGGATACAGCCCCAATTGAGGCAGATTCCGCCTAAAGATTCTCTTTCGATAACCGCAGTTTTTAAACCTAACTGTGCCGCACGGATAGCAGCAACGTAACCGCCGGGACCTGTGCCAATAACAATAACATCGTAATCCATTATATATCCTTTTAAAAATTTTATGCTGATGCCAAAGCTAAAAAAAAATGAGGTTTGTTTATAGCGAAAATGTGTAGTCGTAATGTCTGCTTTGTATTGGTTTTTAAATTTAGTTTGATTTGCTGTTATTCAAATAATCAATTCGTTTTATTTTGAGTTGAACCCTGCCTGTTAAATTGGCATCTGATACTTCTTTTATCGCCTTAAAATTGTTTCCGCCTGACAATTGTTTGAAACTATTTATGCGATTGAAAACGTATTTTTGCATAAACTTTTAAACAATATGTCTCCAGATACAGAACACGTACAATGCCTGATTATTGGTTCCGGTCCAGCCGGATTTACAGCTGCTATATACGCTGCCCGTGCAGCTTTAAAACCAGTTTTATACACCGGAATGCTTGCCGGCGGCCAATTAACACAAACTACGGAAGTCGAAAATTTTCCGGGTTATCCTGATGGCATACAAGGGCCGGAAATGATGGAACATTTTCAGAAACAGGCCGAGCGTTTTGGAACCGATGTTCGTTACGGTTATGTAAGTTCTGTTGATTTTTCAAGCACTCCGCATAAAGTAATAGTTGATGAAGTGAAAACGATTTTGGCAGATACCGTTATTATTTCTACCGGTGCGTCTGCAAAATGGTTGGGACTGGAATCCGAGCAAAAATACAACGGTTTTGGCGTTTCTGCCTGCGCCGTTTGCGATGGTTTCTTTTTCAAAAAACAGGATGTTGCCATTGTTGGGGCAGGAGATACAGCCGCAGAAGAAGCAACTTACCTGGCAAAATTGTGTAATAAAGTATATATGATTGTGCGTAAAGCGGATTTTCGCGCATCAAAAGCAATGGTAAGCCGTGTGCAAAACACAACGAATATTGAAATTTTATACAGTACAGAAACGCAGGAAATTGTAGGCGACGGACAAAGTGTTAACGGCGTTCGTGTAAAAAACAACGTAACCGGCGAAGAACGTACGTTGGATGTAACCGGCTTTTTTGTAGCCATCGGCCACCACCCAAATACAGATATTTTTAAACAGTGGATTGATACGGACGAAGTTGGTTATATCCTCACCAAACCTGGCACCACGCAAACCAATGTTGAAGGCGTTTTTGCCTGCGGCGATGCGCAGGATAAACATTTCCGCCAAGCCATTACCGCCGCCGGAACAGGTTGTATGGCTGCGCTGGAAGCTGAACGTTATTTGGCTGCTAAAGAAAGTTTGGTAGAAGAATAAAAGTTGTAATAGTTAAACCTACAAAGCTTCTGACCGATTTTTTGGTAGAAGCTTTTTTTATAACAATAAAACTATGACGAACACAAATTCTATTGCAGGTAGCCTGATCAGAAATTTAATTTTACTGGTAATTGTGCTGTGCTTGTTAGCAACTGGTTATTTTTTCTTTAAAGACAAATTATTTGGTTCCAGAAAAGAATTTCATGAAGATGTGATGGTTCAGAAAATAACTTCGATGGGCAAACTGGAATTGGTTAAATACTCGATGAAAGATGTAATTGAACAAAAAGAAATCCGCTCTATTTTACCTGATAAACGGATATTATTTGTTGCCGTTGGCGAAGTAACAGGTTGCATTGATTTGATGAAAGTGCAGAAAAAAGATATTCTTAAAGTTGGCGAAGATTCGTTAACCGTTTATTTGCCGCAGCCGGAAATTTGTTATGTAAAATTAGATCACCAGAAATCTAAAGTTTATGATGTTTCCGGCAGCTGGTTTGAATCGGATACAAAAGATTTGGTGGAAGGAATTTATAAAATTGCTGAGCAGCGTTTGCTTAAAAATGCAACGGAAATGCAAATCCTTCCAAAAACAAAACAAAACGCCTTGCTGATATTCAAACCAATGCTGGAAAACCTGTCTGGCAAAAAAATAGGCATAATTTTCAGGTAACAACCTACGTTTAAACACGTACTCTTTTTCAAGTCAAAAATTTTTATAGTTTTGGCTTTACGCTTTATATGCCGAATGAATTTTAAGTGCTTCTTTTACACCGTATTTTCTTTACTTTTCGTTGCTGATTGTTTCTCGCAAAATACTGATCCAAATGCTGGTATAATTCCAGCACCGTATTCCCTCAAACAAAACCCAGGTAAATTTTATCTGCATAAAAGAAGCATTATAAAAACCACCTTAAAAGATGACCGTGCAGTTGCCTTTTTAAATTCCTATCTGCAACAATTTAGAAACAATACCAACCCGTTAATAACCGATACAGCAACTTCTATCATAGAATTAACGGCAAATGGTGCAGATTCTTTGCCGGAAGAAGCTTATCATTTAAGCATCACTCCAAAACGAATTACAGTTACCGGCCGTAATGCTGGCTTGTTTTATGGCGTACAATCGCTGATACAATTGCTGGCAGATACCAAAACCAAAGGTGTTTCTGCACTGAATTGTATGGAAATTGAAGATCATCCGCGTTTTAACTATCGTGGAATGCACCTGGATGTTGCACGGCATTTTTTTCCTGCTGCTTTTATCAGGGAATATTTGGATTTGCTGGCAGCTTATAAAATCAACACTTTTCACTGGCATTTAACTGATGATCAGGGCTGGCGCATAGAGATCAAAAAATATCCTAAATTAACGGAAGTTGGCAGCGTACGTGCGCAAACTTTGATTGGAAATTACAACCGCAAATCGCCCAAAAAATTTGATAATACGCCTCATGGCGGTTTCTATACACAGGAAGAAATCAAGGAAATTGTGAAATATGCAGCTGACCGGTACATTACAATTGTGCCGGAAATAGAAATGCCCGGACATTCTACCGCTGCGCTGGCTGCTTATCCGGAGTTTAGCTGCAATCCGAAAAAAATACAAAAAGTAGCCGAAACATGGCATGTTTTCAACGGCGTTTATAATCCGACAGAAGAAACTTTTCATTTTCTGGAAGATGTTTTGACAGAAGTGATGGCTTTGTTTCCGGGAAAATATATTCATATCGGCGGAGATGAAGTGCCGAAAAGCAACTGGCGGAATTCCAGGTATGCGCAGAACCTGATCAGGAAACTAAAGCTAAAAAATGAACACGGTTTACAAAGTTATTTTGTGGAACGGATAGAAAAATTTCTAAATGAAAACGGACGAAGCATCATCGGTTGGGATGAAATTCTGGAAGGTGGACTGGCACCAAACGCAACCGTAATGAGCTGGCGCGGAGAAGCCGGCGGGATTGCAGCAGCAAAAATGAGCCACAACGTAATCATGACTTCCCAGAATTCTGGTTTGTATTTTGATAAAGCGCAGGGAAAATCTGCTCAGGAACCACTCTCTATCGGAAATTTTGCACCGTTGCAACAAACTTATAGTTACAATCCTGTTCCGGCAATTTTGGATGAAGAACAGCAAAAATACATTATCGGTGTGCAAGCCAACTTGTGGACAGAATATATCGATACCACAACCCAGGTAGAATATATGCTGCTGCCGCGTTTGCTTGCGCTATCAGAAATTGCATGGACACCTTTGGCTAACAAAAATTTTCCGGATTTTGCAGAAGTGCGTTTGCCACGACATTTAAACCGGTTGGATGCAGCTTGTATAAATTTTCGAATTCCGGAGCCGATTGGGATTCGAGATTCCTTTATTATCGCCTCCAATATAAATCTCATTTTGAAACCTTCTGTAACAGATGCCAAAATTTATTACACTTTAAATAACTATTTGCCTACCGAAAAAGATTTACTTTATACGACTCCGATTAAAATCTATATAGAAAAAAATCAAACCAAAATATTGCAAACGGTAGAAATTGCTCCTTCGGGAAGAAAAAGTGTCATCAATAAAGTAACTTTTTACAACCACGAACCTTTTGTGCCGCTTACTTTGGATACCGTTTATGCAGGTTTGAAATACAAAATTTTAAGCGGAAATTTTACGGCTTCGGCACAGCTTGACAGTGCAACCGTTATTGATACCGGAACAACTATGAATGTTAAATTTGCTGCGCTGAAAAAAAATAACCGGGCATTTGGTGCCATTTATCAAGGATATATGCGTATTGATTTGAACGGAAATTATAATTTAGGTTTAAAATCTGAGGATGGCTCGCAGTTATACTTAGATGACGAACTAGTGATTGATAACGACGGAAAACACGAAACTGTC
This sequence comes from Janthinobacterium lividum, assembly GCA_050955045.1. Lineage (GTDB taxonomy): Bacteria > Bacteroidota > Bacteroidia > Sphingobacteriales > Sphingobacteriaceae > Mucilaginibacter_A. Next base: position 17,818 of record JBPBQV010000012.1, on the reverse strand, counting down.
CAAAAAAGCAGCCTAGTACCCATATTAAAAGGCTATCATAAAATAAAAATTAAATATTTTGATGCCGGAGACAGCAGTACGTTAAGAGTTTACTTAAATTTAGCAGGAAAACCACAAACAGAACTTCCGCCCGGTATTTTATTCAATTGATCAATATGAATTTTTTAGGTGATAAAAGAAGCATTTTCCTGCTAATGAATGCTGTTTTTATGGCAGCAATTGCAGGTTGTAACTCAACCGAACAGAAACCTTTGCAGGCAGTAAGCGCGCTTGTAAAACCAACGTTAACGCAGCCTTTCCGGTTTCATAAAATAATAGAAGTTTCGCCCGGAAACAGCTTTGATATTTTTAGCTGGGGCAGAGGCTCTGCGGAAACGGGTTCTTTTTTGATTTTAGAATCAGACTCGGCAGCAGCAGAATACACTACAACAACCGGAGATTTAGATGGAACAATAACTGATGTTTACAATACGGATATGGATATGGATGGCAATCCGGAAATCCTGATTCAGGCAAAATCCAAAGATTCTACTAAATATACACAAATTTATGCTTTTGAGTATAAAGACAACAAAGCGCAGAAATTGGATTTTCCACATTTAACATCTTCACAAAGAAAAGGTTATCGTGGCGAAGATCATTTTTATATTAAAGAAGGAACTTTAATGCGTGAGTTTCCAGTTTTTGACGGAAAAGGTGATAGCGCAAAAGTTACAGCAGATAAACGTGTTTTGGAATACGGCATCCGCAGCAATAGTTTTAATGTAAAAACGGTTGAGCAGGAAGATAAAAACAACTCGCAATCAGCAACAGATACGGCAAAAACTTCATCTTCGTCAGCTGCAATTGCTTCTGCAAAAAATGCACCGCAAAAGGAGCATCAGGTTTCAAAACGTCATCGCACAACCAAAAAAACAGTGCATAAAAGAGGTAGTAATCGTTCAGGCAAAAAAAATCGAAGATACAGGAATTAAAGTTTTTGAAAATAACAATCTTTAAATTTATCCTATAAAAGAAGCATCAATAAACAAACTCTCCAAACTCAGAACGAATCGTTAATTTTTTAACAGAAGCACTTTCCACACGGCCAATAATTTTAGCTTCAATATTAAAGCTTTGGGAAATAGCAATAATGGATTTAGCCAAAGCTTCCGGCACATATAGTTCCATACGATGACCCATGTTAAATACTTTGTACATTTCCTGCCAGCTGGTTCCAGATTCCTGCTGAATCAATTGAAACAAAGGTGGAACCGGAAACAGGTTATCTTTGATAATATGCACATCATCCACAAAATGCAAAACTTTAGTTTGTGCACCACCACTGCAATGCACCATGCCATGGATTTGCGAACGAAACTGTTGCAAAACAGCTTTAATTACAGGTGCATAAGTTCTTGTTGGTGAGAGAACTAACTTTCCGGCAGTTATAGTTTTTCCGTTTCCGATAGCAATCAAATCAGTCAGGTTTTTAGAGCCGGAAAACACTAGTTCTTCGGGAACGGCTGGATCAAAACTTTCCGGAAATTTTTCAGCCAATGTTTTATTAAAAACATCATGGCGCGCAGAAGTTAATCCGTTGGAACCCATTCCGCCATTGTAATTGTTTTCGTAAGAAGCTTGTCCGTCGGAAGCCAAACCCACAATCACATCTTCGGCTTGAATGTTACTGTTGGAAATTACATCCGCTCTTTTCATGCGGCAGGTAACGGTAGAATCTACAATAATTGTTCGTACCAAATCACCAACATCAGCAGTTTCTCCTCCGGTAGAATAGATGCCGATTCCAGCCTCGCGCAGTTGTGCTAATAATTCTTCTGTTCCGTTGATAATTTCTGCAATAACTTCTCCCGGAATCAGGTTTTTATTCCTGCCGATAGTAGAAGAAAGTAAAATATCATCTGTAGCACCCACGCAAAGCAAATCATCTAAATTCATGATCACGGCATCTTGCGCAATATCTTTCCAAACCGACAAGTCGCCAGTTTCTTTCCAGTACATATAAGCCAGAGAAGATTTTGTACCAGCGCCATCTGCATGCATAATATTGCAATAAGCTTCATCATGACCTAAAATATCCGGGATAATTTTGCAGAAAGCTTTTGGAAAAATACCTTTATCAATGAATTTAATAGCCTGATGAACGTCTTCTTTGGAAGCAGAAACGCCGCGCAGATCGTATCGTTGAGATGAAATCATGAGGGCAAAAGTAAAGATTAGCTTTCAGGTATCAGCCATTAGGTATCAGCTTTTTGCATAGTGTAAATCATTTGTTAACGATTTTATCGGCATAAAAAAAGCTTCGGAAATTTCCGAAGCTTTATAATTTAGATATTGAACTGATTGCTGATTCCTAACAGCTATTTAATAAACAACAATTCCCTGAATTTTGGTAATGGCCATTGCGCATCATCAACCAATTGCTCCAGTTTATCTACATGATAACGGATGGTATCGAAATAGCTTTTTACGTTATCATCATAGGCAATCGCTTTTTCACGCATATCTTCTATCGCATTTGCTTTTTTGCGTTCTTCCAGCATTTGGTTGGCGTTTGTTTTAACCTCAGTAATATGCGTAGATATTTTTCGGATCAACTCCATCTGAACACTATACGCAGCTTCTTCCAAACCAATTTCTTTTAAACCTTTTACATTATCAATTAGTTTATTTTGATAAATGATTGCCGCAGGCAGGATAGAACTGTTGATCAGTTCGCCCATTACACGCGCTTCAATCTGTAGTTTTTTATAAAAGTTTTCCAGCAAAATTTCGTGGCGGGCGTGTGCTTCACGTTCGCTGAAAACACCTGTTTTACTAAATAATTCAGCTGTTTTTTCAGAAAGCATGGCATCTAATGCTTTTGGCGTAGTTTTGATGTTTGCCAAACCTCTGGTTGCTGCTTCTTTTTCCCATTCTTCGCTGTAACCGTTTCCTTCAAAACGGATCGATTTGGATTCTTTGATATATCTTTTGATGATCGTCATCAAAGCCACATCTTTTTTCTCGCCTTTTTTAATCAGCTTGTCAACATCGTATTTAAACTTAGTTAACTGATCGGCTACGATCAGGTTCAAAATTGTCATCGGACTGGAAGAATTAGCCGAAGAACCAACTGCGCGCAACTCAAATTTATTTCCGGTAAAGGCAAAAGGAGAAGTACGGTTACGATCTGTGTTATCGCGTAAAATTTGAGGAATTTTCGGGATGCCAGACCATAAAGAATTTTCGTCTTTCATAATCCTGCTGATTCGGGCCGTTTCGATTTCATCTAAAACTTCGTTCAGCTGGCTGCCCAAAAAGATAGAAATAATTGCTGGCGGTGCTTCATTTGCGCCCAAACGATGATCATTGGTAACCGAAGCAATGGATGCCCGTAACAAATCTGCATGTTCGTAAACCGCGCGGATAGTGTTTACAAAGAAAGTCAGGAACATCAAATTATTCTTTGGCGTTTTTCCCGGAGAAAGCAAATTTTTACCTGTATTGGTAATCAGCGACCAGTTATTGTGTTTTCCTGATCCATTAATTCCCGCATAAGGTTTCTCATGCAATAAAACTTTGAAATGATGGCGCAAAGCAACTTTATCCATCAAATCCATCAACAATTGGTTGTGATCTATTGCTAAGTTGATTTCCTCATAAATCGGTGCACATTCAAACTGAGAAGGCGCAACTTCATTATGACGGGTTTTTAACGGGATGCCCAATTTTAAAGCTTCCGTTTCAAAATCCTGCATGTAAGCGTAAACCCGATCAGGAATGGAACCGAAATAATGATCTTCCAGTTGCTGGCTTTTGGCAGACATGTGTCCGAATAAAGTACGGCCGGTTAAGAATAAATCCGGACGAGCATTAAACAAAGCAATATCAACCAGAAAATATTCCTGCTCGATACCCAAAGAAGCGTTTACTTTTTCAATTCCTTTATCAAAATAGTGGCAAACATCAACTGCTGCTTTATCTAAAGCAACCAAAGTTTTCAGCAAAGGCACTTTATAATCTAGTGCTTCGCCAGTATAAGAAACAAAAACAGTTGGAATACAAAGTGTTTCATTGATGATAAAAGCCGGAGAAGACGGATCCCAGGCGGTATAACCACGCGCTTCAAACGTGTTGCGGATACCACCGTTTGGAAAGCTGGAAGCATCCGGCTCTTGTTGCGCAAGTGCATCTCCGCTAAATTTTTCTATTCCGCCACCTTCAGAACCGCTTGGCTCAAAAAAAGAATCGTGTTTTTCGGCAGTTGTACCGGTTAATGGCTGAAACCAGTGTGTATAATGAGTAACACCTTTGCCAACAGCCCAATTTTTTAAGCCGGATGCAATTTGCTCTGCGATATCACGATCAACCGGAACACCTTTATCAATAGAATCTATAATGCTTTGATAAGCTTCTTTTGATAAATATTCCTTCATTTTCTTTTTATCGAAAACATTAGAACCATAATAATCGGAAATTCTGGTAGATGGTGCCTTTACTTCCGGAATGGTACGAGTTGCAACGGATTGTAAAGCTTGAAATCTGATGTTAGACATTGTTTTTGATATTTTTTATTAAGAAAATAAATTTATTGAAGCTATATAAAAATTTGATGCAATTATATCAAAAAATAAAAAAATTTGGTTCTATATCCAAAAAGATAGTTTAAAAGAAGTATTTGGAACCCGTTAATATTAGTAGAAAAGTTTTTTATTACTGTTTTTACCGGTAAAAAACACGTTTCGAAACTAGTTTTAATGGTTATTTGTTTATCAAATTTTATGTGTTCATCAAGCTTTATCCTATTTACTTTTTATAAATCCGAGTAGCTTAAATTGATATTTTCCGATAGAAACAAATGTTATGATACTTGCGATTTTCTCAGCCACACAAAAATCCGAATCTGTTTTGAAAAAGCTGCATTTTGTCTTTCCAAATTTTATATTTAAATAATTATTATTCTGAATTAATTCATTTAGCTTTACCACAACTTTAGGGGTGTCCATTATTCGGACTGAGATAATACCCTTTGAACCTGATGCAGTTAGTACTGCCGAAGGGAAAAGTCAAGGCAACTTATGGTTGCTTTTTCCTTCCTTAAAACGGGCCATTCCTGAAGTTTTATTTTTAAAAACAGATGGAAGTTACCGTTAACCAGCAAAAATTTACCGTTTTAGAAAGTTGTTCTGTTGCACAATTATTAGCAGTCACGTTTGATCGTCCGGCAACTGGCATTGCCGTGGCCGTTAATCAAAATATTGTTCCGAAAGCTGACTGGAATACATATTTCCTCCATCCACTAGATCAAATCATACTGATCAAAGCAACCCAAGGCGGCTAATCTTAAAAAAAGCAAATAATGAGAGACGAAAAAATTCCAACCAGTCAGGGAGTTACCTGTACACCTTTTGCTGCCTCAAAAAAGGTATATGTAAAAGGTCAGCTGCATAATATTGCAGTAGCAATGCGCGAAATTAGCTTGAGTGATACCAAAATTCATGGCAGATTTGGCGAAACCGAACCAAATGCGCCGGTAACCGTGTATGATACGAGCGGACCTTATACTGATGAAAATGCAGTGATCGATGTAAAAATAGGCTTGCCAAAGTTACGTGAACAATGGATTCTGGATCGGGGAGATGTGGAACAATTGAACCAGATTTCATCAGAATATGGCAACAAACGTTTGCAGGACCAAACGCTCGATGCATTGCGTTTCAACCATCTTAGCAAACCATTACGGGCTAAATCTGGCATGAATGTTTCACAAATGCATTATGCTAAAAAAGGTATCATTACGCCCGAAATGGAATACATTGCCATTCGCGAAAATCAGCGAATTGACTTATTGAAAGAGCAATTGAATGGGCAATATGCTACAATGGCTCATCAGCATCAGGGACAAAGTTTCGGTGCAAACACACCGAAAGGTTACATTACGCCAGAATTTGTTCGGCAGGAAGTAGCAGCAGGACGTGCCGTAATTCCTTCCAATATCAATCACCCGGAAATTGAACCGATGATTATTGGTCGTAATTTCCTGGTTAAAATCAATGCCAACATTGGTAATTCTGCGGTTACTTCCAGCATTGAAGAAGAAGTGGAAAAAGCCGTTTGGGCTTGCCGCTGGGGAGCAGATACGATTATGGATCTTTCTACCGGAAAAAATATTCACGAAACGCGTGAATGGATTATCCGAAATTCTCCTGTGCCGATTGGTACCGTTCCCATTTATCAGGCTTTGGAAAAAGTCAACGGAAAAGCTGAGGATTTAACCTGGGAATTGTTTAGAGATACTTTGATTGAGCAAGCAGAACAAGGCGTTGATTATTTTACCATTCATGCCGGTGTTTTGTTAAGATATGTTCCGTTAACGGCAAAAAGGTTGACCGGCATTGTCTCCCGTGGCGGTTCCATCATGGCCAAATGGTGTTTGGCACATCACAAAGAGAACTTTTTGTACACGCATTTTGAAGAAATCTGCGAGATTATGAAAGCGTATGATGTTGCTTTTTCTTTGGGCGATGGTTTGCGCCCGGGTTGTATTGCCGATGCCAATGATGCAGCACAATTTGGCGAACTGGAAACGTTGGGCGAACTCACCAAAATTGCCTGGAAACATGATGTTCAAACGATTATTGAAGGTCCGGGACATATCCCGATGCACATGATCAAAGAGAACATGGACAAGCAGCTGGCACAGTGCGGCGAAGCACCTTTTTATACTTTGGGCCCGCTGACTACTGATATTGCGCCAGGCTACGATCACATCACATCTGCCATTGGCGCAGCTATGATCGGCTGGTTTGGTACAGCAATGTTGTGTTATGTTACACCAAAAGAACACCTTGGTTTGCCAAACAGAAAAGACGTAAAAGATGGTGTAATCACTTATAAAATTGCGGCTCATGCGGCTGATTTGGCAAAAGGACATCCAGGCGCGCAATACCGTGATAATGCTTTAAGCAAAGCAAGATTTGAGTTCCGTTGGGAAGACCAGTTTAATTTATCGCTCGATCCGGATACCGCCAAAGAATATCACGATGAAACTTTGCCAGCCGAAGGTGCCAAAATTGCACATTTCTGCTCGATGTGCGGACCGAATTTCTGTTCGATGAAAATTACGCAGGACGTACGCGAATATGCAGCTGGAAGAGGAATGGAAGAAGATGCCGCACTGTTACAAGGCATGGAAGAAAAATCCAAAGAATTTGCCCAAAAAGGAAGCGAACTTTATCTGTAAAAAATGAAGCTGATCGTTATTTCCAGCCCTGAAGGTTTCCCACGGGAAGCGCAATTGATCAACCAGCTATTTGATGCTGGAATGAATTGTTTTCATCTTCGGAAACCTGGAAAAAGCGCAGTAGAAATAAATACTTTGCTGGAGCAGATCAACCCAAAATATTTTTCTGGAATTGCTTTGCATCAGCACCATTTTTTGGCTGATAAAAACAGCATCAACAAGTTACATTTTACAGGACAGGATAGAAGTAAAACTAAATTTGAAGTCTTTCAATATCTTAAACAAGAAGGATTTATGATGAGCACTTCAATTCATGATCCTGATGAAATTTCGGAACAGAAACATTTTGATTATGTGTTTTTAAGTCCGGTTTTTAACAGCATCAGCAAGCCTGGTTACAGTGGTTTTGCTGATGCTTCTTTTACCTTGCAAAAATCCGTATCACAGCCGGAAATAATTGCTTTGGGTGGAATTAATGCAACTAATATCCATCAGCTTAAAACCATGAATTTTGATGGCGCCGCTGTGTTGGGAAGCATCTGGCAAAAACCTGAAATTGCTGTATCTAACTTTAAAACCTTGCAAGAAATATGCCTTAAAAACAGCATTCCTGCTTTTACCAATAACTGAAAAATGATTTCAAAACTTCAATATATTTCTCAGGAAAATACAGCGCAAACGCATTTACATGCGATAAAAAAAGCATTGGACGCTGGCTGTAACTGGATACAACTCCGTGTAAAAAATAAGCCGGAAGAACACGTGCTGGAATTGGCTTTAGAAGCCAGAAAGTTGTGTGATGCGTTTTCGGCAAAACTGATTATAAACGATTTTCCGAATGTTGCACTGCAGGCAAAAGCAGATGGTTTGCATTTGGGTTTGGACGATATGCCGGTTTTGCAGGCAAGAGCAATTGTTGGATCGGAAATGATTATTGGCGGAACGGCAAATACTTTTGAGCACATTCGGCAAAGAGCGGCCGAAGGTGTAAATTACATCGGTTTGGGGCCTTTTCGTTTCACTAAAACCAAAGAAAAACTGAGTCCGATTTTGGGTTTGGCAGGTTACGAAGTGATTATCCGGCAAATGCGCGAAGCGCAAATCAATATTCCGATTATTGCCATTGGTGGAATTGAACTGGAAGATATTACTGCCATCATTCAAACCGGTGTTTATGGCGTAGCAGTTTCCGGCGCGATTACGCACGCAGAAAATCCTGCTAAAACTGTTCTGGAAATGGTTGCTAAAATCAATCTGGTTCCTCAACAGGAATATTAATCGGAAGTAATGCTTCTTTTATCACCCTAAAATTATGTTAAAAATAGCAGACAGAATATTCAATTCACGCTTGTTCACCGGAACTGGAAAGTTCAGTTCATCAGTTTTGATGGAAGATGCCTTGCTGGCTTCCGGCTCAGAACTGGTTACCGTTGCGTTAAAGCGTGTTGATACGAATCATCAGGAAGAAGATGATTTATTGCTCCGTTTAAAATATCCGCATATTAATTTGCTGCCCAATACTTCCGGCGTTCGAAATGCGCGCGAAGCAATTTTTGCAGCACAACTGGCGCGGGAAGCTTTGGAAACGAACTGGATCAAGCTGGAAATTCATCCAGATCCAAAATATTTAATGCCAGACCCGATTGAAACGCTGAAAGCAACAGAAGAATTGGCCAAAATGGGTTTTATCGTTTTGCCGTATATTCATGCTGATCCGGTTTTGTGCAAGCGTTTGGAAGATGCCGGAACTGCTGCCGTTATGCCTTTAGGTTCGCCAATTGGCAGCAACAAGGGTTTAAAAACGATTGATTTTTTAGAGATTATCATCAGCCAGAGCAATGTTCCGGTGGTAATTGATGCCGGAATTGGTTCGCCTTCGGATGCAGCCTGGGCGATGGAAATTGGTGCGGATGCGGTGCTGGTTAATACTGCAATTGCGGTTTCCAGCAACCCAGTTCAAATGGCGGCAGCCTTTAAAATGGCTGTGGAAGCCGGAAGAATGGCTTTTGAAGCAAAATTAGCTCTACCTGTTTCGCACGCAGTAGCAAGCAGTCCATTAACTTCTTTTTTAGATGAGTAATTTTACAGAAATTTTCGAATCGCATAGTTGGGACGAGACGAAGCAAAGTATCTACGCTAAAAACAGTATGGATGTAGAACGTGCATTGGCTTCTCCCAAAAGAAATCTGGAAGATTTTAAAGCATTGATTTCGCCTGCTGCTGCACCTTATCTGGAGCAGATGGCGCAATTGAGCCAGCAATTGACCCAGAAACGTTTTGGCAAAACGGTGCAGATGTATGTGCCGCTTTATCTGTCGAACGAATGTAATAACATTTGCACGTACTGCGGTTTCAGTTATGATAACAAGGTGAAGCGTAAAACGCTTTCTCCGATGGAAATTATGCAGGAAGTGGCTGTGATTAAAGATATGGGTTACAATCATATTTTGCTGGTTACGGGTGAAGCCAATCAAACGGTACATGTAGATTATTTTAAGAAAGTGCTGGATTTGATCCGTCCACATTTTTCTCATATTTCGATGGAAGTGCAGCCATTGGATCTGGAAGATTACCAGCAGTTAACGCCTTACGGATTGAATACGGTGCTGGTTTATCAGGAAACTTATCATCAGGAAGATTACCGGAAACATCATCCCAAAGGGAAAAAAGCAAATTTTCAGTACCGGTTAGAAACGCCGGACCGCTTGGGAGAAGCCGGCATCCACAAAATGGGTTTAGGCGTTTTAATCGGGTTGGAAGACTGGCGCACGGATTGTTTTTTTACGGCCTTGCATCTGGATTATTTGGAGAAAAAATACTGGCAAACGAAGTACAGCATTTCCTTTCCAAGGTTGCGGCCGTTTAGTGGCGGACTGGAACCGAAAGTGGAAATGAGCGACCGCGAACTGGTTCAGCTCATTTGCGCCTACCGCATTTTTAATGAAGAAGTAGAATTATCTATCTCCACCAGGGAATCAGAAAAATTCAGAAACAACATCATCAAATTAGGCATTACTGCTATCAGTGCCGGTTCCAAAACCAATCCGGGCGGTTATGCTGTTGAACCGGAATCATTAGAACAGTTTGAAATTTCTGATGAGAGAAGTCCGGCAGATATTGCAGCTATGATCGCATCCCAAGGTTACGAACCGGTTTGGAAAGATTGGGACAGCAGTTTGGCTTTTTAAAGAAAAAATGTTAGCACGAGAAGAATTAAAACGATATAACCGGCAGATCATTTTGCCTGAAATAGGATTATCAGGCCAGCAAAAATTAAAAACAGCCAAAGTGCTGATGGTTGGCGCAGGTGGATTGGGTTGCCCGGTTTTGCAATATCTGGTTGCCGCAGGCGTAGGCGAAATTGGAATTGTGGATGATGATCTGGTGGACGAAAGCAATTTGCACCGGCAAATTTTGTATTCCTCAGCAGATGTGGGAAAATCCAAAGCTGTTGTTGCTGCTGAAAAGCTAAGAATCATGAATCCATTTGTTGAATTAAAGGCATATCAGGAACGAATAAAACCGGAAAATACTGAAAAACTAATCGGAGCGTATGATTTAATTATTGATGGTTCTGACAATTTCCCGACGCGTTATCTGGTAAATGATACTTGTGTTCGGCTGAATAAAACACTCGTTTTCGGGTCTATTTTTAAGTTTGAAGGGCATGTTTCGGTGTTTAATTATTTAGGTGGACCGCAATACAGAGATATTTTTCCGGAAGCTCCTGCGGATAACGATGTTCCGAATTGTGCTGAAATCGGCGTTTTAGGCGTGATTCCAGGTTTGATTGGATTATACATGGCAAACGAAGCAATCAAAATTATCTGCGGAATTGGAGAAACGCTTTCAGGAAAACTGATGACTGTTAATGCTTTAGATAATTCAGTAAGTGTTTTTAAGTTCCGAAAACAAGTTCATCAACCTCAAATAAAAGAAGAAAAACAAAAAGTTCAGGTCAAAGAAAATAACAATCAGGAAATCAATATAGAACAATTAGAAAACTGGTTAGAAAAAACTCCTGATGAGGTTTGCCTGATTGATGTTCGCGAAGAATACGAGTTTGAGGATTATAATATCGGCGGCATCAACATTCCATTTGATGAACTTGCTGATCAGATAAACTCTCTCCCAAAAAATAAAAAAATAGTGTTCTGTTGCCGGAGCGGACAACGCAGTAAAATGGCTGTCGAATTATTAAAACCTGTTTTTGAAGGAGAACTGTATAATCTTAAAAACGGAGTTTATTAATGCTTCTTTTATCAACTTAAAATCGTGATCGACAAAATATATAAATACCCGGTTGTGCTAACTATTGCTGGCTCGGATAGTGGCGGAGGCGCCGGGATTCAGGCTGATTTGAAAACCTTTTCCGCTTTGGGCTGCTTTGGCACTTCAGCAATTACGGCAGTAACCGTACAAAATACATTAGGTGTGAGCGCGATTCATAGCATTCCGCCAGAAATTGTTGCAGGACAAATAAAGGCTGTTTTAGATGATATTAAACCAGATGCCATCAAAATTGGAATGGTGCACAGCGCAGAATTAGCTGTTGCAATTGCTTCTGTTTTGAAGGATCATCCTGCAATTCCGGTAATTTTTGATCCGGTTATGGTGGCTACCAGTGGCGATAAATTGATTGAAAATGGAACAATCGACTGCCTAAAGCAAGTGCTTTTTCCTTTAGCTGTTTTAGTTACACCAAATCTGGATGAAGCAGTTTTGCTTGCAGAAATGTCAATAAATAACGTGGAAGATATGGAAATTGCAGCTGACAGAATCCTCAGTTTTGGTTGCGAAGCAGTATTGGTAAAAGGCGGGCATTTAAAAGGAAAGCAGCTGTTTGATGTTTACCTGGACAAAAGCGGACGAAAGCAAATTTTTGAATCGGAAGCAATTGATACCAACAATACGCACGGCACAGGTTGCAGTTTGTCTTCTGCTATCGCTGCTTTTACAGCCAGAAAACTGGATTTAATACCTGCGATTGCAGAAGCAAAAATATATATCCATCAAGCAATAGAAAGCGGAAAAGACGTAAAAACCGGCGCAGGAAACGGGCCGCTCGACCATTTTTTCAATCCCGAAAAACTAATAAAATATGAATTGGAGTGAAGCCGCTTGGGCGCAGGGCGAATCTGTTTACAAGGCAATTTTGGAAATGCCATTTATACAGGAACAGTTAAACGGAACACTGGATATAGAGAAATTTAAATTTTATATCGCGCAGGATTCCAATTACTTAGAGCAGTTTGGACGAGCATTGGCTTTAATTGGAGCAAGGGCACATTCAACAGAACATGTATTAAGATTTATCCGTTTTGCAGAAGGTGCGATTGTGGTAGAAAAAGCTTTACATGCCGATTATTTTGCTGAATTTGGGATTGAAGGAAAGGCTCCAATTTCGCCGGTTTGTCATCATTATACCAATTTTCTGCTTAAAGAAGCTGCACTTTCTCAAGTAGAAATTGCCATGGCGGCCGTTTTACCTTGCTTCCGGATTTACAAAAAAGTAGGTGATTATATTTACGAACAGCAATCCAAAGAAAAAAATCCGTATCAAACCTGGATCGATACTTATGCCGGAGAAGAATTTGGCCTGCGTGTGCAGGAAGCCATTGCTATTTGCGACGCCGTTGCTGCAACTTGTACTGCTGCCCAGCAACAAAAAATGACGGAGGCTTTTGTTACCGGTTGTAAATTAGAATGGCTGTTTTGGGATAGTGCCTGGCGCTTGGAAAAATGGTAATTCAACTCATTCCACCAATTTTTTATTGGTAAAAGAAGCATTTGCATGTTTTCGGTATTAACAGATACTGTTTTTATGCCTATAAAAACAGTATCTGATTTTTCAATTCATATAAATTTCGGCAGCTTCCTTATAAATTTCTAATTTTGGGTTTCCATCAAACACAAACAAAATTGGAGTCGCAAAACTTAACCACCGTACAAACTGCCAAAGATTTAGGCTTACTTCCCGAAGAATTTGAACGCATTAAAGAAATATTAGGCCGCACACCCAACTTCACCGAACTTTCTATTTTTTCAGTGATGTGGAGCGAACATTGTTCCTACAAAAACTCCATTACCTGGCTGAAAAAACTGCCGAAAGATGGTCCGCGGATGCTGGCCAAAGCGGGAGAAGAAAATGCCGGACTGGTTGACTTAGGTGATGGTGTTGGCTGTGCTTTCAAAATAGAATCACATAATCATCCTTCTGCGCTTGAACCTTATCAAGGTGCAGCAACAGGCGTTGGCGGTATCAATCGTGATATTTTTACAATGGGCGCCAGGCCGATTGCGCAATTGAATTCACTTCGTTTTGGTGATCTTAAAAACGATCGTACAAAATGGCTGATAAAAGGAGTAGTAAAAGGCATCGGCGATTACGGCAACGCTTTTGGTATTCCAACAGTTGGCGGCGAGTTGTTTTTTGATGAATGCTATCAGGTAAATCCGCTGGTAAATGCATTCTCTGCCGGAATTGTAAAAGCTGGCGAAACGGTTTCTGCAACTTCTTATGGCGTGGGCAATCCGGTTTATATTGTTGGTTCTGCAACCGGAAAAGATGGGATTCATGGTGCTGCTTTTGCCTCTAAAAATATTACAGAAGATTCTGTGAACGATTTGCCGGCCGTGCAGGTTGGCGATCCTTTTCAGGAAAAATTATTGCTGGAAGCTTCTTTGGAAGTGATCAAAACCGGTGCCGTAATTGGTATGCAGGATATGGGCGCGGCAGGAATTATCTGCTCCAATTCAGAAATGTCGGCCAAAGGCGAACATGGCATGATCATCAACCTGGATAAAGTTCCAACGCGCCAGGAAAATATGCAGCCGTTTGAGATTCTGCTGTCTGAATCTCAGGAACGAATGCTGATTGTAGTAGAAAAAGGCCGCGAAGCAGAAGTGCAGGCCGTTTTTGATAAATGGGATTTAAACTGTGTGCAGATTGGCGAAGTAACCGACACCAAACGCCTGGTTTATTACCGCCACGGCGAAATGGTTGCTGATGTTCCGGCGGATGATTTGGTTTTGGGCGGAGGCGCACCGGTTTACGAACGCGAATACCGCGAACCGGCTTATTTCGCAGAGAATAAAAAGTTCAATATAGATCAGGTTGCAGAACCGGAAGATTTAAAAGCAGTTGCAGATCATTTAATTTCTCATCCGAATATCGCATCAAAACGTTGGGTTACGGATCAATACGATTCAATGGTTGGCACGGCAACTGTAACCACCAACCAGCCTTGCGATGCAGCAGTTGTGGCCGTTAAAGGCACTGATAAAGCAATTGTTTTAACCTTAGATTGCAATTCCAGATACGTTTATGCTGATCCGGAAATAGGTTGCCAGATTGCTGTTGCAGAAGCAGCACGCAACATTACTTGCGCCGGCGGAGAACCTGTTGCCATTACCAATTGCCTTAACTTTGGAAATCCTTATGTACCAGAAGTTTACTGGCAATTTGTAGGTGCAATTAAAGGCATGAGCACGGCTTGTACCAAATTTGAAACGCCGGTTACCGGTGGAAACGTTAGTTTTTATAACCAATCCAGTGATGAAGGCCCGGTTTTTCCAACGCCAACTATCGGAATGCTGGGCGTAATGGATGATCTGTCAACATTAACACGTTCTGATTTCAGGAATGAAGGCGACCTGATTTATCTCATTGGCGAATCTAAAAACGATATTGCGTCTTCTCAATACCTGGCTTCTTTTCATCAGATTTCTGCTTCTCCGGCACCATTTTTTGATCTGGAAAAAGAGTATGCGATGCACCAGGTTATCAAACAATTAATCAACGGAAAACTGTTGGTTTCGGCACACGATGTTTCGGATGGCGGTTTGTATATTGCTTTGCTGGAAGCTGCTTTGCCAAACCAACTGGGTTTTGCAGTAGAAACAGATGAAGAAATCCGCAAAGATGCTTTCCTTTTTGGCGAGGCGCAAGGACGGGTTGTGGTTTCTATCAGACCGGAAAATCAGGAAGCTTTGGTAGAATTAATGGCGACTTCCGAAACTGAATTTAGTTTTTTAGGAACCGTTACTTTCGGCGATTTGCTAATTGATGATACCGATTTTGGTACGATAAAAGAAGCAAAAGCTGTTTATGATAACGTGTTGTATAATATTTTAGGTGATTAATTGATGCTGAAAATCAACCAAATCCATCACATTGCCATCATCTGTTCGGATTATCAAACCTCCAAGATTTTTTATACCGAAGTTTTAGGTTTCGAGATAAAAGCAGAAGTTTTCCGCGAAGCCAGAAACTCCTGGAAACTGGATTTGAAAGTGGCCGGACAATATCAGATCGAGCTTTTTTCTTTTCCTGATCCTGCGCCTCGTCCATCACGGCCGGAAGCTGCAGGTTTGCGTCATTTAGCTTTTGCTGTGGATAATCTGGAGGAAGCGATACTGTTTTTATCGGCAAAAAATGTAGAAATAGAACTCATTCGTGTAGATGAATTTACCGGAAAACGTTTTACTTTTTTTACTGATCCGGATGGTTTGCCGCTGGAATTGTATGAAGTTTAGAAACGAAACAGAAAATTAAGACAATAAAAAAGGCATAATTAGTTTACACCAATTATGCCTTTTGTTCAATAAATTTACTTCTATTGTTTTAGAGAAGGCATTTCATCCAAGGTAATTACATAATCACTTGCAAAAGCTTTCTTCCATAAATCAAGTGAATTGTATTTGCTATTTTCGGTATAATCTCCATACCAAGGCATAAACCATGACCAAGCTGCTTTATCTTTAATTAAATTATCCACATCCGGGAAAGAGCCTGTTTCACTTAGTGTAATCATTTTTTTGTTTCCGTAAAGTGTGTTTAAAGCCGTAAATTCTGATAATTGCGAAGTATGGTCTCCATCTTTATAAACATCTCGGCCAACAATATCTACATATTCATCTCCGGGATAAAAAGCATCGTCATTCGGTTCGCGTGTCCAAACCCAGATAATGTTTTTCAATCCGTGGTAATTCACCATCCGGTCGTACATCACCTGGTATAATTTTTTGCATGGTGCTCCGCCTTTTGCGCCCCACCAAAACCAACCGCCTGCCGCTTCGTGCAATGGTCGGAATATAACGGGTACTTTCTGATCCTGCAAAGTTTTAAATTGTGCCGCAACAAAGTCAATATCAGCTAACATCGCTTTATAACCAGCAGAAGTTGGGTCGTTAATCTGAGTAATATCAAACGTAGTTCCGGTTGGTTTAGAAGTATTTTTAGTGTAAAATTCTTCAGTGACACGAGATGGATCGCGCCAGTGCCAAACAAAAACTGGAATGCCATTTTTGTCCCACCAGGTTTTAGCGTTTTGAATGGGTTCCTGGTTGTTATACCAATTGTAACCACGGTTGGTATGCATAAAATCCAGACCAAGTATAGCCGGTTCTTTTCCGGTGTTTGTTTTTAACCAAGCGGTTTCATCAAAAGCATTTAATGTCATCACTCCGGAAATGATTTTTTTGCCATAATTATCGCGTAAAAACTGATAAAGTTTATTGGCTTCAAAAGTTGGATTAGCGGTAACTAACGTTGAGTTGATGTTAAAACTGCTTGTTGGAACAGTAGGTGTAGGTGTTGGTGTGATTGGAGTTGTTGGTGTAGGTGTTACAGTTTGTTCTGCTTCCTTACCACATGAAGAAATTAGAAAAATAGTAACAAACGCCAGCATTGGCCATTTTTTAAAAAAAGGAAATTTCATAAAAATAAATTTTACTTAGGTTTTAATTCTTGCTGATTGAAGAATACAACAGAATTTTATTAAAGATAACAATTAAATACTATTTCCTAATTGACTTTATTTGTCGTTTATTAATGCTGATCTGACAAAAAATTTAATTAATACGAATGATGTACACACGTCAAATTTGTTTAAACGAGGTTAGCAATTTCAGAAAATACTTTATTTTGAAATATAGAAATATCCATAAACTGTTTGATTTGTTGAAGCTGTTTTTATGAGCAAATTTTTTCAGTTCAAGCAATTTTCGGTTGATCAAACCGGTTGTGCCATGAAAATCAATACTGATGGCGTTGTACTTGGTGCAACCGCTTCTGCAGCAAACCCAAAAACAATTTTAGATATCGGAACCGGAACTGGCGTGATTGCTTTGATGCTGGCACAACGTTTTCCGGAAACAAAAATTGATGCGGTAGAAATTGATTCCAATTCAGCCAAAACTGCAGAACAAAACTTTAAAAATTCAAAATTTACAGCACAATTAACTTTGCATGAAACTGATATTACAGATTTTTGGTTGCAAAAACAGCATCCGTTTTATGATTTAATTGTTTCTAATCCGCCTTTTTATTTAGATACATTAACTTCTCCGAAGGAAAACAAAACGCTGGCCAAGCACGCAGTTCCAAAGTTTTTTGAAAACTTACTGGAAAATATCCCAGATCATCTATCGCCGGAAGGAAGTTTCTGGCTAATTCTTCCACCAAAAACAGCTTCACTGGTTAAAAATTTGGCTCAGGAAATACTGTTTTTACAAGTAAAAATCTCGGTTTTTTCTTATGCTGATGATCTTCCGCATCGGTACTTGCTTGCTTTCGGCTTAAATCAAACT
>JBPBQV010000011.1:0-163471 GCA_050955045.1 Janthinobacterium lividum | reverse complement strand
GTGCAGCCGTGCACAATCGCATTGTGGCCAACAGAAACATGATGACCAATTACAGTTGCTGCTTTCTGATAAGTACAATGGACAACCACGCCATCCTGAATATTAGAAAAATCGCCGATTATAATTGAATTGACATCACCACGAACAACTGCGTTAAACCAAACAGAGCAATTATTTCCGATAATTACGTCACCTACAATTGTAGCATTTTCAGCAATAAAACAATTGTTGCCGATAACCGGAAACTTATTTTTTACAGGCAAAATTAATGGCATTTAAACGTATTTTATTTAATCTTATGTTGACGTGATAGTGTTTGCTTAATGCTTCTTTTACCCTACTTTTTTTGTTAAAGTATAGTGTTTTCTAATTTTGACTGATGCTGCGGATAATCCGTAGTAAAATGCAAACCACGGCTTTCTTTCCGAATCATTGCTGATTTTACAACCAAGTAAGCAACCTGAATCAGATTTCGTAACTCGCAAAGTTTAACAGACAGTTTTGTTTTTTTGTAAAAATCTTCTGTTTCTTCATATAACAAACGCAAACGCCGCAAAGCTCGTTCTGACCGAAAATCTGATCGCACAATACCAACATAATCATTCATAATTTTTTGCATTTCGCGGATATTGTGCGTTACCAAAACCGCTTCGTTTTGCTGCTCTACGCCGAACTCATTCCAATCCGGAATATTTTGTGGTATAAAAGAAGCATTTGCTTTAGGCACTGCATTTTCAAAAATACGATGCGCAAAAACCAAAGCTTCCAGCAAAGAATTTGAAGCTAAACGATTGGCTCCATGCAAACCCGTAGACGAACATTCGCCGCAGGCATACAAATTTTGAATAGAAGATTGTCCGTTAGTATCAACCATTACGCCGCCACACATATAATGACTGGCCGGCGAAACCGGAATCATATCTTTCGTCATATCAATTCCAATAGATAAACACCGGGCATAAATATTGGGGAAATGGGTTAACAAGTCTTCTTTACTCCGATGCCGAATATCTAAATAAACAAAATCATCGCCGGATTTTTTCATTTCCGCATCAATTGCACGCGCTACAATATCTCTTGGTGCCAATGATTTCCGCGGATCGTATTCTTCCATAAACTCCTCCCCGTTCCGCCGTTTTAAAATTCCTCCAAAACCACGAACGGCTTCCGAAATTAAAAAGGAAGGATAATCGCCCGGATTATACAAAGCTGTTGGATGAAACTGAATAAACTCCATGTCACGCACTTTACCTTTTGCGCGGTAAACCATTGCCACGCCATCGCCGGTTGCAATAGTTGGATTAGTGGTGATGGAATAAATATGGCCTGCACCGCCCGAAGCCATTACGGTTACTTTCGACAGAAATTTTTCTACTTTTTTGGTGAGATTATTTAGTGCATAAATTCCAAAACAAGTAATATCAGTGCTCGAACGATCTACAAACTCACCTAAATGATGTTGCGTAATCAGATCAACCGCAAAATAATGCGTCAGTATATCGATGTTTTCATGCTGATGAATCTGCTCCAGTAAAACCCGTTCAATCTCAAAACCGGTAATATCTTTATAATGTAATACGCGACTTTCTGAATGACCGCCTTCTTTTGCCAAATCAAAAATGCCCAGATTCGTTTTGTCGAAGTTAGTTCCGTAATCAATAATTTCTTTAATTCTCGACGGGCCTTCTTCTACTACGATTTTTACAACTTCTTCATCGCACAAACCATCTCCAGCAATTAACGTATCTTCAATGTGCTTTTCAAAAGAATCTTCTTCTTTATCCACAACCACAGCAACGCCTCCCTGGGCATATTTGGTATTAGATTCGTCTTCGTTAGATTTTGTAACAATCAGAACCTTACCATGTTGCGCCGCTTTTAAAGCAAAACTGAGTCCGGCAATGCCCGAACCAATAACCAAGTAATCAACACTTTTATTCATCTTAAAAATACTAAAGCAGGATGTTTTAAACGTTTTGTTAATAACAGCCGTAAAGATGTTAATTTAGAGGTGATAAAAATGTAGCAAATAAATTTTTGCGAGAATTGATGTTGATAACCCCAATGATAGTAATTGTTCCTCTGTACTTGCTAACAAAAGAAGTACAGGATACCAACATATCAACAATGGTTAATAATGCACATCAAAACTTATCAAAAAAAATTTGGCTGATAAAAATAGCAGAGAATCAGCAAGATAAAGTAAACATTTTGTTAAAAAGATGTTGGTAACAATACATCAACTACTTTTGCAAATATTTTTAGGTGGAATTACAAACGAAACTAACACACTAACAAACAATAGTTTTCTTTATTTAAAAAATAAGTTGTTTTTATTGAAATGTTAAAAATGGATACTTTTGAAGAAATAAGAGTGAAAGGTTTTGCAGACGAATACATTGATCCGTCGCTTGATCTTTTTGCAGAAATTGAAAAATTAAAAAAAGAAAAAAATGCAATTATTTTGGCGCATTACTACCAAGAGGCTGATATTCAGGATGTTGCAGACTACATTGGAGACAGTTTAGGCCTTTCGCAGCAGGCGTCCAAAACTGATGCCGACGTAATCGTTTTTGCGGGCGTACATTTTATGGCCGAAACTGCCAAAATTTTATCTCCGCAGAAAAAAGTATTGCTGCCGGATAGCAAAGCTGGTTGCTCGCTGGCTGATAGTTGTCCGCCGCACCTGTTCAAGAAATTTAAAGAGCAATATCCGGATCATCTGGTCATCACTTACGTCAATTGTACAGCAGAATTAAAGGCTTTGAGCGACATCGTTTGCACATCCAGCAATGCCATTCAGATTGTAAAAAGTTTGCCGCCGGAGCAGGGAATTATCTTTGGTCCAGACCGAAATCTGGGAAAATATGTTGCAAAGAAAACCGGTCGTGATCTGGTTTTATGGAATGGTGCCTGCATGGTGCACGAGATTTTTTCGAGAGAGAAAATTACCAGGTTAAAAGAGCGATATCCGGCAGCAAAATTTATTGCGCACCCGGAATGTGAAGATAGTATTTTGGATATGGCAGATTATATTGGATCGACAACTGGTTTGCTTAATTATTCGACTAAAAATCAGGCGCAGGAATTTATTGTAGCTACAGAATCCGGGATTTTACACCAGATGCAGCGTGATAATCCGACTAAAACTTTTATCCCAGCACCACCAAATAATGCTTGTGCCTGCAACGATTGTCCGCACATGAAACGCAACACACTGGAAAAACTTTATTTGTGCATGAAAAATGAGCAGCCAGAAATTTTTGTTCCTGCTCATATCATTGCAAAAGCAGTAAAACCGATAGAAAGAATGCTGGAAATATCAGCCAGATTAGGATTATAATTTCATTGATTTTTAGGCGATAAAAGAAGCATTAAAATTAACAAAAAATAAAAATGTTTGATAATAAAGAAAAAACAGAAGTGGCTGCTTTAGGCGAATTTGGCCTGATCAGTCACCTCACCAAAAATATAAAACTGCTGGATAACACGTCTGTAAAAGGAATTGGTGATGATGCTGCCGTGATGGATTTTGCCGGGAAAAAAACCCTAATTTCTACTGATTTATTGTTGGAAGGTGTTCATTTTGATCTGGCTTATGTTCCGCTTAAACATTTGGGTTACAAAGCAGTACAGGTAAATTTGAGCGATATTTATGCAATGAACGGCACAGCGAGTCAGATAACTTTTTCGTTGGGAATCTCCAGTAAATTTCCATTGGAAGCGGTGGAAGAATTGTACCAAGGTGTTTTGCTGGCCTGCGATCAATACAAAGTAGATTTGATTGGCGGCGATACTTCTTCTTCCAAACAAGGTTTAATTATTAGCGTAACGAGTATTGGTTATGCTGATGAAGCAGATGTGGTTTACCGTAACACTGCTGGAGAAGGCGATTTAATTTGTGTTTCCGGCGATTTAGGAGGTGCTTATGTTGGCCTGCAGCTGCTGGAACGTGAGAAGCAGGTTTATCTTTCTAACCCAAATATTCAGCCGGATTTGGAAGGAAAAGATTACATCGTAGAACGCCAATTGAAACCGGAGGCGCGCGGTGATATTATTTCCATTTTGAAAGAATTGAAAATTAAGCCGACTTCTATGATCGATGTTTCCGACGGTTTGGCTTCTGAAATTCTGCATATTTGCACGCAAAGCAACAAAGGATGCTCTCTTTATGAAGAAAAAATCCCAATCGATCCGATGACTTATGAAACAGCTCGCGAATTTGGCCTTGATCCTACCGTTTGTGCATTAAGCGGTGGCGAAGATTACGAACTGCTTTTCACCATCAAACAAACTGATTTTGACAAGATTAAGCACAATGCCGATATCAGTATCATTGGACACATTACGGAAGCTGCTGCGGGTTGTAATTTAGTTTCTAAATCAGGAAATGTACACGAATTGAAAGCGCAAGGTTGGAATGCTTTTAATAAATAGGTTTCATTTATAAAACATTGGTAAAAGAAGCATCAAAACTTATTCCTCTTCCGATAACATTTTTTGATCCAGCTGCTTACTGTTTTTAGCACCTAATTTTCGCAGTGTTTCTGCACGGCTGGCTAAGTTACCGCTGCCGGAGGTTAATTTGCTGTACGCATCGTTATAAACCTCTTTACTGCGGTCTATATGCTGGCCAATCTTCTTCATATCTTCGGTAAAACCAACAAATTTATCGTACAGCAAACCTGCTTTGGTGGCAATATCCAGCGCATTTCGGGTTTGCTGTTCCTGTTTCCAAACGGAAGCAATGGTTTTTAAAGTAGCCAGCAAAGTAGAAGGCGTAACCAAAACCACACGTTTTTTCCAGGCAAAATCAAACAGTTCCAAATCGTGCTGAATGGCGATGGCAAAAGAAGATTCTATCGGCACAAAAAGCAGCACAAATTCTGGCGAAGTTAAACCTGCAAGATTTTGATAACTCTTGGCACTCAATCCAGTAATATGGTTTTTGACCGATAAAATATGCTGACGAATATGCGTTTCTTTTTCTTCTTCAGAGATCGAATTAACAAGCCGTTCGTAAGCAATCAGCGATACTTTAGAATCGATAATCAAATGCTTGTTTTCCGGCAGATGAACGATCACATCCGGCTGAAAACGGTTTCCTGCTTCATCCATCAAATTCATACTTTTGCCTTGTTTGGTATAGCTGTCGCCTTCCACCAAACCGGAAGCTTCCAGCACGCGATCCAGAATCACTTCGCCCCAGTTTCCCTGCATTTTGGTATCGCCTTTTAATGCTTTGGTGAGGTTGGTGGCGTCGTCCTGGATAATTTTGGTCTGCTTGATCAACTCATCAATCGTGCCTTTCAGCGTAAAACGTTCGTTGGATTCATCTTTGTAAACCTTATCCACTTTTTCCTCAAAAGCTTTAATGTTTTCTTTCAGCGGATGTAGTAGCAAATCCATATTGCTGCGGTTAGATTCTGTAAATTTCTGTGTTTTTTCGTCGAGAATTTTGTTCGCCACATTCTCAAATTCCCGCTGAAAATGCTGGCGCGTTTGCTCCACTTCTATTTTTTGATGCTCCAGTTGCTCTTTTTGTGCGATAAAGAAAGCATTCGAGCGTTCTAAATGCTGCTTGGTTTCGTTATGGAGTTCGCGTTCTTCCGCCAGATCAGCAATCAAACGGTCTTGTTCTTCGCGCAGCATCTGGCTGATGTTTTCTTTCTCCTGGTGTAGGTTAACAGCACGCTCTTCGGCTTTACCTAAACCGACTTTTAGCTGTACGTTTTCTGTTTGCAAACGCGTAAAATCCTCCACAGAAAACGCATTTGCAGGCGATGCTTTTTTTAGCAAGATAAAAACAGCAACCAGTAAAATCAGGAGAACGGCAACGAGAAGAATGGTATTCATTTACTAAAGATTTTATCAAAAGTAATCATACCAAGAAGTACAGCCAGCAATTTTTATAAAAATTATAGTAAAATAGATCTGTTTTTCTCAATAGTTTGGGTTGAAAGTTTAGCAATGCTTCTTTTACCACTATAATTTTGGTGTGATAAAAGGAGCATGAAGATCTATGAAAG
Organism: Janthinobacterium lividum; assembly: GCA_050955045.1. GTDB lineage: Bacteria > Bacteroidota > Bacteroidia > Sphingobacteriales > Sphingobacteriaceae > Mucilaginibacter_A. The sequence continues at coordinate 157,442 of JBPBQV010000011.1, read as the reverse complement.
AAGCTATCAACTTCTCGAAACTTTAAAGCCTTGTATAGAGATATTCCACTCTACAAAACGCGCCCGATTATTGAGCGGATTGGTATTTAAAATTTGTCGGATTTGTGCTGCAGCAGCTATATCTTTCGCAAAAATCAGCATATAACCGCCGCCGCCTGCGCCTAATAATTTACAGCTTGTTATATAATCGCTGATTTTATGGATGATCGCCTGCGTTTCGGACGTATTTGTACCGCTATCTAAACGCTGATTGAACTGCCAGGAAATGCCGGCAGCTGTAGCCACTTTTTCCAAATCACCGTATTGAAATGCTTCGTAAGTTTTGGTGGCATGATGTTTCATTTCTTCCAGCAGACTTAAATATTGATTTCCGTTTAAAAACATGCCTTTTACAATTTCTGCCAAAATGTTTTTTGCTACGCGAGTGATGCCTGTATAATATAATAAAACAGAAGCCGCAGATGGATCGGTCAAAATAGAATCTGGTGCCCATCGTACGGTTGGTTTCTGTACAATTCCGGGATCGCTTTCCAACAGTTTAATACCGCCAAAAACGCCGCCATATTGATCTTGCCAGCCGCCGCCCGTAGTCAGCATCTGCTCTAAAACCAAGGTTCGTGAACAAATGGTGTATTTATCCCATTTTAAGCTACAAAAATCGCTTAAAGTGCCGAGAACTGTGCTTGCCAGGATAGAACTGGTGCCTAAGCCAGAGCCTTTTGGTATCGCAGCCAGCATGGTAATATCAATACCGGACCCAAATGCCTTCAGCTGATCTGTTAAAGATTTGTATTTGATAGCTGAAAATTCCTGACTAAAACCTGCCAGGCATAATGATGCTTTTGGGATACAAAAAACCGAACCGACACGGTAATCATCCAGCTCTTCAAACGTGGTTACATCTTCTTTAACACCTAAATCTATCGAGCGCAAGGTAATTTTAAATTCAGCTGACGGTTTAATAAATACTTGTAAAGGCGGCTGTCCGTTAAGTTCTACAGCTAAGTTTAACACCTTTCCGCCGTTGATGTAGCAGTAAGGCGGCGTGTCCGTCCAGCCACCAGCCAAATCCAGCCGAATCGGGCTTCTACCCCAAACAATTTGGTCTGATAGCACATCCAGCAGTGGCTCAACCAATTCTGTTTTTGCCGTTTCTACGGTGGTTTCCCGCAGTATGCTAAAAGCTTTTTCCTCATATGCTGCTGCTAAAGGATTAGCTGAACCCAACACTTCACTCCGAAACATTTGATCATGAAGCCGAGTTAGCAAAGGCGTGTTTTCGGATAATTCTGGTGGCAAAGGCAAGTCAGATTTTTGGTAGATAAAAGCAGCATTTTTCAGATCCAACTGATAAAAAACAGATTTTTTCCAATTAGAAGCCATGCTATACAGGTTTCCTTCCAGAAAGCTGTTACGCTGATTATACTGCCGGTAAAGGTTCACTTCGTCTGCAATATCAGCAGCACTAATTAAACGGTTGCCTTTACTGGTAAAATTTTGTGGATTATCAATTAAATCCTGAATAACTTGCTCCGTTAGTTCTTCGGCAGTAAATACCGGATAAACAGGCTCATAAAACCAATCGGTAACTGTACTTTTCCGATCAGCATTGATGCCGCGTTTTGGTAATTGCGGATTATTGAAGCTGTAAACTCTTACACACCATTCATTTTCTCCAATTGGCAAAAAATCGATACAGGTTTCTTCGGGTAAATCAAGCGTCCAGTTATTGGTTGGTGCGCCGGTTATAATATGTTTGTTTTGTAGTTTCCAGTCGGTAGCTACATAGCTGTTTTCAATCCAGATAGCATTATGCTCTTGCGTAAACTCAATTTTTGTGTTTGAATTCTGGACGAACAGATCCGGGTTTGGCTTAATTTTATTGTGCCAGATTTCCTCCTGATTTTTAACCAGGTTTTGTAGCTTATTAGTGGATTCGATCAGTTCTGCACTGGTGCCGAAATGGTAAAATTCACCTTTCGGCAACGATACAATAGCTACTTTCAGCTGGTTTATTTCATCATCTTTTAGCGTAGGATTTTTGCCTAAAGCCTGGCCAAACTCAGTGTACATATCATAAAATGAAGGCAATCCATTAATAAATGAATTGGTTTTCTCATCCCAGCCGCAGCGGTTAAACATCACTTGCAAGGCTTTCGGACTAAATAACCAGATGCCCACATCAATAAAAAACAGGTATTCGGGCTGCAGTTCCTGTAATCTTTGTGCCGATGGTTTTTGCAAGGAAAAAGCCAGTTCTTTCGGGGAACTTTTAGCCGAAAAAAATACACCATGATTGGATGATTTTTCGGCTTGTTCAAATAAACCAAAGCATACAATATCTGCATCAGGTATTTCGGGTAAGGCACCTTCAGTTCTGATCAAAACATCGCCACTGGCCACCAAATGATTGAGATTTGCCGGAGCTCTAGTTAAAATCTCCTCATAGAGTGGCGTTTGTAACTCAAAAAGTGTTTGGTTAATCCGCTGACCTCTTTTCCACCGGAAAATAGGCATCGGCGTAAATACTTTGCCAACTGGCGCATAAGCCGGCAAACGTCTGCTTTGGCCACCTGCGTGGATAATCAGTCGTTTTTCTTTGCCCAACCATTCACTTATCGATTCGTTAGCGTTTTCATGTTTACTGGCCTGATACAGTAAATTAACCGTTCCTCCTCCCGAACCTAGTTTGCCTTCTTTCGGATCAGCATCAAAATAGAAATCTTCTCCACCAAAATAATCGTTACCAAAATTTTTGAAAGATGGCGGAATGGTTAATAGTTTTTTCACGTTTCAGTAATTTAAGTAGCAAACTGCAAATTAAAATTAAGCGCGAAAATAGAAAACTTAATTAAGGATGTGTTGAACGGAATAATGTAGGCTTATCCTGAGTTAAACATTAAAAGAATTTAAGATGCTGTTTTTAAGGTGCTAAAAACAGCATCTTACTTCACCTTTTCCACCCGTAAACCAACATCAGCAATATGCTGCAAAGGATTGTCGCGCATATTTTGCTCCAGTATAAACGTGTAATTTCCTTTCACCTGGAACCGAAAATTAGTGTATAAAGGAAGCACGTAGTTATACAAACTGCCCGAACCGTTGCCAAGCCACTCGCCATCCGGATTGGCCAGTTTGAACTCGTAACGGATGGTTTTGGTTTGATGATCCGGCGCGGTTTGGTGCATCAAAATAAAGATATTGGAATATCTATACTCTGCAGCATGGCGCAAAATAAAATAAACGTTATAGGGTATAGAAGTATCTTCAACCTTAATATCAACTTTAAATTTATTGGTGTAAAACCAGGTTTGCTCTTTAATTTCTGTACGCTGATCAATCAGCGTTCCTGGTTCGTTGCAAGCCGGAAACGCTGAAATTATACCAATAAAAAGAGCTGCTAAAAGAAGCTTTACCCGCATCATTCTGGCTTATTGGAGTTTTGCTGATTGTTATTTTGCAGATTATTGGGGTTGCGGTTTGGCCGGTTGCGGCGATGATGCCTGCGATTTGGATTTACTTCCCTCACAGTTTCTTCTGCTGGATTTTCCGAATTATTGGGCTGTACTGTTTTTACCTGCAAATTTTGCACAACAACTTTGGTAACTTGTACAATCGGTTTTGGTCCGCTTTCCGAAGCTGGTTTTGGCCTGTTGCGGTTGTTGTTATTTTTTTTGTTGCGATTTGCAGAACGTTCATCCAAACGCGTTAAACTATCCTGACCAACAACATTTTCGTAATCAAATGCTTTTACGGCATTTACATCTATCGCTTTGCTTTCACCTAAATCTGGAACCAGTTCGCCGCTTTTATTGATGACCTGGATTTCCCGAACGTGTTTAATCGGTACCGGAACCCAGTTTTCTTCTTTCGGATAGCTAAACCACATCAGTTTTTTAAAAATATCCGTTTTTTGCAAACGTGCATCACCTTTTTCGGTACGTAGAATATGCACATCATCCGGAATATCTTTTAAAGCATCCATATAACTGTCTAACTCATAGTTCAAACAGCATTTTAATTTGCCGCATTGTCCTGCTAGTTTCAAAGTATTAAGCGAAAGATTTTGATAACGCGCCGCCGAAGTAGAAACCGTTTTAAAATCTGTCAACCAGGTTGAGCAGCAAAGTTCACGTCCGCAAGAACCAATTCCGCCTAAACGGCCGGCTTCCTGGCGCATACCAATTTGTCGCATCTCAATCCGGATACGGAAACTTTCGGCCATTTTTTTGATCAGTTCGCGGAAATCAACTCTTCCTTCTGCTGTATAATAAAAAGTAGCTTTGGTTTTATCACCCTGATAATCTACATCGCTAATTTTCATGGAAAGATTCAGATCCAAAGCCAGTTTCCGTGCTTTGTGCATCGTTTCCCATTCCTGCTCTTTAGCAAATTTCCATTTTTCTACATCTGATGGCGTAGCTTTCCGGAAGATTTTTTTAGTAACATCTGCTTCCTTTACATGCTTTTTTACGAGCTGCATCCGCACTAATTCGCCGGTGATGGAAACATGGCCAATATCATAACCGCCGGTTGTAGTTTCGGTAACTACCAGTTCGCCATTTTCTAAATAATGGTTATCTATGTTGAGATAAAAATCTTTGCGTGATCCTTTAAATTTTACTTCTACAATTTGAAAAGGTTTATAGCTAGAAGGCATATCCATGTTGGAAAGCCAATCGTAAACATCTAATTTGCTGCATCCGTTAGTAAGGCAAGCGCCGTTACTTTTGCAGCCAGCAGGCGCACATCCGCCTGATGAACAACTTCCACATCCCATGATTAATACAATATATGTTGAGTCCCTTGCGGGAACGTTTTAAATTTTAAAATTTTTACTAATTGCAAAGATACATCTAAAAACAAGATTCTTGGATTAGCGTTTCGCTCCACGTGGTAGTGTGCTTTATCCAGTTCATCTGCAATCACTTCCACCATTGCCATCGTTAAAACTTTACTGGCCATATTTTGCGCTACAACCAATTCTTTTTCTGGCAGATGAACCAAACTTCCGGCACCAGAAATCAGCATACCGCATTCGCGGATAAAGCACATGCCATATTGCAAAAAATTCTTCTGGTTTTCTCGACCTAATTTTACTAATTGCTCGGTAAAATCAATCAGCTTTAAACCATCATTAGCAAAACAAAGCCGAAGCCAGCGTGCAAATAATTCGTGATAACTGCTGTCGTTTCTGGCGATCATGTGCAGCGCAGCAGTCAGGTTTCCATTGCTGAGGTAGGCAATTTGTACAGCTAAGTGTTCTGTTTGATGATGTTGCTCCAGATATTCCTGCACATCTACATCTTTCAAAGCCGGAATTTTGACAAGCTGTGTTCTTGAAAGAATCGTGTTCAAAATATCATCCTGCGATTCGGCAACCAATAAAAAAAGCGTTTTCTGCGCCGGTTCTTCAATAATTTTTAAAAGTGTGTTACCTTCTTTATCCAGATATTCTGGCAGCCACATAATCAGGATTTTATATTCTGATTCAAAAGGTTTAAAACTTAATTTTCGGATAATCTGATGGCATTCGGCAATATTGATGTTGGCCTGTTTATTTTCTGCATCCAAATAATCCCGCCACTCATCCAAGTTTAAATATGGATTTTTGAGGAAAGCTTTGCGCCACTGATCTACAAAAGTTAATGCCGTATTATCTTTATGTTTCGCAAAAAATGGATACGAGAAATGTAAATCCGGGTGCACCAGTTTCTGGTATTTTCGGCAGGAATTGCATTCTCCGCAGGAATCGTTTTCCTGTTTGTTCTCGCAGGAAATATATTGTGCATAAGCAACTGCTAAAGCCAAACTGCCCGAACCTTCCGGCCCTAAAAACAGTTGCGCATGACTCACGCGGTTCTCTTTTACGGTTGTGATTAGCCGTTGCTTAATAGTTTCCTGTCCTACGATTTCTTTAAACTGCATCGTTGCAAATTAAGAATTAGTATTGAGATTATGCTTTTGAAAAGCTTTACAGGTGATACCTTTGATCCGGGTTTTACAATTCAGTTTGATAACTGATCCAAAATTTAACCCGATAAAAACAGTATGCCCCGCATTATGGCCTTTGATTACGGCACCAAACGCATTGGAATTGCCGTAACTGATCCTTTACAAATTATTGCAACCGGACTGGAAACCGTTCATCCGAAAGATATTGTAGAATACTTGAAAAAATATCTGGTAAAAGAAGTAGTGGAAAAATTTATCGTGGGCGAACCAAAGCAAATGGACGGCTCACCTTCGCAATCTGCACCAATGATTAAAGGTTTTGTAACGATTTTAAAAAAGAATTTTCCGTTGGTTCCGGTGGAAATGATGGACGAGCGATTTACTTCTAAAATGGCTTCGGCAGTAATTGCACAAAGTGGAATGAAAAAAATTGATCGTCAGGATAAATCCCGGATTGATACCATTTCTGCAATAATAATTTTACAATCCTACCTCGAAAAAATTAGCCGGTAAAAGAAGCATCTGCCCGAAAAAACAGACAGGCTGACTACTATTTTGAAATTTATAACTTTGCCGGATGGAAATGCCGGACTCTTTACTGCAAACTTATCTGGAAAACCATTGCGAACCAGAACCCGATATTTTGCAAAAAATCGCTCACGAAACGCATTTAAAAGTGCTGCGCCCGCACATGATTTCCGGCCATTATCAGGGTAGATTATTAAGTTTTTTCAGCAAATTGCTTCAACCTAAATTAATTTTAGAAATAGGAACTTTTACAGGTTATTCTACAATTTGTTTAGCTGAAGGATTGGCAGCAAACGGCAAAATTGATACGATAGAAGCAAATCCTGAACTGGAAGATATGTTAAAAAGTAACTTTTTAGCCTCTGGTTACGTAAATAAAATTAACTTATTTATAGGTGAAGCTTTTGATATTTTTCCTTTATTATCAGATAAAATATACGATATTGCATTTATTGATGCTGATAAACGCAATAATTATAAATATTATGAGTTTATAGTCGACAATATCAGGCCAGGAGGCTTAATTATAGTTGATAATATTATAAGAAAAGGAAAAATTGCAGATCCTGAATTTCAGGAAAAAGATGTGATTTTACTTCGGGAGTTTAATGACAAAATAACTGCTGACTCACGGGTAGAAAATCTGATCCTTCCAATTCGGGATGGACTAATGATCATCCGAAAAAAACAATTATGAAGAAATTAATACTGTTTTTAACCTTACTATTTGTCTGTTTTTTTGCAAAAGCACAAAATACTCCAAAATCCTATATTGAGAAGTACAAAGATGCTGCCATAAGTATCATGCACGATTACGGAATTCCGGCCAGTGTAACTTTAGCCATCGCGATGCACGAATCTGCCAGTGGAAATAGTAAACTTGCCAGGCAAAACAATAATCAGTTTGGTATGAAAGGAAGGCGTTCTTACAAAACATATGATTCTGTTTTAGAATCTTTTGAAGATTTTGCCCGTATAATTTCGAAACGAAACTTATCTGATAAATTTGACTCTTTTGATTATAAAGGCTGGGCAAAAGGCATCCAGCGCGGCGGTTATGCCAGCAGCGGAAAATGGTCTTCCCAGGTATTATCGCTGATTAAAAAGTTTGAGTTAAACAGCTTTGACGAAAAACCTGTGGAAGTTCAATAATTCAAACTTCCGATATCAGTTTCTCCCTGTTCCTTATTTCCAAAACAATTTATATTTGCCCGCGTAAATACAGCAGTATGTATAAAAAATGGGCTTTTTTCATGGTTGTTATAATTTTAGCTTCCTGTGGTTCCAGAAAAAAGAAAGGAATTACCAGTCGTCAGGCTACCCGCAACAATAAATCGGTACAAAAAATTAATAAAGATGCTATTGCAAATTACACCACGTTTGGTGGCGTTGGACAATATATAGATCGTTTCCGAAACATTGCTGTGCAGGAAATGAATATTTATGGTATTCCGGCCAGCATAACACTTGCGCAAGGCTTGCTGGAATCCGGAAACGGGAATGGAGAATTAGCAGTTGTGGCTAATAATCATTTTGGTATTAAATGTACTTCGGACTGGAAAGGAAAATCTTATTATAAAAATGATGATAAGATTAACGATTGTTTCCGGGTTTATGATAATCCGGAAAGCTCTTTCCGCGATCATTCCGAGTTTTTAAAACGAAAACGTTACGCGCATTTATTCGAGCTGGATAAAAACGATTACGAAGGCTGGGCTGATGGTTTAAAAGCTGCGGGCTATGCTACTAATCCAAGATATCCGCAGCTGATTGTTGGTTTAATCAAAAAATACAACCTAGATCAGTACGATATAAGCGAAACCGATTACCAGAAAATTAAGCGCGAAGACCGGGTGCTTACTCAAATCAATAAAAACATCGGTAAACAAAGCAAGGATTCTTTACAAAAAGCCCCATCGCCCACAAAGCTGGTAGTATCTCCACAAATTTTACCTATCAGCAACAATAAAAGTTACGAGGTTAAACAAGGTGATACTTTATACAACGTTTCCAAACGGTTCGGTTTAAGTGTTGATGAACTAAAAGCGCTAAACACCATTGGCGATGATAACATCAAAATTGGCCAGCAACTGATTATCGCTCATTAATAGGTTAATTATTGTTAAGAGAATACAAAATCTCGACCCAGTAAAGTATTTTTGTAGGATAATGCTGAAATATTTTCGTTGGTGTGTTTTCTTTTTATTGCTTTTTGGAAAGGTGTATGCACAGGAAAATCAATTTCAAGGAATTGTGTTTGACCAAAGCACCAAAGAGCGGATTGCACGCGTACTGGTAAGTAATAACCGCACCAAAGCAAATACTTTTAACAACCTTAAAGGCGAATTTAAAATAGCAGCACAGCTAAATGATGTACTTATTTTTTCTAAAATAGGTTATTTTAGCGATACTGTAAAAATTACAGCTTTACAATCTGTTCTTGTTTACTTAAAACGCTCCAGTATTACCTTGCGTGAGGTAACCATTAAAGATTCCGTTCTGAATGCACAGAAGCAGTTAGAAGCCACCAAAAAGGAATTTAATCAGATTTATGGTTCAATAGCAAACAAAGATTTATTAACCACTGGTAGCAACGGTGCCGGAATTGGTATTGATGCCATTTACAATATGCTAAGCAGACGGGGACGTAACGCCACAAAATTGAGAGGAATTGTGGAGCGCGATTATAAAGCCAACGTGGTAGATGCCCGTTTCAACCCGATTATTGTAGGTGCCATTACAGGTTTAAAAGGCGAACAATTAACCAATTTTATGTACCGTTATCGACCGGATTATGATCTAGTTGTACTGATGAATGAATACGATTTTATTTCCTACATCAAATCCTGCTATAACCGTTTTCGGCGCAATCCATCCCTTTATTTATTATCTCCGTTACAACCTTTAAAATGAAGTGGAATTATCCAATTTTGGTTGTTCCTTCGCTTCCGGCAAGCGGCATGGCTTTGTTTCCGTTTATTTTGGTGAAAGAAGAAGCATTAAAGTTTAATCAGGTAATTATCCGGCACGAAATTATTCATCTACGGCAGCAATTAGAATTACTGGTGCTGCCTTTTTACTTCTTTTACCTCATCAATTATTTATACAACCGAACCATCTTCCAAAGCCACCACGAAGCTTACATGAACATTGTTTTTGAGCGGGAAGCTTATGCAAATGATCTTTTTACAGATTATTTGGCCAAAAGAAAAATCTTTTCCTGGATTCATTATTTCAAGCCTCAAACCTAAGTTCAGGCAGAATAAATATTATTTTTTCCGGAAAAAACCATTTTTGCTTTTCTTTGTGCACTATGCTTAAGCTTCCGGCTTTCCTGTTCATGCTTCTTTTATCGCTGATTTTTAATCAAGCACTTGCACAAAAATCAGATACTGTCAGAGTAGATTCTGTCAAAACAGATACCATCAGAATTGACACGGTTAAAATCGATACAAATCTTTTAAACCGGTTTAGGATAGAACCAGGCCGGAATATTTTGCCGGTGCGCTTACAACCTTTAAGTTTATGGCCGGAGTATGTTCCTGTTCCTGAGTTGAATTATATTGTAAGCTATTGGCGTAAAAATATCATTTTTGGCCTCAACCTTAATCAATCTGCATTTAGCAATAACTGGAGCGCCGGCGGTATTAGTTCGCTTGCTGTAGGTTCAAATTTTGATTATAGAACCGAATACAACCGGGACGGAAAAAACTTCACTTCACAACTAAGTTTGCAATACGGCAAGGTTAAAAACCGTGGGCAGATAGAACGAAAAACAAATGACCGGATTTTTTGGGACAATAAAGTTTCTATCAGTTTTTCCAAACACTGGAACTTTTACGGCTCGCTCAGTTTTGAATCTCAATTTGATCAGGGATTTACCTATTCTAATGATGTAACCGTTGCACCTACGCTAATTTCAAGATTTATGGCTCCGGGTTATCTTACAGAATCTGTCGGTTTTGAGTACAAGCCCACTACTTATTTTACCGCACGGTTTGGTACAGGAACAGCACGACAAACATTTGTATTAAATAATACCATTTATCATGGTGATACAGTTGCTTATGGTGTTCATATTGGCAACAGAGTGCTTAATCAGCTTGCTTTTCAGATTGTTTCTAATATTGATAAAGATATTGCCAAAAACATGAATTTAAAAGCACGTTACCTGATATTTATTCCTTATGATACGCCTTTTAAAATGACACATCGTTTGGATGCAACTTTAACGGCAAAAATTAACCGTTTGTTTAATGTAACCTTAAACGGAACTTTGCTTTACGATCCGAACACGCTTACAACTAATAAATTACAAGCTTATCAAAGTTTAGCATTAGGAATTATTTATAAATTCCCTTCGTGGAGATAACTCTGTTTATGCTGATTTTTATCCGATAAAAGAAGCATTGTAAAACATATTCCGATTTATTTTATAGCTTCAAAATCATAACTTTGCGTTACTAATTAAAATGATTTTTAAAGATGTTTGATAATCTTTCGGATAAACTCGACCGCGCATTCAAGGTTTTAAAAGGACAAGGTTCGATCACGGAAATAAACGTGGCCGAAACCATGAAAGAAATCCGTAAAGCCATGCTGGATGCCGACGTAAACTATAAAACGGCCAAAGCTTTTACGGATGAAGTGCGGCAGAAAGCTTTGGGTGAGAACGTATTAACGTCGATTTCTCCCGGCCAGTTGCTCACCAAAATCATGAGTGATGAGTTGACAAATTTGATGGGCGGAACAACTGCCGAATTGACTTTTCCGGCAACGCCAACCATCATTTTAATTGCCGGATTAAATGGTGCAGGTAAAACCACTTTTTCTGGTAAACTGGCACTTTTTCTAAAAACACAAAAAAATAAAAAGCCTTTGCTGGTTGCTGGCGACGTTTATCGTCCGGCTGCAATAGAGCAATTGAAGGTTTTGGGCGAGCAAGTTGGTGTGCCGGTTTATGCCAATTTAGAATCTAAAGATCCAATCGCGATTGCTCTGGAAGGTTTAGCGCAAGCCAAACAAAACGGCAATAATGTTTTAATTATCGATACTGCCGGCCGTCTGGCTATCGATGAAGCCATGATGGTGGAAATTGAGCAGGTAAAAAAAGCATTAAACCCACACGAAATTTTGTTTGTGGTGGATGCGATGACTGGTCAGGATGCCGTAAATACAGCAAAAGTTTTTAATGATCGTCTCGATTTTACCGGAGCAGTTTTAACCAAACTGGACGGTGATACGCGCGGCGGTGCAGCTTTATCTATCAAATCTGTTGTTAACAAACCGATCAAATTCATCGGAACCGGTGAAAAAATGGAAGCTATTGACGTTTTCCACCCGGATCGGATGTCGTCTCGGATTTTGGGAATGGGCGACGTAATTTCTTTGGTTGAACGTGCGCAGCAGCAATTCGACGAAAAGGAATCCGCTGAACTACAAAAGAAAATCCGCAAAAATAAATTCGATTTCAACGATTTTTTTGGTCAGATCCAGCAAATCAAAAAAATGGGCAACATGAAAGATTTGATGGGCATGATTCCAGGCGTTGGCAAAGCGATGAAAGATATTGATATTCAGGATGATGCTTTTAAATCGATTGAAGCGATTATTCAATCTATGACACCGAAAGAAAAAGAAAATCCGGATATCATTGACCAAAGCCGCCGTATGCGAATTGCAAAAGGTTCCGGCAACGAACTGGCAGAAGTGAACCGGTTAATCAAACAGTTTGATGATATGAAAAAGATGATGAAGCAGTTTTCAAATCCGGCACAAATGGCCAAAATGATGCGGAACATGCCGAAACAATAATGGATAAAATTTGAAAACCGGAAATAAACTTCCGGTTTTTTTATGTGCTAAAAGAAGCATTTCTCAACTTAAAACATGAAACCATTAATCGTTTTAATTACTGTTTTTATCATCAGTTTTTTTGTGATTTATTTCTTTTTTCCGGATTTAAATTACAGGCTGGCAGGTTGTATCGCCATGTCGGTTATGCTACTTTTCACCGGAATCGCTCATTTTAAATACACCAAAGGCATGGTTTTAATGATGCCCGATTTTATGCCGATAAAAGAAGTATGGGTTTATTTTACCGGAATTGTTGAAATTGCAGCAGCAGTTGGTTTGCTTATTCCTTCGCTCAAAATAACCACTTCCTGGCTGCTAATTTTATTTTTTGTACTGATTTTGCCAGCCAATATTTATTCTGCTATTCAACATGTTAACTACGAAAAAGGAAATAACGAAGGTAAAGGAAGTAGTTATTTATGGTTTAGGATTCCGCTACAGCTACTTTTTATAGGCTGGGTTTACTATTTCGGAATTAGATAAATATTTTTTTAAAGTTATTTTTATTGATTTTTAATTAATTTCAGGAAATTTTAATCTGATTTCCTGTGCTTGTAAAAACTTTTGGCAGTGCTGTTTACGGCATCGAAGCCACCACCATAACTGTCGAAGTAAATATAACTGGCGGAACCAAATATTATGTAGTCGGCCTGCCCGATAACGCAATTAAAGAGAGTTATTTCCGTGTCAAATCGGCTTTAAAAAACTGTAATTACCACATGCCCAAGCAGCAGGTTGTGGTAAATATGGCACCTGCCGATGTCCGCAAAGAAGGTTCATCCTACGATTTAACAATTGCAATTGGCGTTTTAGCTGCTTCAGGACAGATCGTGCATGATGACCTGGATAAGTATCTCATCATGGGAGAACTTTCTTTAGATGGCGGATTACAGCCTATTCGTGGTGCGTTACCAATCGCTATTCAGGCACGAAAAGAAGGTTACAAAGGTTTCATCCTGCCCAAACAAAATGCGCGCGAAGCTGCAATTGTAGATAGTTTAGCCGTTTTTGGCGTAAGTTCAATTACGGAAGTTGTTGATTTTTTAAACGGAGACCAGCCGCTGGAAGAAGAAGTGGTCAATACACGAGATGAATTTTATCGCAGTATCAGTTTGTATGATGCGGATTTTTCGGATGTAAAAGGACAGGAAAACATCAAACGATCACTGGAAATTGCGGCTTCGGGCGGGCATAATGCCATTTTGATCGGACCGCCCGGAGCCGGAAAAACGATGCTGGCAAAACGTTTGCCTTCTATCCTGCCGCCTTTAAGTTTATCAGAAGCGTTAGAAACGACTAAAATTCATTCTGTTGCCGGTAAACTCGCTGCTGCTGATGCGCTGGTTTCGGTGCGGCCGTTTCGTTCACCGCATCATACCGTTTCTGATGTAGCTTTGGTTGGCGGCGGAGGAAACCCGCAGCCTGGAGAAATTTCGCTGGCGCATAACGGCGTTTTGTTTTTAGATGAATTGCCGGAATTTAAGCGAACGGTTTTAGAAGTGATGCGCCAGCCGCTGGAAGAACGGAAAGTAACGATTTCGCGCGCAAAAATGAGCGTAGATTATCCGGCCAGTTTTATGCTGGTGGCTTCTATGAATCCTTGTCCTTGTGGTTATTATAATCATCCGGAGCGGGAATGCGTTTGCGGACCAGGAATCGTACAAAAATACCTCAGCAAAATATCTGGTCCGTTGCTGGATCGGATTGATTTGCATGTAGAAGTAACACCTGTCAATTTTACAGAACTTTCTTCTGAAAGAATATCAGAAAAAAGTGAAGCTATCCGCGAACGCGTAATCAAAGCCAGGGAAATTCAGGAAAAGCGTTTTGCAGATCATCCGGATTTGCATTGCAATGCGCAAATGGGTTCTAAAATGGTTCGTCAGGTTTGTAAAATCAGTGAAGCCGGACAAATCCTGCTCAAAAAAGCAATGGAAAAATTAGGTTTGAGTGCACGCGCTTATGATCGTATTTTGAAAGTCGCCCGAACGATTGCCGATTTAGCTGGAACGGAAGATATCCAAATTGAACATCTGGCAGAAGCAATACAGTTTAGAAGTTTAGATCGCGAAGGTTGGGCTGGATGACAGAAATCTAAACATACTGTTTTTACAAGCATAAATCTTACAAGCTTCTTTTATAAATTTTTAGGTGATAAAAAGAGCATCAGTTGTTTAAATCAATATCTTTAGGAGCAACTTAAACCAAAATGGAACTTATTCCCAGTATCCGCATCCAGCAGCTCAACAAAAATTACGGTAGTAAACAAGTATTAAAAAATATCAACCTGGATATTTATCCCGGTCAGGTAATTGGTTATATCGGGCCAAACGGAGCCGGAAAATCAACAACTGTAAAAATTTTAACCGGTTTGATTAATGATTTTGAAGGTTTCGTAAGCATTTTAGGTCAGGATTTGAAAGACAATCCGCAGGAAATTAAGCGTGATATTGGCTACGTACCGGAAAATGCCGAAATATACGATGTGCTTACGCCGATGGAATATTTGAATTTTATTGGAAAGCTTTATGAAATGGAAGATGGTTTACTTCAGGAACGGTCCCAGAAATTACTGTCTGCTTTCGGCCTAACAGCCGTCATTCATCAACGCATGGATACATTTTCTAAAGGCATGAAGCAAAAAGTATTGCTGATTTCAGGCATCATCCATGATCCGCAAATTATAATTTTGGATGAACCGCTTTCCGGCTTAGATGCCAATGCTGTAATTACCGTAAAAGAACTGATTAGCAGGCTAGCAGCAGCCGGAAAAACTATTTTTTATTGTTCGCACATGATGGACGTGGTAGAAAAGGTTTCGCATCGTATTTTGCTGATTAACGAAGGGGAAATTATTGCAGATGGTTCTTTTGAGGAACTGAAACAAAATAATGGCGAAACGCTAGAAAAAGTTTTCTCGAAACTAACCGGTAAAGAAGGCGCAGGCGACGAAGCAGGAGCTATTTTAAACGCTTTTAATTAACGTTTGATGAATAAACTGATACTCAGGTTTGTTTTGCTGTTTAATCCTTTATACAGCCGGTTTAACGTAAATACAGATCAACTGGAAATTATCTTGTCAACTAAATTGATGATGGATGAACGTCGGCCTCCTGTATTTAACTCGCGTAAAAATGTAAAGGAAAGCAAAGATACACCTGCATGGGTAACGTTCTTATTTACAATGCTAATTGGTGTTGGATTAGCATTTTTGCTGTTCATTTCAAAAAGTCCTTTGGTTGGCCATACCATTTATTTTGCTGCGTTTATGGTGTTTCTGGCCATTACGCTCATCTCCGATTTTACCAATGTGTTGATTGATGTGCGCGATAACTACATCATCCTGCCAAAACCGGTTTCGGATGCTACTTTAACCATCGCCCGCATTTTGCACATTACCATTTACATAATGAAAATGGTGCTTGCGATAAGCGTTGCCGGATTAGTGATGGTGTTTTATAAAAATGGTATTTGGGCTGCGCTGATGTTTTTGATACAGATCATGCTGGCTTCCTTAATTAGTATTTTTCTGGTAAATATCATTTATTTGCTGGTTTTAAAACTAAGCAGTCCGCAACGTTTTAAAGATATCATTGCTTATTTTCAGATATTTTTTGCGATGATTGTTTTTGGTGCTTACCGTTTGCTGCCTAACTTAATCGGTAAATTTTCACTCGAACATGTAAAAATTACATCGATAAAAGCAGTATGGCTGTTGCCACCAGTATGGATTGCTGCTTTAAACGAAATTATAGTTCACCCAAAAGAGGCAGATAATACCATTATTTTATTTGCTTTAATGGCTTTAATCATGCCAATTGTATTTTTATTTCTGGTAATAAAAGTACTTGCACCAGGCTTTAATCAAAAACTGGCCATGATTTCGGGCAGTGCAAACGAAACATCAGTTACAGGTGAGAAACCCAAAACACGGCCTGTAACTTTTATGGAAAGAATATCAAATATTCTTGCTCCTGATGCGCTTGAAAATGCAGGATTTAGGTTTACCTGGCTCATGAGCAGCCGGATGCGGGAGTTTAAGTTGAAAGTTTATCCTGCTTTCGCTTATTTGCCCGTTTACATTATTTATTTTGCTTTAACTAAAAACGGACGGTCTTATAAAGAAATGTACGAATTTATGGTAAACGCTAAAATTTATATTGCGCTGGCTTATTTATGTGTTTTTGTAATCACCGTTGTAATTCAGCATATCTCTCAAACAGAAAAATATAAGTCTTCCTGGATATTTTATACTACCCCCGTTGAAAAACTCGGAAAAATTTTGGCAGGCATGTTTAAGGCAATTGTGGTTAAGTTTTATATGCCTTTGTATCTGTTATTAGGAATTGCAGCAGTTTATATCTGGGGATTTAAGGTGATAAACGATTTATTGCTGGCCTTTTTTATCTCCTTTAGTTATGCCAATATCCTAGCTTTATTTCTGGTTAAAAGGCTTCCTTTTACACAATTTACTGTGGCAAAGCAATCAGTCGGAAAAGTATTTTTGTCCTTGTTTATGCTGTTTATTCCAATAGCTTTAGGTGGCGGACATTATTATTTAAGCAGTTACGAAACCATCATCTGGGTTTGTGTAATTGTTTTTGCAGCGATAGCCATGTTGATATTTCATAATTATAAAAACCAAACCTGGGATAATATTGAGCTGGAAGAAGTGTGAGAAACAGCAATTTACCAAATGCAAAAATAGTAGTGCTAAAAGAAGCATTTGTACAAATGCTTCTTTTAGCGACTAAAAAATTACATTAAACCTCTATCCTCGAGTTCTTTTCGTTTTTCTTTTTCGCGGCGACGTAATTCGCGCTTTTCTATGCGAATGTCTTTTGGAGATTTGCCGGCTGTATCAACCTTTTTTTCGATAACTTTTTCTACTGAGTCTTTTTTGCTAAATATGCGTTGCAAAAAATTTAGTTGCGGCAACTCGCCAACGCCATCCTCGCTATCTTGCAGCAAACTATCTGTTGCCATTGTATCAACAGGTGCCATTTTCGGCCGCAAAGCTTCCCTCAGCCTAACATTATAAAAACCATAAGCGGAGGAATCTGGAGATGTGTAGCCTTTGGAAGCCATCAACCGGCCAATTAAATTGAAATAACCGTGTAAATAACCTTTTAAACTGCCATCTGCCTGAAAAGAAAACAAGCCAGCTTTTGGTCTCGGAACGATACTGGCTAAGTAAATGCTCTCACCAATGGTTAAATCAGCCGGAGATTTGCCAAAATAATAATGCGAAGCTTCGCCAATTCCATAAATATTTCGGCCCCATTCAATAATATTAAAATAGACTTCCAGCATTCGGTTTTTGTTGCTCACCGCGTTATTTTCGATAATCCAAACGATCAAAATCTCTTCAATTTTGCGAGCAAGCGTTTTTTGTCGGCTTAAAAAAACATTTTTAACCAATTGCATGGAAATGGTGCTTCCGCCTCTTTTAAATTGTTTTTCTTTAAAATCGGTCGCGATGGATTTTCGGATCGATTCTTCCACAAAACCATGATGGCGGTAAAAAGAAGGATCTTCAGAAGTTAATACAGCATTACGCAAATTGGGCGAAATCTGCTCTAAAGGCGTAAAATTAGGGTTGGCCGGTCCAACAGTGCGCGGTGGCATTGGTTTACCTTTTTCGTATGGCGTGTACACAAAAACCTGGTTTAGTTTGGTCAAATCAGTTTCTCCATATTGCAGCACGCGGAAATTTTCTTTTTCCAGCCTCGAATCAAATTTAACATTATCAACATCTTTTGTATTGAGATAAAAGTTTAAACCATATTTCAGTTTTCCGGTAACTTTGATTCCAGCCAGCGATTCAAATAATCCACCTGGAAAAGAATTGAAAAGCGATTGCGCATCCAGCCAGTTGGTATGCAGTTTTAACTCATAAATTTTAGTTGGATTGAGCGTAATTTTGATAAAAGGATTAGCCGAAACATTTTTAAGATGAATAATCGATGAACTATCAACCGCAACATAATTTTCGCCTACAAAAACATTGGCATCAATAGCAGCACTGGGCACTATAATATCATTGGAGGCAACTTTTGGATGATTAATCAGTAAATTCCGCACAAAACAGGAGCTATAAATTTTCGTTTCATCGCCGTCCTGCTCTTCTTTTTTCAGCTCTGTGCCAATGGTATCAAAATTAAGTTTCAACCCATATTTTTGTTGAATAAAAGGAAGTTCTACTTTTTTTCCATCAGCATAAAGCTGTAAAGAAATATTTTTATTAGATGTGTTTACGTTGCCGGCAACATGCCAGGTGGCATAACCGTTGTTCACTAAAATGGTAGAATAAAGTTTACCGCGTTCGATCGTTGCTTTCGGAATTTTAAGATCAAGGTTGTTGGTATCGTCTCGAAAAGCAATATCAAAATTGCTCAGGTTGAGGTCATCCGGAATTTTATATAGAAATTCCGTCATTAAATTATGTGCAAAATCAGCCAGGTTCGCACTGGATTTTCGGGAAGTGCTGTCTTTTTTCTTCTTAAATAAAAATTCGTAGTTGCGTACTCCTTTTAGGTTGGTTAAATTGAGTTTGCCATCTTCCATAATAATGGTTGAAAACTTAACATTGCCAATAAACAGCGGCCAGATTTTTACGCCAACTTGAAAATGGCGAATGTGCAGCAAACTATCACCCTGAAACGGAACAATAGAAATATCTTTAAGGTTAACCGTTGTTAAACCGGTAAAGCTGGCCGAACCTATTTTTACATCTAAATTATATGCTGTTCTGGCTTTTAATTTAGCTTTGTTAACTGCTTTTTCAAGCAATAACTGCCGTTTTGAATAAGCAATTAAACCGGCTGCTAAAAGCAGTATCAGCAAAGAAACAAGAACAATAAGACCGGTTTTTAAGTATTTACGGTTTAAACGGCGCATCAGTAAATTTTGGATAAAACTATAAAATCTTTTCTGCTGCCAAATCTTTTGCAACAGGTTATTTTTCTAACAAAACGCAGTTGATGCTGTTTTTATCATACAAAAATCAAAAATATAAATGAGTATTACGCGGGAACAAGTTATAAGTGCATTAAGTTATGTGGAAGATCCGGATTTGAAAAAGGATTTGGTTACACTAAACATGATTGAAGATGTGGTGATTGAAGGCAATCGTGTAAGCTTCTCTGTGGTATTAACCACGCCAGCTTGTCCGCTGAAAAGCATGATTGAAAATGCTTGTCGCAACGCCATTTTGCATTTTGTAAGCAAAGAAGCAGATTTGCATATCAACATGACTTCCCGCGTAACCACACCAAAAAATGTGGGCGTTCCGGGCGTAAAAAACATAGTTGCGGTAGCTTCGGGCAAAGGCGGCGTTGGCAAATCAACAGTTGCGGTAAACCTGGCACTTGGATTGGCTAAAACTGGTGCTAAAGTAGGTTTGATTGACGCAGATATTTACGGGCCATCAATCCCGATTATGTTTGGATTGGAACATGCGCGGCCAAGATCCTCAGAAGTTAACGGCAAAGCTAGAATAGAACCGATTGAAAAATATGGTATTAAACTACTTTCTATTGGATTTTTTACGGACCCAAATCAACCCGTTCCATGGCGTGGGCCAATGGTTTCTACCGCTGTAAAACAGTTGTTTAATGATGCAGAATGGGGCGAACTGGATTATTTAATTGTTGATTTGCCACCAGGAACCGGCGATATTCACATTACTTTAACCCAAACTTTCCCCATTGCCGGAGCGGTAATTGTAACCACGCCGCAAAATGTGGCTTTAGCTGATGCAAAAAAAGGAATCGGAATGTTTATGATGAATGCGATCAATGTGCCGTTGCTCGGTATTATTGAAAACATGGCTTATTTTACGCCGGAAGAATTGCCTCAGAATAAATATTATATTTTTGGACAAGGAGGCGGACGAAAACTGGCAGAGGAAATGAATATTCCGTTTTTGGGCGAGATCCCGTTAGTAAAAAGCATCAGTGATTCCGGTGATGCCGGAGCACCGGTTATCTTGCAGGAAAACAATCCGATGTCGGCTGCATTTTTTGATATGGCAGAACGTGTAGCGCAGCAGGTTGCTATCCGAAATGCAAAATCTACAGATACAGATGGTGTTAGATAAATTGATTATTTTTACCCTATAAAAGAAGCATTATAATGAGTTTGACAGATCAGGTTGAAGAAGCACTAAACACGATCAGGCCGTTTTTAGAAGCCGATGGCGGCAATGTTTCGATAGAAGATATTACGGCAGAAGGCGTGGTAAAATTGCGATTACTAGGTTCATGTGGCTCTTGCCCGATGAGTATTATGACGATGAAAGCAGGAATTGAACAAACAATTTTAAAGGCTGTGCCACAAATTACAGCTGTAGAAGCCGTTAACTTAACAGATATGGACGATCCGTTGGCTGTGATGCCGCAAAATTTACAGTAAAACAGTGTTAACGATTGTTAAATAACCGGTTAGCCCTTCAGCCACAAAAAAATTATTGCTTCTTTTGTGCCTGTTTTTAAATGATTGTTTTGAAAATTACTTTTAAAGTTTACTAAGTATTAATGATATAATGAAGAAACTGATTTTAGCTCTTATGCTGTTAATTTCTTTTTCTGCTTTTGCACAAAAAACAGAACGACCGTTAGTGCAGTTTTCTGGTATCATTATCAATGCAGATAGCAATACGGTTGTTCCTTATACTAATTTAACCAATATTTCTTACAAAAACTGGGTATTTTCTTCTAATTACAAAGGCTATTTTTCTTTTGTGGTGCACGAGAAAGACAGCATCCGCATTTCATCTGTTGGTTACCTTACCCAAACCATTGTTATTCCGGAAAACATAGCCAGTAAAAGCTATGTGCTGAAAATTAAATTGCGCGCAGAAGCTATTAACTTGCCACAAGTGCGCGTTTTTCCGTGGGCCAGTACAGAGGAATTTAAAAGAGACTTTTTGGCTGTAAAATTTGCAGATGATGACTTGGCAATCGCAGCCAAAAACCTACAGAAAGGTTCTATCATTGCGATGGCGCGGACATTGCCCCACGACGGACAGACAAACCAGATTATGAATTTGCAAGGTGTGCATGATAATTTGATGCACATGGGTTCCGGGCCTACCAATCCGTTATTGAACCCGATTGCCTGGGGAAGTTTAATTCGTCAGATTATCCGTGGTGATAAAAGCCGTCAAAGCGAGGATAGTAATTAACGGCCTTTTTTAACAGTCGGAAATTTCATTTTGTATTCTACTTTGATGGAGCCAGAAGAAATATTACTCAGCCTTTTCTGCAACATTCTTTTTCGTAACGGACTTAAATGATCGGTAAATAATTTGCCGTCCGTATGATCATATTCATGCTGAATAATTCGTGCAGCCATTCCTTTAAAAGCTTCTTCATGATGCTCCCAGTTTTCATCATAATAGGAAATACGCAGGTTGCTGCAACGGTAAATATCCTCCCGAATATCCGGAATACTTAAACAACCTTCGTTAAACGGCCATTTCTCGCCTGTTTCTTCTACAATATGTGCGTTAATAAAAACCTTTTTAAAGTGCTTCAAATCAGGTTCTTCATCACCAAAAGGTATTGCATCTACCACAAACAAACGGATAGAATGGCCAATTTGCGGTGCCGCTAAGCCAACGCCACGTGCAGCATACATCGTTTCAAACATATCCGCAATCAATTGCTTTAACTCCGGGAAACTGGGTTCGATATCTACTGCAATCCGTTTCAATACCGGATCACCATAAGCTACAATGGGTAATTTCATTTTGGTACAAAAATAAGGGTTTAATTTTCCGGCTCAAATATTAAAGTAAGCATATTATTTGGCTCGAAAATTTCATTGCTGATTTCCAGTAGTTCATCCGCGGTTACGGCGTTTATCTTGGCAAAAACCTGTTCCAACGTATCTATCAGGTCAAAATCCATCAGGCTTTTTGCCATTGATAAAATTAAACCTAAACGGTTTTCTTCGGCCAAAGCAATCTGCCCGATAAATTTTTGTTTCGCCTGATGTAATTGTGTTGAACTTAACTTTTTATCGCGTAGTTTTTGCAGCTCTTTCTGCACTAATTTCATTGCTTTGTCTGCTTTTTCAGCATCTGTTCCGAAGTAAACAGAAAAAATTCCGCAATCAGTTAAAGGAGAATAATTGGATTCTATTGTATAAGCAATACCATGTTTTTCGCGGATTTCTAAGTTCAACCGCGAACTCATTCCATTTCCGCCCAAAACATTATTTAACAGTAACAACGCAGGTTTTTTAGTGCTGAAAGAAGCATAAGCATTACTGCCCAAAACGCAATGAGTTTGTGAGATTTGTTTAGGTAAACGAATCAGTTCGCCTTTTACATTTTGTGGCGAAATGCGTTTTTTAGATTGATTATTTTCTGGAACTTGTCCGAAATAACGTTCTGCCAGCTTAATCACTTTAGCAAAATCATAACTACCGGTTACGGCAAATACAGCTTGGTGGGTGTTGTAATTTTGTGCGATAAAAGAAGTAATATCTTCTCGTGTTAAAGCACTTACAGAAGCTGGCGTACCCAGAATATTTCGGCCTAAAGCATGGTTTTTAAACAACAAATCTTCAAAATCATCTTGGATCGCTTCTTCCGGCTGATCTTGGTACGACGCTATTTCATCCAAAATCACACCTTTTTCTTTCATTATGTCCTCCTGCGGAAAAGTAGAATGAAAAAATATATCTTCCATCAAATCCATCGATCGCTCTAAATATTCTTTCAAAAACGAAGCGTGGATGCAAGTATATTCTTTGGTGGTGTAAGCGTTTAAATCGGCTCCAACTACTTCCAGCCGGTTCAAAATCTGGTTGGTATTTCTTCTTTCGGTGGCTTTAAACAGCAAATGTTCTATAAAATGCGCCAATCCGTCTTTGCCTGTTGCTTCATCGCGCGAGCCAGCATTAATCATCAAACAGCAATGGGCAATGGTAGAATCGGCGGGATAAAATAAAATCCGGATGCCATTTGGCAACTGGTGGGTTTGATATATCATAATATTGATCGCAAAGATAACATTAACCGCACGAACGGATTTTAAGAAACAGCTGCAGATGGTTAGTTTTAGCGAAAATTTAACCTAAATATGATGCCGGAAATAGTTACAGTAGCCGATAAAACGTTTAAAATCATGATCGATGCAGAAACAATCCAGCAACGGATTGTGGAACTTGGCGCACAGATTAATACTTCTTTTACCAATAAAAAACCTGTTTTAATAGGTATTTTAAACGGCAGTTTTTTGTTTATGGCTGATTTGATAAAGCAGATTGATGTTGATTGCGAGATTGCTTTTATGAAGGTTTCATCCTATCATGGCGGCATGCAAAGTAAGCGTATAATCACCGAAGATTACGATTTAAAAATGGATGTTGCCGACCGGCATTTGATTATTGTAGAAGATATTGTTGATACCGGCAACACGATGCGTTTTATTATTGATAAGTTGAAAACACGAAATCCGGCATCTATTAGCATTGCTACATTACTTTACAAGCCGGATGCGATGGAGCATCAGATTGAAGAACTTAATTATGTGGCTTTTGAAATTGAAAACAAGTTTGTGGTTGGTTATGGTTTGGATTACAAAGGTTTAGGTCGAAATCTGAATGAGATTTATCAGGTTGTACAGTAAGAATAGTATTCAAAAAAATGTATAAAAACAGCATCACAGCAGGTTCTTTTTGTTTGCTGTTTTTCATGGCTCTGAGCCTTTCTTCTTCAGCACAAAAACTTATTCCAGTTGCAAAAGCTTGGGCTAATACCTCTGTTAACGTGGTTGTTTTCCGTAAAAATTCGCTGGTAACTTTTCGGGATACACAATTCATTGCTTTTTATAATAAAGACAGGTTTGTGGTTTTGGGCAAAAGAAAATCAGATTCACAAAAATGGCAATTACAGAAAACACAATATCAGGGCAACGCTGCTGATGCGCATAACACCATTGCTTTAATGGTTGATGGTGCTGGATTTCTGCATCTTTCCTGGGATCATCACGGCAATCCGCTGCGTTATTGCAGAAGTATTTCTCCGGAATCACTAATTTTAGGTGATAAAAAAAGCATGACCGGCATCAAAGAAAACCAAGTTACTTACCCCGAATTTTATAAACTGCCGGATGGGAATTTGCTATTTTTTTACCGAGACGGCAAATCGGGACAAGGCGATTTGATCATTAATAAATACGATACCAAAACCCAGCAATGGGCGCAGCTGGAAAATAATCTGATCAGTGGCGAAGGGCAACGAAACCCTTATCCACAAACTTGTGTAGATGTAAAAGGCACGATTCATATTTCCTGGGTTTGGCGCGAAAGTCCGGATGTGGCCAGCAACCATGACCTGGCTTATGCACGCTCAACCGATGGTGGCAAAACATGGGAAAAATCAACCGGAGAAAAATATCAGCTGCCAATAACAGAAGCAACGGCAGAATATGCGGTTAAAATTCCGCAGAAAAGCGAACTGATCAACCAGACTTCTATGACCACAGATGCTGCTGGCCATCCGTTTATTGCAACTTACTGGCGGGAAGCCGGATCAGAAATTCCGCAATATCACGTAGTTTATCAAGACGGGCAGAGCTGGAAAATTCAGAATTTAGGCTTTCGTAAAACGGCATTCAGTTTAAGCGGCGGCGGAACGAAGAGCATTCCGATTTCCCGTCCGCAAATTGTTGCTGCTCAGCATGGAAATAAATTATCTGCAATATTATTGTTCAGAGATGAAGAACGCGGAAGCAAAGTTTCGGCAGCGGTTTGTACGGATATTAAAAAAGGGAAATGGAAGGTTCAGGATTTAACAAACCAATTTATCGGTTCCTGGGAACCTTCCTACGATACAGAATTATGGAAGGAGAAAGGCATTTTAAATATTTTTTTAGAAAAAGTAGAACAACTGGACGGCGAAGGAAAAGCAAACGTGCCGCCGCAAATGGTTCAGGTACTGGAATGGAAACCAAAAATCAAATAGAAATTAACAGCTATACTGTTTTTACCACATGAAATTTAGATCGACTTTTTTTATAGGATTAATTAGCTGTATCGGCTTTTCAATTCCTTGTACCGCTCAAAAAAATACTTCTTTTAAGCAGGATAAAAAGCTGTTGCAAACCATCAATCAAAACTTTAAAGATGCAGATGCGCAATACAAAGTTTTGATGAAGGAATTGCCGCAAGATCAGTTTCCTAAAACCTATCATCCGGATACCAAAAAGCAGGAAACAAGCGGTTCGGGCTGGTGGTGCAGCGGCTTTTATCCGGGAACGCTGCTGTATTTGTATCAGCAAACAAAAGATCAGGCTTTATTAACGGAAGCAAACCGGATGCTGAACATCCTGCAGAAAGAGCAGTACAACAAAAGCACGCACGATTTAGGTTTTATGATGTATTGCAGCTTTGGTAATGCGGGGAAAATCGAACCAAAACCAGAATACAAGCAAATTCTGATCAACAGTGCCAAATCGCTTTCCACGCGTTTTGATCCAAAAGTTAGCTGTATCAAATCCTGGGATTCCAGCAAGCCGGAATACTTAGTAATTATTGATAACATGATGAATTTGGAACTGCTGTTTTGGGCAACCAGAGTTACCGGCGATTCTTCTTTTTACAAGATTGCCGTTACACATGCCAACACCACGATGAAAAATCATTTCCGGCCGGATTACAGCTCGTATCACGTGATCAATTACAATCCGGAAACTGGAGCCGTTCAGCAAAAAAGAACAGCGCAAGGTTATGCAGATGAATCAGCCTGGGCGCGCGGACAGGCTTGGGGTTTATACGGTTACACGGTGATGTACCGTGAAACAAAGGACAAAAAGTATCTCGATCAAGCTAATCATATAGCTTCTTTTATCCTGCAAAATCCCAATCTGCCCAAAGATAAAATACCTTACTGGGATTTTAATGCGCCCAACATTCCGAATGCTTTGCGCGATGCTTCGGCAGCTTCGGTGATGGCTTCTGCTTTTTTAGAGTTGTGCCGATATGCAGATCAGAAAGACAGCCAGTTGTATTTTTCTACTGCACAAACGATGCTTCAAAACCTTTCATCCAATCAATATAAAGCAAAAGCAGGCACAAACGGTGGCTTTATTCTGGAACACAGCGTTGGCCATATTCCGCAAAATACAGAAGTTGATGTACCACTTACTTATGCTGATTATTATTTTGTGGAAGCTATGATTCGTTATCAGAACCTCAATAAAAGCAAGCCTTTGTGAAGTTTTTAGTCGATAAGAGAAGCATTATTAGATTATGTTAAATATTTATAGTTTTCAACAAAAAAAGCAAGTTTAAGCTCTAAAATACAGCATAGAATAATTAAACGGCCGTCCTTTTGGTTAAATCACATCCAGCACTAGTAAATACTTCTTTTATCGATACTTTCTAAGCAACAGCCGGTTGCCCTGCCATTTCCTGCAAAACTGCTACTGCTTCATCTATCGTTTTAATGCCTTCAAAACTAATACGCAAACTGTTTTTTACTTCTTTCAGATTGCACCTTCGCGGATTATCCTGCACAAATTGTAAAATCCGATGGAATGAACCACTTTCAAAATAAGGCGATTGCTGGTTAGCAATAAAATAACCGCGCAGAATACTTTTTTTAAGAGATACTTTTTCAAACCCAATTGCTTTGCCCAGCCATTGCAATCGTACAGTATTCAGCATATCACGAACAGGACGAGGAATTGGTCCGAAACGGTCTTCCAATTGTTTTGCAAAAGCTTGCAGCTCAGTTTCGTTTTCTAACTTGGAAAGCTCGGTGTATAAGTTGTATCGTTCTGCAATACTGGTTACATATTCATCCGGAATCAGCAGTTCTAAATCGGTATCAATCTGTGTAAAAGAAACATATGGACGCGGTTTTTCATTTTGAAAAACGCCTGCAAATTCTTCGTCTTTTAGTTCCTGAATTGCTTCATC
Source organism: Janthinobacterium lividum (assembly GCA_050955045.1). GTDB lineage: Bacteria > Bacteroidota > Bacteroidia > Sphingobacteriales > Sphingobacteriaceae > Mucilaginibacter_A. The sequence continues at coordinate 130,166 of JBPBQV010000011.1, read as the reverse complement.
CAAAATTTTATGATACATTTCAAAGCCAATTTCTGCAATAAAACCACTTTGCTCTGCACCTAATAAATTTCCGCTTCCGCGAATATCCAAATCGCGCATCGCAACATTAAAACCGCTACCGAGATCAGAAAATTCTTCAATCGCACTTAACCTTTTTCTTGCTTCGGAAGTTAAGGTTGATAACGGCGGACTCAATAAATAACAAAACGCTTTTTTATTGCTCCGGCCAACACGGCCACGCATCTGGTGCAAATCACTTAAACCAAACATGTGCGCGTGGTTAATGATGATTGTATTGGCATTTGGAATATCTAAGCCAGCTTCAATAATCGTGGTAGCAACAAGCACATCAAACTCGCCGTTTACAAACTTCAGCATCACATCTTCCAGCGCATCGCCTTCCAGCTGTCCGTGCGCAATTCCAACGCTTGCTTTCGGCACCAATTTATGGATCATTCCGCCTAATTGCGCTAAATCCTGCACGCGGTTATGGATAAAAAAAATTTGTCCGCCGCGGTTTACTTCAAACTCAACCGCTTCTTTAATCAGTTTATCATTAAAAACATGCAATTCAGTAACAACGGGCTGGCGGTTTGGCGGTGGTGTGGAGATGATGGATAAATCTCTCGCGCCCATCAAAGAAAAATGCAGCGTACGTGGAATTGGTGTGGCGGTTAAAGTCAGCGTATCTACATTTATCCGCATCTGTTTCAGCTTTTCTTTGGTTGATACGCCGAATTTTTGCTCCTCATCGATGATCATCAATCCCAAATCTTTAAACTTTACATCTTTGCTTACTAAGCGATGTGTACCGATTAAAATATCAACTTTTCCATCCGCCACATTCTGCAAGGTGTCTTTTATTTGCTTGGACGATTTAAAACGGTTTACATAATCAATAGTACAGGGAAAGTCTTTTAAACGCTCTGAAAACGTTTTAAAATGTTGAGCTGCTAAAATGGTTGTCGGAACAAGTACGGCAACCTGCTTGCTATCTGCAACGGCTTTAAAAGCAGCGCGGATAGCTACTTCCGTTTTACCAAAACCAACATCACCGCAAATCAAACGGTCCATCGGATGTGGCGATTCCATATCGCGTTTTAAATCGGCAGTCGCTTTTTCCTGGTCCGGCGTATCTTCATAGATAAAAGAAGCTTCGAGTTCATTTTGCAGATAACTATCCGGCGAAAACGAATTACCAACTTGCGCTTTCCTGACTGCATATAACTTAATCAGGTCGCGGGCAATATCCTTAACTTTTTTTTTTGTTGTTTTTTTGAGACGGTCCCAGGTATCTGTGCCTAATTTATTCATTTTAGGCATTGTTCCCTCTTTTCCGCTGAACTTGGAAATGCGGTTTAAAGAGTTGATGTTGACGTAAAGCAAATCGTTATCCGCATAAATCAAACGGATCATTTCCTGTGATTTACCGTTTACTTCCACTTTTTCCAAACCGGCATATTTGCCGATTCCGTGATCAATATGCGTTACATAATCGCCCGGTTTTAGTTCACGCAGTTCTTTTAAAGTGATGGCCTGTGATTTCTGATAGCCTTTTTTAAGCTTGTATTTATAGTAACGGTCAAAAATCTGATGGTCAGTATAACAAGCTATTTTCTGTTCCCGATCCACAAAGCCTTCGCGGATAGAAACCGGTATCGGCGTAAACTTGGCCGTTTTATCCAAGTCATCAAAAATGGCGTACAAACGCTCAATTTGCTTGGTAGAATCCGTTAAAATCAGGTTTTCAATCTTTTCCGCATCATTATTTTTAATGTTGTGAATGAGCAGGCTAAAATCTTTATTGAACGAAGGTTGCGGCCGGATATCAAAACTAATGGTTTGATCTGCCTGATAAAAAAACTGCTTGCCAAACTCTACCACACTAAAATCCTGTAGCTGATCAGCAATCATTTTTTCGGTGCAAAAACTGTAAATCGGGTCAATCCAATCCTGATTTTGATTTTTTTCAGTTACCGGCAAAGCTTTCCAAAGTTGCGTTGCTTTTTTGTAACCTTCTTGAATAATGTCCAGCGTAAACTGCACATCTTTTATCCAAATCGCAGTATCAGCATCTACATATTCCAGCAGGGAAATATTGTTTTCTGTCAAAAATTTGGATTGCACATTCGGCACAATTGTAATCGTTCTCACTTGCTCAACAGAAAGCTGACTTTCGATTTCAAAAGTCCGGATGGATTCGATGAAATCACCAAAAAACTCTACGCGGTAAGGCAAATCATGCGAAAAAGAAAAAATATCGACAATGCCGCCACGGATAGAGAATTGGCCCGGACTGTACACAAAATCAACGCGGTCAAAATCATATTCAATCAAAAACTCATTGATAAAATCAATGCTGAGCTTGTTTTGCACTGCAATTTCCAGCGTATTTTTTTCTAGAGAGGCACGGTTAATTACCTTTTCTGCCAGTGCTTCCGGGTAAGTTACAATCAGGTTTCCAAACTCCGAAGCATGGTTCAGCTCATTCAAAACTTCGGCACGAGCCAAAACATGGCTGCTGTCTGGCTGCGTAAAATCAAAGCCTTTGCGGTAAGAAGATGGGAAATGCAGAATTTCTTTATCCAGCAGATTCTCCAAATCAGCCTGAAAATAGCCGGCTTCTTCCTGATCCGGTAGAACAAAAATAGCATGTTTATGCTGTAAAAAATAGGTAGCAACAGCCAGAAAAGCATCACTGGAGCCAACCAAACCACGGAGATGTACACGCGGGTTTTTGCCCGAGTTAAGCATTTGAGCTAAACTTTTTACACGGCTATCTGCCTTGTAACGCTCTAATATGTCACGGATATTCAAATCGTTGCAAATATACCAAATAGAAGATTCGGCAAAAGGGTTTAGTAAAAGTTAAATCCTTTTAAAACAAAATTTTATCCATTTGTTCTCCTAGCATCAAACCTATTTTACCGATGCTTCTTTTAGCACCTAAAAGTTGAGTTTATACAACCATTTTTATATCACCTAAATAATTTATCATGAAAAATGCAATGATTTTTGGCGTAGTAATTGGCATTTTAAGCGGCTTGTGGATTTTAATAATGTACTTGTTGGGTTATACCACTTTTCAGGCTGCCTCTCCGGTAGAATATACTTCGGTGCTTATTCCTTTTATTGGTTTATATTTTGGTGTAAAAAGATTTCGTAATGTAGAAAATGCAGGCAATATTACTTTTTTTGAAGGTTTGCAGGAAAGCTTTAAAATTTTGATTGCCGGCGGAATTGTAGCTGTGGCCATCGGAATTATCTATATAAATTATGTGGCAAAAAGTTCTATCAATGATTTTTCGGGAAAAATTTTCGCAGCATTATTGGTTGGCGTAGTTTCTGCGCTGGCCGTTTCTTTACTGCTGATGACAGATTCTAAACGTGTGGATTCAAAAAAATCATCATGAATAACAATTAATACTTCTTTTATCGGCAAAAAATTGGTTTAATTTCAGCCAATGAAATTGAATGAAATTACCACTTACCTAGAAAGCCTGGCGCCACTTGCTTATCAGGAAGATTACGATAATTCCGGGTTAATTGTTGGTTCTCCCGATCGGGAAATTAAACTGGCACTGATTTCTTTGGATTGTACAGAAGCTGTTGTGGATGAAGCAATTGCAACTAATTGTCAGTTGATAATTTCGCATCATCCAATTGTATTTAAAGGCTTAAAAAAGTTTAACGGCAAAACTTATGTTGAGCGTGTTGTAGAAAAAGCCATTAAAAACAGCATCGCTATTTATGCTATTCATACCAATCTTGATCATGTTGCTGCTGGTGTAAACAAGCGCATTGCAGATAAACTGGGTTTACAAAACTGCCGGATTTTATCTCCCAAAAAGAACTTACTGAAAAAGCTGACAACGTTTGTACCGCTTGCACAAGCAGATGTTGTGCGTGAAGCTTTGTTTGCAGCTGGTGCCGGCCATATTGGCAATTACAATGAAGTTAGTTTCACTAGCAGCGGAACAGGAACTTATAAAGCCAATGAAAACGCTAATCCGTTTTTAGGTGAAGCAGGAAAAAGGCATCAGGAACAGGAAATCCGTATCGATGTAATTTATCCGCAAAACCTGGAAAATCAAATTGTTACAGCTTTAATTCTGGCGCATCCTTATGAAGAAGTTGCGTATGATTTGTATCCGATAACTAATTCTTATCAGGAAGTTGGTGCCGGATTGATTGGTGAACTGGAGTCTCCGCAGGAAGAACTTGTTTTTTTGCAGCACGTAAAAATACAGATGAAAGCAGAAGTAATTCGTCATACTGTTTTTACCGGCAAAAAAGTGAAAAAGGTTGCGATTTGCGGCGGTTCAGGAAGTTTTTTATTGAAGGATGCAATCCGTGCTGGCGCAGATATTTTTGTAACAGCAGATTTTAAATATCACGAGTTTTTTGATGCGGAAGAAAAACTGGTGATTGCCGATATCGGACATTTTGAAACAGAGCAATTTACGCAGGAATTATTAGCGGAGATTATAAGCAAAAAATTTCCTAACTTTGCAATCCGTTTAACAAAAATTAATACAAACCCCGTCAAATATATAATTTAATGGAACAAACAGTAGAACAAAAGCTGAAAGCTTTATACGAACTACAAACTATCCACACCAAAATCGACAGAATCAGACAGGTAAGAGGCGAACTTCCGATGGAAGTAAGCGATCTGGAAGATGAAGTTGCTGGTTTGGAAACCCGAATTCAGAAAATTAAAAATGATCTGGATGATTCGGAAGATGCTGTGGTTACCAGAAAAAACCTGATAAAAGAAGCACAAACCAACACCAAAAAATACGAAGCGCAATTAGGCGAGGTTAAAAATAACCGCGAATATGATGCGATTCAAAAAGAAATCGAAATTCAAGGACTTGATGTTCAGGTAAGCGAGAAAAAAATTAAAGAACTGGGTTACGAAATTGCTACTAAAACACAGGTTTACGAAAAAGCTTTGGCTGATTTGGAAGACAGACGTAAGGATTTTGAACTTAAAAAAGCAGAATTAGGTACGATAACTTCTGAAACTGAAAAAGAAGAAAGCGAATATACTACACAAGCAGAGCAATCTAAAAAGAATATTGAAGATCGTTTGATGTTTGCTTATGGCCGTTTAAGAGGCAACGCTAAAAACGGACTGGCTGTAGTTACCATTGAGCGTGATGCTTGCTCGGGATGTTTCAATGAGATTCCGCCACAACGTCAGGCAGATATTCGTCAGCGTAAAAAAATCATTGTTTGCGAACATTGCGGACGAATTTTAGTTGATGAACAAATGGTTTTGGAAACTACAGAAGGTTACGTACCAGCTGTTTAAAAAAAATAATCTTAATAAAAAAAGGCATCTGAGAAGATGCCTTTTTTTATGTCTTAAAAGAAGCATTAATACTGATAAACAATAGCGTTGATATTCATGCCGGCACCAACAGATGCAAACAGCACTTTATCACCCGGATTGATAGATTGACCTTCCATTTTCCCTTTGGTAATACAATCCAATAATGTTGGAACGGTTGCAACCGAACTGTTTCCATAATGCGAAATATTCATTGGCATTAATTCTACCGGAAATTCCTCTTCGCCATAAAGTTTAAAAACCCGTTGCATAATGGCAGCATCCATTTTTCCGTTTGCCTGATGAATTAAAACTTTTTTAATGTCGTGCAAACCAACATTTGCCTTTTCAAGAGTCATTTTTATAACCTGCGGTACGTGAATCAGCGCATATTCGTACAATTTGCGGCCATTCATTTTAATGTATAAATTTTGCTCTGTTTCTATTTCGGGATTGTAAGATCTTCCCATGTTTAATAAATCAGCGTAATCTACTGCGTGCGATTGCGTTTTGTGGGCTAAGATTCCAACTTCAGAATCGGCAACGGCTTCTAAAATAACCGCTCCGGCTCCATCTGCGTAAATCATACTATCACGGTCATGCGGATCAGTAATCCTGGAAAGAGCTTCGGCACCGATTATCATACATCTTTTTGCATCGCCGGATTTAAGATAATAATTAGCCTGAATCAGGCCTTCTACCCAACCCGGACAGCCGAAAGGCAAATCATAAGCTACACAATCTGGGTTTTTAATCTGTAAAAGCTGCTTAACTCTGGCGGCCAATGTGGGCACCATATTTACACGGTTACTACCAAATGCAATATCACCGAAATTGTGTGCAACAATGATATAATCTAAAGTTTCTCCGTCTATTCCGGAACTTTCTAAAGCATCTTTTGCAGCTAAAAAACCTAAGTCAGAAGTATTTTGATCGTCTTTTGCATAGCGGCGTTCTTCTATTTCTGTAATATTTTTAAATTGTTCTAAAATTACCGGATTGGTTTTAGCAACAGGTTTTCCATCTTTTTCAAAAAAACGATGATTGGTAAAATGAGTACTTGTAATGATTTTTTCCGGAACATAACTTCCGGTAGCTACTATTACTGATCGGATATTGGTTTGCATATTTATACTATATACCAAAACGGTATTTAGTATAAATCTACTCCAAATTTGATGATATTCAAAATGAATTAAAATAATTGCGTTTGTCGGCCGTGTTGATTTATAAAATGGCTTAAATTATAAGGTGGAATTTCTCTTTCCGCCAAATACTTTTTGCAAGCAATTTTGAATAATTGCTGTATAGAATCAGCAATTTCGCCATCGCCGGTTTTCCGTGTTCCCCAGCGCGAATCATTTAACTTGCCGCTGTGGCAGTTTTCTATCTGATGTAAAACTTTTTCCGCTTCGTTAGGAAAAGCTTTATAAATCCAATCGGTAAATATGGAAGCAATAGAGCCGTTTAAACGTACAATTGTATAAGCCGCAGCACAAGCTCCACAATCGGCAGCTGCTTTAATTATAGCAGTTATTTCGTGGCTGTTTAGGCCTGGAATGATAGGCGCAACCATTACCCGAACCGGCACGCCGGCTTCGGAAAGTTTTTTGATGACCGTTAACCGTCCATTAGCTGTTACTGGGCGCGGCTCTAATCTTTGCCGCAAATCTTCGGACAAAGAAGTAATGGAAATATTTACATGAATAAGATCTAATTTAGCTAATTCTGCAATTAAATCTATATCTCGTAAAATCAGATTGTTTTTGGTGATTATACTAACAGGATGCCGGTATTTTAAAAAAACTTCCAGCAGAGAACGCGTAATTTTTAACTTTTTTTCAATTGGCTGATAACAATCTGTATTGCCCGAAAGTGCAATTACAGCTGGCTGATAGCTCTTTTTATTAAAGTATTTTTCTAGTAGTTGTGCGGCGTTATGTTTAACAATGATTTTTCGTTCGAAATCAAGACCAGCGCTAAAACCATAATATTCGTGCGAATTGCGGGCATAACAATAAATACAGCCATGTTCGCAGCCTTGATATGGGTTGATGGAATGATTAAAAGATAAATCCGGACTGTTCGATTCGGTTACAATATTTTTTGGTGTTTCGTTAAAAAACTGAGTTTTGGTATTTTCTAAAAACGGTTCGTCCAAACTTTCTTCAAATTCGGTTACATATTTGGTTTGAAGAAATTTATTGTGCGTATTTAATTGCGCGCCACGGCCTTTAAAATACGGTTCATTTTCCTGTTGATCCATTAAACAAATTTGCTAAAAAAAATAGTAAATTAAAAGATAAACTAAATAAAAACATTGGTAAAAGAAGTATCAGCTTAATACTTTTCCAAACAAAATATTTATTAAATGCTGTTTTTATGCCTGTAAATCATCCAATAGAAAAACAAAGATTTCTTTTGGCCCATGTGCGCCAATAACTAATGTTTTCTCGATATCAGCAGTTCTGCTTGGGCCGGTAACCGTTGAAATCATCGATGGAAGACTATTTTTATATTTGTCTTTAAGTAGTCTAAAACCATCTTTCAAGTCTAAAACCAGTTGCGATGTATAAGCCAGCACAATATGCTGATGCGGATAAATGCTTAATCTTCTACCAGCTGCATTACCATTTGTTAGTAAAATACTGCCATTTCTAGCGATTAAAGCATCGCATAAGGTTAATCCAACTTCGGCCAGTTCAAAATCTTTATCTGTTTCAAAATAAGGATATTCGTAGGTTTTAAGGATATTTTGCAGATAGTTTTCCCAGCAATATATTTTATGCCAGTTACGTTGTTCGGCAAGGGTAAGCAAATTTTCAATAAATTGAATTTCATCTTCACAAAAAATAAACTGACCGGCAACCGCTGTAAATTGTTCTGCAAACATCATTTCTAACAGATCATCCTGCGGCGGATATAAAGGCAATTCTTCCAACTGCGGATATGGATTGTCCCGCTTTTCAAGCAAAGCTTTACGAATCTTTTTTAACAGTTGCTCTTTTGGTGTAGTGTTATCTTTCATAGGCAAAATAAAAGCCACTATGTGTGTACATAGTGGCTCTAAATTGATTAAAAGGAATTAATCTTTTTTAGTTTTTGCATCAATTTCTTCAGGGTTTCTTGCAAAAGTTCCTGAGTGATCGTTAACACCTTCGTGAACCAGATTTTGTTCAACCGGTTCCAGATTTGATGGCTCTCCATTCACAAACTCATCGTAAGTAGTGCGAGTTTCAAAAGGGCGTTTACCTAAAATTTCCTCCAAATCAGATTGAAACAAGATTTCTTTTTCAAGGAGTTTGGTTGCTAATTTATCTAAACCTTCACGTTTGTCATTCAGTAATTTTTTGGTTTGATCATAAACGTTTCTTACCAAATTACGAACTTCTTCATCAATTAATTCCGAAGTTTTATCAGAATATGGTTTGTTGAATTGATATTCGCCTTGCGTATCGTTAAAAGAAACATTTCCAACTTTATCATTCATTCCATAAATACTTACCATTGCGTAAGCCAGTTTGGTAATGCGTTCTAAATCATTTTGAGCACCGGTTGAGATTTTATTGAATACAATATCTTCTGCAACACGTCCGCCCATCGTCATACACAATCCGTCCATCAACTGTTCTGTAGTGTATAAAAATTGTTCCTTGGGAAGATATTGTGCATAACCTAAAGCAGCCACACCACGCGGAACAATAGAAACTTTTACCAAAGGATCTGCGTGTTCTAAAAACCAACCAGCAATCGCATGGCCGGCTTCATGAAAAGCAACAATTCTTTTTTCCTCAGGAGAAATAATCTTGTTTTTCTTTTCCAAACCACCAATTACACGGTCAACCGCATCCTGGAAATCCTGCATATCAACTGCTTCTTTGTTTTTACGGGCAGCAATTAAAGCAGCTTCGTTACAAACATTTGCAATTTCGGCACCAGCAAATCCCGGAGTTTGTGCAGAGAGTTTTTTTGCATCTACATCTGCTGCTGTTTTTACCGGTTGTAAATGGACTTTAAATATTTGTTCACGTCCATTCAAATCAGGTTTATCAATAGAAACCTGTCTGTCAAAACGTCCTGGTCTCATCAAAGCAGAATCTAACACATCAGGACGGTTGGTTGCTGCCAGAATAATAATACCAGAATCTGTACCAAAACCATCCATTTCTACCAATAATTGGTTCAATGTATTTTCTCGCTCATCATTTCCACCAACAATATTGTTTTTACCACGAGCACGACCAATAGCATCAATTTCATCAATAAAAATGATACATGGTGCTTTGTCTTTTGCTTGTTTAAACAAATCACGTACACGGGATGCTCCAACACCTACAAACATTTCCACAAAATCAGAACCTGAGAGTGAGAAGAAAGGAACTTGCGCTTCGCCGGCTACTGCTTTTGCAAGCAAAGTTTTTCCTGTTCCCGGAGAACCGATTAATAAAGCTCCTTTTGGTATCTTACCACCCAGATTAGTATATTTTTTAGGATTTTTAAGGAAATCTACAATTTCCATTACTTCCTGTTTAGCTTCTTCTAAACCAGCAACATCATTGAACGTAACGCTTACCTGAGCCTCTTTATCAAAAAGCGTTGCTTTAGATTTACCAATATTGAAAATCTGACCGCCCGGGCCACCACCTGCTCCACCACCCATTTTGCGCATAATCAGCATCCACATACCAGCAAATAAAGCTACCATAATCAGCGTTTGTACTAACCAGCTGGAAAATATGCTTTCATGCTGCTCGTATGCGGGCTGTATTTTTTGCGCATCAGGTACATCTTTTTGTGCAGCCAGAACAGATTGTTTTAAACTTTCGTAAGATGCATCGGTAAAGTAAAACTGCGCATTGTCATTAGCCATATTAAAAGAGCGTTTATCACGCACACTGGCATACTGTGGCTTGCTTAAACTATCTTTCTTGATATAAACTTCGGCAACTACCAAATCACCGTTTTTGTAAGCAACAATTTTTTCAACATCGCCTTTTTTCAGCATACCGCTTTCAAAAGTTTGAAAGTTAATAGGCTTACCTCCACTTCCACCAAAAAAATAAGGAACAACCAACAAGCCTATTACAGCAATTGCGTATAACCACATAAAATTAAATTTGGGTGGCTTTGGTGTTGTTTTTTTATTAGGTATTCGGCGGATAGTTTTCTGATTTTCAGAGTTTTTTTCTTTCATTTTCTACAGACACATATTATATAAAACGCAACAGGATCAGAAACAATTTTTAAGCACTTTTATAAGATTTAAACTCGGCATCGCCCCACAACTCTTCTATTCCGTAAAACTCGCGTTTATCAGTTTTAAATATGTGCACCACAACATCTATATAATCTAACAAAATCCACTCTCCATGTTCAAAGCCTTCTTTTCTCCACGGATCCTGCTTCAAGGCTTTGTAAACTTCTTCTTCTACACTTCCAGCAATAGCTTTTACCTGAGTGGTTGATTCTGCATGGCAGATTACGAAATAATCTGACACCGAACTCCGGATATTCCTTAAATCTAACCTTACAACATCATTTCCCTTTTTTTCTAGAATTCCATGGATAATGACTTCCGAAATTAAAGTTGATTCTAATTTATTCTTGTTTATTATCATTAAAAACACTTAGTTTTGAAAACGAATTTACACACGTTTTATTCTATTTTGCAAAATAACACAATTTCAGGTGCATTTGTTGGACAAAATATTCTGACTTATAAGGAGATAACATCCACCAACGACTTGCTAAAACAGTTAGTGGCAAATTCCACGCCATTGCCGGAAGGAACAGTCATTATGGCAGAATATCAAACGGCAGGTAAAGGGCAGCAACAAAATGGCTGGCACAGTGAGCCTGGCAAAAACCTGATTTTCAGTTCACTTTTGTTTCCTCAATTTTTATCAGCTCATGATTCTTTTAACTTGCTAACTGCTATTAGTTTAGGTGTAACTAAATCCTTGCAAAAAATTTTGGGAAACGAGGTTTGTATCAAATGGCCCAATGATATTTATTACGGTGAAAAAAAGCTAGGCGGAATTTTGATAGAAAATAGCTTACACGGACAGAAAATAAAACATTCCGTTATTGGAATTGGAATCAATATTAATCAGGAAGTTTTTCCTGCCCATCTGCCAAATCCAATTTCTGTAATGCAGATCCTTCACAAAAAAAGTGTGTTAAAAGAAGTATTATTACAAATTTGCGCCGGAATAGAATTTTATTATTTGAAGTTGAAGTCTGGTAAGCTCGTAGAGAATAAGCAAGAATACTTGGAAAATTTATACGGATTTGGGAAAGAGCTTCTTTTTAAAGCAAATGAAGAAGTTTTTAAAGGAGAAATATTTACAGTAAACTATTCAGGGTTGCTGGGCGTCAAAAAAGAAAAAGAAACGGTGTTTTTCGATCTGAAACAGATCAAATTTATTTTCAACTAAATCATGAAAAAATTAACTTTAGTCATTGTCCTATCATTTTTGAGTGCTGGTTTATTTGCACAAGTTCTGGCGCCGGTAAAATGGTCATACGCTGCCAAAAAAATCAATAAAACCGAAGCTGTTTTGCTAATTAAAGCAACGATAGATAACGGCTGGCACATTTACTCTACACAGCAAAAAGATGGTGGGCCGGTTAAAACGTCATTCACTTTTACACCTTCAAAAGATTATGCCATAAACGGAGCAATTGCAGAACCTAAGCCGACTACAAAATTTGAGCAGGTTTTTAAAATGAATGTAAGTTACTTAGAAAAGTCAGTTGTTTTTCAGCAAAAAATAAAATTAAAACAAGACCAAACTAACATTAAAGGCAAAATAGAATACATGGTTTGTAATGATAAACAATGCCTGCCGCCAGACGATGTTGATTTTAGTATTCCGGTTAAATAATTGGTTATCCGGTTTTAGTATTTAGATTGATAATTAACTATGAGTGTTTCTATAGAAAATATTGGCGTGTTTACTTCTGGTGGTGATGCGCCGGGAATGAATGCTGCCATTCGGGCCGTTGTTCGTACGGCATTGTATTATAATATCCAGGTTACCGGTATCCGCCGTGGTTACGAAGGCATGATTAATGGCGATATGTTTTTGATGGATCGCCGCTCGGTTGCTAATATTGTGCAACGTGGTGGAACTATTTTGAAAACTGCCCGCAGTGATCAGTTTAGAACGCCAGAAGGACGAAAAATCGCATATGAGAATCTTCAAAAAAACAAAGTAGATGCTTTGGTAGCCATTGGTGGTGATGGTACTTTTACCGGGGCAAAAATCTTCGGTCAGGAATTTAACATGCCGATTGTTGGTTTGCCCGGAACTATTGACAATGATTTGTTTGGAACGGATTTTACCATTGGTTATGATACGGCAATTAATACTGTTGTGGATGCAGTAGATAAAATCCGCGACACGGCAGAATCACATGATCGGTTGTTTATTGTAGAAGTAATGGGCCGCGATTGTGGTTTAATTGCTTTAAGAACAGGCATTGCAAGCGGCGCAGAAGCTATTTTGATCCCGGAAACTGCAAGTGGAATTGAATCTGTTTTTGCACGTTTAGAGCGCGGCCGCAGGCACAAATCATCCAAAATAATTATTGTTGCTGAAGATGATTCTGCTGGCGGTGCTTTTGAGATCGGCGATCAGATCAAAGAAAAATATCCAAATTACGATACCAGAATTTCTATTCTAGGCCATATTCAACGTGGCGGAAGTCCAACGTGTATGGACCGAGTTTTAGCTAGTCGAGTTGGTGTTTCTGCTGTAGAAGCTTTGCTGGACGGGCATCGTAATGAAATGATTGGCTTGGTACATAATGATATTAAGTTTACCGATTTTGATCACGCTATCAAACATAATACGGAAATCAATCCCAATTTTTTAAAAATTGTGGAGATTCTGTCTTTATAAATTTTAGGTTGATAAAAGAAGTATACTTCTTTTATCAACCTAAAATTAGAGCAGTTTGGCAGCTACTTCTTCCCAGGTATTTACCCGTTCGAATTCGGTAATCAACTTGTTGTGTGGAGAAGTAAACAAAAGCGGCCGACCATTAAATACGGTAAAATTACGACTGCGGTCATCAATCATTACATCAACATTAACTATTTTTAAGCCGCAAAAAATGGTGCGTTGCCAGGAAATAAACGGAAAATGATCCGCCAGCCAGTCAACTTTATCTTCCAATGAATTGCGAAACTCCATTGCGGCAGAAACAATAAAAACATCGTATTTTTTATCCAGCTCTTTCACAACGCGCTGGCTGTCTTTAATCACTTCCAGATCCCGAAAAAAACCTTTTTCATAAATGTGTTTTTTAAAACCGGCTGCAATTGATTTCGGCACAATGTCATAAAACTCTTTACCATCTGCCAGTTCCTGCAAAACTTCATTTGGGTGGTCTCGTTTATAAAGTGTTTCAAACTTAGCAATTACATCTGCCAGCACTTCGTCCATGTCTATTGCAATACGTTGTTTTTCCATGTTTTCTCAAAAATAATTCTGTTTTTCAAATAGAAATAAATTAACCAGTAGGTCTAATTTTGGTTAAATTAGTCTTTTTGGTTGATTTTATGCAGATTACAAATTTTTTAAATAAGTTTTCTTACTTTTGCAGCCCTCGCAACAAAAGGTTCCGGGGGATATGTTGAATACATAAAACAAAAAATGGCAACCAAAATCAGATTACAAAGACACGGTAAAAAAGGCAAAGCTTTTTATTACATTGTGGTAGCCGATGGACGCGCCCCAAGAGATGGCCGTTTCATTGAGCGTTTAGGTTCTTATGACCCAAACACCAATCCAGCAACAATTAAAATTGATTTCGACAAAACGTTGAACTGGGTCAACACAGGCGCACAACCAACAGATACTTGCCGCGCAATTTTAGCTTATAAAGGTGTAATGTACAAAAAACACTTGCAAGGCGGTGTTAAAAAAGGTGCTTTAACCGAGGAACAAGCTGATGCAAAATTTGCAGAATGGACAGAACAAAAAGAAAACAAAATCAGTGGTAAGAAAACTGATTTAGGTTCTGCAAGAGACGAAGCCAGAAAAGCTGCTTTAGCTGCTGAGGCAAAGAAAAATACGGATCGTGCAACGGCTATTGCTGCTAAAAATACACCTCCTGCTGCAGAACCAGTTGCGGAAACAACTGAAGAAGCTCCTGCTGAGTAATTCAAATTATTACATTTATGGTATAGCGAAGCATCTTCTTCAAATAGAAGAGCTTCGCTATATTTGTTTTAAAGCCTTTTTTTAATGACAACAGAAGATTGTTTCCGGTTAGGTACTGTTACTAAAACGCGTGGTTTAAAAGGTGAATTACAGGTATTTATTGCTTTTGATGAACCCGAAAAACTAAAGTTTAATAGTTTGTTTATTGAACTTTGTGGCAAACTGGTGCCGTACTTTGTAACGCTGTTTAAGCTTCCTATGAAGAATGTGGCTTACCTGCAATTAGAAGATGTAAATACGATTGAAAAAGCAGCTTTATTGGTAAAAAAAGACATTTATCTGCCTAATAAAATTAAACCTAAAAAGAAAAAAAGCGAGTTTGGTTTAAAAGACTTGATCCAGTTTATTGCAGTAGATGTAAATGAAGGCGAACTGGGCGAAATCATCGAAATACACGAATTTCCGCAGCAGCTAATTGCAACCGTTTCCTACAAAAACCAGGATGTGCTTTTTCCGCTTAACGAAAGCATTATTAAAAGTATTGATGTGGTAAAAGGAATAGTTTTAGTGGATTTACCGGAAGGTTTGCTGGATGTTTATTTGGAATAATCCTTTTAAGCACTTGACTTCCTCTCTTTCAACCTCAAGTCCTTTATCTTTGCCACATGCGTTTTGATATCATTACTGTTCTGCCCGGCTTGTTAGAAAGTCCGTTTGCGCATTCTATTTTGCAGCGTGCTCAAAAAAAAGGAATTGCTGAAATTGAGGTACATAATCTTCGTGATTATGCTACCAACAAACAAAAAAGCGTGGATGATTATCCGTACGGCGGCGGAAGCGGCATGATCATGACGGTAGAACCATTTGCCAATTGCATCAATCATTTGAAAACACAAAGGGATTATGATGAAGTAATTTTCATGTCGCCCGATGGGGAAACGCTAAATCAATCCATAGCCAATCAATTTTCTACCAAAAAAAACATAATGGTTTTATGCGGACATTATAAAGGAATAGATCAGCGCATTCGAGATACATTTGTAACACGCGAAATTTCTGTAGGTGATTACGTCCTTTCCGGAGGAGAATTGCCAGCTGCTGTTTTGGTTGATGCTGTGGTGCGGTTGATTCCAGGCGTATTGTCCGATGAAACTTCTGCCTTGTCTGATTCTTTTCAGGATGGATTGCTGGATGCGCCTTTATACACACGTCCGGCACAATGGAATGGGCAAGTTGTGCCACCAATCTTATTAAGCGGAAATACAGCCGAAATTGAAAAATGGCGGCATGAACAGGCTTTGGAACGAACCAAACAACGCCGGCCAGACTTGCTTTCCTGATTTTATGTGCATAAAAGCTGTATTGTGGAAAATTAAAATCAGCCTTTGATAATTTAGTAAAAATTCCTATACTTGCAATCCGATTTTTAGGACATAAAAATCGTTATTAAGAGCTTAAAATCATGGATTTAGTAAAATTTGTTGAAGAACAAAACATAGTTAAAAGCACCTTTCCTTCCTTTAAAGCAGGTGATACGGTTAGTGTTTACTACAAAATCAGAGAAGGTAACAAAGAGCGTATTCAGCTTTACCAAGGTGTTGTTATCCAACGTAACAGTGCTGGTGCACACGAAACATTTACTGTACGTAAAGTTTCTAACGGAATTGGTGTTGAACGTATCTTCCCAATCAATTCTCCAAATATTGATAAAGTAGAAGTAAACAGCCACGGTAAAGTACGTCGTGCGAAATTGTTTTATCTACGTGAATTAACTGGTAAAGCAGCACGTATTAAATCTAAAAGAATTTAATTTCTTTTTTAAAAGATATATAATAAAAGAAGCCTTTCAGATTTTTCTGAAAGGCTTCTTTTATGGCATAAAAATCAGCATCAGCTTATTTTTTCTTTGCAGAAACCATTGCCATTTTTCCTGCTGTTGATTTGTGTTTCATAGCCATTTCCTTTTTACAGCAAGCTTTTCCACCTTTACATTTTTCTCCTTTTTCATGAGCAGAAACACTTATTGTAGCAAAAGCTAAGGCCATTACAATTGATAGTTTTTTCATATTTATAAAATTAATCGGTTGCTAATTCTGCTAATACAGTGCGGCCGCCTTTTACGGTTTCGCCTAAATTTACGTTAATTTGAGTTCCCAACGGTAAAAAAATGTCTACTCGCGAACCAAATTTGATGAAACCAAATTGTGCACTTTGCTGCACTTCGTCTCCTTCTTTTACGTACCAAACAATTCTTCGTGCCAAAGCACCGGCAATCTGTCTGAATAAAACCGGAATGCCTTGATGCGTTTCTACTACAACTGTAGTACGTTCATTTTCTGTAGAAGATTTTGGATGCCAGGCAACTAAATACTTTCCGGGATGATATTTAAAATATTTTACAACGCCGGTAATCGGATTTCGGTTGACATGCACGTTTACAGGTGACATAAAAATGGAAACCTGTATCCGTTTGTCTTTTAAATATTCGGTTTCTTGCGCTTCCTCTATCACCACTACTTTTCCATCTGCCGGGCAGATTACCATTTTTTCATCCGTAGTAACCATAATTTTCGGGTTGCGAAAAAATTGCAGCACGATCAGAAAAAATACACCGGAAAAAATGTAGGTAAACCAACGGATTACATTATTGTCTGGGAAATAAAAATGAACCAATGCATTCAGCACAAAAAGAAATAATATGGTTAAGGCAAGGGACGAAAAACCTTCTTTATGAATTGTCATGAAGTAAATAAACGTTTTAAATTACAAAGTTGAAAATAAGTATAGATAAATAAAAACCAAAGGTGCAGCCAATAAAAGTCCGTCGAAACGATCCAGCAAGCCGCCGTGTCCCGGCAAAATACTACCAGAATCTTTTATGTTGATGCTTCTTTTAAGCATAGATTCTACGAGATCGCTCATCGTTCCAAAAATGGAAATGATCAGCGCAACAACAATCCAATGAATGGATGAGATTCCCTGGAAATAGCGGCTGATTACAAATGCAACCAGCACGGTTGCTACAATTCCGCCGATAAGGCCTTCCCATGTTTTTTTGGGTGAATGCCGTTCGAAAAGCTTGTTTTTGCCCAATTGTTTTCCGGTTAAATAGGCGAAAGTATCGTTCGTCCATAACAGCAGAATAAATCCTAAGGGAAAGTGAAAGTTAAAATTTCCATACAAAAATGCCATCGCCATAAAAAAAACGAATGGTAATAAAGTATAAATCAAGCCTAAAAAAGTATAAGCAATTTGATGAAATGGTTTTTCTGATTTCCGGTAAAGTTCAGCATAAAAAATTAAGACGCTGAAAGGAATGATCAACGCAAAAAAATACCTGCTAAAAGAAGCATTCAGCCAATAAGATGAAGCTGCAGCACAAATAATTAAGCCAAGCATTAAACCTGGAATTTGCTGCGGATGAATTGCTGTGGTTTTAATTAGCTTGTAAAATTCAAACAGGGAAAGTAAGCCAAGCAGCGAAAAAAATCCAAGAAAAATATATGGGCCGAAAAAGAAAGCAGCCAGCATCACCAGCACAAAAAAGAAACCGGTTATCGCACGTGTTTTCATGGATTGATGTCGTTTAAAACCAAAATTTCTATGGCGCGACTAAAGGCAGATTGATGAATATAAACTTCTACCTGGCCAAAAGTATTGTGTGCAGAATCGCGCTTGTTCATCAAAACCACTTCAACATCGTGCTGGGTGAGCAATTGTTTAACCATTTCCGACTGAAAAAAATTTGCGGAAGTATAAATTTTAACCCAATCTGATTCCATTAAACGGTTTGTAAACGTTGGTTATAAGTTTGAGAAACTTTTTTATAGACTAAAAACAGTATTAGCGTAAGCAAAATACTAAAAGCATAGCTTTTCCAATCGAACATTTGCTGTTCATCCGGATTAACTTTAATCTTTTTTAACTGATAAAGATAGCTCACAATCAAAGCAGTGCCATTATTAAGGAAATGACCTAAAACGCCCGGCCAGATACTTCCGCTCCAGGCAGCAAAATAACCGAAAAATACGCCCAGCAACATTCTCGGCAAAAACCCAAAAAACTGAAAATGGATGGCACTAAATAATGCTGCCGAAAGCCAAACTCCCCAGTGGATACTTTTGGTCCAGCCGATAAAAATCTGCTGGAAACAACCGCGAAAAAGAAATTCTTCTGCAACGGCTGGCAAAATGGCAATCATCAGCAGGTTTACTAAAAAGCTAAGTGGCGATTTCATTTTTAATAGAATTTCCGTTTGCTCTCCTGCGGTATCTTCCATGTTGCGCATCCATCGTTCCAAACCTTTTAAAGCTTGTGGTAAAACCATTTTCTGGTTTAGGTTGATTAGCATTTCCATCATTGGAGAAGCAATCAGCATAATAAAAAATACTACTAAAAGAAGCACCAGTGGAAAACGCCAGTTTGCTTTTAAGTAAGTTTTGGGTTGGCGGACAATTACTTTTGCAAAGAAGATAGCCGGAATCAAAAAGCCAAAAACAGACGAACCCATCTGCATAAATTTCAAACTGTTTAAGGCACTTGCCGGCATATCTGCGCTCAATTGCATGATATTGCTAAAGCCGGAAACGCCGTAAATGATAACGATGATGATGCCGCAGATTAAACCACCGATAATTAAACCGCCGATAGCAAGCAATACCATCAGTAAAAACTGCAACGGATATGACATTTGGTAGTAAGGCTTTTCCATCATCTGCTGATAAATTACGTAAATTTGCAGGCCTTAAAGATAAACATGTCTGTTCAAATAGGAAATATTGATCTGGGAGAATTCCCACTGCTGCTTGCACCGATGGAAGATGTGAGCGATCCGCCGTTTCGTTTTGTATGCAAGCAAAACGGTGCGGATATGATGTACACCGAATTTATTTCTTCGGAAGGCTTGATTCGTGATGCGGCAAAAAGCAGACAAAAGCTGGATATTTTTGAATATGAACGACCGATCGGGATTCAGATTTTTGGCAGCAGTATTGAAAGCATGAGTGAAGCAACCCGAATTGCTACGCTGGCTAATCCGGATTTAATTGACATTAATTATGGTTGCCCGGTAAAAAATGTTGCCTGCCGCGGTGCAGGTGCGAGTTTGTTGCAGGACATTGATAAAATGGTAGCCATGACGAAGGCTGTTGTTGAGGCCACGCATTTGCCAGTTACTGTAAAAACGCGACTGGGCTGGGATGACAATACTAAAAACGTTTACACCGTTGCAGAACGTTTGCAGGAAGTAGGCATTAAAGCGTTAACCATACACGGGCGTACGCGTGCGCAGATGTATAAAGGCGAAGCGGATTGGCGCTTAATCAGCGAAGTGAAAAAGAATCCAAATATTG
Organism: Janthinobacterium lividum; assembly: GCA_050955045.1. Taxonomy (GTDB): domain Bacteria; phylum Bacteroidota; class Bacteroidia; order Sphingobacteriales; family Sphingobacteriaceae; genus Mucilaginibacter_A. Next base: position 110,304 of record JBPBQV010000011.1, on the reverse strand, counting down.
AAATTCCGATTTTTGGTAATGGTGATATTGATTCGCCGGAAAAAGCGCTGGCCTGGAAACAAGAATTTAATGTAGACGGGATGATGATTGGCCGTGCATCTATCGGAAACCCATGGATTTTTCGGGAAATAAAACATTATCTCAAAACCGGTAACTTTTTGCCCAAACCAACGATAGAAGAGCGGGTTGAAGTTTGCAAAACCCATCTGCAAAAATCAATTGCCTGGAAGGGACCTAAAACTGGTATTTTTGAAATGCGCAGGCATTATGCCAATTATTTTAAAGGCATAGAAAACTTTAAAGAAACACGTATGAAGCTGGTTGCTTCGGAAAACATAAACGAAATTTATGACATTCTGGAAGGAATCAAAACAGAACATGTTTACGTTATGGCGTGATTGTTGAATAAAGCATCTCAACTATATAATTATTCGATCAGCATTTATGGTTAATACAATTACCGACGGTGTAAAAGTTTCTGTTGAAACCTTATACCAACAAGAATATTCTAATCCGGCAAACGAACATTTTATGTTTGCATATAAAGTTACTATTGAGAACATGGGCGATTATGCCGTTCAACTGATGCGCCGCCATTGGGATATTTTTGATTCTAATGGAATGCACCGCGAGGTAGAAGGCGAAGGCGTTGTAGGTTTGCAGCCAGTAATTGAGCCAGGCAGCCAGCACGAATACGTTTCTGGTTGTAACTTAAAAACAGAAATGGGCAGCATGAAAGGTGGTTACCAGATGGTACGTTTACTGGATAACCAAGAATTTGAAGTTAAAATTCCGGAATTTAATTTAGTTGCTCCTTATAAACTGAATTAAGATACTTCTTTTACACCTATAAATTAAGAAAGGCCGTAATCAATTAGATTGCGGCCTTTTCTGTTTTAAAAAATTTTTAAAATCAATTTAAAAACTGACCAACTGTCAGTTTTTTAGTTTACAGTAATTCCAGCAAAGTTTCCAAATGCATTCCTCTCGAACCTTTTACTAAGATTGTTGCACCAGTTATGGGTGCTGTTTTTAAGGCGATAAAAGCAGCATCGGTTGTTTCAAAAAAAGTATCGGTAAAAGAAGCATGATGCTTGTAAAAAGCTTCTCCAATAAAAATCCGCTGATCAGCTTTAGTTTCGTTTGCTTTTTTAATAATCAGTTCATGTTCTGCAGAAGAATGAGTTCCTAATTCAAACATATCGCCTAAAATCAATACTTTTTTATCAACTGCAATGGCATTCAGGTTTTGGATGGCCACTTCCATACTGCTCGGGTTGGCGTTGTAATAATCGCAAATCAAGGTATTGGTTTTGGTTTGAACGATTTGCGAACGGTTATTTGCCGGCTGATAACCGGAAATTCCGGCATTAATTTCTTTCGCAGATAAATTAAAAAACTGCCCGATGGCAATTGCAGCAAGCAAATTATCCAGATTATAACTGCCCGTTAAGTTGGTTTGTAAATCGTGTTTTTGGGTGGATTGATTTTCCGCATTCAGCCACCATTGAATTTTCAGCAGCGGCACATTCTCCAGGATTTCACCAGAAACCAGACAATGCACTTCTTTGCCGTAATAAACCGTTTTTTGGAAATGCCGGTGAAAAGCCATTTCTTCCAGAATCAAATCATCATGGTTTACAAAAACGGTTCCTCCGGTTTGTTCCAGGAAATCAAAAAGTTCGCCTTTCCCAATTCTTACACCTTCGGCTCCACCAAAACCTTCTAAATGGGCGCGGCCAATATTGGTAATTAAACCATGCGTAGGTTGCGCAATCGTACATAAAAATGCAATTTCCTGCTGATGATTGGCGCCCATTTCTATAATTGCCATTTCGGTTTCTGCGGAGATAGAAAGCAGCGTAAGCGGCACGCCGATATGATTATTGAGGTTACCTTTAGTGGCGTAAGTTTTAAATTTCTGACTTAAAACAGCGTTAATCAGTTCTTTGGTTGTGGTTTTTCCGTTGGAGCCTGTTAACCCAATTACCGGAATTTGCAATCGTTGGCGGTGATGCCGCGCCAAATCTTGCAAAGCCAACAGCACATCATCCACCAGAATGAAACGATCATTTAATTTATAAGCCGCTTTATCAATTACGGCATAAGCTGCACCCATTTCCAAGGCTTTTGCTGCAAAAGTATTGGCATTGAAATTTGCTCCTTTTAAGGCGAAAAAAATGCTGTTGAAAGCAATTTTACGCGTATCAGTAGAGATTTGTGGATGCTGTAGGAAGATTTGGTAAAGCTGTTCGGTAATCATGTACAATTTTAATTAAATCTGAATTGAATTGAAAAGAGGAAATAGCTGCGATGCTGTTTTTATCGGTATAAAATCATCATGCTAACCATTACTTTTAATTTCATTTATGATTAAAATCAAGCCCGTTCCACCGTTCCGTTAACTTTAAGCTTTACTATTTCAATACTGTCCAAACCTTCGTTATCCACTACTTTTACGGCGATATTATGGATGCCCGGTTTAAACTTGTGCCGTTGCGTGCCATGTTTATCAATAATCACATCCGGTTTAAAGCCTTTATCAGCCTGAAAATTAAAATCCCAGCTGTAAAATTCTATACCGGCAGCACTTTGTCCGCTTGCAATAAACTCCAGTTCGCGCACATTATTTTTATCTCTTTCAGCTTCGTTTACTTGTATGGTTAAATTTGGTTTCTTGGAGATTGGAACAATATCTTCCACTTTTACCAATTCAATAATTACGTTGTCCTGATTGTGCAAACGGGCAACTTCCTGTATCGCGCCTTTGCCAAAAGAAAACGCAATGATAAAACCAACTGGTTTGTTTGCGGCTTTATTTTTCTCAAAAAGTGATTTGTCGTAACGCTGCACAGCCGAAAGAAAATTATCAATTACATTCCGGCCGATATTGTCGCTGCGTTTAACTTGTATCGGTGTGTTGTCTTTTGTTTTGCCATCCAAACCTAAATCGCCGCGCTGTTTGGTGTTGCTTGTTCCGCCATATTGTGCCACAATCCAGCTTTCAAATTCAAAAGCATCTTTGTATCGAAGCGTATCGAAATCGTACTTGTGCAATTGCACGATAAAAGGTTTGCTAAACAAATCCTGCTGCACGTTTAACCGGAACTCGGTAACTTTTACAGCTTGTACAGATTGATCAATTCCAATCCAACGCCGATTAAATTTATCTGCAACAGCAACCGTTGTTCCTCCGCCAACAAAAGGATCAAGAATTAGATCTCCTTCATTACTTGCCGCTTGAATAATTCGTTTCAATAAAAGCATTGGTTTTTGTGTTGGATAACCAATACGTTCAGGAGAAGTTGGAGACATTGGTTTTATATCATCCCAAAAAGACATTATGGCAACGCCTGGCCTTTCTTCAAGAAAATATTTGATGTATGGTTGCCCCGAATTGCTAAAATACAATTTGCCTTCTTCATTAAATTTGTCCATGTTGTCTTTTGAGTATGCCAAAATCTTCCTTGTGGCGGCTTAACGCCATGAAATTCATAAGAAGTATCACCGCCACCTTTTGCTGCAGTTGGGGTTACTAATCGATATTTTCTACCATTCTCATCTACCTTGTTGTATTGCTGTTCAATCTGATCATCAGAAAATGGAATATAAATTGTATTAAACGTAGGTTTAGCAGACTTTCCATAAACATAAATACTATCAAAGTTTGTTTCAAACTTCTTTGAGCCTTGTTTTGCATTGCCATGTGCTGTTGTCCGACGCCAAACAATATGACTTTTAAAGTTTTGATAGCTAAAAATTTTATCCAAAATTTCAACTCTGATATAAGCATCAGCGTGCCAATCACAATGCAAAAAGATAGAACCAGTGGATTTTAAGATGCGATGCATTTCAATCACACGTTCTTTTAGCCACGAAATATAATGATCAATGCCGCCGCTAAAACGGTCTTCAAAACTGCGTACTTCGCCGCTGTCGCCCCAGATTACTTCGTAAGTGCGGTTGCTAAAAAACGGCGGATCAAGATAGATTAGGTCAACGGTTTCGCTGTCCAGCTGCTTCAGTATTTCTAAGTTATCGCCAAGTATTAGTTTGTTAACAGCCTCCATTTGTTGTGTTGATATTTTACCCAAAGCTAAACGTATGGAATAAGCCGGATTAAACAAAAAAGTATGCTAAAAAGAGTATGTATTACAAGTGTGGAAATGGTGTGGATTGTTGGGAACAGGAAAGCTAATTTTAAGTTTTGGTTCAAATTTGTCATCTCGACTGTAGGGAGAGAGCTTCATCAAATAAGTATAACTGCTTGGAAGAGGATTTCTCCCTGTGGTCGAAATGACAAACATGTAGCTTACAAGCCTTATTTTAGTTTTCGACCCAAAACTAAAATAAGCATTATTGCTATTTTAGTTTTTTGCCATTTTCTAAAATAAGCCTTTCTGAAATTTCCTTTTACAAATTATAAATCGGTTATAATTTCAATAGCTTAGGCTTTTCGAAATATTTTCTCTTTCCATGAAAAAACTGATACTGTTTTTAGCCATACTTTTTAGCGTTGATATAGTAATGGCGCAAAAAATCCAATCGCCAGCCGAATTTTTAGGTTATAAATTGGGAGATCAGTTTACGTACCATTACCGCATTGCCGAGTATTTTAGATATATCGCTACCGCATCCAGAAACGTAAAATTAGTACAATATGGAAAAACCAGTGAAGGCCGCCCGCTGCTGGCTGCGTTTATTGCTTCGGATGAAAACATCGGACGATTAGAAGAAATCCGCCAGAATAATTTACGGTTAACCGGTTTAGCAGCCGGAGCAGGAAGCACAAATTCTCCCGCAATTGTTTGGCTGAGTTATAATATTCATGGTAACGAACCCAGCTCCAGCGAAGCCGCCATGCAAACGCTTTTTGAACTGGTTGATCCATCCAACATTAAAACGAAAAACTGGTTGAAAAATACGGTAGTGGTGATTGATCCATGCCAGAATCCGGATGGCCGCGACCGGTATGTTAATTTTTATAATCCGGTACACGCTACGCCGCCGGATGCTGACCCTGCCGCGCGCGAGCACCGCGAAACCTGGCCGGGCGGACGTTACAATCATTATTATTTTGACATGAACCGTGATTGGGCCTGGCAAACGCAACCTGAATCACAGGCAAAACTGGCTTTGTATAACCAATGGCTGCCCGAAGTTCATGTAGATTTCCATGAGCAAGGTTACAATGCTCCTTATTATTTTGCGCCTGCTGCAGAGCCTTTTCACAAAGATATTACGCCTTGGCAGCGTGAGTTTCAAACAACGATTGGTAAAAATAACGCCAAATATTTTGACCAGAACGGCTGGCTTTATTTTACCAAACAGGAATTCGATCTATTGTATCCATCTTACGGCGATACCTATCCGCTTTACAATGGTTCCATCGGGATGACATTTGAACAAGGCGGCATCGGTGCAGGTTTGGCTGTGAAAATGGCTTCGGGCGATACGTTAAGGTTGTCTGACCGTGTAGCGCATCATCTAACAACTGGTTTAAGTACGGTGGAAGCTGCTTCGGCAAACAGCAAAAAACTGATGGATGAATTTAAAAGTTTTTTTGATCGTGCTAAAAGTAATCCGCCGGGAGAATTCAGATCTTATGTAATCAAAAATGAAAATCCGGATAAATTAAAAGCTCTGGCAAAGTTGTTTGATAAAAACAGCATTCAATATGGTTTCGGCGGCGGAAATTCCATCTCCGGAATGAATTATTTTAACGGAAAAACAGAACGTTTTAACATTGATGCAAACGATATGATTATCAATTCGGCGCAGCCAAAAGCAGTTTTATTAAACGTGTTGATGGAACCAAAAACGTTTATGACGGATTCTAACACATATGATATCACGGCCTGGTCGTTGCCCTACGTTTACGGTTTGAAAACTTATGGCATAAAAGAAGCATTGAAGCCGCAATCAAATTTAATGAAAATGCAGGAAGCCGTTTCAAATCCGAATAAAGCAACTTATGCTTACGTGTGTAACTGGAAATCGGTGGAAGATGTGAAATTTCTGGCTGATCTGATTCAGAAAAATATTAAAGTTCGGGTTACAGGTTTGCCGTTTGAAGCGGCCGGTAAAAAATTTGGTGCTGGTTCGCTGATTATCACCAAAGCCGGAAACACGCAACTCGGAGAGCATTTTGATGCATTAGTTGCGGCTTCGGCAAAAACGTTTGGCCGCAGTTTAACGCCTTTAACTTCCGGTTTTGTAGAGAAAGGAAATGATTTGGGGTTCTCATCTGTTCAAACCATCAGCAAACCTAAAATTATGCTGGTTACGGGCGATGATGTTTCGGCGGCGGCTGTGGGCGAAGTTTGGTTTTATTTTGAACAGGAATTGCATTATCCGGTGAGTTTAATCAACACAAGAGATTTAAACCGTGTAAAATTAAGCGATTTTAATGTGGCTATTTTCCCGGATGGTTATTACCAAGATTTTCCGGCCGAACAACTGCAAAGCTGGGTAAGCGGCGGCGGCAAATTAATTCTGATGGAAAACGCACTCACAAAAGTTGCTGGTAAAAAGGGCTTCAACCTGAAATTGAAAGAAGATAAAAAACCGGAAACGGATGCAAAATCAACTTCAAAAAAGAATGATCCAGTTAAAGCTTACAATAACCGCGAACGCAATGCCATCAGCGATAATATTCCTGGTGCTATTTATAAATTGAATTTAGATAACACGCATCCGCTTGGTTTTGGTTTTCCAAATTATTATTTCACTTTAAAGCAAGACAATAATTTGTACGAGTTTTTAGAAGATGGCTGGAACGTGGGTACGATTAAAAAAGATAATTATACAGCCGGTTTTGTAGGGCAAAAAGTAAAAGCGCATTTACAGGATGGTTTGCTGCTGGGCGTGCAGGATATGGGCCGCGGCACCGTAGTTTATCTGGCCGACGACCCATTATTCCGCAGCTTCTGGGAGAATGGCAAATTGCTTTTTGGCAATGCTGTTTTTATGGTTAATTAATTTAATTGCCGCTTTTTACGCGGTTTTTTTCGTCATCCGCGCCGCTTCTGTGGCGGCGCGCTGGTGCCAGTTTGCTGTTACCAAAATTATAGGTTAATGTAAGCAAGGCTATGCGTGTATCCCGCTTTTGGTAAATGTAAATATTGGTGTTTGAATAATTGCTGCTGAGGTTGTTGGTGCGCGTATTAAAAATATCACTTACAGAAAATTTTGCGTTCAGTTTTTTGTTGAGGAAAGTTTTGCTCAAACCGGCATCAACTGCATATTGTGGTTTGATGTTGAATACGCCATAAACCAGTTTTGATTGATAATCACCAGAAAGCTCGGCCTTAAAGCCTTTGCCAATTGTAAAAGTTTGTAAAGCTTTAGCTTGGAAAGCCGCCCGGCCTCTGTTCAAATTGCCGCCAAGTAACGAATCAGACTTAAATCCAAGATAAAAACCATTAAAATTTAAGTTGCCTGTCCACCATTTGGCAAATTTAAAAGGCGCATTGATATTGAGGTTGTAAGCGTTTTGTGTTTGCAAATTTAGTTGTGTATCGTAAGATGCTTTATTTACGGTTTGAATCACTTCCGTAATTACATCAGTGGTTCTGCTGTAGCCTAAACTTACGTTAATGGTTTTGTTGTAAGTATAATTCAGCTCGAAAGATTGCGTGTACTGCGGCTTTAAAAACGGATTGCCCTGGTTATAAGTGTATTGATCGAGATAATAGATAAAAGGGTTTAAATTATCATAGCTTGGCCGGTCAATCCTTCTGCTGTACGTAAAACCCACATCATTTTTGGCATTGATGCTTTCCTGCAAAAACAAACTTGGGAAAAAGTTCAGGTAATTACGATCAACTACCTGGTTTTTGGTAATCAGATTTCCATTCGAACTCGTGTTTTCAGCCCGCAAACCAAGCTGCACCGACAGCTTTTTAAACGTATGACTTAAATTTAAATAAGCTGCACTGATTTTTTCGGTATAAACAAAGCGGTTGGTGCGCGAAGTATCGTTGAGGTAACCGCTGCTGCCGGAAAGTTTTTGCGCCTGCAAATCATTATCTGTTTGTACATTGCTTAGTTTGATGCCGGCTTCCAGCTTGCCAATTTTTTTCAGGTTTTTGGTATAATCTGCTTTGCCAGTTTTAATGCTGATGGTTGATGGCGTTTGGTTGCGCAACAACAATGGCGTACGCTGCGTATTTCCATCAGCCAAAAAGAAATCGGTGTTGTACTGCGCAATGTTATTGTTGTTAAATTTAGAATAATCCAAATCGATAGCCAGTTCCTGCCCGGATGTATCTAACTGTAAACGATCATTTAGGTTAAATGCAAAGTTTTTAAAAGTCTGGTGCAAGTCTGAATACGTTTTTTGCAGAGAATCCGTAACACCTTCGCGTGCACCAATCAGCGTATTGGCTATATTATTATTTTGTTCGCCGTTAAAATAACCGTTTACCAAAAAGCCAATCGTGTGTTTTTTGGTGATGTCGTAATCCGTACCAAAACGGAAATTGTTATAATAATTGGTTTCTGGCATAAACGTTTTCTGACTAAAATAGGTAGTATTATTGCCGCTGCCAACTACACGATCAATATTGATATTATTATAAAAATGGCGGTCGCCGTGATTGTAAGAACCGAAAAAGTTAAACTTTCCTTCTTTATGGTTTAACGTTAGCGATTCGCTGGATCTGGGATAAGCACCGTGACCGGCAGCCAAAATCAAGCTGCCATTAGTGCCCGAAGCCCGGTTCTTTTTCATTTTAATGTTGATAATCCCGGAGTTTCCGGCGGCATCATATTTGGCTGATGGATTGGTAATCAACTCGATAGACTGAATCGAATTTCCATCCGTAGAACGCAGTAAAGTAGCCAGTTGTGCCGATGAAAGATACGTTAGTTTGCCGTCAATCATCACCGTAACGCCTTGTTTTCCTTTCAGGCTGATATTATCATCTTTATCTAAAGTAACACCAGGCGCTTTCTGCAAAATCTCCAACGCCGTGTTGCCCGCAGCCAGCACGCTGTTTTCAACATTTAACACTGTCCGATCAATTTTATGTTCGATCAAAGGCTTTTGTGCCACAATGGAAACGGCTTTTAGCTGCTGATTTCCGGTGATCAATACCAAATTTTCTACCGTAAAAACAGCATTAGCTTCGCTGATAACGAAAGGTTTGGAAAAATTTTTCTGATAACCAACGATACTTACCGAAACCAGATAGTTTCCACTTAAAATTCCGTTAAATCTGTATTGGCCTTTTGCATCTGTTAATGATCCTTTTATCAGCGTAGAATCTTTAGCTTTCAGCAAAGAAACTGTAGCGAAATCGAGTGGTTTTTGTTGATTATCCTTCACCATTCCAGAAACTGTTCCGTTTGTTTTAGTTTGGGCTGATAGTTTGGCATCAACACAAAATAACAGGGATAAAAGAAGCACTAGTAGCGTAAAAAGCTTTTTCATAATTTTGAATTTTTTGGCAAAAAGAATTCCGGTAAAAAGAAAATCTCTTTTTTTAAATTGTTTTAAACCGAAGTTTTAGTTTTGCTTTGAACGGCTACTTAAAGCGGTTCTGTAATTATTTTATTAGCAATATTTTTAGGTAAGATGCAGAAAGTAATGGTTTGGTTACAGTTTTTGTAAAGTATTTTTTAGGTGATAAAAGAAGCATTTCCTATTAATTAACTTCGTGATGGTGTTTGGTTGTATCTTTTAAACAAAGCAATCCGTTTTCCGTCATTTTAAAAATAGCAACATCTTTTCTGTTGTTTTCATCTTCATTTAAACAATCGTATAAATCTATATCTCTTAAAATCCGGCCTAAATCCTCATTAATAGTTATGCTGGCGTTTAAAGGAAGCTTTAAAGTAAGGCTGATTTGTTGATCGCGCCACAATGCTCTTTTTACCGGCAATAATTTGCGATCAAACTTAATAACCGAATCTTCCTGAATAAAATGATAAGCAGTATAACGCGCATTTTTTAAAGCTTCCTGATAATTTGAGCCTTGCGAACTGTAAGATTCTACCAAAGCCGGAAACTCGGTGTCGCTTTTTTCAATTGTTAGTGTAACATTATTTGGGCTGATGGCGTTGTCATCATTATCCACATTATTTAAAATGATGCGGTTGGCAAAATCATCTTTTCTGATTCCTAACGTCAAGCTGTCTTCTCCGGATAAAATCTTGACATCGTTTAGTTTGAGGTAATAATGCTGATCGTTAGTTGGCATAACATCCATTGTTTGACTAAAACTGGCAGAAGATTTAAAATCGGATGCTATTTTTGAGGCATAAAAAATAACGGTACTTAAAGCTGCAATCCAGCCAATCAGCAAGGTAAAACCGATGGTGCGGCCAAGCATAACTCTGGAAAAAACTACCCGAATGGTAAATAAAATCAACCCAAGCAACGGAATGGCGCAAACAAAAAATCCGCAGGTATATAAAATATTGCTGAACTCGTAATTGATCATGTTGAAGGGAAAAAATCCACGATTCAAAATGGCTTTGTTTGCTAAAAAAACAATCAGCATAATTAACAAACCAATCAGTATACAAACACATGCTGCAATGATAATAATGCCGAGTAGTTTTAAAAGGATTTTACTGCTGCCGCCTAATACTCCTTTTAAGAGCAAAAAAAATTCGCCGATAAAATCCCTGATTTTGTACAGAAAAGGTTTTGCTTCGCGATTGGCATTAGATAAAGATTGGCGAACGTTTTTCAGTTCTTTATCAAAACTTCGTTTAAAGCCTTGTAAATCAGCTTTTTCTCCTTTCATGGCCATTTTTTCTGCACGCGTATTCGCTCTTGGAATGATGATCCATAAAATAATATATACCAGCAAACCACTGCCCGCGCCAAAAACGGCAGCTACAAAAGCAAGGCGAATCCAGATAGGTTCTATGCCGAAGTAATTGGCAATGCCTGCACAAATACCGCCAACTAGATGATCTTCCGGATCGCGGAACAAATGGCGTTCTGTTTGATGACTTGAAAAATTGGTGGTAAAAGAAGCATTATCGTCTGTTTCAGTAGAAAAATCCTCAATCGTGCCCATTTGCGCAATTACAGTAGTTACATCCGAAGTGAAAATAACCTGTTTGCCTTCATTTTTAAGCATTTCACTAAACATTTCGGCGATGCGGTTTTCTATATCGGTAGTAATTTCATGACTATCGCTGCTGTCAGCAAAATGCCTTTTAATGCCAGTTATATAGCTTTTCAGTATTTCGTAGGCATCTTCTTCGATATGGAAAATGATACCATTTATGTTGATGATAATTGTTTTATTCATGATATATAGGTGATAATAAGTTAGAGTTTATTTTTTGTTAGTCAGAGCAACTTCTACCGCGAAAGACAGTTCCTGCCAGGTTTTATCCAGCTGCCGAAGCAGTACCAGGCCTTCCGGCGTAAGCTGGTAATACTTTCGTGGCGGCCCGGAGGTAGATTCTACCCAGTTATAGCTGAGTAGTCCGTTGTTTTTAAGACGGGTAAGCAACGGATACAGAGTTCCTTCTACCACCAACAGTTTAGCTGCTTTTAGTTCGGCAATAATATCTGAGGCATAAATTTCGCCGCGGGATATAACAGCGAGGATACAGTATTCAAGTATGCCCTTTCGCATTTGGGTTTGCGTGTTTTCCAAAATCATATAACAAAGATATATGTTTAGGAATGTATTGTGCAATACATAGTACTAAATAATTGAAATTTTTTTAATGATTTTATCGCAAGCATTTTACTTGGAAAAAGCAATAGGTTTTTGTAAAAAAGCTTCTGTAAACTTCTGTTTTTAAAAAGAAATTTTAAAGAAACATTATATATGTTATTTTTTAATAAAACATTCTTAAGTAATTAATGAAATAATTATTATTATTAAAATTTATATATAATTTGCAGATGTTTTAATTAATAAAAAGCATGAAACTAAAATTACTTAAGATTTTCTTGATTTTATTTACATTATCAGAGGTAGTCTGTGCGCAAACACGATCAGTTAGCGGAGTAGTTACTGGAAAACAAGACGGATTGCCATTACCCGGGGTAAGTGTAATGGTAAAAGGAACTAAAACAGGTACACAAACTGGCCCCGACGGGTCTTATTCGATTAAAGTTGATCCCGGACAATCAGTAACATTTACTTTTATTGGTTTTACTACGCAAACCATTACTCCGGTTAACGATAGGCTAAATGTTGTATTGGCCGGAACTGCAAGCGCTTTAAACGAAGTAGTGGTAGTGGGTTATGGCACGCAGATAAAGCGGGACAATGTAGGTAGTATTTCCTCCGTAAAAGGAGCAGACTTATCTGAACAACCAGTGCAGAACTTTGAACAATCATTAGGAGGGCGTGCCGCAGGAGTGCAGGTTACCATCCCTAACGGTGTTGCCAATACACCTCCGGTATTTCATATCCGTGGTACTAACTCTATCAACTTAAGTTCACAACCCTTATTTGTTATTGATGGTATAGTAAGTCAAACAGGTGATTTTAGTGGTGGTGAGTCTGGTGGTAATGCATTGGCCAATATTAATCCAGAAGACATTGAGAGTATTGAAATTGCCAAAGATGCAGCTTCTACAGCTATTTATGGTAGCCGTGCAGCCAATGGAGTAGTATTTGTAACAACTAAAAAGGGCAAGAAAGGAAGATCAGTGGTGAGTGTAGATAGCTGGACTGGTATAGCTAAAGTGCAACGACTGCCAAAAATACTTGATGCTTCCCAATATGTTGACATTAAAAACGAAGCTCTAAAAAACGCAAACTTGTATAACGTATCTACCCGGTATTTTGCTTTATCCACTGATGCAAATGGCAACCCAATTAATACTAATTGGTTTGATTATGTTTATAGAACAGGGGTAACCAATAGCAATACAGCAAGTATTAGCGGGGCTAACGATAATACAAGTTATTATATGTCTGCCAACTACACCAATCAGGAAAATACGATCGTCAAAAATAATTTTATCCGCAAAAATATCATGCTAAATATGGACCATAAGGCCAATAAAATGATAACTATAGGCGGAAAATTGTCATATTCTAATGAGCAAAATCTTGCTGCTGCAAGTTCAGGGTCACTTGCAGGCGAAGCTTATGGTATAGAAGGTGCAGGCCGTATTCCATTAGTAAGCCCGCCTAACGTTTCTCCTTATAACAATGACGGTTCATATAATTTAAACGGTAACACTTTAGGTTTAGGCGCGAACAAAGGTGTTTCCACATCTTATTATAATATAGTTCCTATACTTGACCTAAATCGTCAAAATAATGAAATCAACCATATAGCTTCCAATATTTACTTACAAGTTAAGCCACTGCCATGGATTACATTAAGAACTGTTTATGGTATTGATTATATTTTTACTGATAATGATTTATTTAACAGTCCAGTACAGGGTGGTGGTAATCCAAATGGTTCAGCTACAGATAATTTTACCAAGTATAAAAGATATGTCTGGGACAATACTGCACAATTCGACAAATCGTTTGGTAAACATACCCTTCAGTTGCTTTTGGGTAACGAGCAACAGGCTAACACTTCCTATGGCTTCGGTTTAAACCGTACCATTATATCTGATCCTGCATCTTCAGTTATCCAGGCTGGCTTTACTACTAACTCAGCCCCGGCAACAAGTTTAATCAATAGTCAAAACTATTTAGTATCGTTTTTTGGCCGTTTAAATTATGATTTTGACAAAAAGTATTTTTTAACAGCAACCCTTCGTCAAGATCAGTATTCAGCATTTGGTCCCAACAGGAAAAAAGGGTATTTTCCAGGATATGGTGCTAAATGGGAAGTTGCCCGCGAAAAATTTTGGAACGATATAAGAGCTGATAAGGTATTCAGCAGCTTTCAGTTAAGAGGAAGTTACGGTAAAGTAGGTAACAATGCTGGTTTAGGAGATTTTCAATCCTATAACCTATATATAAATGGTGTGTTTAATACAAATGCTACCCTGTATCCAAACCAGACAGGAAACCAGGATTTGGGTTGGGAAACCAGTAAAAAAACAGATATCGGCCTTAACTTTGGTATATTAAATGATAAAATAACCGCGGAGGTTGCCTATTATAAAAACGATATTTCCGGGTTGGTTTTTGCAGTTTCCGAAGCTCCTTCCGCTGGATTGCCAACAAACCCTTATATAAATGTTGGTTCTATGTATAATAAAGGCCTCGAGTTAACTATTAATGCCCAAGCTGTCAGAACCAAGAATTTCAGCTGGACACCATCCTTCAATTTAAGCTTTAACCAGAATCGGGTTACTGCACTTGCTCAAGGGCAAACAACCTTATTATCTACAACTTCAAGCCTTGAAACAGCAAGTATTTCACAAGTTGGCCATCCTTTAAGTAATTTATATATAGTTCGCACAGCTGGGGTTGATCTGGCTACTGGTCGGCGTATATTTGTAAATGGTGCTGGTCGTCAGGTATATTTCTCCTATTATACATCAACAGCAATACCTTATCAGTATGAATATGCTGATGGAACACAAGCACCTGCTATTAACCAATCTACTGATGCTGTAAACTATGCACAAACACAGCCCAAAGGGTTTGGTGGTTTAAATAACAATTTTAGGTATAAAAATTTTGATTTAAGTTTTTTGTTCACCTACCAGTTTGGTGCTAAATTATATTATGGCACACGAGCAGGATTGCTTGACCAGCGTTTCTGGAACAATTCAACAGAAGTATTAAACCGCTGGACAACTCCTGGTCAGATTACAGACATTCCAAAAGTTGCTTATAATGATAATATCTCCAATGGTTCAAGTATTCCGTTGGATATTAATGTGTTTAGTTCAAACTTCATCAAACTTAAATCATTGAATTTTGGTTACACCCTGCCAAAAAGTTTACTTAACCGCGTAGGCATTTCCAGCTTGAGGTTTTACGTAAGTGCGTACAACCTGTTTGTTATTACAAAATATCCTGGGTCTGATCCTGAAGTAGCCTCTAACGGTACCAGTACCAACATCAACTATAATGGTAATACTGCTCAGGGTATTGATAGAAACTCTGTAGCCAGCTCAAGAACGCTTACTGCTGGTTTTTCAGTTAAGTTTTAACAAAAAATTTCTAAACTATAATGAAAAAGAAACTTTTAATGGTATTAAGCATAGGTGTAATGTTAAATTACTCATGCCAGAAAGATAAATTAACACCTATATCCCAAACTCAAATACCCACAACTAATAATTTGCCATTTAGTACACCAGTACGCGTGCAACAACAAGTTTTAGGTATTTATCAGGCACTGCGTAATGGTAATATGTTGGGCAGCAGGTTTCAGGTATATGGTGATATTAAAGCGGATAATTGGGTTAACCTGAGTACAAATGCGGTAACCGGCCTGCAAACCTGGAACGAAACAGTAACCAGTACCAACCAGGAAGTGATTGGTTTATGGGCCCAAGCTTATACAGTAATAAATGATTGTAATTTATTTTTAGATGGCATGGCCGCCGGAGGTACAGCCGTAGTTAATAATAGTACATTAAGCACTAATTATATTTCTGAAGCCAAGTTTATCAGGGCTTTGAGCTACTGGTGCTTGTTGCAATATTATGCACGTCCTTATTACGATGGTAATGGAAGCAAACCAGGTGTTCCGCTGCGATTAAATGGAAATTTATCTTATGGCAATTATGATCTGGCTAAAAGCACTACTGATCAGGTATATCAGCAAATTATCAAAGATTTGAACGATGCCGAAACTGGACTGCCGGGTACGTATGGAAATGATGTATCTAATACTACTCGAGCACACAAAAACACTGCAATTGCTTTAAAAACACGTATTTATTTAAGTATGCAACGTTATGCTGATGTAATTACAGAAGCTAACAAAATTGTTTCTGCTGCTGCTCCTTTTACAGTTCCAAATTCCACTACTGTTCCTAATGCTTTGCAGGCAGATGTTACGAAGGTTTTTATACCTCCTTATACAACAACAGAGTCTATATTATCTATGCCGTTCAATTCAACAGAAACAGCTACTACTCAAAATCAGTTAGGTTATTACTTTTATAATAATGCCAGTGCAGGAAATGCAGAATATTATTTGAACCCTACAGGAATTATTGCCAATACCGGTTGGAAAAGTACTGATAAAAGAAGGTCATTTATTTATGCTTCTACTGTTAAAGCAAATGTAGGTTTATTCTTCTTATCGAAATTTCCGCTAAATCCTTACACAGATTGGTCTCCGGTTATGCGTTACCCAGAAGTATTGCTTAACCTTGCCGAAGCAATTACCATGAACGGCAAAATAGTAGATACACGAGCTGTTGCCCTGTTAAACGCAGTACGTAACCGTTCTGATGCTACCACAGCTTATACCGCAGCCAGCTTTGCAACTTATACAAATGTAGAAAACGCTATTTTACTGGAAAGGAATATAGAGTTTTTAGGAGAAGGATTAAGATTTCCTGATTTGGCACGTTTAGGTTTACCTATCCCGGCTAAACTAAATATTCCGGCAATTGCAGCAACTGATACAAGGTATATCTGGCCAATTTCGAACAATGAATTATTATATAATCCTTTAATTGGAGGATCAAACAATTAAAGGATTGATGATTATGTATAGGTGTAATGCTTCTTTTATCGACTAAAAATCTTTATCGGTTCGTTTTATATCCTATATAAAAGGCAATTTTTACCCGATAAAAACAGCATCACTTTTTCAGCACCACTTCCACCCGAAGATTCTTAACCACTTCTTCGGGTTTTTTATTGTTAAAAACTGGATATTTTTCACCTAAACCAAAGCAGCGCATCCGGTTGATGGCAATGCCGGGCTGTAATAAAAAATCTTTCATAGTCTGCGCACGTTTTTTGGGCAGGCTGTAAAAGTATTTAAACACTTCCCTAAGCTTCTCTCAAAATTGCTAAATGCTTCTTTTATCAGATAAAATTTACAAGTTATTGTATTGTACCGATAGTCAGATTTAGTCAAGAAATAAGCTAGTTTTCAAGCTATTAACTTTCATCTCTGCTTAAAATGTGCCTTATATGTTTAAAAAATCTTAGAATGCTTCTTTTACCAGCATAAAGTTGATAATTGTTTGAATTTAGGTTGATAGGGTAGGATTATCAATATTTTATGCGATAAAAGAAGCATAGAAAAATGAATTAAGTAAATTATATGAAAAAGAAAATCTGCTTTATTAATTTTTGAAATTTTGATAGCCGTTATCTTGCATTTCTTATAAAAAATGTAATAAATTTTCTTAAATGTTATAAAATATTTAATAAAAATTTTAATCTGTAATGTTTTTGTTATAATTTGAGCCCTAATTAATTAAACCATTATTTAATGAAAAAAAATTTACTTAGCTTTTTATGGATTTTTCTGTTGATAAGCGTGCAGTCATATGCACAAAACCGAACAATTACCGGTACCATCACCGATAAAGGTGATGGGTCTCCACTTCCAGGTGTAAGTGTTTTGATAACAGGTACTACTATTGGCACACAAACCGATACAGACGGTAAGTTCTCGCTTAGTGTTCCTGCAGGCAACAACAATACTTTAACGGTTACTTACATAGGGTTTGTACCGCAAAGGGTAACAATAGCACCAAATAATATTATAAACGTAGCATTGGTTGCTGATTCAAAACAGCTTGGAGAAGTTGTAGTTACAGCATTAGGTATTACACGGAACAAAAACGAACTTCCTTATGCAGCACAACAAGTTAATGCCGAAGAAATAACCAAAACACGAAGCAGTAATTTTTTAAGCAGCTTATCCGGTAAAGTAGCGGGTTTAGATATTCGTCAAAACAATACCATGGGCGGCTCAACCAATGTTGTCATCCGTGGTTATAAATCGCTAACCGGAAATAATCAAGCCTTGTACGTAATTGATGGTGTGCCTGTAGCTAATATCTCCGGTAGCACCGGAACTTCTGGTAATTCTGGTTCCGGAAATTCAAATAGCGGTGCCCAGGCAGCAGGAAGAGCTGGTTATGATTATGGCAACCCGGCATCTGATATTAATCCGGATGATATCGAATCTATAAACGTATTAAAAGGTGCAGCAGCTACCGCTTTGTATGGTTCAAGAGCTTCTAATGGCGTAATTGTAATTACCACTAAAAAAGGCAGAAAGAATAGCACCAATGTAACTTTAAATAGCGGTGTTGTTTTTGGTAATATCGATAAAAGTACTTTTCCTACTTATCAAAAACAATACGGAGCAGGCTACTCCTATAGAGGATATGGATCTCCGGACGGGCATTTTGCTTATGCAGATATTAATGGAGACGGTGTGAAAGATTTAGTTACTCCTTTCCAGGAAGATGCATCTTTTGGTGCCAAGTTTGATCCTAATTTATTGGTTTATCAATGGAACTCCCTTGATCCATCTTCTCCTACTTATCATCAGGCAACGCCGTGGGTAGCAGCTAAAAACGATCCATCTACATTTTATAAAACATCCGTTGCATCTAACCAAAATATTTCAGTTGATGGTGGTGGCGACAAAGGAACTTTTAAATTCGGCTATACCAGAAATGATGAAACAGGCGTATTGCCAAACAGTAAAATCACCAAAAACCTATTTAACTTTTCCTCTTCTTACAATCTTACCAAAACACTCAGTGTTTCTGCGGATGTAAATTATTCAAAAGTTGATGGATTGGGTAGGTACGGTACCGGTTATAGCGGTTTAAACGTAAATGAAACTTTTAGAGAGTGGTGGCAAACCAATGTAGATATTAAAGAACTTGAGGCAGCTTACAACAGAAATAAACAGAATATAACCTGGAACTGGGCTTCTCCAACAAACGTAACGCCAATTTATGCTAATAATCCATACTGGGTTCGATATCAAAACTATGAAAACGATACCAGAAACCATTATTTTGGCTATGCTGCCTTAACATGGAAGCCATTAAGCTGGTTTGATGTAGTAGCTCGTATTTCTACAGATGGATCTAGTGACCTTCAGGAAGAACGTACAGCTGTAGGCAGTGCTGGTCTTGCTTCTTATAGCAGGTACAACAGAACTTATACTGAAAGTAACTATGATTTACTATTAAATTTCAATAAAAATATAACACCTGATTTAAGCTTTAGAGGTTTATTGGGAAGTAACTTGCGCAGAACAAATTTAACAGGAATTTATGCTGCAACTAACGGCGGATTGTCTGTTCCAAGCTTGTATTCGCTGTCCAACTCAGTAAATCCAATTATTGCGCCTACAGAGTCTTATCAGCGTGTTGCAGTAGATGGTTATTTTGCAAGCGCAACGTTTGGATACAAAGAATTTTTGTTTTTGGATTTAACCAGCCGCGTTGATCAATCAACAACATTACCGTCAAACCATAATTTATATTTTTATCCTGCTATTGCAGGAAGTTTCTTGTTTTCTAAATTATTGCAGGATAAAACCTCTTGGTTAACTTCTGGTAAGGCAAGATTAAACTATGCACAAGTTGGTAATGATGCTCCTGCGCTAAGTATATTAAGTACATATACTAAACCTACAGGTTTTAGTGGTGCTCCTATTTTTTCTTTACCGGATGTTTTAAACAATGCCAATTTAAAACCAGAGCGTACGAAAAGTATTGAAGCTGGCTTAGAAGCCTCTTTCTTGAAAAGCCGTATTGGATTTGATTTTAGCTGGTACCAAACCAATACTATTGATCAGATCATTCCGGTTTCTGTTACAGCGGCTACTGGTTATACACAGGAATATGTTAATGCTGGAGAAGTTAGAAACAGAGGCATTGAAGCTAGTGTTTATTTTACACCAGTTCGTTCAAACAACTTTTCATGGACAACTACTGTAAACTTTGCACGCAACAGAAATCAGGTGCTTTCTTTATATGCTGATGTTCAGAATTTATTACTGCTTCCAACAGGATATGCAAGTTTACAAGGCGGCATAACTGTAAATGCAACAGTAGGACAGCCTTATGGTATTTTAAGAGGAACAGATTTTATATATACTAACGGCCAAAAAACAGTAAATGCACAAGGTTATTATATGGCCAGCTCATCTACCAGTATTATTGGAGATCCGAATCCTGACTGGACCGGTGGTGTAAATAACTCTTTCAGATACAAAGATTTTGGTTTGAGTTTTCTGGTTGATGTACGTAAAGGAGGAGATATTTTCTCTCTAGATCAATGGTACGGACAAGGAACAGGCTTATATCCAAACACTGCCGCGCTTAATGATTTAGGTAATCCATCCAGAAATCTAATTAGTGAAGGAGGAGGTGTTATATTACCAGGAGTTAAAGCAGATGGTACACTTAATAATACTCGGGTAGAAAATTACGATAACTATGTTTCGCCTTACAGCTATTCAACCAGTCCGCCACGTAAAACATATGTTTATGATGGTAGCTATGTTAAACTGCGCGAAGTCGCTCTGCGTTATTCACTTCCTGCCAGAGTAATTTCCAAAATTCATCCTTTTAAAGGAGTTGATGTATCCTTGATTGGAAGAAACTTATGGATCATCCATAAAAATCTACCTTATGCAGACCCTGAGGATGCTTTAAGCTCTGGTAACATCAGAGGTTATCAAAGCGGTTCTTATCCTACTGTAAGAAGCCTTGGGTTTAATGTTAAATTTATGTTATAAAAACAGCAATGAAAAAACTATTTATATTGATATGCCCTCTGATATTATTGGTATCATGTGTAAAAAATAAGGAAGATTATAATACTGATCAAAAAAATGCAGTATCAGTTCCTGCCTCTACGCTTTTTACAAGTGCAATGTTAAATCTAAGCAATGCAATAACTACTCCTGATGTTAACTCCAATGTTTTCAGACTATACGCGCAACAATGGACCACTACTACTTATATTGACGAGCCACGATATAATATGACCGCCCGTACCATTCCATTGGGATTATGGCAGAGTTTGTACCGCGATGTTCTTTCAGATTTAAATGAATCAAAAAGAATTATCAATGCCGATGCATTATTAGCAGAGCCCTTAAAGAGTAATGAACAGGCACAAATTGAGATACTTCAAGTTTACACATGGTCTGTTTTGGTTAACTCTTTTGGAAATATTCCTTACAGCCAAGCCTTAAACAGTGCGAATACACAACCGGTTTATGATGATGCTGCTACCGTTTATACTGATTTACTTTCCCGCTTAAATGCTGCTTTAAAAATTATCAATCCATCTACAACAGGTTTTACGGGTGCAGATTTAATGTATAAAGGAACAATGAGCAATTGGGCAAAATTTGGTAATTCGCTCAAGTTAAAACTTGCAATGGTTATCTCAGATTCTAACCCAACTGCTGCTGGCACAGCCGTTAAAGAAGCAGCTGTTTATGTATTTACAGGCAATACAGACAATGCGTCTTTTCCATACACAAATTCTACACCTAATAATAATCCCATATCAACCAATTTAAACCCATCATTAACTTCAAGAAAGGATTTTTTAGCTGCTAATACTTTGGTTGATAAAATGAATAGCTTGAATGATCCGCGCCGTCAGTATTATTTTACAACCGTAAATGGCCAATATATAGGAGGTCAATACGGCTTTGTCAATGTTTTTGCAAATAATTCTTCTATCAATCCAAAGATTTATGCACTTGATTTTCCTGGGTTACTTTTAGATTATTCTGAAGTAGAATTTTTATTAGCAGAAGCCGTAGAAAGAGGCTTTATTACTGGCTCAGCAGCTACCTATTATAATAATGGTATTACTGCATCTATCGCTTATTGGGGCGGATCAACAGCTGATGCAAGTGCTTATCTTTCCAATTCTGCTGTTGCATATGCTACCTCAACCGGAAATTACAAGCAAAAGATCGGAACTCAAAAATGGATTGCTTTATACAACAGAGGTTATGATGCCTGGACAGAGTGGAGAAGGCTAGATTATCCGGTTTTATTACCACCAACGGGAGGAAATGCTCCTGCAGGATTAACAATTCCTACTCGCTTAATTTATCCTCCAACAGAATCCAGCTTAAATACTAATTATAAAGCTGCTGCGGCAGCAATAGGAGGAGATTTAGCTACAACAAAACTATTTTGGGATAAATTTTAACTGAATTCTGTTAGTTATTACCTTTCCATTACAACTTCAACCCGGAGATTCTTAACCTCTTCTTCGGGTTTTTTGTTATTATACAAAACTTTACTTACACCATAGCAGCAGATATGCTTAATTACATGAGCAGATTTTTTGAATAAGAGTTTTTAATAATACTCGTCTGTATAATCGGCAACCTATATTTTCCACTTCTGATTTTAAACAAGCAAATGAGATATCAACTTTAACTCTATTTCTAAAGAATTAAGAAATAAGCAGCCTTGTTGAGCTAAAATTTAATCTTAAAAAACAATGCGTAACTTGTTTTAACCTTTGTAGCTGATCATTTTATTAGGAAGATACTGTTTTTACCAGCAAAAAATCATTAGCCAACGCACAATTATTTTGATAGCAATTCTAAAACCACTTAGAATTATATTGAAAGGAAGTTTCGGATAAAAGCCTCTTCTGTTTTATTAAATCAGTCCTGTCATTTATTGTCCTGGTAAAATAAATTTTTGGTAGCTGCTTCTTCTAAAATCTATTTTCATTTTCTTCTTCTATCATCTAAACAAATTCCGCCCATTCTTAAATCTTTTAAAAGAATATATTTTATTTGCTAAAACAATTTAGTTTTTATAGGTTTGAATTACCAATTAAAATATAAACCATGATTTGCTTAACTCATCTTACCAGCGGAAACCTGCGTTTCAAAAAAAACTGTTTTTACAGTAATCATTTAAATTGCTTTAATCAACTCATTAACAGTAACTAAGCAGATATAAGGAAAGCGTAATTCTTCTGTTTTACCCGTTATACACTTTTAATAATCCTTATAATAAAGCTTAAGCCATATGAGAAATTTTACAATACAAGCAAAATGGAAAGCATTAGCAATTTGCTTTTTGTTAATTTTATTTTATAGTATAAACACCAACGCACAAACCAGAACGGTTACCGGAAAAGTGGTTGATAGTAAAACCAATGAAACACTGATCGGCGCGACAGTACAAATACAAAACACAACAACTGGTACGGCAACAGATGTAGATGGAAATTTTGCTATCCGGGCGGCAGAAGGAGCTTTGCTAGAAGTTAAAAGTATTGGTTATACAACTGTTACAGTGCCGGTGACTGTTGCACCAATGCTGATTAAACTGACTGCAACAAATAGTGCCTTAAACGAAGTATTGGTTGTGGGTTATGCTACGCAGCGCAAAGCAGATTTAACCGGCGCGGTATCCAGCATTAAAAGTAGTGATATTGCAAATTTACCTGTTGGTGGTGCAGACCAGATTTTGCAGGGAAAAGCTGCAGGTGT
Organism: Janthinobacterium lividum; assembly: GCA_050955045.1. Classification (GTDB taxonomy): domain Bacteria; phylum Bacteroidota; class Bacteroidia; order Sphingobacteriales; family Sphingobacteriaceae; genus Mucilaginibacter_A. The sequence continues at coordinate 86,955 of JBPBQV010000011.1, read as the reverse complement.
GGCCGTTACACAATCTACCGGCGCGCCGGGCGATGGCATTAACGTGCGCATTAGAGGTATAGGAACGATCAATAACAACAATCCGCTTTATGTAATTGATGGTGTGCCTACGCCAAATGGAATCAACCAGATAGCACCAAATGATATTGAAAGTATTAGTGTGCTAAAAGATGCATCGTCCGCAGCAATTTATGGTGCCAGAGCTGCTAATGGTGTGGTAATTGTAACCACAAAAAGAGGTAAAAATGGTCCGCCAAGAGTGAATGTGAATGCTTATACAGGTGTGCAAACTTCACAGCATTTAATAAAAATGGCCAATACTGCCCAGTATATCAATGCTTATAATACTGCTGCGGCTAATGATGGCCGTGCTCAAATTCCGACAAGTATTATAAACTCTGGTTTGGCAGATGTCAACTGGCAAAAAGAAGTGCTAAAACCAGCACCTATCAACAATGCCCAGATTTCAATTAGCGGCGGAAGTGATAACACGACTTATATTGTATCTGCTAATTATTTCGGTCAGGATGGATTGATTAAAAACTCTTCTTTTGATCGCTTAAATTTCCGTACAGCTATTACCAGTACGCTTTCAAAAATATTCACAGCAGGCACAAATTTAAACTTGAGTTATGCAAAAAACCGCCAGGTTGGTACTTCCGGTGATGGTTTTGGTGCAGGAAATCCTGGCGCAAGTGTAACACGTTATGCTTTATTCAGAACACCGGCAACACCAGTTTTTAATCAGAACGGCCAATATGTAGATATTCCAACTAATCCGGAATTTTTTGGTGATGGATTAAATCCTGTTGGTTTTGCAGATAATTATGACCGGAACTTCAACAATTATTCTTTGCTGGGGAATGTATTTTTAGAAATTAACCCAATCAAAAACCTAAAAATCAGAAGTGATTTTGGAACCAATTTTATAATTTCTGATTACAAACAGTTTTTTGCAACCTGGGGAATTGATCGCTTTTTAAATTCACCTAATAGTTTAGCGCAATCAAACAACAAGCAGTTCGATTTTAACTGGACAAACACAGCAACTTATAACCTTACTATTGCTGATAAACATGTATTTAATTTTTTAGCTGGTTCAGAACTCATCAAAAGTAACACACAATCCTTAGGTGCTTCCCGAAATACATTTGCAGATCAAAGTCCGGTACTTCAATATTTAAATAACGGTGCAATTGCTTCAGCACAAAATGGTAGCGGGGAAAGTAACTGGGCATTATTTTCGCTGTTTGGCCGGGTAAATTATGCGTTTGACAATAAATATTTGGCTACGGTGAATTTCCGTCGGGATGGTTCGTCCCGGTTAGATCCGAGCAATCAATACGGTAATTTTTATGGTGGATCTTTGGGTTGGAGAATAGATCAGGAAGAGTTTCTGAAAAATATTAAGCCCATTTCTTTATTAAAATTAAGAGCAGGTATCGGCCAGTTAGGAAACCAGGAAATCGGAAATCAAAGCTACTTAACACAGGTTAGTAGTACCGGTTTTTATCCTTTTGGTGGTGTAAGTAACCAGGGTAATTCTGTTACTTATTTAGGTAACCCAAGTGTACGGTGGGAAACCAGTACGCAAACAGATGTAGGTTTAGATATTGGTTTGTTTGATGGTGCATTATCTGTTTCTACAGATTACTATATTAAAAATACTTCGGGGATGTTGCTGCAACCGCGGCCGCCATCAAGTGTTGGTGCTGTAGCAAGTGGATATGTTAATGCCGGAAAAATGCGTAACCAAGGTTTTGAACTGGAAGTAAACTATCGTAACACGATCAATAAAAAGTTTAAATATGAATTGATCGGAAACTTTGCTACCGTAAAAAATGAAGTAACCTCTTTAGCGGATGGCGCACCGTTGGTAGGTGGCCGTGTAGATAATAATTATTATGCCACACAAACAGCAGTTGGTCATCCGGTAGGCTCATTTTATTTATTACAGCAGGAAGGTATTTTCCAAAATGCGCAGCAGGTTTTTACACATGCTTATCAAGGGCCTGGAATTAAACCGGGTGATGTAATGTTTAAAGATATCAGCGGGCCAAACGGGGTTCCGGATGGCATAATTGATAATAACGATCGTAGTTATGTAGGTAGTCCTATCCCCAAATTTACTTACGGTTTAACTACTAATTTTTCTTATGCTGGTTTCGATATGAGCCTTTTCTTCCAAGGCGTTCAGGGTAATAAACTCTACAACCAGATCAATACAGATATAGAAGGTTTTTATCGAGCATTTAACGTTACCGAGCGTATTGCAACTCAAAGCTGGAATGGCGAGGGAAGTACAAATGAATTTCCGCGTCTATCCTGGACGGGTGCGAACAATAACAAACAGCCATCAACCCGCTTTTTGGAAAACGGTTCCTATCTGCGTTTAAAAAATATACAATTAGGTTATACAATTGGTAATCAGGCTTTAAAAGCACTTAAATTGTCATCAGTTCGATTTTTTGCAAGTGCACAAAACGTGTTTACAGTTACCAAATACACAGGTATCGATCCTGAAATTTATACCAACAGCAACTCTGCCGGTGATGGTGTAAGAGCAGTAGGTATAGATTGGGGAACCTATCCATCGGCACGTACGTTTACCATAGGTGTAAACGCAAATTTTTAATCTTCAAAAACTTATAAAAATGATTAAGAAATATATTTATATAACCCTTGCATACGGCTTGATCTTAGCTACCGGCTGCAAAAAAGCATTAGACCAGCCATTGCTGGGCACTTATCAGGCAGACAGATATTTCACTTCTGTAGCCAACGCGAATGCAGCCATTAATGCGGCTTATGTACCACTTAATTACATAGACGCATTTGCAAATGAATTATGGGTATTGGGAGATGTTGCTTCGGATGACGCTGTAAAAGGTGGTTTAGCGGGTGATCAGGCAGATATTGATCAAATTAACAACTTTAATATTTTAACTACTAATTCGGCTGTCGAATCTGTATGGGGAAGATATTATGATGGTGTATCTAAAGCTAATTTTGTAATTGAAGGTTTAAGCAGTGCCAATACAGCAATTACAGATGCCGACAAAGCAACCATCATCGGGCAGGCAAAATTTTTAAGGGCTTATTACTATTTTGTGTTGACTAACAGTTATGGTGATATTCCGTTGCGTATACAAGTTGCCACCGCTGATAATTTAGGTGCACCGGCAGTTGCTCAAACACAAATCTATGCGCAGATAGAAAAAGATTGTACCGAAGCTGCCGCAGTATTACCAACAACATGGACTGGTGCCAATTTGGGTCGTGCAACTAAAGGTGCTGCATTGTCCTTGTTAGCAAAAACATATTTGTTTGAACAAAAATTTGCTTTGGCAGCTTCAACTTCGCAGCAGGTGGAAGCTTTAGGTGTATATTCTTTAACCAATAAATTCACCGATAATTTTACTGCTTCTACTAAAAATAATACGGAAGCTATTTTTTCTATTTTGCACACTGGAGGATTAAGCCCAAAGCAAGGTAACGGCTTAAATCAAGCGTTTGCACCACGCGGAACATTGAATGGCTACGGCTTTTTTCAGCCTACACAAAGCTTGGTTGACAACTATGAAAAATCTGCTGCTGGCGTGGATGATCCACGATTAGATTATACCGTAGCACGTTCTGGCCATTCTTATCTCGGTACTCCGTTTGATGCCAGCTGGACAGCAACAGGCTATCTTACCAAAAAACAGATACAACCTATTATAGAAATTCCTACAGCGACTAAAGGAGATGGTAATTTAAACGTAGAAGCCATCCGTTTTGCTGATGTTTTACTGATTGAAGCCGAAGCTTTAAATGAAGCCGGAAATAGTGCTGCTGCCTTAATCCCGTTAAATAAAATACGTAAACGCGCGCGCGAAAGCTATCTATACGATAATACTTTAACAGGTTCTAGTACAGTTCCGACAGGTTTACTGCCAGATATAACAACTACCAGCCAAACACAATTACGTGATATTATTCGCCGGGAAAGAAGATCAGAACTGGCGTTAGAATTTGGTCGTTTTTATGATGTCATTCGCTACGGCAGCGCTTATGCTACAAATGCCTTAAAGGATACGCCAAACTTTAACTTCAACAACAACAAGTATTTTCCTATCCCGCAAAGCGAACGTTCTACAAACAAGTTATTAGGCAAATAATAAAATAAAAGCTATGAAAATTTATAATAAATATTTAGGTTTTTCTATCGCACTAATTGTGCTTGTATGCAGTTTTTATGCCTGTAAAAAGAGTACTGATCAAGCAGTTTATAATGCTGATCAAGCGAAAATTTCAACCGTAATTGATTCGGCATCTGTATTTTATACAAACTCTGTAGAAGGTAAACGGGCCGGAAATTATTCTGTCGGTTCCCGTACAGATTTAAAAACGGCCATTGATCTGGCTACCGCTGTAAAAGGCGCCAGTCAATACAGCCAGCAGGAAGTAGATAACGCAACAGCCAACTTGCGCCGTGCCATAATTGCTTTTCAATCGAGATTAATTCAGGATGTATCTGCTGATAATTTAATTGCCCAATGGAAATTTACCGGCAACGCAAATGATGTTTCCGGCCACAACCATAACGGAACTTTAATGACGGGTTATATCAGCGGCGGTTCGTCTCCGGTAGATGGCAACACACTTCCGCTGTTAGTTGCTGATCGTTTTAGCGTGGCAAACGCTGCATATAACTTTCAACGGGGAGCTAACATCGAAGTGCCGTACACGGCAGATTTGAACCCGAAAGAGTTTACCATTACCATGTGGATTAAACGCAGCGAAACCAATTCTGATAATTACATGTTTTCATTAAATACCTACAACGGCTTTAAATTTCAGTTGCAAGGTGCTAACTTCCTGTTCTTAACATTTAAAGGAGATAATGGTTATCACGATGTGGACAGTAATCCCGGCGTTGTACCGGCAGATGTTTGGACTTACGTTTCCGTGTCTTACACCAATGGCACCATGAAGTTTTACATCAATGATAAATTGGTAAAAACCGCTGCTGTAACCGGTACGCCGGTAACTATTCCTTCGCCGGTAAATTTGGTTATTGGCCAAAGTTTGCCAAAAAGCCAGATTGGTACTTCTTATTTTAGAGGTGCGATGGATGATATCCGTTTTTATAACCGTGCTTTAACCGATGCCGAAGTTTTATCAATTTACACAACCGAACAACCTTAAAATTTATTCTTTAAAAGAAGCATTCCAACTGAGAAGCAAAATTTATATCGATAAAAGAAGCATCTTATTAAACGGATCATCACCTAAAACAAATTGAATGAAAAACACGACTGCTGTAGTCCGAATATTTTTGCTGCTATTTCTCCCAATGGGCGTTTTCGCACAAAATCAAAATACAAACGTTTTGCCGGGTTGGGCTTTTGGCGGATTTAAACGGCCAACAAATATTAATCCGGTTATTTCTCCGGATAGTACCACTAAATTTTTAGATCCCGTTTTAAATAAATATGTAGGCTGGGAATCCAACGATACTTTCAATCCCGCAGCAACTATCATCAACGGAAAAATTGTGGTGTTGTACCGTGCCGAAGATAAATCCGGCGTGGGCATCGGTTTTCGTACTTCACGCTTGGGTTATGCGGCAAGTAATGATGGTTTTCATTTTGTGAGAAGCAAAACGCCGGTTTTTTATCCTGCAAACGATGATCAGAAAAAATACGAATGGCCGGGCGGCTGCGAAGATCCGCGGGTTGCCGTTACGCCAGACGGAACTTACGTGGTTTTTTACACGCAATGGAACCGCGATGTGCCGAGGTTAGGTGTAGCAACATCAAAAGATTTAAAAAAATGGACTAAACACGGGCCAATTTTTGAAGATGCTTATCAGGGTAAATTCCTCAATATTCCGCATAAATCAGCTTCAATTTTAACAAAAGTGGTTGGCAACAAGCAAGTAGTTACTAAAATTAACGGCAAATATTGGATGTATTGGGGCGAACTGCACGTTTTTGCAGCTACTTCTTCCAATTTGGTGGATTGGCAACCAGTTGTAAATCAAGATGGTACACTTAAAGAGTTATTTTCTCCAAGAAAAGGATTTTTTGATAGTGAACTAACAGAATGCGGGCCGCCAGCTTTGTTAACCGATAAAGGAATTATCCTTTTTTATAATGGAAAAAACAAAACCGGTGATGCTGGCGACAAACGTTTCAATGGAAATTCTTATTGTGCAGGTCAGGCTTTGTTTGATAAAAATGATCCGTCTAAATTTATAAACCGGTTAGATGTTCCGTTTTTACGCCCAATGGAACCGTTTGAAAAAAGCGGCCAATACGTAAACGGAACGGTATTTATTGAAGGCATGGTTTATTTTCAGAAAAAGTGGTTTTTATATTATGGCTGCGCCGATTCGCGTGTTGCGGTGGCTGTTTATGATCCTGCGCATCCTGCACCGCCAGATCCGATAAATTAGTTTCAGCTATATTCAGATAGCTTTTGTTTTGCTGATGCTTTTTTTATCAGCCCAAAATTGTTGATCATAATCCAATTTTAGGCTGATAAAAGAAGCATTTATAATTATGTTAAAAGCGCACTATTCTGTCCGCGTTTATGTTTAATTTTTGTATCATTATTAAAAGCAACAGAACAGGATTTAAACCCGACAGATGAAGAAAAAATTATCTATTAAAGATATAGCGCAGGAACTAAATATCTCTATCACCACGGTTTCCTTTATTTTGAACGGTAAAGCGAAGGAAATGCGGATTAGTGATAAGCTCATTGCTAAAGTTAACGACTTTATGAAGGAGCGGAACTATCATCCAAACCAGTTTGCTCAAAGTTTACGAACCGGCAAAACCAAGATGATTGCTTTGTTTGTGGAAGATATTGCAGATTCTTTTTTTGCCAGTGTTGCTCGTTTGATAGAAGAAAGAGCTTACCAAAAAGGTTATAAAATTATTTATTGCAGCACAGAAGATAACCTCGAAAAAACAAGCGAATTAATCCAGTTGTTTAAAAGCCGGAATGTGGATGGTTACATTATTACGCCGCCAAAAGGAATTGAAAAAGAACTTAAACAGCTGCTTCAGGAAGAATTGCCGTTTGTGCTTTTCGATCGTTTTTTTCCTAAATTAAGCACAGATTATGTAATTATTGATAATTTTAAAGGCACTTACGAGGCTATCAAACATTTTCAGGATCAAAACTTTAAGAACATTGCTTTTATCACGCTGGCTTCTGACCAGACACAAATGAATGAGCGTTTGAGAGGCTATGAATTTGCCATGGATGAATTCAATCTCCCAAAATATACCTTGAAAATTCCGTTTAAGTTGGATACAAAAAATGTTAAAGATCAGTTTACAGCGTTCTTTTTAGAGAACAAAAATATTGACGCTGTTTTATTTGCTACCAATTATTTGGCTGTGAAAGGATTTGAGACGCTTAGAAATTTAAAACTTAGAATCCCTGAAGATATTGGCGTTATCGCTTTTGATGACCATGAATTTTTTAAAATCTTCAATCCACCGATAAGCGCTGTTGCCCAACCTATGGAAGAATTATCTGATTATTTAATTTCAATTTTGTTGAAAAAACTTAATGTAGAAAATGATGAGCATTTAAACGCTCAAAACCATATTGTTTTACCGGCAAAATTAATTATCAGAGAGTCATCCTTAAAAATAAAAGCAATTTGAATTTGATAGCCAACTTAGAAAGAGAGCCGGCTGTATAAGTGCCATAGTACTCTTCTTTTTGTTGTATTTACAGTTTAAATTGCTTTGATATGGATAATTCTCATCTTGCTTTTATAACCTCATCAAACTATTTTTACAGAAGTAAATAACCGGTCAGAATTTATTTTTTATCGACACTATAAATGCCAGGGCCGATAAATATAAAACCCAGAAACACAATTGCATCTTCAATGGCATGTGCCGCGCCTTGCAAACCATCGCCTTTGGATAAATGCATCAATGCAGCAATGATTAAATTGATAGTCAGCAAAACACAAACCGGGCGGAAAGCTAAGCCAATTAAAAATAGCAATCCACCAAAAGTTTCGATAGCTGCCGCCATAAAACCCCAAAAAGCTGGTGCAACTGATATTCCAACCGTTTGCATGGCTCCGCCTAATTTTTCCCACTGCTCTGGTCCGCCTGCTAATTTAGGCACACCATGATAGATAAACATCACACCTAAGCCAACGCGAATCAGCAAAATCCCTAAATTTCTGTAGTTTCCTAAGTTTTCAAAAATTGCCATCTTAAATATATTTTGCGGTTACGTACTGTTTTTGCACAGTTAAAATTAGTGTTTTTCCGAAGATCAAAGCTTGGTTATTAGGAATATGTCCAGCCGGAAAATTAAAACAAACCGGATAATCATATTCTTTAACTGTTTCAAAAATAATTTCTTCTACAGTTTGCCCAAACGGAATATCATTGTCTTTTAATTCTGTCCAGCCACCAATTATTAAACCAGCCAAGTTTTTCAGTTTTCCGGCACGTTTTAAAGTGCGCATCATCCGGTCAACCGAATACAAATATTCGCCTACATCTTCCAGAAATAAAATCTTTCCAGCGTAATCAAAATCAGAATTGGAGCCAGAAATTGCAACCAGCAAAGTTAAATTTCCACCCACCAAAATTCCTTGAGCTTCGCCTTCGCGGTTTAGCTTTTTTGCAAAGAAATGATAGCCGAAATCTTCTCCGAACAAAGCTTTTTGCAGCGTTTGAAGGGATTCTGCCGTTCCATCCGGAATCGTCATCGGCATTTGTCCGTGGATACTTTGCACGCCAAAATTTGCAAAAATGTGCGTGTGCAGAACCGTAATATCACTAAAGCCGATGATCCATTTTGGTGCTTCTTTTATCGATGAAAAATCTACTTCATCAATTATTCGGATTGTGCCGTAACCGCCGCGCGCCGCAAAAATGGCTTTGATGCTGTCATCTTTAATAAATTTTTGTAAATCGGCAGCGCGCAAAGCATCTGTTCCGGCAAATTGATTGTACGAAGCTGTAACGGTTTCGCCCAAAACCGCTTCCAGTCCCCAGGACTCTAAGAGCGAAATCGCATCCGTCATCGGGTGCGGTAATTTTTTGGCGGGACAAGTAATGGCAACTTTGTCGCCTTTTTTTAAATATGGTGGCTGGATAATCTTCATATAATTTGGAGCACAATTTTAAGAGCAGGCAATTTGGCTTATCTTTGCAAATTAAAACATTCCCGCAAATACTTTGGAAGATCATCAGATTAAAAGATATACCGTTACCGCAGCGCTACCTTACACTAACGGGCCAGTGCACATCGGACATTTGGCCGGTGTGTATGTTCCTGCGGATACTTATGTGCGCTACCTTCGACTCAAAGAAAAAGACGTTATTTTTGTGTGCGGATCGGATGAGCACGGCGTTCCGATCACTTTAAAAGCGCGCAGAGAAGGTGTTTCTCCGCAGGAAGTGGTTGATAAATACCACAAAATTATTGGCGATTCTTTCCGTGATTTTGGCATTTCCTTCAATATCTATCACCGCACATCTTCGCAAACGCATCACGAAACGGCTTCGGATTTTTTCAAAAATCTGTATGACAAAAATGTTTTTACAGAAGAATCTACCGAGCAGTATTTTGATGAAAGTGCACAGCAGTTTTTAGCTGATCGATATATTGTGGGTACTTGTCCGGTTTGCGGCAACGAAAATGCTTACGGTGATCAGTGCGAAAAATGCGGAACGTCTTTAAATCCGACGGATTTGATCAACCCGCATTCTACTTTATCCGGACAAGCGCCAATTTTGCGCAAAACCACCAACTGGTTTTTGCCGCTTGATAAAATGCAGCCAGAAATAGAAACTTATGTAGAAAGCCATCATAAAGATTGGCGTACAACGGTTTTTGGTCAGTGCAAATCTTGGCTAAACGGCGGTTTGCAGCCACGCGCCATGACGCGTGATCTGGAATGGGGCGTAAAAGTGCCGGTTGCAGGCGCAGATGGCAAAGTTTTATACGTTTGGTTTGATGCGCCGATTGGTTATATTTCGGCTACCAAAGATTTATTCAATGCTGATCTTTCCGAAGAAAAAAAACAGGAATACTACCTCAAAAATATACCGGTAAAAACAGCATCTTGGGAAGATTACTGGAAATCGGAAGAAACCCAACTGGTGCATTTTATCGGAAAAGATAATATCGTTTTCCATTGCATTATTTTTCCAGCGATGCTGATGGCATACGAAAAATATCATCTGGCCGATCAGGTTCCGGCAAATGAATTTTTAAATCTGGAAGGCGATAAGATTTCCACTTCCAGAAACTGGGCTGTTTGGTTACCAGAATTTTTAAAAGATTTTCCCGGAAAGCAAGATGTTTTGCGTTATGTTTTAACTTCTGCCGCACCGGAAACGAAGGATAATGATTTTACTTGGAAAGATTTTCAGGCGAGAAATAACAACGAACTGGTTGCGATTTATGGAAATTTCATCAACCGTGTACTTGTTTTATCGCATAAATATTTTGGTGGAAAAGTAATGTCGAGAGGCATATTATCTTATCCCGATACGGAAGTGATCAACAGTTTAAATGCTTTTCCGGAAAAAATTGGTTTCGCTTTGGAAAATTACCGTTTCCGCGAAGCATTGTCCGAATTTATGAATCTGGCCCGTCTCGGCAATAAATATCTGGCAGATGAAGAACCTTGGAAACTGATCAAAACAGATCCTGAACGTGTACAAACGGTGTTAAATATTGGATTGCAGATCGCTGCAAACCTGGCTATTTTATCGCAGCCATTTTTGCCAAACAGCGCTGATGCTTTGTTTATCATGCTAAATTTAGTGCCGCAAAACTGGGATAAAGCCGAAACTACAGATTTACTACCGGAAGGACACGCTTTAAACGAAGCAAAATTGTTATTTGAAAAGATTGAAGATGAGCAGATTGAAGCGCAAATCCAGAAATTATTAAACACTAAAATGGAAAACGAGCAGGTAAAATTACCGTTGGTTGAAGCAAAACCAAACATTACTTTTGATCAGTTTGCTGCACTGGATATTCGTGTCGGAACAATTTTATCCGCAGAAAAAGTAGCCAAAACTAAAAAATTGCTGAAACTAAGTATTGATACCGGTTTGGATCAGCGGACAATCGTTTCTGGAATTGCAGAATATTTTGAGCCGGAAGCAATCATCGGCAAACAAGTAAGCGTTTTAGTAAACCTGGAACCGCGCGAAATCAAAGGAATTTTATCGCAAGGCATGATTTTAATGGCCGAAAATCCCGAAGGAAAACTTAGTTTTGCAACACCTTCAGAAGCATTTACCAACGGTAGTGTGATACGATAAATATTATTGGCCCCGTAGTTCAACGGATAGAATAGGCGTTTCCTAAACTCTAGATATGGGTTCGATTCCCGTCGGGGCCACAATAAAAAAGCATAACAGGTGAAATCTGTTATGCTTTTTTTATTAGCAAAAACTAAAAAACCAGCTTAAGATATTTTTGTAAGCTAGTTTAGTTTATTATTTACAGGAATAGATTTTCCTGATTAATCTTCAATGCCTTTTCTTGGGGCAACTTTATTGATATAAAACGCAGCACTTAACAAGCCCAATACTGCACCAATTAATACCCAATAAAAAGTGCCGTGGATGATATAAGAGATGATAACGCCTGCTATCAGACCAACAATGTAATATAATTGATCAAAGTTTTTAACTTCTTCTGTTTCCTGATTTTCCATAGTGTGGTTATTCTGGCTGTAAAATTAACTGAATAATTGCTAGTTGCCTAATGCTAATTTTATTTTTTTGCTTTACTGATTAAGTTGATAAACAAGCGGTAAGCTCCCGGAACGCCAGCCGGCAATTCCCGGAAAAACACCAGCGAAGTATATACAAATCGGCCTTTTCCATAATCTGCCACCAACAATGAACCTTTGCTGGCTTGCTCATTTGGATCGTTCATTTGCAAAACTGTTCGGTATTTTGGGTCGATATCCGTGGCAAAATAAATTCCGCGTTCCTGAATCCAGCCTTTAAAATCTGCCTGTGTAATTTTATTTGGATAATTTAAAACCGGATCGGCTGGATCCAAAATTGTAACGGGCGCATTTTCATCGGTAACCCGAACATTTACAATTCTAAAAGGATAGGGCCCAATCTGGTTACTTACCAAATCCGAATTATTATTATACTGAACTAATAAATTTCCACCATTTTTTACATAATCTAATAGTTTTGGCTGTTCAACCGGCAAACGATTGTTAATATTGAAAGCACGAACGCCGATAATTATAGCATCATAAACAGATAAATCTCCATTTAAAATCTCATTTTCAGAGAGTTGATTTACCTGATAACCAACTTGTTGAAGCGCATCTGGAACTAAATCTCCGGCACCAGGCAGGTAACCAATTTTTTTACCGCTTACTTTTAAATCTACATTAACCAACTTGGCTTGTGCTGGTGGAAAATAAGTGATGTTCGGGATATGTTCATACAAAATCTGGTGGATACTTTGCGTAAATTCTTTCCCGTTTACCAGTGTAATGGCTTGTATCGTATCTGTTTCACTTTTGCTGGTGGCTGGGTTTACCGAGAAAACTGCCATCCATTCGTCGCCCTTTTTTTTGCCGGTAAAAGAAGCATTGGCCGGGTTAACTTTCCATCCAGCAGGAATCTTTAAGCTAACGGAACCGCTGCTGTTTGTAAAACTTTTTAGTTTAACTATAATCTGTTTAGGTTGATTACTGCTGAAAAGATAAACCGCCTGATCCAGATTGGCCGTAACCGGAGGTGTAATTTCTAATGGCTGATAAACTTCGCCGCGAACCGGGCTTACATATTTATATAACAGCTGCCTACTCAACGTAAACAGTTGACCGTTAATTACAAAACGCCAGTTTACCGTAACCGGATTTGGGTTTTCCGGGTAACCAACTAATTCCTGATTTTCTACAGGATAACTGCCTTTGGTTTGTGTTCCGTTAAGCCAGTAAGGCTGGCTGATGTTTTTTGCAAATGTTTTACTTTCCAAATTAAGCAACTGGTTGGTTGGGAGTATGGTATTGAAGGTGTTTTTTTGATCGCCAGCTTCCGTTTCTACCAGTTTAATGGTAATGCCGGAACGGTTGATTACCTGGTTACGAATGCCGATACTATCTCCAACAGCATAAGTTGGGTTTGCGGCGTAGCTTTCCAGCCATAAACCAGCACAAGCTGGTATCAGCAGGTTCAATTCTTTTAGTTTTTGTGTTTTCCAGTAAGGATCCATTAGTTTTTGTACCGATCCATAAATATTCATCAGCAAAGGCAAAGCTTTTGACGGTTCTGTTGGGTTAAAGCTTTTAAGCAGATCATTCATTCTGATATTGATCGCTTCACTGCCTTGTACTCTTTTCCAGGTTGTGTTAATGCCATCCATTAAATCTGTTCGTGGTGCATCACCTAAAATCGTTTTAAAAAATTCGTAAGAACTGCCGCGCTGTTTTGCAGAACCAAATCCCTGACTTTTATGGTTGGAGCGGCTATCGGCAGCAATTTCGCCGTAACCTTTGCCCAGCAAAGTATTGTAAACACCAACATCTATTTTAAACTGATCTGGTGTTGTCATATCGTTTCCGCCAAAATTAAAAGTGTTCCACAACAGGCGTTTGGCCTGCCAGGGTTGTACAAATTTTAACTGTTCGGGGAAACGTTTTGGATCAGCAGCGGCCGTAAAAGCTTCCTGTGCCAAAATAGCGGAAGATGTATGATGGCCGTGGCCGCCTTCGCCCGTAGTTGGAAACCGGCAGATCATTACATCCGGCCTAAATTTCCGGATCACCCAAACTACATCGCCCAAAACTTTTTCTTTGTCCCAGATTTTCAGCGTTTCTTCCGGGCTTTTGGAAAAGCCAAAATCTTTGGCGCGGGTAAAAAACTGTTCGGCTCCATCGGTACGTCTGGCGGCCAGCAGTTCCTGAGTGCGGATCAAACCCAGCAATTCGCCTTGTTCGTTACCGATTAAGTTTTGACCGCCATCGCCGCGGGTTAAAGCCAGATAACCGGTGCGGTAATGTTTTTCCTGCGCCAGGTAAGCCAGTAAGCGCGTATTTTCATCATCCGGATGTGCGGCAATATAAAGCACGCTTCCTAAAATGGGTAATTTTTTGAGCTCCTGTTCTATAGAAATCCGATCAGCAGGCGGAGCGGTTTGTGCCTGGATACTGTTTTTACAAACTAAAAATAGCAGCAGAAAGTAGATGTGTTTCATTATTTGAATAAAAGCGTGAAGATAAATAAAAAAGATCGGGCCAGATTTGTTCACTTTTTTTGCAATAGTAAAATTGAGATAACAATTTTATGTCGATAAAAGAAGCATTTACATCAATATTTTATTTTCTGCTAAGTAAAAAACATCAGTTTGTAAAATTACTATATCTGATACTTTAATTTAATCAAACGATTGATTAAATTTGTGCTCGAAATGGAAAAAGAAAAAACAGACAAGAAAGATCATATTCTGGATATTGCTGAAAAGGTTTTTTCGGAACTGGGCTACGACGGCGCTTCTACCCGTTTAATTTCAGGCGAAGCCAATGTAAACATGGCCATGCTTAATTATTATTTTGGTTCGAAGGAAGGTTTGTTTATTGCTGTTTTTGAACGGAAAATCAATTCGTTTAAAGCATTACTACAAAATATTACCGAAGATGAAAGTTTAAGTTCCTGGGGTAAGTTGGAGTTGTGTATTGATAAATACTTGGATCGTGTTTTTGAAAACAGTTGTTTTCATAAGCTTATAAACCGTGAAATTTCTTTAAGTAATCATCCTGAAATTAACGATAAAATATCTAATATATTGATGGTAAATATTCTGGAATTTAAAAAAGTAATGCAGGAAGGAATAGATAACGGCTCATTTTTTAAAAATGCAGATATCGAAATGTGTATTATTACCATTTTCGGCACCAAAAACTACATTATCAATACGCCAAATGTTGCTTCGCAAATGCTTGGAAATAATGTACGCGATGCTAACTTCATGCAATCTACATTAAAACCTCGCATGAAAATTTATATGAAAAGACTTTTAAAATCTTATTTAGTAATAGAAAATGACAAGAAAAATTAATAAACCAATTCCGGCTTTTGCAACCGGCAGGAAGTACCATCTTTTTAAATCGTTGCTTGGTATGCTGCTTATTGGTGGTTCAGTTACGGTTTCTAACGCACAGGAAAGAACATTGACACTTGAAGAAGCTGTTAAACTTGGCTTGGATAACAGTAAAACATTAAAATATTCTCAATCAAAAATAGATCAGGCTGTATCACGATATAATCAGGCGAAAGATCTGGCACTGCCAACCGGTTCGGTAAGTTATATGTATAGCCGTGCGCAAATACCGGTTAATACATTGAGCTTAGGCAGTGGTTCTTTTAGCTTGCCAAAAAGTGCAAATGCTAATTTGGGTATAGTTTCTTTGGCTGAACCAATTTATGCCGGTGGAAAATTTAAATACGCAAAAGAATCTACCGATTTATTGGTTAAAATAGCACGTTTGGATGTTGATAATGATAAAGACCAGGTAAGTTATGGCGTTATTAGTGCTTATTACGATTTGTATAAAGTACTGCAAAGCAAAAAAGTAGTAGAGCAAAATATAGCAACTATAGATCAGCAGATTAAACAGGCGCAACGGTTTTTTGAACAAGGAATTGTTACTAAAAATGATGTATTGCGTTTTCAACTGCAACGATCTGATATTGAATTAAACGGTATTGAACTGGAGAGCAACCGTAAAGTAATTAACTATAATTTGGATATTTTGCTTGGTTTGCCGGAAACTACACAGCTAAACGTTGATCAGGTAAATACAATTGACCATCCGGTTTTGCCGCTGATGAATTATATTGATACCGCTTTTGCCAACCGGCAGGAAATACAACAGCTGGATTTGCGCACACGCGTTGCAGAAGCTAACATTAAAACTACCCGTGCAGATAAGCTACCCACGCTGGCCGCAACTGCTGGGGCGTATTATTTAAATACATCACTTAATCCATTGCCCTCAAAAGGCAATTATATTACACCGATTACCGCTGGTTTAGCTTTATCCTGGAACTTTGGCTCTCTTTGGAGCAACAAAAACAGAGAAAGTGAAGCCCGCATCGAGCGTGATCAAACTGTAATCAACCGGGGAATTACTACGGATAACCTTAAAAATGAAATTAATCAAAACTATCAGGACTATACAGCTGCTTTAAATAAAGTTAACCTGTTGCAAACTTCTATTACGCAGGCTACAGAAAATAACAGGTTACAAGAATCCAGATATAGAAGCAGTATTGTTACAGCAACAGACCGAGCAGATGCACAAACTTTGCTTTATCAGGCACAAATAAATTTAGAACTTGCAAAAGCAGATGCAGGCTTAGCTTATTATCATCTATTGAATTCAACCGGAAAAATTAACAAATAAAAACAGGATTAATATGGCACAAGAAATAGAAACAGAAGAACCAGTTGTTACCAAGAAACCAAACCGGGTAATACCGATTATATTGGGACTGGTGATATTAGCAGGCGTAGTATTTGGTGTTAAAGAATATATATATTACAGCAAACACGAAGATACGGATGATGCACAGATTGATGCAGATATCAGTCCGGTTGTAGCTCGTGTAGGTGGTTATGTAGATAGCATTTCATTTGAAGAAAACACGCATGTAAACTCAGGTCAGATATTGGTAAAACTAGATGACCGCGATTATAGAGTAAGGTTAGAACAAGCACGTGCAGCACAAAAAGGTGCAGGTGCAAGTGTTGGTGTTAGTCAATCGCAAATATCTGCAACTGCTGCTACTTCTGCAGGCGCGCGCGCTCAAGCAGAATCTGCAAAAGCAAGACTGGAACAAGCGAACAGAGATTACGACCGTTATGCCAACTTGGTAAAAGACGGTTCGGTAACGCAACAACAGTTTGATCAGGCAAAAGCAAACAGAGATGTAGCTCGGGCTAATTACAGTGCTTCACAGGAACAATACAGGGCTGCCCAGCAACAAATCGGTACAACACGTAATCAGTTACAAGTAACCAATACAGGTGTAAATCAGCGTCAGGCTGATGTGGATTTTGCAAAACTGCAACTTACTTATACCACTGTTTATTCGCCGGCAGCTGGTATCGTATCTAAAAAGAATGTGCAAAAAGGGCAACTGGTACAAGCCGGACAAACTTTGTTTTCGGTAGTAAATGATAACAGCCTTTACGTTACTGCCAACTTTAAAGAAACGCAGTTAAACAACTTACGCAGTGGAGAAAAGGTTGATATTGAAGTAGATGCTTTTCCTGATTTGAAAATACAGGGAACAGTTTACAATTTTTCGCCTGCAACAGGTGCTAAATTTTCATTGCTTCCGCCAGATAATGCCACCGGAAACTTTGTAAAAGTAGTGCAACGTGTACCGGTTAAAATAAAAATTGATGCTAATAAAGAGATAATGGAAAAATTACGCCCCGGTATGAGCGTAAATGCATCCGTTATTTATAAAGATTAAAATAATGGCTGAAGTTGGGTTTAAAAAATGGATTATTACAATAACTGTAATTACAGCTTCTTTATTAGAGCTGATTGATACAACGATTGTAAACGTATCCTTACCTACTATACAAGGTAATCTGGGCGCAACGCTAGAAGATGTGGCCTGGATTACCACGGGATATGCGGTTGCCAACGTAATTGTTTTACCTATGTCGGGTTGGCTAGGCAGTGTTTTAGGTCGAAAGAATTATTTTTTAGGTTCCATCATTCTGTTTACCATTGCTTCATTTCTTTGCGGTAATGCAACAAGTTTAAATGAACTGGTTGCTTTCCGTATTTTACAGGGAATTGCCGGTGGTGGTTTAATATCCACAGCCCAGGCTATTTTGCTGGAAACTTGGCCGCGCGAACAGGTTGGTACTGCTACAGCTTTATTTGGCTTTGGTGCAGTAGTAGGCCCAACGGTAGGCCCGACAATCGGTGGGTTTTTAACAGAACATTTTTCCTGGCCCTGGATATTTTATGTGAATTTACCTGTAGGCGCATTGGCTGCTTTTTTTACTTATACGTATGTAAGGGAAACGCCTAAAACCGGCAAAGGGAAGCCTATTGACTGGTGGGGAATTGCTTTATTAGCTACTGCGGTTGGTAGCTTACAAGTGATTTTAGAAAAAGGGGAATCGGAAGATTGGTTTGCAACAACTTATATACTGGTTTTATCCGTTACTGCTATATTAGGTGTATTGTTATTTGTTTGGCGTGAATTAAGCACCGAGTTTCCAATTGTAAATTTTAGTATTATGCGGCACAGAAGTTTTTCTGTAGGAATGTTTACTTCATTTATACTAGGTTTCGGATTATACGGTACAGTATTCGTTTTTCCTATATTTTGCCAAAGTTTATTGGGTTTTTCATCCGAAGATACAGGCAAATTATTATTTCCCGGTGGATTATTTACACTTGCTATGATGCCGTTGATTGGTAAAATGTTAAATAAAGGTATTCCGGCACAATTAATGGCAACCGCCGGGATGATTTTGTTCTTTGTTTTTACGCACATGCTCAGCAATTCAACATTAGAAACAGGTAAAGGAGATTTCTTTTGGCCGTTAGCCATCCGTGGTATTGGCATGGCACTGTTGTTTGTGCCTTTAACCACGCTGGCTATTGCAGATTTAAAAGGAGCAGAATTAGGACAAGGAACAGGTTTAAATAATATGATGCGGCAATTAGGTGGCTCGTTTGGAATTGCAGCTTTAACTACCATTATTCATATCCGGCAGGGAGTTCACCGCAACAACTTATTGGTGAACATCAATGCTTACAATCCAGAATTTGTGCAGCGTTTTAACATGTACGTTCATGGATTTATGGCAAAAGGAAAATCTATGCTGGATGCAACACATATGGCTTACGGCGCTATGGATGGTGCTATAATTAAACAATCTCTATTGCTTACTTATGACGATGCTTATTGGCTTACCGGTTTGGTAATGCTTTGCTCCATACCATTGTTGTATTTGCAGCCATTCCGCAGAAAGAATGCACAAATACCGATAGATGTCCACTAAAATAAAAAGCCGTTCTGCAAAAACAGAACGGCTTTCCCCCAAAAAAAATTAACAATTAGAATGTAATCGCTTATTCTGTTACGCTAATAGTAAAACTTCGAGGAATTATATTAGTAAATAGACAAGCTTTTAATCTCTTTATAAAATTATGTTTTAATATCTGTTAAAACAAGTATTCTATAAAATTTATCCCAAAAAAGTTTTGCACATGGTAGAATTAACAGGTTCCTGTTTTAAGCTCTGTTCCTGGAACAATGGCAACGAAGTTTCCTTGTTAAAATATGCTGATAATCAAAAAGTTTCCCTGTATCTCGAAAACAGATTCCCTTCGCCTTATACCGCTGCTGACGCTAAATTTTGGGTAGATACACAAATCCAACAAACAGAACCTATTACCAATGCCGCTTTGGTTGTTGCTGATGAAGTTGTCGGAGGAATCGGTATTACTTTGCAAAACGATATTTACTGCAAAAACGCACGAATTGGTTACTGGTTAGGAGAACCGTTTTGGGGCAAAGGTATCATGTCGGAAGCACTTGCTTTGTTTACCGACTATATTTTTGATCTCTTTGAGATAACCCGAATTTATGCAGGCGTTTTCGGCAGCAATCCGGCTTCGGCAAAAGTGCTGCAAAAAGCAGGTTATCAGCAGGAAGCTGTTTTCAAGAAAGCGCTTTATAAAAATGGTTTATATGATGATGAACTGATTTTTGCAAAACTAAAAGAGGAACACTGATTGCTTCAAAACCTTTATCTCAAAAAATAGGTGCTAAAAGAAGCATTGAAAGTTTAGGCTGATGCTTCTTTTAGCACATAAAATATCAGTTTAACAATTTTCCGGTTAAATCAATCGAGCGGTCAAATGGTTTTAAATAAACGTTTGCAAGCTCCGCAAATTCTCTTCTCGTAATGGGCCGGTTCACCTCAAAAACAGAACTTAAATGTAATTTCGTTTTCCAATCGTTTTGTACTTGCAGTTTAAAATTTTTAGCATCGCGCAAATTCAGTTCCTCAATAAAAGAAAGCATATTGCCGATGGTAAAAAATTCGGCAGGTTTGGTTTTGTTAAACCATAAAAACGAACGCGTATAAATCTCGCCTAAAACAGGTTTAATTTCGGCAGTTTTCACAGCAGAATCAGGCAAAAATAAAACTGGCGCAGAACTTCCATTAGGTTTTTGTACACCTTGCAGCAGGCCGGTTACGCCAATTTTTTGGATCGCGATAAACTGCGGATCGTTTTGTTTCACATCCAAAAAAGGCATTAAAAAACCATGATAATTTAAAATTTCATTCTGAATCAGACGCAGTTTTACGGTTTTAGTCGTTGTTTTAAAAAAAGCGCAATAAGCCGCAATTGTACCGATGCCTTGTCCCAAAGTCATTTGCACCGATGGATACATGGTGCTTGCATTCATCAAATGCGAAACCGACATCGCTTTTTCGGCTACTAAAAAATTATCAAAATCTTTCACTATAACTGCCCCGGTCGGAATGCTGTAAGCCGGGAAAGCGCCGTAATTGGTTTCGGGCGCGTTGCCCAACGGTAACAAATGCTGGCCTGGCGAAGCATCACCAATACCAATTGAAGTGCGATAGAGCTTGGAAGAACGCGTGTAAGGCGTATAAATATCATCTAAAACCATTTTGATCACACCTTTGCTGCGTCTTACTTCTCGAATGTAAGGCAAATAAGGCAAATGATCAGCCGAAGTAAATTCTAAATTATCCAGACTAATGTTTTTAAAACCCAACTTCGTTTGCAGATAATAAACTAAACCAAGCGTTTTTAACTTGGATTTTTGATAAGCTGCTGCCCGGTTTTCTGGTGTAAAATCTTCTATTTTAATTGGATAATCATTTACGCCTTTTACTTTCAGCATAAATTTATCGTTTGGCAAGTGGCCGCTTTCCAAAGTTTGTTTAATGTTTTTGCTTTGGAGAGAAGCGTACAAACTTTCATCATAATTTTCTGGTTTCGGAATAGTTCGGTCTGCGGCGCGGCCATAATCTTTTAAAATTGCAATCCACGTCATGTTTTGGATGATGGGAAATGCTGTTTTTGGCGCCCATTTTTCGCCGGATTGTGCTTCACTTTCAAAGCCAGCATCTGCTGGAACGCCTAACTTAGCTGCAACATCTCCGGTTTCCGTTCCGTCAACCACAACTTGTGTTTTGATAGTTGTATTTTCTCCGTTGATTCTGGCGGTAACTTCATAACCTGTTCCGTCCTTTTTTATGCCGATAAAAGAAGTATTTGTGCGAACGGACAAATTTTTGACCGTATCCGTAATCTTTTTTAGGATGGAAGCACCAACCGCAGGTTCAAAACGAAGTACAGCGTTTGCGGTGGTATCGTAGCCGATGCTGTTTTTATAGTATGTTTTTACATGTTGCCTGAACTCGCCCCAAATCCCGGATGGAAAATTCCGGTTTCCATCTACCACGCACATTCCACCGGAAGTTAAACTGCCGCCCAGCCACGGGCCGGGTTCTAAAATAATCGTTTTAACGTTACTTCTCGCGCTTTGGATTCCGGCTGCCACGCCTGCCGCGCCGCCGCCAATAACCAGTACACCGGTTTTGATGGTTTGGGCGAAAGTTTCGCAGCAAAAAAATATTGTAAGTAAAAAGATACAAGTTTTTTTCATTGTGCCGAAGTTAAGAAATTACAAAACGCTATTTTTAGAACAAACCCATTGCCCATGAAAATTTCTACCAAAAGCTTTTGTATTCTTGCCGCCGTTGCCAGTTTTGTGCTCGGCTCTTTCGTTTCCAAAAAATTAGTTGATAACCCGGTTACGGTGGCTGTTGTCAAAGAAGCAGAAAAGCTTTCCGGCTTAACGTTTTCTGCACCACAGCAGGATTCTATGCTGAGTAGTTTGAATGATCACCTGAAAGCTTATGCCGAACTCCAAAAATTAGGCATTAAAAACAGCGTTGTTCCGGCTTTAAATTTCAATCCGGTTCCAGTTGGTTTTGTTTTTCCGGATCAGAAAAACGGATTTTTGTTAGATAAACAAAGCACGGTTAGTTTGCCTGCTGATCGGAATGAATTGGCTTTTTACAGCATCCGGCAACTGGCAGAACTCATCCGCAGCAAAAAAATCACGTCTGTAGACCTAACAAAATTCTTTTTGGACCGGTTGAAAAAACTCAACCCAAAACTAATTGCAGTAGTTTCTTTTACGGATGACCTCGCTTTAAAACAAGCTGAACAAGCCGATGTAGAAATTGCTGCTGGACATTATCGCGGTGTTTTACACGGAATTCCGTTTGCCGTGAAAGACCTTTTATCGGCCAAAAACTACAAAACAACTTTTGGCGCGGCCCCTTACAAAGACCAGCAATTTGATGTGGATGCAACGGTTGTAAAAAAATTGGAAGATGCCGGAGCGGTTTTGATCGCCAAATTATCTTTGGGCGAATTGGCGATGGACGATACCTGGTTTTGCGGCCGGACCAACAATCCTTGGGATTTGAGCCGCGGTTCGGGCGGTTCGTCTGCTGGTCCGGGTGCGGCGGTTGCTGCCGGTTGCGTGCCATTTGCCATCGGTTCGGAAACCTGGGGATCGATTGTGGAGCCTTCCAATAATTGCGGCCTGACTGGTTTGCGACCTTCATTTGGCCGTGTAAGTAAATTTGGTGCGATGGCTTTGAGCTGGAGCATGGATAAATTAGGACCGATGGCGCGGACGGTGGACGATTGTGCGATTGTTTTTAACGCTATCCAGGGAACTGATCCAAATGATTTAAGCACGATTTCGGCTCCTTTTAATTACGATGGCAAACAAAATTCGCTGAAAGGCTGGAAGATCGGTTACTTAAAAGCAGATTTTTTAGCCAAATATTCAAACCGCCATAACGATTCTTTAACATTAGTAAAACTGAAAGAATTAGGCGCAACTTTAGTTCCGGTTGAATTGCCCAAATTGCCTTTCAATTCCATGAATTTTATTTTGGATGCTGAAGCTGGAGCCGCTTTTCAGGAATTGGTTTTGACGCACCGAAGCGATTTGCTAAAGCGGCAGGAAAAAGCAGCCTGGCCAAATATTTTCCGCACCGCACAGTTTATTCCGGCTGTAGAATATATTCAGGCGAACCGTGTGCGTACTTTATTGGTGCAAAACTGGTACGAAAAACTGAAAGGTTTAGACCTGTATATGTCGCCGTCTTACAGCGATAATTTGTTGATGACTAACCTCACCGGAAACCCTTGTGTGGTTTTGCCAAACGGTTTTACAGCGAAAGGACTGCCAACCAGTATCACTTTTATGGGCCAGCTTTTTGGCGAAAGCAAGACATTGGAAGCTGCCCGCATTTATCAGCAAGCAACTGATTTTCACCTAAAACATCCAACCATCAACTTCTAAAAAACACTTGTAAAAACAGCATTGTACTATGAAAATTTCTACCAAAAAAATTCTGACCATCACTTCTTTGTGCGGATTCAGCTTTGTTTTCGGTGCGTTCATCACCCAAAAACTGGAGAATAGTCCGATAACTGTTGCCGTGGTAAACGAAGCAGAAAAGCTGACTGGCATCGATTTTTCTCCGGCGCAGGCAGATTCTATGTTAACCGGATTGGCCGATCATCGTAAAGCTTACGAAGAATTGCGCAAACTGCATTTGGATAACAGCGTAGTTCCGGCATTAAATTTCAATCCAATTCCTGTTGGCTTTGTTTATCCGGATAAAACAAACGGATTTTTACTTGATAAAAGAAGCATCACCACGATGCCGGCGGATAAAAACGAACTGGCATTTTATAACATTCGTCAGTTGGCCGATTTGATTCGCACAAAGAAAATTACTTCGGTAGAATTAACAAAATTCTTTATTGATCGACTGAAAAAATATGATTCCAAATTATTGTTCGTCGTAAATTATACCGAAGAGTTGGCCTTAAAACAAGCCGCACAAGCTGATGCCGAAATAAAAGCAGGCCATTATAAAGGCGTTTTGCATGGTATTCCGTTTGGCGTAAAAGATTTGCTTTCGGTAAAAGGCTATAAAACTACCTGGGGATCAGTTCCTTACAAAAATCAGCAATTGGAAGTTGATGCAACCGTTGTAAAAAAACTGGAAGCGGCAGGCGCAATTCTCGTTGCTAAATTAACTTTGGGTGAACTGGCTTCCGGCGATGTTTGGTTTGGCGGCAGAACCAACAATCCCTGGGATATCAAACGCGGTTCCAGCGGTTCTTCGGCTGGCCCCGCTTCTACGGTTTCTGCCGGTTGTCTGCCTTTTGCCATCGGTTCAGAAACGTTGGGTTCTATCGTTTCGCCTTCCACAGAATGCGGAGATACCGGTTTGCGCCCGTCTTTTGGTCGCGTAAGCAAAACCGGCGCCATGGCTTTAAGCTGGACGATGGACAAACTCGGTCCGATTACAAGATGTGCAGAAGATTGCGCCATTGTTTTTAACGCTATTCAGGGAACTGATCCGCAGGATTTAAGCACAATCCCGGCTCCTTTTAAGTATGATGGCAACCAGAAATCGCTGAAAGGCTGGAAAATTGGTTATTTGAAAGCAGATTTTGAACGCAGCCGTTCAAATAAATCCAGCGACTCATCTACCTTAGTTAAATTGAAAGAATTAGGTGCCGAATTAGTTCCGATAGAATTGCCAACCTTGCCTTATAATTCTTTACGTTTTATTTTGACTACAGAATCAGGTGCCGCTTTTCAGGAGCTGGTTTTAAATCACAAAGACGACATGATGGTACGCCAGGGAAAAGGTGGCTGGCCAAACATTTTCCGCACAGCACAAATGGTTTCGGCGGTTGAATATATTCAGGCAAACCGTGTGCGTACAATGGTAATTCAAAATTGGTACGAGAAATTAAAAGGCTTGGATATGTACGTGGCACCTGCTTTTTCGGGTAACTTGGTGCTCACCAATTTGACCGGAAACCCTTGCGTAGTGATGCCAAACGGTTTTAACAAGCAAGGCCGGCCGTTGAGCATTACTTTTATGGGACAGCTTTTTGGTGAAGGAAAAATTCTGGAAGCCGCCAAAATTTACCAGGATGCAACAGATTTCAACAAAAAACATCCAACACTCAATTTTTAACCGATAAAAACAGCATTATAAAAAACGATCATGACAGACGAAAGATATCCAATCGGAAAATATACCGCACCAGCTTCCTTTACCGACGAGCAAATCAGAACTTGGATACAGGAAGTAGCAGCTTTGCCCGGACAAATGCGCCAGGCTGTAGTTGGTTTAAATTACCAGCAGTTTGATACGCCTTACCGTTTGGGCGGCTGGACGATCAGGCAAGTAATCCATCATGTGGCTGATAGTCATTCTAATTGTTTAACTCGTTTTAAACTTGCTTTAACAGAAGAAAACCCAACCATCAAACCTTATGAAGAAGCAGATTGGGCTTTGCTGCCCGATTATAAAATGCCGGTTGCGCCTTCTTTTCAAATGATTGAAGGTATTCATTTTCGTTGGGTAGAACTGATGAATTCTCTAACCGAAGAGCAGTGGAGCCGTACTTTTTTTCATCCGGCAACGCAAAAATCAGTTTCGCTTAAATCAGCTTTGGGTTTGTATGCCTGGCATGGTTTGCATCATTTGGGGCATATTAAACTGGCTTTGGGGAAGATGTAATGATGGGATTGGCATAAATGAAACAATATGTTGCTTTAATAAAGTTTTCTAAATATCACCATATTGTTGCTTTAAGAGATGAAGGACATTTACATTGTGAAACGTTAAATTATTTCTCAAAACTTGAGGATAACTCTGTACGAGGCGATAAGTTTGAAACTATCTCAGAAATGCGGTACATGGAAAATTTTATTGTAAAATTTAAAAATGTTGGTGCTCCAGATTCTGACTATAGAATATTTAAAGGTATAAATGGGAACATTTTTAATTCGGAAGAAAATATGAGTAATATTTTCTGTTTATACTCATTACGTTTTAAATCTGAAAATCTTAAACAACAATATGTTATTCCAGAAGAATGTAAAGGGATTGCAGATTCCTATTTAGTTATAACAGATCCTAAAGAATTCCTAATAAGAATTCAGTCTACTCTTGAGAAACTTAAACTAAATGGTCGGTATGGATTTGTTGCTTATAAAGATTTTTCAAAATTCACAGGTAAAAAAACTTATTTTGAAAAAGACATCCACTTTTCTCCTCAAAATGAATTTCGGATTCTCATTGATAATATTTCAAGTTCAGTTTTAGATATTAAAATTGGAAGCATTGCTGATATATCACATATTGGTTATTGTAATGATTTAGATTCTATTAGTTTTTATGATAATGAGGATAAAACTTAAATAAATTTGTAGTTTAACTTATACATTAACCACTCAATATGTTTTTAAATTTTATCAAACGGAATTGTTCAACCATGCTGGTTTTTGCTTTGGCAATGTTGTTTTTTAATGCTGTTAATGCGGCTTCAAAAGATTATTATCAGCTAAAAATTTATCACTTAAAAACAAAACAGCAGCAGGATCGCGTAGAAAATTATCTGCAAAATGCGTATTTACCAGCTTTACACAGAACTGGTATTAAGTTAGTTGGCGTTTTTAAACCAGTAGAAACAGACACGGCAGATTTAAAAGTTTATGTGCTGGTTCCGTTTAAATCTTTAGAAATGTTATCATCTTTTGAGCAAAAACTCAATGCCGATAAGCAATATCTGGCAGATGGTAAAGATTATATTGATGCGGATTATAAAAATGCTCCTTTTACCAGGATAGAAAATATTGTTTTACAAGCCTTCCCAAAAATGCCCGAACCGGCTGTGCCCGTACTTACTTCAGATAAAGCAGAACGCGTTTACGAGTTGAGAAGCTACGAAAGTCCGACAGAAAAATACAATGTTAGCAAGGTGAAAATGTTTAACGTGGGCGATGAAGTAGCTTTGTTTAAGCGGTTAAATTTTAACGCCGTTTTTTATGCTGAGGTTTTAGCAGGCAGCCATATGCCTAATTTGATGTACATGACGGCTTTTAACAATAAAGCAGACAGAGATAAACACTGGGAATCTTTTACAAACGACCCAGCATGGAAAACGTTAACCGCAATGGAAGAATACAAAAACAGTGTTTCCCGTAACGAAATCGTGTTTTTGCATCCGGCTATATATTCTGATTTTTAATAACTGCGATGCTGTTTTTACTACCATTTTATTTGTTTTAAAAAGTTGCTGGTCTGCTTATCCCAAAACTTGGTATCAAGCTTGTAACTGGCATTAAAAAGATATGTGTTTGTTGTTTTGATGATGACTGAACTCTTTCCTCAAAACAAATTAAAAAAGTTGTACTCCAACCTCACCAGGTACATGTTCTGCGAGTTACGCGTCATTGTGTTGTATAAAGGCGTTCGGTAAGAGAGATCAACCCGAAAAACACTGTTAAAAATAAACTGAACGGCTGGCGCAGCATCCAGATAACTTTGCTGATAACCAGGATTCGTTTTCCCTAATAATTCCAGATACAGGTTGATATTGGTCTGATTGTAATTGGTATAATTTTTCGGAAAAACCAGATATCCGGAAGATAATGTATAAGCAACTGCGTCCCGCGCAAAACCAATCGGAACAGTATTGTTCTGATTATCCAATCCGCGCAAATAACTAATCGAACCGGAAAGTGCCAGTTTATGCAGCAATTGCGTAAATACCAATCCGCTTTGTAAACCAGAACGATCTCCTTCCAAAGCAATTTCCTGATTCAAAATTGGATTATTGATGGTAGATGCTTTGATAAAAGCCGCACCGCGAAAATGCCGCTGCACAGAATCAACTGATAAAAAACGGTATTTGGCATAAGCGCTAAAACCTTCCAGATGCTGTTTTTGCTGGTAAAAATCTGATACATAACCAGTAGCATGAACCATCAGGTTTTTGCTGGCACCATACATTAATTCCAGCGTATTTCGGTTACGAAAATCAGGGTTGAAATAACCCTGATTTTCTAATCTTACACCTAAAGAATGCCGCGCCATGTTGCTGGCTGGTTCTGTATTGACATATAATTCTTGGGCAAAAGCAGTAAACGTTGATGCAATCAAGCACCAAATCAAACCTAAAACTTTCATGTTTTTTTACTGCTTTAGATGGTAACGTGATAAACTTTCTGACTGCCCATCATTCCGCTTTTGTACGAAGGCAAAGTAGTTTGTGCAGCGTATTTTTTATAAGTTGATGCCGGAACAAAAGCTTTATCAATCACTGTAATTAGCGTAACGCCGTTTAAAGTTTTATCAGCTACGTTCAGAAAATGGTAAGTACTTCCGGCGTAATTAAACTGATAATTGTTGTTGATTTTAACATTATCGAAATTAAAAGAAGCCGTCAGCTTATTCACCGCAAAACCTGCGTCTTGCACTTTTTTGCTGATGGCATCTAAGTTTACCGGTGCATCTTTTTTGAATGTAATAACGAAAAGATTTCGATTTAAATCAGGTTTTATATCACTGATAAAAGGTAAAGTGCGTAATGATTTTTCGGTTGCTTTAGAACACATCGAGCAAGTTAAACCGCTTACTTGTAAATCGGCTTTAACAAATTGTGCTTGTACAGAAGTAATGGAAATGGCTAAAATGGCCAGTAATATTTTGAAGGATTTCATGAGAGAATTGATCTAGAAATTATAATTAAAAACAGTTTACAACACATAGAAAGCGTTGATTAAGCAGTTGAAATTATAATCTGATCAGATTCGGAAAGTGCAGTTTTTGAGATAAACAGGAACGGCAACTAAAGGAGGGCCACGTTCCGAAACAGCTTTAGAAACGAGTTTAATTGTTAACGGTTCCAGGAAAGAAGCATAACCCAAAAGCGGAACAAGGGAAACTAAAATATTACCGGTAAAAGAAGTATGTGCAGTTTGATGCACATCTTTAACTTTTACTTCAACGTGCGTATCTTTACAGCATTTGCTGCTCATGCCGCAGTCTTTTGCAGGCGCATTAATTTTTACCGATTCAATACTTTTGCCGCAAAAATGCAGGTTCATGGCAAAACCGGTAGCTGTAATTAAATACAGTAGCACGACTAAGATTATGCCTGATTTTTTAAACATTTATACAAAGATAACGTAAGTTAAATTAAATAAGTATAGATTGTGTGTAAACAAAAAGAAGCATTCCCAAAGATTCAGGAATACTTCTTTTATCGGCAAAAAATTAAAATTACTGTGCGGTTTTCGCTTCAGCTTTCATTTTATCGTTTGCTATAATAACAACTTCTACACGACGGTTTTGCGCGCGGCCTGCCTCGGTTGTGTTATCTGCAATCGGTTCGGTTTCACCTTTTCCCTGTGTGGTTAAGCGTGAAGCAGAAACGCCATTAGAAGTAATAGCAGATTTTACAGCGGCAGCCCGGCGTACAGATAAATCCATGTTATAAGTATCAGAACCAGTATTATCCGTGTAGCCAACTACCATAATATTGGTATCCGGATTGTTTTGCATTGAAGTAGCCAGATTTTGCAAGTTGGTAGTTGCAGCAGATTTTAAACCCGTTTTATTTACATCAAACAAAATACCCGAATCAAATTTTACAATCAAACCTTCGCCTTCGCGCACCACATCTGCTCCCGGAACTGTTTGTTTAATTTCTGCTGCCTGACGATCCATTTTCCGTCCGATAAAAGCACCAGCTGTGCCACCAACAGCACCGCCAATTAAAGCTCCAATAGCTGTATTTCCGGCTTTCCTACCAATTAAAGCACCAATTGTTCCGCCTGCACCGGCACCAATTGCAGTACCTTTTTGAGTTTTAGTTAAAGATGAGCAACCTGTGTTAAAAGTTGCTGCCATTGCAACAGCTATGCTAAATACGGCTACTTTTTGAGATAAAATTTTCATAAGTTATATTGATATTTTGAGTTGAGTACTTACAAATGAGGTGCCAAAACGGTTTTGGTTTATCTTTGCAGCAATGAACGGCGAAGGTAAAAATAAAAAAATCAGTATTTTGGGATGTGGCTGGCTGGGTTTCCCGATGGCAAAATTGTTGGTAGCAAAAGGCTGGCAAGTTAAAGGTTCTACCACAACTTTTGAAAAGTTAAAATTGCTGCAGGAAGCCGGAATAGAACCTTTTTTAATTCGGGCAGAAGCTGAAAATTTGCAAGCAGAGCCAGAATTTTTTGATTCAGAATTTTTGCTGATCAACATTCCGCCGGGACGTAAAACAGTTCCGAATTTTTACCTGTCCAAAATAAAAAGTTTGTGGCCTTATATCGAAGCTTCATCAATCCGCAAAGTTATTTTTATCAGTTCTACTTCTGTTTACGGTGATGTTTGCCGCGAAGTTACCGAAGCTGATGAAGCAGATAATTCATCCGAATTATCGCAGGCAGAAATGCTGTTTTTATCGGCTAAAAATTTAAATACTACGGTTATTCGTTTTGGCGGATTGTTTGGGTCGGATAGAAATCCGGGACGGTTTTTCAGGGATAAAAACAGCATTCCGAATGGTTTGGTTCCCGTAAATCTCATTCATTTACAGGATTGTTTAGGTTTAATTGAAGCTATTTTAAATCAGCCCAAAACCGGAATTTACAATGCTGTTGCGCCTTCGCATCCCACAAAGGCAGCATTTTACACTAAAGCAATTGAAAACATGGGTTTGGCTGCGCCGGAATTTGTAGCGGAG
This sequence comes from Janthinobacterium lividum, assembly GCA_050955045.1. Taxonomy (GTDB): domain Bacteria; phylum Bacteroidota; class Bacteroidia; order Sphingobacteriales; family Sphingobacteriaceae; genus Mucilaginibacter_A. The sequence goes on along the minus strand of JBPBQV010000011.1, from coordinate 56,243 downwards.
AAAACGGAGTGGAAAATCATCAATGCAGATAAAATTATGAGTGATTTGAATTACCAGTTTTACTATCCGGATTTGCTGGCTTGTCTGGATGATCCGGCGGCTTTCTAAATTTTGATTACAATTCCGGATATTGTCATGCCGAACTTGTTTCGGTATCCCATCAGAAAGATATTTTGCTTAATCTGTATGATGAGATGCTGAAATAACTTCAGCATGACAGGGCAAAATAGACTTTAAATCTCTTCAACAATAAACAAAAACCGTTGATTAAATTTCAGCATAAAAAACCCATCGTTTTTAGTTTTAAATTGATTTGGGTTAATTTGCTCCAATCCAATTATCTCCAGATCAGCAGGAATTTCATCTATATAAATTATTTCTCCTGCTGCTTTCCATTTACTAAAACCGCTGCTTACGGGATAAATTTTTTGGTTTTGACTGAAAATAACCAGCGTAATTTGATTAGCATAAATCAAAAAATCACCGATGCTTCTTTTACCGGCGATAATATTAACTGCCGGATATTTTTCATCAATTAAAAACTGTAAACCTGTTTTCAGCGCGTCTTCTTCTACTTGAAAAGTTCGCGTATTATCTTGTAAAAAAGTGGATGCTGTTTGAGTAAGCAAAACATCAAACTTAATTCCTAAACTGTGTAATTTCTCGGCAGCATCATCATTTACCAAAACCGTCGGACTCCATTCCAGCAGTTGTCCCAGATGTTCTTCATCAAATAAATCCAGCTCTAAAATAAGTAAAGCAGGTTCTTGTTTTTCGCGGACAATATGATGAGAAGACATGCTCAAATTTACATGCAATTCATGAAATGCACGTAAATTATGCCTAATAACATAATTTACAGACAGTTCTTACTTTAACACTTCCGGAATTGGTTGGCCGATACAACCATTTGGTGCCTGAATGTGTAAGAGTGCAGCAACAGTTGCAGAAATATCTGTCATATGTGTTTCGCGGTCTAAATGCCCGTGTTTAATGCCCCAGCCCATAAATACCAACGGAATATGTGCATCATACGGGTTCCAGGTTCCATGTGTCGTTCCGGTTGGTCCATAACCCGAGTACCAGCCTGGTTTTAAAATGATTTGGACAACGCCGCTACGTTCGCGGTTATATCCGTTAATGATGCGGCTGCGCAAAGCATCCGGAATACTGGCTTCTTCAATCTTATCCATATCAACTACATTGGCAACACTATTTTGCTGCAACAAAAACTGCATACAATCTTCTTTAATGGCTTCAGTATTAAGCTTATTGATCTTGATTGAGGTATTGTTGAGGTTAACCTGGTAGTTTCCAAAACCAAGCACCAGTTTTTTTGCTTTGTACTTGTTTTCCAGCATCAGGTTTAAATCTTTCAGAATTGTGCTGCCTGGCCACAAACCAGCCGGAATTTCGTGGTCAAGTAAAAAATTTGGATTATGTGAAGCACCATGATCTGCTGTTAAAAAAACCGTGTAATTACCTTTGCCCATTTTACCATCCAGATAAGTAAAGAAATTAGCCAGATCACGATCCAGGCGCAAATAGGTATCTTCTGTTTCGATAGCATTTGGCCCAAACTGATGTCCAACATAATCAGTAGAAGAAAGGCTGACCGCTAAAAAATCAGTTACTACATTTTTGCCCAAACCTTCATTTTCTACAGCGGCTTCGGCCAGATCCAGCGTAAAAGAATTGCCGTAAGGCGTACTGCGGATCAAACCCATGCCTTTGGTCATCATTTCCGAAGTTTTTATCGGGAAAGTTGGCGTAGTCATCCCGGCAAAAATACCTTCGTGTTTGTTGTTGTCTTTTTCGCTTTGCACGTAAGTTTCAATCGGATAAAGCGTGTTCCAATCCTGTTTCAAATATTTTTCAACCAGTTTCTGATCGTTAAACTTTTTAACCCATAAAGGAAGTTCTTTCATGTAATACGTGCTGGTAATCCAGCTGCCCGAAACATCATCAAACCAGTAAGCTGCATTTGCGGTGTGTCCGGCAGGCAAAATTCCGCCACGATCTTTTAAAGCGATTCCGATTACTTTTGAACGAAAATTGGTTGCTAAACGAAGCTCATCGGTAACAGTGCTGGCCAGCAAATTACGCGGCGACATTTCTCCGGCGTTTGATGTGCTGCCTACTGTTTTTACCGTAGAATCTTCGGTGCAATACACAGATTTTCCGGTTGCCTGGATAATAAAATCATTTCCAGCAATACCATGAATGGCTGGAACAGAACCGGTATAAATAGAAGAATGGCCGATTGCCGTAACCGTTGGGATGTAATCAATATTGGTATTATCGCATGTAAAACCTTCGTTCAGCATTCGTTTTAAACCGCCGCTTTGGTAACGGTCGTAATAACGGTACAGGTAATCCCAGCGCATTTGGTCAACCACCAACCCAACTACTAATTTGGGTCGAGGAACTGAATTCAAAGCTTGCGGAGCAAGTTTTTTTTGTGCGAAAGAAGTTTGCACAATAACAGCAGAAAGCAACAATAGATGTTTAATTTTCATTTAAAAAGATATTATCAAGGCGGTAAATATCAGCAATAGAAATTAGTTGTTGTGTGATATTTCTGTTAAGAAAAGGTATTTGCAAACAAGCATTCTTCGTAAAAAACTACAATTGTTGTTTCGAGAGCAGATGATGATAAAGAACTTTTCACGAAAGAAATCTTTGAATATGTATATTAATCGTAATATTGCAATATGGGAATAACAAAGACAGAAATATTTACAGATGAGCAAAATAAGCTTGCCGTAATGCTGAAAGCCATAGCGCATCCTGCACGAATTGCGATTCTGCAACAAATTCTGAAAACCAATTCCTGCATTTGTGGTGCTTTGGTAGGAGATTTAGGATTGGCGCAAGCTACCATTTCCCAGCATTTAAGAGAGCTAAAAACAGCAGGACTAATCCAGGGAACAATTGAAGGTGCAAGCGTATGTTATTGCATCAACCCAACCGTTTGGAACGAACTGCAAAACCAGCTGGATGGCTTCTTCTCTGCTTACAATTTAAAAAATCCCTGCTGCTAAAATCTATTTAAAACAGTAAAAATTATTGATATGGAAACCTTAAAATGGCAAGCCTTTAAAGAGCGTTTGCAAGCCAGCCCAGAACTGATCCTGCAATTTCAATATGCAGAAAACCGCTTTGTTGATGCTGCTTATCACATAACCGAAATCAAACAGGCACCCATAACTTCTGTTGATTGCGGCGGAGTAATGAATGCTTGGACAGAAATTATCGTACAGCTTTGGGAGCCGCAGGGCGAGCAACAAGACAGAGCCATGCCGGTTAGCAAAGCTTTGTCCATTATAAATCTGGTGGAAAAAACCTTGCCTTTAAATCCAAACGGTATTGTGAAAATTGAATTTGGTAATTCCGGTTTTGATACCCGCCAGATGTTTCCCGGTGATATTACGATTCAAAATGATGAGCTGATTATAGATCTTCGGCCGGATACTGTACAATGCAAAGCCATACAAAACGGAGGAAACTGTGGTACAACTGCAAGTGGCGAAGAATGCTGCGCACCTGCACCTGCTGCTAAACCAAAAGTTGAACTTAAAAATCTGGCTGTAGCTGCAGTTTGCGCGCCAGGTTCCAATTGCTGCTAACATGAAAAACATATTAGTGCTTTGCACCGGCAACAGTTGCAGGAGCCAGCTGGCCGAAGGTTATTTACGAAGTTTTGCAGGAGAAAAAGCCCAAATTTACAGCGCCGGAATAAAAACACATGGCGTAAACCCAAAAGCGGTGCAGGTAATGGCGGAAGACAGTATTGATATTTCGCATCATACTTCCAATCATGTAGATGAATATCTTTCCATTCCTTTTGATTATGTAATTACCGTTTGCGATAACGCGAATGAAGCTTGTCCGTTTTTTCCCGGTCAAACACAACGTTTTCATTATAATTTCCCCGATCCTGCAAAAGCTATTGGTACTCCTGAAGAGGTGATGAACCAATTTAGAAAAGTACGCAATATGATTAAAACTTACGCAGCTGATTTTGTAAAGCAACATCTCGATTCATAACATTTTTTAACCGATAAAAACAGCATGTCTGCAACCAATTGCGCCCCTGCGGCAGAACGCAGGAAACTCAGTTTTCTGGACCGTTACCTTACTTTATGGATATTTCTGGCCATGGCTATCGGTGTTGGCATTGGTTATATTTTCCCGTCGTCCGGTAATTTTATCAATTCCTTCTCCAACGGAACCACTAATATTCCGTTGGCCATTGGTTTGGTTTTGATGATGTATCCGCCGCTGGCAAAAGTTAAATACGAAAGTTTGGGCGAAGTGTTTCGCAACACCAAAGTATTAAGTGTTTCCCTGCTGCTTAACTGGGTAATCGGTCCGATACTGATGTTTGTGCTGGCCGTAATTTTTTTACATGATAAACCGGAATATATGACAGGCTTGATCCTGATCGGAATTGCACGTTGCATTGCCATGGTAATTGTTTGGAACGAACTGGCCGAAGGCAACCGCGAATATGCCGCCGGATTGGTTGCCTTAAACAGTATTTTCCAGGTGCTTTTATATAGTGTTTATGCGTATCTGTTTATCACCGTTTTGCCACCATTAATTGGTTTAAAAGGACTGGAAATTCATATCACCATTGGGCAGATTGCTAAAAGTGTAGGTATTTATTTAGGTATTCCTTTTGCCGCCGGCGTTTTCAGTCGTTTTGTATTGATCAAGGCTTTGGGCAAAGATTGGTTTAATCAAAAATTCATTCCGTTTATCTCGCCCATCACTTTAATCGCACTACTTTTTACCATTGTGATTATGTTTAGTTTGAAAGGCCGGCTCATCGTTCAAATTCCTTTTGATGTGTTACGGATTGCTATTCCTTTAGTCATTTATTTTGCCATCATGTTTTTAGTGAGCTTTTTTGCTGGAAAAGCTTTGGGCGCCGATTATTCCAAAAGCGCATCGATTGCCTTTACCGCTGCCGGAAATAATTTTGAACTGGCTATTGCTGTGGCCATCGGTGTATTTGGTATCAATTCTGGCGAAGCATTTGCCGGCGTTATCGGTCCGCTGGTAGAAGTTCCCGCTTTAATTGCTTTGGTAAATGTAGCATTTTGGCTCCGCGATAAATATTATGGCGGTAAAGCTTTAAGTCTGGAATCTGACTAAAAGAAATTGTTTAACTGCTTTTACGATGCTTCTTTTATCACCCAAAAATTAGGGACATAAAAGAAGCATTGAAATTTATTTGATAATAGTTAAACTTCCGGAAATTGCAGTCCGGCCACTTTTTGGGTTGATCACGTAATAATAAACGCCAACCGGCAACTGGCTTCCGTTAAATGTTCCATCCCACGGAACTGGATAACCAATGGAAGAAAATAATTTTGCACCATAACGGTTAAAAATCTCAACCGTGCAATTCGGATAACTGTCTAAATATTTAATGTTCCAGGTATCATTTGTGCCATCGTTATTAGGCGTAAACGTATTCGGCACAACCGGCGATTTCAAAACATGAACGTTAACCTGCGCACTTGCCGAACAGCCGTTTACCGAAGTTACAGTCAACGTATATTGCGTATCAGTAGTGGGGTTGATAGTTGGATTGATGATATCATCGGCACTTAAACCTGTTGAAGGCGTCCACTTATAAGTCAGGTTATCGCCTGTCACGGTTACTTTTATCGTAGCGTTTCCTCCTTCCAAAACATACGCATCGGCGGGAAGTGTAACCGTTGGCGTGGCATAAACCGTTACTTGCTGAGACGAGGCATAAGTACATCCGCTTGAAGCCGTAAACAAATAACTGATGGTAAATGTACCAACGCCGGATTTTGCAGGATCAAACAAGCCTGTTGCAGAAACGCCCGTTCCGCTAAAAGTTCCCGTACCTGTAAGTCCGTTTGTGTTTTGAGTGATTTGAACAGGAGAAGCTTCCTGACAAAGGTTTCCTACGGCAGATAAAGTAACAACCGGATTTGCATTTATAACGATGGTATGATCAACCGAACTTAAACAGCTTGCGCCGGAATACACAATCATCTTCACATCATAAGTTTTAGAAAGCGGTGTATTGAACAAGCCGTAGTAATGAGAAAACTTGTTGTTTGCTGGTATCTGGTTTAAGCTTTTGTAAAAAACCGTGCTGTCGTTTGGCGCATTCGTGTAATCATAATAAAGCACAATTTTGGTGATGCTGCCAAAATCAACCGTAGAAGTATTATCGAAATAAACACTGTCGCTACTGCATAAACTGCTGCTGTTTTCTATCGTAAAAGCAGCAACCGGAACAGCACCATTCACCGTAAACGCCTGGGATTTAACCGCAGACACGCAGCCATATTGCGAAGTAACTGTTAAAGTAACGGTATAATTTCCGGCCTGTGTATATTTATGCTGAGCGTTTTGAGCGGTTGAAGTATTCGGGTTTGCAGTTGTAGCGTTCTGATCGCCAAAGTTCCACAAATATGTAAAACTGGATTGCGTATTATCTGCAATGCTGCTTTTATCAGTAAATTTTGCATAAGCGTCTGATAAGCAAACATCTGGCAGCGTAAAATCTGCTACCGGCAAAGGATGAACAGTGATGGTTTGTGATGCGGTATTACTCACACAGCCATTACTGCCGATAGCTTGTAATGTAACAGTATAAGTACCGGCTGCCGAAAAAGTATGGGTAAAAACAGCATTGCTGGTTAAAGTCTGACTGGCAGTTTGATCGCCAAAGTTCCATATCCATTGGGCTATTGTTCCTTCTGCTATAGTAGATTGATCGGTAAAGGTTTCTGCCTGGCCTGTACAAGCCGGCGAAGAAAAAGTAAAAGCCGCAACCGGCCGCGCACCAATATGAATGGTTTTATTAGCTGCAACGGCCGCGCAACCGCCACTGCTGGTAATATTTAAGGAAACAGTATAATCTCCAGTTTTTGTATAAAGATGAGATGGGTTTTGTAAGGAGGAAGTTTGCCCATCGCCAAAATCCCAGTTCCAGGCAGAAACGGTTATGCCTGTGGTAGTGGATGTATTTTTAAAAACAGTCGAATCTCCGAAGCAAGTGTTATCAGCAACTGTAAATGATGCAACAGCAGCCGGAGTAACCGTTAAAGTAAGCAGATTTGAAGCCACCTGACAAGCGGCTGTACCAATATTGGCCGCTTCGGAACTAACTAAGCGGTATTGATAAGTTCCGGCGGTAGCTGGCGCAGCAGTTAGTGTGTAAGTTGGTGTGGTAGCTCCGGTAATATCAGTCCAGGCAGAACCAGGATTTACCTGCCACTGGTAAGCCGGATTGGTATAACCGGTAGAAACCGCAGCGCTTAAGGTGATGTTTTGATTGCTTCCGGCACAAACCGTTTGCGTAGTTACCGCACTTGCAGAACTAAAGCTGGAAACCATAGTTGGTCCGCAGGCCCGGAAAGTAATGTCATCTAATGCCAGATCATTGGCTGGCGCACCACCGGCACTGTTATTCGTCATCTGGATAACTACGTCTCCAACATTTGCGGGCGTGGTAAAGTAAAAACCGTACTGTTTCCAAACTGCTCCGCCGGATGTTCTGGCAATTGTTCCGGTGTTATAAGTTCCTAAAACGGTTCCGCTGGTGGTTGATATAGAAAAGGTAATATTAGGCGGACTAATATCATTTGATCTTAACAAGTTAACTACCCAGGCAGCAAACTCATACGTTGTGCCCGGGCACAAGCCGCTTACGGTACTTTTATAAAAATAATCTGTTTTGGATACGCTGGCGTTTACTACCATCATGTAACCACCCGTATTTCCGGTATGATCTGTAGTTGACCACCAAACCGATCCGGAGCCGGCAGTTGAGTTTTCTACCGTATAAGAACCATCGCTCGGAAAATCTGCACTGCTGTACGAATAACTGGTTGTTCCGGCAGCCAAAGCGCCGGCATGTGTTGCAGTACCGGCACCGAAAGTTAAGCTAACAACCGGATCACCCAAACTTCCGGTACATAGCTGGGCATAACTATCGGTACTTAAAATCAGGAAAAATAAACCGAAAAGCAGGACAAAGCACAACCTGAATTTAGTTAGAAGCTTAGTAATATTACAAATCATGCAGTAACCGGAATATAAAAAATAGGCGCCCACTAATCAAAGGCGCCTATGAGATTAAAACATTTACATCTACAAAATCAACCTATAAACCTGATATAAAATGCTGATACAAAAATGTAATCCATTTTTATCATTCCATTAAAAGTATCGGTGAATTGGCTTTTTGTATCGATAAACAATTTTTTATCGGGAGATAAGGTGCATTCATCGATACCTGTCCTCTTAACGCTATTACTGTAATTAGATTTGCAGCCGTATATCCTGTTTATTCAATATCTTTAGTGTTACGTGTTATCCGATCAAACAATGCGATTTAAAATAGATGTTCCGATTTAAAATAAGCACCTTTATTATCCATGTTTCCAGTTGGCTGCTGTTTTTAATGCTGCCAGTATTATTTTTAAACAGCGGCCCACAAAGTAATAGCTTGTGGTTATTGCTTTCTTCGCCGTTTTACTGGCTGTTTGGTTTAACTTATTTAATCCTGTTTTACTTTAATAGCTGGTATTTGCTTCCGCAATTTTTTCTGAAAAAAAACTACTTCTTTTACGCCCTAATTGTGCTGATCCTGTTTGCTTTTGTTTACTTTTTGCAGCCTTTTAATAAGTTATTAGTTCACAATCCCAGGTTCCAGGCACAAATGGCAGCTGTGGCCAGTCAGGATTCAGCAAAGCAAATAAGAAAAAATATCAACGGTTTAGATACGATGACCATGCCTTTCGGGCCTCTGCCAAACCAGGATTTACGGATGCAGGAGCCCGAGCCAAAACGTGCTAAAGGTAATCCGCTCTGGCAGCATTCCGCAGAAACAGATATTGTAAGTTTAGTACTGTTTTTAATTATCACGGCACTGGCCTTATCGGTTAAATCGGTTGAACAATGGCACAATACCGAACAGAAAATAATTAAGGCCGAATCAGAAAAAGTAAATGCAGAATTATCTTTTTTAAAGGCGCAGATTAACCCGCATTTTCTGTTTAATACGCTTAATAATATTTACTCGTTGTCGGTAATTAACAGTGAACATACTTCGGAAAGTATCATGAAACTTTCTAACCTGATGCGTTATGTAACCGATGATGTGATGCAGGATTTTGTTCTGCTACAGAATGAACTGAACAGCATTAAAGATTACATCGACCTGCAAAAATTACGATTGGGCAATAAAACCATTGTCGATTATCAGGTTTCCGGGGCAATTAACAATCAGGTTGTTCCGCCGCTGATTTTAATGTCTTTTATTGAAAATACTTTTAAATACGGCATCAGCAAAAAGGAAATCAGCACCATCAGGATTGAAATTAATGCTGCAAAAGATAAGATTGAGTTTTGTTGCGAAAATAAAATTTTTAACCAGCAAATTACAGAGCGTTCTGGTATCGGAATTGCCAACACTAAACAACGGCTTCAGCATTTATATGGCGAAAAGCACAACCTAACTATCAAGGAAGCAAACGGTTTTTTTAAAGTGAAACTGATCTTAAACAACTTTTAACGATAAAGTTGGTTTAACAAAGTAATGATGCTTCTTTTATCGCCTAAAAAAACAGAATGCTTGTAAAACTTCAACACAAAAATTATCTGATAAAAGAAGCATGATCAAATTTCTCAGCAAATTAATATGAAGCAACTGACTTGTATTGCCATTGATGATGAACCGCTGGCACTCAATCTAATAGAAAGTTATGTAGCCAAACTTCCGTCTTTAAAGCTGTTAAAAACGTTTGAAGATGCTTTATATGCGTCAGAATTTCTTCAAAATAACCAGGTTGATTTGTTGTTTGTAGATATTAACATGCCGGATATTAACGGTATCAAACTGGTTAGATCATTAACGATAAAACCAATGGTGATTTTTACAACAGCTTATAAAAATTTTGCGTTTGAAGGATTTGAATTGCAGGCACTGGATTATCTTTTAAAACCAATCGATTTTCCGCGTTTCAGCAAAGCGGTAGAAAAAGCGGTTGATTTTTATCAGTATAAAACCGCAGCTTCGCGCCAGCCAGACGCCGAAAGTTTGTACGTATATTCAGAGTATCGGATGATTAAAATTGAGGTAAGCAACATCGAATATATTGAAAGCATGGAGGATTATATCAAAATCCATCTGCTCGATCAGCCTAAACCAATTCTTACTTTAATGGCTTTAAAAAAAGTATTGGAAAAATTGCCCGAAGATCGTTTTAAGCGTATCCACAGAAGTTATGTGGTTGCGCTGCAACAGATCAAATCCATCCATAATAAAAAAGTTCAGTTAAAATCTGTCGAGTTGCCGGTGAGTAATAGTTATTACGACCTGATTAGTAAATGGTCGCAATAAATTAGACTGATGCTTCTTTTATCGATACAATTCTGTATTTGAACGATACACGCGTCGGGTTTAAAACTTAAATCCGCAACTTCCATACATCAATTAAAAATGCGTTATGGAAGCTTTAAAAACAAGAAAACGAATTTTAGTGCTTGATAAAGATACACGCTTATTAAATGCACTGGACGAGCTTTTGGCCTCTGGTGAATGGGACGTTTATACAACTTTTGATCAAAATGCAGTGTACGATATGGCTAAACGGTACAAGCCTGATCTGGTTATTTTAGATTACTTGCTGATTGACCAAGATTGTGAATTGATTTGTCAGGATTTTAAAACAGATTTAACGCTTCAATCCATCCCGATTATTATTGTAACGGCTTATAAATCAAAAAGAATTAACGAAGAAGCATTTAAATGCGATGCGCTTTTTGTTAAACCTTTGGATTTCCGGGTACTTTCTTCCCGGATGGATCATTTAATGGCTTCCTGAAACTGCTCAAAATAAATCAAATGAAAAACTTCTTCTATGTTTTTTTGGGCATATTGATACTGATTATTGGTATTATATCGCAAAGTTTTGATCGAAAAAAGCAGTAATTGTAAAAACTCCTATATTCAGGGTTTATTTAAATGCGTTTAATCTTTTCCGGAGAATTATGATGCTTCTTTTAGCCGTATAAAATTGGTTTTTGGATTTCTTTTTGTGTTGAAGTGTAGTAGGATTCGGGTTTTAGTGGCATAAAAGAAGCATAAAAATTACAGCAAAAAATAGATGTAACTTTAAGCAATAAATCTTTATTTTACTGCCGGATGAACCTCAAAAAAAATATAGCAACAAGCGAAAACGGCTTCATTTTTAATCCGGCTACGGGCGATTCGTTTTCCGGAAATACAATAGCTGCTGAAATATTAGCAGCCATGAAAAATGGAGAAACAGCGCAGCAGATTAAAGCAAATATCCTGGAAAAATACGATGTAAGACCGGAACAATTAGAAAGCGACTGGGAAGATTGGCTGATGCAATTGAAGCAGGCAAATTTATTGGAAGCCTGAAATGGATTTAAAAGGCAGACGTTTAACTGTTGGGATAACCGGTTTAAATGCACATGATAATCCAGGTCCTGGTGTAGCTGTAATTCGTTCATTAAAAGAATATTATGCTGAAGAGATCAGGATTGTTGGCTTAGCTTACGAATCATTAGAACCGGGTATTTACATGGAAGCTTTGGTTGATTGTGTTTACCAAATCCCGTATCCAACGGCCGGAACGGCGGCGTTGCTGGAACGTTTAACATCGATTCAGGAACGCGAACAGCTTCATCTCATCATTCCAAATTTTGATTCTGAATTGTATAATTTTATAAAAATTGCACCGCAACTGGAAAAGCTTGGAATCAAAACTTTTTTGCCAAGTTTGGAGCAACTGGAAGCGCGGGATAAAGTTAACCTGTATCGCTTTGGATCAATACATGGTTTTCAGGTTCCAAATTCTATATTAATCAACAGCATTTCCGATTTAATCAAAGCAACTGAAACGTTAGATTATCCGTTCGTGATAAAGGGCAAATTTTATGAAGCCCAAATAGTTACCAATTACGAAGCAGCCAAAAATGAATTTTACAAATTAAGCAGCAAATGGGGATTACCCATAATTGCGCAGCAGTATATAAAAGGCACAGAAATTAATGTAGCCGGTTTGGCAGATGGAAATGGAAAAGCCATCAGCGTTGTTGCCATGCGCAAATTATATTTAACCGATAAAGGCAAAGCCTGGGCCGGCATCACGATTGAAGATATAGAATTGGTTGAATTAGCCAAACAATTTGCGGATAGCACAAAATGGAAAGGTGGTTTTGAATTGGAACTCATGAAAACTAACGAAGGAAATTTATGGGTGATGGAAATCAACCCGCGTTTCCCGGCATGGATTTATCTTACTACTGCTGCCGGCCAAAACCAGCCTGCTGCATTGGTAAAAATGGCGATGGGTGAAGAAATACAACCTTATAAAGCGTATGCTGCCGGAAAGATGTTTATCCGGTATTCCTGGGATGAAATTGTAGATATCAGCCAATTTCAGCAGTTTGCAGCTTTTGGAGAAATCATCAACACAAAAAACAGGATTTAACTGAAATGGAAAAGTTAAAATACGAGCGTCCGTTTATTAAAAAGCTGCAAACCGGTGTGATGAACAAGTTTGCAACGCAGGCACAAACCCAAGCTGTAAAAGAAATTGATGGCGTAGCCGTAAAAGAATTAATAGCAGCATTTGGCTCGCCTTTATTTGTTTTATCCGAAAAAAAAATCCGCCGGAACATGCGCTCGGCTTTAAGAGCTTTTAATACACGTTACCCAAAAGTGCAATTTGCGTGGAGTTATAAAACCAATTATCTGAACGCCATTTGCAACATCTTTCATCAGGAAGGAAGCTGGGCAGAAGTGGTTTCGGGTTTTGAATATCAAAAAGCAATAGCCAATGGTGTGGCCGGGAACAAAATCATTTTTAACGGTCCGGGGAAAACCAGGAAAGATTTGCTTATGGCAATTGAAAACGATTCCCTTATCCATATAGATCATTTTGATGAATTTTATACGCTAAAAGAAGTATGTGATCAAACCAGTAAAAAACCCAGAGTAGCCATCCGCGTGAATATGGATACCGGAATTTATCCGCAGTGGGACCGCTTCGGGTTTAATTACGAAAACGGAGAAGCCTGGACCGCCATCACCAAAATAACAAGCTCCGGAAAAATGCAATTAGTTGGCTTGCATTGCCATATTGGCACTTTTGTATTGAATGTTGCTGCTTACGCCAAAGCAACAAGCAAGCTTTGCGAGCTGGCCATGCGGTGTAAAAATCAGTTAAACAACTCCATACAATATCTGGATTTGGGCGGAGGATTTCCTTCAACAAATACCTTAAAAGGAGCTTATTTGCCAAGTGTGGATACTGTACCTTCAGTAGATGATTTTGCCGAAATAATTACCACAACCATTCTGGAATACGGTTTTAAACAGGAAGAATTACCGCTGCTGTTACTGGAAAGCGGCCGCGTATTAATTGATGATGCCGGTTATTTGCTGGGCAGCGTTATGGCAAACAAACGCTTGAGCGATGGCAGGCGTGCAACCATTTTGGATTTTGGTGTAAATACTTTGTTTACTTCCTTTTGGTACGATCATCAGATTAGTCCTGCACAAGATTTTTCGCCCAATACCGAGCCAATGGTTTTATATGGCCCGTTGTGCATGAATATTGATATCATCAGAGAAAATATCAACCTGCCGCTGCTTAATGTGGGCGATCAGGTTGTGGTACATCAGGTTGGCGCTTATAACATGACACAATGGATGCAGTTTATTACTTACCGGCCAGCAATTGTCATCATTGATGAAAACCACCAGCAGCCGCATCAGGTAAGAGCACCGGAAACATTGGAATATGTGAACCAAATGGAGCAAGTTCCGCCAGCATTTAAGTTAAATAATCAGTAACAAACCGATAGTCATTGAGAGAACATTTTACCTTTTCCGTAAAAGCAATTGTTAACTCGTATGCCATTTTGTTTTTTTCGCAAAACAAAGTATTGGGCGTGATCTTACTTTTTGTTTCTTTTTTTAACGTTGCGGCGGGTTTTTCCGGTTTGTTATGTGCTTCGTTTGCCATAGGTTTTACAACGTTAACCGGTTACCAACGGCAGGAAATAGAAAAAGGTATTTTCAGCTTTAACACTTTACTATTAGGAATCGGTTTCGGCACATTTTATCATATAAACAACGCCTTTTTTATTTGGCTTGCGGTTGCTTGTTTGGTGTGTATTTTAATTACGATCAACTGCAATTCTTGGTTAACAAACGCCGGTTTGCCTTTTTTATCACTTCCTTTTATTATTTCTTTTTGGATTTTGCTTTCTGCATCAGGCAGTATTTTCTCAATAGGATTAGAGCCTAAAAGCAGTTCTATATTAAACGAATTAACAGCTAGCGACAATGGCCAATTTCTTTCCACAATTCGTTTTCCATATTATGCTGATCTGTTTTTTCGGGCAATAAGCGCTGTTATTTTTCAGGATAATGTATTGGCCGGTTTCCTGATTAGTTTGGGTTTGCTCATCCATTCACGCATTGCTTTTTGTGCAGCTTTGTTGGGTTTTATTACGGCTTGCTTGTTCAATGTTTTTTCAGGAAATTTTCAGGAAGAAATAAGTTATTATCATTTGGGCAGCAATTTTATGATGGCTGCCATCGGTATCAGCAGTTTCTTTTTAATTCCTTCATACAAATCTTATTTGTGGGCCGTTATTTCCATTCCGATCACCTTTTTGTTGGTTAATGCTTTAACCAGATTCATCGGACTTCATGATTTGCCGATATTATCGCTGCCGTTTTGCCTTGTAACGCTGTTGCTGTTACAAGTATTTAAACAGCAGAAAACATCTGGAAAAACAGTGCTTACACCTTTTCAAAATTATTCGCCAGAAAAAAACCTGTACCAATATTTAAACAGCTGCGAACGTCTATCCGATTTTAAATATCTGAATATTAAACCTCCTTTTATGGGAAGCTGGCTGGTTTCGCAAGGTTATGATGGAAACATTACGCACAAAGGCGAATGGGCGCAGGCACTGGATTTTGTGATACAGGATGAACAGAAAACCTATCGCTTTCCGGGTACAAAAGCCGAACATTTTTACTGCTATAACAAACCAGTTTTAGCTTGTGCAGATGGCGTGGTTGAAGAATTAACAGATCAGGTGGAAGATAACGAAATCGGAAGCATCAACACCGCAGAAAACTGGGGAAACAGCATTGTCATTCGTCATGCTTCCGGCTTGTATTCCAAAGTATCGCATCTAAAAAAAAAATCTGCAAAAGTTAAAGTAGGCGATTTTGTTAAACAAGGTGATTTGATTGGATTATGCGGAAATTCCGGTTATTCACCAGAACCGCATCTTCATTTTCAGATGCAAACTACGCCTTATATCGGTTCTAAAACTTTGGCTTATCCTTTTTCTTATTTCAATATGGAGGAAAATCAGCAGCAAAGCTTCCGTACGTATGAAATTCCGAAAGAAGGAATGACCATCAGTTCAATTCCGATAAATACATCGATAAAAGAAGCATTCAGTTTTCGGACCGGATCAATTATAAAACTGGAAACATCAACAGGAAAAACGGTAATTTTTGAAGTTCAAACTGATGCTTCAAACCAAACTTACTTTTATTGCAAATCCACCAACAGTTACGCTTATTTTATTAACAACGGCACCGCTTTTTATTTTACTGGATTTTATGGTGATCAAGAATCTCTGTTATATCTTTTTTATCTGGCTGCCTATAAAATTATTTTTACAGATCAGATTGGGAATAAAGGCACTGATATTTATCCTTTACAGCTTGTTGATAGAAACCCAATTAGCTGGATTCAGGATATTTTAGCACCATTTTATCGGTTTATTAGGCTCAATTATCAAAGTAACAACCAGATTGAAAATGAAAATATTAAAATTGATACACAACAGTTTGAAACCATCTTCCGAAAGAAAAAGCAAACGATGAATGCCACCATAACTTTGAAACGAAACCGCATTCAAAGTTTTCAAATCAGTTTCAACAAACGCCAAACAGAAGCAAAATGGATTGCAGAAAATATGTATTGATGGCGATGCTTCTTTTATCGATGCAAAAGTTGAAAGCACAGGTAGAAACTTTTCAAACAGCAGACAGCACATCCGGAATATTATATGCAACTCAAAACTGGAAGCAATTACTTGTGTCCGGCCATCAATCTGTGCTAAATGGAATTGATTTTCCTGATTTAAGGCTGCGGCTGGGTTATGCTTCTTTTATACTGAAAAATTACAGTGCGGCACTAAACGAATACGAAAAAGTGCTGGAGAATGATTCTTACAACCAAACAGCCAGATATTATATTTATCTGTGTTACAAATATTTAAACCGTGATTTGCTGGCCAGTCAGCAATTACCTTATCTGGATTCGATAAAAGCTGGTCAGCAAAATAGCCAGTTTGGTTTGATCAGTGCCAGTTTGGAAAGCAGTTATCAGTTTGCAGATCAGCCGAACCGCGAAAACGCTTCCTATACGCGTTTTGGGCTAAGTAATTATTTGTTCCGAAAGTTACAGTTAGATCAGTCAGTAATTTATTTTAAGCAAAGTTTATTTACCGATCAGGGTTTTATGCGCTATAAAAATAACGACCGGCAAACGGAGTATTTTGCAAAATTAAGTTACGCAGTTTATAACAGATTTACCTTGTTTGGCGCTTACCACTATCTCCATACCAATTATCAAAACCAAACATATAATAGTCATGTTTTTACCGCCGGACTGCAATTTACAGGAACTTATTATGCGTTGCAAGGCGATGTAAATCTGGGAAATATTTTTGAGGAACATCTGGCGCAATACAACGCCAAAATCAGTTTTTATCCTTTGGGTAACCTTAATTTATATTTTATTTTGCGCGAATCGTTGCACAACCAGAATAATCAACATCAACTAATTTTTAATCCGACAACTGGTTTTAAAGTGATTAAAAACATCTGGCTGGAAACATCAGCCACTTTTGGAAACCTGAATAACTATATTGATAACGATGGTTTATACATTTACAACGCAATTGACGTTTCGAAACTTAAATTGCAAGAAACCATTTATCATCAGCTTAATAACCGTATGTTGCTGGAATTTAATTACACGTATGATAAAAAACAGCTTGATTTGCAAACTGTAAATTATAATCAACATTCAATTACTGCGGGCGTATTATGGAAGTTTTGAGAAAGCTGCTTTTAATATCTTTTAATCTTTTTGTGGTTATGAATGCCAATGCACAATCTAATCTGGTGCTGCAAAAAGCGTTTCACAACAGTTATGCTGATGAAGCTAATAAAAGTTATGCCGCAGCCATCAGTGATATTTATCCTTATTATTCTGATAACAGTTATGAAATTAATATCCGACTAGGCTGGCTGCATTATCTCAATAAAAATTATACCGCTTCGCAAACGTATTATAGCAAAGCAGTTAATCTGGTTCCAACTTCTGTTGAAGCTAAATTTGGTTATGTAAAACCTTTATCTGTTTTAAAAAGCTGGGACAAAGTGTTGGAACAGTATAAAGCGATCCTAAAGATTGATCCGCAGAATACACAGGCCAATTATTGGACAGGCGTTATTTATTATTACCGTAAACAATTTACTACAGCGATTAAATATTTTAAAGTTGTTGTGGTGCTTTATCCGTTTGATTATGACGGAAACCACATGCTAGGCTGGGCAAATTTAATGGCCGGACAAAAAGCAGAAGCTAAGTTTTATTTTGAAAAGGCATTACTGATTAAACCCGCAGACGAATCTAGCACGGATGGATTAGAGCGTATAAAATAGTAAAATGGATTTGCTTTGAAATCACAAAAACATTGGTACGATTTTTAGCTTTAATTATCGATACAAAACTGTTATTAACCGATACATTACTAAATTTCAACTTATTCTTCTGAGCTTTAATAAAGCTTGTTTTAAACCTGTATCAGAAAAAAGCAATGCTTCTTTTAGCACTAAAAAATTAGGGTTGATATCCTTTAGCTTACGAAATACGTAAATACAAAAACTACTGTTTTTAATAGGATAAAAGGAGCATTATAAATCAGCTTTGAAAAGAACAGGTTCTGTGTTTTAATTCTACATTAATTTAAAATGAAAAAAAACTTATACCAGTTAATTTGCTGTGCATTAATTGCGATTGTAGCAAGTTCGTGCAAAAAAGATAAAGCAGTAACGCCAGCCGTAATAATGCCGCTTAAAACACTTGGTTTATATCAGTATGCATCCGGCACTAATAAAAGAGTTTTTATTCCGATTACAAAAGTTGGCACACAAACGATAAGTTATTACGGCATATTTGATACCGGCTCTACCGGATTGACTTTAGATGCCGATGGTATTTTGCCGGCTTCGATGATTACCAGTTCGGGTTTTGTTTTTTCGGGAGATTCGGTGAACGTAAACGGCATTACTGTTACCTCAAAACAAGCTGTAATAAGTTATGGTGATTTAACCAATACCGTAAAAGAATATGGAAACCTGGCGTACGCACCTGTTACCATCGGAGATGAAAACGGAAATATCACCACCAAAAGAATTCCGTTTTTTTTGTATTATAAAGTAGTTAACAGCACTACTGGTGTGCAATATGCTGTACACTCAAGCGATGTTTTTGGCGTTGGGCCGGGCACAAGTTATGCCAATACGGCAATTGCAAGCCCATTAAGTTATTTTGATTTAGGCACCGGCCTTACCAGCGGTTTCAGGCTGGCGGTGCTAAACAGTACCAACTTTAATAGTACCGGCCCTTATGTTAGCAGCTTGCTTTCTATCGGCTTAACGCCATCTGATCTGGCAACTACAAGTGGTTTTATTTTCCATCCGTTAACTTATGCTGCAACAGGCGGTTATTCGCCAAATATTCCGGCAACAATAACCTACAGCGGAAAAAGTGTTGCTGCGCAAGTTTTATTTGATACCGGTACACCATCCATTTCTGTTATTGAAAATAAGTTGGAAACCAATGGTTTAGGTAATTTACCAGTAAATTCTCCAGTAACGATAACCACCACTAAGGGCTTTGTTTACAGCTATACCACAACCAGCACTTCTAACTTAACAGCAATTCAAAATCCAAATATTTCCGGAGATTTCAGGACGATATTCAGTATAGATTTTTTCACCCAAAACGAATATTTAACAGATTATACACATCATCAAATCGGTTTAAAAAATAATTAAGCTGATGCGTTTAGCTGCTGTCATGGTTTTATTTCAAGCATCAAAACTACAGCATTGTTGCTTAACGCTTCCAAATCAGCTTCATGCAAATCCCAAAGTGCCAGTCCGTCGCGTTCGTGCAACAAACGTCCCTGAAACTCAAAAGCACCAGCAATTACAAAAGCAAAAAGTTTGGAGGATGAATTTTGCATGGTAAAAACAGTATCGCTGCGTCCATCAAATCTGCCCATATACATATTAAAAGGCAAGGTTTGAGTTGTTTCTTTCTCTCCGGAAACTACTTTAATTAACGCATTTGGTGTGGCATCGAAATCAAAACTAAACGTTTTTGCAACAGGATTACTGGCTTCTTCATTAGCCTGAACCTGTAAATACAAAAAATTGATCCAATCTGCTTCGTATGGGTTTAAAATTTTAAAACTGCTGTTTTTAAGTTGATGGCTAACAAAAATTTCCCCTACATCAACTGTGGTTACTTTACCCTGCGCATCTTCAAAAATAATTTCGCCGGTAACCGGAATGAGAACAATGTAAGCAGCTTGTTTAATATTAAAATCGCTTGCTTGTTTTGCAGCCAGTATTTCATCATTAAATACTTCCAGTTTGCCAAAGGGTTTTCGGTGTTCCGCAAAATAAGCAGCATAATTAAAAGTGCAATATCTTCTGAAAGAGTTGGTTTCTGCCAGTCCGCGCTGGTCGGCCAGATAAATTTGTCCGGGAGAAAGTGTGTCCATGTTAGCTGTTATTCTTGATGGAATAAATAGTGAGGTAAGGCTGCAACTGGAATAGATTGGTCAGGATTTCACTGTTTTCCGGTTCAGTTGCTAAATCGGTTTCCTGTTTTTCGGCAGAAACCAGTAAAAAATTTGCTATCGTTTCGTGCCAAAGCAATGGCTCAGAATAAAAATTAACTGCTATCTGATGCTTGGTTTTGTCGTTGATATCGGAGTTGATCAGCTCAAACTTAAACTGGTTAAACCGCAGGAATCTTCTGCCAATATTATTTAAAATATCGGGCGTAATATCATTTAACTGGCGGATGTAATTGCTGATAGCTGGCGTTACCAATCCTGGAAGCTGCTGTGCATTTGGAATATTCCGGGTCAAATCAGCATAGGAAGTATAAGTTGTGCCGTGACTAAAGTTTTGTGCCTGAAGTTTAAACTCCATATAAGAATCTTCAAACACCATTTTGTCCCAGGGCTTTGCTGCGTTTACATCTATAATTTTCCGGTAGCATAAGGTGATGCTGCGTGCTTTCATATTTTCATATAAAAATTAAAGACGCTAAAGGTATTCTTTAACGTCTTATAATTATGAAAAAAATTAATTGGGGGAATAGGTTAGGCAGGCACACTCATGCTGATGGCCAATACAAATCCATCTGTTGTATTGCCGGTAACAGTAGCTAATTCTAAACCTGCAGTGTCATCACTAAATACGTTATCCTGCGCGTTATAAGTATAGCTGGTCATACCTTTTTTATAACCATTTACTGCCAAAAGGGCACTGCCAGTTACTTCTGGAAAAGCAATTTGGGTAACTTTTAAAGATGTGCCGGCAGCATTATAAATGTGCGCATGGATATGTGTAGCGCGGCCAGAATACCAACCCGGAAATATGGAAGTAAACGTTACCAAACCGTTTGCATCTGTTGTTTGCCTGCCGCGCAAAAAGTGTACAGTTGTATAATTAGTAGTTTGCATATTGCTGCCGCCATATTCAGAATAATTACCTTCTGCATCGCAATGCCAAATATCTACCAACGCACCAGAAAGCGCAGCGCAACTGCTATTGCTGTTTTTAATGTTGATTTTTGCAGTTAATTTATAACCGGTACGGCCATCTGTAATATCACTACGGACATAAGAAGCCGGAACTTTCGTTGGAAAAGGACCTTCAGTTTCAGTTTCAATTACACTGCAACTGCCGGAAGTGGTTGTTGTTGTTCCGCTGGTAGTGGAAGTTGTTGTAGAACTGGTTGTGCTGCTTGCTGTTACGGTATCCGTATCTTTTTTGCAGGCATCCATTAACATTGATGAGGAAACGGCTCCAACCATCAGGCTCCTTAAAAAGTTCTTTCTTTCCATTATATATTTTCTCCTTTGGTTTATTGTTTTTAGTTGATGATTCAAAAGTAACCTCAAATAGAAATGAATTCTTCAATGTATCGATGAATGAAGTTTTTGTGTCGATTAGTTATAATTAACTTGTTTTAAATGCTTCTTTTATCGCCTAAAAATCGGAGCTGTTAATATTTAGGTTGATGTAAAAATTCAAAATTTACATGTATAAAAGAAGCATCACCAAAAAAACAAAAAGGTTTTTTAAGTTGAAGCAGTAAAGTTTATGACTTTTCATTAGTTGATTCTACTGCTTTTGCTTCCTTATTTAACTCCGGATAAAGCAATTGTATTTCTTTTTGTGATTGCGGAATTTCAATGCCTTCTTTAGCAAATTCAGTATAAATTTCCCGCATTACGCCGCTTTTTAAACTGAGATAACGCGTTATTTCTGCTGCCCAAAACCACGCTCTAAATTCTATGGCGCTATCGCTAAAATTATTCAGAAATACGGACGGCTCAGGATTATTCATAATATCTTCCCGGTTGCTGATAATTGCTTTCAAAATTTCTTCCACTTTTACCACATCCGAGCCATAAGCTACCCGAATGATAAGTTCTACACGGCGGTTATTGTTGTTTAAAGTCCAGTTTACTACATGCTGAGAAATCAGATCTCCATTTGGAACAATTAATTCAGAACCATCGCCGCACTCAATTTTGCTGGATCGGATGCCGATTTCTTTAATCGTGCCAGATTTTCCGCTCACTTCGATAATATCGCCTACTTGCACCGGTTTTTCAAACGCCAGAATAATGCCCGATACCAGATTATTTACAATATTTTGCAAACCAAAACCAATACCAACACCCAAAGCTCCCAAAATAATAGTTACCCTGTCCATCGGAATGCCTGCTGCGGTTATCGCTATAAAAAAGCCAATCACAAATACGGCTAAACGGATAAGCAGGATAGAAGACCTTGTTTTTTTAGCCTGCGGCGTAAGTTTGGTTTCTTGTCCTTCGTAATCATAAAAATAGCTTATTAAGCGGGCAAGCAATCCTGATATCCAGATAATTACAATAAAAATCAGAACACTACGGAAAGTAAAAGCGGTACTGCTAAATTTATAAGGATGATTTAAAAAATCATTGGCTTCATCATAAATATAATCATCAATGGTTAAATTTTTGGCCAAAGCAACTAACCATAAAATAACTACACCTTTTATAATAATATCTTTAAATTTTTTTTGCAGGGTTTTAAAATCAATATAAGAAGTAATGTTTTTACTTTTTGCGTTTTTTCCGGCTTCTAATTGTAAAAACAGGCTTTCCATTAATATTTGCACACACAGGTAAAAACCCATTGCCAAACAAAGGTTCAAGGTTGCTGTAACGCCAATTAGTTTGGCCAGGCTAAACCTTCCGGCTAGGTTTAATAAAACCGATACGCCTTGCAAAGCAACAAACAGCTTTAAGACGGTTTCTGTATAAGGTGGATAAGTTTCCGTTGCTGTTTTTAGCTGCTTTAAAACCGTAATTGACTGATAGATAATAAAGGCAGATAATACCAGTAATACAATTCTGTCGGCGTAGGTAATTAAGATCAATAAACTGCTTAGCGTAAATACAATTGCGGTGATAAAGAGTGCTGCCCAGAACCGGAACAGCGGTTTTGGCCAGTAATTTTTGATGAGTAAACCAATTGAAGCCATCATAACCAAAAGCAAAGTATGCGAAAATACCTGTGCCGGATGATCATAAAAGTAGGGAGACAAAATACAGGCAACTGTAAGCGTGGAGAGCAAAGGATATTTTACAACGTAGGGTGTTTGATTAAAAATGCTTTTATCATTTCCGTTGATGCGGGTAATTTTTTGTTTGTTAGTTATAATCCACACAAAAAAAGCGATCAGTAAAAAGATGCTGGCAAAATGCGGCCAGTAGTTAGATTTACTGATAAAAAAATATCGGTACAGTCGAGTATTGAGTTTATAGGTTTTAGCAACGGCAGAATCCAGCCGACTCGTATTTTCCTTTTTGTTTCCATCCCAGATAAAACCATACTCGTTGGTTAGCGCTTTGATGGTAAATTCGTGAATTTTAAGGTCGATCCGGTCATCCACATCAATCATCAAAATAGAAAGCGAAGACACTCGGTTTTCCAGCAAGCCAATTTTGATGATTGATTTTTCGGTGCAGCTGTCTAGCTTGTCCCACTTTTTTTCCAGGGCTTGCACTTGTATAAAGCATTTCACTCTCAAACTACTGTCAGCAGGAGCAGTATGCAATGCTGTATCTGCTTTAAAAGCATCAATATCAGCATGTGTTTTTTCAAGCCGCGTATTGTAAAGGTTTAGTTGTTTTTCCCAGCTATCTAATTGATCTTTAAGATGATCAATCATTCCTCGGATGGTAACGAGGTTTCCTAAAGTGGTAGAATTGGTGATGATGGTGCGCATAGAAACCATCCGTTTTTCTAATGTGGGCAAGCGTTCGCTGATATCCAAAGTATCAAAACCCCGAGCCAGATCAGCATTGGTTTCTACATAAGAAGTGGTATAATCTTCTATCTTTCCGAGCAAAATGTTTAACGAGCCTTTAGAATGTTTGAAGGATCGCATCATTGAATCCCGCTGCATCACTTGTAACCGTAAAGAATCTCTCAGCGAGTGATGCGTATTTTTCTTTATAACCTGCGCCCAACTGCTATCCGGTACGGATAACACCAATATAGAAATGAAAGAAATTAAGATGAGTTTAAAGGTATGGAGCATTGCTTGTTGTGGTATTACTAAACTTTCTATACTTGGATAGATGTAGTTTGAAGGCTGAATAGTTTACGTAACACGGTTTATTAAGTTTGACTAATTGAGCTACCGTAAATGCTTGTTTTACCGGCTAGAAAATAGAAGTCAAACTTAATATAAAGCCTGAAAGATATTTAAAAAAGGAGTTTGTACCAGCGCAAGGCTATACCATCAATTCTGATGAGTATTTTGTTATAGTATACACAGCAAAACGTTTTTATATACTTCTTTTATGTCCTGAAATCTTAAGCTTTACTTGTTTTGCTTAATTGTCAAAACCAAATATTCAGGCATAAAAAAAGCATGATAAATTTTTATAATAGCAACGGAAATAGATACTAATCAGCTTTTAAATTTTTTACCATAGCACTGATCAAATCTTGAGCGGCTTCAATTGTATCTGCATTAATGTTTACAGTAGCTTTTTCATAAACTTCGGCTACCCACGGATGCAGTTGTTCTTTAAGTGCTTTAGCTTCGTTTGTTAAGAAGATAAGTTTATTGCGCCGGTCATTTTCATCTTCAACCCGTTTTACCATATTGCGTTTAACCAGATTATCGATCAGGTAAGTCATGCTGGATTTATCACGCAAAGTCATATCTGCAATTTCCTGCTGATTAGCACCATCTTTTTTCCACAAAAAAGAAAGCACTTCCAGCATTTCAAAAGTGATATTAACGCCATGTTCCTTGATCCGGACTTGAATGTATTGACGCAAGAAAATTCTTAATTCGTGCATAGAATGGCCAAATTCCAGTGCCAGTTCTATTTTTGTCTTGTTTGTCATCCCGTAGCAAAATTGATCATTATTGATACTTGCTCATGTTAATGTGCAGCATCTGCCAGGCTCACTGTAGATTTTGAAGTTTTGACAAGCAGCAGTACCAGCGGAACACAAAACAAGAAAACTACACCCACCCACATAAATACATCCATATAAGATAACAGTGTAGCTTGCTTGTTTACAGCACCGTCTAGCATTGCATAAGCGGTTTGCTTTGCGGTATTTAAATCTACACCACGTGCCTGAAATCCTGCTGCCATTTGCGCTACGCGGTTTTGTACATTCAGGCTATTCACATCTAAATGGCTAACCAAATTTACGCGGTGAACACTGGTTGACCGGGATAAAAAAGTAGAAATCAAAGCTACCCCAAACGAGCCGCCTAATTGGCGCATCATTCCTGTAAAAGCCGCGCCCTGCCCAATCTGTTGTCCTTTTAAGGTAGATAAAGACATTGTGCTAACGGGAACAGATAATAATCCTAAACCTAATCCGCGAACCATCAGCGGCCAGAAAAAATTACCAGAACTCGTATCTGGTACAATAATTTTATAGCACAACATACAAAAGATAAAGAAAATACCCATTCCTGTTGCAATCAGGTACTTCTGCGGAATGCCTTTTTGTATCAATATGGCCACAATGGGCATCATCACAGCAACGAATAAAGTGCTGGGCAGTTGTAGCACACCGGCTTGCTGGGCAGTCCATCCTAACAAAGATTGGGTGAATAGCGGAATGATAAATGTTGATCCGAACGTACCAAATCCCATTACGAAAGACAGTATTACACCCATCCGCAAATTACCATTGTTGAGTACACTCAAATTTACAGCAGGATATTTTGCCTGCATCTCCCGCCAGATAAATAAATACAAACCTAAAAACGCACTTACGCTTAAGCCGATAATTAGTTTGCTGTTAAACCAGTCGTCTTCCTGGCCTTTTTCTAAAACATACTGAAGTGAGGATATACCAACTGTGAGTAAAAATATTCCGGCCCAATCTACATCGCTTGCAGAACGCTTTTGATCGTAAGTAGGGCTTTTAACATATTGAATGGTTAAAAGTGCTGCTACAATCCCGACAGGAATATTGATATAAAATATAAACGGCCAGGAAAAGTTATCTACAATATAACCACCAAGCGGAGGGCCAAGCGTTGGGCCAACAATAATTCCCAGCACATAAATAGCTTGTGCCATGGCGCGTTTTTCTGGCGGCCAGCTTTCGGTAATAATTGTTTGCGAGGTAACCAGCAAGGCACCGCCGCCCATTCCCTGAATAAACCTGAACACAATTAATTCTCCGATAGAAGTTGCATTACCGCATAAAAACGAACAAACGGTGAAAATAATAATAGATGCCGCAAAGTAATTTCGTCTGCCAAACTGCTGTGAAAGCCAGCTGGTGAGTGGGATAACAATTACGTTAGCCAACGAATAAGCTGTAATAACCCAACTGATTTCACTTAAAGTAGCGCCCAAACTGCCACGCATACTGTTTAAAGCTACATTGACGATAGTAGTATCAATAATTTCTAACAGCGCACAAAAAACAGCTGTAACCGTAATAATGATTAGCCGCGGGCCCGACTCAATCAGCGATTCTCCTTGCTTCATACAAACAAACTTTTGGTACAAAGTTAAGTAACTAACTGTTTGTATTCAAACTAATTTTAAAAGCTCTGTTTTTATTTTTTCTTTTGATTAAAAATCAGGTTAGATACTCCTTTTATCGCACAAAAAACAGGACGTTGTAATTTCTAAAATCAACATCAGCCTACAACTTTAATTTTACTGGCATAAAAGAAGCATCTGATTCATAACCTATTTAAACCATTTCTCAATTTTCTACAGTATTTTTTGTGGTTCTGGAATGCGATTTTCAAAAGAAAACGCCAAAATAATACTACTTTACAGCGTGAAATTTACCTCGTTTGAAATCTACAAATATTCTATTCCGATAGAACCTTTTACCATTGCTACCGGCACGATGGAATTTGCGCAGAATATCTTTATTCGTGCACACACCGATAGTGGTTTAACTGGCGTTGGCGAATGTTCTGCTTTTCCGATGATTGTTGGCGAAAGTCAGAACACGTGTTACGAACTGGCGAAAGATTTTGCTGCGCTATGGAAAAATAAAGATGCGCTGGATTTGCAAGCGCGACTGGCAGAACTGGATTTGTACATCGCCAAAAATTATACGATAAAAAGTGCATTTGACATGGTTTTGTATGATCTGGCAGCCAAACACGCTAACCAGCCTTTGTACCAGTTTTTGGGCGGAGAAAAAAGAAAAATCGAAACTGATATTACTATCGGCATCAATACGCCGGAAGCGATGGCTAAATCTGCTGTTCAGTTTAAAGCGCAGGGTTTTAAAATCATCAAAGTAAAACTGGGCAAGCAAGTGGATGCAGATGTGGAACGGATCAAACAAATCAGAAATGCGGTAGGCGCAGATATTCAGTTGCGTTTGGATGCTAACCAGGGCTGGACTTTTGAGGAAGCGGTTTTTGTTTTGCAGGAACTCGGTAAATACAACATCCAGTTTTGCGAGCAGCCAATGCGCACTTACAATGATGAATTGCTGCCCGAACTTTGCCAACTTTCTCCAATTGCAATTATGGCTGATGAAAGTGTTTACACGCATTGGGATGCCGAACGGATTATCCGCAATAAAGCCGCCAAGTATATCAACATTAAATTTGCCAAAAGTGGCGGCATAAACGAAGCTATTAAAATCAACCAGATTGCGGAGCAGAACGGTATGAATTGTATGCAAGGCGGAATGTTGGAAAGTCGGCTGGCACTAACTGCTAATGTTCATTTTGCAATGGCTTTTAAAAATATCTGTTTTTTTGATCTGGATACCTGTTTGCTTGGGCAATTAATTGATCCAGTAATTGGCGGTTGCAAATACAACGGTATGCAACTGGAATTATCAGATGAACCCGGAATTGGTGCAGAGGTGAATCAGGATTATTTGGATAAGTTGGAACAGGTGATTGTTTAGCTAAAATAAGGGCAATTCATAAATTCCCTTTACGACTGTACAAATAGATTTTTAAAATAACATGCTCCTAAATTTTTACCAAAAATCAGGTTTTAAAACAATCATCACATGCTGTTTTTATGCCTTAATAATTGGTGTGCTTTCTGGTTGCGCACACCAAATTACCAAACATAAAATCAGTAAACTTTTTAAAAAATCAGCTATTAACCAAGATCATTTTACAGGTTTTGCTTTGTACGATCAGGACCGGCAGAAAATGATTTACGAAGCCAATTCGGATAAATATTTTACGCCGGCATCTAACACCAAACTGTTTACTTTTTATACCGCGCTGCAAATGCTCGGCGATTCGATTCCCGGCTTGCGCTACGTTACTCAACATGATTCTTTGATTTTTTGGGGAACAGGAGATCCGGCTTTGCTGCATTCCGTTTTAAAATCGACCAAAGTTTATGATTTGTTAAAGCATTCTCCGCAAAAACTTTTTTATTCTACTGCTAATTTTACCGGTGATTTTTATGGGAAAGGCTGGCCTTATGGCGATTACAACACTTATTATCAGGCAGAAATTTCCGGATTGCCGCTGGAAGACAATGTTGCCGTAATTACAGCCGATGCACAGGGGAAATTGCAAATTAAACCTGCATATTTAAAAATGTATTTGCAGCTGGATACCGCTTTTCATCGCGAAAATTATACGGTAAAAAGAGCATTGCTTGAAAATAAATTTACGTATCCGGTAGGTGTGGTTCCAACAAATTTCAGGCAAGAAACTCCCTGGAAAACAAGTCCGGAATTAACGCTTGCCTTATTGCAGGATACGCTGAAAAAACCTATCGAATTGATCAACATGAAGCTGCCTGCATCTGCAAAAATACTTTATAGTATTGCTGCGGATTCTGTTTACAAGCAAATGCTGTGGCCAAGTGATAATTTCGTGGCCGAGCAATTGTTGCTGGTTTGTGCATCAACCTTACCCGGAGGAATCCTGAATACGCAAACAGCAATCAATTACAGCAAAAAAAACTTTTTGAATGATTTGCCGGATGAACCGCAATGGGCAGATGGTTCCGGGCTTTCGCGATATAATCTTTTTACGCCCAGAATGATAATTGCGCTGTTACAGAAAATAGCAAACAAAGTAGGAAACCAGAAACTACACGGTTTATTGTCCGCAGGCGGCGTTTCGGGCACGCTTAAAAACGCTTATAAAACCGACAACGGCGTTCCTTTTGTTTGGGGGAAAACAGGTTCGTTATCCAACAATCATAACCAAAGTGGTTATTTAGTCACGCGAAAAGGAAAACGGCTGATTTTTTCTTATCTGAACAATAATTTTACGCGGCCAGCAGCAGAAATTCGTGGAGAAATGGTGCGCGTGATAACAGAAATTCATAACCGGTTTTAACTTGATTAAAATTCTTATCATCAAAAAGAATTTTAATCAGAAGCAATTTTTAACTGTTAACGAAGATTTTTTACCGATAAAAGAAGCATTTGTAAGAATAACCTAATCTGTGATTGCTACAGTTATTTTCAATCTAAAAGTGATGTCTGCCGGATAATCTTGTTTTCCTGCATAAGATCATTTTTGTTAAAAGCTACATAAAAGGTAGAACCTGTTTCGCCGTCACTTTCAACCCAGATTTTTCCATGGTGTTTTTCCATGATTTTTTTTACGATGGACAGGCCAACGCCAGAACCTTCATAATCTTTAACATCCTGCGAGCGGCTAAATAAATCAAATATTTTTTCCTGGTCTGATGATTTAATGCCAATTCCGTTATCAGTAATGGTATATTGTATCATCGTACCGTTATCTACTCCGTTTACCACAACTTTAGGTTCAGACAATAGTCGGGAGTATTTCACGGCATTGCTTAGTAAATTAGAAAAAACCTGCATCACCATAGTTTCATCTCCCCAAATTTCTGGTGTATTGCCAATACTAATTTCAAGTTTGGATTGATTGTTTGTTACCATTATTTCCTGCCGGATTTCCTGAAGCATCTTGTCCATATTAATCCGTTTGCCTTTGGTTTGAACTTGCCCAACATGAGAGTAACTCAATATTTCCTGGATCATCATTTGCATTTTATCAGTACTTATTAAAATGCGTTCTACCATTTTTTTTGCATTGTCTTCCAGGTTAAAACTCCGGTTAAGTAATTGCGAATAACTTTTGATAGAACTTAACGGATTTTTAAGATCGTGAGATAACGTATAGCTGAAAGAATCCAGTTCATCGTAAGCTTGTTTCAGTTTTTCATTTAATAACCGTAGTTCCGTAGCTTTTCGGTTGATGGCGAAATTTACTTCTTCTCTTAATTGCAATGCCGAATTCAAGTCTTCGTTTTTCCAGGGCGTAGCTGTTTGTTCAACCGTTTGAACCCAGGTTTCAAAAGATTTTCGGGGCGAGAGATGCAACATGTTATGGGCATCTACTTCTACCGGTTTTTCCGGGTTGCCGGCCCATTTTACCAGCGTAGTTACTTCCGGTCGAAACCACAGCATATATTCTTGTAATTCTTTAGAAATTCTGCAAACCAACAAACCACTTGCAACATTTTTAAAAGCAGCGGCAGCCGGATAATGCAGCGGCAGCTGGTTGGTTTGGTACACTTCAGTTTGCATATTTTCATCCAGCCAATTAATCAATTGCAGCATGAATGCTTCGTCAGGTGTATCTCCTTTGGTAAAAAACTGGTTGTTAAAAAACAGGGCAGATCCTGTAGCATCAACCGAATTTAATAAAGTAACTTCCTTTCCAAAAAGCGCATCTTCAATGTTGTTATTACTTAGCAATTGCTTTGTCAGAATGGCTACAGCTGCTTTAAGTTCACTATTTTGATGCTGTTGTTGCTCGTATTGCCGGAAACTGATGGTTGAGGATAAAACCTGGCCAATTAATTTTGCCGCATCGCGCTCCCTGTAATTAATAAAGCGGGGCGAGTAATTATGACAGGCAACCAGCCCCCACAGTTCACCGTGGTTTAGTATGGATACACTGAAACTGGAGGCAACGCCCATATTCTTAAGATACTGAATATGGATGGGCGAAACGGCACGTAACGCCGAATTAGTAAGATCAAGCGGGGCAATATCCTGATCTTTTAAAGTAAGTATTGCGGAGGCCTCCTGATTTACATCAGCAATAATCCGCGTAAGGTTTATTTTATAAAGCTCTCTGGCTTGTTTCGGAATATCTGATGCCGGATAATGTAGCCCTAAAAAAGGCTCCAAGTTTTCATTTTTAGCTTCTGCTACTACTTCGCCATGTCCGTCATCATGAAACTGATAAATCATCACCCGGTCATAACCAATAACATTTTTAACCTGCCTGACAGCTTGCACAAGTAATTGTGGTAAACTAACATCGGCCAGCATTTCCGAAAGAGAACTTCCTATAATATGCTGTAAGTTTGTTTTTAACGTAGTAACCTCGGGCTCAAATTCCAGCAGGTAATTATTTTCGGATTTGGAAAGAATCAGATTAAAAGGATTACCATTGATTTTCAACGGATAAGGATTTGCAGGCTCAAACTTTTTCTGCGTATTGCATAACTGAATTAGCGATGTAATGTAGTCGAAAAAATGAGGTTTTTCGAGATAATTATCCAATACCGAAACTGGTTTTTCTAAAAGTGAACTTGCAGAAACAGGCAAAAAATCAGCTATGTTTTCACTGCAATAAAGAATGATAAAGCTTTTATCAATTGCAATTAAAAAACCTTGATGCTGAATTTTACCGGGAATATGAATTGGTTCCCTGTTACAATTAGTCAGATCAGTAATAAACATTTATAAACAGTTGTTTTTAAATTTATTAGTATGAAATGCAACCATTTTTACTGGAAGAATTTCATGAAGATAATCATATATCAATAATATAAATACTTTTGGTTTATTTATGGATTAGGCGCTTTAATTAAAAACTACCGAGAAAACGCTAACTGTTATAGCTGCATGGATTACGGTTATTCAAATTTCATCAAACATATTTTATATGCTTTTTTGATCAACATAAAAACAAATTTAAAATACGTGCATAAAAGAAGCAGCGTAAATTTTTAAGTTTAAATTTAAATTAACGGTTACTTTCCTGTTTTTCAATCCAGTATTTAAATTTCACAAACGTATCGTCAGCAGCATTAATCAGCAGCATTTCTTCTTCTTTGTTTTGTGCCTGCCTGTTTAAAGCTGTTTTAAAGGATGCCCACATGGCTGGCGTTTGATCTCCGTAACTGCTGAAAAAAGAAAGGCCTTTACTATCCGTCAGGTTCAGCTGCTTCATAATCATTTTGCTGATGATTTGTCCGCCCAAAGTAGAACCTTCAATCACATATAAGGCGCCAAAAGCCTGTAAATTATTTGT
The DNA here is from genome assembly GCA_050955045.1 of Janthinobacterium lividum. Classification (GTDB taxonomy): domain Bacteria; phylum Bacteroidota; class Bacteroidia; order Sphingobacteriales; family Sphingobacteriaceae; genus Mucilaginibacter_A. The sequence goes on along the minus strand of JBPBQV010000011.1, from coordinate 23,982 downwards.
TATAACAGGCAGATCAGCAATTTTTGTTTTTTCGGGTTTTGTACCGTTAAATGTTTTTAAATCCTGTAAAATACTTTCCGTTTTGCGCCTCAGCGGATAATCCGAGAGCTGCACTGAGTTGATATTTTGATTGATATAATCCTCCAAAGCACCAAAATAGCTGTAAAAAAGCTGAAGCATTGTTACATACATTTCTGGCGAATTGATTTGCCGGATCTGGCCAATCAATGCTTTTTCCAGTTGTTGATGGCTGGTTAAAGTATGTTGTTTGAGTTGCGCTGATAGTAACGTTTCGTTCAAAAGAAATAGATTAATTCTGAAAGTAAAAATGGATTTTAAATAGCAGTAATTTAAATTTTGTAAACTATTTTTCTAAAGTTTTACGAGCGTTTTTGGGATAATGTTTTTATCGCTATTGATTTAGTAAAACGCTTTTTTGTGCCTAAACAACAAAAATTGCCGGTAAAAACAGCATCGAACCAAACCCTGGCAAACACTAGTTAAATTGATGTGAAAAGGTAAAACCCAAATAACCTGGTGTATAAGCAGGAATAGCTACTGTTTTAAAATTGTAATTTTTAAACAGCTTTCGTGCTACAAAAGGATAAACCGTGTAAGCAATTTTAGTGGAAACGATACCCAAACCCGCACCAGCAACAACATCGCCCAAATAATGTTGATTATTGTAAAGCCTTAAAATGCCGGTTGCAGCAGCTACGGCATAACCGCCATAACCAATCCAGGGCGAAACATCTTTATATTCCTGGTACAGAAATTCGGCAGCGGTAAATGCAGAAGCGGTGTGGCCTGAAGGAAAAGATTCGTTATCAGAGCCATCCGGCCGTAATTGGTGAATTGATTTTTTGGTGATCACTGTGCCCACTCTCGTAATTCCATTGGCAATTAGCACAATAATGGTTCGGTCGCGAAAATTATTTTTTCCCTGGATGCCAATTAAATTCAAACCATAAACTGCTGCGGTTGGTGCCAGCCATAAATAATCATCGGCGTGTGTGGAAAAATTAGGGTTGCTGGTAATAATTTGATGCTGAATAGAATGGTCAAGGTTTTTTAACGGCGTAACCACGAGTGATAACGCACCATAAGTAACCATTACTGCAGGCACAACATAAGGTTTAAAACCTTTAGTGATGGTGGTTGAAGATTTTATACCAGTAAAAGAAGTATCACGAAAACTTTGGGAAGAACCTTGTTGTGCGAAAGCAAAAAATGCGGTAAAATTTAGAAGAAGCAACAAAGCGTAATTTTTTAAAAGGAGCATACTTCTTTTACAGATGAAAAATCTTTTTTCAATATTATCAATTCACAATCTATTTTACTCGTTCCCAGCTAGTTGTTCTGCCAAACATAGATACACCAATATAACCACGCAAAGCAAGCGTATTACCTTTTAACTTCATGGTTGCGCTGTACGTTTTGCCACTTTTGGGATCGTAGATTTTGCCTTCAGTCCATTCGTTGTTAAGGTAAACAAAACCAGTCAGAATATCTGCATTCAGCAAAGGGCGGTTCTTATAGTTGGCATCAGGGTTTTTGGCGTCTTTTGTTAAGGTTTTGCCGTTTGCTTCATATAAATCTTTCCCCCAAACAATTTTACCGTTGTATTTACTGCCGGCTTTGTAAATTTCAATTTTACCATCTTTTTCGGCAGTGAGCCAAACGCCAATAACTTTATCGCCGGGCGCGCTTTGTGCGAATATAGAGTTTACAAAAAATAGCATCAAAGCTATGGAAAGGAAGAGTGCTTTTTTCATTATTTTAAATGTAGCGTATTTAACGCAATTTTATTCAGGAAGTTTATGTTGAAATCTGCTTTTATTAAAATTGATAGCTTGGTTTATCGCTCCAAAAAAACAAGGATTTTTACATCGATACAAAAAAAATAGTCGTAAAAGAAGCATTTACATTCATTCTGCTGGCTTCAAAAGTTCAAGCAAAAACTGTAAATGCCAATAGTTTTACGCAGCTTTAGCTACGGCACAAGTAATTTTTGAAACGCCAAACTATCGCCTTTAAAAGCGTTAAAATCTACCAGATGATTGATGCCGTTTACGCTGGCTTTATCAGAGTGCTGCCAAAACCACCAATTGGTAGCTGCATTAACCTTCAATTTATCTTTGTAATAATGCGCAATCCAAAATGGATAATCATCAAAATAACGCATCAAATAATCCTGATAAAAACTTAATCCGGCGTAAATAATGGGTTTTGCTTTGGTTTTTCGTTCCAGATAATTGAGGAAATTTTTCAATTCTTTCCGCATCTGGGCAGGCGGAACACCGTTTAGTTCTTCAATATCAACTACCATCGGCAAATCGCCTTTTTCCAGATTTACATTCTGCAAAAAAAAACGTGCCTGCCAAGTTCCGTTTTTTTCTGGCCTGAAAAAGTGATAAGCGCCACAAACGATTCCGGTTTTTGCTGCCTCGCGCCAGTTGCGCTTAAAATACGGATCAACAGTTAACAAGCCTTCGGTTGCTTTAATGAAGGCAAAATGAATGTGCACGCTGTCTTCCTGCATCGATTTTACCTGATACCAATCGATTTTCCCCTGCGCGTAAGAAACATCAATGCCATGGATGCTGTATTTTTTAGGGATACGGATAGCAAAACTTTTGTAAGTGCGGTAGTTTGGGTCTTCGCCGATATCTCTAATCCATCGCCAGGTTGCAGTAAACGGTTTCACCACATAACCGTAATAAAAAGGAGAAAGCAAGATGAGCAGTGTACCGGCCAAAATAAGTTTCCAGGGAAACTGAGGTTCCTGCTTTTTGCTTCCTTTTTTCTTTACAGGAGCTTTTTTACTGACTGTGACCTTTTTTTTAACTACTGGTTTTGGTTTTGCCAGTGGCTGCTTATTTGGAGTAATCACAGGTTAAATAGCTTAAAAAAACAACAGGCCTTTTTTGAATGCGTTAGAGCTACATTCCTTTTATAGCGAAAAGAGATATATGGACGTTTTACAGATTCATCTATTCTGCTCAGCGTTCTTCTTCATTTATCCAAACAACTGATTCAAAATTCCGGCCAAACGAATGCCGCCTTTCAGCAATTGCTGATTAGCAAGCTCAATATGATCAAACGTATAACGATAACTTAAATGTGTTTCCGGTTTAATTTCGCTGTATAGTTTTTCTGAAATCTGACTTGATTCATACAGCCATTTGCTAATCTCATCGTGCTGTAAAGCAGTGCGCTGTTCTTTTGTGCTGCGGTTAATCCAGTTGGCGTATTCTGTATAACTTAATTGCTGATCGTCAATCATGTTAGAATCCCAAAGTGCGTGCAAGTTGGTTGGCTTGTTAAACCAGAATAATTTTACATCATTTCCACCTTTATCTTCCGTATGCGCAGTATGCATCGGCTGGTGCACATCGCCCACAATATGGATCAGCAGACGTAAATACATTTGCTTTTTGCTTTGTTCCAGATTTTTATTTTTAAGCTGAGCAATAATCATATTCAACTTTGTAGAAGCATCCGTAGCGGTATCCTGCTTTAAAAAAGCCTGCATTTGCGGGTAAGCAAAAGGCTGATCAAAATCAACATAATGCCAGGCAGATAAATAACTATAAGCCGGATCAGATTTGATAAAATCGGCCCAGGTACTGGCCATCGCAACAGATTCTCCACCTAAAACCAGCGCAATATTTTTACGTGCTTTTTTGGTAAGATAATTATCGGCAATTTGTCCGACTACACGATGGCCCAACATTCCCCAAGCCATAGATTGCAGCGGTAGATACATCAAAAACATGCCTAAAAACAGCATGGTAATTTTGTTGAATTTCATATCGTAAATAAGTTAAAGTGGTTTTGGCTGGCAGATTGTTTTTTTGGTGAGGCGAAGATTGAACGGAATTGTACTGGAAAAACTGGTAACATGAAACAGCGAATCGGATTGTTTTTGTAGTTTGAACAGGTTTTCATAAACACCAATGTTAAAGCAGCCTTCATATTTTAGCGAAAAATCCGGATGGCAATATAATCCACGCACCCGCAAAGTATCGTGGTGTAACTCGTATTTTCCCCGCACGTATTCTTTCCAGTTGCCTTTATTCATGCAACTATCAACGCCATAATTTACTTTGCTGAAATTGTTGGTGGTGATGTAAACTGAATCGCAACGAAACTTAAATTGATACAACGAATAACTGAGTAACTTGCTTTGCATCCGTACAGAATCCTGCTGCCATTCGCCTTGCAAAAATTCGATTCCGGGTTCCTGCACTGCTTGTTTGCGCTTGCAAGAAACCATCACAACAACAAAAAATAGCAGATAAAGGAAGCACGTTTTTTTAAACATTTAGGAAGGCAAAAGTCCCTCTCTTTTGGAGAGGGATTTAGGGTGAGGCTTTTGAGACTGGTGGAAATTTGCTTATAAACTACCAATCATATTCTCTGGGCGAACCCAGGCATCAAATTGTTCATTCGTTAACAAGCCTAAACCGATCGCTGCTTCGCGCAGCGATTGATTTTCTTTTAAAGCTGTTTTAGCAATTTTAGCAGCATTTTCATAACCAATATGCGGGTTTAAAGCGGTAACCAGCATCAGCGAATTTTCCAGGTGCTTTTTAATGCCATCATAATTTGGCGTGATACCAACCGCGCAATGATCTGTAAATGAAACGCAGGCATCGCCAATTAAACGTGCAGATTGTAAAAATGCAGCAGCCATAACCGGTTTAAAAACGTTCAGTTCATAATGTCCGTTAGAACCGCCGATAGAAATCGTTACATCATTGCCCATTACTTGCGCCGCAACCATCGTTACCGCTTCGTTTTGGGTTGGATTTACTTTTCCCGGCATGATAGAAGAACCTGGCTCGTTATCCGGAATATGGATTTCGCCAATACCAGAACGCGGACCAGAAGCCAGCATCCGGATATCATTTGCAATTTTCATCAGCGAAACCGCAATTTGCTTTAATGCGCCATGCGTTTCTACAATCGCATCGTGCGCAGCTAAAGCTTCAAATTTATTTTCAGCAGTGATAAATGGCAGATTGGTAAACTTGGCAATATATTCGGCTACTTTTACATCATAACCTTTTGGTGTGTTGATGCCCGTTCCAACCGCAGTTCCGCCTAAAGCTAATTCAGAAAGATGATCTAAAGTATTTCTTAAAGCTTTTAAACCGTGGGTTAACTGCGAAACATAACCAGAAAACTCTTGTCCTAAAGTTAACGGCGTTGCATCCATTAAGTGCGTACGGCCAATTTTAACCACGCTTTTAAACTCTTCTACTTTTGCCTGAAGTGTATCACGAAGTTTTTCTACACCCGGAATTGTCGTTTCCATCACCACTTTATAAGCAGCAATGTGCATGGCTGTTGGATAAGTATCGTTTGATGATTGTGATTTATTCACATCATCATTTGGGTGGATAAAAGTCTTGCCTTCACCCAAAACATTGCCCTGCAAAACATGCGACCGGTTGGCCACAACTTCATTCACATTCATGTTCGATTGTGTGCCCGAACCTGTTTGCCAAATCACCAGCGGAAATTCATCAGCCAGTTTACCTTCCAAAATTTCATCACAAACTTGGGCAATCAAATCCCGTTTATCAGCGGTTAAAACGCCCAAATCTGTATTAGTAAAAGCAGCAGCTTTCTTTAAAAAAGCAAAAGCTTCTATAATTTCAACCGGCATACTTGCAGCTGGTCCAATTTTAAAATTGTTACGAGAACGCTCTGTTTGTGCGCCCCAATATTTGTCGGCAGGCACTTGCACGGCACCCATCGTATCATGTTCGGTTCTGAAACTCATAGTTTAATTTGATAATTGCTGCCAAATTTAGGGCAAAATCTAAAAGCATTGCTATCTAAATCAAGAAAATTACAATGCTGTTTTTAACAGGTAAATTTTAGGTTGATAAAAGAAGTATTCAAAAATTTGAAATATCAGGAAAAACTGATTCAAAAGTTGAAAGTTGTTCAAATTTAACCTAAAGCTGCTTTCGTAATTCCTTCTTTCAACATAAATAAAAAACTACCGGTAAAAACAGTATTATAATATTTGAAACTTTTCCAACCGCAATCGTAAGATAATATCTAATTTTCGCCTTCGTTAAAGCCACAGATTTTATAGGTTAATGAAATTACAGAACTACTTGCTATCCCTTACAGCCGGGTTAATATTGCTGTCCGCTTGTTCAAAACATCCCAAAACACCTCAAGAGGTTGCTGCCGAAACACCGTTTGATACTACTTCTCTTCTAAAATATAATCCCGAAAAAGCTGATAAAAGAATCGATGCTTTTATGCAGAACCTGCACAAACACAATGGCTTCAATGGTAATGTGCTGGTAGCCAAAGGCGGAAAAATTTTATATAAAAATGCTTTTGGCTGGGCCAACTATCTAACTAAAGATAGCCTGAAATTAAATTCTCAATTTGAGCTGGCTTCGGTTTCTAAAACCATGACTGGCACCGCCATTTTGATGCTGCTGGAACAAGGAAAACTAAAACTGGACCAGAATGTGAAAGAATTTTTTCCGAACTTTCCTTATGATGGCATTACTATTCGTTTGCTACTTACGCATCGCTCGGGTATGATGAATTATGTTTACTTTACGGATGACATCTACCGGAAACAACATCTCGACCAGCGAAAAGGGTTAAACAACGCCCAGGAAATGGCTTTGATTGCACAATATAAACCGGCTCCTTTTAACAAACCAAATGCTCGTTTTTTATATAATAACTCTAACTACATGGTGCTTGGCGCAATCATCGAAAAAGTAAGCGGAGTGCCTTATGCGCAATTTATGAAAGAAAATATTTTTAAACCTGCAGAGATGGCGCATACCAACGTGTATTCTAAAGCGGTTTACGAAAAAATTCCTGCGGATGTGGTTGGCCACGATCGTAACAGCTGGCGGTATTCGGTAGCACAAAACTTTTTAGACGGGCCGGTTGGCGATAAAGGAATTTACAGCACCGTTGCAGATTTATTTTTGTTTGATCGTGCGCTGAGGTCTGGCCGTTTGCTTAAACAAGCAACGCAAGATTCAGCTTATACAGACCGCAATCCAATGCTGCGCGGTCATTTTAATTATGGCTACGGCTGGCGTTTATTTGAAGCACCCGGACAAAAAGTAGTTTATCATACAGGTTGGTGGCATGGTTTCAGACATATATTTTTGCGTGATATGAAAAACGATGTTACGATAGTTTTGTTGGGAAATATGGTGAACGGCAGTTTGCTCCATCTGGATGAATTATTTAGGATAACAGGTATGCCGATTGTACGGAAAAGCGCATACAGCGGCAACGGAACAGAAACAGAAGATTAATAAAAAACACCTATAAAAACAGTATCATGTTTGATAAAATATTTGAAGCACAGCAAAAAGCTGAAGAAGTTAAAAAACGTTTAGATGGAATTATGGTTTCCGGCAATGCAGAAAACGGAAAAATTACAGTTACTGCAAATGGAAACCGGATTATTCAGTCGATTAGTATTGATGAAGAATTTTTTAAAAATGCCGACCGTGAAGAACTGGAAGAGCTTTTAGCAGTTGCTGTAAACAAAGCGGTTGAACAAGCTGAAAACCTGAATCAAACAGAAATGGCTGCTTTATCACAAAGTATGCTTGGCGGTTTAGGTGATTTGGGCAAACTTTTCGGACAATAATTATTCCGGTTAAAATTAAATTGATATGAAAGTTACTTATTACGGTCACGCAACTATTTTGCTGGAAACCGAGAAAGCAAAATTGTTGTTCGACCCTTTTATTACGCCAAACGAATTGGCAAATGGTATTGATATTGATTCCATCAAACCAGATTATATTTTACTTACGCACGGGCATGTTGACCACGTAGCAGATTTATTCACTATCCAAACCAACAGCGATGCTACCGTAATTTGTATTGCAGAAATTCAAGGCTGGCTAGGCAATAATGATGTGGATAAAACGCATGGCATGAACATTGGCGGAGGCCACGATTTTGATTTTGGCCGTGTAAAAATGGTTAATGCCATTCATTCCAGCTCTATGCCTGATGGTACTTATGGCGGAAATCCGGCTGGTTATGTAATTTATGCAGATGGCAAAACGATTTATATCGCTGGTGATACGGCTTTAACTTATGATATGAAATTGCTGGAAGATGAAAAACTGGATTGGGCATTTCTTCCAATTGGTGATAACTACACCATGGGACCGGAAGATGCCGTAAAAGCAGCAGGTTTTATCAACTGTAAAAATATTATTGGCGTTCATTTTGATACTTTTCCGCCGATCAAATTAGATCATGAAGCAACAAAAGCCAAATTTGCAGCTGCTGGTTTAAATTTTACTTTGCCGGAAATCGAGCAAACCATTCAATTATAAATTTAAAAAACCGCTTTTTTAAATTCCGCTGTTTTGGAGAAGGTTTAGTTGAGGCTATCCTTAAAAACAAAAAATCCCGGAAACAGCTTCCGGGATTTTTAGCTTATAAAAACAGCATTTTTTATATAATCGTTCCGCTCGGGATAACCGCATTCTTTTTCACCACGATAATTCCTTCAGTAACGGTATAAGTTCCAAAATCTCCGTCTTCCAAGTGCGTTCCGCCATTAATTTTGACATCATTGCCGATGTAACAATTTTTATCCAAGATCGCGTTATTGATGTAGCAACGTTCGCCAATACCCATAATTGGTTTATTTTCCAATTTATAAGCGGCAATCTGTTCCAGAGTTTGGTAATAATCATTTCCCATTACATACGTGTTCAAAATTGTTGTACCTACACCGATACGGGTACGGATACCAATTACAGCACGGGAAATATGTGCGGCATGAATGATACAACCATCAGAAATCATGGCGTTGTGCAACGATGTTCCTGATAATTTTGAAGGCGGCAGCATTCGCGCACGTGAGAAAATGCTTCTTTTATCGAACAAATTAAACTGCGGAATTTCATCCGTTAAACCCAAATTGGCATCAAAGAAAGATGGAATGCTACCAATATCTGTCCAGTAGCCTTCGTATTGATAACTGGAAATTTTATGTGTGCCGATAGATTGCGGAATAATCTCTTTCCCAAAATCCGTGCGCGTATTTCCTTCCAGTAACTCGTACAAGGTTTTCCGGTTGAATAAATAAATACCCATCGAAGCCAAATAAATGCGGCCGTCTTTCTGCATTTCCGAACTAACTTCGGAGTCCCATCCCGGCAACATGTCTTTTTTCGGTTTCTCGATGAAAGAAGTAATCATCTGGTCGTCATCAGTTTTCAGGATACCAAAACCTTCAGAATCTGCTTCATCTACCGGAATGGTAGCGATAGAAATTTCTGCATTCTTGGCTTCGTGATCTGCAATCATATGTTCAAAATCCATCTGATACAGTTGATCGCCAGATAAAATTAGCACATATTCAAACTCATGCGGTGTTAAGTGATGCAGTGATTGACGCACTGCATCTGCCGTTCCCTGAAACCAGGTAGTGTTATGCGGCGTTTGTTCTGCAGCCAGAATATCAACAAAAGAATTACTAAATACACTAAAATGGTACGTATTTTTAATGTGTTTGTTGAGGGAAGCCGAATTGAATTGTGTTAATACATAGATTCGTTCAATGCCGGAGTTGATACAATTGGAGATCGGAATATCAACCAAACGGTATTTACCGGCAATAGGTACGGCTGGCTTAGAGCGCGTAGCAGTGAGTGGAAACAGCCGGGAACCCTGGCCGCCACCCAATACGATACAAATTACATTGGAACTCATAATTTAGGTTTTAAACTTTGGTAAAGGTGAATGTATTCTTTTGCAGATCGGCTCCAGGAGAAATCCAGAGTCATTGCTTTTGGGTATAACAATCGTAATTGGGCTGTGTTCTTAAAAAGTTCGATTGCTCTTTTTATGCCGGTAAAAACAGCATCAACGGTAGCATCTTCGCAGCATATGCCATAACCGTTGGGTTCGCTGATGTCAATCACGGTGTCTTTCAAACCGCCCACACTGTTTACAATTGGGATGGTGCCGTAACGCAACGCATAAAGCTGGTTCAAACCACAAGGTTCTACGCGCGAAGGCATCAAAATAAAATCTGCGCCGGCATAAATGCGATGCGCCAGCTCTTCATTATAACCAATGTAAGCGTTGTATTGTCCAGGAAATGCTTCTTTTAAGGCACTTAATTCCAGTTCGGTTTCTTCATCTCCAGAACCTAAGACCAAAATGCTAACCGGATTTTCGGGATCAGCAAGCATCAGTCTGAAAATTTCCGGTAATAAATCTGCACCTTTCTCTACGACCAGTCGTCCAATGAAAGTGAATAAGGGTTTTTCTGGTGAGAAACCAAACTGCTTGCACAGCAACTCTTTGTTTTTTGCTTTTTTGGTGGATACTGTTTTTACCGTATATTTTTGGGTGATCATCGGATCAGTTTTCGGATCCCAAACATCGGTATCAATTCCGTTGATAATACCAATTCCATGAGCCTTTTCCAACTCAAATAAAAACTCCAAACCATTGGAACTGATGGACAGCTCTTTTAAATAACTTGGAGAAACCGTAGTAAAAGCGTCGGCACAACGAACCGCGGAAGCCAACGGATTGATACCGTTTTTCCAATCCAGCAAACCGGTTTTCCAGAGATCAATATCTGGCAGATAATTAGAGCGCTGCCAGTTAAAAGCGCCATGATACTGGCCGTTATGTATCGTAAATACACTTCTTATATAAGACAAGGAAGTGTAACGCGAAGAATAATACAGTAAAAAAGGCACCAAACCGGTTTGATGATCGTGGCAATGAATTACATCAGCGTGTTCTCCCGACCAAAGCATCCAATCCAGAAAAGCCAGTTGGAAAGCCACAAAGCGTTCTATGTCATCCTCATAACCATAAACGTCTGTCCGATCCAGCAGGCCCGGAATTTTAATAATGTAAAGATCGAATCCTAATTTTCCAGTCCATTCTTTTAATACTTCAAAATAAATCGGGCGATCACCTAAAAAAGTATTAGCCCGAAAAACAGTATCAAAATCGTTTTCCTGCACAAACTTCCGTTCATAAAACGGCATCACTACAACAGCTTCAACGCCCAGCTGGTTCAGGTATTTTGGCAGCGCACCTGCAACATCGCCCAAACCACCAATCTTAGCAACAGGATAACATTCTGCGCTTAAATGAATTACTTTCATGTTCTGTAATAGTTATAATGGGTAGCTCAAGATAGGAAGTATATATGAACAAATTATACATCAAAAAATAATTTGTTCAATATTGTTTTGTTTAATGCGCTTCCAGCCAATTGCTTCCGGTTCCGGTTTCTACCACAATCGGAATGTTGGTTTTTAACGCATTTTGCATCAGTTCTTTTACCAAAGGCTGCATAATTTCTATTTCGTTTTTGGGCACGTCAAATACTAATTCATCATGAACCTGCATCGTCATTTTGGCATTTAGTTTTTGGTTGATTATTTCATTATGAATATTAATCATCGCAATTTTAATCATATCCGCCGCAGAACCTTGTATCGGTGCATTAATTGCATTTCGCTCTGCATAACCACGAACCGTTGGATTGGCCGAGTTAATATCACGCAGATATCTTCTGCGCCCTAAAAGTGTTTCTACATAACCATTCTGGCGGGCAAAATCCAGTGTATCGCTCATGTAACTTTTAATTCCGGAATACTGATTGAAGTATTGTTCGATAATATCTGATGCTTCTTTTCGGGAAATACCCAAACCCTGCGATAATCCAAAAGCAGATTGCCCGTAAATAATTCCAAAATTAACCGCTTTGGCATTCCGGCGTTCGGTGGAAGTTACTTCTTCAATCGTGCGGCCGTAAACTTTTGCAGCCGTTGCCGTATGAATATCAATGCCTTTAGAAAACGCATCCGTCATGTTTTCATCTTTGCTGATTTCGGCAATCAAACGTAATTCAATCTGCGAATAATCCGCAGAAAGCAAAATATGGTTTTCATCCCGCGGGATAAAAGCTTTACGCACTTCACGGCCGCGTTCTGTGCGAATCGGAATATTTTGCAGGTTTGGATTATTAGAACTCAATCTTCCAGTTGCTGCAACTGCTTGATTATAAGAAGTATGAACTCTACCAGTTTTTGGATTGATCATCAGCGGCAACGCATCTACATAAGTAGATTTTAATTTTTGCAGCTGACGGAAATCTAAAATATCGCGTACAATATCACTTTTATGGGCCAGTGCAAGCAGTACGTCTTCGCCGGTTTGATATTGCCCGGTTTTGGTTTTTTTGGCTTTCGGGTCGAGCATCAGTTTCTCAAATAGAACTTCTCCAAGCTGTTTGGGCGAAGCAATATTGAATGTTAATCCGGCTTTTTCGTGTACCGTTTTTTCAAGCTGAATTAAATCACTTTCCAGGTGCAAAGAAGATTCTTTCAGCGTTTCCTGGTTGATCTTGACACCTTCAAACTCCATTCCGGCAAGCACATAAATCAGCGGATACTCCAGATCGTGCGCCAGTTTTTCAGCTTTTACTTCCTTCAAAATCGGCTCAAATGCTTCTTTTAGCTGCAAAGTTATGTCGGCATCTTCGGCGGCATATTCTTTCACTTTTTCAATTTCAACGTCGCGCATCGTGCCCTGGTTTTTGCCTTTGGCACCAATAAGTTCTGTGATGGAAACCGGCGTATAACCCAAGTAATTTTCAGATAATAAATCCATATTGTGGCGCGTATCCGGATCGATCAGATAATGCGCCATCATCGTATCAAACAGCGCACCTTGCAGGTTGATGCCGTACCATTTCAGTACCAGAATATCATATTTCAGATTCTGGCCGATCTTCATGATCTGCTTGTTTTCCAAAACCGCTTTAAATTCGTTTACGATGTTTTGTGTTTCGATCTGATCCGCAGGAACCGGAATGTAATAACCTTCGCCAATTTTTATGGAGAACGATAAACCAACCAGTTCGCATAAATTGGCATCTGTTCCAGTGGTTTCTGTATCGAAGCAAAAAGAAGTTTGTTGATTTAACAGATCAATTAGTTTGCTTCGTTTTTCTGCTGTATCTATCAGAAAATAACTATGTTCTGTATTATTGATATTTTTATTAGCGATAACAGGTTCCGGTACTTCTGCTGATTTTTGTGTGCTAAAAGAAGCATCACCAGTAGCAGGAGAACTGAATAAATCTGCCTGCACGCCAGGAGAGCGCACTTCATTTACCGAGAAATCTTCACCAAAAACACGGCGACCAATGGTGCGGAATTCCAACTCTACAAACAAAGGTTCCAGCAATTCACGACTTGGTTTGCCAACCAGTAAGGCTTCCTCGTCCAGTTCTACTGGCGCGTTCAAAATAATGGTGGCTAGCTTTTTAGAAATCATGCCTTGCTCGGCAAAGTTCTCTACGTTTTCGCGCATCTTACCTTTTAGCTGATGCGCATTGGCAATCACTTCTTCTACAGAACCAAATTGTTTGATCAGCAGTTTTGCTGTTTTTTCTCCAATTCCCGGAATTCCCGGAATGTTATCTACCGCATCTCCCCACAAACCCAAAATATCGATCACCTGTTCGGCACGCTCTACTTGCCATTTTTCCAATACTTCTTTTACGCCTAAAATTTCCATATCGTTACCCATTCGTGCGGGTTTGTACACAAAAATGTTTTCGGAAACCAGCTGACAAAAATCTTTATCCGGCGTCATGCAAAAAACGGTATAACCCACTTTTTCTGCTTTTTTGGCTAAAGTGCCGATGATGTCATCCGCTTCAAAACCATCAGAAGTAATCACGGGAATGTTAAAACCTTCTACCAAACGGACTACATAAGGCAAAGCCAGCGCTAAATCCTCGGGCATGGCCTGGCGATGCGCTTTGTAAGCTACAAAATCGGTATGGCGTTCGGTTGGCGCACTGGTATCAAAAACAACGGCTAAATGTGTTGGTGCTTCTTTTTTAAGGATTTCCATCAGCGTATTGGCAAAGCCCATTACGGCCGAGGTGTTGATGCCGCCGGAAGTGAAACGCGGATTCTTGCTTAAAGCGAAATGGGCACGGTAGATGAGCGCCATGCCATCTAATAAAAACAGTTTTTTCATGAGGACAAACCAGGTTGAATATTTCCCGGTTGTTGCCGGAAAATTCAAATTTAAGAACTCCAAGTTCTAAATCACCCAAAAGCAAAAAAATCAGCGGAATGCACAGTTTTCGATATGATCATTCACCATGCCAACGGCTTGCATATATGCGTAACAAATGATGGAACCAAAAAACTTAAAACCACGTTTTTTTAAGTCTTTGCTGATAGCATCGGAGATTTCGTTTGTGATTATCGGACCGCTTTCCAAGCGTTTTGGATTGATGCTTGGTATTCTATCTGGCATAAAGCTGTACAAATAATTGTAAAAACTGCCATACTGTTTTTGCACCTGTAAAAACAGTATGGTGTTGGTAACGGCAGCATTTATTTTTAACCTGTTGCGGATGATACCTTCATCCTGCATCAATCTTTCTACATCTTCTGCTGTAAACTGTGCTACATTTCCCGGATTAAAATCAGCAAAAGCCTTGCGATAATTTTCGCGCCGACGCAAAATGGTGATCCAACTTAAACCTGCTTGTGCAGATTCCAAAATCAGAAACTCAAATAAAACCTGCTCATTGGTTGTTGGCTTTCCCCATTCTTCATCGTGATATTTGGTGTATAATTCGTCGGTTCCGCACCAAGAACAGCGTGTTATTTTGCTTTTTGCCATTGCCATTAAAATCCTGGGAATTTAACTCGGTTTTTATAAATCTTTTCAAGTGATAAAAGAAAATGCTTCTTTTATCATCTATAAATCCAGTTCCTGAGCGGGATCCCAAAACAGCTTTTTAAAATTTTTAATCTGATCATCTTCTACTACAATCCCTTCGCTTTCGAGCATTTGCTGCATTAAATCCGGACTACCAAAACGTTGTTTCCCGGTTAATAAGCCAATCCGGTTTACCACACGGTGTGCTGGAACTGGAGGAAATATTTTGATTGAATTGCCCATTGCATAACCAACCATTCTGGATGAACCTTTTGTTCCTAAAAATTCGGCAATCGCACCGTATGATGTTACTCTTCCGGTAGGAATTTGCCGCACAACCCAATAAACTTTTTCGTAAAAACTATCGCTTTCCATGTTTAAAGCTAATCAAAAGAAAACTTGATGTAATTGATGTTTTTATTGGTTTGCAGATACTTTTTTTCGTAATAAGTTTTAATGGATAAAACATCATCAGCGTATTCAGAATGATATAAATTATTCGTGCTGATATGCAGTTTTAAATTTTGTTCTGCAATTTTTTCCAGCGTATAAGCGTACAAATTATCGTTATCTGTTTTGAGATGAATAAAACCGCCAGGCTGCAAAATCTGTTGGTAATTTTGGAGGAAACGCGGAGAGGTTAAGCGTTTTTTTTCGCGCCCAACCTGCGGCTGCGGATCCGGAAAAGTGATCCAGATTTCGAATACTTCGTTTGGCTCAAAAAATTCGGTTATATCTTCAATCTGAATCCTTAAAAAAGCAACATTGTTAATTTCTTCTTCTAACGCCGTTTTTGCACCGCGCCAAATGCGATTGCCTTTATAATCTACACCGATAAAATTTTTCTCGGGAAATTTACGTGCCATTTCTACGGCATATTCTCCTTTTCCACAAGCCAGTTCCAACACAATTGGGTGCTGGTTTTTAAAATGATCTGTAAGCCAATTGCCTTTTAAAGTATGGCCTTCTGTTAACTGTAAAACGTTTTCAAAAGCTGTAATCTCTGTAAAACGTCTTAATTTATCTTTTCCCACAAACACAAAAAATTAGGTGGCAAAAATAGCTTTAGCTTATAAATTCCGGCGTATAAATTGTGCATAATAGTTATGCCGATTTTTAAAATAAAAAATCAGGTTCTGTTTTTCAAAACCTGATTATAAAAATTAGATATTAAATCCTGATTAATCCAACGTTTTTATTACTACAGGTGTATTAACAAAAGTTGGCGAAGTATTTTTGATGCTCTTTTTAGCAGGCAATTTTATTCTCGACAAAATATTTTCAAACGGCTTTAATTTTACCAGTAAGGTATCTGTTATTTTTGAATTTGAAACTGCTGTTTTGATTTTGTCTAAGCCGGTAGTTACTGTATTCTGATTGATGTATCCTGATGCTTGTTTGGATAAAAAATTAACTACCGATTTGGTAATAAAGCCGGAACCTTTAAACAAAGTTTTGTTTAAAGTTAGCGGAAGCAAGTATTTAGAAATAGCACCTACAATATCCTGATTTAATAAACCTTTCACGTTAAGCGAATTGCCGGAATTGCTTACGGTAGATTTTGGAAGAGCAGAAAGTAAGGTTTTATAAATTGTTTTTGGACTGCTAAAACGTTGTTTGATAGCAACTTCCTGTTGTACGTTTAAAGTTTCTAAACGTACAATTTCATTTCGTAAATCGTGAATACTTTTAATTGGTACAATCATTTGCTGTTATTTTTAAAAAATTTTGTGATAAAAAATCCAATCAGTGGAGCTTCGATGTACTTAGCTTTTAACATCAAAACTAAAGCTGCCAATATAATATATAATAAAGTAACACAACCAAAACCCGCCCAGTAAGAACCAAATAACGAACCTAAAAATAATGCAAGTGTTACGCTAAAAAATAACAAAATGAATAAACCCAATACTGCAACTATAGTGTATGCAATTACACTTGCTATTATACCTGTTGCTTGGTCAATAGCTTTGTATTTGATTAATCGGATTCGGGTTTCAACATATTCTTTTATCTGTTCTATAATTGGAGGATTTGTTTTGTTTTGTTCCATGAGAAATTGCTGATTTAAGTTACTTGCATAATAAATAAAAGTAGTTTGCTTTAACAAAATTATAATTGCTTTTAGTAATGGCTTATACTTTTATATTAGTAATATTGAGAATAGCTAACTATTAAGGCATTAATAATGTTTGCAGTAAATCTAAATACTAATTATTATAATGTGTTGTTGCACTAAAGATAAAAGCAAATAAACAGTCAATTACATTTATAAAAAAACGTTTATAAAAAAAGCTCCGAATATCATTCGGAGCTTTTTTCAATATTGTAAAAACCAATGTTATTTAGTTGTTGGTTTTTTCTTTTTTGTTACAGTGTGGTATTTTTTTGTACGAACACGATATTTTTTAGTAACTGTTTTTTTCACAACAATTGGAGCTGGAGGAGGCATTGGAGCTTCAACTACTGGCGGAGGAGTTGGCATTTTGATTTCGCAACCACCACCATCAACTACAGTGCCTGCAGGAGTGTTAGCACATTTGTCTAAATCATCACGAACACCATCACCATCAGAATCTTTTTTCAAATCAGAAATGCTGGTTTCAACACCACTAACTTTACCTTTTAAACTATCAACTGTAATACGTAGAGTGGAATCTTGCAATTCATCATAAAATAAAGCTGCCGGATTAACCCAGTCTAAATTTGGTTTAGATTTTCCACCTAAAGCAAATTCTAAACCGCCGTAACCGTAAGAAAATTTATCTTTTGTTGGAAAACTTGCTTTAACTCCATCTAAATTATCACCATCAACAAATGTTGCTGTATAACCAAAGTTTAAAGCGATTTTATCGGCTAATCTGAACTTTACACCAACACCAATTGGAATAACCAGTTCGCGAACATAATCACGATCACGATCAGGACCTGCTGTTCCTTTAAAGTCAACTACAGTATTGTTTGGAAGAGTAACTTTAGGAGCGTAAGCCGCTAAACCACCACCAGCAGAAACAAAAAAGTTTACAGAATTTTTGCGACGAATGAAATCAACAGTAGCAACATTTACAACACCACTTAAAGTAGCAGAGTATGCTAAACGTGTATCAAAAGCTTTAACACCATTTCTTACACCGCCTACTGCATCAGTATTATTACCCGACAATTTACCAGAAGTTCCATCTAATTGCAAGCCAAATGCATGGCCCAATTGTTTTCTAATGGAAATACCATAACCTAAATTTAGTTCTTTACTATCAGTAAAATCATTAGAACCAAAAGGTATCATTGGAGCTAAAACACCTGCATTGATACCAATGTTCCAAGTGGTGTACTGTGCACGTCCTCCAAACACTGTTGGTTTAGATGACATCATTTCAGGTTTCGGAGCCCGTCCTGTAGAGTCTTGTCCAAAGGACTTAGCCGCCGGCAGGGACAACAAGCCGAGAGCTATTAGAGAGTAGAAGTTTACTTTTTTCATCGTCATTTTTTTGGTTGTGCAATATTGCTAAAAAAATCTTTCATTAACAACATTACTGTGAATAGATAGTTGGTTTAAATTTATTTTTTTCTTTTAGAGAAACATGAATATTACTTTGTTTTAATCTGCCGGATAATATTTTCTACCTGTTTACAGCAATTGATAATAATATCTGTGTAAGAACTAAAATCTTCATTGTTGGTTTCTGCAAATTCAGCCTTAATTCCTTCTACTGCAAGATATATGTTGCCAAGCTGGTTTCTAATATCATGCTCTAACACTTTTGTAGCAATATTTAGTTCGGCATCAGCACTCATACTTTGATTGTTTGATGATCAGCGGCATTCATTTTATTATACAAAGTTTTTCGGTCAATGTTTAAAATTTGAGCCGCTTTTGTTTTATTAAAATTTACTTCTTTTAACACCCTTAAAATCGTTTCGTACTCTGCTTCTAATGCCGCATTTTTTAAATCTGGTTTAAGCTGATTAACAATGGGTTGTGTATTTTCAGATATAGGCAATGCTTCGTTTACAGGTACTTTTATGTAGTTGCTATAAATCTCCAATGGAAGTGATTTTGTTGAAACTTCCTCTCCTTCTGTTAGTAATGTTGCACGGCGGATTACATTTTTAAGTTCTCGAATATTTCCCGGCCAAGCATAATTAGTTAAAGCCGTAATTACATCCGGAGCAAAACGAGTAATATTTTTACCTAATTCCTGGCTGGTAATTTTTGCAAAATGAGTAGCAATCAACATAATATCTGTTCCGCGCTTACGCAAAGGCGGCATGTAAATGGCAAATTCGTTAAAACGGTGATACAAATCTTCCCGAAAACGGCCATTTTGGATCGCTTCTGCCAAATTCTCGTTTGTTGCCACAATAATGCGAACATCCAAATCAATTTCTTTGGTGCTGCCAATCCTTTTTACTTTTCTTTCCTGCACCGTTCGCAATAGTATAGCCTGTATTTCGTAAGATAAATTTCCTATTTCATCTAAAAACAAAGTACCGCCATTGGCCATTTCAAAATGACCAATTTTTGTGTTCAAAGCTCCGGTAAAAGCACCTTTTTCGTGACCAAAAAACTCACTTCCAGCTAATTCTTTAGTCAATGAACCACAATCCATCGCAATAAAAGGCTTATCATGCCTGGTGCTATTTTGATGAATGCTTTTTGCTACTGATTCTTTACCTGTTCCGCTTTCACCAAAAATAATCACACTATAATTAGTTGGAGAAACCAAATTAACCTGCCGGGCCAGCTCTTTTGAGGCTTCGCTAACACCTACAATCAGCTCCTGTTTGCCAACCAAAGTAGTGGTACTGTTTTTACCGGTATTTTTTTCTGGAGTGATGTAAACAGTTGCTGGCGCAGTATTTAAAGCATTTTGTGTTTCAATAGCTTTGTTGATGGTATTGAGTATTTCATCCGGATAAAGTGGCTTTGTAATGTAATCGTAAGCACCCATTTTAATGAGTTCTACTGCCATTTTGATATCAGAGTAACCGGTAATGATAATTACGCCTGTATCTGGATATTCTTGCTTGATTTTTTTTAGTATTTCGCGGCCATCAGTATCTTCCAACCGGAAATCGCATAAAACAAGTGTAAACTGATTGTTTTTTAACAATTCTAATGCCGCCGCACCGGTAGATGCCGTCATCACCTCAAAGCCATTGCGGGTTAAAAACCTCGACAGCAGATTTGCGGTATTTACCTCATCATCAATAATAAGCAGCTTTTTCATAACCGATGTTGCTTCAAAACAAGCACAAAAATGATTTTACGTCTTTACGCTAAGCTTGGGTAAAAGGTTCTACAACAAGAACTAAATTTACAGCCATAAAAAAAGCTGCCTTAAAAAAAGCAGCTTTTTTGTTTAAACCAAGAAGTGATTATTTGGTATCAAAAGCATAAGCAACACGTATTCCGAAGAAATTATTGTTGTTGCCATTGGTGTAAAATTTGGTGTTACTTTCATAACGGATACCGGCATCAATGTAGTTTTTGTTACCAACCGGAAACTGTACACCAATTTGTGGTGCATAAGTAAATGCGGCAGATTCTGTTGAACCGATTTTATTTTTATTGGTGATAAAAGAAGCACCGGCTTCACCTTGCACATAAAAATTTTCAACCGGAAAATACTTTAAACCAACTTTTACCGGAATTAAGCTAATATCAGCTGCTTTTACAGATACAATTCCGGTATTATAAGTTTTACCAAAAAAGTTGTTGAAACCAGCGTTTGCTGTAACAAAAAGGTTAGTTGCAACCGGGATATCTGCCTGGATTGATCCGCCTAAATTCCAGTCGTGTGTGTCAGACAAAGTTCCAACCGGAACACCTGCATCGGCACCGATACTTAAACGAACACCATTAGAAGTAGTAGTTTTAACAGTTTGTGCTTTTGCACTAAAAGACAATCCGGCGATAGCCAGGGATAAAATAGAGATTTTAAATAGATTTTTCATTTTGTATAATATTATGTGTTTAAACACGCAACAAATGTAAAGAGAAATTAAACAGGTTTTTTCATCGAATTGTAAATATTAATCAATCGATTGATTAATAGAAAATCAATAAAATTAATTGTATCGATACTTCTTTTATCAGGTAAAAATTGGTAATGCTAGAATTCATGTAGAAAGATATGTCAGGAAATATTTTTCCTTTTGAACGGGATCAAACTCATTACTCAAAATTTCGGTACAAAATATTTCTACTTTTGCAGCAGTACGAAATTGGTTATGAGCGAGAAAAAATCATTGAATTTTATAGAAGAAATTGTTGAAGAAGATATCCGTAATGGCAAAAACGGAGGCAAGGTTTTTACCCGTTTCCCGCCGGAGCCAAACGGTTATTTGCATATCGGCCATGCCAAATCCATCTGTTTAAACTTTGGATTGGCGCAGGAATATGGCGGACAAACCAACCTTCGTTTTGATGATACCAACCCCGTAACCGAAGAAACCGAATATGTAGAAAGCATTAAAGCTGATGTAAAATGGCTTGGTTTTACCTGGGCAAACGAGTTGTATGCTTCTGATTATTTTGATTTGCTGTATGCTTTTGCGTTGAATTTGATTCAGCAAGGTTTGGCTTATGTTGATGATAGTTCGCCGGAAGAAATTGCCGCCCAAAAAGGAACGCCAACTGAACCGGGAACGCCAAACCAATATCGTAATCGAACTGTAGAAGAAAACCTGGCTTTGTTTCAGGAAATGTACGACGGGAAATATCCGGATGGTGCAAAAGTGCTGCGTGCAAAAGCCGATCTGGCTTCGTCGAATATGCAAATGCGCGATCCGCTGATGTACCGTATCAAACATGCATACCATCATCGTACAGGCGATAAATGGTGCATTTACCCAATGTATGATTTTGCGCATGGCCAAAGCGATTCCATTGAAAACATTACGCATTCGGTTTGTACGCTGGAGTTTATCCCGCACCGCGAACTGTATAACTGGTTTATCGAAAAACTGGAGATTTTCCCTTCGCAGCAATATGAATTTGCCCGTTTAAACATTACTTACATGGTAATGAGCAAGCGCAAAATGCTGCAATTGGTGAACCAAAATTTTGTTTCCGGCTGGGATGATCCGCGGATGCCGACGATCAGTGGTTTGCGCCGCCGCGGTTATACGGCTGCCAGTATCCGTGAATTTTGCGATCGAATCGGTATTGCCAAAAGAGAAAACCTAATTGATTACAGTTTGCTGGAATTTTGTATTCGTGAAGAACTGAATAAAACTGCATGGCGCAGAATGGCAGTTTTGGATCCGGTAAAAGTAGTCATCACCAATTATCCCGAAGGTCAGGAAGAAATTCTGTACGGCGAAAATAATCCGGAAGTAGAAGGCGGTGAAGGTATCCGTGAGATTCCTTTCAGCCGTGAGATTTATATTGAACGAGAAGATTTTATGGAAAATGCGCCTAAAAAATTCTTCCGTTTGGGTCCGGGTTTAATGGTTCGTTTGAAAAACGCTTACATCATCAAGTGTGAGGATTTTGTAAAAGATGAAAACGGACAAATCACCGAAATTCATTGCAGCTATCTCCCGGAAAGTAAAAGCGGACAAGATACCAGCGGCATCAACGTAAAAGGAACGATCCATTGGGTGAGTGTGCCGCACGCCAAAACAGCTGAAGTGCGTTTGTACGACCGTTTGTTTACCGAAGAAGATATGAATAGCAGTGAAGGCGACTTTGAAAATTTCATCAATCCGCAAAGTTTAACTACGATTACTGCTTTTATCGAACAAGATTTGGCACAAGCTGAAACTGGCCGCAATTACCAGTTTATCCGCAAAGGTTATTTTTGTTTAGATCAGGATTCTTCTGCCGAAAAACCGGTTTTTAACCGAACAGTTACTTTAAAAGATGCCTGGGCGAAAGAAGTGAAGAAGGGTTGATGCTGTTTTTATAAGGAAAAAATCAGTGCTCGTTTAATAAATGAGTAACTTCTTTATTCAAAACAGGTAAATGTTTGACCACAATTCCCCAAATAACATCATCCGAAACAGAATCATATTCATGAATAATTCTGTTTCGGACATCTACTAACTTTCTTGAACTTGTTATTGGAATTGATTCATCCAGTTTCAAGATTCGGTTCATCGCTTCATCAATAATTTCAATATTTCTTTCAACTGCACGTTTTGTCCTCAAGTCTTTTTGATAATAGGCAAATACCTTTGGTCCGTTATCAAAGAAGCTATCGATTTCAACAATAGCATTTAAAATATCATGTAACCAGGTTTTAATGTTATTATCCATAAACAAGCTGCCTGTTTTCGTTAACAGTTTTTCTGAAGTATGGATTTTTTATAGCCTTATCTTCCAGCAAATCAATTGGTCTCTTCAAAACATCTTGTAAAGAAAATTTGAAGTTGAAGTAATTGTCGGCATAATCTTCCGATTCAATATTTTTAAATTCTACAATTAAATCAATATCACTATCGGTATTAAAACGTTCAGTTAATACAGAACCAAAGGCATATAGCTTTTTTACTTTGTGAATTTCACAAAGCTTTGCTATTGCTGGTTTGTATGGTTGAAGGTTTTGCATTTGGATAAATGTAGTTGTATTACTGGTTTTAAATCAGCATGGCAAAACACTAAATACTTTTGTAAACAAATCAAATAATGGTTGACCTTTTTGTGTATCTAATGATAATGCAAAATCGTCTTGGTTTAAGCCTATATTACGAATCAAATCGAATAATTCATCTCGATGTTTCTTTCTCATAATCGTATTTGCTTTACAACTAAACAATTAACTTCCTCTTAATAATTCAAAATCCCCTCTAATACTTCTTCAACAAATTATTCAAAATCATCCTACTCGAATCAGTAACCATCCGCGTACTATCCTGCGGCGTAAAATGCCGTTTAAAAGCAGCAAATGCAGCCGTAGAATCCCGTGTATCATAACCAATAATACGCATCGCTTGCAAAGCATTAAAGTTTGCCGGAACTGTATCTAAAACCATATCATACCAATTGCCAAAACCATGCTCTGCTAAAGTTTTCCAGGGGAAATATTTATTTGGATCAACTTTTCGGCCGGGTGCAATATCTCCATGCCCGATAAAATTAGCGGTTGGAATATTATATGTTTTTTTAAGGTTAGCAAGCAGCAACAGCAAACTATTGATCTGCGCTTCCGGGAAAGGTACAAAACCAGTATTATCCAGCTCAATACCAATAGAATTACTGTTGATATC
>JBPBQV010000010.1:0-180744 GCA_050955045.1 Janthinobacterium lividum | reverse complement strand
TAAATTGTACCGTTTGTCAGGTTTTTGCTTTTGATGAAGATAGATATGCAATTTTATCCTATTCACACAAAAAAAATTTACAAAATACAGCTGCTTAAATCCTGGAAATCACCTCTAAAGCAGTTGCCCACTTAATATCCGGGTAATGTTCGTTGTCAAGCGGATTATTCTGAACACTAAACATGCTGTGCATATACTGGCTTTGTTGCCAGCTGGTATACAACTGGTTTTCACCTTCGGGATGTGCGGCTCTTTCGCTTTTGTTGTGTTCAGAAAGTGATGCTAAACTTCCCATCGGAATCAGTTTAAAATCCACTTTTTTAACTTCAGTTCCAATAGCTGCTATTTCATTTGCGCTGATTTGGAAACTAGCAATCCGTAAAATTTCAGGCGTTGCAGCATCCAAAGCTGCAGCGGCTGTAAAGTCGGCGGTGTTGTCTTTTGTGGTGAAATCAACTTTCCAGTCTGCATCTCCCCAAAAGCCAACCGTGTTATTTTTAAGGTTATAAAAAGGCGTATTGTACCTTAAAATATCCGTAAAAGCACCATTTAAAATAGAAGTTGCGGCAATATTTGCTTTAGAAAGATGCGTATGAAATTCCTTTCTCAAATCGAAATTTCGGTTTTCACCTTCGGGGAGTTTTGTAAAATCCGTTGCAAAATCAGACGGAATAAAGCGTGGCACACCTGCGGCTACTGCTGCATTTAGCAACAATAATTGCGCATCAACAATCACCTCGCGCAAGCCAGCCAACGCAGAAACCACACAGGAAACTCCTTGGCAAGCTTGTGTCAATGCTTCCGCATCTGCTAAATCAACCTGCATTACTTTTGCACCTAAGTTTGTCAGCATTTCCACTTTTGCCGCATCGCTGCTTTTGCGGACAAGTGCGTGCACAGTTGCGCCTTTGCCGATCAAAGCTTTAATAATTCTGCCACCCAAATCACCCGTTGCGCCGGCTACTAAAATTGTTGTTTCCATTGTTAAATCTATTTTATCAGCTTAAATAAGATACAATCAATAAACAACTCAATTGTTATATGCAGCCAGCAATTAGCTTTTTATGCGGATAACAACTGATTCAGATTTTTGCACGATAAAAGAAGCATTATAACTTTTTTGACCTAAATTTAAACAGTCCGGCATCTTCCAAAATTGTCGTACTTCTTTTATCCATGAAAAAACTTATTACAACTATCTTCCTGCTGCTGCCACTATTTTTAAGCGCACAAAAATTCACTTCTACAGAAATTAAAAGGTTTAAGGCAGAGGCGCAAAACGTAACAATTGTCCGCGATAACTGGGGCGTTCCGCATATTTACGGTAAAACGGATGCAGCTGTAGTTTTTGGGTTGATGTACGCGCAATGCGAAGAAAATTTTAAAGGAATAGAACGCAATTATCTGTATCAATTAGGCAAACAATCGGAAGTTGACGGCGAAAGTAACCTTTATACTGATGTACAATTGCAGCTGATTGCCGATAGTGCCGATGCGATTAAAGATTACCAAACCAGCGAATCCAATTTTAAAAAACTGATGGATGCTTTTGCTGACGGCATGAATTATTACTTGTACAAACACCCGGAAGTTAAGCCGCTAGTTTTCCATCATTACCAGCCCTGGTATGCGCTGATGTTTACGGATGGAAGTGTTTCGGCAACGGTTACCGGCGGCATCAACCTGAATGAAACCAAAGAGTTTTATGCTAACGGCCCGGAAAAATTAGGAAGTAGGAAAGTTTGGAAAACGGAAAGTCCGGAAGATATCTTGAATGCAAGAGAAATCGGTTCGAACGGTTTTGCTATTTCTCCTTCAAAATCAACTTCCGGTCATGCGATGTTGTACATCAACCCGCATGTGCCGTTTTATTTCAGAAGCGAAGTGCAATTGGTGAGCGAAGAAGGTTTAAACGCGTATGGTGCGGTTACATGGGGACAATTTTTTATTTATCAGGGATTTAATGCGCATTGCGGCTGGATGCACACTTCCAGCAATGCCGATGTGGCCGATTTGTACGAAGAAAAAGTTAGTAAAAAAGGCAATACCTGGTATTACGAATACAACGGCGAGCAGAAACCCGTTATCGTGCGGCAATTGCTGATGAATGTGAAAGATGGTGATAAAATCATCCAGCAAAAAATTACCGGTTATTATACGCAGCACGGACCAATTTTGGGCAGCAGAAACGGCAAATGGCTGAGTTTAAAAGCGAATAATCGTTCTTACAATGCGCTGCTCGAATCCTGGCTGATCACCAAAGCCAATACTTTTCCAGCTTATAAAAAAGCAATGGATTTGCTTTCCAACGCTACCAATAACACGGTTTATGCGGATGACCAAGGAAATACTGCTTTTTGGTACGGAAATTTTATGCCGAAAAGAGACCCGAAATTAGACTGGACGAAACCAGTTGACGGCACGATTGCTGCAACAGAATGGCAAGGTTTGCATCCTTTGAATGAAATTGTACAAGTGATTAATCCTGCTACTGGCTGGATCCAAAACTGTAATTCCACACCTTTTACTTCCTCTGGCAAAAGCAGTCCGGATAAAAATAAATATCCAAGTTACATGGCTCCTGATGGAGAAAATTACCGTGGAATTAATGCAATCAGACTTTTCAGTGAAACCCAAAAACTGACCTTAGACGAGTTGATTGCAAAAGGCTATGATCATTATCTGGTAGCATTTGATGTGTTGCTGCCATCACTTTTTAAGGTTTTTGCACAAGCACCGGATTCTTTGAAGCAGCAACTGGCAGAACCAATCCAAATTTTACAGGCTTGGGATAGAAGATCGGCCGCAAATTCGGTAGCAACAACGCTGGCGGTAGAGTGGGGAAACCGGATGATGCTGGCTTTGCCCAAAGCAAAATCAGCTGAAGAAGGGACTTATCAAACCGAACGTGTAAACGCTTTATTACAAAATATAGAACCAGTGCAGGAACTGCTTTATCTGTCAGAATCTATCAAAAACTTGCAAAGCCGTTACGGTTCCTGGAAAATAAACTGGGGAGAAATTAACCGTTACCAACGCACCGAAAATGGTGTTTTTGATGATGAGAAATCAAGTGTTCCGGTGGCGCAGGTTGCTTCCACATTTGGTCAGTTACCTTCATTTGTTAGTCGTACGGCAAATACCGAAAAGCGTTATGGTTATTCCGGAAACAGTTTTATTGCCGCAGTAGAATTCGGGCCAAAGATAAAAGCCAAAACGATTATTACCGGCGGACAATCCTTCGACCCAAACTCCAAACATTTTACAGATCAGGCGCAAATGTATCTAAACGGAAAGTTTAAAGATGTGCTGTTTTACAAGGAAGATGTGCTGAAACAGGCAGAAAAAACCTATCATCCGGGAGAATAGGATTTTCGAAAAATAGATCGGAGTTAACGGTTTTTATGTGCTAAAAGAAGTATCACGATCAACTTAATTCAGCAAATACTTTTATCAATAGAAAATCAAATCACATAATAATAAAGCGGTAAATTATACTTTTACACCGTTTGTAATTCAGATTTTGCACGATAAAAACAGTATGCATATTTTGCTTAAATTTTTTGGAAGAAATATAGCATTACTGAAACTATGCATTACTGCGACTGTTATTTCGTTTGATAATTAAACTATTAAATATTAAAAATAATTTATGAAAGCAGCAGTTTTTCACAAGCCAGGCGATATTAGTTACGATACCGTTGATGATCCGAAAATTGAAGATGCGGGTGATGTTATTTTAAGAGTTACTTCTACAGCAATTTGTGGTTCTGATTTGCATATTTATGATGGCGGCATCCCGCAAACCAAAGATATGATTGTTGGCCACGAGTTTATGGGAATTGTAGAAGAAGTTGGCCCCAGTGTTAAAAATTTAAAAAAAGGTGATCGTGTAGTGGTTCCTTTTCCAATTGCCTGCGGTCATTGTTTTTTCTGCACGCATGGCGCAACGCCGCATTGCGAAAATTCCAATTACGAACATTACGGCCCGGACGGCGATTTGCTGGATCAAAAAGGTGCAGCTTTGTTTGGTTATACCGATTTGTATGGCGGTTATTCTGGCGGACAAGCGGAATATGTGCGTGTGCCTTATGCTGATATTAGTCCGCGGAAAGTACCTGATAACATGACGGATGAACAGGTACTGTTTTTAACGGATATTTTTCCAACAGGTTGGTCTGCAATTGATTGGGCACAGCTAAAAGGTGGCGAAACGGTTGCTATTTTCGGTTCTGGTCCGGTTGGATTAATGGCACAAAAAGCAGCATGGATAATGGGAGCAGGCCGTGTTATCGCTATCGACCCAGAAAATTACCGCTTAAAAAGAGCAAAAGAAGTGAACAAAGTAGAAACCCTGAATCCGCATGACGTGGATGTGGTAGAAGCTATCCGCGAAATGACAGGCGGCCGTGGTGCAGATGTTTGCGTAGATGCTGTAGGTTTTGAAGCCGAACGTTCTTTTTTAGATAAAGTAAAAGCAACCGTCAACTTTGAAAAAGGTAGTATGAAAGTGCTCGAAACCTGTTTTAGAGCAGTGCGCCGAAGTGGAACAGTTACCGTTGTTGGCGTGTACGGTACGCCGTTTGATAATTTTCCAGTCCACCGTATGTTTGATAAAGGCATCACCATCAAACAAGGCCAGGCGCCGGTGTTAAATTATATAGATCATTTGATCGAATTGGTTACTACCGAAAAAGTGGTTTTGGATGATATTATTTCGCATACTTTGCCATTAAGTGAAGTAGCACATGGTTATGATATTTTCAAAAATAAAGAAGATGATTGTGTGAAAGTGGTTTTGAAACCATAAATTCAATTGTGTCAAAATTGAATAAAAAAACCCTGAACTTGTATCCAAGTTCAGGGTTTTTTGTTAGATAAAAGAAGCACTAAAAAAGAACAAAATTAATGAGTCTTAAAACGCAGGATCTTTTGTTTACTTTACTGCATTTGGCTATTATTGGCTTCAATCTTTTTGGTTGGATTTGGAAACCGGCTCGCAAGTTTCATTTTATGCTGATCTTGCTAACAGCGTTATCCTGGTTTGTGTTGGGGATTTGGTTTGGAATCGGTTATTGCCCGATTACCGACTGGCAATGGCAAGTTAAAGAAAAATTAGGTGAATATAATTTACCTAATTCCTTTATTAAATATTATCTGAATCAGATTACCGGTAAAAGTATCAATCCTTCTTTGATTGATACTTTGACTGGATTAAGCTTTTTTCTGGCAACTGCTTTATCTGTTTATGTAAACTTTTTCAGAAAAAACAACAATCATGAAAATGATTAAAGGTTTAAACAATATTTTTCTTCTTTAATAAAAAAAACCTCAAACTTAATTAGCTTGAGGTTTTAATACGATAAAAGAAGTATTTAGCTTATTCTGATTTATCTACCGGTTCCTGTTGTTTTTTCATCATATCAGCAACCAAATGATCTGGTGTAATATTGGTCATGGCAATCATTGCTTTGTTTTTCAATCCGGAAATCACCATATCATCTCCAGACATTAATGCATCGTAACCATCTTTGGCAACATCAGCTGCATCAGACATTCCTGATTGAAGAATTTTAGAATCTAACATGTCTGCCTTGTTAAAAAAGTCAGTTTCAGTAGCTCCCGGAAGTAACGCTGTAATGGTAACGCCGCTATCTTTATTTTCAGAACGAATGGATTCTGTAAACGATTGGATAAACGCTTTTGTTCCGTGATAAACGGATTGGTATGGGCCAGGCGTTTTGCCAGCTATAGAAGAAAGGTTTAGTATTTTTCCGTCTTTGCGGGCAATCATTTCCGGCAAATAGCATTTTACCAGCGCAATGGTTGCACCGATATTTAATTGAATAATATCCAGCTCGCGGTTAATATCCGTTTCAGCAAATAAACCGTACTGACCTTGTCCGGCATCGTTTACCAAAACATCAATTTGGATACCTTTTGCTTTCACTTCTTCGTAAAGTTCAAGCGGTGCTTCGCGGTTAAATAAATCTTTGGATATGGTAACTACTTCAATACCAGATTGCTTTAGTTCTGTAGCTGTTTTTTCCAGATCTTCTGTATTTCTGGCAACAAGCACTAAATTGTATTGATCTTTTGCAAATAATTTGGCCAGCTCGTATCCGATACCGCTGGTTGCACCGGTTATCAGCGCATATTTTTGATTGGTTGACATACTGTTTTTATAAGGTTAAAATTCGTTTTATCAAAAACGCGTTGCAGGCTTTAAGGTTTTCAGAAAATCCAAATAAATAAGGCATGATAACAGAGTTAAATCATCATTTAGTTTTAAATGCTGCTGCTGTTTTTATTGGCGTAAAAACAGTATATTTCAAGGATTAATTGGACTGACTATAAATAGAATTTATCTTAAACATTGGCGGTGTAATTTCGGTTTAAGGGAACATAAAAGTGTATTTTCAATTTAAAGCCTTTCAATTGATTGGAAGCTGATTATGCTTTTTTTGGTTATGATCAACTCAAAATTTTTATCAACAAAAACCTTATTAAATTAAAAATTATGTTGGATTTTTTTAAACAAGCATCAGGCAGCAACACAACTGCGGTAGCGCCTGCCCCTGCAGAAACGGTAGAAGTCCGTTTGCAAATAAACGGTCAGGAGCATGTACTCAAAATTGCGCCTTGGGTAAGTTTGCTGGATGCCTTGCGCGAATACGTTGGTTTTACAGGAACAAAAAAAGGTTGCGACCACGGGCAATGCGGTGCTTGCACTGTTTTAGTTAATGGCGTACGCATTAATTCTTGCATGACTTTGGCTATTATGAAGGACGGACAACAGATTACCACAATTGAAGGCCTATCGCACAGCCACGAACTGCACCCAATGCAAAAAGCTTTTATCGAGCATGATGCTTTCCAATGCGGTTACTGCACGCCCGGACAAATTTGTTCTGCTGTTGGATTGATGAACGAAGGAAAAGCAAATACTTTGGATGAAATCAAAGAGCTGATGAGCGGAAACATTTGCCGTTGCGGTGCATACACTAATATCAATGCAGCTATTTTGGATGTGAAAGGAGGAAATCATGAATAGTTTTTCGTACAAAAGAGCAGGAGATGTTGCAGAAGCGGTAGAAGTTGTTTCTGCAAACGCCAAATCCAAATTTATTGCCGGCGGCACTAATTTATTGGATTTGATGAAGGAAAATGTAGAACGACCGGATTATCTGGTTGATTTGAGCAGGCTTACTTTAACTGAAATTGAAGATACCGAAGATGGCGGTTTGCGTTTAGGCGCATTGGCCACTAACGCCAACACAGCTTGGAACGAAAAAGTAGAAACACGTTATCCTTTGCTTTCCAAAGCAATTTTGGCTGGTGCTTCTCCGCAGTTGCGCAATATGGCTACTAACGGCGGAAATTTATTTCAACGCACGCGTTGTTATTATTTTTACGATCTGGCTACGCCTTGCAATAAACGCGAACCGGGCAGCGGCTGTTCTGCCATTAATGGTTATAACCGGATTCATGCAATTTTAGGTACAAGCGAGCAATGTATCGCCACGCATCCATCGGATATGTGTGTAGCTTTGGCTGCGCTGGATGCAAAAGTAAACGTAACCGGCAAAAATGGTGATCGGGTAGTGGATTTTGCAGATTTTCACTGTTTGCCGGGCGATCAGCCGCAATTTGACAACAATCTTCATCCGGATGATGTGGTTACTTCTATTGATCTCCCCAAAAACAACTTTGGCACGCACGTAAATTATTTAAAATTACGCGACAGGCAATCGTACGCTTTTGCGCTGGTTTCTGTAGCAGCAGCTTTAGAATTATCAGGCGATACCATCATCAATATTCGTTTGGCTTTAGGCGGAGTTGCGCACAAACCCTGGAGAGATAAAACAGCAGAAAGCCAGATGATCGGCAAAGCGGCAACAGCCGAAAATTTTAAAGCATTGGCAGAAACTGTATTGGCTGGCGCAAAAGGTTTTGGAGATAATACGTTTAAAATTGAATTAGCTAAACGTGCCATCGTCCGTGCCTTTACCGAAGCTGCAAAAGCGGTTTAAGCAAAAATTTACCGCATAAAAGAAGCATCAACCTAAAAAAACAAACGAATGAAAACCGATTATATAGGAAAACCAACTACCCGCGTTGACGGGCCGTTAAAAGTAACCGGACAGGCAAAATACGCAGCAGAACATACTGCCGATGGCTTGGTTTACGGTTACGTAGTTTCCAGCACGATTGCCAGCGGAACCATAAAACATATTAATGCTGAAGCAGCACTGGCTTTACCGGGCGTTTTACAGGTGTTTACACACGAAAATGTATCTGGCTTTGCCTGGTTTGACAAAAGTTACAAAGATGACGATGCTGTTGACGGTTCGCCGTTCAGGCCGTTGCACGATGCAAAAATCAGGTACAGTATGCAGCCGATTGCATTGGTAGTGGCAGAAACTTTTGAACTGGCGCGTTATGCTGCTTCCATCATCACCGTTGATTACAAAACGGATGAGCACAAAACTTCATTAGAGGAAAATCTTTCTAAATCTATTGAAGCACCAAAAGGCAAAATGGGTTTTAAACCTCCGGTTTCCAGAGGAGATGCAGAAAAGGCTTTTAAAGCAGCTCCTGTAAAAATTTCTGCGGAGTATATCCACAGTGCAGAGCACCATAACCCGATGGAAATTTTTGCTACTACGGTAATGATGGAGCCGGATGGCAAACTGACTATTTACGATAAAACACAAGGCGTAACCAACAGCTTAAATTATGTAACCAAAGTTTTCGGACTTTCGGACAAAGAAGTGCGTGTAGTTTCGCCTTATATGGGTGGCGGTTTTGGTTCCGGCCTTCGTCCGCAGTATCAGTTATTTTTAGCTGTTATGGCATCATTGCAGCTAAAACGTTCTGTGCGGGTTTCCTTAACCAGACAACAAATGTTTTCTTTTGGCCATCGCCCGGCAACGGTGCAAACCATTTCGCTGGCGGCTGATGCGGATGGAACGCTGCAATCTGTTATGCATAAAGCGTATGGCGAAACTTCTCAGTTTGAGAATTACACCGAAATAGTGGTTAACTGGTCGGGCTTGCTTTATCAATGCGAAAACGTAAAAACGGAGTACGATTTGGTGAAATTAAATTCATACACGCCGCTTGATATGCGTGCGCCAGGTGCGGCAACAGGTATTCCGGTGCTTGAATCTGCTATGGATGAGCTGGCTTATGCGTTAAAAATGGATCCGTTAGCACTTCGCCTGAAAAATTATGCGGAGAAAGATCAGAATGATAAAAAACCTTTTTCCAGCAAAGCTTTACGTTCTTGTTATGAAGAAGGCGCAGCCAAATTTGGATGGGATAAAAGAAGCATCGAGCCGCGTTCTATGCGCGAAGGAAATACGCTGATTGGCTGGGGAATGGCAACTGGTGCCTGGGATTCCGGACAAATGAAAGCTGCTGCAAAAGCTGTGCTTACTGCTGATGGAAAATTGACGGTAGGCAGTGGAACATCGGATATCGGTACCGGAACTTATACCATTATGACGCAAATTGCTGCCGAAACATTGGGCTTGCCGCTGCATGATGTAACCTTCAAACTCGGTGATACTTCGCTGCCGGAAGCACCACTACAGGGTGGTTCCTGGACGGCAACTTCTGTTGGAACTGCTGTGCAGGCAGTTTGCGCTACCATCAAAGAAAAAGTTTTTAAACTGGCCAAAAAGTTGGATAAATCTCCATTCAAAAGTGCAGATTTAGATGAAGTTACTTTTGATGACGGAAAAATCTTCCTCAAAACCGATTCATCCAAAACCATAAGCATTGCTGATGTGATGAAGCAAAGCGGCGAAGTGAGCATTGAAGAAGAAAATTCTACTGCGCCAAATATGTTGCACATGTTGGAATATAGTTTCAATACGCATAGTGCTGTTTTTGTGGAAGTAAAAGTGGATGAAGATTTAGGAACAGTTGTGGTATCGCGCGTAGTAAGTGCTATTGCTGGCGGTCGTATCATCAACCCAAAAACGGCCCGCAGCCAGATTTTAGGTGCTGTTGTTTGGGGAATTAGTGCAGCGTTGGAAGAAGAATCTGTAATGGATAACAATTTCGGCCGTTTTATGAACCACAATTTATCCGAATATCATGTTGCCGTAAATAAAGACATCAACGATATTGAAGTGATTTTTGTGGAGGAAAAAGACGATATCATCAATTCCTTAGGCGCTAAAGGTTTAGGCGAAATTGGTATTGTTGGCGTAGCTGGTGCGATAACCAATGCCGTTTTTCATGCAACTGGCAAACGTGTTCGCCAGTTGCCAATTACGCTTGATAAAGTTTTGGGTTTGGAGAAAAAAGTTGAACTGGAATTTTAAAACCAGTCATTAATTTTCTGTTTCAATTTTAGGTTGATAAAAGAAGTATCCAAGTGATGCTTCTTTTATCAACCTTTTTTATGGATTGCAAGTTTTAGTTTCTGTCAGATCAACTTCTGCTTTTCTTCAATCTAAATATTGCTAGGTTAATTAAACCATTAGAATCGGTTTATTGTCCTAATTGTATCTTGATTTCGACAGAAAAATTAAGTTACAATTTACTAAAACCAACCTATGAAAACTTTATCTAACATTCAAAATTTCATTGACTTAATTGGTGCAATTCTGGTATTTTCAATAATCTTCGCAGTTGCAATTGCAGGATATAATCTTGTAATTGGAAACTTTCATGAGTATGTAAACTTGTGATTTTTAGAAAATAACATACAACGGGCAAATGTGCGCCAGTTGCTTTTAATAAAGTTTTAAGTTCAGGTACAGAAATCGAACTGAAATATTAAAATCAGTAATTAGTTTTTTGAGTTCAGTTTTAGGTTGATAAAAGAAGTGTCTAAACGTGATGCTTCTTTTATCAACCTTTTTTTGTTATTAGTTAACAACTGTCAAGCTTCTTCTACAATTAGATTGCTATTTTAAGCTTAGATAATAGTGCTGATTACACGATAAATCATTCATATCATAAAATCTTCTGCGGATTTAAACGTTCATAACTATCGACAATAAATATTATCAAAATGCCGAACACAATCATCAATTATAGCATACGCGATATTATTAATTACAGGTCATTGTTGTGGTCTGCGTCAGATGACTTCCTGTATCTGACGGAAGTTCCTATAAAGTATGAGCCGTTTTTTGTTAAGCCTGATTATTATTGTTTCGGAATGATTACTGAAGGAAGCCTGCAAATTAATATCAATAGCAATACGTATAATTTGTGTCCGAATTCATTGATGATTTATCGCCCTGGCCAGGTATTTAAAGTGAAAAAGATTGCAGAAAATACCAAAGGAACATTTGTGTTATTTACCAAAAAGTTTCTGGATCATCTCAATGAAAATATTTTCTCCATCAAAAGCAATTCTTTTTTAAGTGAAGGCATACAAACTGTTATTGTGCTTGACAATGCGGACAAAGAGAAAGTGCTGACTACTTTTAATGAAATATTTAGTCTTTTACATCACTTATCCAGATCAAAATGGGAACTCATTGCCCGCAATTTAACATCAGCATTAATTTATGAAACGGACAATATTTTGGATAAATATATTGAACCGACCAGCATTGGTACAACTAAAGAGGACGAGCTTTATACGCGTTTTAACAGATTGATTGTTAGCGATTTTAAAACGGATAGAAAGCTATCTTCTTACGCATCAAATCTTTGCGTAACCTCTAATTACCTTTATCTGGTTGTTAAAAAGATTTGCGGTAAAACACCTACACATTTAATTAGCCAGCAGGTTATAAATGAAGCTAAATACTTAATAGGTTATACGCTGCAAAGCTTTAGCGAAATTGCTTATCAACTTAGTTTTAGTGATCCTTTTGCCTTTAGCAAATACTTTAAAAAGCATACGGGCTACTCGCCGTATCATTACCGCAAACATGCCGATGTTTTAACTCCTGCACATGAAAATTGACATGTAATGTCAGGTTTCTGACATGGGCAAGGGCTTCATTCCTGATTAAATTTGACCTAAATCAAATTATAAATTTATGGAACGTCTTAAAGGCAAAGTAGCCATTATTACAGGTGCTGCAAGAGGAATGGGTGAATCTCATGCGTGTACATTTGTAGCAGAAGGTGCAAAAGTTATCTTAACAGATTTATCAGAAACAGCAGGGCAGGCATTAGCCAACGAACTTGGTGAAAACGCAATTTTTGTTAAACATGATGTAACCAGTTATGAACAATGGGCAAATGTGGTTGAAGAAGGCGAAAAGAAATTTGGCCCGATCAACGTACTGGTTAATAATGCAGGTATTTTAGGTCCGATTGCAAAAACGCCTGATTTGAGCGAAGCGGATTATCTGAAAGTTTGCGAAATCAATCAGCACGGCGTATTTTTTGGTATGAAAGCCACTATTCCATCCATGCTGAAAGCAGGCATCGGTTCCATTGTCAATATTTCTTCCATTGCAGGTATCGTAGCTATTTATGGTTATCCAAGTTTGGCCTATGTAGCAAGTAAATTTGCCGTGCGCGGTATGACTAAAGCCACTGCTACCGAATATGGTAAAAATAATATCCGTGTAAATTCTGTACATCCTGGTTTTATCAATACACCAATGATGGTAGAAGCAACCAATGAAGAAGGCGGAGATGCCTTATCTCTTATTCCGTTAGGGCGTTTGGCCGAATCAATAGAAGTATCCAACCTGGTGATATTCCTTGCTTCCGATGAAGCATCTTATATTACAGGTTCTGAGCATATCATTGATGCTGGCATGAGTGCGCAGTAATTACTGTTTTTGGATTATATTTAAACAGTAATACAGCTAAAAACTTTTCTTTTGGTTTCTGATCAAGGTTGACAAAGGTTGATAAACGAAGTATGCAGATGCTTCTTTTATCAACCTTTTTTTATGATGCAGATTAAAGAAAAATTGAAAATTCATCAATCTATTTTTTATTGATTCTTGTATTTCTAAAATAATATAATCTGGTTTTGTAAATAAGATAAAATCCTTAAAAGAAATCATGAGTTCAATTTTATGCTGATAAAAGAAGCATGATGGCACGGGTTTGTAAATCAACCCAAAATGATGTATGATTGAAGATTAGTATTTTTTCTCAATCTGAATATCTACGCAATCAATCCCCAAAAAACCATGCTAAAAAGAGTATTGTACTTTTTTATTTTGTGCTTTGCCAGCAGTTGTGCGGTACAACATCAACCCAAAAAACCGCTTTACGCATTTGCTTATTTTAAAGATAACGGACAGGACGGTTTGCATTTGGCTTACAGTGAAGATTCTTACAATTGGAAAGCTTTAAAAAATGATCAGTCGTTTTTAACACCAAGCGTAAGTAAAGATAAACTGATGCGCGATCCTTGTATCATCCGTGGCGCGGACAATCAATTTCACATGGTTTGGACGGTTAGCTGGAAAGATAAAGGCATTGGTTATGCCAGTTCTCCGGATTTAATCCATTGGTCAGCGCAGCAGTTTTTGCCAGTAATGGCGCACGAAGAAGGCGCGCTAAACAGCTGGGCGC
Source organism: Janthinobacterium lividum (assembly GCA_050955045.1). Lineage (GTDB taxonomy): Bacteria > Bacteroidota > Bacteroidia > Sphingobacteriales > Sphingobacteriaceae > Mucilaginibacter_A. Next base: position 167,223 of record JBPBQV010000010.1, on the reverse strand, counting down.
CAGAGATAACTTACGATAAAAAAACCAAAACGTACATGATTTACTGGTCGACTACAATTACCGGTAAGTTTACAGAAACAGCATCTAAAACAGAAAGTGGTTACAACCATCGCTTGTATTACGTTACCACAAAAGATTTTAAAACTTATACCAAAACCAAATTACTTTACGATCCGGGTTTTAACGTAATTGATGCTACGATTGTACCCGACGGTAACCGTTTCGTGATGTTTATGAAAGATGAAACCCGCGAACCTATTGCCCAGAAAAACCTAAAAATCGCTTACAGTAAAAACCTGACTGGTCCGTTTACCAAAGCCAGCGCGCCTATCACCGGAAATTATTGGGCAGAAGGACCAACTACGTTAAAGCTTGGCAACAAATGGCTGGTTTATTTTGATAAATACACGTTGCATAAATATGGCGCAATTACTTCTACAGATTTGATTAACTGGACAGATGTTTCCGATCAGGTTAGTTTGCCAAAAGGTATTCGGCATGGTACTGTTTTTACCGTATCAAAATCGGAGTTGGAGAAATTGTTGCAGGTGAAATAGTTTTTGCTATGTAACAAGTACAATAAATTTTACCTACTAAAAGAAGCATGTTATAATTTATCAAACTTACCAATAGTTCTTTAACTAATTTCGCTCATGATCAATTGCAGTATTTCTTTTATACTGCAATTTTTTTATTTAAAATAACTACAACAGCAAAGCGATTTTTCGGATTTTGCAGGTTTTATATTTTATTTTTTGAAAAATCTTCATTAACACAATCATAATGGGTTCATTTATTTAGATAATGAAATTATCTGTCTCGTTATTTTTTAAAATCCTTAATTTTTTTGTAACAGCCTTAATTATTAGCCGTAAATGATTGAAGAGCAATTTAAAAAGTTACTTTTAGAATCCGCTGCTCTGGCTAAAATTTTATATGAAGAATTTATACATCCGATACGCTGTAAAAATATTATTAGTGTTTTTTTTCTTTGTTTCTAGTAACGCAACTGTTTTTGCAACAGTATATTACGTCTCATCATCTGGCGGAAATGATGGCAGAACTTTATTGGAAGCAAAGAACGCGATAACGCCCTGGCGAACCATAGAAAAGGTAAATTCAATAATGGGAAATTTGCAGGCGGGCGATCAGATACTGTTTAAAAGAGGAGACATTTTCCCGGGAATGTTAACAGTAAACATTTCGGGCGGCTCGGGCAATCCGGTTGTATTTGGAGCTTATGGCGATGGTGCATTACCGGAGTTAACAGGCTTTGTAACACTTTCCGGCTGGCAGCAAAAGGGCGGCAATGTGTGGGAAACGGCTGTTCCTTCCGGGCTTTCATACTTAAACACGGTAACCATAAACGGTGCGGCAAAAGCAGTAGGTCGCTACCCAAATGCTACAGCTGCCAACCAGGGTTATTTAAGCTACGATAGTTTTAATACAAATGTATCCATTACGGATAGCAAGCTGGCCGGGCAGGACTGGTCAGGCGGTCAGGTAGTAATGCGCAAAACACGCTGGATTATCGATCGGAGTGCAATCAGTTCACAATCGGGCACAACGCTTAGTTACAATTCTCCCACGGGTTATTGGGGTGCAAAAGGTTACGGCTACTTTATTCAAAACCACCCAAACACACTGGATACAGAAGGAGAGTGGTATTACCAAAGTGGCAGGATAGGGATTTTTACAGCTGGCAACCCAAGTAGTAGCACGGTGCGGGCAGGCGTAATCGAAACAATTGTGCGCATTGCAAACCAGAGGAATTTAACTTTTGAAAATCTGCGGCTGAGTGGTGCGGCAGTGAGTGCTTTTGAAATTAATTCTTCGCAAAACATCCGCATCAATGGTTGCGAAATTTTGTTTTCCGGTAGAAATGGACTGAATGCTACGGGTACGGATGGACTAACGGTAGAAAATAGCACGATAGCTCATACAAACAGTAATGCGCTTAGTGTGAATGGCGGAAACAATACAGCTTTAAGGGGAAATCAGATCAGGAATTCGGGTACGTATGCCGGAATGGGAGATGCCGGAGATGGCAGCTGCGAAGGAATAACCATCGGCGGAGATAACAATACGATTGCAAATAATACGATTGATAGTACAGGTTACGTTCCGTTAAACTTTAGCGGGAATAATGTAACCATTAAAAACAATGTGGTAACCAATTTTGCCTTAACCAAAGATGATGGCGGCGGAATTTATACTTGGAACAACGGCTCAAATGCGCCGGTAAATACGGGCAGAGTAATAACAGGTAATATTGTTTTAAATGGCATCGGCGCACCGGGCGGAACAGATAATCCTAACAAAGCTTACGCCCACGGAATTTATATTGATGATAATGCCAGCCAGATAGAAATATCGGGCAATACGGTAGGCAATTGCGCTACTTACGGAATGTTTATTCACAATGCACATGATATTGCCATCAAACAGAACACGCTTTACAACAACGCTGTGCAGCTGGAAATGGAGCACGATAATGTAGCGGCAGACAAACCCATTTATAACTGTACTGTAACAGGTAACGTTTTTTTTGCCAAACAAGCCAGCCAGTTGTCTGCAGAGTACAAAACCAAAGACAATGACATCGCAAATTTCGGCAGCTTTGATAATAACTACTATTACCGCCCGCTGGATGATGATTTGGTTATCGGAGTTTTACAGCAGGTAAACGGAGTATATATTTACAAAAATTTGAGCGTAGAAAGCTGGAAAGCGTTATACGGTAAAGATGCCGGTTCTGTTAAATCCGGTCATAGCATCCCAGCTTATGTTGTAACGAAAGTAACAGGAAGCAACCAGTTCAGCAACGGTGCATTTGAAAGTAACGCAGGCGGATTGTATGCGTATGCTTCGGCAAATAACTGTGTTACAGGCTGGGACAATGGGCATTTAGATGGTGGTGCATTAAAAGTATCATTTTCTTCTACCTCAAACAGTGCAAACTATGGTTCGGTAATTATAGGCGTAGGTGCGGTAACTGCAGGAAAAAGTTACCGTTTAAAATTTAGTATGCTAGGCAGTAGTGGCAGCAAGGCAATTACAGCTTATCTGCGGCAAAGCGGTGGTAGTTATAGTGATTTATCAGAAAGAAAAGCTGCTACCATAACCGGTATCAGACAGGAAAAAGAATTTTTGTTTACCGCTACAGCCAGTGAAGGTAACGCAAGCATCGTTTTTGATGTGCCCGAGCAGCCTTCGCCACTTTACCTCGACAATATCAGACTTGAACAGGTAGAAGCTACACTCACCAATCCCGACCAGTACATCTCTTTTCTGTACAACACAACTACTTCTACCAAGAGCTATAGTACAAGTCAAAGCTATGACGCAGCTGGAACCAGTTATCCAAATAGCATTAAACTGAATGCTTTTTCTTCCGCTGTGCTGGTTCAGGATACGGCACCCACAGTAACTACATCTGTTGAAACCAACAAATGTTCATCTACCGGAACTATTTTGCGTGAACAATGGGATAGTGTTGCCGGTACAGGTATTGCTGATATTCCGCTTCAAAAAACGCCTTCTTCCACCAGTCAGTTAACATCTTTTGAAGGCCCAAAAGATATCACAGACAATTATGGTTCGCGTATCAGAGGTTACATTTGTCCGCCGCAAACCGGAAATTATACTTTTTGGATTGCAAGTGATGATGCAGGCGAGCTTTGGCTTTCTACCGATGATCAACCAGGAAATAAAGTCAGGATTGCTACCGTTAGCGGTTATACAGATTACCGCGAATGGACCAGATATTCTTCTCAAAAATCGGTACAAATACAGCTGCAGGCCGGACAAAAATATTACATCGAAGCTTTGCAAAAAGATGGCGGCGGCGGCGATCATTTATCTGTGCAGTGGCAATTGCCGGATGCAACAATGGAAACACCCATTGCCGGTAGCCACCTTTCACCTTATGTAAGTACGGCTGTTACAACACCGGTAGTTTCCGGAACAGGTTCAATCACCAGAGATCAATGGAACGATGTTGGCGGAAATAATATTGCTGATATCCCACTTCAAAAAATACCTTCGTCAACCGGTACAATTACTTCTTTTGAAGGCCCAAAAGATATAACAGACAATTACGGTTCGCGCATCCGTGGTTATATTTTTCCGCCGCAAACTGGCAGTTATACTTTCTGGATGGCAAGCGATGATGCAGGCGAACTTTGGCTTTCTTCAGATGATCAGCCGGCAAATAAAACCAAGATTGCTACTGTTAGTGGTTATACAGATTACCGGGAATGGACCAGATATTCCTCTCAAAAATCGGTACAAATAACCCTGCAGGCCGGACAAAAATATTATATAGAAGCTTTGCAAAAAGATGGTATCGGCGGCGATCACTTGTCTGTACAATGGCAATTACCTGATGCAACAATGGAAACACCAATTGCCGGAAGCCATTTGTCGCCGTATGTAGCTGATGCAATAGCAGAACAAACCATTAGTTTTGCAGCAATTGCTTCTAAAACGGTTGGTGATGCACCTTTTGCGCTAACGGCTACCGCTTCGTCGGGTTTGCCGGTTAGTTTTAGTATTGTTTCCGGCTCGGCTACAATTTCGGGCAGCACAGTTACCCTTACAGGTGATGGTAATGTAACGATAGCCGCTAACCAGTTGGGCAATGCTTCTTTTAGTGCCGCAAAAACAGTAACACAAAGTTTTGCAGTAGTGCCAGCTAGCACTGCCTGTTCTGCAACCGGAACGATTTTACGTGAAATCTGGAGCAGTGTTTCTGGCAACAACCTATCAGATTTTTCATTTCAATCTACACCAACATCAACCAGTCAGCTTACGTTTTTTGAAGGACCAACCAATGTGGGCGATAACTATGCTTCCCGTATACGCGGCTACATTTGTGCGCCTCAAACCGGAAATTATACTTTTTGGCTTGCAGGAGATGATGCCGCTGAACTGTACATTTCAACAGATGATAATCCAAGTAACAAAGTACGCATTGCCAACTTGCTCAGCTGGACAAGTTTCCGTGAGTGGAATAAATTTGCATCTCAAAAATCTAATGCAATTACCTTACAAACCGGCAAAAAGTATTACATCGAAGTTTTGCACAAACAAGGCGGAGGAGGCGATAATTTATCGGTGCAATGGCAACTGCCGGATGGAGCAGTAGAATCTCCGTTGCCCGGAAAATATCTTTCGCCTTATCAAGCCGGGCAGTTAAGCACTTCTTCGCTCAGTTTTAGCAGCAGTAATGCAGTTAATTCGCCATCAGCCATCACGCTAACCGAACCTTTATCTGTAGCGGTAAAACAGGGTTTATATATTTTTCCTAACCCTGTTTCGCAGCAAAGCAATGTTGAATTTATGCTGACAGAATCCGGGCAAACAAATGTTGCTTTATACAGCACGAAAGGCCAGCTGGTTAGCAAGTTATTTACCGGTGCAACACAAGCAAATACTAAAAAAAGCTTTGTTTTAGATGCAGGAACTTTGCAAAACGGTGTTTATCTGCTCCGTTTAACGAGCGGAAAAAACAGCCTGACAAAAAAGGTTATTGTGCTGAAGTAAAGCATACAGCCAACAACAATACAAGTTATTTTTCATGATAGTTTGTATTGTAAAAGAAGCTAAAGTTGCAGCATATAAAATACCGATTGCAGATAAGTTTAGAAAAGATTTTCTCCAGATAATTATCAGGATAGAAATCAATCCTAAATAATTTAATCACAATAATTTAAAAAAAATGTAAGGTAAAAGCAGTATTTAGCTTTTAATTAATAGCTTTTTTTATGTAACAATTTACTAAAATTTAAGTAATACAAGTGCTGATATTAAATATGTAGCAGCAAACCCAAAAAAAGCAATGGAAGTTTATTTTACCAGTCCTACAATTGGAAAAGTTTATGGTTCGGTAAATACGGAGGATCATAAAACGTATTACTTTAAAGGGAACAATGTATTAATTAGCATCGAACTCTGCAGAAGTCAGTCTGGTTGGGTTTGCCAGAAAGAGCACTGGTTACATGATCATCAGGTTCAGGAAATTGGCTTGCAGATTGATAAAATGGAAAAATGGCTTTCTGCCCAATAATTTCCCTTCAATAAAAATTCAAAATCAAGCCTTGATTTAATACAGATTTTAACCTGATAAAAACAGTATCTATAAGCAAAACACAACAGGTTTTTAATATCAACTGAAAGAAGAAATTGATGTGTTTTTTATTCAATACAGAGATAAAAATTTCATTAGTAATGCTTCTTTTACCTGCCTAAAATTTATCTTTATTATTAACAGTTTTAAGTTGAATTTTTTGTTGAAGATAGCTTCTCTTTAGCTTTTAAATTCTTCTAAAAATATAACTTTTGGCTAATTGCGTTTTAGATTTTTCCCATCGGTGTGCAACTAATTCTTCGTGGCTGTAAGGATACAGAACATGGTTTTTCAACAAAAACTTAATTCTGTAATATTCTGTCCGGTCTCCGTAAATATTATTCCTTTCCCTGATAATCAAAGTATCTTTTGAAATAGTATAAGAGCCATGAAATGTACGTTCTGAGGCTGCGCAGTAATGAACAACGTATTTGTTTGGCCTGAAATTGAAAGAATCTGTATATCTGTTTGAAACTTTGCTTACCCAGTTGGTATTTGCAAAACGATCGTTCAAGCCATAAGTTCCAGTTAAAAAATACAAGGATAAAAGAAGTATTTTCATGGAAATTCTTAAATTGAACCAGCTTTAATTATTAAAATTTGTATTATCTTTAAAATAAAAACAATTACAAGCTGTGAAATACAAGGTGTTTTGTGTTAAAACTTCTTTTACGTGATAAATTAGCTTAAGTTATACTAAAAGTTACCAGCGTTCCTTTTTCAAAACTTGAATCCGAATATTTATAAAATATCATGCAAAAAGCGTTGCCTTCACACTTAACAATTTTACGCGGACAAACCCAGGAGAACGTAAACCGAACCATATTAACTTATTTGTACAACCAGTTTCCGGAAGATACAACCATCAGTTTTTTGGATTTGCCTTGCGGGAACCTGGAATTTTTAAAATATGTAAAAGCGTTATTTCCTTTATCCAAATTAACCGGAGCTGATATATGCAGGCCTGAATTACCTGCTGGTATCAGCTTTCAACAAATGGATTTAACGGAGGATTTTACACTTCCGGCAGAAAAAAAGTTTGAAGTTTTATCTTCTATCAGCGGCGTGATGATGTTTAGTAATACTTTGCGCTTTATAAAAAACTGTTCTGGTCGGATAAAAACTGGTGGTGTATTCATCTTAACAAACGATAATAATGCTACCATCAAAGATCGTTTGGCTTACTTGTTTTTAGGCAGATATCGGATATTTAACCTGGTTTTTGAAGATAATCAGTTGATGACAGAAAACGTACCCATTCACGAACTTGTACGCCTGATGCGTACAAACGGTATCCGCATTGATGACATTACGTATACTTCCTTTAGCACAAAAGATTTGCTTTTTTTACCATTTGCACTAATTGCCTATTTATCGCAATGGTTGTACTTAAAAACGTTAAAAACGCAATTACCCGAAACTTTAAAATGGCAGATGTATCCATTCAAACATTTATTTTGCAAGCATTACATCATCAGAGGAACGAAGTTAGATTGATTTTTACCTGATGACTTTCCAGCACTTGCCCCAAGTAAGCAGGCCGTTTCTTTTCATATTGAAGAACTGTTTCTGATAAATAAATTACTGTCCTAATCAAAATACATTCCTGAAATTTTATCTGCAGATGCGCTTATATAAACGCCGTTTTCACTTGTACATTTAATATTATTGAAAAAAATATTAGGCTAACTTATTTTGACAAACCCGAAGGCTGATTTTCCGGCTTGGTATTCCAGTTTTTATCAGGCTGTTCCTGCAGTGTAAACTCCAGTTTTCCGCCTTTCAGCAGCTGCTGGTAAGTAATATAATTTTTTGAGAACGGCGACCCATTCCAGTTCACAGCTGCAATATATTTCGAGGTACTACTGTTTTTATGGGTATTAATCTCCAGTTTTTTTCCGTTGGGAAGCTGAATAGAAACCTGATCAAAAATCGGCGAACACAATAAATACTCGCCCGAAACCGGATTAAGCGGATAAAATCCCATCGAAGCAAACAGGTACCAGGCCGACATTTGCCCAGCGTCATCATTGCCGCTTAAGCCGCCCGGGCCGTCGCTGTACTCGTTGTCCAGTATATCTTTTATAGTCCGCTGGGTTTTCCAGGGAGAGCTTGTAAAGTTGTACATAAACGGAATCTGGTGGCCGGGTTCATTGCCGTGCCAGTATTCATTTTTTTGGAAAAGGCTATCCAGTTCATTTTCCAGTTCTTTTCTGCCGCCCATTAAATTTGCGAGTCCAGGCACATCCTGCGGCACATAAAAAGTATATTGGCGGGGCGTTCCTTCGGTGATAAAACTTGTTTTCTGATCAGGATTAAAGCCAGAAATCCAAGTTCCATTGGCATATTTGCCGCGTACAAAACCGGTTTTCCGGTCAAAAACATAGGCATAATTTAATGCTCTTTTTAGCAGCATATTTTCATCGTCTCTTTTGCCTAAAGCTTTTGCAAAAGCCGACAGTGCATAATCATCGTAAGCATATTCCAGCGTACGGCTCACTTGTTCTTTTTTATGAAAAGCATCCGGAACGCTGTCTTCCAGCGGAACGTAGCCGTATTTTAAGTACGAATCCAGCGCCCGTCGGCCTTTTCCTTCCACATAATCCGCTTTGTTTTTAGGCTGATCAAAAGCATTTTGCCGCAGCAGCCGGTATGCTTCTTTTACATCATAATTTCTGATGCCTTTTAGATAAGCCGAAGCAATGATGGAAACCGTATGATCGCCAACCATCTCGGAAGTATAACTGTTCCAGCAGGGAAAAATTGGCATCCAACCGCCTTGCTGGCCTTTTAAAATCAGCGATTGAACCAGATCATTCACCAGTTTTGGTTGCAATATTTCAAACAGTGGAACCTGCGCGCGATAAATATCCCACAAAGAAAAATCGTCATAATAATTTCCTTGCGGAAGTTTTGCTTGTTGATAATCCGAAGAAAACTTTGGATAAGTTCCCTCCACATCGTTATACAAGCGCGGATGTTGCATGGCGTGATAAAGTGAGGTGTAAAAAATGCGTTTATCTTTTTCGTTGTTTGTTTTAACGCTAATTTGGCTTAATGCTTTTTCCCAGGTTTGTTTAGCTTTTGAAACTGTTTTCTCAAAATCAAAATCCGGAATTTCTGAAGTTAAATTTGCGCGTGCTGCTTTTATGCCAGTAAAAGAAGTACCGATGCGGATGCGTAATTTTTCGCCTGCCTTCAGTTTAAAACCAACAAAAGCGCCGATGTTTTTCTGGTTTTTGATGCTGTCTCCTGCAAAAACAGATTCGCCGGAAAATGTACCTTTTGTGCTGAAATTTTTCTCAATTTTAATTACAAAGTAACCGCTGAAACCAGCCGGTTTGCCCCAGCCCTGATAGATTCGATGTGTCGGGTTATAACCGTAAATTTCTCCTTTTTGCGCATCAACTTTAATAAATCCCTGGTTGTAATCGCTGTTTGGGGTTATCAGTAAATATAGGCTATCGGCTTGTTGTGCTGTAAATTGCATCATGCCGCAACGTAAAGTTGAAGTAATCTCTGCAACAAGCTGTTTTTGCAGGTTTATTTTATAATAGTAAGATGTTGCCGTTTCGTTTTTGTGTGAAAATGGAACAGCGTAATCAGTTATTTTCGTTTTTAATTTCCCGCAAACTGGCATCACAGTAAAGCTGCCGTAATCCTGCGTGCAGGAACCGCTGAGCCAGTGCGAACCACGAAAACCACTGAACAGGCTGTCTTTGTAAGTGTACGGTGGTTTACATTTATTTTCGGTAGATTCTGTTTGCGGCGTCCATTGCGTCATGGCAAAAGGCAGCGTTACCGCCGGAATGGTATTGGCATAAAGTTCCGTTCCGCCGCCATGCTTTAAAGCTGCAGCAGTAGTGGCTGCTGCCGTGCCAGAAAGTGGCTGAACGTAGTGCGTTGGGTTTTGGGCGATAACTGTCGGGACGCTAAAAAGCAGCGACAAACTAAAAATAAATTGTAAAATTTTATAGGTTTTGATCATTTGATCGAATTTATTTCGGAGATATTTTGAATGCTATCTACAGAAAATATACTGATTTTTAGGTGATAAAAACAGTATGCTACGGATAGGACCATAGCATACTGTAAATAAAATAAATTAATAGCCAGGATTTTGCGTTAAATTAGGATTTAAAGAAATCTCCCGAACAGGAATTGGATAAAGGTTTAGATTAGCAGTTACATTGGCAATTGTGCCATTTGCAGGTACATATTTTGTTTTAAAAGCCTGCATTACAGAAATATAAGTATTCCAGCGAATCAGATCAAACCATCTTTCTCCTTCAAAACATAGTTCTACACGTCTTTCATTGCGTATCGCTGTACGGGTATCAGCCTGATTTAAACCTACTTTTGATGTTAAACTAGACCGGTTTCTTACTAAATTAAGTTGTGTAAGTGCTTCGGTAGTTTTATTGTTTTCGTTTAACACTTCAGCATACATCAAAATTACGTCTGCATAACGTAAAACTGGCCAGTCGTTATCACCTTCGCTACCAGCTGCTACGGTTGGATAAGTAAATTTTTTGGCGTAATAATAAGTTAACTGTCCAACTTTATACACACCGATGGCTGTATTCAGACGTGCATCTCCGGGTTCAAACGCATTGTATAAATCCAATGTGCCGATGTTGCTGCTTCCTCCGCTTACACCAATAATTGTGGTACCGGAAGGTTGTGGTACAAATTGGGTGGCAAAAGTATTTCCTTCTGCAAAACCTCCACCAAGATATTGTACAGAAAAAATAATGTCTCTGTTATTGTCTTTTCCCAAGCCAAAAATCTGGTCATAGCTTAAAAGCTCGCCGGATGTTGCAGCTACTTGTGCAAGCATAGGTTCGGCCAGAGCGAGTTTATTTTCAAACAAATAAACTTTTCCTAACAATGCTTTTGCAGCGGTGCTGGTTGCTTTACCAATATCAGTACCAGTGTAGGCGGCCGGAAGCACAGCAGCTGCTTCAGTTAAATCTTTTTCAATTTGCGTGTAAACATCAGCTGCAGATGACCGGTTATACGTGTAAGCCTGCTGTTCTGAAGTGATTTCCGTTAACACCAACGGCACACCACCAAACATCCTTACCAAGTTAAAATACATTAACGCCCGTAAAAACTTGGCTTGGCCGGTATAGCTGTCGCGATTGGCTTGCGTCATCGGTGGCGTATTTACATGCCCCAAAACTATATTTGCATAGGCAATAGTAGCATAAAACCTTCTCCAAGCATTTTGTAAATTGGTGGAGGCCGCATTCCACGTGAGCTTATCTTCTTCCCCGTAAAGCACTTCGCTTTCACTGTAAGTTTGTGCATTGTCAGAAGGTATCTCACCAAAACCATACTGCTCATTGTAAATTGGCCTTAAACTGTTGTAAGTGCCATAGAGTGCTGATCTAATATCAATTTCTGTTTGGTAATAAGTAGTGACCGGTACAATGCCTTGCGGTGTTAAATTTACAAATGATTTTTTGCAGGCTGGCAGCACAACCGAAAGCGCGGATAAGGCTAATATACTGATGATTATTCTCTTAGTTTTCATGTCGTTTTGTGTTAAAGCAATTAAAATCCAAAGTTGATACCTGCAATAAACGTACGTGCTGCAGGATACGAACCTTGATCTACACCTGATGTAATCGGGTTACTGCCACTGATGTTAGCTTCAGGATTATAGCCAGTATATTTTGTAAATAAAATTGGATTTTGAGCTGTTAAATATACTCTTGCTGATTTAATAAAAATTTTGCCAAGAGCAGCATTACCTAGGCGATAACCTAAGGTGATGTTTCTTACCCGCAAATACGATCCGTTTTCTACATCTTTCTGTACCAGTGCATTTCCTGGTCCTACAAAACCACCAGAAAGAGGACTAGGATAAGCAACATCTCTATCGGGCGTAGCTGGATCAAAATAATTTTTATAGTAAATAGCAAGTGAATTTTGGTTGTTATTGCCGGTTATGGTTTGACGATTGTTTCCGTTGATGATGCTTACGCCTTGTACGCCCTGCATCAAAATGTTCAGGTCGAAGTTTTTATACTGAAAAGTATTTGTAAAACCGTAAGTAAAATCAGGCAGGCCATGGCCGATAACCGTACGATCATTAATGTCAATTTTACCATCGCCATTTTGATCTTTTACAATCCAGTCACCAATTTGATTGCCTGCTGTTGCTTTAGGATTATTGGCCAGGTCTGCTGCATTTTTAAAAACACCCAAAACAGTGTAACCATACATCAAACCTAGCGGATCACCAACTTTAACCTGATAAACATTGTTCCAGCCGTTTATTGCAGCTACGGCAGGTAAAGAAGATGGGCCGCCTAAATCCAAAACTTTCGTTTTGTAAGTGGAGAAATTGGCATTGGCTACCCAGCGTACTTTGCCTAAATTAAAACTGGTTGTAGCTGAAAACTCAAAACCTTTATTCTGTAGTTTCCCTAAGTTTGCCTGGTAAGTAGTAGCGTAACCAACATCCAGCGGCAATGCTTTATTTAACAGCATTCCGTTGGAATTACGGATAAAATAATCTCCAGTAATTACTACGTTATTGTTGAATAACCCTAAATCCGCACCTACACTGGTTTGATCATTTTTTTCCCAGGTTAAATCCGGATTAGCAAAACCGGTTTGCTGCGAACCAAATAACCTGGTGCTGCCCGAAGCATAATTTTTATTTAGGGTGATGGCGTTAACATAGGTAAAACTACCAATGTTGGCATTACCCGTGCGACCGTAACCGCCTCTTAATTTTAATTCGTTGATTTTTACTTTCTCCAAAATTGGTTTCAAAAAAGGCTCTTCAGCTAAACGCCAACCTAATGAAAATGATGGAAAAACTGCATACTTGTTATTCGGTCCAAATCTAGAAGAAGCATCCTGACGAACGGCTGCCGTAAACAAATATTTTTTGCTGTAATCGTAAGTTAACCTGCCCGCATAAGATACAAAGGTATTTGCATCAAAACCAATAGTACCAACAGTGTTGGGTGATGCTAATGGGCTTTGTACAGCTGTAGTGATAAATGTACCAGGTAAACCAGCAGTATAATTAATTTCAGAATCATACTTCTGAGCAGAAAATAAACCTAACACATTAAAGTGATGATTTCCAATGGTTTTATCATAAGTGGCCGTGTTTTCCCAAACCCAATCAAAACTGTTGCGCACATTATCTGATGCGTAAATGCCAGCCAGCAATGGGTTAGAAAATGATGCTGTTGGTGATTGGCTTGATGCCATTGTTCCAGGAATATAGCCATGAACTTGTTCATTTTCTAACGTGGCGCCTAAGTATGATCTCAGTTTTAAACCCGGAATAACAGTATATTCTAAAAACGCGCTGCTTAACGTACGAAATGCGCGATCGCGATTAATCGACTGGCTAACAATGTTTAATGGGTTGAAAAAGTTAGATGCAGAAAATACAGCTGTAGGTGATAAATTGTAACCCAGTGCTCTGTCATACGGTTCGGCAAAATCTCCGTTTGCACGGTAAACCGGCGCAATCGGCATAAAAGTTAATGCTTGGTTAAGTGGACTTGGAAGCGCATAATCGGCTACCAATCCCGGAACACCAACCAACAAATCTGCTGCGTTGGCTCCTGCACCACTGGCCTGCCCGGATGACGGTTGCCTGTACTGCTCAGAATAAGAAGGCGATATAGAAAAACTGAACTTCAGGTTTTTAACCAGATCTGCATCCAGATTGATTCTGGTAGTATAACGATTATAACTTGTACCAATCAAAACTCCTTCTTGTCTGAAAATACCTGCAGAAGCATTAAATCTCACTTTTTCACTACCGCCGGAAGCATTAATTTCAAAATCATTTATTGATGCTGTTCTAAATATCTGTCTTTGCCAATCTACATTTGGTAAAGCGGAAATATCTCCATCTAAAATAGTTGGATAAGGTGCATTTTTAATCCGACTTAAATCTTTAACCTGAGCAACAAATTGGTCTCTTGAAAGTACATCGACAAATTTGGTTACTTTTTGCGTACCGGTATAAGCACTTACCGAAAACACAGTTTTACCGGCTTTACCTCTTTTGGTTGTTACCAAAACAACACCGTTTGCTGCACGCGAACCGTAAATTGCTGCTGATGCTGCATCTTTTAAAACCTCTAATGATTCAATATCATTTGGATTAATGAGCGTAAAATTGGCAGAATTTTCTAGTGGATAACCGTCCACAACGTATAAAGGCTCGTTGGATGAACTTAAAGAACTTACCCCACGAACCCGAATAGTTGGTGCCGCACCGGGTTTTGCACCCTGATCTGATTGTACCTGAACGCCGGGAGCCAAACCAGCCAATGCCTCGCCGGGTGTACTTACAGGTTGACTGGCAATGCTTTTTCCTTCTACTTTAGTAATAGCTGAAGTAATAGTTGCGCGGGATTGCTGCCCGTACCCAACCACAACTACTTCATTTAAAGATTTTGATGATTCTTTTAACGTTATATTAATCACTGTTTTGCCGGCAACAGCAATTTCCTGACTAACAAAACCTATAAAAGAGAAAACTAAAATGCTGCTGTTATCCGGCACTCTGATGGCAAAACCACCATTCACATCTGTAACTGTTCCGGTTGTGGAACCTTTTAGCTGAACACTTACACCCGGAAGTGATAATCCTTGAGCATCAGTTACTTTACCTGTAACAGAAATAGCCTGTGCAACTTTTGCAGGTTTAATACCCACATTTTTAGGCTTGATGATAACCGTATGCTCGTTATCAAAAATTATATCTACTGATTGGTTAACAAAGCACTGATCCAGCACTTTTGATAAGATAATGTTGCTAGCATGAATAGTGATCAGCTTTGTACCTTTAATTACTTCCGCATCGCAAATAAAATTATAACCTGTTTGTTTGGTAAGCTGGTTCAATACTTCTTTTACAGGCATATTTTTAACATTGATGTTCACTTCTTGCGCATAACCTGCCGCAAAAATTTTCAAAGAAGCTGTTAAAAGAAGTACGATGGTAATTTTTGTGATACGCAATGATTTTAGCGTACAACAGGATGATATACCACATTTTAATGCAGTAAGATATTTATACATTTGGTAAAGATTTAATAACTGGATTGGTGATTTAATCGGGTTGTTGTTCCAAATTAGCTTCCTTCATAGCTAAACTTAACCGGGAGCGGTCTCAAAACTCCCGGTTTTGTGGATTCTAGTTTGGGTTATATTTATTTCCTATAACAGTTATCCTCCTTCCTTCAATCTTGAAATGAACTTTATCCATCAAGGCTATACTTTTAAGTAAATTTGTTAAACTTTTAGAACGCGCGTAGTTGCCAATAAAATTGATGTTTTCCAGGTTTCCTTCATACACAACATCTACATTATACCATCTCGAAATCTTTTTCATGATGCTGGTAATACTCTCATTATTAAATATAAATAAGCCATTTTTCCAGGCCATTACTTCTTCTAAATTGGCTTGTTTTATCTGTAATGATTGAGCAGTTTGATTCACGGCCATTTGTCCGGGTTTTAAAATGGCTTCTTTTTGCGCACTTAAAATTTTAACCGAACCTTCCAGCAACGTAGTATTGATTACATTTTCATCCGCATAAGCCTCTACGTTAAAATGAGTTCCTAAAACCTGGATTTTCTGTTTGCCATTCACATCTACCACAAATGGCAAATGCGCGTTTTTAGCAACTTCAAAATAAGCTTCGCCTTTTAAAGAAACACTTCTTTTATCACCCAAAAATGTGATAGGATAAGTTAACGAAGATTCGGAATTCAAAAAAACCTGTGTGCCATCAGGCAATGAAACATGATATTGGCAGCCTTTAGGAATTGTTATAGTGTTGTATTGAACTTTTGCAAATGCCGTTTTTTCTGTTGATTGGTTTGGAATATATGCAAGTTGCTGATTGGTTATTTTTTGAATACTCACGTTTGCGAACCTGGCAATCTGCCCGGTGTGGGCATCATCTAAAATTACTTTTTTGCCATTTCCTAAGGTTAAAATGGCTTTGCTACTTTGAGACGATGCTTCTTTTATCGTACTATTTTTAGTGTTAACAGCAATTGTTGCGATGCTTCTTTTATCAACATTAAATTTGAAAAAAAGTGTAACCGAAAGAAAAAGAAGAGTGATTGCCGCAATTGCAAACCAGGTGTTATAATTGGTTTTGTTTGATTTTTTATGGCTGATGATGGAATTATAAATTGCATCTGCTTTGATCTCTGGAAGATCATGATTGGAGATGTTAGGTAAATCAGTCCAGCTTTGATCCATCAAATCCTGCAGATCAGCTTCATTTTTAGTATCATTTAGCAAAAGTTTAAATTCCTGTAATTCTTCAACTGTATAGTTGTTGTCCAGGTATTGCTGATACAAATATTTAAGCCTTAATCTACGCATAATTGGTTAAAAAGAAGTGCTGCGGAGGTTGCAGAAACTTACCTTTTATTACATAGACCCGCGAAAAAAGCGTTCGGAGTAGAAGAAATAAAAAATTATTTTTTTTCGGTCAAAAGCTCAAAGCAAATGATTAGCAGTGTTAAATCATTATACTTTTTAAGGTAATTGCGCAAAAACCGGAGCGTATGCTGCATGTGTGTTTTAACCGTAAGCGGAGAAATGGCCAGTTGTTCTGCAACTTGTGCATATTTTAATCCTTCGTGTTTGCACAAATTATACACCAGTTTTTGCTGAGGCGTTAACTGCTCTATGGCTTGGTTCAACACTTTTACAGAATCATTTAACAAAATAATTTCTTCTGTTTCGTTGTGCGCTTCTTCCCAATTTTTATTTAGCTGGTTGTTTACCATTATTTCCAGATTTGTTCTGCGCAACCTACTAAGTGTAGCGTTTCTGGTTATGATTTTTAAGTAAGATTCTATATTTTCTATCTCGCCTAAGTTTGGGTGTTGCCAGATTTTTAAAAAAACGTCGTGCAAAATTTCTTCTGCTAAAACATCTGATTTGATAATTTTTACTACATAGCTATAAACCCATTTTCGATGTTGTTTAAACAGGATGCGAAATGCAAGTTCATCTCCCAAAGAAATTTTGCTCAATAGCAACTTTTCCTGATCAAATGGAACTTCATTCTGCATCAGATTCATGCGGGTTGTAAAAACAAAATGTTGGTTTATAAAGAAAGGTAAATATAAGAAGTTATGGTAAGGTTATAAATTGCTTTAATGCAAATTTATGGTGCTTCTTTTAAACCCATAAAATTTGTTTTGAATGTTATAAGATAAATAACCTAAAGCATTAACTTTTATGTGGTAAAAGAAGCATAAGAATAAGTTGGCTAAAACGTAAAACAGAATTAAAAGAAAAACAAAGATTTTGCTTGATTTTAAAAAGTGCTTAGCTTGTTTTTGGCAGATTTATAGGCACATTATTTTGTTTCTACTGTACTATGTTGCACTGCACACAGCACATATTTTACCTCTCCCAGCGTGTTTAGCAAAGGTTCGTAAACGGCTTGCCACCAAGATGGAACTATTGTTCCGTTAGGCATAGTTAGATCGTACCGTACGGCGGGCAAGCGCACAATTGTTTTAGTACGGATTGCGTTAGTTATAGCATCGTAAATTTCGATCGCACCTTCCTCATTCTCTTTGTTCCAAGATTGTATTTCTGCCATACTTCTACCGGTTAGCTTCTTGCCCTCTGTATGGCTGATCTGTACAAACCAGTTATTATAGGCCACTATTTCAAACCGCGGACTTACTGCTTTAATGATAACCCGTGGTTCGTTTTCCCGATCGCACAACTGCTGAAGAAAATTAGTTGAGAATTGGTCTGTCATTATGAATATCTTTTAGTATTATTTTTTAAATTATTAATTAAATATCGGCCGAAAATTAATAATTTACCGGCATAATCTCATTATGTAACTTAAAAC
Source organism: Janthinobacterium lividum (assembly GCA_050955045.1). Classification (GTDB taxonomy): domain Bacteria; phylum Bacteroidota; class Bacteroidia; order Sphingobacteriales; family Sphingobacteriaceae; genus Mucilaginibacter_A. Next base: position 149,202 of record JBPBQV010000010.1, on the reverse strand, counting down.
AATCTTAGATATCGGAGTGTATAAGTTGGTTCTCAACTAAATAAATATTAAAAAAGAGAAAATGTAAATTGGTTTTTAAATAAAAAAGCCTTCATAATGAAAGCTTTTTAGGTGACCCCGCAGGGATTCGAACCCTGGACCCAGTGATTAAGAGTCACTTGCTCTACCAGCTGAGCTACGAAGTCAATTATAGATGCAATTATACACATTTCTACTTTATTGCTTTCCAGCTTGCCTGTTTTTTAATGATTTTTACCTGGTAAAAACAGTAATTGTAATTTTTTTGCTGGTATAAAATAACATTCGTGAAACTATTGTAAATTCACCTTGCACTTATCAATTTAAAAAACATGAAAAGATTATTTAGTTTACTGATGCTGTTTGCTTTTATTACAAGCGCGGGCATGGCTCAGGTTCCGGCAAAAAGAACTACTAGCACTGCTCCGGCTAGCATGATGCAAAACTCAAAAGGTGTCATCATAAAAAAAGATGGCACACCAGACAAGCGTTTTAAAGCCAATCAAGCTGCAAAGCCAACAACTGCCGGACCAATGAAAAAAGACGGCACGCCGGATCAACGTTACAAAGCCAATAAATCGGTTGCTCCAAAAATGTAGTTTCAATTTCTTAATTCGAAAGCCGGAAATATAGTTTCCGGCTTTTTTTTAGTTTAGTTTGAGCTGCCTCAATCAGCCTAAACTAAAATTTACTTGTGCTGTTATCAATCTAAAAATCTCTATGAAATATCTTTTTACCATACTGTTTTTATTGCGTTTTTCTTTGGCATTTGCGCAACCAGAAATTTTTTCAACCAAAAAAGGCAACTTAGAAATAACGCCTGTTTTTCATGCTGCTTTGGTGATGCAATGGAATGGCGTAACAGTTTATGCTGATCCTTATGGCGGTGCGGAAAGGTACAAGAGCTTGAAAATGCCTGATGTAATTGTTATTACACACGAACACGGCGATCATTTGGATGAAGCTACTTTAAGTGGCCTCGATCTAACTAAAACAGAACTTGTTGCACCGCAAAAAGTAGTTGATCAGCTTAAAAATAAAACGTTCGCCAAAATTACGGTTTTAGAAAACGGAAAAAATCTAACCATTAAAAACATTAAAATAGAAGCTGTTGGCATGTACAACATTCCCGAAGAAACCGCACGTCATAAAAAAGGTGCCGGCAACGGTTATGTACTTAATTTTGGTGGCAAAAGAGTTTATATTTCGGGCGATACAGATGGCACGCCTGATATGCGTTCTTTAAAAAATATTGATGTGGCTTTTGTTTGTATGAACCCGCCATACACCATGGATGTTGCGCTTGCCGCAGATGCGGTTTTGGCTTTTAAACCAGTGGTAGTTTATCCCTATCATTACCGTCAGCCAGGCAATAAGCTGAGCGATATTGAATTGTTTAAAAAACTGGTGAATGATAAAGATTCTAAAATAGATGTACGTTTGCGCAATTGGTACACGCAATTGCAACCGGCGCAATAAAATTGCGCGCTGCGGGTTATCTATCTAAAATCTAACGTTAATCATGAAATTGTTTTCTTTCTTAAAAATCAACGTACTTCTTTTATCAACTGTTTTTTTGTTTGCAAACACTTTGCAGGCGCAGGATAAGCAGCAGCAAAAGCTGGTAACAGCCAATAGAGTAATACAGGAATTTGGTAAGCTGCGCGAAAGTATCCCCAAAAAATTACTGCAAAAAACAGAAGGAATAATCATTATTCCGGGAATGATCAACGCGGGATTTGTGTTGGGCGGCAAACGCGGAAAAGGCGTTGCAATGGTTAAAAACGAAAATGGAACCTGGAGCAATCCTGTTTTTTTAACATTAACGGGAGGAAGTTTTGGTTTTCAGGCCGGAATTCAATCGGTTGATTTGGTGCTGGTTTTTTTGAACAAAACTTCTTTGCTGGAAATAGGAAAAAGCAGTTTTACACTTGGTGGCGATATTTCGGTTGCTGCTGGTCCGGTTGGCCGTACTTCAACCGCTGGTACAGATTATAAATTAGAATCCGAAGTTTATTCCTACTCCAGCAGCAAAGGGCTTTTTGCCGGAATTAGTTTAAGCGGTTCTTCGCTTGATATTGATCAAAAAGCAAACAATTCTTTTTATAATGATGAAGATGATGCTGCTACTTTGTTTGCCGATACAAAAGCGTCTGCCATACCGGCTGTTAAAACCTTAAAACAAACCTTAACAAATTTATACCACAAGTAATTTGGGTATTGAAACTATAAATTATATCGATAAAAACAGCATCATCATGAACGATAACACCGGAGAAAACCCACAAAATACCAGTGCCGCCAGCGAATTTAACATTGATACCATTTTAATTAAAGAAATGGGCATCAACAGTGCAAAAGTGGAAATGATTTTCCAGATGCAGGTAGAAATTCTGGCTCTGCTTCAGGATAAAACTAAAGAAGAAATTTTTGGCGAAAAGAACGAACGTGTAAAACAACTGGCGCTCGAGTTCTATATCGCCAACAGTAAAAAGATGTAAATTTTTCTGTTATTAAGGCGTTTGCTCTTTCAAATCCGAAAGGGCATACGCTTGTCTAATTATCGTTGACTGATAACTAACTACAAACATTTTTACCGGAACACACTGAATATGTTTTGCTGCATTAATTTCGCGGATCATTCTGTTATGATCTTTTAACATCTGTAGTAAATAAGCGTGGTCAAGCGATGCTCCTTTTATCGCCTTTAAATCTTGAATGTTTTTTGTAGCAGTTGCCGATGACGGAGCAGGCAACGAAACCATATAATTTTCTGAAATCCTGTTTAAACTGACATCTAGCTTTTTATAAATCTCCTCGTTTTCTTTAGCAAACTTCTTTACTTTTTGGGTTGAAGCTTTAGCCTGAGCTAATTGTGCAGCCTGAACCTGGCTGGTACAAAATATAGAAAGATCATTTGCCAAACGGGTATCAGCTGTGTCAATTGCTTGTTTTGCGGAAGCATTTTGAAGAGAAGTACTATCAGCAGCAGTATTTTTCCCCGGACTTGAACAGGAAAAAAAACCAATTAAAACTGCTGCAATCAGCATCAGGCAAATATTATTTTTCATAAAATCAATTTTAAAATTAAAGAAAGTTAAAATAATTGATTTTATCCAGGTATTGAGAGATTTTGAATATTATTCACACAGTATTAAAGACTTTCCTTTTTAAACTGATACTTCTTTTAGCACATCAATTATTGATTTTAACCTTTTCTAAAACGCAATTACGAATCAGTTAAACTTAAAATCATTTCCAAATAAAAATTTTAGCTATATTTATTGCTCAAACTAAAGCAATGGAGACTAAAGATTTTAAAATAGGTGATGTGGTATTTCTTAATTCAGGTATTCCGCAAATGACGATCAATCACCTGAACGAAGCCAGAACACAAGCAAATCTAAGTTATTGGAATACCGTATCAAACCGGTTTGAAGAAGCTACGTTTTCAACCGAAGTAATCAGTTTGGTATTGTATGATGAAACTTTGTAAAAGCTATTAACCACTTCTTCCGTTTATCATTTTAACCTTTTCAGAAAAGGTGTTTTTGAGTTTTTTGAAAGTAGAAAATTCAAAAATTGATAAATCTGTCCATTTGTTCGTTGGTAAATTTTATCGTATCCGCTTCTGTTAAATTACCATTTACATCCAGTTCTTTCCGGATAAACGGAATATGTAATTTAAGCGAAAATACGTGCATATTCATGTAATTACACACACCGGTGAAATGATCTACACCACGGATATTTCCATATTTTCCAGAAGAAATCCCAACTAAAGCCGCTTTCTTGTCATAAAAACTTTCCGGAAAATCGCAGGCATCTACAAAAGTTTTTAAAGCACCGGGAAAACTGCCGTTATATTCTGGGATAATAAAAATAAATTTTTCGGAAGTATTGATTAGCTTTAAAACTGGCTTAAAAGCATCGCTTCGTTTACCATATAAATCGGTTCTTAAAAAATTATCTGGTAAATCTTCTAAAGATAAAACCTGTGCTTCAACGCCTTTTTCAGTTAACTTTTGTTGATAGTAAACAGCCAGTTTTAAGGTACTGCTGCCAGCTCTGTTTGTACCGGCAATAATAGTGAGCATGTATAAATGTAAATTTAAAATAATAGGATAAAAAAACTGCTGCTAATTTACGTTTTAAATCAGCAGCAGTAATATTTTCTAATTCAATCCAAAATAAACTTTTATTAAACTTATCCAGCGTCTGCATCGTCTGAAACATCTGCAGCAGCATAAGTTTTTACTTCGCCTGTATTCAGTTTAACCTCAATCGGGTCTTCTTTTTGTTCCTGATCTTTGTTTACCACACCTTCACCATCTTTGGTAATTACTTTTTCGCCTGTTTCAAAAACGCCTTTTGTCATGTCTGTAAGTTTAGTTGATTTTTGATAACACTGCTGTTAATTAATAGTTTAAAGTATCCCGATTTAAAATTGCAAAAAAAATTATCTTCCAAGATAAATCTGCAAAAATACCGTTATAATTAGTATGATGTATTGCAGATAAAAGCTGTTTTTAAACTTCATTTTTCTGTTGATAACATTACGCACATGTGGAAATCTGGTTGAATGCTAATTGTAAAAATGTAGGTATCTTGCACCTTTAAATAAAAAGAAAAATTGTGCATAAAAGAAGCATTGCAATTGTTAATTATACTTCTTTTATCAGCATAAAATTCACTTTTCTAAATTATACTGAGGATTAATAATGAGTAAGATAATCGCGTTGGCTAACCAGAAAGGTGGTGTGGGCAAAACCACTTCGTCTATCAATCTGGCAGCAAGTTTAGCGGTGTTAGAATATAAAACCTTGCTGGTAGATGCAGACCCGCAGGCAAATGCAACATCAGGGATTGGTTTTGATCCGCGAACAATTAAAGACAGCATTTACGAGTGTATCATCAATGATGTAGAACCGGCCGATGCGATCCAGAAAACGGAAACGCCAAATTTGGATTTGCTGCCTGCGCATATTGATTTGGTAGGAGCGGAGATCGAGATGATCAATTTAACAAACCGCGAATACAAGATGAAAGCCGTGCTGGATAAGATTAAAGATCAGTACGATTTTATCATTGTAGATTGCTCGCCGTCGCTGGGTTTGATTACGATTAATGCTTTAACAGCTGCGGATTCGGTAATTATTCCGGTTCAATGCGAATATTTTGCGTTGGAAGGATTAGGTAAACTGCTTAACACCATCAAAATTGTACAAAACCGTTTAAACCCGGAATTGGATATTGAAGGCATTTTGTTAACGATGTATGATGTTCGGTTACGCTTATCTAACCAGGTTGTGGAAGAAGTGCGTACGCATTTTGAGAACTTAGTTTTTAAAACGATCATCCAGCGAAATACACGTTTAAGCGAAGCACCAAGTTTCGGCATGTCAGTAATTATGCACGATGCAACTTGTAAAGGCGCCATTAATTACCTGAACCTGGCACGCGAAATTTTGCGCAACAACGGTATGGTGAAAGACGAAGATACAGACCAGAAAAAAGTAAGCATAAAATAGATGAGTGCAGATAAAAGAAATGCTTTAGGCCGAGGTTTGGGCGCGTTGCTGAATGATTCTGTGCAAGTAAATGCAGCAATAGCTAAAAAAGCTGCTGCAAATTCTGAGACAACTCAACCCGAAACTGATAATTTTAAAGGTGTTAATGCCGTAAAAATCAGTGAAATAGAGGTAAATCCGTTCCAGCCGCGTACAGAATTTGATGAACAGGCTTTGCAGGAACTGGCAGATTCTATTTCCGTTCAGGGTTTGATCCAACCAGTTACGGTGCGTAAAACTGGTGCACGTTCTTATCAGTTAATTTCCGGTGAAAGGCGTTTACGTGCTTCCAAATTAGCAGGATTAACAGAAATTCCGGCTTATGTGCGTACAGCCAATGATCAGCAAATGCTGGAAATGGCTTTGATCGAAAATATCCAGCGGGAAAACCTGAATGCGATAGAGATGGCTTTGAGTTTTCAGCGGATGATTGATGAATGCAACCTGAAACAGGAAGAATTGGGAGATCGTGTGAGTAAAAACCGCTCAACCGTTACCAATTATTTGCGTTTGCTGAAACTGCCGCCCGTGGTGCAATCTTCTATTCGCGACGGACAAATCAGCATGGGTCACGCCCGCGCTTTGGTTAATGTGGAAGATGCCGCTAAACTTTTATACATTCATCATCAGGTAATCGAAAAAGGTTTATCGGTACGGAAAGTGGAAGATATGGTGCGCGAACTGCAAAAAAACAATGGTAAAAAAAGCATTCCCGCAAAACAAGATTCTGCTTCTTTTCAGGTTCAAAAAATACAGGCCGATCTTGCTTCTAAATTCAATTCGCAAGTAAAATTAAAAGTTGGACAAAATGGTAAAGGCAGTATTGAGATTCCGTTTTTGTCGGAAGATGATTTGAGCCGCATTTTAGAAATGCTCGACTGGTAATATGCGTAAATCTGTCCTACTTCTTTTATTACTGTTTTTTTGTGCTGCCGCAACACAAGCACAAAAGAAGCCTTTTAATAAGCAAAAAGATACGGTAAACAGGGCAGGAGATACAACTTCGGTTTTGGTTCCTTTCAAACCAAAATCAGAGCAGCCTAAAGATAAAGTTTACCATCCGGATAGCACACATAGTCCGCACAAGGCAGTTATCAAATCACTTATACTTCCCGGATCTGGCCAAATTTATAATAAGCAATACTGGAAATTACCTATCGTTTATGGAGGATTTATAACACTTGGTGGCTTTTATTATGTGGCGCAAACCAATTACAAAGCATATTTAAAACAGGCGGTAGAGCTTCAGAATGGAAGGCTGGGTGATACCAAAACATTTAAAAATGCATCTCTAGCAACTATTATTGTTTACAAGGATTTCTACCACCGCAATCGCGATTTAACCATTATTGGTGCCGTTGCTTTTTGGGGAATTCAAACTGTGGATGCTTATATTGCTGCCAAGTTTCAGCATTCTTACACAATGGATAACGATTTGGGTTTCAAAATCTCGCCCACAGTTATGAATGCACCAACTCTTGCTTACGGCGGATTTGTTCCGGGTTTAAAAGTGACCATGCAGATGAGGTGAGGAGGGATGAGGTTCCAGGAATGAGGTATCAGTTCAAACTTGGGGTAAAATTTATTAATTGCGATTTGCTTACAGCTGATACCTGACGGCTCATAACCTGATACCTTAATGAAAATAGCTTTACTCGGATACGGAAAAATGGGCAAAATGATTGAGCAGATTGCCCTCGAAAGAAAACACGAAATCGTTTTAAAAATAGATCATGATAATTTGCATGATCTTACTACCGAAAATCTACAAAAAGCTGATGTTGCGATTGAGTTTAGCACGCCACATACGGTTTTGGGCAACATTGCGCATTGTTTTAACGCCGGTGTTCCGGTTGTGGTTGGTGCAACTGGCTGGTATGATCAGCTGCAAATTATTAAAAACGAATGTTTACAGCATAATGCGGCCTTAATTTATGCTTCTAACTTTAGTGTTGGCGTAAATATTTTCTTTCACGTCAATAAAATGCTGGCTAAAGTGATGAGCCAGTTTCCGAATTACGAAGTTCAGGTAGAAGAAATTCATCATACACAAAAACTGGATGCGCCAAGCGGAACCGCTATTACGATTGCCGAAGGAATTATCGAAAATATACCGGTAAAAGAAGCATGGATAAATGTGGTTTCGGGTCAGGTGAATGATGATTCGCCGGTTGCAATTACGCCAAACCAGTTGCTGATTGAATCTCACCGAATAGAAAATGTTCCGGGAACACATACTGTCATTTATGATTCAGAAGTAGATACCATCGAGTTTAAACACACCGCTCATAACCGTTCCGGATTTGCTTTGGGAGCTGTGTTGGCTGCCGAATGGATTAAAGATCGTAAAGGATTCTTTACAGCAGCCGATCTGTTTAATTTTAACGCTTAAAAACATTACTTTCACGCCTTCAAAACAAAATAATGAGCTGGAAATTCTGGAATAAATCTGCTACAGATCCCAATAAAAAAAAGAAAAGCGCTACCCGCGAATGGTTTGATGCGATCATCTTTGCCGTTGTTGCCGCAACCTTAATTCGTGGTTTGTTTATCGAAGCTTTTACGATACCAACACCTTCTATGGAACGCTCGCTTTTGGTAGGCGATTTCTTGTTTGTAAGTAAGGTGAATTATGGTGCACGCACACCGATGACGCCGGTTTCTTTTCCGTTTGCACATCATACAATGCCGATTTTCGACGTAAAATCTTATTGGGATGGCATCAAACTGCCTTATTACCGTTTGCCGGGATTGAGTTCTGTTAAAAAAGGTGATGTAGTAGTTTTTAATTATCCGATGGATGCCGATTCGCCGTTATACCGTCCGGTAGATAAACGGGAAAATTACATTAAACGCTGTCAGGGAACGCCGGGAGATACGTTGAAGTTAATTAACACGCAGGTTTATATCAATAATAAAGCTGCGGTTACGCCACCGGAAAGTCAGACTTCTTACTTAGTTCGTACAAACGGACAAGAACTGAATCCGCAGGTTTTGTATGATCTGCATATCGATCCGTCTCACGGACAAGTAAACGCAACAGATTTGGAATGGATTATGCCACGCGAAAGTGTGCCCACGTTAAAAAGCTATTCCAACATCACTTACATTTCGCCTTATATCCAGCCGCCTGGTCAGGCAGATTTGCAGGTTTTTCCGCATGATACCAAACTGAAATGGAACGTAGATAATTACGGCCCAATCATTATCCCGAAAAAAGGCTGGACGGTTAAACTGGATTCTACCAATTACATGATGTACGAACGCGCTATCAAATTGTATGAAAACAACAAGTTGGAAAAACGCGGAAACGATATTTACATCAACGGAGCAAAAACCAACAGTTACACCTTTAAAATGGATTATTACTGGATGATGGGCGATAACCGCCATAACTCTTTGGATAGCCGTTTCTGGGGTTTTGTTCCCGAAGATCACATTGTGGGCAAAGCTTTATTTGTGTGGATGAGCTGGGATGAGCAAGCTTCTTCTTTTATACACAAAATTCGTTGGGAACGTTTGTTTATGGGGATTAAATAGTAATGCTTCTTTTATCGGTATAAAATATGGGAGGTGTAATCTATTGGGTTACACCTTTTATGTTTTAGGGACTACTTTAAAACAAGATATAAATGAAAATTTTATAAATTAAAAGGTAGGATCACAAATACTGAATTTAAAGAAGTGTTTGCCATGTTTCATCGGTAAGTTCAATTATTGCAATTCTCTTTGGGTAAAGTCGAGTGCTATATAATTCCTCTGGAAACTCTTTTAAAATTCCAGTTTCTCTTGCATTTATAAACTGCCGCGGTAAAGTTGCTATTTTTCTAAAAGGTTCTCCTAAAAATTCACCTGCCGAATCAATTGTTTTTCGGTCTTGATATAACGATTGGAAATAAGGGCAAGTAAACAAACAGCGAATGGGCAATGTATCTTTTAGCCTATGTATTTTATTAAATGTTCGTGAACCTTTTGTTACTATCGCAGTTTCAACATTTTTCAATGTTGTAAACGTCCAGCCTAATAATTCTTTATCGAAAGGTTTACTGCATTGCCAATGATCTGCTTCAGTTGCATCTGGGAAATAGTTATAAAAGTTGTACAAAGGAACGGCATAGTTATCATTTGCAAATATTCTAAGTTTTTTTGTTTGATAATTGTCAGGATGGGGTCCTACAAAGTGTTTTAAATTGGTGTATCTATTATTGTATCTTGTTTTTAATTTTTTAGCTTGAATCGCATATCGAATCCAACCATAATTATTAGAACCTACATACCATTCCCAGTCTGTTCCTAGTTTCGGTTCTAAATGTTTTGGAGTTTGAAGTATTCTAATGCTGAACCAGTTTTGTTTTGCTAGGTCAAGAAGAATTGAGTCAGTAATAGATTCTTCTCCGTATAGGATACGATAATAATCAGCGAAACTTATGTCGTTCCAAATACGCTTTGTTATTTCCTCAAATTTTTCAGTAATCAAATTCATATCGTTTTGTTACTTATAAAATGCAAAAAATTTAGTTGAAATTATTTAACGCTGGTCCTAATTGGCAATCCTGTCCTTTGAACTTCGAATTTCTAATCTAACAATGCTAACCTATCAAATTCCATTCAACTTTTCCACACCCAACTTCTCCGCCAACTCATTCAAATCTTTAGCAACTGCATCAACCAAAGGAATACCATTTACTTTACGATCCAATTCAGCTTCCAGTTCAGGTTCGCCGGGAATAATTATTTTTTGATCTGGATGGATGGTTTTAGCTGATTTAAAACGTTCAATCCAGTTATCCAAATGTGTTTTAAATTCATCTACCGGCCGGAAACCATCTACACGCATCGCACCTAAAAAATGACCGATTCCAGTACCAACAGGATTTGGTGCAGGATCCAAATAAGCCACAAAAGGCGGAACCCAAGGCCCGTAATTTGCACCGGAAAGTACAGCAGAAAGTATATCAACCGTAGCACTTAATCCAAAACCTTTATGGCTGCCATGTTCGCGATCACTACCTAAAGGAAGCAAAGAACCGCCGGATTTTAAAGCGTACGGATCGGTTGTAAAATCGCCGTTCTCATCCTGAATCCAGCCTTCTGGAACAGGTTTTCCGGCACGTTGTGCAATTTCCAGCTTGCCATTTGCTGCTGCAGAAGTAGCCATATCTACAATCAGCGGCGGATATTTTCCTGCGGGGAAAGCATAACACATTGGGTTGGTGCCCAACATGCGTTCATTAGAAAAAGTTGGCGCAACCAACGGACTGGCATTGGTCATGGCAAAACCAATCATGTCTTTTTCTACCGCCATCAAAGCATGATAACCGGCAATACCAAAATGATTGGAATTACGAACGGAAACCCATCCGGAACCATATTTTTCCGCCTTTTCTATCGCAATTTGCATGGCAAAAGGTGCAACCACCAAACCTAAACCAGCATCGCCATCAACCGTTGCGGTAGTTGGCGTTTCGTGAACGATTTGAATATTAGGGGTTGGGTTAATACGTTTTTTCTCCCACAATCTTACATAACCGCTTAACCGGGCTACACCGTGCGAATCTATGCCACGTAAATCAGATTTTAATAAAACATCGGCAGCCAATGCTGCATGTTGCTTGCTGCAACCTATTTTTAAGAAAATGTTTTTAATGAAAGTTCTTAAGGATGCTTCTTTAATCAGCATAAAATTGGGGTTATTGTAAGCTAGCTATTTCTGCGCTTTGTCATCCCGACGATAGGAGGGATCTTCATCGAAGCGATTTTACCTTTTATTATCTGAAGAAGATTTCTCTCTGCGGTCGAAATGATTATTCCGTTAAAATAGTAAATTTAAAATCCAGCGGTTTAAAATGCTGCACCAATTGTTCGATCAGTTCAGGCCCTTGTTTCACATAAAACAAACCGAAGTTTTCATTACGTTCCTGCAAGCTTCCTCCGGGAAACAATTCGGCTTTAACCTGATCGATCTGGTTCAGCCGCGTTTCGTAATTGCGTTTCTCTGCTTTAACCAACTTTTTTTCCAGGTTAAAAACAGCATGTTCCAGTCTCTTTTGAATTGCTTCTGTTGATGGTCCTAAAGTTGGATCGATCTTGCTGTTCTGCAATTTCATCCGGTCAAAAACAGCATTCAACTCCTGCCATTCCTGTTTTAATTGTAACTGATTCTGACTGTTTGCTTTGATCCAGTTGGTTTTTAAAACTGTAGTATTCTGAAAGAAATCAGACAAGCTTAAACCTATTTTTTCAGCTTTATCTGTTGCTCTTTTGCTTACAATCAACCCGGAATTTCGCAGGATGAGAATCGGGAAATCTACTCTATAGAAATCAAAATTAGCTTTCAGTTCCAGCCAGTAAACCACTTCTGCACCGCCGCCGATGTAAGCGATATTTGGTAAAATTACTTCCTGATAAAGCGGGCGCATTACTACATTCGGACTAAATCTTTCCGGATGCGCTGCAATTTCTGCTTTCAGTTTTTCTTCCGAAAAAGCAATTTCCGTATTTAAAACTTTGTATTGATTGTCTTCAAAAACGATGCGTTCGCGTACTTTGTTTAGCAGGTAAAAAAAGTTAATTTCCCGTGGATTTACCTGAATGTGAACGCCAAGTTTTTGTAAATCTTCGTTGGTAGCAGAAATATTCTTGAAGCTGTTTTGCTGGATAATATCTTTTTCGATAATCAGTGCAAATTCCTGTTTTAAACGCGCATCATCTGCATCAATAATCACCAAACCAAATTTGCTGAACAAAGCATTAACCAAATAACGCATTGCATCGGCCAATTTTTCAAATTTCGTATAAGCTGTTTCTACTAATTGCGCCAGTTCTTCTGCGTGATGATCAATGCCTAAAACACCTTTATAAGCATTTAAAGCTTGTCGGATTCCTTTGGTGGAAATCCGACCTGTTGCGCCGGAAACTTCTTCGTTCCATTGTACTTTTTTACTACCAATTTGCGTGTGGTTGATCTCTGCAAAATCATGATCTTCCGAAGCCATCCAATAAATTGGAACGAAGTTTTTATCCGGAAACTCAACTTTTAAATCTTTTGCCAGGTTAATGGCCGTAACAATTTTGAAAATAAAGTAAAGCGGACCGGTGAAAATATTGAGTTGATGGCCAGTAGTTACGGTAAAAGTATTTTCCTGTTTCAGTAAATCAAGATGAATCTGCGTTAGTTCAGATACTTCTTTTACCGGTAGTTTTTTGTATTGATCTTGAAGCGTTTCTGTTAAAATGCTTCTTTTACAAGTGTTTTTTTTATGTTGAAGCAATTGCCGGAAACCATCTAAATCTGGTCGGAAACTGTAAAAAGGTTTTAAGGCTGCATCGTTTTCTAAATATTGAATAACGGTTGGAGAAAAACTATTGGTAGCCTTGTAATCAATATAAGTTGCATCCATTTTACAGATTTTAGATTAGGCGAAGCTTGGCATTGCTGCTTCCTGCTGAACGATTTTTCCGTACAAATCAAAATCTTCTGCCGAATCAATTGTTACCTGTACAAAACTTCCGGGAACGGCATATTGTTCGCGCGCATCAATCAAAACCTCGTTATCCACTTCCGGCGAATCAAATTCTGTTCTTCCAACTAAAAAATCGCCTTCAATTTTATCGATTAAAACTTTAAAAGTTTCTCCGATTTTCTGATGATTTTTTTCGTGGGAAATCAATTGCTGCACTTCCATGATCGCTTCGGAACGTTCCTGTTTTATTGCTTCCGGCACATCATCAACCAAATCATAAGCATGAGTTTTTTCTTCGTGCGAATAAGTGAAACAACCCAAACGATCAAATTTTGTATCCATTACCCATTGCTGCATTTCTTCAAAATCCTGTTGGGTTTCTCCCGGATAACCGGTAATTAACGTGGTACGCAAAGCAATTCCCGGAACTTTATCACGAATTTGGTTAACTACATCAATTGTTTTTTGCTTGGTGATACCACGGCGCATAGAACGTAACATATTGTCCGTAATATGTTGCAACGGCATATCCAGATAATTACAGATGTTGCTGCGTTCGTTCATCACATCCAAAACTTCCATCGGGAAGCCAGAAGGATAAGCGTATTGCAGACGTATCCATTCGATACCTTCTACATCAGAAATTCTGCGTAATAATTCATCCAGGTTGCGCTTTCCGTATAAATCCAAACCATAATAAGTCAGGTCTTGCGCAATCACAATCAGTTCTTTCGTTCCGTTTGCAGCCAGTTTTTTTGCCTGTAAAACAAGCTGCTCCATTGGTGTGGAAACGTGTTTGCCACGCATTAACGGAATGGCGCAAAAAGAGCAGGGACGGTTGCAGCCTTCTGCAATTTTAAAATAAGCGAAATGCGAAGGCGTGGTTAGCAAACGCTCGCCCAATAATTCATATTTATAATCAGCACCAATGTTTTGCAGAATTTCCTGCAAATTATTCGTGCCATAAAAAGCATCTACATTTGGTATTTCAGCTTCCAGTTCAGGTTTGTAGCGTTCAGAAAGACAACCGGTAACAATTATTTTCCCAACTTTCCCCTGCGCTTTTAAATCGCTGTATTGAAGAATAGTATCGATGGATTCCTGCTTGGCATTATCAATAAAACCGCAGGTGTTGATGACAACAATATCGTTGCGGCCAACTTTTTCGCTTTCGTGCACTACATCAAAGTAGTTGCCTTTCAGCTGACCCATTAATATTTCAGAATCGTATATATTTTTAGAACAACCTAAAGTAACTACGTTTACACGTGGCTTTTTAACATTGTTTAATGTTGATATTTTCGTTTTCAAAAAAAATGTAATTAAGGGAATAAATTATAAATATCTTTTCGATGAAGTATTCGTTCCAGAATTAAAATCTCATTCTCGAATTTTAAACCAATCCGGTAATCTCCAATTCTGATGCGATGATATAATTCGTAACCCTGTAGTTTCTTTATGTTTTTTATTTCTGATAAGTGCTTATAAGCGATAATCTCCTGAAAAACTAATTTTTCAACTTTAATTCTTTGTTTGGAAGGAATTGAAGCTAAATCTTTCAAGAACTTTTTGTTATAGATTAGCTGCACATTATTTTGCTTTATCTAAGGTTTGATAATAAGCTACAGCATCTTCTAAATTTAAATTTTCTGTAGGATCATTTTCTTGAATAACTTTCATCATCACTATATCTTCTTTTTCTGATTGATTCAGAACTTGTGTTTTAAGTCCCATCTTTTCTGCAAGATATTGTAGCAAATCAAGGTCTTTTTTATTGCTTGAATGAATAATGATGCTTTCCATAAACCTAAAATTACAATTAATTATACTAGAGTTTATCGTTGAGTATTACTAATGAACTATAATGGCTAACTTTTGAAAATGAAATGACTAACTACTTTTGAACAAAGAATCTACAAATGCCTTCCGATCAAATAACTGCAACTGATCTTTTTCTTCGCCAACGCCAATATATTTCACCGGAATTTTAAACTGATCTGAAATACCAATGACTACGCCGCCTTTTGCTGTTCCATCTAACTTAGTTAAAGCCAATGCATTTACATTTGTTGCTTGTGTAAACTGTTTGCATTGTTCAATGGCGTTTTGTCCGGTAGAAGCATCCAGTACTAACAAAATTTCGTGTGGCGCATTCGGTATTACCTTTTGCATTACATTTTTAATTTTGGTCAGCTCATTCATCAAACCAACTTTATTATGTAAACGTCCGGCTGTATCAATTATAACCACATCATCGCCATTTGCAACAGCAGATTTTACCGTATCATAAGCCACAGAAGCCGGATCAGAACCCATATCCTGCGCTACAACACGTACGCCCACACGTTCTCCCCAAAGCTGTATTTGCGAAACAGCTGCCGCACGAAAAGTATCTGCCGCGCCAATTACAACCTTGCTGCCCGCTTGCTTTAATTTATAAGCCAACTTGCCAATAGTGGTAGTTTTACCAACGCCATTTACGCCCACAACCATAATTACGTACGGTTTATGGTTGCCGTATTCAAAATTATGGAAATCGTTACTGTTGTTTTCGGCTAATAATTCCTGAATTTCTTCTTTAAGAATTCCATTCAGTTCTGCTGTACCCAGATATTTATCACGTGCAACCCGTTCTTCAACGCGTTTCACAATTTTGAGTGTAGTAGTTACACCAACATCAGAAGTAACTAAAATTTCTTCCAGATCATCCAAAACTTCTTCGTCAACTGTTGATTTTCCAGCAACAGCTTTGGTAATTTTAGATAAAAAACTGTCTTTCGTTTTTTCCAGCCCTTTGTCCAGATCTTGCTGCTCTACAACTGTATTTTCTTTTTTCTTAAAAAAATCAAATAATCCCATAAGTTCAATTCGGAATTAAAGCTGAAAAGGCAAATGCTTCTTTTACAGCATAAATTTATGTGATAACAAAAAAAGCCCTTCCAATAAAATCGGAACGGCTTTCTTATCTTCTGAAAGAATTTTTACTGATTGTTAGCTTTCGCTACAGCAATTGCATCTTTAACGTGATCGTTATGTGCAATAATTTCTTTGAAAGAATAAGCACCGGTTTTAGGAGATTTTACCATGGTAATTACCTTGGAATATTCTTTACCTTTTCCGGTTTTAAGGGTTGCAACTACTTTCTTTGCCATTTTGTTTTAAGTTGATAGATATTAGTTGTAAGCTATAAGTTGAATTCCGTAAACAGAAAACTTATAACACGCAACAACCAAATTATTTAATTTCTTTATGAACAGTAACTTTTCTTAAAACAGGATTAAATTTCTTTAATTCCAATCTTTCTGTTGTATTTCTTTTGTTCTTGGTCGTAATGTAACGAGACATTCCCGGCATTCCGCTGGTTTTATGCTCTGTACATTCTAAAATTACCTGAACTCTATTGCCTTTTTTTGCCATTTTTTTATGAGTTGTAAGTTGTAAGTTATAGGTTTAAGTCACGCACTTACGTACCACTTATCACATACAACTTATAACAGTGTTTAAATATGTCCTTTTTTAACAAATTTACTGATACAAGCAGAAATTCCGTTCTTGTTGATCGTTTTTATTGCTGAAGTGGAAACTTTTAAAGTAATCCATTTATCTTCTTCCGGAATAAAGAACTTTTTCAGTTTCAAGTTAGGGTGAAACTTGCGTTTGGTTTTAGCGTTCGAGTTAGAAACATTAAATCCATTCATGGAAGTTTTACCGGTTAAATCACAAATTCTAGACATGATGAAATTTTTTGTTATATTCTTCTCCTTAAAAAAGAGTTTGCAAATATCAGCATTTACAACAAAATAAGCAATAGTGTTTTTAAATTAGTTTCATAATATTTTGGGTGATAAAAGAAGCATCTCAATCACGATAATAAATCAGCTTCGGGTATTTTAAAATCAATCAATCCAAGATATAATTTGCAGATAGTTAAACAGATTTCTTAATTTAACCTGCTCAATCAAACGATTGCTAAACCAATTATCAACCTAAATTATTATTGTAATGAAAGAAATTAACGAATTTGTGATGAAAGATTCTTCTGCAAATCCTGGTCCGCTCGGGCTGTTTGGCTTCGGTATGACTACTGTTTTATTAAACCTGCACAACGCCGGTTTTTTTGAAATTAATTCTATGATTCTGGCTATGGGGATTTTTTACGGCGGAATAGCACAAGTTATTGCCGGGATTTTAGAATCAAAAAAGAACAATACTTTCGGCATGACGGCTTTTATTTCTTACGGCTTTTTTTGGTTAACACTTGTTGGATTGATTGTGATGCCGAAATTAGGGTGGATTGCGGCAACTGCAGAAACAGCAATGGCTTCCTATTTAGGAATGTGGGGAATTTTTACCGGACTGTTATTTATTGGGACGTTACGCTTAAACCGCGCCTTGCAATTTGTATTTGCAACGCTTACTATTCTATTCTTTTTATTAGCTGCCGGAGATGCAACCGGCAACAAATCCATCACGCATTTTGCAGGAATTGAAGGTTTAATTTGTGGTTTTGCTGCTATTTATACTGGAGCTGCAACGCTATTAAATGAAGTTTACGGACGTACTTTTTGGCCAATTGGTAACGTAACAAAATAATTATCGAATGAATAAGTCTTCTCAAAAACAGATTTTTTAGTTTTACAGCCGAGAAGACCTTAAAATAATTTCTACCAATGAACTTGCAAGTAAAATCTTTTGACGAATACAAAGACGTTTACAATTACAGTGTGAATGAGCCTGAAAATTTTTGGGCTGATATTGCCGAGAACTTTTTATGGCGAAAAAAATGGGATACTGTTCTTGATTGGAATTTTAAAGAACCAAAAATAAAATGGTTTGCCGGTGCTAAGTTAAATATTACCGAAAATTGTATCGACCGTCATTTAAATACATTAGGTGATCAGCCAGCTATTATTTGGGAACCAAATGATCCGGAAGAACATCATCGTACTATTACTTATAAACAGTTGCATCAGAAGGTTTGTCAGTTTTCGCATGTTCTTCAGAATAATGGTGCTAAAAAAGGCGATCGAATTTGCATTTATATGCCAATGGTGCCCGAATTAGCTATTGCCATACTGGCTTGTGCCCGAATTGGTGCTATTCATTCGGTTGTTTTTGGTGGATTTTCAGCACAATCTATTGCAGATCGAATTATTGATGCAGAATGTAACTTGGTTATTACTTCTGATGGTGGTTTTCGTGGAAACAAGGAAATACCAATGAAATCAGTTATTGATGATGCGCTGGTTCAATGCCGGTCAGTAAAAAAAGTAATTGTTTTAACCAGAAGCCGTACGCCGGTTTCTATGATTAAAGGTCGTGATGTTTGGTGGGAAGATGAAATCCGTAAAGTAGAAACCAACGGATTAACAGATTTTCCGGCAGTAGAAATGGATGCAGAAGATATGCTTTTCATTTTGTACACATCAGGCTCAACCGGAAAACCAAAAGGTGTGGTGCATACTTGCGGCGGTTACATGGTTTATACTGGTTATACTTTTGCCAACGTTTTTCAGTACCAAACCGGCGAAGTGCATTTTTGTACAGCGGATATTGGCTGGATAACCGGCCATTCGTACATCGTTTATGGGCCGCTTTCTCAGGGTGCAACTGCTTTGATGTTTGAAGGCATTCCCACTTATCCGGATGCTGGTCGTTTATGGAACATTGTTGATAAATTCAAAGTCAATATTTTATATACTGCACCAACTGCCATCCGCTCGTTGATGAGTTATGGTAATCAGCCATTGGAAGGAAAAGATCTAAGTTCATTAACTAAATTAGGTTCGGTAGGAGAGCCAATTAATGAAGAAGCTTGGCACTGGTTTGATGACAAAATTGGTAAAAACAAATGCCCGATTGTTGATACCTGGTGGCAAACTGAAAATGGCGGACTGATGATTTCCCCGATTGCAGGCGTTACGCCTACCAAACCGGGTTATGCAACTTTACCGCTTCCTGGCGTTCAGCCGGTTTTGGTTGACGAAAATGGAAAAGAAATTGAAGGTAACGGTGTTAGCGGAAACCTGTGTATCAAATTTCCGTGGCCAGGAATGTTGCGTACAACTTATGGCGATCATGAACGCTGCCGTACCACTTATTTCGCCACTTACGAAAACATGTATTTTACCGGTGATGGCTGTTTGCGCGATGAAGATGGCTACTTTAAAATTACAGGCCGTGTGGATGATGTGTTAAACGTTTCCGGCCATAGAATTGGTACTGCCGAAGTAGAAAATGCAATCAATATGCACTCTGATGTGGTAGAATCAGCCGTAGTTGGTTATCCGCATGACATAAAAGGACAAGGCGTTTATGCTTTTGTAGTTTGCCCGAACATGCATGGAGATGATAACCTAACTCGTAAAGATATCACCATGACGGTTTCGCGCATTATCGGCCCGATTGCTAAACCGGATAAAATTCAGTTTGTAAGCGGATTGCCGAAAACGCGTTCCGGTAAAATTATGCGGAGGATTTTAAGGAAGATAGCAGAAGGCGAAACATCTAATTTGGGTGATACTTCTACCTTGCTTGATCCTGCTGTTGTAGAGGAAATTAAGGAAGGAGCATTGTAATAAACTCTTATAAAAGAAGTATTTAAATTTAAAAAATACTTCTTTATCACTTCATTTATACGTTAAATTTTGAAATAGATTTTCTTGTTATACTTGCACTAATTATAATACTCAAAACAATAGAATTATGGGACTCGATTTAAAAGGAAACTGGAACCAGTTAAAAGGAAAAGTAAAACAAGCTTATGGCGATTTAACTGATGACGATTTAATACACCAAGAAGGTAAAGATGATGAATTGCTAGGCAAGCTGCAAACCAAAACTGGCAAAACTCGCGATGAAGTTGTAAAATGGTTAGAAAGCTTGTAAATGCTTCTTTTACCGCATAAAAAAGGAAGCCTGGTTGCAGGCTTCCTTTTTTATTGAGCAAAAAGTTCTTTCAAATCAACAGAAAAACCGTTTAAAACGGTAGAACGGAAAGTTCCCGGTTGATTAACTTTTTGGTCTAATACGTATAATGCTTCTTTTAGCACATATATTTCAACAATATGCTGAAGAGGATCAATAATGATATATTCTGCAACGCCATACTTTTCATAAATATCTTTTTTCTGACGGAGATCATAATAACCATTGGAAGGAGAAAGTATTTCTACTACTAAATCTGGTGCTCCTTCAATTCGTTCTTTTACAATTTCTGCTTTTCTTTCTTCTGAAACATAAAGTAAATCTGGCTGAAAAATATTACCATCATCAAATTTAACATCCATTGGTGCAGATACAGCAAAACCTTTATTATTTGTTGCTTTTAAAAAAACACCTAGTTGTATTGATAATTCAAAAGAGATTTTTTGATGTAAAGCTATAGGTGAGGGCGACATAATTAAATCATAATTAATCAACTGAAAAGGTGCCCCTTCTTCCAAAAGCATGTAATCCTTAACCGTGTATTTGTTTTTCGTTTCGGTAGTCAGCATCTATCAAATATAAAAATCTTATTTATAATTTCGCGGCATGGCAAAAGCAACAAAACCAACCATTTTAGTGGTAAACGATGATGGCATTACCGCACCCGGAATAAAAGCACTAATTGAAGTAATGCAGGAAATCGGACACGTTGTAGTTGTTGCGCCGGATAGTCCACAATCCGGAATGGGCCACGCGATTACGATTGGCAAACCGCTGCGTTTAGATAAAGTAGATTTATACGAAGGTGTGGAAATGTACAAATGTTCCGGCACGCCGGTTGATTGCGTGAAGCTGGCCGTTAACGTTGTTTTTCAAGGAAAAAAACCTGATTTGTGTGTTTCCGGTATCAATCATGGTTTAAATAATTCGATCAACGTTTTGTATTCCGGCACCATGTCGGCAGCGGTAGAAGGTGCAATTGAAAGCATTCCTTCTATTGGTTTTTCGCTGGATGATTTTACTTTGGAAGCTGACTTTTCTCCTGCAAAAAAATACATTAAACAAATTGCAGAACAGGTTTTAAATCATGGTTTGCCCCAGGCAACTTTGCTAAATGTTAACTTTCCAAACACAAAAGAGATCAAGGGGATTAAAATCTGCCGACAGGCGAATGCTAAATGGGCAGAAGAATTTGATGAACGCTTAGATCCGCATAAGCGTAAATATTATTGGCTAACAGGCGTTTTTCAGGTGAATGATCAGGGAGAAGATACTGATGTTTGGGCTTTGGAACATCAGTATGTTTCGGTAGTTCCTGTTCAGTTTGATATGACGGCACATCACGCCATCAGTATTTTAAATAGCTGGAAATTTGATTGATTTATTCCTGAATACTGTTCAAACTCAAATCAATTCCCTGCAGCCCGCCTTGTAATTTGCAGATTAACGGAAAATCAGGATTATTCAGGATCCACAATTTTGTTTTTCCGTTTGCTGTTATGGCGTAAAAAACATCGGCTTCTTTATCATTGATTTTATATACGGTGGTGTCAGTGGTTACAGTAAACGTTTGTCCGTTTAACTCAAACGTTTTGTTGGTAGTCAGGTTATGAAAAGTGTTTTTAGAAAGTACGGCAAGCGTTTCATCGTCTTTTAATTTGGTTACGCCATCGATTGATGGTTCTTTTATCGCTATTTTTTTGCCGCTTTCCATTGCTTTTGCCGACATTTCAAAAACACCGGTTCCTAATTGCGGAATACTGTATTTCATTTGTACGGGCGCAGTAATGCTGGTTAAAGTTAGCGTTAATGAAATATCCTGACCGAAAGCTCTGGAATGTGCGCTGTAATTTAGCACCGTGCCGGTTTTAATTTGCGGAATATATTTTTGTGCAAATGCTGTTGCCGTTAAACAAAGCATCCAGGCAAAAGCAAAGATTATTTTCATGTTTAAAGCTGTTGTTTTTTGGCTAATAAAAAAAGTATTTTTCCATATATCTTTCATTCTTGTAATTTTGAATTGATGCCGGTTAAAAATAATATGGTTGCGGGTTTGTTGGTTGGATTGATACTTCCTTTACTGGCTTATTTTATGGATGAAATTTTTTTTAAAGATGCAATTCTTCCTTCCAAGCCGGGCGTTTTATATTTAGTTGCTGCTGGTATTAACTTGGTTCTTCTAAAATTTGCTTATAAATCTAACGCAGACAAAACCGGAACTGGCATATTTGTAGTTACTTTTATCGTTTTGATAGTAGCCTTTATCTTCAAAATCAAACTCCGCTAGACCATGAAATATTATTTAATAGCCGGAGAAGCTTCGGGCGATTTGCATGGCGCAAACCTAATGATTGCTTTAAAAGCAAGAGACCCAGAAGCAGAATTTCGCTTTTTTGGGGGCGATTTGATGAAAGCCGAAGGCGGAGCGTTGGTAAAACATTATGCCGATATGGCTTATATGGGTTTTGTGGAAGTGGCTTTAAACCTCCGCAAAATCTTGAAAAATATGAAAAGCTGTAAGAATGACATTTCGGCCTGGAAACCGGATGTAGTTATTCCGATTGATTTTCCTGGCTTTAACCTAAAAATTGCAGCTTATTGTAAAGAGCAAGGTTTGCCGGTTTTTTATTATATCTCGCCAAAAGTTTGGGCCTGGAATCAGAAACGGGTTTTGAAAATTAAAAAGGTGGTTGATAAAATGTTCTGCATTTTACCTTTTGAAGTTGATTTTTACAAATCCTGGGATATGAAAGTGGATTACATTGGCAATCCGCTGTTAGATGCTGTTTTTATGCACCAAAAAAATGAGTCGTTCCTTACTCAAAATAACCTCAGCCAAAAACCAATTATCGCTTTGTTGCCCGGCAGTCGCAAACAGGAATTGAAAGGGATTTTGCCGGATATGATGCAGATAATAAATCAGTTTCCTGATTATCAGTTCGTTATTGCTGGCGCGCCTTCTTTCGATCAAAACCATTATGCTTCTTTTACCGGCGAAAAATTGGTGCCCGTCATCTTTAACCAAACGTATGATTTGCTGGAGCATGCTAGCGCAGCTTTGGTTGCTTCCGGCACGGCAACATTGGAAACGGCTTTGTTTCATGTGCCGCAAGTGGTGCTTTATAAAGGCAATCCGGTGAGCATTGCAATTGCGCGTGCTTTAATCAAAATCCGTTTTATTTCTCTGGTAAATTTAATTATGGACCGGGAAATTGTGAAAGAGTTAATTCAACAAGATTGCACGCCCGAAAAAATCAGTACAGAGTTAAAGCTTTTGCTGCATGATCAAACTTATCGAAAAGCGATGCTTGATAATTATAATTCGTTGGATGAAAAAATGGGCGAAGCTGGTGCATCTGCAAAAACTGCTGATTTAATGATTGGTTATCTCCAAAAGTAAATTTAGAGAAAAATGCGCTAAAAGAAGTATTCTCAACTTTCTGGTAATCAAGTTTAAACATCTATTTTTTCTAAAAATACTTCTTTTATCAGCAAAAAAATTGACTTTTTTTGCTGAAACTTATTTAACTTTAAGTTTCTAATTCAACCTAAACTTAACATTAATTTATGAGTAAAATTTTTACCCACAGTATTTGTGCGTTTATTTTTGTAGTTTTTTCTGTAGCAAAATTATCTGCGCAAACAACCGTTTCGGGCACCGTTTCCGATAAAACCTCTAAAGAAAAACTGGTTGGCGTAAGTATATCGGTAAAAGGCGGTTCGGGTACTTCTACAGATGCCTCAGGCCGTTTCAGCTTCAAAACAACTAAGCAAAAACCTTTTACTTTGGTTGTTTCCTACATTGGTTATCAAACTGTAGAGCAGCAGATTTCTGGTTCTTCTATTAACCTCAATTTTGAATTAAACCAGCAGGGGATTTTAGGTCAGGAAGTAGTAGTTGCAGCTTCCCGTACGCCGGAACGGATTTTAGAATCGCCGGTTTCTATCGAGCGCATGAGTGCCGCAGCAATCCAACAATCTGCCGCACCTTCTTTTTATGATGCTTTGGCCAATTTAAAAGGTGTGGAGTTAAGTGCGCAGAGTTTAACTTTTAAATCAATCAATACACGCGGCTTTAACAGTAACGGAAACGAACGTTTTAACCAATATGTTGATGGAATGGATAATCAGGCGCCAGGTTTAAATTTTTCTATTGGCAATATTGTAGGACTTTCTGAACTGGACGTAGATAATGCCGAACTGCTTCCCGGCGCTTCTTCTGCATTATACGGAGCAGGCGGAATTAACGGAACTTTGCTGATGACTTCAAAAAGTCCGTTCACGTATCAGGGTTTAAGTGTTCAACTTAAAACTGGTTTAAATCACATCAATGATAAGCAACAAAAAGCTTCCGTTTATAATGATTACAGTTTGCGTTATGCCAAAGCGTTTAACAATCGTTTTGCTTTTAAAATTGATTTCTCTTACCTGAAAGCAAACGATTGGCAAGCCCGAAATTATACAGATTATAATCGTTTGAACTCGACAATCAAAAATGGTACGCGTACAACCGATCCGAATTACGATGGTGTAAACGTTTATGGTGATGAGATTAATACGACTTTTGGTGCCACAGCAGGTTTATTAAACGGACAAACCATTTCGCGTACCGGCTATAATGAAAATGCTTTGGTTGATTATGGAACTAAATCCATTAAAACTTTAGGTGCTTTGCATTATAAATTTAATGATCATTTAGAAGCCATAGCACAAGCTAATTATGGTATTGGTACTTCGGTTTATACCGGTTCGGATCGTTATTCTTTAAAAAACTTTACGTTAGGCCAGTATAAATTAGAATTGAGAGGTTCTGATTTCTTTTTAAGAGGTTATACCACGCAAGAACGTTCTGGCGATGCCTATAATGCAACAGCTTTAGGTACTTTAATTAACGAATATTGGAAACCTTCAACAACCTGGTTTACACATTTTGCACAAGCATACAATGGTGCCCGTTTAGGAAGCCCATTAGTTTTAATACCTGTTGGATTAACCGGACCGCAAAGTGATGCTGTGGCGCAGCAAATTGCGCGTGCTATTGCAGATAATGGCCGTCCGCAGCCCGGTTCCGAAGCATTTCAAACTTTAAAAAATCAGATAACGAATAAAACAATCGGTCCCGGTGGCGGTGCAAAATTCAACGATAAATCTAATTTGTATAATGCAGAAGGTATGTACAACTTTTCTAAATTGTTAAACAATGTGGTTGATGTTTTGGTAGGCGCGAACTATCGCGTTTATAAACTCCATTCTGACGGAACGTTGTTTGACGATTTAACCAGAAGTATTAATATCAACGAAGTAGGAGCTTACACACAGATAGTTAAAAAGCTTTTTGCTGATAAATTAAAATTAACAGGTTCGCTGCGTTATGATAAAAATCAGAATTTTGACGGACAGTTTACGCCACGTTTTTCTGGCGTTTATACTGTTTTGCCAAATAATAATATTAGAGTTTCTTATCAAACTGGTTATCGTAATCCAACCACACAAAACCAGTACATTGATTTATTGGTGCGCCCAAATACACGTATTATTGGTGGCTTGCCGGAACTGATTGATAAGTACAATTTAAACAGCAACAAAGGGTATACGCTGCAAAGTTTTCGGCAATTTAGCGCAACCGGTAATGCTGCTGCTTTGCAACAATATACTTTTAGCAATTTAAAACCAGAGAGTGTACAGGCTTACGAAGTTGGTTATAAAGGCTTGGTTAGCAGTAAGCTTTTGCTGGATGCTTATTACTACTTCAATCAGTATAAAAACTTTATTTCCAATCAGATACTCATTCAAAACCCAACGCCTGCAAATCCGGCTGGTTTAGCTAATTATCAGGTTTTTACAACTACTGTAAACAATCCGGCAAAAGTTAAAACCAATGGTTTTGCGGTTGGTGCAGATTACCAGTTATATCAGTTTAATTTAACCGGCAATGTTTCTTACAATAAGCTGAGCAGTGCCAGCAATGGATTGATTAATCAATATAATACACCGGCTTATCGCTATAATTTGGGTATCAACAGTCGTGATATTTATAAAAATATTGGCTTTAACGTGCAGTACCGCTGGCAGGATCAGTTTTTATGGGAATCTCCTTTTGCAACCGGCATTGTACCGGCTTTCGGAACGGTTGATGCGCAGGTTTCTTATAAAATTACTTCGGCAAAATGTACTTTAAAAGTTGGCGGATCTAATATTCTCAACAAAATTTATTTTACTTCTTATGGCAACCCGCAAATTGGTTCGGTCTACTATGTTTCTTTATTGTTCGATCAGCTTTTGAAATAGTATTAATCCTATAAATACAATTCAAATAAAAACATGAAAAAGAATTGCTTTTTACTGATACTGTTTTTACCACTGCTTTTTTCAGTTTCTCTTGCACAAAACCAAGCTAAAACTTTTACCAATCCGTTGCTGCCTTCCGGTGCCGATCCGTACAGTTTTTACAAAAACGGTTATTACTATTATACCAATACTTTGCAAGATAGCTTAGTGCTGTGGAAAACCAAAAACCTGGCAGATTTAAAAACTGCTGAACATAAAACAATTTGGGTTCCGCCTGCCGGAACCGCTTATTCTAAAGAATTATGGGCGCCCGAATTTCATTTTATCAAAGGAAAATGGTACGCGTATTTTGCAGCAGATAATGGCAATAATAACCAGCATCGAACTTATGTTTTAGAAAACACTTCTGCCGATCCATTTAAAGGAAACTGGGTTTTAAAAGGAAAAGTAGCTGCTGTTACTGCGGATAAATGGGCTATTGACAGTGATGTTTTTGAGCAAAACGGGCAGCTGTATATGATTTGGGCCGGTTGGGACGGCGACACAAATGGCCGGCAAAACATTTACATTGCTAAAATGAAAAACCCCTGGACGCTTAGCGGAAAGCGCGTAATGATTTCTACCCCAACTTATGCGTGGGAAAAAAACGGCGATTTGCACGATCCTAACAATCCGCCGCATGTTGATGTAAACGAAGGTCCGCAGTATTTAAAACATGGCAATAAAATCTTCTTGGTTTATTCTGCAAGTGGTTGCTGGACAGATTTTTATGCTTTAGGAATGCTTACTGCTTCTGCAAAAAGTAACCTTCTTAAACCTACTTCCTGGAAAAAATCAACTCAGCCAGTTTTCAAGCAATCGCCAGAAAATGGTGTTTACGCGCCCGGCCATAATTCATTTTTTAAATCTCCTGATGGAACGGAAGACTGGATTTTATATCACGCCAACTCAGAGCCGGGACAAGGTTGCGGGCGTGACCGATCACCAAGAGCACAAAAATTTACTTGGAATAAAGATGGCACACCGCACTTCGGATTACCGGTTAAAGCCGAAACACCAATTCCTGTTCCTTCTGAAAAAAAAATCCAAACGAAAAAGTAGTATAATTATTAATTCTTCAATTTTTATCAGCTAAAAACAGCATGAACATTAAAAAACGTATTCTGGTTATTTACTTTTTTCTTTTTGTTGGAACCCAGTTATCTGCACAAAAAGTACCGGTAAAAACAGCATCAGTTTGGCCGGCAGCAAAGGCTAACGCATGGTACGCGCAGCATCAATGGCTTTCGGGTGCTGATTATATTCCGGCTAATGCTATCAACCAGCTGGAAATGTGGCAGGCGGATACTTTCGACCCAAAAACAATTGACAAAGAATTAGACTGGGCCGAAGGAATTGGCTTTAATACAATGCGTGTTTTTTTACATAGCTTGGCCTGGAAACAAGATCCCGAAGGATTTAAAAAACGAATGGATCAGTTTTTAACCATCGCCCAAAAACACCATATACAACCTTTATTTGTGTTTTTTGATGATTGCTGGAACAAGGTTCCGCAAACGGGAAAGCAGCCGGAACCCAAAATTGGTATCCATAATTCCGGCTGGATGCAAGATCCTGGTACTCCGGCATCAAGTAATGAAGCTAATTTCCCGGCATTAGAAAAATATGTAAAAGATGTAATGATGCGTTTTGCACATGATAAACGGATTTTGTTGTGGGATTTATACAACGAGCCGGGCAACTCTGATAAAAAAGAAAGTTCGCTGCCTTTGTTAACGCATATTTTTGAATGGGCAAGATCCGTAAATCCTGATCAACCCATAACGGCAGGTATTTGGGCTTGGGATTTTGAGAAATTAAACCAGTTTCAAATTACACATTCTGATGTAATTACTTACCACGATTACGAAGAACCAGCAATGCACTTGCGCGTAATTCAGCTGTTAAAAACTTTTGGTAGGCCACTAATTTGTACAGAATATATGGCACGGATAAGGAATAGTCGTTTCTTCAACATTATGCCGCTGCTTAAACAAGAAAATGTTGGTGCTATTAACTGGGGGTTTGTTACTGGTAAAACCAATACCATTTATGCCTGGGATACGCCGATGGCTAACGGAGGCGAACCATTAGAATGGTTTCACGATATTTTTAAAATAGACGGTACGCCTTATCGGCAGGATGAGGTAGATTTGATAAAAAAGCTTAATGGCCTGAAATAATATATTTACTGCTAAAAATCGCATAGTTATATCAGATTTGAAGCCCTTTAAAACAAAAAATCCTGCTTGGTTAAACAGGATTTTTTGTTTTAAATTGTTAGTAAAAGATTATGCAATTTTTAATTGAATATCAGGCAATGCATCAATGTTTTTAATTAAACCATTGTGTGCTGTTTTTGCAGTTGCTATATCTTTTTCCAAAATGGTTTTTAACTCTTTGTCAAAGTTTTTCATCATTTTATTAATAGAGGTTGTATATGATTTCATTTTGAGTTTTTTAGGGTTAGTTATTTATCGTTACCAGTTTTTCTGGGCTTATCAATGTGGTCTTTCTCTGTTAAATTGTTCTTTCTTCTCTTCGCTTCATTTACCTGCCTGGTAAATTGTTCTTCGTTTCTACTATCACTAGGGTTTTCCGGATTCAATGGATCTTCCCAATCTTTTTCTTCGGAAGTTTTATCGGGAATGCTGTTTTTAAGAGTCATATTTCCGTTGTTATTGTTGATGTGTGTTCTAAGATGATGCCAGGAAACTTCCTTCAAACCAAAACTTTTATAAATTTTGATACATTCCGCAGAAAACTATATCAAAGCAATAGAAACTATCTTTTTGATAAGATTATTGTTTGGATTTTATTTAAAATTGATTTTGTATACTAAAATGCTGTTCTGAAATCAATTCAGTTTTAGATTTAACTGTACTGTTTTGCGGTATGCAATATGAACTAACAACGCAGCAACAGATAACGTTAAGCCAACTATGGTTACACCGTGCCAGTTCCAGGTGTTCCATACGCGGCTGGCTAAAAAAGTACCGGTTGCGCCACCCAGAAAATACGAAACCATATAAACAGTGTTCAGGCGGTTTCTAGCTTCTGCAGAAAGTGAAAGGATCATGGTTTGGTTAGAAATGTGTGTGGCTTGTACGCCTAAATCAAGTAAAATTACACCAATAATTAACCCGGTAAGACTTCTGCCAGAAACAAAAAATATCATGTAAGAAATTACAATTAATATAATAGAAAAAGTAGTAACCGTATAAGGATTGGTTTTATCGCTGACTCTGCCCATAAAAGCAGCACCTAAAGCGCCAAAAGCACCAACCAAACCAAACAGGCCGGCTGCTTCGCTACCCATGTTAAACTGAGGTTGGCGCAGTAGAAAAATCAGGGTTGTCCAAAACGCACCGAAACAGGCGTAGCATAAAAAACCGCGTATGGCTGCAAGGCGTAACAAAGGTTCTGTTTGGATTAGTGGAATTAGTGAGCGCATCAATTTGGGATAACTGCCTTTGTATTGCGGCTCGATTTCCGGGAAAAGAAAATAAATAATCACCCATAAAAGAAGCATCAATCCGGCAGCCACCATAAACATTACCTGCCAGCCAAAATGTGCGCCCACGTAACCGCTGATGGTGCGCGAAAGTAAAATACCAATCAGCAAACCACTCATTACAAAACCTACCGTTTTTCCCCTCTCTTCCGGTTTGGACAAATGGGCTGCCATTGGGATAATTAACTGTGGTACGATAGAAGTAAAGCCGATCAGGAAACTGGCCAGCAGCATTACTGGAAAGCTCGGTGCAAAAGCCGCCAGCAATAATGCCAGGATGATCAGGCCAAAATCAACCATAATTAATCTTTTGCGTTTCAGCATATCGCCAAGCGGAATCAGCAGCAACATGCCAAATGCATAACCTATTTGTGTAAGCATGGCAATGTTTCCGGCCGCACCGTTACTTACGTGGAAAGTTCGGGCAATATCATCCAGCAAGGGCTGATTATAATACAGATTGGCTACCACCAATCCGGTAGTAACTGTCATCACCCACAAGGTTAATTTATTTATTCCGGGATTGGCTTGCTGCGGATCATGTGTATTCATAGCAGTTTAACAATTATCTGCTATGAAGTTTTGTAAAACCCGTTTGTTAAATCGAAACAACAAAGATTTTTTGCCGATAAAAGAAGCATGTCCCCAAAAAATGCAGGGAAAAATGTAGCTGTATTAATTTAACAAGCGGTTGGTAAAACGGACTTTTATACCCAGCTGGAAGTTTTTAATAATCTTAAATATTTCTATTAAAGTAGCTTCTTCTATCGTTGTTAAATTGTTGATGTGGATGTAATTATCAGGTTCTACTTTTTGGTGAATGATTTGATTAGCCTGATTTTTTAAACGCATACTCATCAAAAAGTAATACGATTGCGTTAACTCTTGAAACTCGGTTTCCGTAAAAACACTTTTTTCTTGCAAAGCTTTTAAGCGTTCACCTGTGTTTACTTCAAAAATGCGGTTTTTTAGCGCATAAATCCTCACTAAATCTACAATTGGTGTCATTGCTTTTTTGATGTCGAAAACTTCCTTGCTATCACGTGTAATGGTACGGATATTTCTAAAAAACGTAAGCGGCGGTTCGTATTGCAAAGCATTGTTGGCCATATGGAAAAACACTTTTTCCATAGGTTTTTTCAACGCATCATCCAGAAAACCTTTCAAATCATTCATGATTCCGA
This sequence comes from Janthinobacterium lividum, assembly GCA_050955045.1. Taxonomy (GTDB): domain Bacteria; phylum Bacteroidota; class Bacteroidia; order Sphingobacteriales; family Sphingobacteriaceae; genus Mucilaginibacter_A. The sequence goes on along the minus strand of JBPBQV010000010.1, from coordinate 118,199 downwards.
TTTCGCCATAAATAAAACGACAATCAAAAAAAGTAGAAAAATTGATGATCGTTTCCGGCACAGACTCTTCCATCCATTCCGTATAATTGCGTTTCCAGTGTGATAAAGAGTGTGTCCATTTCGGGTTTTTCGCCATAAAACCACCACTGCAAAAAACAAAACCAATGGTATTTAAACGTTCGGACACGATATCGGCAAAAGTTAAAAAGTAAGTGCGTACCGGTTCGCGGTGTTCGTTTGCTTTATCTTCATAAACAATGGCATTGTCCTGATCTGTTTTTAAAGATTGCTCTTTGCGGCCTTCACTTCCTAAAGCCATAAAAACAAATTTTGCCGGTGGCGTACCCAGTTCTTCAATTACAGATTCGATTACTTTCAATGCAATCGTATCTGCAATGGTTGTGATTACCTGATTTACAATTTCTGCGTTAACGCCGCGATCAAGCAACTGGATGACAAACAATGGAACGCGTTGCCATTTTTGTTTAAGTTCTGTTACGGATGAAGCTGATTTTACAGATTGGATAAATACCAATGGCGATTGCGCCTGGTCGCTTACTAATTTGTTGCGGCTCAAAAAACCAATATATTCTCCGTTTTCTTCTGTAAGCAGATAGCGCGTTTTGGTATTGAACATCATCAATATAGCTTCGTAAATATACGCCTGCACATTGATAGAAATAATTTGGTTGTCCATCACGCTGCTGATGGGGCTGCCGGCATCAATCTGTTTGGCTACCACATTATCTCTGATGGTAATATCGGTAACAAAGCCTACAATTTTTTCCTGCTCGTCTTTAACAAAAAGGCAGCTTACTTTAGCTTCTGCCATTTTTGTGGCCGCTTGGTAAACAGGTGTATTAGTGGTGCAGGAAATGATTTCGCGTTGTTCTATATCGATCAGTTTTTTAGAATAGATCTGATCAGTTGTACCATGACCTTCTGCAAAAGATGCCGGATTTTTAAAAAAGTTTGCAAACTCTTCGTTCATCATCCTTCTGCCAAAATCGATGGTAAAAAACTGAAAAAAGTTTTCGAACGTTTGGCAAAGTGCTTTAAAGGTTTTTCTGGGAAGAAAATAAACCACTGTTCCTTCTTTTGCAATTACAGAACGCAAAGCACGATTGCGGTTAAGTAAAATGGATTGGCCTCCGAAACAAAAACCTTCGCGGTGGTTTTCTACCAGACGCTTATTGTGCTGGTTATCATAAAAAAAAGATTCGTATTCGCCAGCAGCAATCAAATCTACACCTCTCATTTTAGTAACTTCCTGCTGATAAATGGCAGTTTCTGTGCTATAAGTTACCTTTTGCAGCTGCTGGGCAATACTTGTTAAAGTTTCGGCTGGCAATAAGTTAAACGGCTCTACTTTTTTAAGAAATTCAAGTTGTTCCACGGTAAGTTAATAAAATGATTAGTAAAAGAAGTATCAATAGTACAACAACCCAGCCTATAAAACGGTTAATTGGCTGGTCGTGATTTTTTAGCGATTGCTGTTTTGATATATATTCATCGTTAATTTCACCATTTTTAAGCAATGCAAAAAAACAATCTGCAGTTGCGGTTGCATCAATTAAAGCATTATGTTGATGCAACAGCGGCTGGTTAAACAAAAATTGATACAAATCGCCAAGGCGTAAATATTTGTTCTGAGGATGGCGGATCAGGTTTTTGGTTGCAAGCATCGTACAAAACAAAGGCGAATTTACAATTGAGTTTTCTACACCGGAACGAAAGAAATCGGCACTGATTACATGAAAATCAAGCTCCATAAAATGGCCGATCAGCATAGGTTGATACAGCTGCATATCCTGCGATAGCAACTGCAATACTTTTTGCCGTGGCTCGCCTTGCTGGTTTAAAAACTCCTGGGTTATGCCATGTATTTGCTGTGCGGCGGGTGCAATTTCAAAATCATTATCGCTGATGTAATGGTCTTCTTTTTTAACAAGCATGCCGTTTCGTTTATAAATTAACCACGAAATTTGTAGGGAAAACGGCCAGTTGTTAACTTTAGAATATGGCACATTCCATTTTTTAGGTAACCCGGAAGCTTCAGTATCAATAAAAAGCAGGTTATCTGTCACAGCTAAAAATCAAACTCATTAGTAATTTATTGGTGTTTCAAAATTACAATGATTTATGGAAATGATGAAGGTTTTTATACTGTAAAAACAGTATCAGGAATAAGGAAGTTAAGCGGAAATCTTTAGAAAATGTTTCAGCCTGAAATTATCTTTTGTCCTGTGTATTGCCAATGAGATATATGGGTTTATTGCCAGTACGGGTAACCATATTTTTAGCAAAACCAGAAAATATAGTACCAATGATAACTGATACAATCAGCAAGAAAAGCAAAAAAGAAGTATCTTTTTTAGATTTATCATTCATAAAAAAAGGTTGCAAGATAGAATATCAATTAGTCTGCATTTGCTTGTTTGCGCTGTTCGGATACGTAGTAAGTAGTTCTGGTGTTAACTTTGTAGAAATCAATCGGTTTCTCTTCAGAGTTTTCATTAATAGCAGATACATCTACACGCGTTTGAACCAGAAACACCACAAAGCTAAACACACTTGAAAAAGCAATTAAACCAACCATAACGAAAAAATAATTTAAAAAACCATAAATAATTACAGCAAGAATTCCTAAAAGCAAAAACGTATAGAAATAATTTGATTTTTTCATTTGCTGTACCCTGTATTAGAAATTTATACGAGTAATGTTGCACTTTGTTACGGCAGCGATCTAAATCAGAATGTGGACTTAGCTGTTTTTACTTATCAAAAAATACTGTTTTTAACCCTGTAAAAACAGCATGTAGTATTATTATTTAAAATATTGATAATGAATTAATACACTGTTTATATTTATTCAAATAATATTCTTAATTCTTTAAAAATTATCAATAAATTTATTTCAAAAAAATTTGTTGATATGAAAGTCAAACTCTTACAAGTATGCGGAATGTTGTTGTTTAGCCTGCTGCAAACAGCTACCGGCTTTGCACACGATCCGCAATTGCCGGAAGGTTATTTCTGGAAAAAACTACCCAATGGATTGCAAGTTGTGGTGATAGAAAACCACAAAGTACCGCTTACTACCATTGAAATTGCCGTAAAAAATGGTGCTTATACGGAAGGTCCGGAATACAGTGGTTTATCGCACTTGTTTGAGCATATGTTTTTTAAGGCGAACAAAGATTATCCTACACAGGAAAAATTTTTGAAACGCACGCAAGAATTGGGTGCCATTTGGAACGGTACAACTGATGTTGAACGGGTAAATTACTTTTTTACGTTTGATAAAGACAGTTTAAATGCCGGTTTAAACTTTATGAATGCGGCAATCCGTTTCCCGATTTACCAGGAAGAAGATATGAAAAAGGAACGGCCGGTTGTAGATGGCGAGTTTCAGCGGGCAGAAAGTGATCCGGGTTTCCAGCTTTGGTACGAATCGCAAAAGCAACTTTGGGGAGATCAGATCACCCGGAAAAATGCAATTGGTATCCACGAGATTATTAATACGGCAACGCCCGAAAAAATGTTGATTATCAAGGATAAATATTATGTGCCAAACAATAGTTTGTTAACTATTTGTGGTGATGTAAATCACGATGATGCTTTTAAAATGGCAGAAAATATTTTTGGAAGTTGGGCTGCCGCTGCCGAAGATCCACAGAAAAAATATCCTATTCCTCCGTTTAAACCTCTAAGCAAATCTGCGTATTTTGTTAAAGAATCATCTATTGCCGAAATGCCTTCCATAATGTACTCCTGGCAAGGCCCATCGGCCGGTACAGATTCTGCAGCTACTTTGGCAGCCGATATTTTTTCTACTATTTTACAGATGAATTCTTCTAAGTTACAACAAGCATTGGTAGATAAAGGATTAGCAACCAATGCTTCGTTATCTTATTCGACAGCGCGTTACACCGGGCCGATAGAAATGGATATTACGCCAAACCCAAATAAGTTAAAAGCATGTTTTGATGAGGTAAACCATCAGATTGCTATTTTTGATAGTCCCGATTATTACACCGATCAGCAGCTGGCAGATGCAAAAGCGATTGTGTTACGCAATGCCATCCGCAGAAAAGAAAAACCATCTTCACTGCCAAGCCAGTTAAGTTACAACTGGTGCAGCACTTCGTTGAATTATAATACCAATCTGGAACAGAATTACCAGAAAGTAACCCGCGTAGATATTAAAAAGTATCTGGAAAAATATATCGTTAAAAAGCCGGTTGTAGCGGGTATCATTCTGAACGCTGCACTAAATAAGCAGGCTAGCGTATCGTCGTTTTTTGTCTCTCCCAAATAAAATCAGTCTGAAAACTATGAAACAAAAATTTATTTTTATGCTGATATTAACCGGATGGGTTTTTACAGCAACTGCACAGAAGCCAGCTTATGATATGCTGGTTGATGGTGTAAAAGTAATTGTGCAACCCAGTGGAAACGGCATTGTAGAAATACAAACGGTTATTAAAGGTGGTGTACAGAATTATCCGGCAGATAAAGCTGGTATAGAATCTTTGGCTTTAACCGCGCTAACAGAATGCGGTACAAAAAGCATGGATAAAAACAGCTTTAAAAATACGCTGGACAAGGTAAGCGCACGGGTTTATGGATATGCCATGAAGAATTATGCTATTTACCGGATGAATTGCATTAAAACAGATTTTGATACCGTTTGGCCGCTTTATGCCGAGGCTTTAACTCAGCCACGTTTTGATGAAAAAGAATTTGCCCGGATTAAACAGGATGCCATTAATAATCTGAAATCACAAAATTCGCAGCCGGATTATGCCATAGATAAATATGCCGAGCAAGTTGCTTTTGCTGGTCGGGATTACGCAAAAGATCCAGCCGGTACGGAAGCTTCATTGCAAAGTTTTACGGCACCTGCAACCAAAGCTTATTACCAGTCTATTTTGACCCGCGGACGGATGATAATAGTGGTTGTAGCTGATCTGGATAAAGCTGAAATTGAAAATAAAGTAAAAGCTATGCTGGATGGCATAAAACCCGGTACTCCTTTTACCCTTAAAAAATCATCTTTCCGTATTTATAAAAATACTTTTACGGCCACTCCAAAAGAGCTGGCTACCAATTATATAGAAGGAATAACTGGTGCGCCACAGCCTGGCACACCAGATTTTAACGCTTTTCAAGTAGCTATGCAAATTTTTTATGACAAGCATTTTTTGGATGTGCGGACAAATAACGGTTTATCTTATGCACCGATAAGTTATTTTGATGGTGGTGCTACACCTTCTGCGCGTTTTGTAGTATCCACTACACAGCCAGATGCTTACATTAAAGTTTTTGATCAATTGGTAGATAAAATTAAAACCGGAGGATTTACGGATGCGGAGGTAAAAAACATGAAAATCACTTACCTTACCCGTTTTTACTATAATCAGGAAACCAATTCTGCCCAGGCATCATCATTGGCAGCCAATGAGGTTTTGCACGATAACTGGAAACGATCTTTAACGCTGGCCGATGATGTAAAAAACCTTAATACAGAAGATGTAAACAACGCTTTTAAAAAATATATCGGTAATATCAGTTGGGTTTATCAAGGCGATACAAAAAAAGTAAGTCCGATTATGTATATCAATGGCACGATTAAACGTGGAGATAATCCGGTAATACATTGATACTGTTTTTATCGGCATAAATTATGTTTAATTCATGCCTACATTTTTAATTAAAAAACCGCATTCAAATTAATTGAATGCGGTTTTTTGGTTGATAAAAGAAGCATTTGTTAAGCTGCATCCACCGAATCATAAATGGTAACTTTCTCCCAAAGATGCTGACAGTTTTTCACAAAATCCTGATGGATGGGATTTACCTGATAGCTTTCCTGTTCTTCTAAACTGTTAAAAATCAGCAATAAAGAAAAATCATAAGTAGTATCAATAACCGGTCGGTTTGTGCTGGCTTTTACACCAACCTGAATAAGATTTTTAGGTTCGATAGCTGCTAAAGTTTGCAGTCCTGCTAGCAAATCTTCTCTGTCTGCATCACTGATTTTGTTTTTCAGCCAGAAAAAAACGTGGTGTGTAAACATGGTTTTAGTTTTAATTAAAAAAGATGATTGATCAAATATAATGCTTCTTTTATCACCTTAAAATTGAATAGTTATTTACGCCAAAACTTTTTTCCAACTTACTAAATCACCAATGATTTTTTCTAAATCATCAGCTTGAACACGTTCCTGAATCATCGTATCACGGTGACGAATCGTTACAGAATCATCTTCTAAAGTTTGATGATCTATGGTGATACAAAATGGTGTTCCAATCGCATCCTGACGGCGATAACGTTTGCCGATAGAATCTTTCTCGTCGTACTGCACATTGAAATCCAGTTTCAGTTTGTCCATTATTTCGCGTGCTTTTTCCGGTAACCCATCTTTCTTGGTTAAAGGAAGCACGGTTGCTTTAATTGGCGCCAAAGCAGGAGGGAACTTCAGCACGATCCGGCTATCCTTTTTATCACCTTCACTTAAATCCTGTTCTTCATAAGCGTTAATCAGCGTTAATAAAAACATGCGGTCTAAACCGATTGAAGTTTCAATCACGTAAGGCACGTAGCTTTGTTTTTCTTTATCGGTTTCCTGCGGATCGAAGAAACGCAGCTTTTTACCGGAGAATTTTTCATGCTGAGATAAATCAAAATCCGTACGACTGTGAATACCTTCTACTTCCTTAAATCCAAACGGAAAATCAAATTCAATATCTGTTGCAGCATTTGCGTAATGTGCCAGTTTGGTATGATCGTGAAAACGGTATTTTTCTGGAGATGTTCCCAAAGCCAGATGCCACTTCAAACGCGCTTCTTTCCAGTGTGCAAACCATTCCATTTCAGTTCCTGGTTTAATGAAAAACTGCATTTCCATCTGTTCAAATTCGCGCATCCGCAAAATAAACTGACGTGCAATTACTTCATTCCGAAAAGCTTTTCCAATTTGTGCAATACCAAAAGGAATTTTCATCCGGCCGGATTTCTGCACATTTAAAAAGTTGACAAAAATTCCTTGAGCTGTTTCCGGACGAAGATAAACTTGGTCTGAACCTTCGGCCATCGCACCAAATTGTGTGGAAAACATCAGGTTGAACTGACGAACTTCAGTCCAGTTGCGTGTTCCAGAAACCGGATCAGCAATTTCATGTTCTTCAATCAGTTCTTTTAAACGGAAAAAATCTTCGGCTTTTAAAGCATCATCCATTGCCGTTTGCAAAGTTTCTGCTTTTTCGGTCTTGCCGTCTTTTTCGTATTTCGTAATTTTATCTTCCAGCAACTGATCCGCACGATAACGTTTTTTAGAATCCTTGTTATCAATCATCGGATCATTAAAACCGGCCACGTGGCCACTGGCTTCCCATATTTTTGGGTGCATAAAAATAGCAGAATCAATGCCTACAATATTCTCGTTCAGCTGCACCATGGCTTTCCACCAATAGGTTTTGATGTTGTTTTTCAGCTCGGCACCGTATTGGCCGTAATCATAAACCGCACTTAAACCATCATATATTTCGCTGGACTGAAACACAAAACCATATTCTTTGGCGTGCGCAATTACATTTTTAAAAAGCTCGTCGTTGTTTTTACTCATAACGAGGGCAAAGATAATTTTTAGTGTGGAAGAATATGCAGTTTTTGTCATTTCGACTGAAGAGAGAAATCTTCATCAAAATATAAAGATCTTTTTAGATTTGAGGAAGATTTCTCCTATCATCGAAATGACAGCTGATAGCCGAAAGCTGATTTCTAAAAGCCATTTATGAGCATCCAAGTCCAAAACCTCACCAAAACCTACGGCACACAAAAAGCTGTTGATTCCATTTCCTTCTCCGCAGAACCCGGAAAAGTATTAGGGTTTCTTGGTCCAAACGGCGCAGGCAAATCTACCACAATGAAAATCTTAACTTGCTTTATTCCGCAAACTTCCGGTACGGTAACAGTTAACGGTTTTGATACGGTAAAAGAAGCATTGCAAGTGCGGCAGCAAATTGGTTATTTGCCCGAAAGTAATGCGCTTTACCAGGATTTGTATATAAAAGAAGCTTTAACATTTATTGCTTCCGTCCACAAAATTCATCAGCCTGAAAAAAGAATTGCGGAAGTAATTGAGCAAACTGGCTTAGGACCAGAACAACGCAAAAAAATCGGTCAGCTTTCAAAAGGTTACAAACAGCGCGTTGGTTTGGCGCAGGCGATTTTACACAATCCGCAGGTTTTGATTTTGGATGAACCAACTTCAGGTTTAGATCCTAACCAGTTAATCGGCATCAGAAGTTTGATTAAAGAGCTGGGCAAAAACAAAACCGTTATCCTTTCTACACATATTATGCAGGAAGTAGAAGCTGTTTGCGATCAGGTAATTATCATCAACAAAGGTAAAATTGTAGCAGACGATGTGCTTCCTTCTTTGTATCAGCAATATCCGCAGCAATCTTTGGAACAGATTTTTATCAGCTTAACACATTTTTGATTTTTTAATTAATAGGAAATAGCTTTGCTGTTTTTATCCGATAAAAAATATATTTGCCATAAATCAAAGGTATTATTTACTAAAAATTCTGAAATGAAAAAACTTTACTTAATAATTGTTTTAGCTGCAACAACTGTTTTCACTGTATCAGCACAAAAAAAAACGATAAAAAAATCTCCTTTATTCAGTGTTGGTTTAGAGCTTGGAATACCAACAGGTGACATGAGAAATTTTAATACTGTAGGCTTTGGTGGTTCCGGTAAAATTGAAATTCCTGCAACAAAAAATTTATACATCACGGCAACCGCTGGTTATACCACTTATTATTTAAAAGATAGCTACAAAAATCTGTTGCGTAAATATAACTATACAACTACACCGGATGGTTATGTTCCTCTAAAAGTAGGTGGAAAATACTATTTCAATCCTGCTTTTTATGCTGAAGGTGAAATAGGTGCTTCTTTCGGCACAAATGATCGTACCAGTAATTATTTTGTTTATTCGCCCGGAATAGGAACTTCCATTCCATTAACTGGCAAAAATGCTATCGATATTGGTTTGCGCTTTGAAGGATGGTCTCAAAACAATGATTTCAATCAGTTTGCTTTACGGGCGGCATACAAATTTTAAGCTTCTTTTACCACCTAAAAATAAAGGTTCTGCGCTACAGTGCAGAACCTTTTTGCTTTGCCGGAATTTATATAATTTCGGCTTTCACATTTATCTGCGTGCTTACAATTCTTCAAAAAGAAATCACATCTTACCTCAGTTCGCTGGTTGCCTACGTAACCATCAGCGTTTTTTTGCTGGTGCTGGGTTTGTTTTTATGGGTTTTCCCGGATACCAGTATTTTAGATTATGGTTATGCTGATCTCGGTAATCTTTTCAACACCATTCCATATTTATTTATGTTTCTGATTCCGGCCGTAACTATGCGTTCTCTGGCAGAAGAAAAAAAAGAAGGCACGTTCGAGTTACTGGCCACACGACCAATTACCGACTGGCAAATTGTATTAGGAAAATATATGGCCTGTTTGCTACTGGTTTTGCTGGCTTTGATACCAACATTAATTTACGTTTATTCGGTTTACCAGTTAGGTAATCCCGTTGGAAATTTGGATAGCGGAGCAGTAATTGGTTCCTACGTTGGTTTGTTTTTGTTGGGAGGCACTTTTGTGGCGATTGGAATTTTCGCTTCGTCCATCACCAAAAACCAGCTTATAGCCTTTACCATTGCTGTTTTTATGTGCTATTTTTTGTTTAGTGGATTTGATTCGCTTAGCGGCTTGCTATCATTCCAAAATTCCGAAATACAAAATCTGGGTATCAATGCGCACTACGAAGCCATTAGTCGCGGCGTTTTAGATACGCGCGATCTGGTTTATTTTTTAAGTTTGATTGGCTTGTTTTTATTGCTTACCAAAACCGTTTTGGGAGGAAGAAAATGGTAAGTTTTCGCAAAAAGAAAGATTTATTGCAGGTTGGAGTAGTACTGGTAATGCTTCTTTTACTGAACATTTTTTCGGAACGCATTTTCACCCGTTTTGATTTTACTGCGGAGAAGCGTTTTACACTTTCGCCAATTACCCGAAATTTGATGGATAGTTTGCAAAAACCGGTTACTGTAACTGTTTTTTTGCAGGGAGATTTCCCTTCGGGATTTAAACGGTTACAACGCGCCACTCGAGATTTATTGGCTGATTATAACGCTTTTGGACATGATCGTTTAAAAGTAGAATTTGTAGATCCGCTGGCGGGCGTAACTACCGATCAGCAAACACAAATTTTACAGGATTTACAAAGTCAAGGCATCGAACCAACCAATCTCAGCGTAAAAACAGAAAGTGGTTTATCGCAAAAAATAATTTTTCCGGCAGCAATTGTAAAATGTAACGGAAAGCAAATTCCGGTTAAATTACTGCAAACGCGCATTGGTTTATCTCCGGAGGAAGTTTTGAATAATTCAATCCAAAACCTGGAATATTCCTTTTCTTCTGCCATTAAAAAAGCAAGCAGCGGCGGCAAACCACGCATTGGTTTTACAGAAGGTCACAACGAGTTATCAGATTTACAGCTGAACGATGCTATGCGTTCTTTATCGGATGGTTTTGAAGTTGGCCGCGTTAATCTAAAAACCATTCCTTTTTCGGGAATAGAAAAATTGAGTTTGCTAATCATTCCAAAACCTGACCAAGCATTTACAGAACTCGAAAAATTTAAAATTGATCAGTTTTTAATGCGTGGCGGGAAAATTTTGTGGACGATTGATCCGGTAACGGCCGAATTAGACAGTTTGCGTGGGCACGGCGGCGAGCAGCTGGCTTTTAACAAACAACTCAACCTGGACGATCAATTGTTTAGTTATGGCATCCGTTTAAATTTTGATTTAATTGCTGATTATAACTGTGCGCAAATTCCGATAAATGTAGGAAATGTTGGAGGGCAGGCGCAAATTCAAATGTTGCCATGGCTATTTTATCCTGTTTTAATGCCAATTTCCAAACATCCGCTGGTGAAAAATTTAGATGGAATCAGAAGTGAGTTTATCAGTTCTATTGACACAATTGCTGTTCCAGGAATCAAAAAAACGGTGTTGTTAGCATCTTCTCCATTCAACCAAAAACTAAATACACCGCATTTACTTTCGCTGCAAATGGTAGAGCAGGAGGTTGACCCAAAAGATTTTCGAAGCGCACCAAAAATGGTTGGCGTTTTGCTGGAAGGTAGTTTTAAATCTGATTTTAAAAACCGCCCAATTCCAGAAGGTTTGGAGGAGAAGATAGCCGTGCTACCACAAAGTAAGCTCACCAAAATGATTGTGATTAGTGATGGCGACATTTTAAAAAACCAGATAAACGAAGCAGACGGTTCGCCATTTCCATTGGGTTTTGACCGATATACACAGCAAACTTACGGCAACAAAAACTTTTTGCTGAACATTGCCGATTACATGACGGATGATTCCGGCTTAATCAATCTTCGCAATAAAGAAATTAAAATCAGGCTGCTTAACCGGGCGCAAATTAAAGCCGAAAAATTATACTGGCAAATTTTGAATAATTTGCTACCGCTTGCACTACTTCTTTTATTCGGTATTTTTCAACAATATTTCCGCAGAAGAAAGTATGCGGCTTAAAATAGTTACTTTTGATAGATCAAGATTTGAATTTATATGAGATTTATTGTTTCTACCTCAACCTTACTTAAACAATTGCAGGCCGTAAGCGGCGCACTAAGCAGCAGCACCGTTTTACCGATATTAGAAAACTTTTTGTTTCAGATTAAAGATGGGAAATTAACCATTTCTGCTACTGATTTGCAAACCAGTATGACAACTTTTTTGCTGGTAGAAACGCAGGAAAACGGTCGTATTGCCATTCCTTCTCGTATTTTGCTGGATACCTTAAAATCTTTGCCAGAGCAACCGGTTACGTTTTCGGTTGATGATAAAACTTTTGCTATCGAAATAAAAGCTGGAGACGGAAACTATAAATTAAGCGGCGAAAATGGAGAAGATTTCCCGAAAATTCCGGTTGTAGAAAACGCTTCATCTGTAAACTTGCCCGCATCAGTTTTAGCAGAAGCCATCAACAAAACCATTTTTGCAGTAAGTAATGATGAATTGCGCCCGGCAATGACAGGCGTTTACTGTCAGCTTTCGCCGCAGCATTTTACTTTTGTAGCAACTGATGCGCATAAACTGGTTCGGTACAGAAGAAAAGATGCACATTCTGCAACGGCTACTTCTTTTATCATGCCAAAAAAAGCATTGAATTTATTGAAATCGTCGCTGCCATCAGAAGATGTTGATGTATCGGTAGAATATAATAACACAAGTGCTTTTTTCAAATTTGGTAACATCAATCTGGTTTGCCGTTTAATTGACGAGCGTTATCCGGATTATGATGCCGTTATTCCGTTAAACAATCCAAATAAACTCACTTTAGATCGTTTATCTTTTTTAGGTTCACTGAGCCGTGTTGCTATCTATGCCAATAAAACTACGCATCAGGTAAGATTGAAAATTACCGGAAGTGAGTTAAATATTTCTTCGGAAGATATTGATTTCTCTAACGAGGCACATGAAAAACTGAATTGCCAGTACGAAGGCGAGGATATGGAAATTGGTTTTAACGCCCGTTTTCTGATCGAAATGCTTAAGAATTTAAACTGTGAAGAGGTTTCGCTGGAAATGTCAACTCCAAACCGTGCCGGTTTATTATTGCCGCAGGGCGGAGATGAAAATGAAGATGTTTTAATGCTGGTAATGCCTGTAATGCTGAACAGCTACGCTTAAAAAGCAGTTTTTACTTCAGTTACTGTTAATAATTCTCTGTAACTAACCGCTTGTTTGTTCGTACACTTTACGAAATCAAGCGGTTTTATTATGGAATCGAAAAATCAATTTTATAAGCTAAGCGGATTGTTAATCAATGCTGTTTTTATCCTGCTTTTTTCTTCCTGTAAAAACAGCATCACTCCCGAACCAAGTTTAGGTAATGCTCGAATACTTTTGGTAAACAGTGCTGCCAGTTCTTCTGCCATCAACTTATATTATACCGGCAACAAATTAAATGTTGTTCCACTGGTTTACGGCAATACATCCGGCTACCGAAATATCACTTCCGGCGTGCGGGATGTGCAGGTTAAGGCAAACAGTTCTAACACACTTTTAGCTGCAAAGACCATTCATTTAGTGCAGGATTCCAGTTATTCTTTTTTTGTGTTTGAAGCTAACAAAACCATGGCAACAGTTATTGCAGAAGATGATTTAAGTATTCCATCTTCAGGAAATGCTAAGATTAAATTTGCAAATATGTCTTCCGGTTTATCTTCCGCGGATTTGTTGATTAGTAAAGGTCCAAACATCACTTCGAGCGTAAGTTTTGGTACAATTGGAAGTTACAGTGAGTTAAAAGCCGGAACTTACAATTTAATTTTACGGGTTCATGGCAGTAGCGCAACGCTTTTAGATTTGCCCAATATCCGACTGGATAATGGTAAAATTTACACTTTATGGAGTGCCGGAACTGTTAATGGAACTGGTGCAAATGCGGTTTCCGTGCAAACTATTATCCAGTAAAAGAAGTATCGCATCCGATTCCGGCAAAACAACATTTCTATTTAAAAACGTAGTTTTGCAGGATGAAAAAACGGCAGTTCTTTTTAATCAGCCTGATGTTTGTGGCGATGGGCACGGTAAACTTTTCCTGCGGAAATACCAATGGCGTTAACCCGGCTGCTTATTCGCGAATACAAATTATCAATGCCATTGCTGGCAGTTCATCTTTGGATTGTACTTTAAATTCAACGAAAATCAATACAACAACTATTGCATTTCCAACTACAACAGGTTATATCAGTGCTACGCCGGGTACAAAATATGTAGAAATCAGGCCGACATCTACTCCAACCGCCCCTTTTATAGATACTGCAACAGTTGTATTAAAACAAGATAGCAGTTATTCCTTATTTTTTGCTGGCCAGTCAGGCACGACTAAATCTATTATGATCCAGGATGATTTATCTGCGCCAACACTTGGAAGAGCTAAAGTGCGGTTTGTTAATGCCTCGTCTGCTGCAGGTAATTTAAGTATTACAATAAATGCAGTTGCAGCCCCAGAATATGCCAACATTGCTTATTGCGGAGTTGGGAAATTTATTGAAGTTCCGGCGGGCACTTATGAATTTAAAGCTTTTGCAACTGGCGCAACTAACACAAATACTTTAGGAACTTTATCAAACCAAGTACTTGCTGATGGTAAAGTTTATACGCTTTATGCACGGGGAATAATTGGCAATACCGGAACAACTTCTGCTTTTGGTTTAAGCTTGATTACCAATTTGCTGCCGGCAATAAAGTAAATACGTTATCTTACTGCTTTTATGCAGTATATTTATATTTTTGAATAAAATAACCTGCAAAATTTTGGAACTGATTAGAACCCTCATCGATTTTATCCTGCATATTGATAAACATTTAATTCAAATTACGCAGCAGTATCAGGGTTGGACTTACCTCATTCTGTTTTTTATCATTTTTGCCGAAACCGGTTTTGTGGTTACGCCTTTTTTGCCCGGCGATTCGTTGTTGTTTGCCGCTGGTGCACTGGTTGCCCACGGAAACTCGGGTCTGAATATTTATTTATTGATGCTGATTTTAATTGCTGCTGCTGTTGCCGGTAACACAACAAATTATGAATTGGGCAAATACTTCGGCCCAAAAGTTTTTAAGCCTGAAAACAAAATTTTAAAACTTGATTATTATCTCAAAACAAAAGCTTTTTTTGATATACACGGAGGTAAAGCAGTCATTTTCAGCCGGTTTTTACCTATTTTCAGAACGGTTGCCCCTTTTGTAGCGGGCGTAGGCAAGATGCACCTGGGCAAATACACACTGTATAATGTTATCGGCGGTGCTTCATGGGTCATATTGTTTCTATTTTTAGGTTATTTCTTTGGAGGAATTCCTGTTGTAAAACGAAATTTTACAATTGTAGTGATACTGATTATTCTGGTATCTGTTATTCCACCGGTTATCGCTGCAATCAGAAGCCGTTCATCTTCCAAATCAACAACAGTATAATTTTAGGTTGATAAAAGATGCATTTTATTATAAATCATCTCTGCCCAATATTTTACCATTTTGAAAGTGATACTCCTCCAGTTTTTCTTTCATTTTTTCTTCTTCGGATAATTCCCGTTTAATCATCCTTTTCAGGTTTGGTTGTCCGGCATCAACCCAAGCTGAAAACCAATAACTACCTATAGCTAAAACAGAAGCACGCATTTGTTTTTCTACCATACCATGCAACATAGTATGATAGGCAAAAGCATAATCTTCTGAGTAGTTTTTAATGATCTTATTATTTTTTTTATAGAAAGTATATTTTTGATCAGGCCGGAAATTTTTCAATGTCTTTTCCATCAGCAAAACAGAATCCAGACAATTAAAAGTAGTGCGGCAAATGTTCCACGCAGTTTTAAGCGGGTCATCAATATAAACTGCTTTGCCAATAAAAAAATTATAGTGCTCAGTGTAAAGTTCAGGCAAACGGCTTTCCCAAAAAGCATGAATGCCGGTTTGATTTGTTTTTTGTCCGTTGTAATTGCTAGTCATGTGTAGCGGAACATGTGCATCTGCTATATAATGACCTAAATCCGCGGAGTATTTCAGTATTTTGATAGAATCCAAATCTTTAAAAGCCTGGACCAGTTTGTAATAATTTCTTTGGATCGACCAAGGAACAGTTCCAAATTTATTCAATGTATCCGCAGAAAACTTGTCGGTAGCTTCATTCCATTTCTGCGGAAGGCTGTCAAAAGGAAAATTGCCATAACGGTCAGCATCCAGAAAATGTCGCGGAGCTTCAAGCGAATCTATATAACGGCGTTTATCTGGATCTACTGCATGATCAGTAATATAGTTGATATTGTTTTTGTAAAAGCCAATCATTCCTTTTGGCAAAGTAAAAACAGCTGTATGATTGATGGTTTTATGCCCAAAAAATCCCCAACTGCAGCAGGCAACAATTACCAGCGTTGACAGGCAAAATAAGGAAATACTATTTTTCATTTAAGTTTTTGGTGGTAATTAATTGCTAGAATCTAAATTAGCCTAATTTCTTTATGGTTAAATAAATAATTTATAATTAAAATATATTGAGTGCTGTTTTAAAAGTATTTTTATAAAGTTTTTTGCGTAATTATGGAAATAGCATCATATCGATATTTATAGCTTGATGTAATAGTCAATAATTTAACACTCGATTTGCTATAAAACATGTGCAGTTGCAAAATATATTAAATTAGCATTTGATATATAAAATTATCACACTATATTTGCAGCCTTAAAATATAGAGAATAAGTCGCTAAACAATGGCAAATCATAAATCATCAATCAAACGGATCAGGGCAAATGCTGCAAAGCGTTTACGTAACAGATATCAGGCTAAAACTACTAGAAATGCTATTAAGAGATTAAGAAGCACAACAGTTAAAACTGAAGCAGCCGAATTGTTACCAAGAGTAATTTCTATGCTGGATCGTTTGGCTAAAAAGAATGTGATTCATAAAAATAAAGCTTCTAACAATAAATCAAAGTTGACAAAATTTGTTAATACGTTAGCACAAGCTTAAATAATTAAATAATATAAAAAAAGAGCAGATAAATATTTCTCTGCTCTTTTTTTATATTTATACTTTCTTTTAAATTAAATTATTTTCCATATTTATCAAATGGAAAATTATGAAGCTAAAATTAGTATCAAATCCTGGGCAGAAGAAGATCGGCCGCGCGAAAAGCTGCTGGCTCAGGGCAGAAGGGTTTTAAGCGATGCAGAATTGGTGGCTATTTTAATTGGTTCGGGTAACCAGAATGAATCTGCAGTTGATCTAAGTAAGCGCATTTTACATCATTTTTCTGGCGACTTAAACCTACTTGGAAAAGGTTCTGTAAACGATTTGTCTAAATTTAAAGGAATTGGCGAAGCAAAAGCTATTACTATTATTGCTGCTTTGGAATTGGGCCGCAGAAGAAAAGAAACCGAGCAAAAAGAAGCAGAAAAAATAGGCAGTAGCAAAGACGTTTTCCGGTTGATGCATCGTTATTTTACTGATTTAAACCACGAAGAGTTTTGGATTATCTTGTTAAACCGTGCAAATAAAGTGCTTTCTCAACACCTAATTAGTAAAGGCGGACAAGCTGGAACCGTTGCCGATCCGAAAATTATTTTTCAAACCGCGCTCGAAAATCATGCCGCTTCAGTTATTCTTGCCCATAATCATCCTTCCGGTAACCTCAAGCCAAGTCAGGCAGATATTGATCTCACTAAAAAACTACTAAATGCAGGTGCTTTGCTGGATATTGCTGTTCCAGATCATTTAATTTTTACAGACTCAAGTTATTACAGCTTTGCAGATGAAGGAATGATGTAATTTGGTTGATATTTTACAGATAATAATTACATGCAATTATCTATGCACTATTGTCCATAACCAATTCACTTCCGTCTTTTTCCTCCGTTTTTCTATCTTTGTGCTTTTTCATCAATACTTAGCATGAAGATTTCGTATAACTGGCTTAAACAATATATCAGTATAACTCAAACTCCTGAAGAAATTTCGCAGATTTTAACAGGAATTGGTTTGGAAGTAGAATCACTCGAAAAAGTGTTGGCTATACCAGGGGGGCTGGAAGGATTAATAATTGGATATGTAAAAGAATGTGTGCAACATCCAAATGCAGACCGCTTGCGCATAACCAAAGTTGATGCAGGCGGAGAAGAATTGCAAATTGTTTGTGGAGCAGTCAATGTATCCGTAGGGCAAAAGGTAGTTATAGCAACAGTAGGAACAACAGTTTATCCAATCGCAGGCGAACCTTTCAAAATCAATAAATCAAAAATCAGGGGAGAAGTTTCTGAAGGAATGATCTGTGCGGAAGATGAAATTGGACTGGGAACAGATCATGCCGGTATTATGGCTTTAGATGAAAATGCCAAAATCGGATCTCTGGCAAAAGAATATTTTAAGCTAGAAGATGATTATTTATTTGAAATTGGCTTAACACCAAACCGCGCTGATGCTGCATCGCATTTAGGAACTGCGCGAGATATTGCCGCTTATTTAAAAACAAATATTATTCTGCCTGATGTTGCTTCTTTTACCGTACAAAATAATGCGTTGCCTATTAAGATTGAAGTTTTAGATGCGATTGCTTGTCCACGGTATTCCAGCTTGACAATCTCTGGCATCGGAGTAAAAGATTCTCCTGATTGGTTAAAGCAAAAGTTAACCGTAATTGGTTTACGACCAATTAACAATGTGGTGGATGCAACTAATTACGTTTTACACTCTTTAGGCCAACCGATGCACGCTTTTGATGCGGATACCATCAAAGGAAATAAAATAATTGTTAAAACTTGTGCAGAAGGAACGGCTTTTAAAACACTGGATGGTGTAGAGCGCAAATTATCAGCAGATGATTTAATGATTTGCAACGCCGAAGAACCGATGACCATAGCCGGTGTTTTTGGTGGAATCAATTCGGGCGTTACCAATCAAACCAAAAATATTTTTTTAGAAAGTGCTTATTTTAACGCAGTTTCTGTGCGTAAAACGGCTAAACGTTTTGGTTTAAAAACCGATGCTTCTTTCCGTTATGAACGAGGAACAGATCCAGATATCGCTGTTTTTGCTTTGAAATACGCTGCTTTGTTGATTCAAGAGATTGCTGGCGGAACGGTTTCTTCTGAAATTTCAGATTTCTATCCAAATCCTGTTGCTTCTTTTACCGTGCAAATATTGTACAAACACGTGCACCGGTTAATTGGAAAAACCATTGCTTCCGAAGAAATTAAATCGATTTTAACTGCTTTGGATATCAAAATTACAGCTGAAACAGAAGAAGGACTTTCTTTGGAAATTCCTCCATATCGGGTTGATGTAACACGTGAGGTAGATGTAATTGAAGAAATACTGCGGATTTATGGTTATAACAATATTGAAATTCCAACACAAATCAGGGCATCAGTAAATAATGCAGCAAAACCCGATAAGGACGCGGTGCAAAACACATTTGCAGATTTGCTTACTGCAAATGGTTTTAATGAAGTTTTAGCTAATTCGCTTACTAAATCTTTTTATTCAAACCAATTAGAAACGGCAGTTAAAATTTTAAATCCACTAAGTAGCGATCTGGATATAATGCGGCAAACGCTGTTGTTTTCGGGTTTGGAAGTGATTGCTTATAACCAAAACCGAAAATATCCAAATTTAAAATTATATGAATTTGGGAAAGTTTATAACCAGTATTCCGAAAAGTTTGAGGAAAAATATTGCCTGTCATTGTTTTTAAGTGGTGCCAATCAGCCTGAACAATGGAACCAAAAAGAACAGGCGGTCAATTTTTATCACCTAAAAGCAGTAGTTGATACTTTGTTAGAAAAGGCAGGTGTAAAAGATTTTGCAGTAGAAGATACAGAATTAGCTTTGGTGGATTACGGCTTATCTTATAAACTTGGAAATAAAACTTTGGTTGATTTTGGTGCGGTAGCTAAAGCACAATTGAAAAAAGCAGATGTTAACCAGCCGGTTTTTTATGCTGAGTTTGATTTTGATGTATTACTAAAGCAAATTGGTAAAAATAAAATTGTTTACCGTGAGGTTTCTAAATTTCCGGCAGTGAAAAGAGATTTATCTATGTTGGTTGATGAAAGTATCTCGTTTAATCAACTAAAACAAATTGTTTTAAAAAGTGAACGTAAACTGATTAAAGAAGTAAATGTATTTGATGTTTACAAAGGCGACAAAGTCTCCGAAGGGAAAAAATCTTATGCCTTAAGTTTTGTACTCCAGGACGAAGAAAAAACACTTGCTGACAAAGCAATTGATGCAGTAATGCAGAAGATAGTTTTTAACTTGCAAAAAGAAGCAAGAGTCGAAATTAGAAAATAGTGCTTAAAGTTTTGATTATTTAAACTGTTTGAACATATTTTTTATAACATTGTAGCATTGACTTTAAATCTTAATTTTTTATTTGTAAAACAATGTCTGTAGTTGCCGAGCAATTAGTTAAAGTTGTTGAAAAGACGGAGAGGATAATTGAACTCTGTGAAGCTTTGCAGGAAGAAAATAGATTGTTAAAATTAGAAAATACAGCTTTAAACAATTTGGTACAAGCTAGCGCGGATAAAACTAAAGATTTAGAAGATAAGCTTCGTGTATTGAAGCTTGCAAAAAGTTTTTCGGCAACAGATGAAAAAAGTCTTGATATCAAGCAAAAAATTAACGATTTTGTGCGGGAGATTGATAAGTGCATTGTGTTACTAAAAAAGTGACAACTTAATTGAAATAAGCTTAATGGGAGATATTTCCATAAAAATAAATATTGCAGACCGCGTTTATCCTTTAAAAGTAAGCACGGAAGAAGAAGAAATTATAAGAAGGGCAGCAAAACTAATTAATGATCGGATAAAAGATTATCAGGAAAATTATGCAGTTAAAGATAAACAGGATTTGCTTTCGATGTGTGTGTTGCACTATGCTACAACATCATTAAAAGCAGAGAAACAGGTTTTGGTAGAGGATACAGAAGTTACCGAAAAAGTTTACCAGTTGGATCTTATCCTGTCAGATTTTTTTTCTAAATAATTTATATTGTAAAAAGAGCATCGGGTAAAGCCGTTTTTTAAATTTAAGTTTCACTATTGCAGTAATGCTTTTTCTGCTAGTTTTCAGGATTATTTCTGAAAACTAATAGCAGCATAAAGGTTAATTTGCATCAAACTTAAATTTAATAACGGTTTTTTTATTTATATACTTTTAAATACTATTAAAAATGGATGTACTATATATCATCATTGGATTATTACTGGGCATTGGTATCGGCATTGTTGTTGGCCGGTATTTGCTTCAAAAACTATTTACAAGCCAGGAAGTTGCGGCTCAAACTAAAGTGAAAAAAATATTAAAAGATGCAGAAAGTAATGCGGAAATTCTGAAAAAGAACAAACTACTGGAAGCAAAAGAGAATTTTATACAACTGAAGGCAGAGCATGAACAGGAAGTTACCACGAAAAACAATGGTATCAATCAGCGTGAAAATTCTCTCAAACAAAAAGAGCAATCGTTAAATCAGAAACTGGAAAACGCCAACCGCAAAGACCAGGAGTTAGAAAAATCACGCCAAAACCTGGAAAAACAAACCGATGCAGCTGTAAAGAAACAGGAAGAAGTGGAGCAACTTAAACTGCAGCATGTGCAGCAGCTGGAATCTATTGCGGGGCTTTCTGCCGAAGAAGCCAAAAATCAATTAGTTGATAATCTGCGCGAAGAAGCCCGCACTAAAGCAATGAGCCAGATTAAGGATATTGTGGATGAAGCAAAGCTTACAGCATCAAAAGAAGCAAAGAAAATTGTAATTCAAACTATCCAGCGTACGGCAACAGAAAGTGCAATTGAAAACACAGTTTCTATTTTTAACATTGAAAACGACGAGATTAAAGGTCGGATTATTGGTCGTGAAGGTCGTAACATTCGTGCTTTAGAAGCAGCAACCGGCATCGAAATTATTGTGGATGATACGCCGGAAGCCATTATTCTTTCTGGTTTTGATCCTGTAAGAAGAGAAATTGCCCGTTTGGCAATGCACCGTTTGGTTACAGATGGTCGTATTCATCCGGCTCGGATTGAAGAGGTTGTAGCAAAAACAAAGAAGCAAATTGAAGAAGAAATTGTAGAAATAGGCGAGCGCACCGTAATTGATTTGGGCATCAATGGTTTACATCCCGAACTGATCAGGATGGTTGGCCGGATGCGCTACCGTTCATCTTACGGGCAAAATCTATTACAACACTCTCGTGAAGTAGCAAATTTTTGCGCTACGATGGCTGCAGAGTTAGGCTTAAATGTAAAAATGGCAAAACGCGCTGGTTTACTTCATGATATTGGCAAAGTTCCGGATGATAACCCGGAATTACCACATGCTATTTTAGGAATGCAATTAGCCGAAAAGTATAAAGAGAACCCAGAAGTTTGTAATGCAATCGGTGCGCATCATGATGAAGTAGAAATGACTTCCATGATTTCGCCAATTATCCAAGCTTGTGATGCAATTTCCGGTGCAAGACCTGGAGCACGCAGGGAAGTAGTTGAAAGCTACATTAAACGTTTAAAAGATTTGGAACAACTAGCTATGTCTTATCCAGGCGTTGAAAAAACTTTTGCGATACAAGCTGGCCGTGAATTACGCGTGGTTGTTGAAAGTGAAAAAATCACGGATGCACAGTCGGAAGTTTTGGCTGCTGATATTTCGAACCGCATCCAAACTGAGATGACTTATCCTGGCCAGATTAAAGTAACTGTAATACGTGAAACGAGATCGGTTGCTTTTGCTAAATAAAAGATTGATAAAAGAAGTATTTTGAAATTAATAATGCTTCTTTTATCGGTATAAAATATAAGATCAACTATTTAAAAAGCGATGATTATGCTCGTTGCTTTTTTTGTAAAATCAATACGGGTAATGATAAAAAAAGAGATTTCACAGCGGAAAGTTGATAGATATTTTAATCATTATTCTGATACAGCTCCAACTACTAACAGCAAAATTATACAGGGAATTTGCGCTTGGGTTGCTTTTTTTAGCTTGTTGGGATCAAGCTGGTCTGTTCCATTTCCGCAGTTACACTTTTTGGGACAATACAATAGTTATTTTAACTGGGCTTCGTTTGTTATCGCTTTTAGCATTTATTATTATTCAAAGTTATCGCCTTTATTATCCTACATAATGCTGTTTTTAACACTGATTTTTACTTATGTAATCACTATTTTAGAAAAGCAATTGAATAATAATTTATTAATGACCAACATTTTCTTTTTGATTTTAACTACATGCATTTTTCTTCAATTTGTAGCAAATAAAAAGGCTGGTAAAAGTAGTCCGTTAAAAATGGGATTCCTATTTATATGGATCGGACCAATTTGGCTATTGCATTTTTTGTTAAAAAAGTGGTCAGTAAAATATTAAATTATTACAAATAATTTACAAGTTTTTACCCAATTTTTCCAGCATTTCATGCGGAACTTTTTCCAGATCCAAAACCAGAAAACCATCCAGACAATCAGAAAATTTTGGATCAATATTAAAGCATATAATTTTTGCATTAAGCGCAATGTATTGACGAAGCAATACCGGAATTTTCATGTTTCGGGTTTCTACTTCCGAAATTAAATTATCTAAAACTTTGAATGAATTTTCTCCTGCTAAAAGAAGCTCAGTATCAATTTTAGAAAAATCTACCTTGAACTTTTTTCTGGGTTTAACATATTGTGCCATGTCATGGTCGAAATGGTTTTTGCTGATGTAATCTACAATCAGCGATTTGGAAAATTTTGAGAAACTGTTACTGATACTTACTGGCCCAATCAGATAACGGTAACGCGGATTATCAATCAGATATTTCAAAATTCCTTTCCAGAGTAAAAATAAAGGCAAAGGTTTTTGCTGATATTCTTTACGGATAAAAGAACGGCCCAGTTCTAAACTCTTTTTAAGCACAGGTGTAAAACCACCTTTTATTTTAAATAATTCTGCTGTGTAAAAACCTTTTTTACCCATGCTGTAATAAATTTCGTCGCCTTTACCAATCCGGTAAGCACCAACAATTACTTTAGCATCTGTATCCCAAATAAATAAATGGCTGTAATAGATATCATATTCGTCCAAATCTGAACTTTTGTTTGATCCTTCACCCACTTCTCTAAAAGTAATTTCGCGTAGCCGGCCAATTTCTTTTAAAACATTAGGCAATAAAGAAGGTGGACCGATATAGACTTCATAGTTTTTTTCAAGCCAGATTAAGTAATTTTCTTTAAGCGCTTCTACTTCCTGTTCAATTAAATTTATTGCAATAGCAGGCGCAACCGGCTCCGGCGTTTTTTTAATTTTAAACAGGTTTCGAGGATTGAAAATTTTTCTTTCTTCTTCTAATCCCGTTCCTAAAGCGTAAGTTTTAGCACGTAAAAAGTTAAGTAGCTTAGTAGTATTTCCTAAATAGGGAACTTCATTCAGGTTGATAGGTTTACCGATCCGAAGTTTGATTTTATGCCCTTTTTTATTGAATAATTCTGCCGGCAGCATAGCAGTTCTAATAGAAGGATGTATTAAACTAAGTAAATTAAATAACAAACCATTGTTTCCGTGGAAGTACACAGGAACAACCGGTAATTTTGCTTTAGCTATGATTTTACCTACAACCGGATGCCATTGCCTGTCTGTAACCTCTTGGTTTTCAATTTTATAAGTAGAAACTTCTCCTGCAGGAAAAATGCCAATTGGCGTACCATTGCGCAATAATTCTAAAGTGTTTTTCAGGCCGCTAATGCTTGATGAATGCTCAATGTTTTCAAAAGGGTTTACTGCAATAAAATAATCACTAAGATTTGGTATTTTTTTCAGTAAAAAGTTAGCCATCAGCTTAGCATCGGGCCTCACCATACACAGTATTTTTAGTAGAACCATACCTTCGACACCACCATAAGGGTGATTGGCAATTGCTACAAAACCACCGGTAGCAGGAATATTTTTCAGTTCGCTTTGATCAAATTCTATTTCAACTCCCATGCCTTCCAAAATTGCATCAACAAAATCTGGGCCTTGTTTGGGTTGTGCTTGTGCAAACAATTTGTTTACATCATTAATTTTCATAATTTCCATCAAAAAAGCAGCAAGGCCGGGCATTTTTAGCTTATCAATTTTGGTAGCCTTGGCAAATTCTTCTTTGGTGATAACTTTCATGAGGAAAAGTAACTATTTTAAATTTTGTTTAAACAGTAAATATCTTACTATTATCCATAAATTTCTAACCTAAACACTTATGCATGCATTCTTCGATTAAAAACTACTTTGCAATTACTAAAAAGGAGTGGAACGGAATGCTTGTTTTAGCAGCATTAATGATTCTGATTTTAGTTGCACCAGATGTTTACCAATCATTGGTTATACCACAAAAGATAGATTTTAGCCGGATAAAAGAGGCTCAACGCATTTTGAACGAAGCAATTGAGGAGCGGCCAACGTATGAAAACAACAATCTCGATCACGCAAATAGAGCTGATGCTTCTTTTGGCACTAAAAAATTAAAGCCGGAGTATTTTTCTTTCAACCCAAATAATCTCTCAGATGGATTATGGAAAAAATTAGGTTTGAGTGAACGGCAAATTAAAGTGATTAAAAATTATGAGGCAAAAGGAGGGAAGTTTTATAAGAAAGAAGACTTGCAAAAAATTTATTCTATTACTTCTCAGGATTATGCCCGATTAGAGCAGTATATAAATATTCCTGAAAAGAAATTCAGCAATAATTATCCCAGTACTTCTTCATCTTATAGATCAAAACCAATGGTCATGGTAGAAATTAACCATGCAGATTCTGCACAGTTAACAGCAATTAGTGGAATTGGCCCTGCTTTTGCCAACCGGATTTTGAAGTACAGGAACAGGCTGGGCGGGTTTTATCGTAAAACACAATTACTCGAAGTTTATGGTTTGGATTCGGCCAAATATGAAGAAATTGAAAAGCAAGTTGTAGTAGATGCTGCCGAAATCGTCAAAATCAATACAAATACGTGTGATTTTGATGAATTGAAGCGGAATCCTTATTTAAATTTTAAGCAGATGAATGCGATTATTCAATACAGAAAACAACATGGCAATTACAAAAGCATCAGTGATTTGAAAAATGTTGCAATATTATCGGATGATGTAATCTATAAAATGGAACCTTATTTTTCGTACTAAATCTACTTTAACCAATAATCGTACTCAGCTAACTGATTTTGATTTTAAAATATTAAAGTTTATCGTATTTTTGACCTCCCTGAAAGGAGGTATTGTAGGAATTATGATTATTATTAATGTAAAAGACGGCGAATCATTAGACAAAGCACTAAAACGTTTTAAAAAGAAATTTGAAAAAACTGGTGTATTAAGAGAACTTCGCAGTCGTCAGGCATACGAAAAAAAATCAGTAGCCCGCAGAAATGTTGTTAAACACGCTGTTTATAAACAAAATATGTTTGCTGATAACATATAATTTTCTTTAAGAATTTTATTTGCTCTAAAAACTATTTGTATCTTCAACTTTACGAAGAAACAAATAGTTTTTATGCATTTAGACAAATTTTATACCTATCTCCAGCATGAAAAACGGTATTCTTCCAACACGTTAATTGCTTATAAAACAGATATTTCGCAATTTTTTAGTTTTGTAGAAACTGAAAAAAATGCTTCTTTTAATGATGTTTTTTTAATACGTAACTGGGTGGTTTATTTGATGGATGATCAAAATAATTCACGTTCTGTAAACCGTAAAATATCTTCTTTAAAAACTTATTTTAAATTCTTACTACGTGAAAAATTGCTTGTGGATAATCCCATGTCAAAAATCCAAAGCCCAAAATCGGCTAAACAGCTACCTGTAGTTGTTCAGGAAGAAAAAATTGGTCAGTTATTAGACAGTAAACTTGTTTTTGAGAATAATTTTAGTGGCATAAGAAATAAGCTGATCATTGAAATGTTATTCGGAACCGGAATACGGCTTGCAGAGATGTTAAATCTTGCTGAAACTGATATTAATTGGTATGAAACTACAATAAAAATACTAGGTAAAAGAAGTAAAGAACGTATTGTTCCATTAAATAAAGAGTTACTACTGTTAATTAAAGAATACCTTGGCATTAAGAAATGTGAAATTTTTGATAACAATTCTTCAAAATTATTCGTTACGGATACAGGAAGTGATTGTTATCCGAAGTTAATATATCGCATTGTGCAGAAGTATTTAAGTTATATTACAACTCAAAGTAGAAAAAGTCCTCATATACTTCGTCATACTTTTGCTACATCACTTTTAAATAATGGTGCCGATCTTAATGCTATTAAGGAACTTTTAGGTCATGCTAACTTGAGTGCGACGCAAATTTACACGCACAATTCAGTAGAAAGATTAAAACTAATTCATAAACAAGCCCATCCAAAGGCATAAAAAGGAGGAACAATGAAAATTACGGTTCAGGCAATACACTTTACTGCTGATGTAAAATTGGTAGAATTTATTCAGAAAAAAGCAAACAAGTTAGATCAGTTTTTTGATCAGATTATTAGTGGCGAGGTCTATTTAAAATTGGAAAAAGTAGAAAATGAGGCAAATAAGATTTCTGAAATTAAACTAATTATTCCTGGAAATCAGCTGTTTGCAAAAGAGCAGTGTAAAACTTTTGAAGAAGCAACAGATTTGGCAATTGAAAGTTTACGTAAGCAATTAGAAAAACACAAACAAAAGAACCGCACACATGAAATTTCCTTGAAGGAAATTATCAGCAATGATATATAGTATTTTTTAAGTGATTAATTTAAAAAAAGTCGACAAAATATTATGTCGACTTTTTTTTTAAAAAGTTTTTTTGAATATATAAAAAGTGTACATTTGCATTCCGTTTTTAAGGGCGTGCTCAAAAGCACACATTTAAAAATGATTTGTTCTTTAATGTCTAAATTAAGCCTCCTTAGCTCAGCTGGTAGAGCGACTGACTTGTAATCAGTAGGTCATTGGTTCGATCCCGATAGGAGGCTCTTGAAGTGAGTAATTTAATTGTTCATTTCAAAATGGGGGGATACCAGAGCGGTCAAATGGGACGGACTGTAAATCCGTTGCTTCGGCTACGAAGGTTCGAATCCTTCTCCCCCCACAATTTTTAAAAGCGGAAGTAGCTCAGTTGGTAGAGCGATAGCCTTCCAAGCTATAGGTCGCGAGTTCGAACCTCGTCTTCCGCTCACAATAAAGTTACGAGCTACGATTGACGAAGTGAAAATTCATGATCGAAAATCGTAAATTGAAAGCCGACGTAGCTCAGCGGTAGAGCACTTCCTTGGTAAGGAAGAGGTCATGGGTTCAAGTCCCATCGTTGGCTCGCATTATTATAATGTACAAAAAAGTAAAATTAACCTAATAACAACATAGAAAATCATGGCAAAAGAAAAATTTGACCGAAGTAAACCGCACTTAAATATCGGTACAATTGGTCACGTTGACCACGGCAAAACGACTCTTACTGCAGCTATTACCAAAGTATTAGCCGATAAAGGCTTTTCTGAAGCTCGGTCTTTTGATTCAATTGACTCTGCTCCTGAAGAAAAAGAACGTGGTATTACAATTAATACAGCGCACGTAGAATATTCTACCGCAAATCGTCACTACGCGCACGTAGATTGTCCAGGTCACGCAGATTATGTAAAAAACATGGTTACTGGTGCTGCACAAATGGACGGAGCTATTATCGTTGTCGCATCTACAGATGGCCCAATGCCGCAAACGCGTGAGCACATTCTATTGGCTCGTCAGGTAGGTGTTCCTTCTCTTGTTGTTTTCATGAATAAAGTGGATATGGTTGATGATCCTGAGTTACTAGAATTAGTAGAGATGGAAATTCGTGAATTATTATCTTTCTATGATTACCCAGGTGATGATATTGCTGTTATACAAGGATCAGCTTTAGGCGGATTAAATGGTGAGCCGAAATGGGTAGATAAAATTATGGAGTTAATGGATGCGGTAGATACGCAAATTCCTATCCCTCCACGTTTAACAGAACTTCCTTTTTTAATGCCTGTTGAGGATGTATTTTCTATTACAGGTCGTGGAACTGTTGCTACAGGTCGTATTGAAAGAGGCATTATCAACTCTGGAGAGCAAGTTGACATTTTAGGAATGGGTGCAGAGAACTTAAAATCTACTGTTACAGGGGTTGAAATGTTCCGTAAAATTTTAGACAGAGGTGAGGCTGGTGATAACGTAGGTTTATTGTTGCGTGGTATTGAAAAAGAATCTATCCGTCGTGGTATGGTTATTTGCAAACCAGGTTCAGTAACTCCACACACTGATTTCAAAGCTGAGGTTTATGTTTTGTCTAAAGCAGAAGGTGGTCGTCATACTCCATTTTTTAACAAATATCGTCCACAATTTTATTTCCGCACTACTGATGTAACTGGTGAGATTTCATTAGCTGAAGGTGTGGAAATGGTTATGCCTGGTGATAATGTTACAATCACAGTAAAATTGATCAATGCTATTGCAATGGAAAAAGGTCTTCGCTTTGCAATTCGTGAAGGTGGTAGAACAGTAGGAGCTGGTCAGGTTACCGAAATTTTAAAATAGAATTTTAAAAGGTTAATTGGAAACATAAGCTTATTAATTAAGCTTATGTTTTCTTTATAAATAAACGGGCATAGTTCAATGGTAGAATAGAGGTCTCCAAAACCTTTGATCAGGGTTCGAATCCTTGTGCCCGTGCAGAATATCAATGAAAGAAAGTATATAATAGAATGGCTAAAGTGACTGAATACGTTAAGGAATCCTATATAGAATTAACTCAAAAGGTGACTTGGCCAACTTGGGGCGAGCTGCAAAGCAGTGCTGTTTTGGTACTGATTGCTGCTTTGATTATTGCTTTAATTATTTTAGCAATGGACGAATCAGTGGGAAATCTACTCAAATATTTTTACAAATCACTTGCATAATATTTGAATATGAGCGATCAATTAAAATGGTATGTGGTGAGAGCCATTAGTGGAAAAGAAAAAAAGGTTAAACAATATATAGAATCAGAAGTAAACCGATTAGGTATTGCACATCAAATTCCTCAAGTATTAATTCCTATGGAAAAATATTATCAAATGCGTGAGGGAAAGAAAATTGCGAAGGAGCGTAATTATTTTCCAGGCTATGTTTTAATCGAAGCCTCTCTGAATGGTGAAATGGAACACATCATAAAAAACACAAATAGTGTAATTGGTTTTTTAGGAGATAAAGCAGGTAATGCTGTACCTCTTCGTCAAGCAGAAGTAAATCGTATTTTGGGAAAGGTTGATGAAATGACAGTTCAAAGTGAAACGATGAATGTTCCTTACTATGTAGGTGAAAATGTTAAAGTAATGGATGGTCCTTTTAATGGGTTTAATGGTGTGATTGAAGAAGTTAACGAAGAAAAAAAGAAATTGAAAGTAATGGTAAAGATTTTTGGAAGACGTACTCCACTTGAACTTAATTATATGCAAGTCGGAAAAGAGTAGTCCAAAACAATTATATCTAATTTAAAATTTTATCAAAAAATATACATAAAACTTAAATGTTACATTGCTTCCACATTATAACATTTGTTATT
Organism: Janthinobacterium lividum; assembly: GCA_050955045.1. Classification (GTDB taxonomy): domain Bacteria; phylum Bacteroidota; class Bacteroidia; order Sphingobacteriales; family Sphingobacteriaceae; genus Mucilaginibacter_A. Next base: position 87,967 of record JBPBQV010000010.1, on the reverse strand, counting down.
AAAAATAAAATAGTACAGAATGAAAGAGGTTAGTGCATTAATCAAGTTGCAAGTAAAAGGCAGTGCTGCAAATCCTTCTCCACCTATTGGCCCTGCATTAGGAGCAAAAGGTGTTAATATTATGGAGTTTTGCAAGCAGTTTAATGCTCGTACACAAGATAAAGCAGGTAAAGTATTGCCTGTTGTAATAACTGTTTATGCTGACAAATCGTTCGAATTTATCATTAAAACACCTCCTGTTGCGATTCAACTTTTGGAAGCATCTGGCTTAAAGGGTGGATCTGCAGAACCAAATCGTAAGAAAGTTTCAAATATTTCTTGGGATCAGGTTGAATCGATTGCTAAAGATAAAATGACTGATTTAAATGCCTTTACTATACATTCAGCAATGAAAATGGTAGCAGGTACAGCACGCAGTATGGGAATTACCGTAAATGGTAATTCACCCTGGAATAATTAATTAATTACTTAAATCAGTTTAAGACAGTGGCTAGATTAACAAAAAATCAGAAAGCAGCACTTTCCAAGATTGAGGCAAACAAGTTGTATTCTTTGCAGGAAGCTGCTTCCTTAGTAAAAGATATAACGACTACCAAATTTGATTCCTCAGTAGACATTGATGTTAGATTAGGAGTTGATCCACGTAAAGCTAATCAAATGGTTCGTGGGATTGCAACCTTGCCTCATGGAACCGGTAAAACTGTTCGTGTTTTAGTTTTGTGTACCCCTGATAAGGAAGAAGAAGCAAGAACAGCAGGAGCAGATTTTGTTGGATTGGACGAATACATTACAAAGATTGAAGGTGGCTGGACCGATGTTGATATCATTATCACTATGCCAAGCGTAATGGCTAAAGTAGGTAAACTAGGGCGTATTTTAGGTCCGCGTAATCTAATGCCAAATCCAAAATCAGGAACAGTAACTCCGGAAGTTGGTAAAGCAGTGACAGAAGTAAAAGCAGGTAAAATCGATTTTAAAGTAGATAAAACAGGTATTGTTCATGCATCTATTGGGAAAGTATCTTTTTCTCCGGATAAGATTTTCGATAATGCTATGGAAGTTATCCAAATAATTTCGAAATTAAAACCATCTTCAGCAAAAGGAACTTACTTCAAAAGTATTCACCTTTCTTCAACAATGTCTAAGGGTATAGAAATAGAAACTAAATCAGTAGCAGGTATTTAATTATGAAGAAAGAACAAAAATACCAAGTAGTTGATGCGCTTACTGAGCAGATTAAAGAATATGGTAATTTTTATGTTACTGATACTTCAAATCTTACAGTTGCAAAGATCAATGCTATCCGCAGAAAATGTTTTGAGAATGATATTAAAATTCAAGTTGCTAAAAATTCATTGATAAAAAAAGCAGTTGAAGCAATTGGGGGTGATTTTACACCCATGTATGATTCTTTAAAAGGTTCTTCATCTATTATGTTCTCTAAATCAACTACTGCTCCGGCAAAGTTGATTAAAGAATTGAGAAAAACAGGTGATAAACCACTTTTGAAAGTTGCTTACATTGATTCTTCATTCTTTATTGGAGACAATCAGTTAGAAGCACTAGTAAATCTTAAATCCAAAGAACAACTTGTTGGCGAAATCCTTGGTTTATTACAATCACCAGCTAAAAATGTTGTTTCGGCATTACAATCAGGTGGAAATATACTAGCTGGTCTTGTTAAAACATTACAGGAAAGAGGTTAACAGACACCTTGAAGTTCTGAAAATTTATTACAAAAAAGCATTAAAATTAAATTTTAAATAAAATGGCAGATTTAAAAGCGTTTGCTGAGCAATTGGTAAACTTAACAGTAAAAGAAGTTAACGAATTAGCTCAGATATTAAAAGATGAGTACGGTATCGAACCAGCTGCTGCAGCTGTTTCAATTGCAGGTCCTGCCGCTGGTGGTGATGCTCCTGCTGCTGCGGAAGAAAAAACAGCGTTTGATGTTATTTTGAAAGAAGCTGGTGGTGCAAAATTAGCAGTTGTTAAACTAGTTAAAGATTTAACAGGTCTTGGTTTGAAAGAAGCTAAGGATTTAGTTGACAGTGCACCAAAAGAAGTAAAAACAGGTGTTACTAAAGAAGAAGCAGAATCACTTAAAAAACAATTGGAAGAAGCCGGAGCAGTTGTTGAGGTTAAATAACTCTGCGTTTTCATTCTATTATTATAAGACTCCGGCCTAATTGGCCGGGGTCTATTGTTGTTTATAACACACCCATTTTTGTTTGAAGTTCAGGAAACAAACTTTAATCAAACAAGTGAAAGTTTATTCATAAACTAAAAAATTAATCCCTTGACAAACAAAAATAATCAAAGAGTAAATTTTGCAACCAGCAGGCATGTATTAGACTACCCTGACTTTTTGGATGTACAATTACAATCTTTTCAGGAATTTTTCCAATTAGAAACTACTTCAGATAATCGTCATAAAGAAGGTTTATTTAAAGTATTTGCAGAGAATTTTCCTATTTCAGATTCCAGAAATATCTTCGTTTTAGAGTTTTTGGATTATTTTATTGATCCGCCGCGCTACGACATTCAAGAATGTATAGAACGTGGATTAACATATAGTGTTCCATTGAAAGCTAAGCTTCGTTTATCTTGTAATGATGAAGAACACGAAGATTTTGAAACTATAGTTCAGGATGTTTATTTGGGAACTATTCCTTACATGACGCCTAAAGGAACCTTTGTTGTTAATGGTGCAGAACGTGTAATTGTTTCTCAACTTCACCGTTCTCCGGGTGTATTCTTTGGACAAAGCCGCCATACAAACGGAACTAAATTATATTCAGCACGTGTAATTCCTTTTAAAGGATCATGGATAGAATTTGCTACGGACGTAAATAACGTTATGTATGCTTATATTGATAGAAAGAAAAAATTCCCTGTTACTACATTGCTTCGCGCAATTGGGTATGATTCTGATAAAGATATATTAGAATTATTTGAATTAGCCGATGAGGTGAAAGTTAGCAAATCAGGTCTTAAAAAATTCATTGGCCGCAAGTTAGCGGCTAGAGTTTTGAAGAAATGGGTAGAAGATTTTGTGGATGAAGATACAGGTGAGGTAGTTTCTATCGACCGTAACGAAATTATCCTAGAACGCGAAACCATTTTAGAAGATGACCATATTGATTTAATCATTGATGCAGGTGTAAAAAGCATTATTTTAAATAAAGAAGATGCTTCTACTAGCGGTGATTATACCATTATATATAATACACTACAAAAAGATACCTCTAATTCTGAAAAAGAAGCGGTTGAACATATATATAGGCAGTTGCGTAATGCAGAACCGCCTGATGAAGAAACAGCACGTGGTATTATTGACCGTTTGTTTTTCTCAGATAAGCGTTATGATTTAGGTGATGTAGGTCGTTACCGAATCAACCGTAAGTTGAAACTGGATACTTCCTACGAAACTAAAGTCTTAACGAAACAGGACATTATTGCAATTGTAAAATACCTGATCAAATTAATTAATGTTAAGGCTGAGGTAGATGATATTGACCATTTGTCAAACCGCCGTGTTCGTACAGTTGGTGAACAATTGTATGCACAGTTTGGTGTAGGTTTAGCAAGAATGGCGCGTACAATTCGTGAGCGAATGAATATTCGTGATAATGAAGTGTTTACGCCTACAGATCTGATTAATGCACGGACTTTATCTTCCGTTATTAATTCTTTTTTCGGAACAAATCAGTTATCTCAGTTTATGGATCAAACCAATCCATTGGCAGAGATTACGCACAAGCGTCGTTTATCAGCGCTTGGGCCAGGTGGTTTATCGCGTGAGCGTGCCGGTTTTGAGGTTCGTGATGTGCATTATACCCACTACGGTCGTTTATGCACCATTGAGACTCCGGAAGGCCCAAACATTGGTTTAATTTCTTCGCTTTGTGTTCATGCTAAAATTAACAATTTAGGTTTTATCGAAACGCCATATAAACGTGTGGTAAACGGAGTAGTATCTGTTGATGAGCCGGTTATTTATTTATCTGCCGAAGATGAAGACGGTAAAACAATAGCGCAAGCAAATGCACATTATGATGATAAAGGTAATTTTGATACACCGCGTGTAAAAGCGCGTTTTGAAGGTGATTTTCCGGTAATTGAACCTGAAAGATTGGATTATATGGATATTGCTCCAAATCAAATTACCTCGATTGCAGCATCATTAATTCCCTTTCTAGAACATGATGATGCTAACCGTGCATTAATGGGTTCTAACATGCAGCGCCAAGCAGTTCCACTTTTGAGACCAGAGGCTCCGATTGTTGGTACAGGTTTAGAAGGTCGTGTAGCAAAAGACTCCCGTACATTAATTAATGCTGAAGGTAATGGCATTGTAGAGTATGTTGATGCGAATGAGATTAGAATTAAATATGATCGTAATTATGACGACCGTTTAGTTTCTTTTGAAGGTGATACACAAACATACCGCTTAATCAAATTCAAAAAAACCAATCAAAGTACCACAATCAACTTAAAACCAATTGTTAAAAAAGGTCAAAGAGTTGAAAAAGGACAAGTGCTTTGTGAAGGTTATGCAACTCAAGATGGTGAATTGGCTTTGGGACGAAACATGAAAGTTGCTTTCATGCCATGGCAAGGTTACAATTTTGAGGATGCGATTGTAATATCTGAGCGCGTTGTATCTCAGGATATATTTACTTCTCTTCATATTGAAGAATTTGAACTGGAAGTAAGAGATACTAAACGTGGTGAAGAAGAATTGACACCAGATATTCCGAATGTTTCTGAAGAAGCAACTAAAGATCTAGATGAAAATGGCGTAATCCGTGTTGGTGCAGAAGTGAAAGAAGGTGATATTTTGATTGGTAAAATCACACCAAAAGGTGAATCTGATCCTTCACCGGAAGAGAAACTTTTACGTGCAATCTTTGGTGATAAAGCAGGTGATGTTAAAGATGCTTCTTTAAAAACACCTCCTTCAATTACTGGAGTGGTAATTGATACCAAATTATTTTCTCGTGCTAAAAAAACTTCTAAAGCAGAAGAAAAAAGTGCACTAGAAAAACTAGATAACAAGCACGAAAAAAATATCAAAGACCTTAAAAATTCTTTGATTGAAAAACTTTTTGAAATTGTAAATGGTAAAACCTCTCAAGGTGTTTTCAATGTTTACAAAGAATTGCTTGTTGCTAAAGGTGTAAAATTCACCCAGAAAATTTTAGTTGAGTTAGAATATAACAACGTTAATCCAACTAAGTGGACTACCGATGATGATAAGAACGATATGATTAAGCTTTTGCTTCATAACTTTAACATTAAAGTGAATGAAGAATTAGGTGCTTATCGTCGTGATAAGTTTGCAATCAGTGTTGGTGACGAACTTCCTTCAGGAATTGTTCAAATGGCTAAAGTTTACATTGCTAAAAAGCGTAAGCTAAAAGTTGGTGATAAAATGGCTGGTCGTCACGGAAATAAAGGTATTGTTGCACGTATTGTACGTGATGAAGATATGCCTTTCTTAAGTGATGGTACGCCAGTTGATATTGTTTTAAACCCACTTGGTGTTCCTTCGCGGATGAATTTAGGACAGATTTACGAAACTGTTTTAGGTTGGGCCGGAAAAGAACTAGGAATGAAATTTGCAACACCAATTTTTGATGGAGCATCTCACTCTGAAGTTGAAGAATGGGTAGCAAAAGCAGGAATTCCGGCTTCTGGTAGAACATATCTTTATAATGGTTTAACGGGAGATCGTTTTGATCAGCAAACCACCGTTGGTATAATTTATATGTTAAAATTAGGCCACATGGTTGATGACAAGATGCATGCCCGTTCAATCGGACCGTATTCATTAATTACACAACAACCTTTGGGTGGTAAAGCTCAATTCGGTGGTCAGCGTTTTGGTGAAATGGAGGTTTGGGCTTTGGAAGCATTTGGTGCTGCCAATATTTTGCAGGAAATTCTTACAGTTAAGTCAGATGATGTAATCGGACGTGCTAAAACGTACGAAGCAATTGTTAAAGGTGAAAATCTACCAACACCTTCTGTTCCGGAATCATTTAATGTATTGGTTCATGAATTAAGAGGATTAGGATTAGATATTACACTAGAATAAGTTCTAAAAAGATAAATGATGAGTGATGAAATTTGATTTTATCACTCATCATTTGTAATTATTATCTACAGCTGTTTTCAATACTTCTTTTACCACACTAAAATTCAAGTTTAATTTTGGGAAGAAAAGTATAATTTAAGAATACTAATTTTTAGTCGATAAAAGAAGCATTGCACATTTGGCTTTCAAATTAAAAAAAGAACTATGTCGTATAAAAAGGATAATAAAATCAAAAGTAATTTTACCACAATTACAATTAGTTTGGCTTCTCCGGAATCCATTCTGGAACGTTCAAGTGGTGAAGTTTTAAAGCCGGAAACAATTAATTACCGAACTTATAAACCTGAGCGTGATGGTTTATTTTGCGAGCGTATTTTTGGTCCGGTAAAAGATTACGAATGTCATTGCGGTAAATACAAACGTATTCGTTACAAAGGAATAGTTTGCGATCGTTGTGGCGTTGAAGTTACGGAAAAGAAAGTTCGTCGTGAACGTATGGGTCATATCAATTTGGTAGTTCCTGTTGCACACATCTGGTATTTCCGTTCTTTACCAAATAAAATTGGTTACTTACTTGGTTTACCAACTAAAAAATTAGATTTAATAATTTATTACGAACGTTATGTTGTAATAAAACCAGGTATAAAAGAAGCAGACGGAATTGCTAAAATGGATTTCCTGACAGAAGAAGAATATTTAGATATTTTAGATACACTTCCGAAAGAAAACCAATATTTAGACGATAAAGATCCGCAGAAATTTGTTGCCAAAATGGGCGCAGAGGCTTTAGAAGAATTGTTGAGCGGTTTGGATTTAGATCAATTGTCTTATGATTTACGTCATCAGGCAGCAAATGAAACTTCTCAGCAACGTAAAAACGAAGCTTTGAAACGTCTACAAGTTGTAGAAGCATTCCGTGATTCTAAGAATAGGATTGAGAACAACCCAGAGTGGATGATTGTTAAAATTGTTCCAGTTATTCCTCCAGAATTACGTCCGTTAGTTCCGTTGGAAGGTGGTCGTTTTGCAACTTCAGATTTGAATGATCTGTATCGTCGGGTTATTATCCGGAACAATCGTTTAAAAAGATTAATCGAAATTAAAGCACCAGAAGTAATTTTACGTAATGAAAAACGTATGCTTCAGGAAGCAGTTGACTCTTTATTTGACAATTCACGTAAAGTAAATGCTGTTAAAACAGAAGGTAACCGTGCTTTAAAATCTTTGTCAGATATATTAAAAGGTAAACAAGGTCGTTTCCGTCAAAATTTACTAGGTAAACGTGTAGATTATTCAGCACGTTCTGTAATTGTTGTAGGACCAAACCTAAAATTGCACGAATGCGGTTTGCCAAAAGATATGGCAGCCGAACTTTTCAAACCGTTCATCATCCGTAAGATGATTGAAAGAGGTATTGTAAAAACAGTAAAATCAGCTAAGAAAATTGTTGATCGTAAAGATCCTATTGTTTGGGACATTCTTGAAAACGTTTTAAAAGGACATCCAGTATTACTTAACCGTGCGCCAACATTGCACCGTTTAGGTATACAATCTTTTCAGCCAAAACTGATTGAAGGAAAAGCAATTCAACTTCACCCATTAACTTGTACGGCGTTTAATGCGGATTTTGATGGTGACCAGATGGCTGTGCATGTACCACTTGGTAATGCTGCAATTTTGGAAGCTCAAATTCTGATGTTGGCTTCACACAATATCTTGAATCCGGCTAATGGCACGCCAATTACCGTTCCATCACAGGATATGGTTTTAGGATTGTATTATATAACAAAAGGCCGTAAAACTGATGCAGATAGGGTTGTTAAAGGCGAAGGACTAACGTTTTATTCTTCTGAAGAAGTTATTATAGCTTATAATGAGAAAAAGCTTGATTTACACGCTTTTATCAAAGTAAAAGCAAAAGTAAAAGAAGCTGACGGGCAGATTGTAAGCAAAATTATTGATACTACTGTTGGACGTGTATTATTTAACCAACATGTTCCGGAAGAAGTTGGTTATATCAACGAATTACTAACTAAAAAGTCTTTACGTGATATTATCGGTGATGTTGTAAAAAACACTGGTATGGCTCGTGCTGCCCAGTTCTTAGACGAAATCAAAGAATTAGGTTTCCAAATGGCTTTCCGAGGTGGTTTGTCTTTCAATTTGCAGGATTTGAACATTCCTGCTGAGAAAGTTACGCTGATTGATCAGGCTTCTAAAGAAGTAGAGGAAGTAATGAACAACTACAATATGGGTTTCATTACTAATAATGAGCGTTACAATCAGATTATTGATATCTGGACTCGTATCAACAACCGTTTAACATCAAACGTAATGGAGATATTATCGACAGACAATCAAGGATTTAACTCAGTTTACATGATGCTTGATTCCGGAGCACGTGGTTCTAAAGAGCAAATTCGTCAGCTTTGCGGAATGCGTGGTTTGATGGCAAAACCTCAAAAATCCGGTTCAGGTGGTGAAATTATTGAAAATCCGATTCTGTCTAACTTTAAAGAAGGTTTGTCAGTATTAGAATACTTCATTTCTACCCACGGTGCACGTAAAGGTTTGGCAGATACTGCTTTAAAAACGGCTGATGCTGGTTACTTAACCCGTCGTTTGCATGATGTTGCACAAGATATGATTGTTGGCGAAACAGATTGTGGTACTTTAAGAGGTATTTACACAACTGCTTTAAAAGACAACGAAGATATTGTTGAGCCATTGTATGATCGTATTCTTGGCCGAACTGCTTTAAGTGATGTTTACGACCCTTTAACCAATGAATTATTGATTGAAGGTGGAAATGATATTACAGAAGATATTGCTAAACAAATCGAAAATTCTCCATTAGAAGGTATCGAAATTCGTTCGGTATTAACTTGCGAAGCGAAAAGAGGCGTTTGTGCATTGTGTTATGGCCGAAACTTGGCTAGTGGCAAACGTGTACAACGTGGTGAAGCAGTAGGTGTAATTGCGGCACAATCTATCGGTGAACCGGGAACACAGTTAACATTGCGTACTTTCCACGTGGGTGGTACTGCTTCTAATATTGCAGCAGAGTCTCAAATCAATGCCAAATTTGACGGAATTATCGAATTTGAAAACGTTAGAACTGTTCAGTATAATACAGAAGAAGGCGAAGTTGATGTAGTATTAGGTCGTTCAGGTGAATTTAGGATTATTGAAAAAAATACCAACAAGGTAATAATGACCAATAATATTCCTTATGGTTCATACTTATACATAAAAGATAATACGCAAATTTCTAAAGGAGATCGTATTTGTTCCTGGGATCCGTATAATGCCGTAATTCTTTCTGAGTTTGCTGGTAAAACTCAATTTGAAGCAGTTCAGGAAGGAATTACTTTCCGAGAAGAATTTGATGAGCAAACCGGCCACCGTGAAAAAGTAATTATCGATACACGTGATAAAGCTAAAAATCCGGTTATCCAAATTATTGACAGCGGTAAAAATGTAATTCGTGGTTATAATATTCCGGTAGGTGCGCACATTGCAGTTGATGAAGCTGAAAAAGTACAAACCGGACAGGTAATTGCTAAAATTCCTCGTTCAACTGGAAAAACCCGTGATATTACAGGTGGCTTGCCACGTGTAACGGAGTTGTTCGAAGCACGTAACCCTTCAAACCCAGCAGTAGTTACTGAAATTGACGGTGTAGTTACTTTAGGTGGTATCAAAAGAGGTAATCGTGAAATTACGATTGAATCTAAAGATGGACAGGTTAAAAAATATCTGGTACCGCTCTCTAAACATATTCTGGTTCAGGATAATGACTTTATAAAAGCTGGTATGCCATTATCTGATGGTTCAATTTCTCCTGCTGACATTTTAGCGATTAAAGGACCTGCTGCTGTTCAAGAATATTTAGTGAATGGAATTCAGGAAGTTTATCGTTTGCAAGGTGTGAAAATAAATGATAAGCACTTTGAAGTGATTGTTCATCAAATGATGCAGAAAGTAACCATAGAAGATGCTGGTGATACACGTTTCTTAGAAAGAGAAGCTGTTGATAGATGGGATTTTATGATGGAAAATGACGAAATTTATGATAAGAAAGTAGTTGTTGATCCCGGAAGTTCTAATAACCTAAAACCAGGTCAAATACTTTCTGTACGTAAATTGCGTGATGAAAATTCAGTGTTAAAACGTAAAGATTTAAAACTTGTAGAAGCACGCGATGCCATTGCTGCAACATCCAGCCAAATGTTGCAAGGTATTACCAGAGCATCATTAGGTACTAAATCATTTATTTCGGCTGCTTCCTTCCAGGAAACAACTAAAGTATTGAATGAAGCGGCTATTGCGGGTAAACGTGATAAAATGCTTGGATTGAAAGAAAATGTGATTGTTGGCCACTTAATTCCATCAGGAACTGGTTTACGTGCTTATGATAACGTTCGTGTAGGTTCTCAGGAAGAATTTGATCGTTTATTAGCTTCAAAATCAGAAGAAGTAGAAGCATAATATTCTTTTATAATATTTTATTTAGCTCAAACACGTAAAAGTGTTTGAGCTTTTTTATGTGATAAAAGAAGCATTGACTAACGTAAAAAAGTTTCTTGAAATTTTATTTTTTTATGCTAAACGAAGTACCATCAGGATATATTCAAACATTGATAGTAAAGAGTGCAACAAAAGCCATAATCTGAAATTTACATATGGAAAATAACATTATAATTCACACTTTTACAGAATAAAAATCTGTTTAAATTTATGTACGATTATTTAATTGTTGGCTCTGGTTTGTTTGGAGCTGTGTTCGCATACGAGGCCAAGAAAAGAGGCAAAAAATGTTTAATTATTGATAAGAGAGATCACTCTGGTGGTAATGTTTATTGTGAAAGTGTTGAAGGTATAAATGTTCACAAATACGGAGCACACATTTTTCATACAAATGATAAGAGAATTTGGGATTATGTAAACTCGTTTGTGGAGTTTAATCGTTTTACAAATATGCCGGTTGCTAATTATGAAGGTGTTTTATATAATTTGCCTTTTAATATGAATACTTTCTACCAATTATGGAAAGTAAAAACACCTGCTGAAGCAAAAGCTGTTATTGCCGAACAGATTAAAGATTTAAATATTACTGATCCGAAGAATTTAGAAGAACAGGCACTTTCATTAGTTGGAACGGATATTTACCACAAGCTAATTAAAGGTTATACAGAAAAACAATGGGGCCGGGATTGCAAAGATTTGCCTGCTTTTATTATTAAAAGATTACCCGTGCGGTTTACTTATGACAACAATTATTTTAACGATACTTACCAGGGGATTCCAAACGGAGGTTACAATAAATTAACCGAAGGATTGCTGGAAGGCACTGAAGTTAGATTAAACGAGAACTATTTTGACAACAAAGAATATTATGATTCTTTAGCACCACAAATTGTTTTCACCGGAAAAATTGATCAGTTTTATAATTATCAGTTCGGCAAATTACAATACCGTAGTTTAAGGTTTGATCAGCAAACTTTAGATACAGATAATTATCAAGGCAGCGCATTGGTAAATTATACAGAACGGGAAATTCCTTATACAAGAATTATCGAGCATAAGCATTTTGAGTTTGGTACACAGCCAAAAACAGTTATTACGCATGAGCATCCAGCAGAATGGGATGAAAGTAATGAACCTTTTTATCCAATTAATGATCAGTTAAATAATGAGACGTATAGAAAATACAAAGAATTAGCTGATCAGGAACAGAATGTAATTTTTGGAGGACGTTTAGCAGAATACAAATACTATGATATGCACCAAATTATTGGCTCTGCTTTGAAAAAAGTTGAAACGCATTTCAGTTCTATGTAAGTTCTCTTTTAATTAAAAGTTTAACAGATACAAAAACGAAGTAAATGCACATTTAGAAAACACATGTCTTTTGTTTAATCTATTGATTTTATATAACTAAATCAATAGATTATTTGCTAAATAAAGAACCACAATGGAAGATAAAAACGAAAATCCACTTAATATAGAGTTATCAGAAGAGATGGCTGAAGGTATTTATTCTAACTTAGCCATCATCACGCACTCTGATTCTGAATTTGTAGTTGATTTTGTTCGGGTAATGCCAGGTGTTCCAAAAGCCCGAGTGAAAAGTCGTATCATTCTTACACCAGAACATGCAAGAAGATTGTTAATGGCTTTAGAAGATAATGTTAACCGGTTCGAAGCTATTAATGGCAAAATAAAAATTAAAGAAGTAATTCCTACTTTGCCATTAAATTTTGGTGGTACTGTAGGTCAAGCATAATAAAATTTTAAACTAAATACTGTATTTGTTTGCTTACAAGTACAGTATTTTCTCATTAAATTTAATAGTCAATTTTACTATAATGATTTTGCTTAGACAAATTCTTTAAAGTGAAAATTTTTATTCTCTGAAAATCACAAATACCTTCAAATACGAATACTTTATCTCTAATCAGTCTGTATGATATTTAGCTTACCTTCAAATGAAAGTAATACTAAATCTAACAAGAAGATTATTGGTATAAAAGATATTCTCAGAACACTTCTTATTAATTGGCAACTTTTTATCATTAGTATTTTATGCTGCTTAGGTTTTGCAGCTTTATACTCTACAAACCACACAGTAATCATTGATACTGACAGTATTAATCTTCTGCCTACAGAGCTTAAAAAAATAACTATTTATATCTTCGGTTTAATTATAGGGTTATTTCTACCTGCTGTTTTTTTGCTGATAAAAGAACTACTTGATATACACCTTATCAATACTAAAGCAGATATTTACAAAATTACTTCAGTCCCTATTATTGGTTTAATTAGTCATGAAACCAATGACGAAAATTTAGTGGTAAACAAAGCACTATGCTCAGTTGTCTTTGAGGAACTTAGCGAGATATGTACGAATCTGCAGTTTAACTTAGATATTAAAAAATCTAATGTATTACTTATTACTTCTAGTATAAGCGGAGAAGGAAAATCTTTTTTATCTCTTAATTTGGGAAGTGCCTTAGCTTTAGGGGGGAAAAAAGTACTTTTTTTAGAATTTGATTTGCGTAAGCCTAAATTGTCAGAGCGCATTGGAATGGATAATAGTTATGGCTTTACTAATTACCTTACCTCTGATACAGTAACAATTGAAAGTATTATAAAACCTGTATGGTTTCATAAAAATTGTTTTATAATATCATCAGGTTCTATACTTTCGAATCCTGCAGAAATATGGGCGAATGGCAAAGTTGAAATACTTATTAACGCTTTAAGAAATCAGTTTGATTATGTAATTATTGATAGCGCACCTGTTGGGTTAATATCCGATGCATTACAGATAGAAAAATTAATTGACTTAACCCTATATGTAGTTCGGCAAAAGTATACTTATAAATCGCAATTAGATATTTTAAATGATTTGAAGCAAACCGGAAAATTCAAAAAACTTTATTTGATAATGAACGACATCAAATCAGAAAAAAATATAGTAGATTATTTTAAGAAATATTTTTACAGACGTCACGATAAAAGCTATCTAATTGATTGATAAGTAATTGTTTATAAGATTATTAACCTTATATTATAATTACCGTAAAAGTAGTTAATATTACATTCTATAAATTTAGAAAAATAAAAATAACTATTACAAAACAGCTGCTTTTTGTAAATTAGGACTTAATGCTGAACCTTACTTAGTATGCTATATTATACGCTAAAAGTTGCAGAAATACGCCAGGAAACCAATGATACAATTACGGTTATTTTTAAACAACCCGGATTAAAAAAAGTAAAATATCAGGCAGGGCAATATCTAACGTTGATTTTTAGGATTAATAATCGCAAATACATTCGGCCTTATTCTTTTTCATCAGCACCAGAAATTGATGCTACTCTAAATGTCACGGTAAAAAGAGTTCCGGGCGGCATTGTTTCTAATCATATTGCAAATTGTTTAAAGGTTGATGATGTGGTAGAAGTAATGGAGCCAATGGGAGATTTTACGTTAGAAAAAGAAGAAATTAACACTTCAAATCACATTGTTTTTTGGGGAGCAGGAAGCGGAATCACACCATTGATATCTTTGATTAAATATGCGCTTCATCGTGCTATTGCAGCGCATATTACTTTAGTTTACGGCAACCGAAATCATGAAAGTGCTATTTTTAGCAATGAAATAAATGCCTTACAAAAGAAGTATGAAAATACTTTTTCAGTAAGGCATTTTCATACTAAATCTGTTATCGAAAAAAATAATCCATATTTAGTTCAGGGACGTATTGATCCTGAAAAAGTGTTGTCTGTTTTAAAGCAGGAAGGCGATCTGCACCATACAGTTCATTACATTTGCGGACCAGCCGGCTTAAAAGAATCGGTAAAAACAGTATTAGAGCAAGAAGGCATCAATCAAAAACAGATTTTTGCTGAAGAATTTCAGCAGATAACTAACCCTAAAGATTTAGAAAACATAATAACCAGAACTGTTTCTCTTATAAAAGATGGAGATGAAAATGTAGTTGAAGTAATTAAAGGAAAAAGTATTTTAGAAGCTGGATTAGATGCTTTAATAGATTTATCTTATTCTTGTCAAACCGGTAACTGTTTAATCTGCAAAGCCAAATTAATAACTGGAGAATTAAAATTAGTAGGCGGCGAGAAAATCTGGCAAGATTTAGAATCCGATGAATATTTACTTTGCTGTAGTTTTCCTTTAACAGATAATGTAAAAATTGTAGTTGCCTAAAAAATTTAATAATATGAAAGTAGTGCTCTTGGCAGGCGGTTTAGGTACGCGTTTATCAGAAGAAACAGTTATCAAGCCAAAACCAATGGTAGAAATTGGTGGTATGCCGATACTTTGGCATATTATGAAGATTTATTCAGCTTATGGTTTTAATGATTTTGTGATTTGTTTAGGATACAAAGGTTATATCATTAAAGAATATTTTGCAAATTATTTTCTTCACCAATCAGATGTAACGATTGATTTAAGTAACAATGAATTAAAAATTCATGATTCGCAGGCAGAACCTTGGAAAATAACTTTGGTAGACACCGGAAACGAAACCATGACTGGCGGACGGATTAAAAGAATACAAAAGCACATTGGCAATGAAACTTTTATGTTAACCTATGGAGATGGTTTAGCAGATGTTAATATTGATGAATTATACCAGTTTCATAAAAATAATAATAAATATTGTACTGTAACTGCTGTTCAGCCTTCCGGCAGATTTGGCGCACTAAATATTGTAGATAATCAATCTGTGCATTCTTTTATGGAGAAGCCTAAGGGAGATGGTTCATGGATTAATGGTGGATATTTTATTTGTGAACCGCAAGTTTTTGATTTCATAGAAGGAGACCAAACGTTGTGGGAACGCGAACCAATGGAAAAAATAGCGGAAAAAGGCCAGATGGTTGCTTATGAACACAATGGTTTTTGGAAACCAATGGACACTTTACGCGAAAAAAACGAATTAGAAGAAGATTGGGTAGCCAACAAAGCAAAATGGAAAGTTTGGTAACTATGGATTTCTGGAATTGCTATCAGGGAAAAAAAGTGTTGATAACCGGCCATACAGGTTTTAAAGGTTCTTGGTTGGCTATTTGGTTAAAAAAATTGGGTGCAGATGTTTATGGTTATGCCTTGCCTCCGTATTCTGATGATGATAACTTTGTAACCTGTAATCTAAAGCAAGAAATTTATCATTTTGAAGGTGATGTACGAGATGCAGGAAAATTAAAGGCTTATTTTCAAGAAGTACAACCTGATATAGCTTTCCATCTGGCTGCTCAGCCGTTGGTTTTATTATCTTACCAAAATCCAGCTGAAACGTTTGAAACCAATCTAATGGGCGTAGTTAATTTTTTGGAAGCTGTTCGTCAAACACCTTCTGTAAAAGCAGCTGTAAATATCACCAGCGATAAATGTTACGATAACAAAGAATGGATTTGGGGTTATCGGGAAAATGATCCAATGGGAGGTAAAGATCCTTACAGTGCCTCTAAAGGTTGTGCAGAATTGATTACATCTTCTTACATCAATTCATTTTTTAATTACGAAAATGCCTGTTCAGTTGCATCAGGCCGTGCAGGGAATGTGATAGGCGGAGGCGATTGGGCAGCCGATCGCATTGTGCCGGACTATTTCCGTGCAGTTAATGCAGGTGAAAAATTAGTTTTGCGTAATCCTGACGCAACGCGTCCTTGGCAACATGTACTGGAACCATTAAGTGGTTATCTAACTTTGGGCACAATGCTGTTTTTACAAGGTAAAAAATATGAAGGCGGTTGGAATTTTGGCCCGGTTGATACTAATAATTATCCGGTAAAAGAACTAATCAACAAAATCAAAATAATAGAAGGTTTGGGTGATTATGTGATTTCTGAAAATGCTGATAAACCACATGAAGCAAATTTTTTAAAGCTGGATATATCTAAATCAGTAAGTCGGTTAAAATGGCAACCAATATTAAATTTTGATGAAACTGTGAAATTTACAGTTGAAGGTTATCGTGCAGAAAAAAGCAAAAAGGGTATTTTAGAAAACAGGATACAGCAAATCAGGGAATATACTGATAAAGCTCAGGGCAAGGTATTTTGGGCATCAGATTCCTCTAATTTTACAAATTTGTAATGGCAAATACATTAATAAAAAATCTGGATTTTAAACTGAATATTTCAGGAAAGATTGAACCTGGTCAGGATTATATTCCGGTTACTGGAAAAATAATTGAAGAAGATGATCTGCTTTTAGGTATGGAAGCCGTAGCCGATGGCTGGTTAACTGCCGGGCGCTTTTCCAATCAGTTTGAAAAAGAATTTGCAGCTTATTTTACTGCACCAAAATGTTTGCTGGTCAATTCTGGGTCTTCTGCAAATCTGGTTGCTTTTTATGCACTTACTTCTCCTAAATTAGGTGATCGTGCTATTAAACCGGGCGATGAAGTTATTACGGTTGCCGCAGGTTTTCCAACTACAATCAATCCAGTTATTCAGTTCGGTGCCGTACCTGTTTTTATTGATGTAGATATCGCTACGCACAATGCACAGACAGATCAAATTGAAGCAGCAGTTTCGCCCATAACCAAAGCGATTATGCTGGCTCATTCTTTAGGTAATCCATATAATTTGGATGAAGTGTTGCGGGTGGCAAAAAAATATAATTTGTGGGTAATTGAAGATAATTGTGACGCTTTAGGTGCAACTTACCACGATAAAAAGACAGGCACTTTTGGTGATATTTCTACGTTTTCATTTTACCCGGCCCATCATATTACAATGGGAGAAGGAGGTGCTGTAATAGTTAACAACCCTTTGCTTGCAAAAATTGCAGAAAGTTTCCGCGATTGGGGCAGGGATTGTTACTGCGAACCTGGTAAAGACAATACCTGTGGTTGCCGGTTTTCTCAGCAATTAGGGAATTTACCTTACGGATACGATCATAAATATACTTATTCGCATATTGGTTTTAACTTAAAAGTAACTGATATGCAGGCAGCTATTGGCTTATCTCAGTTGCACAAAGCAGATCGTTTTATAGAAAAACGCCGTCAAAATTACCAGTCTTTATATCAACGAATGAAGGAGTTTGAAGATATATTTATTCTGCCTGAACCAACACCAAGCAGTAATCCTTCCTGGTTTGGCTTTTTACTGACTTTAAGAGACGGAGATGCCAACGACAGGCACATGCTGGTACAACATTTAGAACAACAAAAAATTGGTACACGTTTGCTGTTTGGAGGCAATCTGTTAAAACAACCGGCTTATGCTAATATCAACCATCGGGTTATTGGTGATTTAGCACATACAAATACCATCATGAACCAATCTTTTTGGCTAGGTGTTTGGCCGGGATTGAATGATGATCACTACGATTATATTCATTCGGTTATCAAAACCTATATACAAGATTAAAGAAATTAGTTTTTGTTAATACTTCTTTTATCATGCAAAAATTGTATTCCATTGATAATCTTGGTAATAGAAAATCTGGCTCATACATTTACAAGTATAAAAGAAGTACAATAGAATTTTAATGTTGTTTAAAGCAAACTCTTTGTATTAAGTTACGTAACAGGAAACATGTTACTACTTTATATAATTTCCTAAAATGATAAATTGGTTTACTTTTGCAGAAATATAATATTGCTTATTGGAGTAGTAGAAGAATGCTCTGATAAATAAAACTTATGAACAAAATTAATTTTCTTGTATTTTTATTTTCCCTTTTTGTATGTTTTGGAATAGTAAAACATGCTTCAGCTCAAACCAGTCTCCAAAATATTTCTTCTGTTAATGTTGATGAACTTCCTGATGAAAAGATCAGAGAGTTGCTTCAATATGCACGAAACTCTGGATTGAGTGATATTGAATTATTACAACAGGCTCAAAGTAGAGGTATGTCTAATAGCCAGATTCAAAAACTGCAAGCAAGAGTTAAGGAAATACGTAGTAAATCAGCATCTAACGCAGCAGACACGAACGTTATCGGCCAGCGGCGTTTGAATTACAAACAGGATAATCAGGATACTACAATAAATTCAAAAGATATCTTCGAGAATTTAAAACCTAAAATTTTTGGTGCTGATCTTTTCAGAAATAAAAACACTTCGTTTGAGCCCAATTTAAAATTAGCTACGCCAGTAAATTATATTATCGGGCCGGATGATCAGTTAAATATCAATGTTTATGGTAATTCTTTGGTAAACTGGAAGCTGGATGTTTCTCCGGAAGGAAATATTAACATTCCCGGAATTGGCGTTTTAAATGTTGGTGGTAAAACTATCGAAAATGCTACTTCACTAATAAAAAGCAAGCTTGCTGCTAATAATTACGCTATTGGACGTGGCACAAGTGTGCAGGTTACTCTCGGTAATATCCGTAGTATCAAGGTAATCATGGTTGGTCAGTTAGAAAAACCCGGTACATATACTTTATCCTCTTTAGCAACTGCTTTTAACGCACTTACTGTTGCAGGCGGTCCTAATGAAATCGGTAGTTTAAGACAAATTAAAATCATTAGAAATAATCGTATTATTAGGTCTTTAGATGTTTATGATTTTTTAGTGAAAGGGAGCCAGAAAGATAACATTGCATTACAGGATCAGGATATTATACAGGTTCCTACTTACAGAACAAGAGTAGAGCTTGCAGGACAGATAAAAATTCCTGCATTGTTTGAGGTTTTACCAGGTGAAAGTCTGCAAACTATTTTAAATTATGCAGGTGGTTTTACCGATAGTGCTTATACAGCGCGGATAAAAGTTTCTCAGGTTAGTGATCAGCAACGCAGATTAACAGACGTTGTAGAAACAGATTATAAAAGTTATACTCCTTTACGTGGCGATAAATATTTTGTGCAAACTATTCTAAATAGATTTGAAAATAGAGTGGTTATTAATGGAGCAGTATTTCGTCCCGGAGAATATGAACTACAAAACGGATTAACTTTATTACAGTTGATAGAAAATGCAGCCGGTTTAAAAGAAGATGCATTTACCGATCGGGGAACAATTACTAGGTTGAGAGCAGATAATAGTACAGAGATTATATCTTTTAACGTAAAAGATGTTATAAATAAAGCATCAAACATTTCTTTACAACGGGAAGATGTGATTAACATTTCTTCCATATTTGATCTGCGTGATAAATATCAAATCAGCATTAATGGTTCTGTTAGACAGCCGGGAACATTTGCATTTGCAGAAAACATGAAAGTAGAAGACCTGATATTAAAAGCCGGTGGATTTGCTGAAGGAGCCAGTCCAAAACGCATTGAAGTAGCCCGAAGGATAAATAATGCAGACCCACAATCAAAAAGTACCAAAGTAGCAGAAGTATTTAGTGTCAATATAGATAGTCAGTTAAAATTAGCTGGAGTAAGTTTTGTATTGAAGCCTTTTGATATTGTTTCTGTTTATAGTTTGCCTGGCTATGAAAAGCAAAAAACTGTAAAAGTTGAGGGTGAAGTGTTGTATCCCGGATCTTATACAATCCAAACAAAGAATGAAAAAATATCTGATTTATTAATACGTGCAGGTGGATTTACTGCTTCGGCAGATGTTCAGGGTGGATCATTAAAAAGAAATAACACAGCAATATTAGGAATTGACAAAAACAGATCGGATACAGTAGCAATAGCACAGGAAAGAGCCGACCAAATTAGCAGGTTAAAGAAAACTTACAGAGACTCCACAAATAATACTGATGTACAGCCAAGAAATAATTTTGTAGGAATTGACCTGCAGCAAATTTTGAATTTGCCCGGATCTAAAATTGATCTTTTGTTAGAAGATGGTGATGTATTACGAATCCCGAAGCAACAGCAAATTATTCGAGTAAATGGCGAAGTACTGTATCCGAGTGCTGTTGTATACAATAAATCCCGCTCTTTTAAAGGTTATGTTTTAAATGCAGGTGGCTTTAGTCCAAATGCTTATAAAAAGGGTGCTTATGTAGTTTACCCTAATGGTACTGTAAAAGGTACACGTAAGATATTTTTCTTCAATAATCATCCAAGTGTTAAACCTGGAAGTGAAATTTTTGTCCCAGTTAAACCTAAAAGTATTAGTAATACAATTTCAACAATATTAGGCTTCACTACGGGGTTTGCATCATTAGGTGCTATTATTTTAGGAATTTTAAGTTTAAAAAAATAATTAGAATAGGTTAAACTCAACTCTTACTGATATAAAACAACTTTATGGACAGCAGTAATAGTAACAATGAAGTAGAAGAAGTTTCTATAAGAGAAGTAGTGCTAAAATTCAAATCTGGATGGCGCTATCTTAAATCTAAATGGTTAACGATCTTTTTAGCCGGAGTAATTGGCGGTTTATTGGGGTTAACGTATGCTTATTTTAAAAAGCCAATATATACTGCCACAAGTACTTTTGTCTTAGAAGATAATAAGGGAGGTGGGTTAGGTCAATATGCAGGTTTAGCATCTTTGGCTGGAATTGATATTGGGGGGGGGGGAGCTAGTGGGATATTCCAAGGAGACAATATTATTGCATTATATAAATCAAGATTGATGATTGAAAAAGCATTGTTAAGCAGTGTTAGCATTAACGGCAAAAAACAATTGTTAATTGATCGTTACATAGACTTTAAAAAGTTGCGTGACAAGTGGAAAGAAAAAGATCATACAAAAACCATATCATTTTCGGGTAACCCAGAAAAATTTAACCGATATCAAGATAGTATAATATCTGATTTGGTTGAAAAATTTAACAAGAGCTTTTTAAATGTTGAAAAGCCAGATAAAAAACTTAATATTTTAAAAGTTGATGTAGCAACTTATGATGAGCTTTTCTCTAAAGAATTTAATATCAAATTAGTCGAAACTGTTAATAACTTCTATACAGAAACCAAAACAAAAAAAACGGCTCAAAATGTTAGGATTCTGCAAAGACAGGCTGACAGTGTAAAAAGGGTTTTAAATAGTTCAATTAGTGGTGTAGCTTCTGCTATTGATGCTGCTCCAAATGCTAACCCAGCATTAATTACTTTACGTGTACCATCCCAACGAAAACAAATTGATGTACAGGCAAATACAGCGATTTATAGTGAGATAGTAAAAAATTTAGAAGTCTCAAAACTTTCTCTACGTCAAGAAACTCCTTTAATACAAGTAATTGACAAGCCTATATTACCTTTATCAGTAGATCATTTGACAAAAGTTAAAGGAATTATAATAGGGGCATTTTTATTTAGTCTTTTAACAATATTATTTATTTTTTTAAAAGAAATATTCAAAATTATTTATAAATAAAATGCTTTATAACACATTGAATTTGTGTTACAATATTAATAAATGTGACAAGATTATACGTCTACTTGTAGCAGACATTAAATAAATATCTTGTTTAAATATAGTATAAAAATGTTGTGAGCATTAAAGCAAAAATTCAATCTTATTTTTTAAAAGGGCATCACCGTTCTATTGTTGCCAAAAAAAACATTGTATATTCTTTTCTATTAAAAGGGATGAGTGTATTAACTACATTATTGTTAGTTCCTTTAACTATCGATTATGTTAATACTGTTCAATACGGCATCTGGCTTACTTTAAGCTCCATTATTGTTTGGTTTAGTTTTTTTGATATTGGCTTTGGGCAGGGGTTAAAAAACAAGCTGATAGAAGCTATCGCAGCTGGTGATGATTACTTAGCAAGGGTTTATGTAAGCACTACATATATTGTAATTGGAATTATTAGTTGTTTTCTTTTACTTATATTTTTAATTGTTAATCCGTATTTAGATTGGTTTAGAATATTAAATGCACCAAAAGGGGTAGAAGAGTTGCCGGTAGTTGTTATAATTGTTTTTTGCGTATTTTCTATTCAGTTCTCTTTGCAATTAATTAATACAGTTGCAATAGCAAAACAAAATGTAATTATTGCATCACTTATAAATTTCTTAGGAAATATTTTAGGGTTGATAATTATATTTATATGTAAAATGACTATTCATGGGTCTTTAATAATTCTATGTTTATCATTAGGTATTAGCCCTTTAATTGTTTTACTAATTTTTAACCTAATCTTATTTAACGGTAATTACAAGGTTTACTCACCATCTTTTAAATATTTTAAAGTAGAATATGTAAGAAAAATCTTACAGTTAGGTATAAAATTCTTTATCATTCAAATTGGATTATTGTTTTTTTATAATGTTGATAATATTTTAATATCTCATATAATTGGTCCTGCTGCAGTTACTTCATATAACATTGCTTATAAATATTTTGGTATTATTACAATGCTTTCAGGAATTATAATGACACCTTTTTGGGCAGCTTTTGCCGAAGCCCATTATAAAGGTGATTATGAGTGGATAAAAAAAACAATTAAAAAACTTCAGACAACTGTTTTTTATATATTAATCTTAAGTTTAGCTATGCTTGCCGTCTCCACAAGGATGTATCAACTATGGGTTGGTAATAAAGTTATAGTTTCTTTTGCTTTATCGGCTGTATTATGTTTTTACACAGTGTTTAATACATACAGAACTATTTTTGTTTATTACATGAATGGAGTAGGAAAACTTAATATACAAATTATTATAGTGTTTCTTTCTGGACTATTAAACATTCCATTAGGTATAGTTTTAGGACGAGTATTTGGAGCAACAGGTGTCATATTAGCAACTACTATACTTTGCGTATTTTGTGGTATTATTGAAATTATTCAATATAACCTTTTAATTAATAATAAAGCAATTGGTATTTGGAATAAGTGATGATGAATAGTTTGCTTTTTTTAACAGGATGCATAAATCCTAATGGGATGTCTTTAACATTACTACAGAATCCACAATTAAGATACAAGCAATATGTAGATGCTATTAACTTTTATTTAGCAGAAACAAATAAAAAAATTCTGTTTGTAGAAAACTCGGGTATAGATTTATCATCTAATTTTATAGATTATATTAAAGATGGTAGATTGGAAATTTTAGCTTTTAATGGAAATGATTATGATAGAAAATTAGGAAAAGGCTATGGTGAGATGTTAATTATAGAATATGCCACTAAAAATTCCATGTTTTTTATGAATAGTGATTTTGTAATTAAAATAACTGGTCGGCTAAAAATATTAAATATAAAAGCAATACTTAAACAATGGGATAATATCATA
This sequence comes from Janthinobacterium lividum, assembly GCA_050955045.1. GTDB lineage: Bacteria > Bacteroidota > Bacteroidia > Sphingobacteriales > Sphingobacteriaceae > Mucilaginibacter_A. The sequence goes on along the minus strand of JBPBQV010000010.1, from coordinate 64,222 downwards.
CCCACCACTAGTATCTTTGTTAATTTACAAAAATCATTAGCCTATGCTGATTCAAGATGTTGGGCAGCAAGCAAAGATTTTTATGTTGATTTTTTATTAAAATACAAATCATCGGTAGACGATTCTATTAATTTTCACTTTGAAAATGCGCTAACCAAAGCAACACATTTAGCAATATCAAAGGATTATAAATTTTCTTTTTTGAATACTTTACCCAGGTACTCTGGTATTAGTGGTACAAAGAATGAAAAGTATGAAAATTCATTTATATACTGGTTTCCTTTATATATTAAACACAAAGTCAGATTAAATGTAACCAAAAAATAAAAGCGTTTGGTATGAAATTACAATTAAAAAGCATCGCTAATCCATACACGATATTTTCAATTTCTTGGCTGCTTTGCTTAATGTTGTATTCTTTTGGTTGGACTGATATTTTCCCCAAACTTTCTACAACCTTAATTATATTTTTAGTAGTGTTGATTTGTTTATTTTCTATAACAGGCTTAATTTTTAATAAATTAAACCTGTACACAATAGCTAAAAAGCCACTATTAATTAATTCCACGGCACTGTTAACTATAAATATAGGACTTTATGCGTTAAATTTTTTTTATAGTGGTATACCTATTTTGAACGGAGTAAGAGATGATAATTTTGGTATACCAACTGTTATTGTATTGTCAACAACGTTAAATTGTTTTACTAGTATATATTGCTTTTACTTATTTATGCAAACCAGAAGTAAAAAATTTTTATTGTATTCTGTCTTTTGTTTAAGTTTTTTTGTTCTCGCATTTTCGAGAGGCAATATTATGATGTCTATAATAACAATGTTTTTTTTATGGATAAATATAAAGTTACCTAATCTAACAATTAAAAAATTCCTTGGAATAATCAGTGGGATATTATTGGTGATGTACTTATTTGGAGTTGCAGGTAATTACAGAACAATAAATGATCTCAATACACAAAATCCAAAATTTGACAAAGCTTATAATAGTAATGTAATATTAGCTATAGGAGGTGCTTCAGATTCATTTAAAAGCAGTATCGTTCCGGGAGAATTTTTTTGGACCTATTTATACATTACTTCTCCACTTAGTAATTTACAATATAATATTACTAAAAATAAACCATCATTTACATTAAATGGTGTAATGTATACAGTTATTGATGAAATTTTACCCGATGCTGTATCAAAAAAAATCAATGATTTACTTGGACGGAAACGACGTGGTGCAGATTTAATAGTTGATCAATTAACAGTACCAACAGCTTTAACTGGAAGCTATAATTATGCTGGTTGGGGTGGGATTGCCATATTTTTAATTGTTTTTTGGTTATTTGGATTTATATATACATTTCTTGTATTGAAAAATCCTTTAGGTATAATAGGAATGTCGACATTATGTACCGTTTATTTTTTTTCAATTTTCGATAATATGTTTACGTTAACTGGTCTTATGTTACAACTTATATTTCCTATTATACTTTTTGTTCTAAGTAAAATAAAATTCAATACTTTTGAAGCATCATCAAAGTGATATTTAATTAAAAAAACAAGCAATTAAACAAACTTTGTTTGTACTTTGCTATACTTCTTTTATCACCTAAATTTAAATACTTTTTTACAAGAGTCTATTACAATTTTGTAATAGATAGGCATAAAAGAAGTGTTTTGAATTTTTTGATAGCAGAATTAACAAGCTCTAAACATTACTGTATTAAGGATGCCTATATCTTCTACAAATAGTCTATTACTAAGTATAATAACAGTTGTATTTAATGCTAAAGAAACTATAGAACAAACTATAATAAGTGTTATAAACCAATCATATAACAATATTGAATTTATTATAGTAGATGGTGGTTCAACCGACGGAACAATTGATATAATAAAAAAATACGATAATAAAATAGCTTATTGGATTAGTGAACCGGATAGTGGTATATATGATGCGATGAATAAAGGCGTTAATTTAGCTAAAGGTAAATACATATATTTTTTAGGTGCAGGTGATTCAGTATTAGACGTTCTTGATCAAGTTGCAGCTAATTTTAGTAATGATAATCAAATTTTGTATGGTAATGTTTACCGCACAGATTTTTCAAAGTTATATGATGGTAAGTTTTCACCATTTAAGCTTGCAGTAAAAAATATCTGTCATCAGGCAATTTTTTATCCAGCTACAGTTTTTAAATTTTATCAATACAATTTAAAATATAAAATTCAGGCTGATTATGAATTAAATATCCGATGTTATGGAAGTAAAAACTTTATATTCACATATTTACCAATAACTATTGCTAAATATGAAGGTGGCGGTTACTCAGATTCTAATATTGATTATATTTTTTTTGAAAATAAAATTCAATTAATAAAATCAAATTTTAATGTGCTTGTATATTATTATGTATTTATAAGAACAACAATTGCAAAACTATTTAAACTTAATGCTTATCAAGCAAATAGGATAACAAAATAAGTATGTTAAACAAAGTATGCGTTTTAATAAGAGTATATAACAGAATAGAAGATTTAAAATATTGTATTGATATTATAAAAGATACTTGGAAAAATAATGACTTTTATATCATTGTCGTTTCTAATGGCAAAAAAGATGGTTATATTATTGATGTCAACACTGTAGAAAAAATTGACTTATTAATTGAGATTGAAAATAATATCGGACATTTTAATGGTAATTCTCAATTGTTAAAAGCAGGATTGGAACACATTCCAAACGATTGCAATTATACTGTTATTTTAGAGGCTGATACTTGGGTGTACGGAGATGAATTGATTACAAAGTATATCAAAAGAATGGCAGTAGAAAGTGCGGTTTGGGCAAGCGCACAATTTTTTAGATATGTTGTAAACTTAGCTACAGATTTTGCTATCATAAAAACAGCATTTATTAAATCTCATCCAGAAGTTTTCTCATTTTCGTTAACACCAGAGTATTATATCGGCGAATACTTATACAAAAATAAATATAAGTATATTTATATAAAAGAAAACATGCCTGTGAATTTGCCAAAATATATAAAAAAGTATCCTTATGCACCTACGGGTAGGTTTTTTGTGTTTCCTAAAAGTAAGATGGTAACGCATCATATAGAAAGTTTGAAGAATGGGATGGATGAAAAAAAAGATCATTTCAACGTTTTGTCTAATACTAATTATTTTAAAATAAGGAATGAAACTTCCATGTTCTTGATGCGAATAAAAATGAATGTAGCAATAACCTTGTCATCTTTAATTCCTTACAAAAGTTGGTTTGTAAAATCACCTAAATTTTATAAGTAATTTTGATATATAAATGCAGTTTGAAAAACAAGTTATTTATCTTCCAATAAGATCTTTTGGGGACTTCATTATCAGTGCTGCAGTTTTAAAAAGATATGCAACAATAAAAGTCCCAATATATTTATCTAAATATTTAAAAGACATATATGAAGCAATTGATGGAGATGACATATTCGATATTGTAGCAAATTTAGATTTTAATAATCAGCCGGCTTATTTTGAATTGCATAAAGTAAGAGATGGAAAAAATATTAAAAGACTGCTGTCTGATATAAAAAAAAGTTTTTTATTGGATTCAAGCAATACTTATCTTTTAGATTTTAGGAGTAGAAGATTGTTTTTTCTGAATAGAAAATTAGTTTGGCCAGATGATAATGAAAATATTTATGATGCAAAATATGCTTTGTTTAGCAGGTATTTTTCATTAAATGATAATAATTTTGATTGCAAACTATCATTGTGTACAAAGCCACAAAAAGTAGTTATTTTCCCGGAAAGCCGTGTTAAAGAAAAAGAGATCAATCAGCATTTATTAATGGAGATAGTTTCAACTTTTAAAAATATTGACATAAGTATTGCAAGGTTTTTAGTAAATGCAGCTGATAAAAACCCTGATCCTGATACTATCTATTATTCAAATTTTAAAGAGCTAATTAACATAATTGAAAAAAAAGATCTTATTATTAGTGCTGAAAGTTTACCATATCATTTAGCCTCTTTTTGTAATAAGCCTCATTTTGTAATTTATAAAAATACAAAACATTTTAAAGCTACTTTTATGACGGCTTTTATGAAAGCAAATAACTATTATTCGGTATTTGACGGAGTTAATACTAATGCAGTGCTATACAAGCTTAGTTCAATTTTAAATTAAAAGTTTAATTATTTTATGACAACTATAGCACTGTGTATTCCAACATATAATGCAGGAAAGCATTGGATAGAAGTCTTGGAGTCGATTAAATTTCAGGATATTCAACCACAAAAAAAAATCATTGTTGATTCTGGTTCTTCAGATGATACTGTAGCATTAGCCAAAAAATTTGGTTTTGAAGTACATCACATTTCTAAACAAGAATTTAATCATGGCAAAACCCGTCAGCAACTTGTAAATCTTGCTTTTGATACAGATATATGTGTCTTTCTGACACAAGATGCAATCCTATCCTCTAATTGTAGTATTAAAAATTTAATTAGTGTATTTGATAATGAAAACCTAGGCATAGCTTATGGCCGTCAATTGCCACATAAAAAAGCAAAACCGCTTGAGATACATGCCAGAACTTATAATTATCCACCTGCATCAAATACATTAGTAATCGGTGATCAAAAAACTTTAGGTTTTAAAGTTTTCTTCTGTTCCAACTCTTTTTCAGCTTATAAATTAAGTGCATTAAAAAATGTCGGTGGATTTCCATTAGATTCAATAATGGGAGAGGATGCAATAGTAGCAGCTAAGATGCTTAAAGCAGGTTATAAAAAGGCATATGTAGCTACTGCCAGTGTTTATCATTCTCATAGTTATAGTTTGATTGAAGAGTTTAAAAGATATTTTGACACTAGGGTATTTCATGAACAAAATACCTGGATCATAAAAGAGTATGGAAAACCAACAGGAGAAGGATTAAAATTTGTAAAATCAGAATTACTTTTTGTGCTTAAAAATTCGCCCCGAAGTATAATTAAATCTGTAACATCAATTTTTGCTAAATGGTTGGGTTATAAAGTTGGGAAGTATTATAAAATTATACCCATTACTTTTATAAAAAGAATTTCAATGCACAAATCTTATTGGTAAATTTTGATTGAAAATTTTAGTATCAAAATATTGGTAAGCCGGTAATCAAATATTTAAGTATTATAGCGGTTAGCAATAGCAATCCGCTGTATAAATCACAAAAGATAAGGATAATGCGTACAGGTGTAAATATATTTTCAACAGATTAAATCAGTGAAAGCTTTTAATAGAGGAAAAACAAGCTTTAAATTATGTTCAAGTTTTATACTTTTTTTACTATCCAAATCTGTATTGGTTTATGTTTTTCAAAAGTCTGTTTAGTTTTGTTTAAGATTTTTTCGATACTTCTTTTATCAACCTAAAATCCTGAAATGTATTATACTTTTTTCTGATTGTATCGATTATAAGATCAAAATTTATAACATAATAGGAGCATCAGGTTTCTTTAATAATAATTTAAGTAGTAGTTTCTAAAAGCATTGATTATAAAGCTATAGTCAGTAAGCCTGAAAAAGCGTTGTGATTTTCCTGACCAGAATTTTATACAGGTTTTAACTATTTATGAAATTTTATTTTTATATTAACCAACTAAATAAGAGTTGTTAGATGAATATACATTTTACTTTATACTTTAAATTAATAACTCTAATAGTTAGTACATTTTTAATAAGTTGTAATAAAAATAATCTTGTTTCACCCAATACCGCCAGCAACAAAATAGTATTAGTCACTAACAATACAATAACTGATACATCAGCAAAAACAGTAGTAATTATTGGGTCATCTACAGCGGCCGGAACAGGAGCAACTGTGTTAGATTCGGCATGGGCTTACAAATTACAAAATAAGTTTATTGCTGATAAAAGGAAAATAAAAGTAGTAAATTTAGCTAAAGGAGGATTCACTACCTATAATGCTCTTCCATCATATTCAATACCTCCTGCTAACAGGCCAATGCCGGACACCAATAGAAATGTAACAAAGGCTTTAAGCTACAAACCAAATCTTGTTATAATATCAATGCCTACAAACGATATCGCTAATAATTATACCGATTTAGAATTTACCAACAACTTACAAAAAATAATTTCTTTGTTAGAAACTCAAAATATTACTTATATAATTTCCGGAACACAGCCCAGAAACTTTTCAGATTTAACAACAAAATTAAGGCTGTATAATCTAAATAATATTATAATAAATACTTATACTGATAATTCTTTAAATATATTAAATCTTTTAGGTGATAATTCTTATAATATAAATCCTTTATACAGTTACGGAGATGGAAGCCATGTAAATGATAAGGGTCATGCAATTATATTTAAAGAAATAGTTAATCATAAAATATTAAAAAGCGTATTAAACTATTGATTATTTTAAAAAGCCAAAATGTATAAATTTGAGGGCTTTTATAAAATAATTTGTTAAAATATAACTAATAACAAACACAATTAAGTAGCTTAAAATAAAATATTTAATGTGGTAAGTAAATATTTGAAATTGAAACTTTCTCTCTATAAAAAATCCAATTTGTGGTATTATAAAAGATACAAAAAAGTAGTGATATAAATATATTCCATAAGTGTTTTTTTGAAGGCCAGCAAATTTATCTCCTAAATTAGTTTGACTAAATAGCTTTGCAAGAATGATAAATGCAACTATTGAATACAAAACATTGCTTATTCTTAAAATACTAAAATAACTTTTATAGCTATTTATATATAAAATATATGATTCATAAGAGGATAACGCAAATGTTGCAAGTATTAATATTATAAGTATAGGCCATTTTATTTTTAAAAAAAAGTTAAGCAGGTTCTTACTGTTAAAAGTATAACCTAACCATAGAAAGAAAACATATCCTAGTAGGACTTCGCTGTGTGGTATATAACTATTTTTTAAATACACAGATAGGATAGAATAGTACAACGTTATAGCCAATAGAACTAATCCATAATAAAAACTGTTTATAAATTTACTCGTTATAATTATGATAAATAGGCAAATTAAGTAATTAGGAATATACCAAAAAGGAGTTTGGAATACTAATTTTTCTAATACCGAACTTGGATTTGAATTGTATAGCAATTGATGTTTCCATAACTGTAAAATAGTTAGAATACCGCAAAGTATAAAAGCAATAAGATAGGGCTTTAAAATATTTTTAATACGATGTTTAAAATATAAAAATGGATGATTCAGATCTAGTTTTTCTTTTAATAGAAATCCGGATATCATGAAAAAGTTGATCACTCCAAATTTCCAAATTTGCATAAATGGAAGATAAATGGAGATATTATCAAAAGCATTATAATCTAATTTCTTAAAAGAGAACAGAGAAATATGTGCCCAAACTATCCCCATCATAGATACCATTCTAATAGAATCAATAAAACTGTAATGAGTAGATATGGGAAGGGTTTTGTTTATACTTAACGCTATAAATTTGCTTTCGTGGGGTTGATCCAACTCAGCAACTGGGCTAAAAATATTTAACTGTGCTTTCATCATTTTCTCATATAATTTCTGTTTCGGTTATACGCGATTTGATGTATTGAAGTTATATAGTGCAAAATCTACAAGGAAATATAAACTGCTATATTTACTATGAAAACTAACTTTAGTACTCTTTTTATGCTGATAAAATTTGTTTTTGTAGTTACTTCCTTTTATTAGAAAAACACTAAAAGTTTTAAAAACTCAATTAATAAAAGAAATATTAAAAAATTTTGGACAGCATTTAAGCAGGCTTTAAAATGATTACTTATTATTATTTGAGTACTGCTATATCTGATAATTTATTTAACTATTACTGCGAATGAGGATGTGCTTTGCAAAAACCTATTAACTTTGTTGACTGTTAAATATTTCTATGCAAACCCGGTACTTATATTTTCTACGTTTCATACTTGCTATAACCGATATTATCCTGATTAATGCCTGCTTTTGGGCATCTTTTTATTTAGCTGAAGAAACTTATATCAGTCACTTTCAGCATTACATTGTTATCTGTAATATCATTTGGCTTTTATGTACAACAGTTTTTGGAATGTATGCAGAAGAAACGATTCAACGCTCTGATTTTATTTATCGTGCTACCTGGAAAAGTTTAGTTTTATATAATTTACTGTTTGTTTTCTATATTTCTTTTTCTAATGATACTGATTTCTCTAAAAAGCTGCTGCTTGTTTACTTTGCTTTACTGTGGATAATATTTATCATTAGTCGGTTTTTAGGTACAGGAGTAGAAATAATTTTAAAGCGAAACTTTAGGATAAGAAAACCAGTGGCCGTTATAGGAAATAATGAAACAGGACAACGGTTAGCACAATATTTTAAAACGCATAATAATTTTGATTTTAACGGATTTTTAGAGGAAGCCAATACTGATTATGTAACTTCTGATGGCAGAGTATCACCTTTGATGGTTCAAAGTTTATCTCGGGCAGCACAGAAAGGAATTGAAGAAGTATATGTTTGCATAAAACCTTCTTATATTTTACAGTTAGGAAACTTGATAAAAGAAGCAGAAAATCAGCATCTAAGAATTAAATTAGTTCCGGATATTATCAATTCTTTTCCTTACGAATACACTGCATCCTATTTAAATAATATTCAAGTATTTACGCCTCGTCAACTGCCGTTGGACGAGGTGAAGCACATGTTTAAGAAAAGAGTTTTCGATATTACTTTTTCTATTCTTGTAATTGTATTTGTACTTTGCTGGTTGTTTCCAATTATCATCTTGATACAAAAACTAACATCTCCCGGGCCTATATTATTTATACAAGATCGGATTGGCCGAAAAAATATGGTTTTTAAATGCTTTAAATTTCGTACAATGATTATGGTAGATAAACATGTAAGTGACTGTTATCAGCCATTAGGTGTAGGTGATAAACGGGTTACAAAATTTGGAGCTTTTATGCGGAAAACAAGTATAGATGAATTACCGCAATTTATAAATGTGCTGAGAGGAGAAATGTCCATAGTTGGGCCTCGTCCACATGCTATTGCTTTTAATGATGCTTACAGTAGTATTGTAGAGGAAATTAAGATCAGACATTTTGTAAAGCCAGGAATTACAGGTTGGGCACAAGTACACGGTTTACGCGGTGATGTAGCAGATATAGAACAAAATAATATTCGAACTCAAAATCGAATTAACCATGACATTTGGTATATTGAAAATTGGAGCTTACAATTAGATGTTAAGATTATATTTCTTACTATCTGGAACATTATAAAAGGTCAGGAAAATGCAATCTAGATTAGTGCATAATTTATCTTCGATGCTTCTTTTATTGCCCCAAAAATGTTAAGGTGAAAAAAAGAAAGATCATTCTAATTTACCGTAAGCAATTCCCGCACGTGTTTAGTATTGAGTTTATTTTTGATCAAATACAACTATCCTTACAATCAAAGTTCAATATCAACAAATACATCCTTCCCAGATTTAGTAGTTCTATTATAAATCGAATTATTAACATCTTTTCGATACTTCGTTTACAGGATAAAATTGTGCATGTAACAGGTGACGTGCACTATGCAATTTTGGGTGCCTGGTTTAATCTTAGAATTTTAACAATACATGATCTGGCATTTATGCACCAAAATAAAGGTGTTAAAAGAAGTATCTTAAAATGGCTTTGGATAATCTTACCAGTTAGGTTTGCACATCGTATTACAGTTGTATCGGAAGCAACTAAAAAAGATTTATTAAACTATACAAAAGTTGATCTGCAGAAAATAACTATAATACCAAATTTTGTTTCAGAAATATACCGGCCAGTAGCTGATCAAAAGTTTAATCCGATTCAACCAAACATATTACAAGTTGGAACTGCTTTTAATAAAAATATTGATCGTTTAACAGAAGCACTTTCCAATATTCCATGTACTTTCACTGTTATCGGAAAGTTGGATGAATTGCAAAAAGCAAACTTGCAAAAGTTTAAAATTAACTATGTAAATAAGTTAGATTTAAGCAAAGCCGACTTGTATCAGGAATATGCAAAAGCGAGTTTGTTAACTTTTGTTTCTACCATAGAAGGCTTCGGGATGCCAATTATTGAAGCGCAAGCTTGTGGTTTACCTGTAATTACTTCCAATTGTTCCTCCATGCCGGAAGTTGCAGGTGATGCAGCTTTACAAATAGATCCACTTGATGTTACTGCTATCCAAAATGGAATTTTAGCGTTGATTAATAATGAAAATTTGCGAAATGAATTGGTTAAAAAAGGATTTGAAAATATAAAACGTTTTTCAAAAGAAAAAGTGATTGCACAATATGATTCTCTTTACAAAGAATTAGAAAATAGATAAATCAGTTAATCAAAGTCAGAATATAAGCTAATATTGGTTTTGCATCAGGCGAATCGAACCACATAATTTCAGTATCTTTATTAAACCAAGTAACTTGCCGTTTAGCAAACCGACGAGTGTTTTGTTTAATCTTTTCTATTGCTTCTTTTACCGGTAAGTTTTTATCAAAAGCTTCAAAAAGTTCTTTGTATCCAACTGTATTTAAAGCATTTAAATGTTGTTGCAGTTGTAATATCTGTGCTTCTTTTACCAGCCCATTTTCTACCATTACATCTACGCGCTGGTTTATTCTATCATACAAAACCGATCTTTCCGGGTTGATGCCAATTTTAATTATTTTGAAATCACGTTCTTTTTTAGTTTTTGTCAGGAGAGAAGAAAAAGGCTTTCCGGTATCGGAAGATACTTCCAGCGCACGAATAATACGCTGCGGGTTTTGCAGATCAACCTGTTTGTAATATTCCGGGTCTAAAATTTGCAATTGCTCCTGTAAATAATCCAACCCAAATTCCTGATAAAGCTGGTTCCATTTGACTCTTTCCTGCGGATTGGCTTCTGGCATTTTATCAAATCCCTGATAAACAGCTTGTAAATACAAACCAGAACCGCCAACCATCAGTACAATCTGGTGCTTTTTAAAAAGCTGCTCCAGTTGTTTAAGCGCAGCTTTTTCAAAATCAGCAACAGAAAAATTTTCTATGATTGAATGTGAGTTGATGAAGTGATGTTGTACAGAAGTCAGTTCGGTTGCAGAAGGTTTTGCTGTTCCGATTTCTGTTTCCCGATAAAATTGTCTGGAATCTGCAGAAATAATTTCTGTATTAAAATATTTAGCCAGTTCAATTGCAATTGCTGTTTTGCCAGCTGCCGTAGGGCCACAAACTGCAATTAATATTTTTTTAGAATTTAAATCCAAAATTAAGCAATCATCACATTTTGCATGGTAAAAGAAGTATGTTTAGTAATCTTCTTTTGCGCCATGCTCTTCGTCTTCAACTTGCTCATTGTCAGTAAATTCGTCACCAAATTCATCTTCCGGTTCGTCATCAACAGCCGGAATATCATCCACATCATCTAGCTCAGTCAGGTCATGTGCATCTTCTGGATTTAAACCTTCTTCGTGTAAAAAATCAAAATCTTCATCTGCAACTCCGTCAACAGGAACCGCTGCAACCGCTCCAAAAGGTTTTGGCGCATCCCCAACAGAACGTACAATTCTTGGATAAACAGTAGCAGTTGTATCGTCAAGCAAAATTTTAGTTAACTCGATATGAAAATCATACGGGCGATCAAAATTATAAGTGTAATAAAATTTTTGATGTGGATCATCAATAAAGTTGCTTAGCTTGGAGTTTTCCATTAAAGCTACGCCGCGATCAATTTTTTTAGCAGAAGGTAAGTAAGCAATTTCGTCGCCTTTGATCCAGTAATCATTGCTCACATAAAAAGAAGAAGAGGTTTCGACGTTGTAACCCGTGGATTGTTGTATGGTACGATGAAAATCTTCAAACGTTTGTTTAGATTGAATTTCAATTTCTCTGACAACATCGTCATAGTCTTCAAAAACCACTTTAAACCGGTAAACTGCCATTTGTATAAGTTTGTAAAATTAGTATTTAGTTAATGATCAACTTTTGCTACAACTTTTAAGCCAATATCCTGTCCTTTTCGAATCATCAGTTTTAAAGCTTCAGGCCTGGAATTAAAAATTTCGCCTTCTAAAATAGCATCGCGGATGCTGCTTTTGATTAATCCAACTTCCCGTCCGGCTTTAATACCAAAAGTTTCCATAATATCTTCGCCACTAACGGGTGGCTGCCAGTTCCGCATCCGGTCGCGTTCTTCCACATCTTTCAACTTTTGCTTCACCAGCTCAAAGTTGTTGCGATATTTTTTTATTTTGTACTCGTTTTTGGTAGTAACATCTGCGTTGCAAAGCAACATTAAGCTTTCAATATCCTCGCCAGCCTCAAATAATAATCTGCGAACGGCAGAATCAGTAACAATTTCTTGTGCCAGCACAATCGGGCGCATGTGCAACTGTACTAATTTCTGCACTAATTTCATTTTTTCATTCTGCGGAAGTTTAAGCTGCGCAAAAATTTTCGGAACCATGCGTGCACCTTTATCTTCGTGTCCGTGAAAAGTCCAGCCATGGCCAGGCTCAAAACGTTTGGTTGCCGGTTTGGCTATATCATGCAAAATTGCAGCCCAGCGAAGCCATAGATCTGTCGTGTTTTCTGCCAGATTATCTAATACTTGCAAGGTATGGTAAAAATTATCTTTATGGCCTTTTCCGTTGATATATTCTATGCCATACATCGCATTTAACTGCGGAAAAATGTGTTGCAACAAATTGGTATCAAAAAGATAAGTAAAGCCAACAGAAGGTTTTGCCGAAGCAATAATTTTATTCAGTTCATCTGCAATACGTTCCTGCGATATAATTTTAATTCTTTCGCAGTTAGTTTTAATTGCTGCCAGTGCAGCCACATCAATCGAAAAACCTAATTGGGTTGCAATACGGATGGCACGCATCATGCGTAAAGGATCATCAGAAAAAGTAACTGCTGGATCTAATGGCGTTCGAATCAACTTGTTTTCCAAATCCAAAACACCGTTAAAAGGATCAATCAATTGACCAAAGTTTTCCTGATTCAGAGAAATAGCCATTGCGTTGATCGTAAAATCACGTCGATTTTGGTCGTCTTCCAACGTGCCGCCTTCCACAATTGGTTTGCGCGATTCTATACGATAAGATTCTCTTCTCGCACCAACAAACTCCAGTTCCAGGTTTTGATATTTTAAACTCGCTGTACCAAAGTTTTTAAAAACGGCAACTTTTACTTTTAATTTTTGTGCGATGGCTTCTGCAAAAGCAATTCCATTTCCTAAAACAACTAGATCAATATCTTTGGAATTTCGCTTCAAAAACAAATCACGCACATAACCACCAATAACAAACACCTGAACCTGCTGCTTTGCCGCCACGTTTGCAATTAAACTAAATACCGGATGCTGAAGATGTTGTTTCATGATTTTGGCCAAATACCAATTTTATGCTGATAAAAGAAGCATCTACACAATGATAAGAATACTGTTTTTAAGGCACAAAAATAAGGATTATTACTTTCTGATAAAGCTAAATCGGCCATCTGGCTCCAGTTTCATAATGGTAGATTGCTTTTTTTCTTGTAGATCGTGCTGCTCCAAATCAACCACATAATCTACGCCCTCAATAATTTCGGGATCAATAGTCATAAAATGTTTGGGAGCAGGTTTTCCGCTGATGTTAGCCGATGTGGAAACTAATGGCTTGCGCAAACGCTGGATCAATTGCTGGCAAAACTCGTGTTTTACTACACGGATGCCAATGCTTCCATCTGTATTAATCAATGCCGGAGAAATGTTTTTTGCGCCCGATAAAATCAGCGTTAACGGGTTTTCGGCAAATTCAATCAAATCATAAGCAATGTCTGGCACTTCGCGTACGTAGCTAAGCAGTTTATTATCGTTATCAAGCAAAATAATCATGCTTTTACTTTCATCACGCTGCTTTAGCTGATAAATTTTTTTTACAGCTTCTGTGTTGGTGGCATCACAACCAATTCCCCAAATCGTATCAGTAGGATACAAAATAATGCCTCCGTCTTGCACTACTTTTAACGCTTTTGTAACTTCTTCTCTAAGCATGGATGGCTTGCTGATAAACGTTCATTAAATTTTGTGCGATGTTTTTTTCTTCAAATCGGCGCACATATTCCAGTCCTTTTGTTTTCATTTCTAATCGAAGCTGATCGTTTGATAATACCAAATTTAGCTGCTGTGCGAAAGCAATATTATCATCCGGATCAACATAGATGCTATCCGAACCGCCAGCTTCTTCCAAACAAGAACCTGTAGCAGCAATTACCGGTGTGCCCGAAGATAAAGCTTCTACAATCGGAATCCCAAAGCCTTCATACCGAGAAGGATAAACAAAAACTTCGGCCAGCTGATAAATTGCAGGTAAGTCCCGAAAAGAAACATTTGATAAAAATAGCACGCGATTTTGCAATGCTTCTTTTACCAGGTATTTTTTAAGGAGAACTGCATAATTGGTTTGTTTTCCAACAATAACCAAAAAAATATCCGCCGGAATATCTTTCAACGCTTTTGCAATAATCAATAGGTTTTTCCGGGTTTCTATTGTTCCTACATTTAAGATGTATTTTTGAGGAAGCTCGTATTTTATTCGTACTACTTCTTTTACCGCATCATTTTCCTGTTTTCGAAACGCAGGATCGCAACCTTGATAAACTACTTTTATTTTCTTCGGAGAAAGATGAAAATATTTTATTAAATCTGTTTTCGTTTGTTCGCTAATAGCAATAATCAGGTCGGCATTTTCGCAAGCTGTTTTAGCTTTCCACTCATAGATTTTTCGGTTGATCAAACTAAAATACGCTGGATATTTTAGATAGATCAGATCATGAATGGTAACTACTGTTTTTATGCCACTTTTTTTGATGTTGAAAGGAAGCTCTTGGCTTAAACCATGATAAAGTTGAATTTTGTCTCGCTTTAAATCAGCAATAATACCTTTACTTCTCCACAAGGATTTAAAAATAGATGTAGCAGGTGTTTTAGTATGCGCGTTTGTTAAACTAAGCAAAAAGTCGGACTCCGTTGTATGTCCGACTTTTGGTGTGTATAAATAATATTCGTTTTCCGGGAAATTTTCGGCTAAAACTTTTATCGTAGCACGGCTGTAATTACCCAATCCGGTTTTATTTAAAAAAGCACGTTTGGCATCAAAACCAATTTTTATTAAAGCAGTTAGCCTTGAGTTATCAGCAATCGGCTTTGTTTTTCCGTTATTCACTTTTGCCTTTTAACCCTTCTCCTTGAAATTAAACTGCTACGTTGTGCTCTCTTAACGCGTTGTTTAAGGAAGTTTTTTTATCAGTTGATTCTTTTCTGCGGCCGATAATTAGCGCACACGGAACCTGATATTCTCCCGCAGGGAATTTTTTGGTGTATGAACCCGGAATTACAACCGAACGGGCAGGCACAAATCCTTTATATTCTGTTGGAGTTTCTTTCGTTACATCAATAATTTTGGTTGATGCCGTTAAAACTACATTTGCGCCTAAAACAGCTTCGTGTTCTACATGCACGCCTTCAACTACAATTGCCCTCGAACCAATAAAACAATTATCTTCAATAATTACCGGAGCGGCTTGCACGGGTTCTAAAACGCCGCCAATACCTACACCACCGCTCAAATGCACATTTTTTCCAATTTGTGCACAAGAGCCTACTGTTGCCCAGGTATCAACCATGGTTCCTTCATCTACAAAAGCACCGATATTTACATACGAAGGCATCAAAATTACACCTTTAGCCAAATATGCGCCGTAACGTGCAATGCCATGCGGAACCACCCGAACACCAATTTCTTTGTAATTGGTTTTTAGTTTCATTTTATCATGAAACACAAATGGCCCAACTTTAATTTCTGCCATTTCGCGTATCGGAAAATATAAAATTACTGCTTTTTTAATCCAGTCGTTAATATGCCAGCGGCCAGTTATTAATTCTGCAACGCGCAATTTTCCTGTATCCAAATCATCAATAACGCTTTCTATAGCCGTAACATGTTCTTTAGAACCTAACAAGGTTCGGTCTATCCATGCGTCTTCAATCAGGTTTTTTACATCTGTGTACATATCAGTTTTTGTCTTATTTTTTGTGTTAACAACAGTAGAAAATTTACAGTGGCAATACTACTGTAAATTTCGTAGCCGCAAACATAGCAAAAAATGAGATTTTAACTTCTGACAAGTAGCAGGCAAGGCATTTTTACCTGATAAATAAGGTTAAATTAAGTTAGGTAAATAAAAGCAGTTACATACTGCCCAAATTGATGGGCAAATTATAAAATCAGAATTTGATCTGAGTAGAGCAGCAAAATATTGGAAAAGTAAAGTTGATCAAATGCACTTATTTATCAATGCTAAAAGCGACGGATCTATAATGCAATTTTTGTTGACCGATACACTAACTCCATTTTTTTTCAAGATTTTATAATTGTCTTCATCATCAACTAAAACATCGGCCTCAATGCTCATATCAGCATTATTAACTTGATTTTTAACTGATATTTTAATCAGTTCATCATGGTAAGTAAACACAGAATTTTTCATAGTTTCTAGTAGTAAGTAACTAAACAAAATGGTTTTTAGGTTTATACTAATACTTAAGTAATTGGTTACAAGTATTGAGACTATAAATTTATTAAATACTGATTGTTTTTCAAAAATTTGTAAAGTGTTTTGTCATTTAATGCACTTATTTATGGTAATTACAATAAAGCAATGTTTTTATTAAAAAATTCTACAGTAGTACTTGATATTTACAGATATTTTTTTAAAAATATTTCTTTTAATTAGCAACTAATACTTGATTGTTTGTAATTTTTGATCGAAATTAATTACTCATTTTTAATAAACCAACCATTTTAAACAAAACCCGTTTTCAAACTGTTTTATTAAAATATAATATTCAAAATAAAATGCCTGAAAAAGAGAAGTTGCGGATCGATAAATACTTGTGGTCGATCAGGATATTTAAAACACGAACCCTGGCCGCAGATGCCTGCAAAGCCGGAAAAGTAAAGCTGGAAGGCCAGAACATTAAGCCTTCGCATGAAGTGCGTGTTGGTGAAACGTATCAGGTAAGTAAAGGAATAGAAAAAAAGGTTTTAAAAGTTACCGGTTTGCTAGAGAATAGAACTGATGCAAAAACTGCGGTTATGTTTTATGAAGATTTAACGCCCGTAGAACAAACGCATGGTTACAAATCCGTTTTCCAGGCACCAATGATTCGGCGCGACCAGGGAGCCGGCCGGCCAACTAAAAAAGATCGTCGGGACATTGACGATTTGCAAGATGGTTTTTTTGATACACCGAAACCATAATTGGTAATGCTTCTTTTATCACCCAAAAATCTAACAACACCATTTTAAATTTTAGTTGATAAAAGAAGCATCAGTATTTGATATTCAGATCAGAATCAACCCATTTTTTAAAAGCTACTTGCGCTTCATCGCGTAGCAATTGTACAGCAAGTAGTTTGCGTTCTGCTAGCGGCCGTTCTATTTCTTTGTAAATAAAATGGTCATCAAAAGCAATAGCTGCCGCATCTTCTTTGGTGTTGGCATAATACACTCCATCCAGATGTGCCCAATAGATAGCACCCAGACACATGGGGCAAGGTTCGCAGCTGGTATAAATGATACAGCCTTCCAAACTGTGGCTGTCCAGTTCTTGGCAGGCTAAACGGATTACCGCAATTTCTGCATGTGCCGTAGGGTCTTTTTGCGGAACAACTCTGTTAGAACTTCTGGCAACTACCATTCCGTCTTTCACAATAACAGCTCCAAACGGGCCGCCTAAGCGCTGCTCCACATTTTGCTCGGACAACTGAATAGCCATCCGCATAAACTTTTCATGATTTTGTTGCTCATCCATATTTTTTAGCATTAAAAAACCCCGGTTGGGCCGGGGTTCTTACTCAGGTTTTTTAATTGGTATCAGTACTATTTTTTATCTTTTTTGTAGTTGTCGTTCAGAATTTTTACTACTGCATCAGTTACATTCAGGCTTTCATCTCCAAACAAAACTGTTGGATTAGCTTTAGAATAAGTTAAAATCAGTTTGTAGCCTTTTTCTTTGGCATAACCTTTCATAAAGTCGGCAATCTTATCATACAATTTCGTGTTTTCCGTTGCTTGTTCTTGCTGAATTTGTGCGCTTGCATTTTGATTATACGTTTGCAATTCCTGCTGTTTACGTGCCAAACGCTGTTCGGTTGCAGCACGCTGATCTGCACTTAAAGTAGCGGCACCTTTTTGATATTCTGCCACTTCTCGCTGAAAAGCCTGACCTTTGGAAGAAACATCTACTTGTGCACGTTTGCCTTTATCTTCCAGGCGGGTACTCATATCTTTAAAGTAATCGTATTTACTCAGCAAAGAATCAGAATTTACATAAACGATTTCTGCTTTATCAGAAACAGTAACAGCTGGCGTTTTCTCAGCGGTAGAAGTGCTGGCTTCTGGTTTTTGATTACAGGCAACTGCCATTGCGGCAACAGCTATTCCTAATGTTAATCGGGATACCGTTATTTTCATATATTTTTCAAAAATTTTGACAAAGATAAACTTTCAAAGCAAGTATCCTAATCTTTTGAAAATGACCTTTGGCAGCTTAGACTTTATGCTGATAAATGCTGTTTTTATCAGCATAAAATCGTATTTTTGAAGGTTAGGTTTGATATAAATTTATGAGTGATACAAAAGAATTATTAGAAGACAGATCCAATTATTCTGCAGACAACATCCAGGTTTTAGAAGGACTGGAAGCGGTACGGAAACGGCCATCTATGTATATTGGTGATACAGGTGTAAAGGGGCTGCACCATTTGGTTTATGAGGTAGTTGATAACTCTATTGATGAAGCGCTTGCCGGCTATTGCGATACCATTAAAGTATCAATACTGGAAGGCAACTCTATTTCTGTAAGCGATAATGGCCGTGGTATTCCAACCGGTTTTCATCAAAAAGAACAAAGATCAGCACTAGAAGTCGTAATGACAGTTTTGCACGCCGGTGGTAAATTTGATAAAGATACATATAAGGTTTCTGGTGGTTTGCACGGTGTGGGTGTAAGTTGCGTAAATGCACTTTCTACCCATTTAAAAGCGTTAGTATACCGCGAAGGAAAAATTTTTACGCAGGAATACGAGCAAGGCCGTCCGCAATATCCGGTTAAAGAAATTGGCGAAACCGACAAACGCGGAACTACAGTTGTTTTCACGCCCGATCCGGAAATTTTCACGCTTACTACAGAATATAAATATGATACCATTGCTGCTAGGCTTCGTGAACTGGCTTATCTGAACAAAGGTATCCACCTTTCTTTAACAGATGAACGGGAAACCGACGAAACAGGCTTGCATCCTTTTGAAGAGTTTTATTCTGAAGGTGGCTTAAAAGAGTTTGTTAAATATTTGGATGGTACACGGAATCCTATCATTCCAGAACCTATATATGTTGATGGCAACAAACAGGGAATTCCGGTTGAGTTGGCTTTGCAATACAACGATACTTATTCTGAAAACGTCCATTCTTACGTTAACAATATTAATACGATTGAAGGTGGAACACACGTTGCCGGTTTCCGCCGCGGTTTAACACGTACGCTGAAAGCTTATGCGGATAAATCAGGCTTGCTGAAAAATCTCAAAATTGAAATTACCGGTGATGATTTTCGGGAAGGATTAACTGCCGTTATCTCTGTAAAAGTACAGGAACCACAGTTTGAAGGTCAAACCAAAACCAAGTTAGGTAATAATGAGGTGATGGGTGCAGTTGACATGTCTGTTGGTGAGATTTTGGGTAATTATCTGGAGGAAAATCCAAAAGAAGCCCGATTAATTGTTAACAAAGTTATTCTGGCTGCTACAGCTCGTTCTGCTGCGCGTAAAGCACGCGAAATGGTGCAGCGCAAAAACGTAATGAGTGGTACAGGTTTGCCTGGAAAATTGGCCGATTGTGCCGATAGCGATCCGGGAAAATGTGAGTTGTTTTTGGTTGAGGGAGATTCTGCAGGCGGAACAGCTAAGCAAGGTCGCGACCGACATTTTCAGGCCATACTTCCTTTACGAGGTAAAATCCTGAATGTAGAGAAAGCAATGGAATACAAGATCTACGAAAATGAAGAGATCAAGAACATGTTTACCGCTTTGGGTGTAAGTATTGGTACGCCGGAAGATGATAAAGCATTAAACATTACCAAACTTCGTTATCACAAAATTGTGATCATGACGGATGCTGATGTGGATGGTTCTCACATTACAACTTTAATCCTGACGTTCTTTTTCCGTTATATGAAAGAGCTAGTCGAATTTGGTTATATCTACATTGCTACGCCACCCTTATATCAGGTTAAAAAAGGCAAAGAATTTCAGTATTGCTGGGATGACACTCAACGCGATGCTGCCATACAACGCTTAAAAGGTGGTGGAAAAGAAGATAGCGTACACGTTCAGCGGTATAAAGGTTTAGGCGAGATGAACGACATCCAATTATGGGATACCACCATGAACCCGGATACGCGTACATTGCGCCAGGTAACCATTGATAGTGCGGCCAATTGCGATCATACTTTTTCTATGTTGATGGGTGATGAAGTTGCACCGCGCCGTGAGTTTATCGAGAAAAATGCGAAATACGCCAAGATCGACGTATAATTTATAGTGCTAAAAGAAGTATCAAAACCCTGTTCCTATGTTGGAGCAGGGTTTTTATTTTATATTGAAATTTGTGTGGTAAAAGAAGTGTCCGTAATTATTCCGAACTTTTCAAAATTATTTCTTCTTGCTGCTGTTATTACTGATCTTGTTCCACACGCTTTAAAGTCAGTTTGCATTCAGCATAGTTAATAACCGTCTGATATTTAACCAAAACATCTCCACCCAAAACACCTAAAACCGGTGCAATAGCTAATTGCTGATAAGCGATATTGATGGCTGATAAATCCAGCACAGCAACTTCTAAAATTGGAATATGAAACTTACCGATATAAAAATCCTGAATTTCTGTAGTAAAAGATTGCATATCGTTGGTGCCCAATCCGGTTGTTAAGTGTCCGGAGTTTTTCAATTCTTTCTCGTGGATCAGTTCCAGCAGCAGTGTTTTATCAAAAGCAGTTTTAGAAGCGCCGGTATCCAACACTAATTTAAACGGTTTTTTAAACAGCATTATATTAACTAAAACGTGAAAACCGTTCCCGTTTAAATCAATCACTTCTAACGGAATGCTTTTTTTAGCCATAAAATTTTAGTGTTGTTTTGAAACCTGATTTTTTAATAATTAGCGTGCGAAGATAGAAAGCAATTATCAGGCATTCTGCTAAATAATTTTTATAATTCAATTCCTTCAACTCAAAACAAGCATTTTAAAATTGATGTTGTAGCACCAACTAAACAAAAATTGAAATGGCTTTTATAGAATCAAAAAACGGTACTTCGGCACCGGTTAAAATTTTTTATCAGGATTTAGGAGCAGGAAAACCAGTTGTGCTGATACATGGCTGGCCTTTAACCAGCGACTCCTGGGAGTATCAGTTGAACGAACTGCCGGAACATGGCTTTCGCGTAATTGCTTATGACCGCCGTGGTTTTGGTAAATCCGACAAACCCTGGGGAAATTACGATTACAGCACTTTGGCCGGAGATTTAAAAGCTTTGCTGGACGAACTGGATTTGCACGAAGTTACTTTGGTTGGCTTTTCGATGGCTGGCGGAGAGGTGGTTCGTTATCTGAGTTTATACGGAAGCGAGCGGATTGCCAAAATTGTATTGGTAAGTTCAATTATTCCTTACGTGTTAAAAACGGATGATAATCCGGAAGGCGTTCCGCAAAAAATGTTCGACGAATTTGAAAAACAACTTCGTGATGATCGCCCCAAATTTTTGGCAACTTTTGGCAAACAGTTTTATAACGACAGTTTGTTATCGCCATTAGTAAGCAGCGAAACATTGGACTGGACACAAATGCTAGCTTTGACCGGAAGCGGAAAAGCAACGATAGAATGCTTAAAATCTTTTTCTACAACTGATTTTAGGAATGAATTAAGTTCGATTAAAGTTCCTGTTTTAATTATTCACGGTGATGATGATAAAACAGTACCAATTAAAGCTACCGGAGAGCAAGCTGCACAATTGTTGCCGGAAGCAGAATATAAAGTTTACGAAGGTGCACCACATGGTTTGTTGATCACTGAAAAAGAAAAACTAACTGCTGATTTGGTAAGCTTCATCAGCAATTATAAATAAAAAAAAAGTATGATAAAAGAAGAACGGCCAGGTTATTGGCCGTGCTTCTTTTATAACAGTAAATTTGATTTAAAACGGATAGCCAATGGCCAAGTTAAATATTGGTTTGTTGGAGATAAGGGTTGAATTAGTAGTATAAGGTTTAAGTACCGGGAAACCTAAATCTGTACGTAACACTAAAACAGTTGCATCAAAACGCAAACCGAAACCAACATCGGCAGCTACCTGATTAAAAAAATTTTTACCGAAAGTACTGCCTGCCTGATGCGGTTTTGCGTTCCATACATTACCAGCATCGGCAAATAAAGCTCCGTAAACAATGCTGAATAATTTTGGTCGGTATTCTAAATTAGCTTCTAGTTTAATATCTCCAGATTGATCTGCTAAAAATCCGCTTCCATTTGTATTTATGTATTGTGTAGGATCAACAGCTCCCGGTCCAATTGATCTCGCCCTAAATCCACGTAAACTATTTGGTCCGCCAATAAAAAACTGCTGACTATAAGGCAAAATAGTGGAATTTCCGTAAGGTAAGCCTGCACTTGCGATCAAACGTGCAGCAATTTGGCTGTTTGGAGTAACTTTATGGAAAAACCTGATTTCGTTTTCCAGTTTGATGTATTGATTGTATGCTGTATTAAATATTTTTTTTACTTTTTCTGGCCCTGCTAATGTATCTGCGCCGGTTGCTAAACCAAGAATATTTCCTGATCCACTAATTCTGCTGCTATAATAAACAGTATTGGTACGATAAGTTTCTGTAGTGTTAGTGTAAGTGTAACTGTAAGAAGGACCAAAGGTAAACTGCGGATCAGTAACGTGTTTTAAGGCCGGGTTTCTTATATATTGAGGGTCGTTGGTATAAGCTGTATCTACATTTGCCGGTTTAACATAAGTAACCTGAAGCAAATTTAACTCGTGCGATCTGTGTATATTTTCTTTCCATTGATAACCAAATGCACCGTTAAAGGAATTGAGGTTATACAATCCGCTACGGTTAACGATAGAGTAACCAATAGAGAAATTAGTATGCGGAATATAAGCATTATCAGATTTGATTTTAAACGGACTTATAATACGCGGCCAAGAAAGTGTAGTTTGAATACCAACCTGAGATAACGGATGGCCACCGCCAAAACTTCCTGAAACCTGTGCATCTGTACTTCCAAATAAAGTAACAGTTAACAGTTCAGCACCTTTAAAAGTATTTCGGTTTCTGAAATTTAAGTTGAGTTGCGTACCGTTATAATTGGCCGAAGTAGTGCGCGCTAACACATCAACCGACAAAGATTTTCTGGGAAATTGTGTTAAGAAATAGTAAACATTCAGCTTTGAAGAATCTGTTGAAACATCTTCGAAACGATTTTTTACATATTTAAAAGGTCCCAAATTGATAAACCGGCTTAACGATTTGTTATGATCGGTTCTGTTATAAACGCTGCCAGGATGCAGTTGTACTGTATTTTTAAATACAAAGGGTTTGATAGTAAACCTTTTTTGGATAACATTATAATTGGCGTATGGAACAGCTTTATCAAGCATTAAAGAGGTATCACGCAAAGAATAATTAGGATAAACATAAATATTGTTGATCTTGTAAATATTACGTGCTTTGCCCGGTGTAGTATTTACAACTCGCATTAAAATATCTACCTGATGTGTGCCAATATTTGTACTGTCTGTAGTGGCGATTAAATCTTCTGCAGCAAAATAATAGAAACCTTTTTCTTTCAAATTCGCATCAATTCTGTTCCGTTCTGCTTTAATCACATCCAGGTTAAACTTGTCTCCAACCTTTAACAAACTTTTTTTAGCAATACCGGCAATAGCTGTATCTAAATTATCTTTTCCGGATGGAAATTCAATTTTTCTGATGGTATAACCAGGACCGGTAAGTGCGGTATAAATAGCTGTTGTTTTTTTATCTTTAGTAATGGTATCTCCAGTAACCTGTGCCTGAAAATAGCCCTGGTTTTGTAAAGTATTTTGCAGAATAGAACTGTTTTTAGTTAGATCAACAGCACTTGCCAAAACAGGAGGCTCGCCTTTTTTATTTAGCCAGTGTTTGATACCTTTTTTCTTAGTGGTTTTGGTAATATTATACAAGTAAAGTTTTGGCTTTAATCCCAAAAATGAAGCATTTGGTTTTGGACGTAATAAACCAGTCAATGCAGCACTTAAAGCTTCTTTGTCGTTCTTTTTGATGTCTTTGTTAACTATATTTACTTTGCCACCTACATATAATTTTTGATTGTTTACTAAATATTTGGTATTGCTACAGGCATTCAAAAAAATAGTTATAAACAGTACATATCTTATCAGTTTAATCATGGGTTTAATTTGATGTTTGTTCTTTTGTATCCTTTTTATCCTGGTGCAAGCGGCGGCGTATTTCTCTTAGTTGCTCTGATGATTTGAATATCTCTTTAAACCTGTTATAATCAACCGTAAAGGAAAACCCAATACCTGTTTCCACAACCTGACCCTGAATCACAATATATTCATCTCGTCTGTAAGCTCTCAATGCAAAGCGACCATCTTTTGTCAATTTATAACCAACAGTTACGTTGCCAGCAATAGTAGATGCTTTTTGTCCGGGTTGGTTTTGTCCTTCCAGATTGAAATTATTTCCAACAGAAACAGAAAGGCGGTCGTTTAAAAAACGTTTGGAAAGTGCTACATTTAAGTCTGTTCGGTTTTGCGCCGTTCCGGTGGAATAATCTTCTGCAGAAGTTAGACCGAAATTCAAATCAACTCCAGCAATAGAATTACCAACCAGTTTATTTAACTGGTCAGACAATAAACCACTAACACTGTTGCGTATGGCACCTTCTACACCGCTGCTGCCACCAGAACTTTGCAACGGGTTATCACCAATAAAGTGCCCTAAAACAAGCACACCAAGCACTTGCTTATTTAATTCGTTAGGATCTTGTCTGATTTGGGCCAATCGAGTATTTACATTATTAGTTACATCAGATGATACCGTGTAATTACTATCTGGCAAAATAATATCAAAACTGATAGCCGGTTTTAATAGCTCATCTTTCAAATTTAGATTTACGTTGAAAGGAAGCTTTTGCTTGTACATGGTTTTTTCAGTTTCGGAACTTAACTGATCTTCAACCAAATCAATAGGAGGTACGTTGGCAACATAAACAGCAGTTAAATCAACGTTTGCACTGGTTGGGTCACCAGTCCACGTGATTGTACTGCCTTTTTTAAAGCTAAAATTACGTTGTACAGTTGCATAAGCCAGATTGTATGAACCTGAGTTAACCGTGTAAGTACCGGTTAAATTAATTTTTCCGCTGGGGTCAACTGCTGCATTAAGCTGTGCTTCTCCTTTTATGTGTACCACATCACCGTTCCGCTCATCAATTACAATATTAAAATTAGCGTTTTTATTGATGGTAATATTAGCCGTAACATCTAATCCGGTAATGTCAGATTTACTTACAGAATCCCGTTGCTTAGCTAGCAGTATGGAATCAAGTTTTGGCGCACTTCTGTTTACAAATTCAACTACACCTTTTCTATCCTGTATTCCCGGATCGCTTTGTGGTAATACAATTGTTAAATCAGTTTTATCATTTACAGTCAAATTGCCATCCACAACCGGTTTATTCATATCACCGCGTATTCTCAGGCGGGTGTTTAAATAAAGCTGTCCGTAATAAAGTTTGTTATCTTCTCGAGTAGAATTGATCGCTCTGAAATTATTAGCGTTAATATCTAAACCGAATTTAAAATCTGTAAATGTTTTGGTATAGATTGCTCCGTTTATCGATGCTTTATTGCCGGCAGAATCAGCCAAAGTAAAATTGTTAAAAGCTATTCCTTCCTGATTAAAATTGATTTTTTCATCATTCAACCTGAAATAAGAATTAAGCATAGCCACATTAAAACCTACTTTATTAAAATTGATATCACCATTTACACGAGGTGCGGCAGGCGAACCGGCAATTTTCATCTGGCCTGTGATATCGCCGGTTGTGTTGCGTAAATTTCCTAATGTGAAACCTTCAATGCTCTTCATATTTAGTTTCACGATATTCAAATTCAGGTCGATGTTGTTATCTGGCTGATTGGTTCGATACAAACCATCCAACCTTACATCATTTCCTTTTCCTGTAATGGCTACGTTGGCGGCAAAAGTATTGGCTTGCTGATTATTTACTTTAATCGCAATATCACCCAAAGTATCAGCTTTAAAGTTGAAGTTTTTGATGGTTAAATCGGAAGTGAAAACTGGACTTGCAGCAAAATTACTTACCAAGGCATTTCCATTAATTGTTCCTCCAACTTTTAACGAATCTTTTTCGGCAATATGCGTTAAAGTTTCAATTTTAAAGTTGTTAAAAGTAACAGCAACTGGTCCATTTGGCCGCGGTGTGGTACTGTTGATACCCAGAATTTGGTTATTGTTGGAAATGTTAAAATCTCTAGCTAAAATTCCTTTCGGCCCAAACTGTAAAGCATTAGTTGTGCTAACTGTCCAGGGCGTATAATCCAAAACCAGCCCGTTTTGTAGCAGACTAAATTGATATTGATTAGTTAAAGCACGAAATATGCCGGCAATGCGATATTGCTCTTTCAATGCTTTATCTTTTACAGATAAATTTAAAGATAGGTTATTATTTTGCGCTTTGCCATCGATACTGGTATTTAATAATTGGATAGAAGAAGTGGCGATTTTATCAACTGTAAACTTATAATTTAAAGCACTGTTGCCTGTATTGATAGCCAATTTTAGATTAGTAATTTGATTAGTACCGTAAACCGTATTTGGTATTTCGCCGTTTACAACTAAATCTCCGGCATCACTGTTAAAATGTCCGTTTAATTTTACCGGATCCAATTGTTTCAAATCAGGTGCAAATTGGGTTAACAGTGGCGTTTTGGTAATAACTGCCTGAAAAGTAAAATTTTGCGGCGAGTATCTCACTTTTGTTGCTTTTCCACCCGTATAATAATACTTGTTGATCGTTTCCTGCAAAGCCGTTCCAACTTCGGTGAGCTTATATTTGCCGGCTATGTTAGCAGATAAAATAGAAGATTTAATGTTTAAAGTAGAATTACTGGCACTGGCCGTAGAAGCAATACTAATAGAATCAAGCTGGATGCGCTGGGCTTTTTGTACCACCAATAAATCTGTAACTTGAATTGTTCCGTTTAGATAATCAGGATCAGCTGTAGCAATATCAGCCACAATTTTACCATGTAAACGAAGCTCACTGCTGGCAAAATGCAAACGTTGCAGGTTAATGCTATCCAGATTTAAAGTTGCTTTGATAGCTGGATACTTATTGGCCATATTCACTTTAGCATCCAAAGCAAAATTGATGTTCGGGTCTTTCATCCGCGCATCCGCATTAATCAAACCGTTATGGGCATTTCCTTTTAAAACCAGATTGCGGTAAACATAACCTTTTACATCTGCCCGAACTACGTTTGCAGCTAAAGTAGCATTGGCATTTTTTATACTCGTGCCAGAACCGTTTACTTTTGCATTTAGCGTTAAGCGGCCAACTGTTTTTTCTTGTTTAATTAAACGGCCAACATTAAAATTATCCATTTTAATATCTGCAGAATACACTTCGCTGCCTTTGCCGCGGCTGCTTTTCATTCCTGCAATTGCTTTAACATTACCAAAGCTGGAGCGAAGCGCCAGATTAGTATTAAAGTTTTTAATGCTTCCTGTAAAAGTTCCTTTTAAACCTAAAGATTCCGGAATACGAATACTTGCAGGAATTGAACCCGCCGGCGCTAAACGGGCAATATCACGCCCAGTTGTGCTAAAATCTTTAATGTTGAGGTCAAAGTAAGCTTTATCAACATCCGGCAAACCTTTTAAATGTGCAGAAGCAGAAATTCGGGTTTGTCCTAATCCGTTTACATTCAAATTTTGGATAGTCAGATCATTTACTTTACCAGTAATTTTTCCATCAATGTTTAAACTTCCGTTTGCGTTACCTTTAAAAGGAGGCGTAGCAGCAAGCGTTGGTACAAAACTTAAAACATCTTTAAAAGCTAATTTGCTGTTTTTAAAATCCGCATTCAGCTGTAACTGACCCAAGTTATCGCTAATGGAAGCAATAGATGGATATTTGACCTCCAAATAATCCTGGATAATTGTTCCCGGCGTTTCCAGATACAGGTTTTTAAGGAAAGACTGTTTTTGCCCATATAAAAATGTTGTATGGAAATTTTTAATTTTTACACCGCTTTGTTCACTAAAAGCAAACTGGTTAATCTTACCGGAGATTGTGGTTGGACTATATAAAATGTTATCAGCATCAACATTAAGTCCCTTTATGTTCAAATGCATATAATCAATGCCGCGGGCAATTTTCTTTTGCGCATTGTTATCAAACTGAATGTCATTATCTGCAAAAGCAACTTTAGCTAATTTTACAGTCCAGCCTTTTTCTTCTGCTTTAGTTTTTGTGGTCGTGTCTTTATCAGTTACCGTTTTGGCTACTTCTTTTACCGTGGTTTTTATGTCGGCAGCCGTTGATGGTCTGCCGGTTCCCATGGCAGCTTTAGTTTGCTTTAGTTCGATGTTTTTAATAACAACGCGTTGGTTTTTTAAGTCGATGCTATCCAGTTCTACCAAAAGCTTTCCTAAATCAACTTTGGTTTTTAAGGCTGATGCTTCATTCAGATAATCAACTTTGATTTTAGAAAGATCAAGTATTCCTACTTTCAGATCATAATTTAAAGGTTTTGCAGCAGCTGTATCTATGTTTGATACTGTTTTTACTGCCGATAAAATCTCATGCTGAATTACTTTTGCATTCACATTCGAAAGTGTAATCTTCGGAACGGTAAACCTCATCTTGTCCAAATCAAAATCTTTGATGTTGGTATCAAAATGGCCCAGATTAAAAGCAACATCATTTCCGGAAACAGCATCATTATATTTAATATGAATCCGATCCAGGTTGATTTTGCTGATTGAAAACTTCATTGAAGCCGTATCATTTGGATTTGGCGCTTTTTTAGGCCCGCTGTTAAAAGCTTTGATGATGTAAGTAAAATTGAAATTACTGTCGGGCAGTGTTCTGTTAATATGAGAAGTAATTCCTTCCAAATCAACCTCATTAATTTCTATCTGATTATCAAGTATTTTAAGCAAACTGATGTCAACTTTCAATTTTTCGCCAGCCAGTAAAGTGTCTTTTTTCTGATCTTCAAAATAAACGTCGTTCAGCACAACCAGCTTGGGCAAGGCTAAAGAAATATGACCAATTCTGACTGGTGTATGGATTTTGCCTTCTAAAAAACTTACAGCTTTGTCTTTAGCAAAATTTTGCACCGCCGGAACCTGTATCAAAACAACAACAAGCAAAATAAGCGCAATCAAACTTGCAATAAGCCAAAGTACAATCTTAAGAAATAAGCGTCCGTATTTTTTCAAAATTATCAGTGTTGATTAAACAATATTCTTATCAAACATACACAAACAAAGGTTTGCGCGCTTACAATGATACCAAAGTATCTGAAAATAGTTTCGTAAAAAATTTGAACCCCAATGTCATTTTTATACCAAGCTTTCCACATTTGGTTACAGCAAATATAGTTTTTGATAAATTTGCATCACATACTTCTTTTATGCCAGATTTTTCTCATTTACACGTACACACCCAGTTTTCTTTGCTGGATGGAGCTGCTGATGTTTCTAAACTTTTTAAAAAAGCCGCTGCTGATGGTATGAAAGCAATGGCGATAACCGATCATGGAAACATGTTTGGTGTGTTTAAATTTGTGGCCGAAGCTGCTAAGCACAATGTTAAGCCGATTGTAGGCTGCGAATTTTACATGGTGGATGATCGTCATAAAAAACAATTTACAAAAGATAAAAAAGACGTACGCCACCACCAGCTACTACTGGCTAAAAATGCAGAAGGCTACAAAAACCTAATCAAACTATGTTCTTTAGGATATATTGAAGGTATGTATAGCAAGTGGCCGCGTATCGACAAAGAGTTGATTCTAAAATACCATAAAGGTTTAATTGCTACTACCTGTTGTATCGGTGCTTCCGTGCCGCAAGCTATTTTAAAAAGTAGCGAAGCGGAAGCCGAAACAGAATTTAAGTGGTGGCTGGATTTGTTCGGAGAAGATTATTATATTGAATTACAGCGACATGAAATTCCGGAGCAGCTCAAAATAAATAATGTATTAACATCCTTCGCCAAAAAACATCAGGTAAAAGTAATATGCTCCAATGATTCTCATTATGTAGATCAGCAGGATGCAAATGCACACGATATTTTATTATGTGTAAACACGGGTGATATGCAAAGCACGCCAATTGCTACGGATGAAGAAGGCGGAAAAGGTTACCGGTTTGGTTTCCCGAATGATCAGTTTTACTTTAAATCGCAGGCCGAAATGGGTCAGCTTTTTCAGGATATTCCGGAATCTCTGGATAATACTAACGAAATTGTTGATAAAGTAGAAACCCTGAAACTAAAAAGAGATATTCTGCTGCCCAATTTTCCGGTTCCCGAAGAATTCAAAATACATCATGGAGCAGAATCAGATGTATTGAACCAATGGGAATACCTGAAAGATTTAACATACAAAGGTGCCAAAGATCGCTATCATGAAATCGGTTCCGAAGTGCAGGAACGTTTGGATTTTGAATTGTTCACCATTAAAACAATGGGTTTTGCCGGCTACTTTTTAATTGTTGCTGATTTTATTAAAGCTGGTCGGAATTTGGGCGTTTTTGTTGGCCCTGGTCGTGGCTCGGCAGCTGGTTCTGCGGTAGCTTATTGTATCGGCATCACCAATATCGATCCGATTAAATATGATTTGCTATTTGAGCGTTTCCTCAATCCTGACCGTAAATCCATGCCCGATATTGATACGGATTTTGACGATGAAGGCCGCCAGAAAGTAATTGATTATGTGGTAGATAAATACGGACAAAATCAGGTTGCGCAGATTATTACTTATGGTTCGATGGCTGCACGAACCAGCATTCAGGATGTTGGCCGTGCGTTAAATATGCCTTTATCGGAAGTAAATGCGATTAAAAAATTGGTTCCGGAAACGCTTGGCATCACGCTAAAAAAAGCAATTGAACAAGTTCCGGAATTGCAGGAAATTTTAAAAGGAAAAGATTTAAAAGCGAAAGTTTTAAGAGAAGCAGAAAAGCTGGAGGGTTCTGTCAGAAATACAGGTGTTCATGCCGCCGGAATCATCATCGCGCCGGAAGATTTAACCAATATTTTACCGGTTGCTACTTCCAAAGAATCTACTTTACTGGTTACACAGTTTGATGGAAAAGTGGTGGAAGATGCAGGCGTTATCAAAATGGATTTTTTAGGGCTAAAAACACTAACAATCCTGAAAGATGCACTGCGGATGATCAAACTAAACCATAACCGTGATATCGCGATTGACGAATTGCCGCTGGATGATGCAAAAACGTACGAACTGTATCAGGACGGTAAAACCAACGGCACTTTTCAGTTTGAAAGTGACGGAATGCAGATGTACATGCGCGAATTAAAACCCGATAAATTTGAGGATTTGATTGCGATGAACGCGTTGTATCGTCCTGGACCGATGGAGTATATTCCAAACTTTATCAAGCGAAAACATGGTTTAGAACCGATTTCTTACGATTTGCCGGATATGGAAGAGTATTTGGCAGAAACCTATGGAATTACAGTTTACCAGGAACAGGTGATGCTTTTATCGCAAAAATTAGCTGGCTTTAGTAAAGGCGATGCCGATGTTTTGCGGAAAGCAATGGGTAAAAAGCAGATTGAAATTCTGAATAAAATGGAAGATCAGTTTGTAGCAGGTGCAACAGCAAAAGGTCATCCGAAGGATAAATTAACCAAAATCTGGAATGATTGGAAAGCTTTTGCTCAATATGCATTCAATAAATCGCATTCTACTTGTTACGCTTTTGTGGCTTACCAAACAGCTTATTTAAAAGCGCATTATCCGGCAGAATATATGTCGGCCGTATTGAATAACCAGAATAACATCGAGAAAATTACCTTTTTTATGGATGAATGCCGCCAGATGGGCATCCATGTTTTAGGTCCGGATGTAAATGAATCTTCTACAACATTCACCGTAAATGCACACGGAGAAATTCGTTTTGGATTAGCAGGTATAAAAGGAGTAGGCGAAAAAGCGGTAGAAAGTATTATTGAAGAACGTAATGCAAACGGGCCTTACAAATCTATTTATGATTTTGCCCGTCGTTCCAACAATCGTTCTGTCAACAAAAAATCCTGCGAAAACCTAGTTTATAGCGGTGGATTTGATAGTTTCGGTTTAAAACGTTCGCAGTTTTTTATGAAGACCGAGAACGGAATTTTAACCGGTTTGGAGCGATTGATTAAATACGGAAACGACTTCCAACATTCTGAAAATAGTTCGCAGGTTTCACTTTTTGGTGGCGCAAATGCTTCTTTTATCGCCGAACCTTCCATGCCGGAAGCTGAGGAATATCCGCTGATTGAAAAGTTGAAATATGAAAAGGATTTGATTGGAATTTATCTCACAGGTCATCCTTTAGATAATTATAAGTTCGAATTAGAGAAATTCTGCAATAGTAAAGTTGCCGATTTGAAAATGGTACAACGGATGAAAAATCGCGAAGGCGGCGATGAAGTAATTGCTTCTTTTAACGAGATAAAACGCCGAAGCGAAATTTGTATCGGCGGTTTGATTGGTAATGTGCAGCATAAAATGACCAAAACCGGAAACCCTTTCGGCACATTTGTATTAGAAGATTATAACGATTCTTATGAGTTTGCTTTGTTTGGCGATGATTATGTAAAATTTAAAAATCTGATGTTCGACGGTTATTTTTTACAGGTAAAAGGAGTTGTAGAAGAGAAATTCAAGCAAAAAGATAATTGGGATTTGCGGATTTCGCAGATGCAATTGCTGTCGGAACTTCGGGATAAATTAACCAAATCCATTACCATCAGCTTAAACCTGAATGAACTTTCTGATCACTTGCTAAATGATTTGCAGGAATTAGTGGAAGCTAATAATCAAAAGTATTCTATAAAAAACTGTGTGTTGCGTTTCCAGGTGAAAGACAAAGATGAAGCGATTGCAATAGAAATGCCTTCAAGAAGTTTCAAGGTAAATCCAAGTGATGATTTTATAGATCGTATGCGAGATTTAACTCATAATCAGCCGCAACTCAATTAAATTTTTCTTCATCTTTAAATTGTCAGATTGTCATACGCAAAGTATGGCAAGTAAATTGATTATCTATATTTGTTTAAACATTATAAAACGTAAAAATCATGGCTTTAGAAATTACAGATGCCAACTTTGATGAAGTTGTGCTAAAATCAGATAAACCGGTATTGGTTGACTTTTGGGCAGAATGGTGCGGACCTTGTCGTATGGTTGGACCAGTTGTAGAAGAAATTGCTAAAGAATACGGTGATAAAGCAGTTGTAGGAAAAGTAAATGTGGATAACAATCCTGGCATTTCCATGAAATTCGGTATCCGTAACATTCCGGCTTTGTTGTTTTTCAAAAATGGAGAAATTGTTGACAAGCAAATTGGTGCGGTTCCTAAATCTGTTTTAGCAGACAAGTTGAACAAACAATTAGTATAATTATACTTCTTTTATCATACAAAAACCTGGTTTAATTTAAGCTAGGTTTTTTTATGCTTTCGGTTTTGTAGATACTTCTTTTATCGACTAAATTTTGTGTTTAGAGCAAAAACAAATATTAACTTTAAGAGATGAGTAAAACGTTAAGTCTTGATCAGGAAATACAACAATTTGCAAACCTCGAACTATTGGCCAAACAAGTTGTAGAAGGTTTTATCACCGGTTTGCATCAAAGTCCGTTTCACGGTTTTTCGGTTGAGTTTGCGCAGCATCGCGCTTACAATAATGGCGAATCTGTGCGCAATGTAGATTGGAAACTGGCGGCCAGAACCGATAAATTGTTTGTAAAACAGTTTGAAGAAGAAACTAATTTGCGTTGTTTTTTAGTTTTGGATACTTCCTCTTCCATGAACTTTCCGGAAAAAGGTTTGAGCAAGCTGGAATTTGCAGTTTATTCGGCAGCTTCTTTAATGTATTTGTTTAAAAAACAACGTGATGCTTTCGGGCTTTGTCTTTTTTCTGATCACGTTGATTTTATCAGTCCAACTAAATCAACTTCTGCACATCTGTTTTATCTTTTTGCACAGCTGGAAAAGATTTTGCAGGATAAAAGAAGCAAACAATCTACAGCAATTTCACAGGTTTTGCATCAGCTGACCGGACAAGTGCACAAACGCTCGTTGATCATTATTTTTAGTGATATGCTGGAAAACGCAATGGATGAGCAGAAATCTGCTGATTTGTTTGCCGCCTTGCAACATTTAAAACACAGCAAGCACGAAGTGGTAATCTTCAATATTTCAGATCAACAAAAAGAACTGGAATTTAACTTTGAGAACCGACCTTATCATTTTGTTGATTTGGAAAGCGGTGCAGAAATGAAAGTGCATCCAAATGAAATCCGTGAAAGTTATCGTTCAGCTTTACATGCTTATCGTCATGAACTGGAGTTAAAATGCGCACAATACAAAATTGATTTGGTAGAAGCCAATTTGCATGAAGGTTATGATCAGGTTTTAAAAGCTTATCTCATTAAAAGGAATAAAATGAGTTAATACTGTTTTTATGCCGATAAAAACAGTATCAATTGATCAGGAACAAAAACTGATCGCTTCCAAAATCACAGCACAAGCTTTCCGGATTTCATCAAAAGTAATAATCAGCGGCGGCGCAACACGTAAAGCAGTCTCGCAATGCAAAAACCAATCTACAATTACGCCGTTTTCCACGCATCGTTTACTTACGCTTTCAACCTTATTAAAACTGCTTAATTGAATTCCGAGCATCAATCCTTTGCCACGAACTTCTTTAATTTCCGGGTGCTGAAGCAGTTCACGAAAAAGTTGTTCTTTTTCAGGAATATCTTTCATTAAATCTTCCTCCAAAATCACTTCCAGCGAAGCCAAACCTGCCGCACAACAAACCGGATGACCGCCAAATGTGGTAATATGTCCCAGAATTGGGTTTTCTTTCAGCGCATCCATAATTTGTTTTGGCGCGATAAAAGCACCTAAAGGCATTCCTCCGCCTAAAGCTTTTGCTGTTAGTAAAATATCCGGAACGATGCCAAAGTGCTCAAAAGCAAACAGTTTTCCGCTGCGTCCAATGCCGCTTTGTATTTCATCCAGAATCAGCATAGTTCCGGTTTCCGAACATTTATGCCGTAAAAGGAGCATGTAATCAACATCAGGAACGCGGATTCCGGCTTCTCCCTGAATGGTTTCTACAATTACCGCTGCGGTTTCGGTTGTAATGAATTCGAGGTCTTGCTGCTGGTTAAAATTGATAAATTTGATTCCGGGTAACAACGGTCGGTAAGCCTGTTTATATGCCTCGTTTCCCATCAAACTCAAAGCACCTTGCGTACTACCATGATAACTGTTTTTACAGGCAATAATTTCGGATCGGCCGGTAAATCTTTTAGCCAGTTTCATGGCACCTTCGGTTGCTTCTGTGCCGGAATTGCTAAAGTAAACAGAGTTTAATTGTTCAGGCAGGAGCGAGGTTAGCTTTTGTGCGAGTTTTACTTGTGGCGATTGTACAAACTCACCATAAACACTTAGGTGCATGTATAAATCAACCTGATTTTTGATGGCTTTTACAATTGCGGAATGCCCGTGACCGGTATTACTCACGGCAAAACCAGAAACTAAGTCCATGTAAGTTTTGCCAGATGTATCATACAAATACATTCCTTCGGCACGTTCAATTTCTAATAATCGGGGTGAATTAGAAGTTTGGGCAACATTCAGCAAAAAAAGCTGGCGGTTAGTAAGCATGTACAAAAATACAAAAGGCTTTTAACAGTTGTTAAAAGCCTTTTGTATCAGTAAAAAACCGGAATACGTTTACTCATCATTATCACGACGGTTTTTTAAGCGGTTAATCATTTCTTCGTTAAACATTCTTTCACCTTTCCAAAATTGCATCACTTTATCCGGAGGCAAAACTTTTGAAAACTCCTCATTATAATGTTTTTTGATAGACAAGATTTTTGAGTCAAATTCAAAATTATCATTTACAGTAGCTTGTGGATTTTTTTGAGAACTAAGCATATTCTGTCTCTTTTGATGCAAAATTGGGTTTAACTCATGCTGATATTGGTTATAAACCGGCCAGAATCTTTCTGCTTCATCTGAAGTAAGGTGCATATTATCAGACAAAAAATCAGTTTTGATTTTATCGATCTTTTGCATTCCGTTACTATTGTCAATATTATTGTTATTGAAATTGTTTCTAGAATTTTGCTGATTAGAGCTGCCAGGAACCCGAAAGTTTTGTGCCACAATTTGTTCTGCCCTGCCAAATAGCAATAGTAAAACAACCCAGGCACTATATTTTTTAATCATCTTTATTTTGTCTAAATTCATCATCTAACAGTATTTTAAATTCCAAAATTACTGTTATCATTTGTGTTTTTCTGACTTTCAGTATCCGAAGCACTGCTTTCTAAAATAAGGTGATTATCGTAAGTATCGGAATTTATTTTTAAATAATTTTCAATATCTGCATCAGGCAATGTAGAAAGCTCCGATTGTATTGTTTTTGCCGGATGGTTTTGTTTAACAAAAATTCCTACTGTAACGGCAACGGCAATGCAAGCTGCTGTTGCATATTTCCAAGTAGCTTTTACAAACAAACTACGTATTTTGGCTGGTTTCTGTGCTTCTTTTACACTTGTTTTCTGAGTTATCTGAGCCGTAAGTTCTTCAAAATAATGATCAGGAACGGAGAAACCGCGTCCTTTTTCAGCAAATTTATCAATTTTTATCCGGGCAGTAATAATGCTTTGCTGATCATCAAAAAAAGTATCAGGTGTAGTAAAAGATTCGTTTGCAGGCCGCAATTCTTCCAACTTAATTGCCGAAAGTATTTGTTCCTGCATATTTTCAAAATAACTGTCCGGTACTGTAAAATCAGTCTGCGGCGTTCTTAACTTCAATTCATCTGCAAAAATAGCCGTGCGGATATGTTCCTGGTGTTCCTCGAAATAATGATCGGGAACCAGAAAAGGGTTTTTCCTGCTTTGCATTTTCAATGCAGGAAATTCGTTCAACCATTCTGTATGTTCAGTATTATCATTCATCACGAAAAGATAGAATCAGTTTTTGTAAAAAGGTTTAAAATGTATTTCTGTTAATCTTCTGTCAGCAAATAAGCTTCAATTTTTTTTACCGCCAAATGAAAGGATGATTTTAAAGCGCCAACACTTGTTCCCAACACTTCCGACATTTCTTCATACTTCAGCTCATCAAAGTATTTCATGTTAAATACCAGCCGTTGTTTATCAGGCAAAGTTAAAATTGCTTTTTGCAGTTTTCTTTGTGCTTTATCGCCATCAAAATAGGCAGATTCTGTTAAAGATTCTGATAATTCATAAGATACATCATCAAACGAAATATTGTTTTTTAGTTTTTTCCGGTTTAAAAAAGTGATGCACTCATTGGTAGCAATGCGGTACATCCAGGTGTATAATTGCGCATCGTTACGAAAACCCAACAGGTTTTTCCAGATTTTGATGAAAATTTCCTGCACCAAATCATCGGCATCATCGTGGTCAATCACCATACGCCGCACGTGCCAGTAAATTTTTTGCTGATATTTTTTCAGCAATAAGTTAAAGGCTTCGTTGCGTGTACTTTCCTGCTGAAACTTGCTTAGTATCTCGGTATCTTCAACCTGTATAGACATTTAACAATTGATATAATAAGTGATCTGATTATTTACGCAAACTTAAATTAAAAAATATTAATGTGATCAGAAGGAAACAGAATCTTAAAATAATGGTAAACAAATGCTGTTTTTACACGGCTAAAAACAGCATCATTTCTACACAATTTAAGCCAGTAAATCCAGCACTTGTTGTGATGGATTTTTGGTATCAACTTTTTCAATAATCTTTTGGATGATACCATCTTGATCGATTAAAAAAGTAGTACGCGCCGTTCCCATATAGAGTTTGCCATACATGTTTTTTTCTACCCAAACACCGTAACTGGCTACAATTTCTTTGCCTGGATCAGCAAGCAGCGGAAATGGAAGTGCATATTTAGATTCGAACTTTTTGTGTGATTTTTCATCATCCGTGCTGATGCCAATTACCTGATAACCTTGTTGCGCCAGGATTTGGTAATTATCTCTGAAATCACAAGCTTCGGCAGTGCAGCCAGGCGTATCATCTTTCGGGTAGAAATATAAAATCAGGTTTTTTCCCAAAAAATCAGCAAGCGAAACTGTTTTTCCGTTCTGATCTTTGGCGGTAAATTCCGGCGCTTTATCGCTTTCTTTTAAAACAGACTTTTTCATGCTGATCGTTTTTTGAATGCTTCTTTTACCGGATAAAATTAAGCGTTAGTTTTTTAATATTATCTTTTTGATCTGTCACGACCATTTCCAGCTGGTGTTTGCCCGGCAAACAATGTTCATCAAAAAAGTAACGGTACAATTTCGATTTGTAATCATGATCAACCAAAATCCATTGCCCGTCAACATAAGCTTTATAAGATTTGATGCCTGATAAATTATCACTAAGTTTAAAAGAAATAAAACCAGAACCAGCCATGTTTTTTCCTTCGGTGATGTTTAAAGGCGTAATTATGGGCGCAACAGAATCAATAGCAATATAATAATCACCAAAACTACGGATACGCGCTTTTACAAAACCATCCTTAAAAAAACCACCTTGCGCACCATTTCCAGAACTTACGATAATGGCTTTATCAGCATAATTTCCCAACGTAATATCCGGTTTTATGGATAGCTCAAAATAATCATGTACAACAGTAAAACGGTTGTGTATGCGATGGATAACTGAATAACCACCCGTTTTGCGCGGCAAAACGCTGTAAGTAAAATTCAGATTTTCGTAAAGGTTTCCTTTTGGAATGATTACTTTAACCTGATCGTTGATGTAGGAATTATCCTGATCGTACTTAAAAAAAGAACCTTGTGCTTCTGCCGTTTCAGCTACTGGCGGCGGCGTTGATTTCACTTGAAATTTAAGAATAGAAGTGTTGCCGGCAATATCTTTTACCACATATTCCATCTCGTGCAGGGCATCATCATTAAAATCAATTACGCCGCGGTTTTGCGTGCCGTTGTATAAACCAATGTTGTTGCCGGGATCAACAAAACTTTTTTGTATCCAGTGGCCAGAAGTTAAAAAAGCCGGATAATCCAGATGAGAATTGATGGCATGTGTTTGATCGAAAGCAAAACGATCAACCGTAAAAACAAAAACTGTTTTGCCATCAGCATTAAGTTGAATTGAGTAAATACCGTTGTGATTAAACGACGTACTATTCATATCATTAGTAGTGATACCGAAAGCCGATTGTCCGCTTAATTGAATAGGCGATGCTTCTTTTAACCGGTAATTTCCTGCAGAACACAAAACGGAAATGAACTGCTTTGTAGTTTTTTCATTAAAAGGTTTTCCATTGAGATGATAAGCACAAATAGCAAAAATACTTGGAGGAACATGATCTGAAATGGTTAAATTAAACAGTTGCGGATTGATGGTTTGTTCTGTTTTAGTGTCTCTGATTTCAAAATGTACATGCGGACCAGCAGAAGCACCTGCATTGCCAGACCATGCAAAAACATCGCTTTTTTGCAATGGCATTTGTGTTGGCTGCAACTCAATATCTGCCTCCCAGGCTTGGTTTTTATATTGATAATCTTTAATAATTTTGGCGAGTTCTGGCGTAACACGTTCCAAATGGCCATAAACTGAAGTATAACCATTGGGATGATTAATATAAACCGCCAGCCCAAAACCGCCATACTGCACCCGAAGCCTCGAAACATAGCCTTCTGCAACGGCATGAACTGGAAAGCCTGTTCGCTGATTTGTTTTAAAGTCCAAACCGGAATGGAAGTGGTTTGGCCTTAACTCGCCAAAAGAACCGGCTGTACTAGGCGGTAAATCTAAAGGGTAACGAAAATAATCCTGTGGATAACGATAAATACTTTGTGGTAAATTACTATTTCCCTGAGTGAAAATTTGAGCAGTTAAATCAGTATAAAAAATAAATAGTGAACAAAAACTTAATAAAAACTTTCTAAACATTTTATCGCACAAAAAAATCAAGCATTTTCTCATTTTCCAGAAACCCTTCTAAATGGTCGCCTGCTTTTACGCGCGAAACGCCTGCCGGGGTTCCGGTAAAAATTAAATCGCCTTTTTTTAAAGTGATGTATCGAGATACAAAAACAATAATTTGTTCAAAAGAAAAAAGCAAATCTTTGGTATTGCCGGTTTGGCGCGTTTCCTGGTTTACATCCAAATGGAAATTAAGCTGATACAAATCCGGAAATTGTGTTTTCGGAACAAAGTTGCTGATCGGTGCAGAGTTGTCAAAGCCTTTGGCTAGTTCCCAGGGCAAGCCTTTTTCTTTGTGTTTTTGCTGGATATCGCGTGCGGTAAAATCAATCCCTAAACCTATTTCTTCATAATAAGTAGCTGCAAATTTTTCGCTTATATTTTTGCCTTCCTTGCTTACTTTAAGCACAATTTCTATTTCATGATGTATATCTTCAGAAAAATCAGGATGATAAAATGGTTTATTATCTTTTAAAATTGCTGTATCCGGTTTTAAAAATATTACCGGTGCTGATGGTACAGGATTATTTAGTTCTTTAGCGTGTTCGGCATAATTTCGGCCAATGGCAATTATTTTCATCTGCGTAAATTTTAGTCAAAACTATAAAATAAAAAAGCGCCACCATTATAAAACGGTAGCGCTTGTATTATAAAATAGCTGTTACAGTACAGAAATGCGTTTAATAACAGATTCTGTACCAACAATCATCCGCACAAAATAAAAACCGCTTGATAACCGGTTGCTTAATTGAAAACTATTTTTCTGTTCGCCAGCTTCAACTCTTTGCGATAGTAGCGTAACAACTTCATTGCCTAACACATCCATAATTTTTATAGAAACGTTTGTGTTTTTCTTAACATTGTAGGTTAAATTCAATTTATCAGTAATCGGGTTCGGAAAAATACTTACATCCGTAAGCAGTTTTTCGTTTTCTATTCTGATCGTATTTTGTTTAGACGTAGTTGCAGTTGACTGATTCTGAGCGGTTTTAGCAGCAATAGGTGCTACTTTTAAACCACTTTTTAAATAAGAATAATGATCTGTTTTAATCTGAAACCTAGATGGAATACTGTCAGATTCGGTACTTAAAGAAACTTCTTTCTTCCACACAAAACTCATAGTTAGCGTTGCCATAAGCAAAACCAAAAGAGTACTTAAAATAGCGTAATTGTGTTTCATGTATAAATTTCTAATCAAAAGTATAGAATTACCAACGCACTAAAAATAACATCGATAAAAA
The DNA here is from genome assembly GCA_050955045.1 of Janthinobacterium lividum. Lineage (GTDB taxonomy): Bacteria > Bacteroidota > Bacteroidia > Sphingobacteriales > Sphingobacteriaceae > Mucilaginibacter_A. The sequence continues at coordinate 22,494 of JBPBQV010000010.1, read as the reverse complement.
CAGTATTAATTTAACAATATTTAACATCTGTAAAATGTCTAAATTCGTGCCATATTTATATAGACATTTGCAATTGTACCTGTTTATAATTAACGGGTGATGTAACTAATTTAACTTTCTTTATTAAAACGTGAATCACAAAGATCTACACAAATTTTCTGCTGCCGGCTTTTTAATAAGTTTAGGAATAATTTATGGTGATATCGGTACATCGCCATTATACGTTTTTACCGCTATCGTAAATTCGCAGCCCATTTCTAATATTTTAATTTTGGGAGGTATGTCCTGTATTTTCTGGACACTCACGCTTCAAACAACTTTAAAATATGTAATTATAACCTTGCAGGCCGATAATAAAGGCGAAGGAGGCATTTTTTCCCTGTTTTCTTTAGTAAGAAAAAAAGCCAGATGGCTGATTGTTCCTGCTGTTATCGGCGGCTGTGCTTTACTGGCTGATGGCATTATTACACCGCCCATTACTATTTCTTCGGCTATACAAGGGCTGGAAATCATTCATAAAGGTTTGCCCACAACTTATATTGTGGTTGCTATTATTACCGGGCTATTTATGATCCAGCAATTTGGTACTTCGCTGGTTGGTAAAGCTTTTGGGCCAATTATGTTAATCTGGTTTAGTATGATGGGGATTCTGGGCATTTCCTATATTATCCAGATGCCAAGTATTTTTAAAGCGTTAAATCCATATTACGCTTACCAGCTACTGGCGCATGATCCAAATTCTTTTATTATCCTTGGTGCCGTATTTTTATGTACAACCGGGGCAGAAGCTTTATATTCTGATTTGGGACATTGTGGCAGAGACAACATTCGGGTGAGCTGGGTTTATGTTAAAATCTGTTTGATATTGAATTATTTGGGACAGTCTGTGTGGTTATTGCACCACGAAAGTTCAAAGTTAACCGGTAGAAATCCGTTTTTTGAGATAATGCCTGCCTGGTTCCTGATATTTGGGATCGGGATTGCTACACTTGCAGCTATTATTGCCAGTCAGGCTTTAATTTCCGGTTCTTTTACGCTGATTTCGGAAGCAGTAAGGTTAAACTTATGGCCAAAAATAAAAATCAATTATCCGAGCATTCAAAAAGGACAATTGTATGTGCCCAGTATCAACTGGTTACTTTGGGCTGGTTGTTTGGCTGTCGTGGCAATTTTCCGAAGGTCAGAAAGAATGGAATCTGCTTATGGTTTAAGCATTACCATTGCCATGCTCATGACAACAATATTAGTTTCTGTATATCTCAGCAGAAAAAAATATCCTAGTTATGCCGTGTATTCTTTTCTGGTTGTTTTTGTATTGATAGAAGGCAGCTTTTTCGCCAGTAACTTAGTTAAATTTGTTCATGGTGGCTGGTTTGCGGTGATGATCGGCTGCATTTTGTTTTCTGTAATGTGGACCTGGCACGCAGCACGGAAAATCAGAAATCGTTATGTTAAGTTTATTGAACTAAGCGATTATTATGAAATCATCAAGCAATTAAGTGATGACGAATCTGTTCCAAAATATGCTTCGCAATTGGTTTATTTAACCAGTGCTAATTTCAGTTCAGAAATAGAGTCCAAGATTATCTATTCAATTCTCCAGAAAAAACCTAAAAGAGCTGATGTTTACTGGCTGGTTCACGTAGATGTGATGGATGAGCCTTATATCAGTGAATATAAAGTAGATTTTTTAGTGCCAAATAAACTGATCCGGATTGATTTTAAATTAGGTTTCCGGGTAGAACAACGCATTAATATTTTGTTCAGGAAAGTAGTAGAAGATTTGGTTAAAAACGGCGAAGTTGATATCACCAGTAAATACACTTCTCTCAATAAATATAAAATTGTGGGTGATTTCAGGTTTATTGTGCTGGAAAAAGTATTGTCCAGATCGCACAATCTTTCATTTATAGAACATTTTATAATGGAATATTATCTAGTTCTCAAAAACTTCAGCTTGTCGGAAGAACGTGGTTTTGGGCTCGATTTGAGTTTTGTAACTGTAGAGCAGGTTCCGCTTTTGCTTGCTGATCCGGAAGCGGTAACAATGACCCGTATCAAAACCCATTAAAATATTCTTTTATTTCGAATGCTTCTTTTAGCACACTAAAATAGGTGTGCTAAAAGAAGCATTTTTTTATACAGCTGTGTTTAGTTTACTATTGCGGTAACCATAAGAAAAGTAAATAACCAGGCCAATAATCAACCAGATTAAAAACCTAAGCCAATTAGTGTAACCCAATTCCGTCATCAGATAAAAGCAGCTTAGCAAACCTAAAACTGGAATTAGCGACAGGTTTTTCAGGAAAGCCAGTACCGTAATTACAGCAGAAAGCCCGATGAATAGGAAATAAGGCAATTTATCATGATCGCCGGTGTAGTGGAAAAGTGCCAGAAAAGGTTTCCAAAAAACCACTAATCCAACTAAAAACAAAACCGGAACAATAAATTTAGAGTTGATGTAGGGGATTTTGAATTTTTTCTGACTGCCAGCAGTTTGAACTTCTTCATCTTTTGGTAATAACAAAACGCCGCCGCAAACCAGTACAAAGGCAAATAAAGTTCCGATACTGGTTAAATCAGTCACTTCTGTCAGGTTTAAAAACAAAGCTGGAATAGCTACGACAAAGCCAGTAACAATTGTTGCAAAAGACGGTGTATGATATTTAGGATGGATACGTGAAAAAGCTTTTGGCAGCAAACCATCACGGCTCATGCTCATCCAGATGCGGGGCTGGCCCATCTGGAAAATCAGCAAAACACTTGCCGTTGCAATCACGGCACTAACTGAAATTACGTAGCTGATATTTTTTAAACCGATCCTTGCAAAAACAAAAGCCAGCGGATCTTCTACCTGCAACTCTTTGTAATTCACCATTCCGGTTAAAACCAATGCAATTAAAATATATAGAACGGTACAAATAATGAGCGAGTAAATCATGCCACGCGGCAAATCGCGTTGCGGGTTTTCGCATTCTTCGGCAGTTGTAGAAATTGCATCAAAACCAATATAAGCAAAAAAAACACCCGAAACACCTTTCATTACACCTGCAAAACCATTAGGTAAAAACGGATGCCAGTTTGCTGGTTGTACATAAAAAAATCCTAATACAATTACGCCAATAACAACAGCAATTTTCAGCATAACCATAGCATTGGTAGCTTTTTTGGTTTCTTTTATGCCTGTGTAAACCAACCAGGTAATTAAAAATACAATTACTAAAGCGGGTACATCAGCAATTAATCTTAAACTACCAATTTGGGGTGCGCTGCTCCAGGCTGCAGCAGCATGTTTAATGTTATCAGTAACAGTGCCACCAGATGTTTTAAGTGCTTGCAATTGTTCAAAGCCGCGGAAGGCAGAAAGATAATCCATCGTTAAAAAACCGGGAATATGGATGTGGAAACCTTCCAGCAAATTAGTGAAATATTTACTCCAGGAAATGGCTACAGCAATGTTACCGATGGCATATTCCATCAGTAAATCCCAACCAATGATCCAGGCAATTAACTCGCCAAAAGAAGCATAAGCATACGTATAAGCACTACCGGAAACTGGTATCCGCGAAGCAAATTCCGCATAGCATAATGCCGAAAATCCACAGGTAATTGCAGTAAGTACAAAAAGTATAGTAACGCCTGGGCCGCCGTTGAAAGAAGCCACACCAATTGTAGAAAAAATACCTGCACCAATTACGGCTGCAATACCCATAAAAGTTAAATCTTTAGTTCGAAGAACTTTATTGAGTTTGCCACCATGATGCTCACTGTCGCCATAACCGGAAGCAAGATCATCCAATAATTTAGAAACTGATTTTTTTCGGAATATACTTTTATTCATTTGCTGTATTATTGCATTACACTTTGACCAAACATATCAAAAATAACCAGAATATTGGTTTGAACCCGTTAAAATTGAATAAATGAAAGGTGAATCAGGAAATTTTTTGCACAAAATCAGTCTGTTGCTTTATCCTTATCTGGTTCTACTGGCAATAAGCGTTTTGCTGATGCTGATTTTTACAAAAGAAGAGTTGTATTTTGCTGTAAACCAACGCCATACTGTTTTTGCAGATGTTTTTTTTACTTATGTTACGCAATTGGGTGCAAGTGGAGGCTGTATATTAATTTCTATCCTGGTAATGCTGTTTAATTTTAGAAAAGGTTTTTTACTGGCAACCAGTTATTTAATTACGTTTGCCATTTCTCAAACCATTAAACATTTGGTACAAGCGCCGCGGCCGCATCTGTTTTTTACCAAAAAACTTCATGATATTTACCTGGTAAAAGGAGTAGTGATGCTGGATGTAAACAGCTTTCCGTCCGGGCATTCGGTATCGGCATTTTCGGCAGCAGTTGTGTTAACTTATGTTGCCGGTAAAAAATCGTGGGGACCAATTTTGCTGGTGCTTGCCGTTTTGGTTGCTTATTCGCGCTTGTATTTAAGCGAACATTTTTTACAAGATGTTGTAGCTGGTTCGTTTTTAGGTGTTTTGATTACCTCGTGCTGGCTGAATTGGATTGATCAAAAAGCTTTTTTGCACACCAATAGTTGGAACCGCGGTATTTTCAGCAAAAACAAAAGATAACTGGAGAATATTAAGCAGTTGGCACAACTGAATTTATTTGATCTTCTGCCAGTTCCAGCACATCCAAAACCTGTGCTAACGTAACTTCACGATAATCATCCAGAAAATTTTCTGTGGACTTTCCTGCTTTTAAATAATTAAACAAAATAGATATTTCGGTATCCGTTTTGGCAAAAACAACAACGTCGTTTTTTTTCTGAATTGATTGTGATGGTGTCATTTTCTAAATACAATAAAAAAGAGATTAATTAAAAACTGTTTCCGGCGCTTCTTTTCTCCCCGAAAATAATAAACCTAAACTCATAATAATGCTGGTTCCCAAAATAATTGAAAATAGCAAACCGGTTTCAATTCCTTTAAGCTTTAAAGTCTCTGGCAAATTATAGTACAGCAAAATGGTAATCAATCCGCGCGGCGAAATAAATATTTCGGGCAGCATATCTGTTTTGCCAACGTATTTCAAACTAATAAAACGGATGAAGTAAATTGCTGCTAAAATAGCAATGCCATATTCCAGCACTTGCAGGTTTTCCAGTTCCTGCAAATTCATGGTAAAACCAAAAATTACGAAGAAAAAAGTGCGGATAATAAAGGCGCTTTCTGCGGATAATTGAAAAAGCTGACTTAAATCTTTTGAAAGTTCCGGATATAGAAAGTACTTTCTGAACCAGCTTAATTTAATCTGATTGGCATTGTTCAGAAATAAACCAAAAGCCAGCACCAGAATTAATGCTGATAAATGAAACTGTTCGCCAAAAGCATAAACCAGAATCAGGATAGAAAGAATCAGAAAAAACTTAACGTGATGCTGCAACCGGCTCAACAAATACAGCATAAACAAACAAGAAACGATCGATAAAAGAAGTATCGAAAATGTTTCCAAGCCGAGATTAATAAAAGAACCAGCTTTAACACTTGGATTGTTCAGCATGAAATTGAAAAGCACAATACCCAGAATATCAGAAAAAGAAGCTTCGTAAATAATGTATTCTTTTTTGTGATCCGCCATGTTTTTGGAAGACGGAATTGCAATTGCCGAACTTACAATGCTAAACGGAATTGCGTTAAGAAAACATGCCGAAAAAGTATTGCCCGAAAGGTGCTGCAAAATCAACGCTAAAGCAATACTTGTACCAACCAAAATTGTTAATGCAGAGAAAAAAGAGCGAAGAATCAACCCATTTTTTTCTTTCTCGTATTTTAATTCAAGCGCGCCTTCTAAAACAATCAATATCAAACCAACCGTTCCTAAAGCCGGCAAAATTTTTAGAAAGTTGAATGTTTGGAAACCAATATAAGTAACCAGAAAATGCAAACCAATACCTAAAGCAAGCAACAGCAAAACGGCCGGAACTCTGGTTTTTTTGGCAATCAGATCAAACAGGTACGAAAAAATAACCAGTCCGCTAAGGATAATAAGTGCAGTATAAGTTGACATTGAGATTTCGGAAAGTTAAAGCGGATTACAAAAAACCTGATCAAATAAAAAAGGCGATAAAAACAGTACGAACATTAATCAGTACATACTGTTTTTACTGCCATAAAGTACAAATTATATTTTATCCATTTCTGCTTTTACAAAAGCAGCCAGTTCTTTTACGTATGCTGCGCTGAAATCAAACTTGATCCCGGCAGTTTCGTAAATTTCGGTGATGGATTTGGTGTAACCCAATTTTAAAGCATCCAAGTATTGCTGTAAACCTTTTTCCGGGTTTTCTTTATAATTTTTCCAAACTGCGATGGCACCCAATTGCGCCATTCCGTATTCGATATAATAAAAAGGCACTTCAAAAATGTGCAGCTGTTTTTGCCACAGGTTTTGTTCTGCTTCGCGGTGATCGCTCCAATCTACAAAGTTGGCACCGAAACGTTCGAAAATCTGTGTCCAGGCTTCCGTCCGTTGTTCGGTTGTATGATCCGGATTGGTGTAGATCCAATGCTGAAACTGATCTACCACGGCCACCCAAGGCAAAGTTTTCAACACATCAAAAAGCTGATCGCGTTTGGCGCGTTTCAAATCTTCTTCGTTCTCAAAATAAACGTTCCAGTTATCCATCGAAATCAGTTCCATTGACATGGAAGCCAGTTCCGCAACTTCACTTGGGCAATGTTTAAAATCATTCAACTCTAAATCTGCCGTTAAAAACGTATGAATCGCGTGGCCGCCTTCGTGAACCATCGTGGTTAAATCGCGGAAAGTTCCTGCCGAATTCATGAAGATAAAAGGAGCACCGGTTTCGGCCAGCGGATAATTGTAGCCGCCGGGCGCTTTGCCTTTGCGGCTTTCCACATCAAAAAGTCCGTATTCGCGCATGGTGTTCAGTTTATCGCCCAAATCCGGACTGATATTATTGAAACAATGGATTGATTTTCCAATCAGTTCCTGTCCGTTTTCAAAAGGTTTTAAAGCTGGTTTGCCGGAAGTATCTACTTCTGTGTCCCAGGGTTTCAATATTTCCAAACCTAAAGCAGCTTTGCGTTTTTCGGCTTGTTCTTTTAAAATTGGAACGATTTCACTTTCAATTGCCTCATGAAATTTATAGCAATCGTGTGGCGTATAATCAAATCGGCCCAAAGCCTGAAACATGTAATCGCGGAAATTTTCAAAACCTGCATTCAACGCAACTTGATGGCGTACTGTTTTTAGGTGATTAAAAAGAGTATTGAGCTGATCTTTGTCCTGCAAACGGCGCAACGTAATTTTTTCCCAAACCTGCTGACGTTTTTCGCGGTCGATGCCTTTTAAAAATACCGCAGCTTGTTCTAATGTATATTCTTTCTCCTCAATAAAAACCGACATGGCGCCAGTTATGGATTGATATTTTTGCGCTTCTACTTGCAATTCGGTTTGCAGTGGAATATTTTCTTCGCGGAACAACTCCAAAGATTTTTTGATTCCACGCAGCAAAATGAAATATTTTTCTTCATTTAACTGATCTTTAAACGGACTTGCCATCAGTTTTTCATTCAACTGATTGTGTAGCGGTGCGGTTTTCGGATCAATTTCCGTAGCAAAATATTGGAAACTTTGCAGCAGATCCGCATTGGTTGTATCGCAAGTCATTCGGATATAGCGCCAGGCAAAATCTTCTTCCAGCGCAGCTTCCAGTTCACTTCGATCGCGCAGCCAATGTTCTAATTCTTCGACAGAATTTATGGTGCGGTTTTGTAGTTCCGTAAAAATCGGTTCCAGGTTTTCCCAGGTGATTTCGAAGTTTTGTGGGATATATTTTTTCTCTTTTTTGAGGATCATCACAAATAAAATTAAGCTGCGAATTTAGCTAAATCCTGTTTGATGAAATAGTGAAGAGATAAAAGAAGTTAAACCAGTTTTTATGCCTTAAATAAAGTATCTTTTAATTCCTGGATACCAACTTCATAAGGTGTAGGTTTCACTTTAAAATACTGTTCAAATTTGGATGAATCAAACACATAATCATGGTCGTACTGATAAAACATTTCTACCGTTCCGCCAATTAAACCATTAAAAATACCTGCTAAACGAAGCATCAGTTTATTAATCGTACTATATCTGGGTTGAGCTTGAAAAACTTTTGCTGCCAGTTCTATAAATTGTTTTCCGGTGAGGGCAGGAGCAGTTGGCGCGTGCCAGATCTGGTTATCACTTTGCGGATTTTGTCCTAATAAAAACAGTGCCCGGCCAGCATCCGGAACATAAGTAAAAGCGTGTAAAGTTTTTGGATTGCCCAGCCATTGCGCTCTTTGTTTTTTTGCGAATTTGGCCAGAACAGACGAATCAAAAAAACTGTTCATAGATTCTGCGCCGTAAAAATCTGCACCGCGTAAAATGCTGGCCTGAATGTTTCCGGCTTTTACTTCGTCCATCAACGTTGTGGCTACTTTTGCACGGATTTCTCCTTTTACGCTGGATGGATGGTAAGGCGTTTCTTCCGTCATTTTTCCTTCAACCAAACCATACATGTAAACATTATCAAAAAAGATGAGCCGTGCGTTAGCTTGTTTTGCTGCGCGGATCACGTTTTGCATAATCACTGGCCATTGTGCTGCCCAAATCTTTTTATCGTATTGCAGACCTGCGCACAAGTAAATTACCGATGCTTCTTTTACTGCCGAAAAAACTTCATTCTCATTCAGCAAATCGGCACGCTGCCAGGTTTCGTTTCCGGAAGTTGCAATTGGTTTCCGGCTTATTAATCTTACCGGTTGGTTTGCTTTGGTCAGTTCTTTGGTTAACGCGTTGGCTACTGGTCCGCCTGCTCCTAATATAATATGCATCGTTTATTGTTTTGGTGTGATACAAACTTAGCTGTCGCAAGAAGCAGAAAACGTTAACAAAAGATAAGAAAAACAGGTGGTAAAAGAAGCATCAAACTTTAACTGCCGGCAGGCAGATCCTTTTCCTGATCCGCGATAACGAAACCGGTGTAACACCTAAAAACTGCGCAATATAATGTTGCGGAATACGCTGGAAAATATGAGTACCACTATTTAATAACTGCAAATATCTTTCTTCAGGCGTTTGGATGATGAAGGCCGACAGCCGATCTTCATAACAACAGATGTAATGCTCTGCTATTAAACGAAGCAAGCGTTCCATTTTGTAAGCCAGCTTATCGTTGTGCAGCATTTTCTGCAAATTGGCGTGTGTAAAAGTGATGAGTTGGGTAGCTTCTAAAGCCTGAATATAATTAATGCCAGGTTGGCGGGTTAAAAAGCTTTTATAAGAACTGATAAATTCGTGATCCAGACAAAAGTAATTTGTAATTTCTTCGCCGTCTTTTACGTGGTAAAAGCGTACCGAACCGGAAATAATAAAACCAAATTCATTACAAACCTGATTTGGCTTGATAAAAAACTCTTTTTTCTTTAAAGTTTTATGTTGAGAATGCTGCTGGAAAAGTTGCCATTCCTCATCTGTAAAAACAATAAATTTTTCTAGGTGCTTACGAAAGGTTTCAAAAGCTTGGTTTAGCGTATCCATAACCGATCAATCAAAAAGCAAACTGCGAAAACAACACTTGCAATGCCGTTCGTCGTCATGAAAGCGAAGTTTACGCGACTTAAATCGTGTGGTTTTACCAAACTGTGCTGGTAAATCAGCATGGAACAAAAAACAATGATTCCTAAATAATAAGGATAACTTACATGTGTTAAAAATATTGGTGCAATTATAAAAATAGCCGATAAAAGATGTAAGAACGTTGAAAGCCGTAAAGCATTTGTTTTTCCTAAAAAAACCGGAATAGAATGCAGTTTTTCTTCGCGGTCGAAATCTTCATCCTGCAAAGCATAAATAATATCGAAACCGCTTACCCAACATAAAACCGATGCAGAAAACAGAATTGGCAGGCGTGCAAATTCTCCGGTAACTACCAAATATGCACCGATAGGAGCCAGGCTCAAACCCAAACCCAAAACCAGATGGCACAAAAAAGTAAATCGTTTAGTTGCGCTATAACCTAAAACAACCAGCAAAGCAACCGGCGATAAATAGAAGCAAAGTGGATTGATGAACCAGGTTGTACCAATAAAAAGCAAACAGTTAGCAATTGTAAAAGTCAATGCGGAATTTGCCGTAATGCGACCAGCCGGAATATCGCGCACTTTAGTTCTTGGGTTTTTTGCATCAATATGGCGGTCGAGGTAACGGTTAAAAGCCATCGCTGCACTTCGGGCAAAAACCATACACAGCAACATCAACCCTAATTTTAAGGATGAGAAAACATGATTGGTGGTTGTTACGGCCAGAAAAAAACCGATAAAAGCAAAAGGCATCGCAAAAATTGTATGCGAAAAAGTAACAAGGGAAAAATATTTTTTCATATAATAATACTAATCCTGATTCGGCTGATAAATCTGTACGTCATTTACATTAAATGCCCGGTTCACTTCATCTACAAAATTCAAAATTTCATCTCTGCCTTCTTGCGTTTCGGCAGAAGTGATAAAATGCTGAGGCACATCTTCAAACCAAGCCAGCAAAGCTTTTCGGAATAAGGCCACGTTATGAGCTGTTTTAGATTTATTTTGCTTATCAGCTTTGGTAAAAGCCAGTACGAACGGAATGCCGCGCTCGCCAATGGCAGAACAAAACTCCAGATCAATTTTTTGTGGTTCTAAGCGGCTGTCAATCAAAATAAAAACACATTGCAGGTTTTCGCGCTTTTCGAGGTAATTACGAATGTATTTGTTCCATTCTTCTTTTTTTCCTTTAGAAATCCGGGCATATCCGTAGCCTGGTAAATCAACCAGATACCAGTTTTCATTGATTATAAAATGGTTGATCAGCTGCGTTTTTCCAGGCGTTTGAGAGGTTTTGGCTAAACCTTTTTTGCCGGTTATCATATTGATCAGCGAAGATTTGCCTACGTTGGAACGGCCGATAAAAGCATATTCTGGCTTTAAAGGCGGCGGTAATTTGGATATTTGCGTATTGCTACAAATGAAATCAGCAGATTTGACAATCATTCTACAAAGTTAAAATTTGTTGCCTTTACTTTGTGCTATTCTAATGTCGAATTAAAAAGTACCCAAATGGATTATAATATTCCGGCGCAAACACGCATTGGTCATGTACATTTAAAAGTAAGTGATTTACAACGTTCAATAGATTTTTACTGTGGATTACTGGGTTTTGAGCTGATGCAAAAATATGGCGATCAGGCTGCTTTTATTTCGGCTGGTGGCTATCATCATCACATCGGCCTAAATACCTGGCATAGTAAAAACGCGCCGCCAGCACCGGAAAATGCACCCGGGTTATACCACACCGCAATTTTGTATCCTGAAAGAAAAGATTTAGCAGCAATTTTTAAACGGCTGATTGATGCGCAATATCCAATCAGCGGTGCATCAGATCATGGTATTTCGGAAGCGATTTATTTGGATGATCCCGACAAAAACGGCGTGGAATTGTACTGGGACCGGCCGCAGGATTTGTGGCCGAAAAATGAGAACGGAGAAACTGAAATGTTTTCCCGGCAATTGGATTTCCCTGGTTTGCTGGCCACGCTTTCCATTTAGCAGATGCTTCTTTTAGCACCTATTTATTCGCATCTTTGAAACATCAGCATGAACAAAACGATAACTCCTTACCAAAACAATCAGGCCACCAAGAAAGAACAGGTGGCCGATATGTTCGACAATATTTCTAAAACTTACGATTTTCTGAATCATTTTATGTCGGTTGGGATCGATATTATCTGGCGGAAAATCGCGATCAACGAACTGAAAAAAGATAAACCACAACTGATTTTAGATGTGGCAACCGGAACCGGCGATTTTGCTTTTGAAGCGATTAAAATTCTGCAACCAAAAAAAATCATCGGCGTAGATATTTCGCAGGGAATGCTGAACATTGCCCAAAAAAAGATCGATAAAAGAAGCATGAATAATTGTTTTGAAGTTCGTTTGGGGGATTCTGAAAAGTTGCTTTTTGATAATGATGCGTTCGATGCTGTTACGGTTGCCTATGGCGTTCGCAATTTTGAAAACCTGGAAGCTGGTTTGGCAGATATGTGCCGCGTATTGAAACCAGGCGGAAAAGCGGTTATTCTGGAGTTTTCTAAACCAAAAGTATTCCCGGTGAAACATCTATATCATTTTTATTTCAATTATATCACGCCATTAATTGGGAAATTATTTTCTAAAGATGCACGCGCTTATTCTTACTTGCCAGAATCTGTTGCCGCTTTTCCTGATGGCGAGCGTTTTATCAGCCTGATGCAAAAAGTAGGTTTTAAAAATACCAAAAATCGGCCGCTGGCGTTTGGCATTTGTTCTGTTTATACCGGCATTAAATGAGCAAAAAGTACATACTGTTTTTATCCCTGTTTTTTTTGAATGAAATTGTTTCTGCACAGCGTGTTGTACAAGCTTGGGCCGGCGGAGCAGATCAAAATGCCTTTTCTTTCGGCTATACTTTTCAATATGTTAGCTCCTCTTATAAAATCCTGAAAAAGCCGGATTGGCGGAATCCGTATTTCGATCAGGGAACCAACCGTTATATTACAGATTCTTTAAATAGCATCAGTTCGCCGGGCACAGCGGGTTTTGCTTTGGGTTTTATGGCGCGCTACAGCATCACCGATAATCTGGAAATCCGCACTACGCCAAGTTTGGTTTTTGCGGATCGGACAATCAAATATCAATACCGGACACAGGATTTAGCTCCGGATAACCAGGCGATTGTTTCAACCACACAGGCAGAATTTCCGCTGGAATTTAAGCTGAAATCAAACCGGATCGGTAATTTCAGGGCGTACGTTTTAGGCGGAGCCAAATACGCATTTGGTATCGGCGGGAAAAGCAAGGGCAACGAAGCTGATTTGGCTCCGCTGGAGCGGAAACTGAAAAATGTGCGCAATTATTCTTCTTATGTAGCCGGTTTTGGCTGCGATATTTACCTGGAATATTTTAAGCTTTCTCCTGAAATTAAACTTTCCAATTCTTTCGGAAACGTTCTTTATCCAGAAAATCATCCTTACGCCAGTCCGCTGGAAAAATTATATCTACACAATATCATGTTCAGTTTGTTTTTTGAATAAAATTACAAACGCTGCTGCATAAAGCCTTAATTTGGGGTTTGATTTAATATTTCTTTTATGAACAAAATTGCATTGATTACAGGAGCCAGTTCTGGCATTGGCGAAGCTTGTGCGCACGTTTTTGCCCGCGAAGGTTTTAATTTGATATTAACCGGCCGCCAAGCAGACAAACTGGAAAAATTGGCAAACGCCCTAAATATTCAATATAATACAGAAGTTGCTGTGGCTGTTTTTGATATCCGCGATAAAGCAGCCGTACAACATAACCTCGAAACTTTACCCGCAGAATGGAAAAAGGTAGATGTGTTGATTAACAACGCCGGTTTAAGCAAAGGCTTGGAACCTTTAAATGTAGGTGAACCCGATAACTGGGATGTGATGATTGATACCAATATTAAAGGCTTGCTTTACACCAGCAAAATTGTTTCTAATTGGATGATTACCAATGGTAGTGGTCATATTATCAATTTAGGCTCGATTGCTGGAAAAGAAGTTTATCCGAACGGTAACGTTTATTGCGCAACAAAACATGCCGTGGATGCTTTAAACAAAGCGATGCGTGTTGATTTGTTGCCGCACGGGATTAAAGTTTCAGCTGTAAACCCGGGAGCTGTAGAAACTAATTTTTCTAACATCCGCTTTGGCGGCGATATAGAAAGAGCTAAAAAAGTGTATGAAGGTTTTGAGCCTTTGGTAGCTACAGATATTGCCGAAACGATTTGGTTTGTGGTTTCTCGTCCGGCACATGTTAATATCAACGATTTAACAATTATGCCAACAGCGCAGGCAAATGCTGTTAACTTTGCGCGGAAATAGGGCCGAAGTTTGGAACGAAGAGAATTTGAAGATTGAAATTGAAGCGGAGAGCAGAAATTTTAACGAAGAATCTGCCTCTTCTCAACACTAAAAAAACACTGATAAAAGAAGCATGTTAATCGAAACAATAGATCAGGATATTAAAAAAGCCATGCTGGCAAAAGCTGATGCGCATTTGCGCGGATTACGGGCGATCAAATCGGCTTTGTTATTGGCGCGAACGGAAAAAGGCGCATCGGAAGCGATCTCCGAAGAAACAGAACTGAAAGTTTTGCAAAAGCTGATTAAACAACGTAAAGAATCTGCAGAAATTTATCAGGCACAAAACCGCGACGATTTGTATCAGATTGAAAAAGAAGAAATGCAGGTGATTGAAGCGTACTTGCCGCAGCAAATGAACAGGGACGAAATTGCTGCTTATTTGCAGCAAGTAATTCAAAAAACAGGCGCAGCATCTGTAAAAGATATGGGCAAAGTGATGGGAATGGCGAACAAAGAACTGGCCGGTAAAGCTGACGGAAAAACGATTTCTGAAATTGTAAAACAGTTATTGCAGTAATTATTCTGATAGTTGATAGGAACCCGTTTTAAAAAAGCTAATTTTATAGCCGTTGTAATAAGCTGTTATTGAATGCTATTTATGATGATGCAGCAGAAATATTTTCAAGATACGTTTTTATGAACTTTGTGGTTAAAGAAGAAAAAGGGTTTAAATATATAGAAGAAGGGAAAGGTGAAGTTTTGCTGCTGCTACATGGTTTGATGGGTGCTTTAAGTAACTGGGAATATGTAATTGAAGAATTTAGTAAAGAATACCGAGTAATTATTCCCTTGTTGCCTATTTATGAATTGCCCTTATTAACCATTGGTGTAAAAACGCTTGCTAAATTCATTCATAAATTTATCAAGTATAAAGAGCTGGATGACATCGTAATATTAGGAAATTCGCTTGGTGGGCATGTGGCGTTAATTTACGCGCTTACACATCCCGAAAAACTAAAACTGATGGTACTTGCAGGAAGTTCTGGTTTGTATGAAAATGCTTTTGGCGGATCATTTCCCCGTAGAGAAAGCTATCCTTTTATTCAAGAAAAGGTAGAATACACTTTTTATGACCCAAAAACAGCAACCAAAGATTTGGTAGATGAGGTTTATGAAAGTGTAAACAATCGGCATAAAATAATCAGGTTGCTGGCTATGGCAAAATCTGCTATCCGGCACAACATGGCAAAAGATTTACACAAAATAAAAATACCTGTTGCCTTAATTTGGGGTAAAAATGATAAAATTACACCACCAGAAGTAGCTGTAGAATTTAACCAGCTTTTACCCAAAGCAGAACTAACCTGGGTAGATCATTGTGGCCATGCGCCTATGATGGAACAACCGGTGGAGTTTAACCGTATATTAAAAGAATTCCTGGAGCATAATAACGTTTAATATGGTTGTTGCTGAACTCATTTCTGATATTATCCCGTCTGTAAAGCTGACAGATACGGTTGAAAAAGTTTATCTGTTGCTGGCAGAATTCAAAGTAAATGAATTGCCTGTGGTTAATGAAGACGAGTTTCTGGGTTTAATTGCTGAAGATGATTTAATTGAAGTAACAGATGAGCAAACGTTAATCAGTTCATTATCTACCTTAAAACCTCATGCTTTTGTACGAGATAACCAACATATTTATGATGTGATCAGGTTGTTTCATGCGCAACAGCTAAGCTTAGTGCCGGTGCTGGATATGAAAAATAATTATCTTGGCCTTATTCATATTAATACTTTAACTAATTATTTTGCAACGTTAACTTCGGTTACCGAGCCAGGAGCGATTATTGTGCTAGAAATTAGTAATCGCGATAATTCATTAGCTCAAATGGCGCAGATTGTAGAATCCGACAAAGCACAGGTTTTAAGCTCTTATATTCGTGCTTTTTCAGATTCTACACGTCTCGAAGTAACACTTAAAATCAATAAAAAAGATGTTTCTGCAATCCTGGCAAGCTTTATTCGGTACGATTATATAGTAATCGCCGTATATAACCAAGCACAGGTTGAGGATGACTCCATGAACCGATACGATTTATTGATGAATTACATCAACATATAAATTTTTTGATGAAGATTGCAGTTTACGGTAAAACTTTTAACCAGGCAGTATTACCTTTTATCAGGCAGGTTTTTGATTGTTTGGAGCAACATCAAACAGAAATTTTTGTCCATACAGAACTTGGAAACTTTATTTCCGACCAACCCAATTTTTCTTATCAGTATAATGCTTTTAGTAGTTATGATGATATTAAAAACCGTGTAGATGTGATGCTGAGTTTAGGTGGCGACGGTACTATTTTAGGTACAGTAGATATCGTCCGTGATTCTGGAATACCAGTTATTGGCATCAATTTTGGCCGTTTAGGTTTTTTAGCCAGCGTAAATAAAAATGATATTGCTGCCGCTATTCATGCACTGGTAAACCGGCAATTTACTTTAGACAGCCGTGGTTTGCTGGAAATAAATTCTGATCCGGTGGTGTTCAAAAATCAGAATACGGCGTTGAATGATATCACCTTTCATAAGCGCGATAATGCAGCTATGATCACTATTCATGCCTTTTTGAACGATGAATATTTAAACTCCTATTGGGGAGATGGTATCATTATTTCTACACCAACCGGTTCTACTGCTTATTCTTTAAGCTGCGGCGGTCCGATTGTTTTCCCTCAATCCGGTAATTTCGTCGTTACGCCAATTTCTCCTCACAATTTGAATGTTCGGCCAATAGTGGTTTCAGATACCAATACGCTTACTTTTAGGGTAGAAAGCCGAAGCTCAAATTACCTTATTTCCTGCGATTCTACTACAGAAACCATTGATACTTCCAGCGTTTTCACAGTTCGCAAAGCTGGTTACAGTTTAAATCTCGTTAGGCTGAATAATGAAAGTTATTTATCCACGTTAAGAAACAAATTAATGTGGGGGCTGGATGCGCGTAATTACTGATTTTTTAAACTGATGCGTTTACTTTGTGGTTTGCTTCTTTTACTGCTATTTTCTTCTGGTGCTTTTGCGCAAAACTGGGAAGCTGGCGGATTTGCCGGTTCCTCAGGTTATATGGGAGATTTCAACCAAAATGATCCGCTGAAGTTTACTGATTTTGCTATCGGCGCATTTGTAAAACGCAATTTTAACGGTTATTTTTCGGCAAAGCTGGGTTATACTTATGGCCGGGTTCAAGGTGCCGACAGTTTATCTTCTAACCAGCAATTGCGCAACCGTAACCTCAGCTTTTTTACACCGATAAACGAAGTATCACTTAGCGGCGAACTTAACTTTTTTAATTATCTACCCGGCATCAGCCTGAAAAGGTGGTCGCCATTTATATTTGCCGGTGCTGCTTTGGTTAATTACGAACCGAAAACCAACTATCAGGGAGATACTTACTTGCTACGGCCGCTAAAAACAGAAGGTCAGCAAAAAGAATATTCAACTACTGCTTTAAGCATACCTTATGGTGTGGGCCTTAAAGTTAATTTTTACAAAAGCTGGAATTTAGCTTTGGAAATAGGTTATCGTACGGCTTTTACAGATTATCTGGATGATGTAAGCACTGTTTATGCAGCTAAAGCAAGCTTAGCAAATGCTTATTCGGGAATACTGGCAGACCGTTCCGGAGAAAAAACCGGAATTTACATTGGTTCGGCGGGTTCACAGCGAGGAGATTTTAGGCAGCGGGATACATATATGATTACTGGTTTTAGTATTTCATACACTTTTTTAAGTCAGAAATGTCCTGTAGTTCAACCTTAAATTTAAGTTGATAAAAGAAGCATCAGCTATAGCAGTTTAATCATATGGAGTTTAATTTCCACATAATCAATTTCCTAATCACTGGAAATGCCATTATCTAAAGATTAATTTTACCTTTGCAGCCTGAATTTTTTCAATCAAAAAACAGTTTTTATAAATGTAAATTATATAAAAAACGTGTTTTAAACAATCAAAACTTCAAAATTGCCGTACAGGATTTTATAAGATTAGCTTGAAAAATAAAGATTCTGTCAGGTAATATAACTCCGGTAGCAAGGCTAATGTACAAATGATCAATGGATTTTAGAGCACAAATAGATAAAACCAAGCTGCCAAAACACGTTGCCATTATTATGGACGGAAATGGCCGCTGGGCGAAAGGAAAAGGAAAGCTTCGTGTATTTGGCCATCATAATGGCGTTCTGGCAGTACGTGATGTGGTAGAAGGTGCAAGCGAACTAGGTATCGGCTATCTAACTTTATATACTTTTTCTTCGGAGAACTGGAACCGGCCAAAGTTTGAAGTTACTGCAATTATGGAATTGCTGATTGCTACCATCAACAAAGAAATAAAAAAGCTGATGGAAAATAATGTTCGTTTAAATGCCATTGGCGATCTGGATATGCTTCCGGGGAAATGTGGAAAAGAGCTGCAAGCAGCAATTGAAAAGACCACTGGTAATACAGGTTTGGTTTTAACGTTAGCATTAAGCTACAGTTCGAGGCGCGAAATTGTAAACGCTGCCAAACAACTTGCCGAAAAGGTTGAAAAAGGCGAGTTAAAAGCAGCAGACATTAATGAAGATTTATTTGCACAGCATTTACATACTTCAGAAATGCCCGACCCGGAATTATTGATCAGAACAAGTGGCGAATACCGCATCAGCAACTATTTGCTTTGGCAGATTGCTTATGCTGAGTTGTATTTTACGGCTAAATTATGGCCGGATTACCGCAAAGAAGATTTGTTTGAAGCCGTTTTAAATTACCAGCAGCGAGAACGCCGTTTCGGAATGACAAGCGAGCAAGTGAACTAATTTTTGATGTTTAACACTTTTTAACAACTGTTTAAATTACTTTAGCCTCCAAATTCTACGAATGAATAGGTACTTTTTAGCATTAATTTTATGTGCAATATCTTCTGCTGTTCTAGCTCAGGGCGGCAGAAAACCTGCGACCACACAGGCCTTACCAGCGGATAGTTTAAGTTATCTTAATCCAAAAGAACTTACTGTTGGTACAGTTACCGTAACCGGATCTCAATATTTGGATAAAGATGTTTTGATCAAAATTTCACAATTAAATAAAGGTGATAAAATTACAGTTCCAGGCGATGCAACTTCTAACGTAATTAAAAACTTGTGGCAGCAGGGATTGTTTGATGATGTTAAACTATTATATACTTTAAGAAACGATACCATCAACTTTGATATCAACGTAAAAGAACGTCCGAGGCTTTCTAAACTGAACTTGAAAGGCTTGCGTAAAGGTGAAGTAGAAGATGTCCAAAAAAAGCTGAAAGATAAAACCGGCAAAATTGTAAACGAAAACCTGCTGAATACTACTACAGCTATTATCAAAAAGCATTTTGCAGAGAAAGGTTATTTAAATACTACAGTTGATGTTAAGGAACGAATTGATGCTGGCGAAAAAAACAGCTTAATTCTGGATGTTAACATTGATAAAAAAACGAAAGTAAAAGTTAACAGTATAGCTTTTACTGGTAATACTGCTTTTAAGAACGCAAAATTAGAGAAGTACCTGAAAAAGACTAAAGAAAAAAAATGGTACAATGTGTTTGGTTCTAAGAAGTTTTTGCAGGACAAATACGAAGAAGATAAGCAAACGCTGGTTGCTAAAATGCAGGCAGAAGGTTATCGCGATGCAGAAGTATTAACAGATTCTATCTGGAAAAATGATGCAACAACAGTTAACATTAAAATAAAAGTTTACGAAGGTCCAAAATATTATTTTGGTGATGTTACCTGGTCCGGAAACGCAAAATATCCAACTAAAATTTTAAACACACTTTTAAAAATCAAAAAAGGTGATGTTTTTAGTGAAGAAGAATTGAACAAACGTTTAACTGGTTCTCCAAACGGTGATGATATTTCTTCGCTTTATTTGAATGATGGTTATTTAACTTATCAGACTGATCCTGTTCAAACTCGAATCCATAACGATACGATTGATGTTGATTTGCGCGTATATGAAGGGCCGCAATACACCATCAATAATGTTGTTATAAAGGGAAACGAAGTAACGAACGATAAAGTTATCAGAAGAGAAATTCGTACAAAACCTGGTCAAAAGTTTTCTAAAGAAGCTATTGTTAGAAGTACGCAAGCCATTACACAACTGGGTAATTTCGATGAGCAAAAACTTGAACCACGTCCAACAAATATAAACCCAAATGACGGAACGGTAGATATTTTGTATAACGTGGTAGAAAAACCATCTGACCAGATCGAACTTTCTGGTGGTTTTGGCGGTGGCAGTATTGTTGGAACATTAGGCTTAACTTTTAACAACTTTTCGCTTAGAAACATCTTTAATTTAAAAGCTTATAAACCACTTCCAAAAGGCGATGGCGAAAAACTAAGTTTGCGCGGACAGGCAAACGGGAAAAATTATCAAAATTTTTCTTTTACCTATTCTGAACCTTGGTTTGGCGGTAAAAAGCCGGTTAATTTTGGTGTAACTGCTTATACGCAATTGCAATCTAATGGACGTAATGCTATTAGTGGTTATTCTGCTGTTAAAAAAGGTGATCCAAACTATTATGGAATCACCATCAATGGTATTTCTGCAACGATTGGAAAGCAATTAAAATGGCCGGATGATTATTTCAATTTAAGTCATACCTTAAGCTTTGATCACTATAATTTACAAAATTATACTGGATATTTATTTTCTAATGGTAAATCAATTAACATCAAGTTAACAGAGACTTTCAGCCGTTATTCTTTAGATGCACCAATCTATCCAACCTCAGGTTCTAATATTCGACTAACAGCTCAATTCACACCTCCATATTCTTTATTTAACAATATCAATTATGCAATTGCTACACCACAGGAGCGTTACCATTTTGTAGAATATTACAAAGCAAAATTTGAAGCACAATGGTTTCAGAAAATCTATGGGAAATTGGTTTTAAAAGCACAAACACAATTCGGTTTCTTAAGTTCATATAGTTCTGCAGTAGGCCAATCGCCTTTCGAGCGTTTTAAACTGGGTGGTGATGGTATGCAGAGTTACCAGTTTTTACAAGGCTCTGAGATTATTGGTTTACGAGGCTATGAAAACTTTGATATTGTTCCCAATGGATCAAATGTATCAGTTGCAAGTACATCTGGTAGTCCGATTTTTAACAAGATGCAGTTAGAATTGCGGCATCCGGTTATTGCAAGTCAATCGGCCACTGTATTTATCCTGGCTTTTGCTGAAGGTGGCAATACCTGGAATTCTTTTAACGAGTTTTCCCCTTTTAACGTAAGACGTTCTGCAGGTTTCGGTGCACGTATCTTCTTACCGATATTTGGTTTACTTGGCTTGGACTATGGCTATGGTTTTGATCCTATTCCCGGTTTACCAACTGCAAATAAAGGCCATTTCCACTTTTCTATTGCACAAAGCTTAAGCGGAGGCTTTAATTGATGACAAACTGTAATTTTTTAAAAATTTAATAAAACGCGCTGTTAAGATGTGTTTTTGTGAGAATTGCAAAGACATAATTTTACGTAGGTTTGTGGTATGAAAAAAATATTTTTAACAATATTATTACCAATGCTGGCAGTTACAACAGTATTTGCCCAGCGTTTTGCTTATGTTGATTCTGAATATATTTTGAAGCATGTTCCAGAATACGCTTCTTCACAAAAGCAAATTGCAGCCATCTCAGATCAGTGGCAAAAAGAAACCGATGCACGTTTTCAAGATATTGATCGTATGTATAAAGCCTATCAGGCAGATCAGGTTTTGATGACTGGCGATATGAAAAAACGTCGCGAAAATGAGATTATTGATAAAGAAAAAGCAGCAAAAGATTTCCAGCGTCAAAAGTTTGGCCCCGATGGCGAGCTTTCACAAAGAAGCACCGCGCTGATAAAACCAATTCAGGATCGTGTTGCAAAAGCAGTACAAGCTATTGCAGAAAGTGAAAATTTGGATATGATCTTCGATAAAAACAGCGAAGTGATAATGCTTTACGCAAATCCGCGTTATGATAAAAGCGCAGCAGTAATTACCCGTTTGGGTTTAAAACCCGGCGTATTAGCCCAATAAATTAATACTAAAAACAGCACACAAAATCACCCATAATAATAAAAATGAAAAAACTATTTAAAGTTGCTTTAGTTGCCGGATGTTTATTTTTCGCAGGAAATATAGCTGAAGCTCAATCTAAAATCGGTCACATTAATTCTAATCAGGTTGTCGAACTGATGCCTGAAACAAAAGTTGTTCAAAAACAAATTCAGGATTACTCAAAAACTTTTTCTGATCAGTTAACTACCATGCAAACAGAGTTAACTACCAATGCACAATCTTATGATGCAAAAAGAGCATCAATGACAGAGGCTGCACGTACTGCTAAAGAATCAGAATTGCAAGACATGAACAAACGTTTGCAAGATTATAACACTACTGCACGCCAGAAGGTAGATGAAAAAACAAAATCTCTTTCAGATCCGTTATTTGCAAAACTACGTGCAGCTATCCAGGCTGTAGCAAAAGAAAAAGGTTATAATTATGTTTTA
>JBPBQV010000009.1:0-7633 GCA_050955045.1 Janthinobacterium lividum | reverse complement strand
GGAGCTGAAGTATTTCATACCCTGAAAAAAATCTTACATGATAGAGGGTTAGTAACAGCAGTTGGTGATGAAGGTGGATTTGCGCCAACTTTTGAAGGTACAGAAGATGGTGTAGAAACAATTATACAAGCGATTGAAAAAGCAGGTTACAAAGCTGGTGAGGATATTTATCTGGCGTTTGACTGTGCGGCTTCTGAGTTTTATGTAGATGGAAAATACGATTATACTAAATTTGAAGGCGAAAAAGGTGCAATCCGTACCAGTGCAGAACAAGTAGATTATTTAGCGCAATTGGCAGAAAAATATCCAATCATTTCTATTGAAGATGGTATGGCCGAAGATGACTGGGATGGTTGGAAATTATTAACCGAAAGATTAGGTAGCAAAATTCAGTTAGTTGGCGATGATTTATTTGTGACAAACGTAACTCGTTTACAACAAGGCATTGACCAAAATATTGGTAACTCAATTTTGGTAAAAGTTAACCAGATAGGTACTTTAACTGAAACCATTAACGCTGTTTCTTTAGCACAAACTAATGGTTATACTTCTGTAATGAGCCACCGTTCCGGAGAAACCGAAGATAGCACGATTGCTGATTTAGCTGTTGCTTTAAATTGCGGACAAATTAAAACTGGTTCTGCTTCCCGTTCAGACCGGATTGCAAAATACAATCAGTTGCTACGTATTGAAGAAGAATTAGGCAGCAATGCAAAATTTATCGGTAAAAACTTTAAGTTCTTAAAAAAGTAAATTTTTAGTCGATAAAAGAAGCATATCAAAGCCGGCCAAAAGCCGGCTTTTTTGTGACAAATTAATACCTATTACAAATTAAGTTTAAAGCGTATCTTCGCACTATTATTACCCGCTTTATTACCGGCTTTGATCTTAAGCACATCACCTGACCGCTAATACCGACGTGTTAGCACATTTTAGTACAATATTTCATGTTATTTGACGAATTAAATTTAATTGAGCCTATCCTCAAGGCTTTAAAACACGAGGGCTATACGCAGCCGACACCTATCCAGGAACAATCCATCCCGCTAATTTTAAAAGGAAAAGATTTATTAGGTTGCGCACAAACCGGGACCGGAAAAACAGCAGCTTTTGCCATTCCAATTTTGCAGCTTTTGTATCAGCAGAAACAGCAGCATAAAGAACAAAAAACGATCAAATCGTTGATTTTAACACCAACACGCGAATTAGCTATCCAGATTGAAGAAAGTTTCAACGCTTATGGCAGGAATACGGGTTTAAAACATTTGGTCATTTTTGGTGGCGTTTCTCAAAATCCGCAAACGGAAGCTTTAAGACGTGGCGTTGATATTTTAGTTGCTACGCCTGGCCGCTTACTGGATTTGATGAACCAGCGTTTTGTTAATCTGCAGCATGTTCAGATTTTGGTTTTGGATGAAGCTGACCGAATGTTGGATATGGGTTTTGTAAATGATGTAAAGAAAGTAATTGCAAAACTGCCACAAAACCGGCAAACATTGTTCTTTTCGGCAACCATGCCAAATGAAATTAAACATTTGGCAGATAGCATTTTACATCAACCCGAAAGAGTTGAGGTTACACCTGTTTCTTCCACTGCTGATACCATTGAACAAGCTGTTTTTATGGTAGAAAAAAGTGATAAAAGAGATTTGTTGCTGCATTTATTGAAAGACAAAACCATCCGGACAGCATTGGTTTTTACCAGAACAAAACATGGCGCAGATAAAGTGGTGAAAGATTTATTACGCGCTAATATTACTGCGGAAGCAATTCATGGTAATAAATCTCAAAACGCAAGACAACGCGCTTTAACTAATTTTAAAGCCAGAACTACACGCATTTTAGTTGCCACAGATATTGCCGCACGCGGAATTGATGTAGATGAACTGACACACGTAATCAATTACGAATTGCCAAATATTCCGGAAACTTACGTTCATCGGATTGGCAGAACAGGCCGCGCCGGTGCCAGCGGAATTGCATTTTCTTTTTGTGATGCTGATGAACAGGAATTTTTGAAAGATATCCATAAGATTATCAACAAAACGATTCCGGTTTCCGATCATCCTTATCCACCGAAACATGCATTTGTGGCACAAAAGCCTCAGCCAAAAGTAAGCAACAATAGCAACAACCGTACAAAAGGAAACCGTCCGGGAGAAAATTTAAGAGGCAGAAAACCTGGCGGCCCGCGTCGTGAGCGTACTGCAAATTAATTTTTCAATGCTTCTTTATCGCATTAAAAACCCTTTTCCATAATGATAAAAACAGGTTTGTTGCCAGTTAAAAAAGCAACAAAACCTGTTTTTTTATCGTACTGCTACAGTTGTAAAATAGTCAAACTACTTGCTATATTTAAATGAAATTTCAACTGCTTGTTTTTATGCAACACTTGCTCGATCTATTTAAAAATAAATACTTTTTAATCAGCATTATCTTTTTGGTTTGGCTGATTTTTTTTGACCGCAATGATTTATTATCACAATACGAGTACCGCCAGCAACTAAACAAACTGAAAGAAGAACACGAATTTTATACTACAGAAACGGCTAAAGTACAGAAAGAATTAAACGAACTAACTTCAAATAAAGAAAAGCTGGAAAAATTTGTCCGTGAAAAATATTTAATGAAAAAGCCTAATGAAGATATTTTTGTAATTGTGCACGAGAAAAAAGAAGAAAAAAAATCCATTTTTTAGGCGATAAAAGAAGCATCAGATTTCTCCATTTCTTCTTCTGAAAAACCATTCCATGCTTAAAAGTAAAAGTATCAGCACAAAAATCCATTTTTCGTCAATCAGCTCCCGATAATTTCCATCTGCATAAGCAATCGTTTTAATGTTTTCATTTTTGCGAATCAATTCCGACAATTGGTTTAATTGATGCGGAAAAATCATTTCACCTCCATTTTCTTTTGCCAAAGCGTACAAAAGCTGATGATCAGCAGCACTTTGAGCAGCTTCTGCAACTAAAGCTTTAACAGTAAAATTGCCTGCCGCTTTAAAATTTTCGTTTCCTAATTTGGTTTGCGCCTCATAATTGTATTCTCCAGTAGGTAAAACACCGGCATCTAAACTATACGATTGGCTGTTTCTGGAGAACTGAAAATTGTATATTTTTCCTTTTTTATTTTTTATGGTGATTGAAACTTCCGGCTGATTAACCAGTTCAAAAGTTTGGTTGTAAAGTTCTGCGCTAAAATTCAGGTTCTCTTCTGCCTCAAAAACCAATTTTGAAGTAGCAACATTAAACCGTTTCTGGTTGTTTTTAACCGATAAATATTGTACCGATTGCGAAAGTAATTCATCTAAAGCATGATGGTTTCCATATTGCTGATATTCGTTTAAACGCCATCGCCATAAACCTTCTCCTGCTAAAACCGCCAATCGCCGGTTATTTTCTTCTGCAAAAGCAAGCAACGGGTACGAAGTTATAACGTTTCCAATTTTTTGTTTTAATAAAACAGCCGCTGATGCGTTAGCACCATAATTACCAAAAGGAGCCAGCAAAGGCGGAAAATTACTGATTTTTGTTTTGGTAGAATCCGACAAAATAAAGCTGGTAAAAGAAGCATCCGGAGCAGCAAAAACTTCCTGCATATTTGGATTACCGCTACTGATATTGATCAACTTTTGCAAAGAATTAAGTTGTGCAATATTGGTTTGCGCGCCCAGCATAAACCAAACCGGAATTTTTAAACGTTCTGTTTGCGCAATTAAAGGTTGTAAATTGACCCGGTTGTTTGGTAATTGCTCTAAAATCAGCAAACTGTAATCATTCAATTTGTTCAGCTGAAAATCGTTCCACAAACTGGTTTTTACTTCATAATTTTGATTGCTTTCCAGCGATTGACGAACAGCTGCAACATCCGGATGTGGCGCATCAAAAAGAATCAGTATTTTTTTACGGTTATCTAAAACTTCTACATAAATAATTTCTGTGTTGTTGGCAGTAGAAATTTCATCAGCAACAGGCAGCAAACTAATCTGAAATTTATGTATACCTTTTTTATCTGCATTTAATTTTAAAGGAATATTTTTTTTAAAATCATTACTGCTGATGTTAATTTGCTGGTTTAAAACTTGCTTTCCATCTTCAGAAACTTTTAGTTGCAACGTTTTTCCTTTTGTTTGATGCGCTTCTGAAAAAACAGTTGTCATGAAATCATTTCCCAAAAAAGCTGTCTTATTATAATCTACATGATCAATCAAAACATCTTTTTTGGAAATGGTATCTCCTAAAGCAACTGTATAAAAATT
This sequence comes from Janthinobacterium lividum, assembly GCA_050955045.1. Taxonomy (GTDB): domain Bacteria; phylum Bacteroidota; class Bacteroidia; order Sphingobacteriales; family Sphingobacteriaceae; genus Mucilaginibacter_A. The sequence goes on along the minus strand of JBPBQV010000009.1, from coordinate 3,375 downwards.
GGTTTTTAAAGAAGAAGCAACGTTGAGCGGAGAACTGCCATGATTATATAAACCATCGGAAGCCAAAATTACAGCACCAATATTTTGGTTGCCAAAACTATTATTTAAGTTTTCCAGAGCAGCAGCAATATCAGTTTGTTTACCATTTAAAGAATCTGAAAATCCGACGGATAAGTTTTTATCGAAATTAAACTCTTGCACATCATAATCATCACCCATTTTTTTTTTAAGCTGATGAAGTTGATTAAAGAAGATATTTGAATGAAAATTTTTGGAAGGAAACTGTTTGATTGATAAAGAATTATCCTGTAAAACCAGAATCAGCGGTTTTTGCAAACGTTTACTTATTGATTTAATTAACGGCGCAAGCAACAAAAAAGACAGGATAAAAACAGCAGTTGTACGAATGGCAAACAAAACATTTCGCCACGTTTGACTGAGATTATTGGATTGCCGATACAATAGCATGCTGTATGAAAAAGCAACCAGCAAACAAGTAATAGTCCACCAACCAGAAACAGTTCCCCAGGAAACCGAAATTAAATACAGCATATTTTTTATAAAACTGTTGCGGTTTAAATTGTTCGGCTAATCATCGTTTTTTAAGGATGAATACGAATACGAATTGGTCCTTTAAATTTTTCGGGATCAACTATTTTACCTTTTTGCGTAACAATTACTCGGTTTTTTGTTGCCAGATCAAAAGATACATCCCGAACAGCTTGCATCTCTGAACGCCAACTATCTCCAAACATTTCTCTGGCCACTTCCGATGGACAAATGGTTTTGTCTGCTCCACGTTTTGTAGCCATTTCAATAATTTTTTGTTGAATTTCCGACTTGCTCAAAATTATATCACAGCATTATTTTTTAATTAAAGCATTCCGCCATCTACCGGAAAAACTTGTCCTGTAATGTAACTACTCATATCCGAAGCTAAAAAAACACAGGTGTTGGCTACATCTTCTGTTTCGCCTGCGCGTTTTAACGGAATGGCATCCGTCCAGCCTTGTACCACTTTCGGATCTAAAACTTCCGTCATTTCTGTCCGAATAAATCCAGGCGCAACAACATTAGTACGAATATTTCTCGAACCTAATTCTTTTGCTACCGATTTTGAAAAACCAATAATTCCGGCTTTTGATGCTGCATAATTTGATTGCCCGGCATTTCCCTGAACACCAACTACAGAACTCATGTTGATAAAAATGCCGCTCCGGTTCTTCATCATTATTTTTGATGCTGCTTTTGTTATATTAAAAATTGATTTCAAGTTTACGTTTAGCACGTCGTCCCATTGTTGTTCCGTCATGCGCATCAACAAACCATCTTTGGTAATGCCGGCATTATTTACCACTATATTGATGGTACCAAAATCAGCAACAATATTGTTAATTAATTTTTCTGCATCATCAAATACAGAAGCATCTGATTGATAACCTTTTACTTGTGTTCCAAACTGTTGGAGTTCCTGTTCTAAAGCTTGTCCTTTTTCTAACGACGACAAATAAGTAAAAGCTACTTTAGCGCCATGTTCGACAAATTTTTCTGCTATTTTACGTCCAATTCCTTTGGAAGCGCCAGTAACTAAAGCTACTTTTCCTTCTAATAATTTCATGCTAATTATATATGATTTTGTGTGAAGTTAAAAATTTTGCCACAAAGCTGAAAAGAATTTTAGCTTAGCCTAAATGCTTCTTTTATCGTATAAAAATTGAGTCTTTTTTACTTAAAGCAAACCAACTTTCCTACTAACAAATTTAGTTTTATATATCTTTACGCGGCTTTGATTTTAGCTAAAAAAAGATTTATTTATGTATGCAATTGTGGATATAGAAACTACTGGTGGCCATGCAAGTGCAAATGGAATTACTGATATTGCGATAATTTTGCACGATGGCGAGCAAGTATATCACCGTTTTGAATCTTTAATTAATCCACAGCAGCCAATTCCAATTTATATTCAGGCATTAACCGGTATCAATAATGAGATGGTAAAAGAAGCACCTGTTTTTGCAGATGTTGCTGCCGAAATTTATGCTTTACTGCACGATAAAATTTTTATTGCACATAACGTCAACTTCGATTATTCTTTTGTGCGCTATCATTTGGCAGCAGCAGGATTTACTCTTGATTGTAAAAAACTTTGCACTGTTAGACTAAGCCGAAAAATTATTCCCGGATATCCTTCTTATAGTTTAGGTAAACTTTGTCATCAGCTTGGAATAGAAAATAATAGCAGACACCGTGCTATGGGCGACGCTTTTGCAACCTCAACATTATTTTCAATGTTATTAAGTAAAGATAATGATAGCTATGTTCAGCATTCATTGCTTCAAAAATCTAAAGAACAGTTGCTTCCACCGCATTTACCTAAAAACGTGATGGATTTACTTCCAAAAAATCCGGGCGTATATTACTTTCATGATCAAAAAGGAAAAGTAGTTTATGTAGGCAAAGCAAAAAATATCAGAAAAAGAGTTAACAGCCATTTTACAGGTAACAATGCAAATAAACAACGTCAAAATTTTTTGAGAGATATTTACAATATAACTTGGCAAATTTGTGGTACAGAATTGATGGCTTTGATTTTAGAAGTTACTGAAATTAAAAGACTTTGGCCAGAACACAACCGCTCGTTGAAACGCTTTGAAGATACTTATGCACTCTATCAGTTTGAAGATCAAAATGGTTATTTGCGTTTAGCAATTGGAAAAAAGAAAAAACATCAAAAGCCAGTTTATACTTTTGGTTTGATGTTAGAAGGTTACGAGCTACTGAGGAAATTAATTACAGATTTTAATTTGTGTCCAAAGCTATGCTTTATACAAAAAAATGATCAGGAATGTTCAGGGATTATTCAACATTATTGCAGTGGTGCGTGTATAGGAAAAGAAAATACAGCTAATTATAATATCAGAGTTTTACAAGCGATTGAACATCTTCGTACTAATATGCCTACTATCATTATTTATGATGAAGGAAGAACAACTGATGAAAAAAGTTTCGTACTGATGGAAGCTGGACAATTTTACGGTATGGGCTATTCGGATAAACTTTTTAATGCTATAGATTTAGGAGTGCTAAAAGAAGTATTAAAACCTTATCCAGAAAATGATTATATAAAAAGTTTGATTTATCAATTTGCGGCTAGACATCCCGAGAAGCTGCTTCGTTAGATCTGGATATATCAAAGACCTTTACTCTCTTAAACAAAGTTTCTCATAATTTTTCTTATTAACAAAAAAAGCCTTTTATCAAATGATAAAAGGCTTTTTTTGTATTGTTATAAGATTTGGCACCGACCTACTCTCCCACCTTTTACGGCAGTACCATCGGCTCTGGCGGGCTTAACTTCTCTGTTCGGAATGGGAA